>CAWBEJ010000027.1:0-92069 GCA_963787805.1 uncultured Actinomycetota bacterium | reverse complement strand
GGCGGGCAGGGTGATCCGCCAGAACGTCTGCCAGCCGGAGGCCCCGAGGGTCGCAGCGGCCTGCTCCTGCTCGGTGCCGATCTCGTGCAGCACCGGCTCGACCTCGCGCACGACGAACGGGAGCGTGACGAACAGGGTGGCCAGCACCATCCCGGGGAGGCCGAAGATCACCTTCACCCCGGTCGAACCCGCGAGGCCGCCGAACCACCCCGTCGCGCCCCACAGCATGATGAGCGAGACCCCGACCACGATCGGGGAGACCGCGAACGGCAGGTCGACGACGGCTTGGATCAGGCCGCGCCCGGGCACCCGCCAGCGCACGAGCCCGATCGCCGTGACGACCCCGAAGACGACGTTGAGCGGAACGACGATGGCGACGATGAGGAGTGACAGGTTGAGCGCCGCGATGGCCGCGGGAGTGCGGATCGAGTCGAGAAAGGCGCCCAGGCCCGGCTCGAAGGTGCAGTAGAGGATGACGAGGATCGGCAGGGCGAGGAGACCCAGGACGTAGGTGAGGGCGAGCACGCGGAGGGTCAGGGTGGGGCGGCGGGTCGTCGTCTCATGCGGTGCGCTCCTCGCGTCGCTGCGCACGGCTTCCCCACAGGCGCAGCAGGAAGAGGGTGACGAACGAGATGCCGAGGAGCGCCACCGACACCGCGGCGGCGTTGGCCGGGCGGTCGATCTCGATCTGCTGCTGGATGTACTGCGACACGACCTGCGTCTCACGCGGGATGTTGCCGCCGATGAGCACGACGGACCCGTACTCACCCACGGCGCGGGCGAACGCCAGACCGGCGCCGCTGATGATCGCGGGGGAAAGGGTGGGCAGGACCACCCGCCAGAACGTCGTCGCGTTCGACGCGCCGAGGGATGCCGCGGCCTCCTCGACGTCGCGGTCGAGCTCGAGAAGCACCGGCTGCACCGAGCGCACGACGAACGGCAGGGTGACGAAGGCCAGCGCCACCGCCAGCCCCCAGCGGGTCGCGTTGAGGTGCACCCCGATCGGGCTGTTCGGGCCGTAGAGGGACAGCAGCACGATGCTCGCGACGATCGTCGGCAGGGCGAACGGAAGGTCGATGAGCGCGTTGACGTACCTCTTGCCCGCGAAGTCGTCGCGCACGAGCACCCAGGCGACGAGCGTCCCCATGATGGCGTTGATGAATGCGACTGCGGCCGACACGAGCAGGGTCGTGCGGATGGCGGCCAGCGCGACCGGCGCGCTCACGGCATCCCAGAACCCGGCGAGGCCCTCGTCGAGCGAGTGGACGGTGAGGGCGGCCAGCGGGAGCAGGACGATGACGCTGAGCCAGAGGCCAACGATGCCCACCCCGAGGGCGCGGCCGGTCGGGCGCCGCGGCCGGCCCCCCTCCGCGGAGGGAGGGGCGCCGGCCGACGGTGTCGCGGGCGAGGAGGTCGGGACGAACGCCTCGCGCGCACGGGTGATCGCGGTCATGTCTCCTACTGGGTGGCGGCGTCGTAGATCTTCGCGATGGAGCCGACGTCCTTTGCGAAGAGAGCCGAGTCGACCTGCTTCCATCCGCCGAGGTCAGCGATGGTCCAGAGCTTCTCCGGCTGCGGGAACGTGGCGGTGAACTCCGCTGCGACAGTGGGGTCGACCGGGCGGAACCCGGCCTCGGCCCACAGCCGCTGGGCCTGCGGCGTGTACAGGAAGTCGTTGAACGCCTTCGCCTCCTCGGCGTTCTCGCCCTTGGTGAGCACGGCCGCCGGGTTCTCGATCTTGAAGGTGTGCGGCGGCGTCACGTGCTCGACCGGGTCACCCTGGCGCTCGATGAACAGTGCCTCGTTCTCGTAGCTGAGCAGCACGTCACCCGAGCCCTGGAGGAACGCCTCGGTCGCCTCGCGGCCGGACTTCGGCTGGATCTTCACGTGGTCGCCGACGAGCTGGGTGATGTAGGAGAGCCCGGCCTCGACGTCCTGGCCCCCGTTGCTCTTGGTGGCGTACGGCGCGAGGAGGTTCCATTTGGCCGAGCCGGAGCTGAACGGGTTGGGGGTGACGACCTCCACGCCGTCCTTCAGGAGGTCGTCCCAGTCGCGGATTCCCTTGGGGTTGCCCTCCCGCACGACGATCGTGACCACGGATCCGAACGGGATGCCGTTGTGCTCGTTCGCATTCCACCCGGCATCGACGAGGCCCGCCTTGACCAGCCGGGTGATGTCCGGCTCCACCGAGAAGTTGACGAAGTCGGCCTCGGCTCCTGCTTCGACCTTGCGCGACTGGTCCCCGGAGGCTCCGTAGGACTGCTGGAACTGCACTCCCTTGCCGGCCTCGGTGGCCTGGAAGGCGGGGATCAGCGCGTCGTAGCCGACCTTCGGCACCGCGTAGGCGAACAGGTTGACCGTGCCTTGCGCGGCAGCCGGCTGCACATCGGCCGCTGCACCCACCGCATCGCTCGCGCCACCACCGGCACAGGCACCCATCACCATCGACGCGCCGAGGGCGACGGTGGCGAGGGCGGTGCGGTGTCTGGTCATGGTTGCTCTGCTCCTGTGTGTGTCCCCGGTGGGTGAGTCCCATCCGGCGGCGCATTTCCTATGCGCTAGGCAGGAGTTTGTATACCGAGACGTTATCGGTCAAATAACTGTCCCTTATGTCTCGGCATGTGGGAGGGCGCCGCCGCAGGACGACGCTGGCGAGACGTTGGCGGTCAGGCGGCGTGGACGCGGCCGCGAAGGACGACCAGCTGGGGGACGGCGAGCACGGCCAGGTCGTCGCGCGGGTCCTCGGGGTAGACGACGAGGTCGGCCTCGTCCCCCTCCTCCAGACCCGGCCATCCCAACCAGTCCCGAGCACCCCAGCAGGCCGCGTGCAGCGCCTCATCGGTGGTGAAGCCGGCGTGCCCGAGGTGGGCCACCTCGGTGGCCACCAACCCGTGGGGCAGCGAACCCCCCGCGTCCGTGCCGACGTACACCGGGATGCCCGCCTCGCGCGCCGCGGCGATCGTCTCGTAGCGGCGCTCGTGCAGGTCGAGCATGTGCCGGTGGTAGTCGGGGAACTTGTCGCGGGCGGACTCGACGATCCGGGGGAAGGTGTCGATGTTGACGAGGGTCGGAACGATGGCGATGCCCTGCGCCGCGAAGGACCTGAGGGTGCCGTCGTCGAGGCCGCACGCGTGCTCCACGCAGTCGGTGCCAGCGCCCGCGAGGTCACGCAGGGACTGCTCCCCGAAGCAGTGCGCGGTGACCCGGGCACCCTCCTCGTGCGCAGCCGCCACGGCCTGCACCAGCACGTCGGCCGGCCAGCATGGAGAGAGGTCCCCGGTGTCGCGGTCGATCCAGTCCCCGACGAGCTTGACCCAGCCGTCGCCCGACCGGGCCTCGATCCGCACCTGGTCGACCAGCCGGTCCGGCTCGACCTCCCAGGCGTAGTTGCGGATGTAGCGGCGCGTCCGGGCGATGTGCCGCCCGGCACGGACCAGGCGCGGGAGGTCCTCACGCCCCTGGACCCAGCGGGTGTCCGCGGGCGACCCCGCGTCGCGGAGCAGCAGGGCGCCGGCCTCGCGGTCGGCGAGGGCCTGGGCCTCGGCCGTCGCGTCGTCGGTCGCGCCGTGCGCGTCCAGCCCGATGTGGCTGTGGGCGTCCACGAGGCCGGGAAGCACCCAGCCGGGCACCGTCGTGACGTCGTGGTCTCCGGTCGGCGCGGCATACGTCATGCGCCCTCCGATGACCCACGCCTGGGACCGCACGTCGTTCGCGCCGACGAGGACAGGACCGGTGAGGTGCAGGACCCGAGCCATGGCCCGACCCTAGTCGTCAGGCGTCGGCGGCCACCCGGCGCAGGACCCGCCGAAGCGTCTCGGTGACGACGTCGGGGGACTCGGAGTGAACCCAGTGCCCCACCCCCTTGACGACGACCGGCCGTGCTCGGGGGAAGAGCGCGCGCATCTGCTCGGTGTCCGTGTCCGTGACGTAGCCGGACTCCTCACCCACCAGCCACACCACCGGTCCGTCGTATGCCGGGGCACCGGTGTCGGGGAAGTCCGCGATCCGCGACCCCCTCCCCCGGGCGGCGTCGCGCGCGAGAAGCTCGAGGTTCGCCTGCCAGGACCACGTCGTGCCCTGCCGGCGGAGGTTCTGGAGGAGGAAGCCACGCACCGCCGGGTCGGGTTCGACCTGCGCGAAGCGCTCCTCGGCGTCGACCCGACCGGTCAGCTCGTCGAGCGGCAGCGCCCGCATCGCGTCGATGTAGTGGACGAACCGGTCGAGGTCGCCGTAGTCCTTGGGTGCGATGTCGACCACCACGAGGCTCCGGACCAGGTCCGGGTGGGTGAGGGTCGTCACCATCGCCACCTTGCCGCCCAGGGAGTGCCCCACGAGCACCCAGGACTCACCCGGGGCGGCGGCGCTGAGCGTCGCGGCGACGCGTGCGGCATACGTCTCGTAGGAGAACTCCTCGGTCCACGCCGACCGGCCGTGGTCGGGCAGGTCGATGAGGAGGCACCGGGCGGCGCTGCCGCTCGGACCGGCGAGTGCTTTGGCGATCTGGGTCCAGTTGCGGCCTTGGCCGAAGAGGCCGTGGAGGAAGGCGACCCGCGGGCCGTCGGTGCCGACCGCTGCGGTCCACAGGACGTCTCCCGGCCCCGCAGTCACGACCCCAGCACCTTCCGCGACCGGCGTAGGCCCGGAGAGCGTGGCACGGGCATCTGTCTTCCCTCTCCACAGGCCTTGTCCTGACCCACCCACCGTAGCCGCGGTGCCCCATGTCCACCTGGACCGCCGCGCACCCGCCGCCATGGTCGGCAGGTGAGTGCGCGGGGGGCGGAGACCCCCTCGCCGAAGGACGAACAGTCCGTCCCTCGGGTGCGTGTCCTGACGTGAAGAGCGGAGTCCAGTGCTGCCTCCCCACAACGGGGGACGCCATGGTGGGCCGTGAGCGAGAACTGGCAGATGGTGCCAGTTCAGCCCTCATCCCGGCACGAGCTGGGGCCACAGCGCCCCCACCGCCAGGCACGCGAACGAGCCCACGGCAAGTGGTGTTCGCAGGGTCTGGCCGAGATGCCACTGGTCGCGCAGCGCCTCCCAGGCATCCGGCGGGGAGGCCGGGTCCCAGGCTGCGGCAAGTTCGTTGACGGGGGCGTTGTACCGGAGGGTCACCGCGATCGCCGCGATCCACAGCAGCAGTGCAAGAGCGGACAGGACGAGGACCGGGCCCCGGCGGTTCGCGGCCGTCAGCCCGACCACCAGAGCGATCGACACCCCCGCCCCGATGACGAGCACCCGCATGACACCGCCGACCGCAACCTCGAAACTGTGCTTGACCAACGTGAAGTCCCGGGCGCCGAGCACGTTCTGCACCCTGACCTGACCCAGCTGTGTCCCCACGAACGAACCGGCCACCACGCCGACCAGGATCACACTGAGAAGCTGAGCCCCCGCCGTGAGTCGGTCCATCTCGACGCTCCCATCACGCTCCCTCACGTGCACCCTGACGCAGCAGCAGGCGCTCGTCAACGATGAAGGAGCAACAACGGACGAGGCGGCGCAGTGGTCCGCATTCCGCCGCGATGCGCTCTGAGGGGTGCCCCTCAAACTGGGCGCACCCCGTGCCTGTCACCGGACACGCCCACGACCCTTGACAAGATTTCTTGTCAATGAGACGGTGGCGTCATGCAGGACGTCGAGGTCATCGAGAGCGCGGAGGCAGCCGCCGCCGCGCTGGATCCGGTCCGGGCCCGGCTGCTCGGCGAGCTGGCCGTCCCGGCCTCCGCCGCCGGGCTCGCCGCCCGGGTCGGCATCGGGCGCCAGAAGGTCAACTACCACCTGAAGGCGCTCGAGGCGCACGGCCTGGTGGAGCTGTCCGAGGAGCGACGGCACGGGGGCATCACCGAGCGGGTGCTGCAGGCGTCGGCGGTGTCGTACGTCGTGTCGCCGGCGGCCGTCAGCGCGTCCGCGGCCGACCCGGACGCCAACGCCGACCACCTGTCGGCGGGCTACCTCGTCGCGCTGGCCGGCCGGCTGGTGCGCGAGGTCGGCGCCCTGACGCGCCGGGCCGGCGCGTCCGGCAAGCGCCTGCCGACGCTGACCATCGACACCCAGATCGGCTTCCGGTCGGCCGCCGACCGGGCAGCCTTCGCGGACGACCTGACCGCCGCAGTGCTCGACCTGGCCGCTCGCTACCACCACGACGACGGGCGCCCACATCGGCTCCTCGTCGCCGCCCACCCCCTTCCCGAGGAGAGCACATGAGTACCACCCCGAACGTCCCGTACCGCCTGGAGTTCAGCGTCGAGGTTCCGGGCACCCCGGAACAGGTCTGGCAGGCCATCGCCACCGCCAAGGGCATGAGCGCCTGGTTCCTGCCGACCGAGATGGACGAGCGCGAGGGCGGCTCCCTGCACTTCACCATGGGCCCCGAGATGGGCTCGGACGGCCAGGTCACCGGCTGGGACCCACCGCGCCGCATCGTCTACGAGGAGGACTGGGCCGCCCTCATGGGCAAGGACCCGGATGCGCTCAGCCCGCTGACGTCGGAGTTCCTCGTCGAGGCCCGCTCCGGCGGCACCTGCATCGTGCGCGTCACCAGCAGCGGCTTCGGGACCGGCGCCGCGTGGGAGTCGGAGTTCTGGGACGACATGGGCGCAAACTGGATGCCGTTCTTCGACAACCTGCGCCTCTACCTCTCACACTTCCCCGGCCAGGAGGCCACGCAGCTCGAGGCCTTCGCCTCCCATCCCGTCGACGCCGAGGCGCTGTGGTCGACCCTGCGCGAGGCGCTCGGGCTGGGCGACGAGGGCGCGACGGTCGAGCTGCGCGGCGTCACCGGCACGGTCGAACGCGTCGGCGAGCGACAGACGCTGGTCCGGCTTACCGCCCCGATGCCCGGAATGCTCAGCGTCTTCACGTACGGCGAGGACGGCGCCAAGGCGACGGCGGGCATCAGGGCGTACCTGTTCTCCGCCGCCGCGGCGGACTATGTGCGGCGCGAGAAGCCGGCCTGGCAGTCCTGGCTGCAGGGGCTCTCCCTCCGGCCCGGTTCCCGGGGCGGAACCACCTCCGCCGCCGAGGCGCTGGCACCATGACGCCACGACCACAACCAGCGACGGCCCAGCAGGACAGGAACAGCGTGAAGGAGACCGGGCTCGTCGCAGGCCCGGCATTCGGTCGGACCAGCCACACCCACCGGCTCCGCGGGGTCGCTGGCACGGGCGTCATTGCCACGCTCGCAGCGGTGGTGGCCACCACCCTCACCGCTGCGCTGGCCCAGGCCGCCGGCGTCGACTTCGAGGTCCCCGATGGTGGAGAGAGGATCCCGTTGTCCGGGTTCGCCGTGGTCACCGGCTTCTTCTCGGTCGTGGGCATCGTCATCGCGGTCGCCCTCGTGCGATGGAGTGCCCGCCCCGCCGAGCGGTTCGTGCGGACGGCAGTGACGCTGACCGCCCTCTCGCTCGTCCCGCCCCTCCTCTCGGGGGCAGACACGGCCACGATCGCCGCCCTCCTCGGGCTCCACCTCGTCGCTGCGACGGTGATGATCTCCGTCCTGACTCGGAGCCTCCGCACACGGACCGATTGACGAACCCTTTGCGGAGAGCCGCTCGACACGTACAGATGCGGTGGACACAGGGGAACAGGTGGTGAGCTCCGGAATGCGACGACGCAGGGCCGTCCGACACTCCCTTGGGGAGCCTAGGAGCTGTTTCCCAGGAACTTCTCGAATCCGCGACGGCTAGCGCTGTGCGGTGCGGGAATCCGAGCGTCCTCCTGACGAGCGCTGTTGTGCGCAATCTCCATAGCAGATGCGGCCCCCGCGACGTTGGAGCGTCCGAGGGCCACACGACGAACCCTGGGAGGTTCCTTGTGGGAAACAGCGAATCCCTGACCTCTGACGTGTGTGGCAGCCGCCGTCAACGCCGCCAGCGTGGGCCACGGCAATCGCTGCCGGGGCGGGCCGTCATCCCAGTGGTATGGGCCTCATGGTCGGTCACCGGTCGGGACTGGGAGCTGGACGTCCCCTGTGCGTCGTAGCTTCTCCCAGGGCAGTCGGATGCCGTAGACCGCCGTGAAGACGGATTGGATGACGACGAGATACATCATTTGGCGGTAGGCGACCTGTTGGAGTGGCAGTGACCACAGTGGCCATGGCGGTTCGCGGTCGAGCCAGAACGCGTAGGCCGCCGTCAGGAACTGCACGCCGAGGAACCCGCCCCACAGCAGGAGGGTCGTCTGCTTGTCGAGGAAGAACAGGCCGTAGAGCAGGAAGGCGTCCATGGCCGGCGCGCTGAGCGGCAGGAGCACCTGGAAGATCAGCATCATGAGGAGGCCTCGACGGCCGAAGCGGCCGCTGGCTCCCCGCTGGATGACGGACCGGCGGTGCTTCCACATCGCCTGGAGCGTGCCGTAGCACCATCGGTAGCGCTGCTTCCACAAGCCCCCCCACGTCAAGGGCGCTTCGGTCCACGCACGTGCCTCCTCCTCGTACACCACCTTCCAGCCGGCTCGGACGACGGCCACCGTCAGGTCGGTGTCCTCCGCGAGGGTGTCATCGCTGACGCCACCTACGTCGGCCAGCGTCGTCCGGCGGAAGGCGCCGGCCGCGCCCGGGACCGTGGGCATGCACTGGAACACGTCGTAGAGGCGGCGGTCCAAGTTGAACCCCATCACGTACTCGATGTGCTGCCAGCGGCCGAGGAGACCACGGCGGTTGCCCACCTTGGCGTTGCCGGAGACTGCGCCGACGTCGGGATCGGCGAACGGCTGCACGAGTTTCCTGACGGTGTCGCGCTCGAAGCGCGTGTCACCGTCCACGAGGACGACCACGTCGTGCCGGGCGGCTCGGATGCCGGCGTTCAGCGCGGCAGGTTTGCCGGCGTTCTGCTGCCGGATGAGGGTCACGCCGTCCAGGTTCATCTCGGCCACCATCTCCCCGGTGCCGTCCGTCGACCCGTCGTCGACGACGACGACCTCGACCGGATGATCGCTGGCAAGGAAGGACCGAAGCGCCGGCTCGATTCCCGCCTTCTCGTTGTAGGCGGGGACCACGATGGAGACCGGTAGGGACACCGGCGGCCCCCAGGCCGACCGGCGTCGGGTCCGGCCGTGACGTCGTGCCACGCCGAGCATCAGGAACATCCGGGCGACGGTGAGCACCCCGGCGACGAGGAGGAGCACCGCGAAGAAGGCGGCGATCCACTGCGAGACCTTGGTGGCCCAGACCAGGGCCTGGCCGCGCCACTCTTCACCGGTCGAGCTCGCATGGTACGCGGGGACGTTGGCCACGTCGCTGATGGTCGTGAACCGGTAGCCCGCCGACTTGAGTTTCGGAATCAGGATGTCCAGCGCGGCGACAGTCTGGGCTCGGTCCCCGCCTGCGTCGTGGAGCAGGATGACGGCGCCCTCGCCGTTCTTCGGCATCGCGTTCTGCACGATGTCCTCGACGCCCGGACGCTCCCAGTCGCGAGCGTCGACGTCGGCGAGGACGGTGATGTAGCCGTTGGCGTGCGCGTCCTCGATCAAACTCCAGTAGCGGTCGTCGAGAGAATCGGCGGAGAAGACGTAGGGCGGCCGTAGCAGTGCAGTCGTCCTGTCCGCGATGCCGACGAGGGCAAGCTGCGCCTGCGCGAGCTGCCACCGCTGCTCCCAGGGCGGAAGGGTGCTCAAGTCCTGGTGGGTGAAGGAATGGTTACCGATCTCGTGGCCCTCGGCGAGCTCACGGCGGACGAGATCGGGGTAGCGCAGCATCTGGCTGCCGAGGAGGTAGAAGCTCCCAGGTACCTCATGGCGGCGAAGGGTCTGGAGGACCCTCGGGGTCCAGGTCGGGTCCGGACCGTCATCGAAGGTCAGCACGACCGTGCGCGGTGGCATCGCAACACTCGTCACCGCCCCGGCTCGCGGACCGATGACAGGGCCCCCGGTGCTGATCGACTCAGGCACTTGGCCCGCCGGTCCCGGTGGTCGGACGTACCCGGCGTCCGTCAGCTCACCCGACACATAGCCGTGCAGACCGAGGGCCGCCGTGATGGCCAACAGGACGACGATCAGTGCCAGCCAGTGCGCACGCGGAACGGGCCGCCTGCCCCGCGCCTCACGCATCGGCGCGCGGCATCACGGACCCACCGACCCAGCCGGACTCGCCGACGGGACGGCCACCCGAGAGATGCCGACGGCGTGACGCCGGGCTGCGCGGTCGTGCCCGTCGACGAGGTCGACGGGGCCGGCGACGACGTGGCAGGAGCCGGCGACGACGTGGCAGGAGCCGGCGACGACGTGGCAGGAGCCGGCGACGAGGTGGACCGCGGGCTGCCAGACGGAATGGGTGCGGGATTTCCGCCGGCCCCGGAGGCGGTTGGTGTGGTCGTCGGCGCGGCCCCGACAGCACCCGTGGGGACACCGCCGGACGGGCCCACCGATGACTCTCCGACGCCCGTTTCCGGAGGCGCCGTGGGGCTACCTGCGACCGTGGGAGAAGGGCGCGTGGGCACCGCGGACTGATCGCTCGACTGCCTGAGGCCGGGCAACGGCAACAGATCGCCGGGTTTGATGGGTCCGCCGACGAGGCTGAAGCCGAGCAGCAGCACGTACCCCAGACACAGCGCGCCGCCGACGCCCAGGGTCCACATCACCCATGCACGGCGACGCCCGGACTCGTCGACGAACACCGGTGAGTGAGCAAGCTGCTGGACAGCCTCCCTCATGGGCGCCACAGGCTGGCCCTCCGTCCCTGGTGGTTCTCGTGTCGGGCTATGTCCCTCTTGTGTGGCCTACCCCTTCCATCCGCGATGACACCGGGCGTACCGAGACCATCAGCCTGGGCCGGCACGGTCCCGCACCACGGCGACCCGGCCCTCTCCTCCATGTGAGTGACGGCTACTGGCGGCGCCCATCGTGTGTCGTGATGCCGTCACACCCGGGAAGACCCCGCGGGCCCCAGGCCATGACGCCGCATCCTCGACGCGCCAGCGGCCCGCCACCACCAAACGAACTAGGCGTGGGGTAGCAAGCTGCAGCAACTTCCGCGTCATGCCCGCCCGCCCAAGGCGTTACCCCGTCGCGGCGGTGCCGCTCGGTACCCCTCGCAGGCGGTTGCGAAGGCGTAGGAGCAAACAAGGGTCGGCTCATCTGGGCGAGACGGCCCTCACCCAGTCGCGACAGCCGCCGCCGCTGAGCGGCGCAGGTGCGCGCGCCGGGGAGCCGTGCGGGGGCTGGCCCGGGCCGCGGGCTCTTCGACGCCTTAGCCCCGTCATCCAATCCCCGGGTGGGGCGCTGACGAAGCGATGACGATTGTCTCTCCGCAGGCTCCAAGGGCGCCCCGCCGCCTTCCCAGCGTGATCCACGGGCCTGCCCGGGGGCCCGCAGCCTGACCGCCCACGACCCACTCAGCGCCCGGCAGTCCTCGAGGGTGAGGGCTGCGGTGGGTTCGTTGGACACGCCGCCACTCGAGCGATTCCTTGGCTAGGAGCGCTATGCGGGTGTGGCGTTTCGCTCGTCGGGCACGAAACTGCACGTCAGAGGCCACATGGAGGCTCGAGAGGTCAAGGGTTCTTCCCTAGGAACTTCTCGAAGCCCTTCGGCAACGAGGCGGGGTCGATCGCGGCCGGATCGGGGGCGCTCGGAAGCCCGCCACCGAAGGCCCCGCCCACGGGCGCCGTCGCGCGCTGGCCGGCGGCCCGCTCCTCCGCCGCCCGCTTTGCCGGGTTGCCCGACTTGGACTTCTTGCGCTGCGGTGGCTGCTGGCGGCCGCGCTTGCCGGGGCCGGAGCCGCCACCGGGCAGGCCCGGCATCCCCGGCATCCCACCGCCGCGAGCCAGCTGCTTCATCATCTTCTGGGCCTCGCCGAAACGCTCGAGGAGCGAGTTGACCTCGGAGGTCGACACTCCCGAGCCCTTGGCGATCCGGGAACGGCGCGAGCCGTTGATCTGCTTGGGGTGGTTGCGCTCGAAGGGCGTCATCGAGCGAACCATGGCCTCGACGCGGTCGAACTCGCGCTCGTCGAAGGCGTCGATCTGGGCCTTCATCTGGCCCATGCCGGGCATCATGCCGAGGATCGACTTCAGCGAGCCCATCTTCTTGATGGCGCCCATCTGCTGGAGGAAGTCGTCGAAGGTGAAGTCCTCGGCCGCGAGGAACTTCCGCTCCATCTCCGCTGCCTGGGTGCGGTCGAACGCCTTCTCGGCCTGCTCGATGAGGGTGAGGACGTCGCCCATGTCGAGGATGCGCGAGGCCATCCGGTCCGGGTGGAAGACCTCGAAGTCCTTGACCTGCTCGCCGGTGCTGGCGAACATGATCGGCCGGCCCGTCACCGACGCCACGGACAGGGCTGCGCCGCCGCGGGCGTCACCGTCGAGCTTGGTGAGGACGACGCCGGTGACGTCGACGCCCTCCTGGAACGCGTGGGCCGTCTCGACCGCAGCCTGGCCGATCATCGCGTCGAGAACGAAGAGCACCTCGTCGGGCTGGATCGCCGCGCGGATGTCGGCCGCCTGCCGCATGAGGTCGGCATCGATGGCGAGGCGACCCGCCGTGTCGACGATGACGACGTCGTGCTGGGTGCGTCGAGCGTGCTCCACACCGGCGCGCGACACCGCGACGGGGTCACCGTACGAACGGGTTCCTTCCCCCGTCGCCGACACCGCGTCATGGCCGAGGACGTTTCCCCGCTCCGGGGCGAACACGGGCACGCCGGCGCGCTCACCAACGACCTCGAGCTGGGTCACCGCGTTCGGGCGCTGAAGGTCCGCGGCGACGAGGATCGGTGTGTGGCCCTGGTCGCGCAGCCATCTGGCGAGCTTTCCGGCCAGGGTCGTCTTCCCCGATCCCTGGAGGCCCGCGAGCATGACCACGGTCGGCGGCTGCTTCGCGAACCGGATGGTCCGCGTCTCGCCACCGAGGATGCCGACGAGCTCCTCGTTGACGATCTTCACGACCTGTTGGGCAGGGTTGAGCGCCTCGCTCACCTCCGCACCCAGCGCCCGCTCGCGGACGGCGTGGGTGAACTCCTTGACCACCGGGAGCGCCACATCGGCGTCCAGCAGCGCCAACCGGATGTCGCGGATCGTCTTGTTGACGTCGGACTCCGTCAGGCGCCCCTTCGAACGGAGGTTCGTGAAGGTGGCGGTCAGGCGGTCGGACAGGCTCGTGAACACCGGACAAGGCTAACGGGAATGCTGCTGTCGGCCTGCCGCGGCCTGAACCGGCGGCTGCGGGGACGTCTCACGGGTCGAGGCCGTCACAGGTGTCGATGACGAGGCTGACCGCCTGTGCGACGCGGGCCGGCGGCAGCGGCAGCCCGTCGGCGCCGGTGAGGTAGAAGGTGTCCAGCGTCTGACCGGCATACGTGGCGATGTGGGCCGAGCGCACCGAGATGCCGGCTGCTGCCAGCGCCGCCCCGAGCTCGTGGAGCAGCCCGGGACGGTCCTGTGCCCGCACCTCCAGGACCGTGGCGTCGCTGCTGGCCCCGGGCACGACGAGGGCACGCGCCTGGCCCGGGCTCCCGAGCTGGGCCCGACCGGAGGGTCGGGGGCTGTGTGACCGACGGCGATCGAGGGTTGCCAGCGGGCCTCGGTCGCCGCGGCCGAGCCGGGCCAGCCCCCGTTCGATGCGCGCCAGGTCCGGGACGGCGCCACCCGGTGACTCGACGTGCCACTCGTTCGCGGCGATCCCGTCGACGGTGCGCAGGATGGCGGTGCGCACCGTGTGGCCCTCGGCAGCCAGGAGTCCGGCCGTGTCCGCGAAGAGGCCGACACGGTCCCGGTCCGTGATGTCGAGGCGGTGCGAGCCCCCTGTCGCCAGGACCCGCACCTGCGGCTCCCCCGCCCGCACCGCGGCGACGAGCTCGGTGCGGAGGGTCTGCGCGGCAGCACCCTCGTCGCTGACCGCGACCGCGGTCGATGGGGCTGCGGGTCCGTCAAGCCGGTCGCGCACCGCGACGGCGAGCTGGTCGAGGAGGGTGGCGCGCCAGTCGGTCCACGCCAGCGGCCCTGCGGCCGACGCGTCCGCCTCCGTGAGGGCCAGCAGCAGCTCGAACACCTGCCGGTCCCCGCCGACGGCGTCGACCGCCGCGTCGACCGTCGCCGGGTCCTGGTGGTCACGGCGGGTGGCCAGCTCGATGAGGGTGAGGTGCTCACGGACGAGTGTCACGAGCACCTCGACGTCGGGCGGCGGGAAGCCCCACCGCGTGACGATCCCCCGGGTGAGCTCGGCTCCGGTGGCCGAGTGGTCGTGCGCGCCACGCACCTTGCCGATGTCGTGGAGAAGGGCGGCAGCGAGCAGCAGGTCGGGCCGGGAGACCCGACGGACCAGACCGGACGCTCGGACGACCGTCTCCACGAGATGACGGTCCACGGTGTGCCGATGGACGACGTTGCGCTGAGGTCGGGAGCGCACCGCGGACCACTCCGGCAGCCACGTGTCGATGATCCCGACCTGGTCCAGGCCCTCCCACACGGGCACGAGCCCCGGGCCGGAGGCGAGAAGGTCCCCGAGCAGGTCACGGAGCACCGGCGGCCACGGGACCGGAGGGGCCGGAGCGCTCCTCGCCAGGTTGTCGAGAGTGAAGGGTGCGACGGGCAGGCCCGCCCGAGCAGCCACGACGCCGCCGCGCAGCGGAACTCCCGGGTCGGACTCCGCGAGCCGGGCTGAGCCCAGCACGACCTCGCCGTCGCTGGCGAAGAACCCGTGCCCGAGCGGCGCCATCTGTGGGCGCCGAGGACCGACCCGCAGCGTGCGGGCACGCTGGGACTGCCCGGCCCGGCGCAGGGTCCCGTCGAGCGCGTAGGCGATGGCCCGCCCCGCCGATGGAGACGGAGGTGAGCAGGTCGTCGACGTCCTGGTGGCCGAGCAGCGCGGCCACTGCGTCGTGCTCCTCGCGGCCCAGCCGGTCACGGCCGCGGCCGGTGACGACGTGGACGGCGTCGCGGACGTCGAGGAGGTGTGCGTGCGCGGCATCGACCCCGCCGTGGGGGCGGTCGGCGAGCCAGGCCTCAGCGAGTGCCGAGAGCACCGTCATGTCGCGGAGCCCACCGTGGGCCTCCTTGAGCTCGGGCTCGATGGACTGGGCCAGGTCACCCTGGCGCTGGTGGCGTGCGCTCAGCGCCTCGACGAGCGAGGGGAGCCGCTTGCGGGCGTTTCCTCTCCAGTCGTGGGCGACGGTGGACCGTGCCGCGGCGACGAGCTCGAGGTCGCCGGCGATCGGCGCGAGGTCGAGCAGCCCGACCGCTGCGGTGAGGTCCGCAGCGGCGACCTGGCGGCACTGGTTGACGGTGCGGACGCTGTGGTCGAGGCGGACCCCGGCATCCCAGATGGGGTACCAGATGCGGTCGGCGAGCGCGGTGAGCTCCTTCGCGGGGAGGGACCGCTCGGAGTGCAGCAGGACGAGGTCGTAGTCGCTGAGCGGACCCGCGTCGGCGCGGCCCAGGCTCCCGACCGCGGCGAGGGCCACCCCCTCGATGCGGGCGCCCCCGGTCGCTGACCGCCAGACGTCGGCGAGCCAGTCCCGGTTGAACGCCGAGAGCGCCTCCCGCCGAGCCCGGCCGGCACCCGCGACGGCGAAGTCACGGGTGCCGGCCAGGTCGAGCCGCCGGGAGGCGAGCTCGCTCGAGGGGGTGGTCACCGCTCAGATCGCCTCGACGCCGCGCTCCCCGGTGCGGACCCGGGCGACGTCCTCGACGGGCACGACCCAGATCTTGCCGTCACCGATCCGGCCGGTCTGGGCGGCCTTGAGGATGACATCGACCACCGACGAGGCGTCCATGTCGTCGACGAGGATCTCCACGCGGCTCTTCGGCACGAAGTCGACGGTGTACTCCGCGCCTCGATAGACCTCGCTGTGGCCGCGCTGACGGCCGTAGCCGTGCGCCTCACTGATCGTCATGCCCTGGATGCCGAAGGCCTCGAGGGCCTCCTTCACCTCGTCGAGCTGGTGGGGCTTGATGATGGCGGTGACGAGCTTCATGAGCTGGCTCCTTCGAGGTTCTTCGAGGACGTGGACTCGGCGACGGCGTCGTCGTGCCCACCGAATCCGCTGACGCCCATCCGGCCGCCGCGGCTGTTCACGTCGTAGGCGGACTCGGCGTGCTCGGTCTGGTCGATGCCGGCGACCTCGACGTCGTCGGTGACCCGCCAACCGATCGTGGCCTTGAGAGCCAGCGCGATGACGAGGGTGACGACGCCGGAGATGACGAGCGTGGAGAGGGCGATGAGGACCTGGACGACCGTCTGGTCGATGCCGCCACCATAGAAGAGACCGGTGGTCGTCGCGAGCAGGCCGGCACCGATGGTGCCCCAGAGGCCGGCCACGAGGTGCACCCCGACGACGTCGAGGGAGTCGTCGTAGCCCAGCCTGAACTTCAGACCCACGGCGAGCGCCGCGAGCCCACCGGCGACGACGCCGAGGACGATGGAGCCGAGCGGGCTGAGCGCGCCGCAGGCGGGAGTGATGGCGACGAGCCCGGCGACCACACCGGACGCAGCGCCGACCGAGGTGGCGTGACCGTCGCGGACCTTCTCCACGATGAGCCAGCCCATCATCGCCGCGCAGGTCGCCGCGGTCGTGTTGACCCAGACGAGGGCCGCCGTCCCGTCGGCCGCGAGCTCGGAGCCGGCGTTGAAGCCGAACCAGCCGACCCACAGCAGTCCGGCACCGATCATCGTCAGCGGGACGTTGTGCGGGCGCATCGACACCTTGCCGAAGCCCAGGCGCTGACCCACGACGAGGGCGAGGACGAGTGCGGCCATGCCGGCGTTGATGTGGACGACCGTGCCACCGGCGAAGTCGATCGGCGCCACGTTGGCGACACCGTCCGTGACGCCGTAGACCGCGGCCGCAAGGCCGTCCTCCGCGCCGGACAGGAGACCGCCACCCCAGACCATGTGCGCGATGGGGAAGTAGGCGAACGTCACCCACAGTCCGGCGAACACCAGCCACGTCGCGAACTTGACGCGGTCGGCGACGGCGCCGCTGATGAGGGCGACGGTGATCACCGCGAAGGTCAGCTGGAAGCCGACGAACGCGAGCTCGGGGATGTTGCCGTATCCCTCGTAGCCGAACGGGTTGATGACGGCGTCCGTGCCGGAGAGACCGAACTTCTGGAACGGGTTCGCGATGATCCCGGCGAGGTTCTCGGAGCCGAAGGACATGGAGTAGCCGTAGAGGACGTAGATGATCCCCACGACGCCCATGGCGCCGAAGGACATCATCATCATGTTGAGGACGGACTTGGTCCGGGTCATGCCACCGTAGAAGAGGGCCAGTCCGGGAGTCGTCATGAGGAGGACGAGGGAGGCGCAGAGAATCAGGAACGCGGTGGCCGCGTAGTCGACCTGTTCTGCTGCCTCCGCCATGGGCATCAGTGTTGGGCTCATGACGACAACGGTGACCCCACGGCGTTTCACGGCCCGCGCCGTTGTGTTTCCGTCGTGTTGCATCCCGGCCCGCGGTGTAAGCATCGGGTTTCGGGACCACCCGGGTCCCGCATCGTGAGACGCCCATGGATGCCGGCGGGTTGGGTCAGCCCCTCGGCTGCGCGCCGTTGCCCAGCGCGGGATGCCCGAGCCGGTCGACGCGCTCACAGGAGCCGGACCGGACGTCGCACCGGTACACGGTCGCCCCGGCCTCGAGGCCGCTCACGGCCAGCACCGACGTCGGTGACTCCCAGATCAGGTCGGCCTCCGGCAGCCGCTCCACCTGGGCGGCGAAGAGGTCGGGCGGAAGGTCGAACGCCAGCCTGCGGGTCAGGTCTGCGCTGCGCATCACGACCCCTTCGGGCTGCTGGTCGACGACGTGGGAGCGATCGGGCGACCACCGGGCCCGGCCGATGGGGACCTCCCGCTCAGGCACGAACCGACCTGCGGTGTCGACGCGGCCCTCGAGTGACGCGAGCGGCCTGGTGGCGGAGTCGTACGGCAAGGACGTCGTGTGCTCGGCGATCTGGACCGCGAAGCCGTCGGCCGTCACGTAGGTGATGACGCCGTAGCGCGAGGGAGCGGGCACGTCCAGGACCCGCGTCCACTGCCTCGTGCGCGTGTCGAACATCCGGACGTCGAGCACGCCGGGACGGTCCTCGGCAGCCGCCACGTACACCCGGCCCAGGTCGTCGATGCCAGCCAGGTGCCGGCACGAGCCCTCCGCCTCGACCTGGGTCATCGCGACCTCGGTGGCCGTCGCGACCTCGTAGACCTCCATCGGGAGGACGCCGCAGTTGGTCCCACTGGTCGACAGGTCCAGCCAGGCGGCGAGCCGCCCGTCGTGGCTCATCGACACGTTCCCGTAGCCGGTGCCCGAGCGGCGTCAGCCGGCCGTCAGCGACCCGATAGGTGGTGCCGTGTCTTCGTGAGGACGGTCGTGCCGGCGTGGTGCCACAGGTGCACTTACGTGGTCGCGCGGCACAGGGTCCGGATCGGCGCCCCCTCGCCCGACGATGACCTGCCCGCCGTTCCGTTCCTCGTCGGGGACGCACCAGGGCACCCCCGTGGAACCCGACGCCGGACGCCGAGCCCGATGCGGGGTCCCCTTCGTCACCGGTCTCCCGCAGCCCCCGGCGACCCCCAGACCGGCGGCGACCACCAGGAGGACCGCGAACCCCGACGACGCACACGGGCGAGGCGCCGCGACGCCGCCGCGCCAGCCCGCCCGCCCGGATGGCCGACGAGGTCCGGCGCCGGCCCCTCGCGCCGGTCGGCCTGTCGCCGCGAGGACGCCACGCAGCTCGTTCTCCAGGCTCATCCCTCGACCGCCTCCCTCGCCGTGCCGCGGCCATGCCGCGCCGCAGCGCCCGCATCGCGTCGTGGGTCTGGGACCTCACGGTGCGCACCGAGCAGCCGAGCACGTCGGCGGCCTCGCGCTCGCTGAGGTCCTCGTAGTAGCGCAGCACGACGACGGCGCGCTGCCGCTCCGGGAGCGCACAGACCAGTGGCCACAGCAGCAGGTGCTCGACGACCGGGCCGTCCTCGGCGCGGGCAACGCGCGCTCGGGCACCCCGCCCGCAGCCACTCGCGACGGCGCGCCGGCCGGTGGTCGTCGGAGATGACGGCGTTCACCATCAGCCGTGCGGACGTAGGCCTCCGGGAGACTCCATCCGCACCACCGGTGGACCAGCGGGCGAAGGTCCGCTCCATCGCGGTCTGGAGCAGATGCTCCGCGGCCCCCTCATCAGCCGTCAGCAGGTAGGCCAGCCGGAAGAGCCGCACCCAGCGCGCGGAGACGAACTCGTCGAAGTCCTCGTGCGTCCATGCCGCCTCCAGGTGCCAGGTCCCTGCCTCACCCTAGTAAACGCCTCAGCGAGCCCGGGTGGGCTCGGCCACGGCTCCCTCACCCTCGACGCGGGCACCGCGGAGTGCCGACCGCGCGCCCCGCCGCGCCTCGACACCGGTCGGGCGGAGACCGGCGTCAGTCGAGGATGGCGTCGACGAACGCCTCAGGGTCGAACGGCGCGAGGTCGTCGGGGCCCTCCCCCAGGCCGACGAGCTTGACCGGCACGCGGAGCTCGCGCTGCACCGCGACGACGATGCCGCCCTTGGCCGTGCCGTCGAGCTTGGTGAGGACGATCCCCGTGATGCCGACGACCTCGGAGAACACCTCGGCCTGACGCATGCCGTTCTGGCCGGTGGTGGCGTCGAGGACGAGGAGCACCTCGTCGACGGGGCTCTGCTTCTCGATGACCCGCTTGACCTTGCCGAGCTCGTCCATGAGGCCGACCTTGTTCTGCAGTCGGCCTGCCGTGTCGATGAGGACGACGTCGGCCTCGAGCTCGGCGGCGGCCCGGACCGCGTCGAAGGCAACCGCCGCCGGGTCCCCGCCGTCACGGTCGGAGCGGACCGTGGGCACCCCGACGCGCTCCCCCCAGGTCTGGAGCTGGTCCGCTGCGGCCGCCCGGAAGGTGTCGGCAGCGCCGAGAACGACGTCCTTGTCCTCGGCGACGAGCACCCGGGCGAGCTTGCCGACGGTGGTGGTCTTGCCGGTGCCGTTGACGCCGACCACGAGCACGCATGCCGGCCGGCCGTCGACCCGGGACGAGACGACTGATCGGTCCATCGACGGGTCGACGAGCGCGAGGAGCTCCTCACGCAGCCACCCGCGCACGGACGCCTCGTCCGTCGTTCCCTCCACCGCCACCCGGGTGCGCAAGGCCGTCACGAGCTCGGTCGTCGCGGCGACGCCGAGGTCGGCAGTCAGCAGGGTGTCCTCGACCTCCTCCCACGCGGCCTCGTCGAGCCTTCCGCCGGCGAGAAGGGCGAGCAGCCCCTTCCCGAGAGCGGTGTTCGACCGGGCGAGGCGGGCCCGCAGGCGACGTAGCCGGCCCGCCGGCGCCTCCGGGCGTTCGAGGGTCGGGGCCCGGCCGGCCGCCTCCACCTCGGGCTCCGGCTCCACCTCGACCGGGCGCTCCAGCGTGCCGACGGACCCCCCTGTGGGCAGGCCCACGTCCCCGGCACGCCCCCCCGGAGTGGTCCCGGGCCGCGTGGCTGGCAGGTCCCTGCGGCGGCCGCCGCGTCCCCGCAGCAGGCCGACGGCGATGCCGCCGACGAGGACGAGGATGCCGACGGCGACGGCGAGGTACTCCCAGAGGGTGTCGATGGCGCTCACCTGGTCATCCTCGCAGCCGCGCGATGCCCACCCAAACCCACCGCGGACGGCATCCCGGATGCCCGCCCGACCTCAGAAGATGCGGACGCGGTCCTGCGGCGAGACCCACATGCCGTCGCCCTCGACGACCCCGAACGCCTCGTGGAACTCGCGCAGGTTGCGCGCGGCATTGGCCCGAAGGTCCATCGGACTGTGCGGATCGAGGACGAGCAGCCGCTCTGCTTCCGCCCGGCGGGAGACCCCGCGCCACACCTGCGCCCAGCCCATGAAGAACCGCTGCTCGCCGGTGAGGCCGTCGATCTGCGGCGCCGGGTCGCCGTCGAGGGAGATGAGGTAGGCGGAGTGCCCGATCGTCAGGCCGCCGAGGTCGCCGATGTTCTCGCCCACCGTGAGGGCGCCGTTGACCTTCCGACCCGGCGCGTCACGGGTCTCGAGTGTGCTGAACTGCGCGATGAGGGCGTCGGCGAGCGCCTGGAACGCCGCGCGGTCCTCGTCGGTCCACCAGTTCCGCAGGGTGCCCGAGCCGTCGAACCGCGAGCCCTGGTCGTCGAAGCCGTGCCCGATCTCGTGGCCGATGACCGCGCCGATGCCGCCGTAGTTGACGGCGGGGTCCGCCTCGACGTCGAAGAACGGGGGCTGGAGGATCGCCGCAGGAAAGACGATCTCGTTGAGCCCGGGGTTGTAGTAGGCGTTGACCATCTGGGGCGTCATGAACCACTCGTCGCGGTCCACGGGCCCGCCCAGCTTGGCGAGCTGTCGGTCGACCTCGAAGGCCACCGCCCGGCGGACGTTGCCCAGGAGGTCTCCGGCTCGGACCTCCAGCGTGGAGTAGTCGCGCCACTTCTCGGGGTAGCCGATCTTCGGCGTGAACCGGTCGAGCTTCTCGAGCGCCTCTCGACGGGTGTCCTCGCCCATCCACGGAACGCTGGACAGGCTGCGCCGGAACGCCTCGACGAGGTGGGCGACGAGCTCGACCATCCGCTCCTTGGCGTGCGGGGGGAAGTGCCGCTCCACGTAGAGCTGGCCGACCGCCTCGCCGAGCGACTGCTCGACGAGGCCCACGCCGCGCTTCCAGCGCTCCCGCAGCTCGGGCACGCCCGAGAGGGTCCGGCCGTAGAAGTCGAAGTCCTCCTCGACGAACGCCGACGACAGGTAGGCGCCGTGCGCGTGGACGACGTGCCACGCGAGCCAGTCGCGCCACGCCTGGACCGGCTCCTCGGTCAGGGCGGCCCCGAACGAGCGGAGGTGGTCCGGCTGACGCACGACGACGGCGTCGAAGGCGGTGGCGCTGGCGCCGATGTGGTGCAGGAACCGGTCCCAGTCCACGCCGGGGCTCAGCTCGGCCAGCCCGTCCCGGTCCACGAGGGTGTAGGTCTTCACGGGGTCCCGGTTGGTGACCTTGTCCCAGTGCCCCGCGGCGAGCCGGGTCTCCAGGCCCATGACGCGTCGGGCCGCCTTGCCGGGCTCCGCCCAGCCCGCAAGGGCCAGCATCCGCTCGACGTGGCCGACGTATGCCGCGCGGGTCGCCTCGTGCTGCTCCTCGCGGTAGTACGACTCGTCGGGAAGGCCGATGCCGGCCTGCTCGAGGTAGACGACGTAGCGGGTGGGGTCGCGGTCGTCGGTGTTGACGAAGGGCAGCACGAACCCGAGGACGCCCTCGCGGGCGAACCCGGCGGCGGCGGCCACGACGTCGTCCGGCCCCGCGACGGCGGCAGCCCGGGCCAGGTCCGCCTCGAGCGGGGTGCCACCGAGGGCCTCGACGGCCGCCTCGTCCATGAAGCTGGCGTAGAGGTCGCCGACCTTCGCCGCGACGGACCCGGGGTCCGGAGACCCGGCCGCGACCTCCTCGATGATCGCTCGCACATGGTGCTCCGCGGTCTCGCGGAGGATGTCGAAGGTGCCGTAGCGGCCGCGGTCCTCGGGGATCGGGGTGGTCGCGACCCACCGGCCGTTGACGTGGCCGAAGAGGTCGTCCTGGGGCCGCACGTCGGGGTCGACGGCGGCGTTGTCGATGCCGGATCTCACGCGGGTGGCTCCTCGATGCAGGGGACGTCGGGTTATCGAACCACACCGCTTCGACCGATGTCCCGACCCGGGAAGGGCCGGTCAGGCGGGAGGGCGGAAGACCCGGGCAGGCTCAGCCGAGGGCGCCGACGACGTCGTCGCGGCGCGTCCGCTCGATCCTGCGGCACCTGCGTGGGGAGCTCACCCGGGGCACCGCCGGCGACGGCACTCCGGTCGTCGTCAGCAACGGCGGCCCTGGACTGGCGGTCGCGGATCGACTCGATGACCTGTTCGCCGCGCTCGCTGAGGACGTCACGGCCCTGGCGACGGGCGGGGACGGCGACGAGGGCCAGGACGGCGAGAGCGAGACCGACGCACACGAGCATCCCGAGGACCACGAAGACCATGGGGCACACGTTCGCAGAGGAGGACCGGACCCTCCAAATCGACACTCCGCCGGCGCCGCGAACTAGGGTGACCTCCGTGACTGCCGCCGCCCCCGCGACGGACGGGGCGACGACGCGCCGTCGCCGCCGCCTCCCGATGTTCACCGAGGTGCTCGTCGCCATCGTCGCGGTCGCGCTCGTGCAGGCGTTCCTCGTCAAGCCGTTCGGTGTGCCGTCGCAGTCCATGGAGCAGACCCTCCACGTCGGGGACCGCATCCTCGTGAACCGGCTCGACGGCACCGTCGCGCGCGGGGACGTCGTCGTGTTCAGCCACGGTGCCACGTGGCAGGACTCGGAGCTGCCGCCGGCCGGCAACCCGCTCGTCCTTGCGGTGCGGGCATTCGGCGACCTGACGGGGATCGGGCCGAGCAACACGGCATACACCGTCAAGCGAGTCATCGGCCTGCCGGGCGACCGGGTCGCCTGCTGCACCCCCGACGGCAGGGTGACCGTGGACGACGATCCGCTGGACGAGCCGTACGTCTACGAGGACCTCCCGTTCACGCAGGGGACCCTCGACTGCACGACGTCGCCACGCTCGACGCGTTGCTTCCCGGAGATCACGGTGCCGGGGGAGAACCTCCTCGTCCTCGGCGACCACCGCTCCCAGTCCGCCGACTCCGTGATCGGCTGCCGCGGCGCCACCGAGGGTCAGGAGTGCGTCCGCCTGGTTCCGCAGGGACGGGTCATCGGTCCTGTCGTCGTCCGTTTCTGGCCACTGGGAGACATCGGCCGCCTACCCGGCTGACGGCGTGGGTCAGGCCGTCGCCGCCACGTCCCGCATCCGTTGGGACACGACGGTGGTGACTCCGTCCCCACGCATCGACACGCCATAGAGTGCGTCGGCGACCTCCATCGTCCGCTTCTGGTGGGTGATGACGATGAGCTGGCTGGAGTCGCGCAGCTCGTCGAGGAGGGTGATGAGCCGGCCGAGGTTGGTGTCGTCCAGCGCGGCCTCGACCTCGTCCATGATGTAGAACGGGCTCGGCCTGGCCTTGAAGATCGCGACGAGGAGGGCGACGGCGACGAGTGAGCGCTCACCTCCGGACAGGAGGCTGAGCCGCTTGACCTTCTTTCCCGGAGGACGTGCCTCGACCTCGATGCCGGTCGTCAGCATGTCGCCCGGGTCGGTGAGGACGAGCCGCCCCTGACCCCCCGGGAAGAGACGCTCGAAGACGCGCTCGAACTGCTCCCGGGTGTCGTGGAACGCCTCGGTGAAGACCTGCTCCACCCGCTCGTCGATCTCCTTGACGATGTCGAGCAGGTCACGCTTGGACCTCTTGAGGTCCTCGAGCTGGGTGGTGAGGAACGTGTGCCGCTCCTCGAGCGCCGAGAACTCCTCCAGGGCGAGGGGGTTGACCCGTCCGAGGGCCTGCAGCCCGCGCTCCGCCCTGCGCAGCCGTCTCTCCTGCTCCTCCCGAACGTAGGCCGCCGGCTGCGGGACGGCATCCGGGGCCTCTCCGGGCCCGGCGATGTGCGCGACCTCTCGGTCCGGCCCGAACTCCTCCACGAGCACGTCCGGGTCGATCCCCAGCTCCTCGACCGCGCGGCCCTGGAGCTGCTCGATCCGGGCGAGCTGGCGTGCCCGCGCCATCTCGTCGCGGTGCGCCGTGTCGGTGAGGTCGCGCAGCTCGTCCTGGACCCGGGTGAGCTCCTCGCGCAGGGCGACGGCCTGCCGGTCGCGCTCGGCGCGGGCGGCCTCACCGGCATCCCGGATCGCCGTGGCCCGGTCGAGTGCGACCTCCAACCGGTCGACGGCGTATGCCGCGGCCGCACCGACCGCCTGGGCCACCGTCGCCTCCCGACGCCGGCGCTCGTGCCGTTCGCGCAACCGCTCGCGTGCGGCGAGCTCGTTGCGGGCGGCGCCCTCGAGGGAGTCGGCCCGGCCGGTGAGCGCCCGAGCGCGTTCCTCCCTGGTGCGCAGCGTCAGGCGCAGCTCGGTCTCCGCGGCGCGCCCCCGGCTCGCCTCCAGCTCGAGGCGGTCACGCTCGTCGGTCGAGGGGTCGTCGGACTCCTCCGGCTCCACCTGCGCATCGGCGAGCCGGGCCTGCAGCACCTCGAGGTCGGCGCGGTCCTGCTCCAGGGTGGCCTGGGCGTCGGCGATGGCGCGTTCGGTGCGATCCGCCTCGGCCGACGCGGACCGTACGGCGGCCCCCAGGCTGCCGAGCCGCTCGGCGACGGCCGCCATCCGCGCGTCCGACTGGTGGAGCGCCTCCAGCGCGGCGTCCACCTCCTCCGCGGCGGCCCGAGAGGTCTCTCGTGCCGCTGCGACCGCGAAACGCGCCCGCTCCGCTCGGGCGGTCGCCGCATCGATGGTGGCGCGGGTCTCGTCGGCAGCGGCCTGCACCTCGAGAAGGCTCTCCCCCGCTGCAGTCCCGCCGCGGGCCCAGCCCGGCCCGAAGACGTCACCTTCGGCGGTGACCGCGGTCACTCCGGTCTCCCGGGAGACCAGTGCCACGGCGTGCGCCGTGGTCGGCACGAGGGCCACCCGTTCGAGCAGCTGCTCGACGGCGGGACGCACGGCATCCGGCGCGTCGACGACGTCACGCGCCCACACCCCAGCACCCTCGAGCGAGGGCCAGGACGCTGGGTCACCGGGGGATGCCGTCGCTTCGACGAGCAGGGCGGCACGTCCCCCGTCCGAG
The DNA here is from genome assembly GCA_963787805.1 of uncultured Actinomycetota bacterium. GTDB lineage: Bacteria > Actinomycetota > Actinomycetes > Actinomycetales > Dermatophilaceae > Fodinibacter. The sequence continues at coordinate 66,447 of CAWBEJ010000027.1, read as the reverse complement.
GCGCGCAGGGCGGCGATGGCGCGGGCGGCATGCTGGGCGGTGGGAACGGCCAGTGCCTCGGACGCCCAGCCGAGGGCGGCTGCGACGGCTGCCTCGTGCCCGCCGGTCACGTGGAGCAGCGCCGCAACCGAACCGACGATGGCGTGGTCGGCGTTCGCCGTGGCGAGGAGGCTGGCTGCTCCGTCCTTGCGGCGCAGGCTCATCTCCAGTGCCTCGAGCCGCGCGGTGGCCGAGGACCGGTCGCGTTCGGCGTCGCGCTCCTCGGTGACGAGCCGCTCCACCTCCGCCTCTGCAGCCGCGAGGTGGGCGGCAGCCGCCTCGTAGGCGTCGTCGAGCCCCTCCTCGCCCTCCTCCTCCACGGCGACGCTGCCCTCGAGGCGGGAGAACTCCTGCTCGGCCTCGGCCGCTCGACGCCGTGCCGCCTCGACCGTCGTGCGAAGGCGTCCGATCTCCGCCTCGCCGGCCTCGATGCGGCTGCGGCGTGCCCCGACCTGACCGGCGAGCCGGGCGAGGCCCTCCCGGCGGTCCGCGACGGCACGGGCGAGCCGGGCGAGGCGGTCCTGTTCCCCCGCGTAGGCGGCCTCGGCCGCCTCGCGAGCCGCCACGGCGGCGACGAGCTCGTCGGTCGTGCGGGTCACCTCCGCCAACAGGATCGCCTCGGCCTCGCGGGCCTGAGCGGCCTGCGCCCGCAGCTCCTCGGGGTCGCGCCCGGTGGTCGTCTCGTGCTCCTCGTCCTGGGACAGCAGGCGCACCCGCTCGGCAGCGACCGAGCCGGTGGACTCCATCCGGTCACGCAGGCTGTGGAGACGGACGAAGCGCTCCTGGGCATGCGCCAGCTCGGGCGCCGCCTCGGCTGTCCGGCGCTCGACGTCCCCGAGGCGGGCACGCACGCCGGCGAGGGCGTCCTCGACGGCGGTGCGTCGCTCGAGGAGCGCCGTCTCGTCGGCAACCTCCTGCTCGAGGACGGCGGTGAGCTGCACGAGGTCGTCGGCGAGGAGGCGCAGCCGTGCGTCGCGCGCCTCGGCCTGGATGACGGCGGCCCGGCGGGCGGCCTCCGCCTGGCGTCCGAGCGGGCCCAGCTGGCGGCGTATCTCCCCGGTGAGGTCCTGGACCCGGGTGAGGTTGGCCTCCATCGTCTCGAGCTTGCGGAGCGCGCGCTCCTTTCGTCGGCGGTGCTTGAGAACGCCCGCCGCCTCCTCGATGAACCCGCGGCGCTCCTCGGGCGTGGCACGCAGGACCGTGTCGAGCTGGCCCTGCCCGACGATGACGTGCATCTCGCGGCCGAGACCCGAGTCGGAGAGGAGCTCCTGGACGTCGAGGAGCCGGCATCCCGTGCCGTTGATCGCGTACTCGCTGCCGCCGCCACGGAACATCGTGCGGGTGATCGTCACCTCGGTGTAGTCGATCGGCAGGGCACCGTCGGTGTTGTCGATCGTGAGGCTCACCTCGGCCCGGCCGAGCGGCGGGCGTCCCGCGGTGCCGGCGAAGATGACGTCCTCCATCTTGCCGCCACGCAGCGACTTCGCCCCCTGCTCCCCCATCACCCAGGCAAGGGCGTCGACGACGTTCGACTTGCCCGAGCCGTTGGGACCGACGACGCAGGTGATGCCCGGCTCGAGGCGCAGCGTCGTCGCCGAGGCGAAGGACTTGAACCCCTTGAGGGTCAGCGTCTTGAGGTACACGGTCTCGTTCGCAGCTCTCGTCGGTGATCCGGTCCGATCCGGGGTCCCGGACCCGGATGCGGCCCGACTCTACCGGCGGGCTCGCGCGACGCCGGGACCTTGCGGCCGCGCCGTGGTGCTTGGGACGCGAGTGAGCACAGGGACCGGTGGGGAGAGGGACAGGGACGGCCGAGACCGGCGTGTCGGCTCACTGGCGAGCCGGGTCCACGCGTGCGGTCGCCGCCGCCCCCTGCTCGCTGTTGCCGTCAGCGGCCTCACCGGCAACGGGTCCGGCCACTCCACCGGCCTCGACCGGACTCGTCGTGAGGGCCTCGTGGTGGCGGATCACCTCGGCGATGACGAAGGTGATGAACTTCTCCGCGAACTGCGGGTCGAGGCCGGCCTCGTGCGCCAGCCCGCGGAGGCGGGCGATCTGCCGCTCCTCACGAGCGGGGTCGGCCGGCGGGAGGCCGACGGCCGCCTTGAGCTCGCCCACCCGCTGCGTGGCCTTGAACCGCTCGGCGAGCAGGTGGACCAGGGCCGCGTCGATGTTGTCGATGCTCGACCGCAGGCTCACCAGGTCCGGAGGGATGTCGCTCACCCGGCCATCGTAGGAAGGCCGGGGGCGCCTGCGAGCGTGCCGTCCACGCCCCGGTATGCCGCGCCCTCACGCCCGCGGCCCACGGGCCGCCGTGGGGTTTCATCCCGCGCGGAACCCGATCTCTCCCCTCGGCTGGTCCCACATCGGGGCCGACACCGCCTCCACGTACCCGGGCCGTCGCGTCGTCGACGGGAACTCACGAAGGAGGTCGAGGAGCTGGCCCAGCACTCCCTCGGGACCTTCGGCCACGACCTCCACCCGCCCGTCAGAGGTGTTGCGCGCGTACCCGGCCAGGCCCAGCTCCAGGGCCCGCGCGCGGGTCCACCAGCGGAAGCCCACACCTTGCACCCGGCCCCGGACGAACACGGTGAGCCGCCGGGCGTCGTCGCTGCCTGCCGCCTCGGCCATGGCCGCATCGTAGGCACGCGGTGACATCCGCCGCCTCAGCGATCACGCTCTCGGAGTCGCTGCGACCCACCGGGTCGAGGACGCGGCCGTGGCTGGCAGCGCGGGCAGGAGAACGACGACCGGTTCATGAAGTGCTCACGCCGGATGGGGGTCCCGCACCGCGGGCAGGGGCGCCCCGACTGTCCGTAGGCCGAGAGAGAACGGTCGAAGTAGCCGGACGCACCGTTGACGTCCACGTAGAGCGCGTCGAAGCTCGTGCCGCCCCGGTCGAGGGCCTCCCGCATGACGTCCGCGGCGTGGTCGAGGATCGAGGCGATCCGCGGCCTGCTCAGCCTGCTGGCGACCCGCTCCCCGTGCACCCGCGCCCGCCACAGCGCCTCGTCGGCGTAGATGTTGCCGATGCCCGATGCGACCGTCTGGTCGAGGAGGACGCGCTTGATCGCGCTGTCCTTCGCCTTGACCCGGCGGACGACGGCATCCCGGTCGAACTCTGGCTCGAGGAGGTCTGGCGCGATGTGGGCGATCGTCCTGGGCACCCCCTGCGCGTCGAGGTCGGCCAGCGCGAGGCCGCCGAAGGTGCGTTGGTCGACGAAGCGCAGCTCGGGCCCGCCGTCGACGAACCGGAACCGGGCGTGAAGGTGCTTCTCGTCAGGGGCGTCCGGCGGTTCGATGAGCAGCTGGCCGCTCATCCCGAGGTGGAGGATGAGGCCGACCGAGTCCCCCAGGTCGAGCCAGAGGTACTTCCCACGACGCCGGACGACGGTGACCCGGCGGCCGGCCAGGCGCTCACTGAGGTGCTGGGGGCCGGGAACGTGGCGCCGCGCAACCCGGTGGCCGCGCAGCTCGACACTCGCCAGCGTGCGGCCCAGCACGTTCTCGGCGAGGCCGCGGCGCACGACCTCCACCTCGGGGAGCTCAGGCACGGTGCCCGGTGGCCCCGTCCTCGTGGGCGTCGCGGAGGGTCGCCCAGGCCAGCGCCGCCGCCTGCTGCTCGGCGACCTTCTTCGTGCGGCCGGACCCCCGGCCGAGCACGTTGCCGCTGAGGACCACCGACGCCTCGAACGACTTCGCGTGCTCGGGCCCCTCCTCCGTCACGGCATACTCCGGTGACCCCAACCCGTGGCGTGAGGCGATCTCCTGAAGGCTCGTCTTCCAGTCCAGCCCAGCACCGAGCGTCGCGGACTGGGCGAGGAGCGGGTCGACGAGGTGGTGGACGAGCTCGGTGGCGGCGTCGATGCCGGCCGAGGAGTACACCGCACCGATGACGGCTTCGACCGTGTCGGCGAGGATGGAGTCCTTGTCGCGTCCGCCGGTCGACTCCTCCCCCCGGCCGAGATAGACGTAGTCGCCGAGCCCGAGGGTCCGACCGACGTCCGCGAGGGCCCGCATGTTGACGACCGACGCGCGCAGCTTGGCCAGCTGCCCCTCGCTGGTCTCCGGATGCGCCTCGTAGAGCGTCGCCGTGACGACGAGCCCCAGGACGGAGTCGCCGAGGAACTCCAGCCGCTCGTTGTGGGGCAGTCCGCCGGCCTCGTAGGCGAACGACCGGTGGGTGAGCGCGCGGGTGAGCACCGCCGCGTCGACCGGGACGCCGGTCACCTCCCGGAGGTGGTCCAGCAGCTCGGAGACAGGTCGCAGCGGTGTGAGAGCACCGGCCGAGGCCGACCCCTTCCCCATGGGGGCGAGGTCAGCCCTGGTGCTCGGTGCGCTCGGCCGCGCCGTAGTGGCGGCCCTTGTAGGTGCCGCACGACGGGCAGGCCAGGTGCGGCTGGGTCGGCGCCTTGCACTGGGGGCAGGGGGTCGTGGCGACGGCCGTCGCCTTCCAGTTGGCGCGGCGCGAGCGGGTGTTGGAGCGCGACATCTTCCGCTTCGGAACGGCCACGTCAGGTCCTCTTCTCTGTCGGAGTGGGCGGCTCGGCGAGTGCCGAGAGTGCCGCCCACCGGGGGTCGATCTGGTCGTGCCGGTGCCCGGGGTCCTCCGCGAGCGGCATGCCGCACTCGGAGCACAGCCCGGGACAGTCGGGCCGGCACACCGGCTGGAACGGCAGCGCTGGCACCACCGTGTCCCGGAGCACCGGCTCGAGGTCGATGAGGCCGTCCTCGATACGGAGCTCCTCGGCCGCGTCCTCGTCCCCCACCTCCTCGTGGTGGGCGTGCCGCTCGGCGTAGACGAACAGCTCCTGGAAGGCCCCGTCGACCGGCTGGGCGACAGGGTCCAGGCACCGCACGCAGGCGCCGGTCGCCGTGCCACGGACCGAACCGGTGACGAGGACGCCCTCGACGACGGACTCCATGCGCACCTCGAGGTGAAGGGGCTGCCCCTCCTCGACGCGCAGGACCTCCGTGCCGAAGTCGTTCGGCGCCCCCACCTCACGGGTCAGCTCGTGCATCATCCCCGGTCGACGGCCCACGAGCTTGGTGTCGAGCACCATCGGGGACCGGGGATCGAGTCGAGTCATGGCCTTGGGTGAGGTCGGAGTCGGTTCGGTCGCGTCGCACGGACGCAGACCGAGGGTCAAGGTTACCGGTCTGCGCCCCGGCGCCCAAACCGACCGTCACGCCTCACGCCTGGGCGTCACCGAGCGAGAGCGTCGTCCACGGCTCGCGTGAGCGGGGCGGCGAGTGTCGCGGCATACGTCGCGGTGATGTGGTCACCGGCTCGGTGGACGGCGACGTGTCCGATGACCGGCGTACAGCGCTGCTGCGGGCAGATCCACGCCGTGAGGTCGAGCAGGGCGACGCCGCCTCCCGACGCTGCCACCGCCTCGCGCTGGAGTGGGAGTGCGCTGGGGGCGACGGCCGGGACCGCGTCGAAGGCGCACCGGCTCAGCTCGCGGGGGTGGCGGGCCGCGCAGACGTCGAGGTCGTCGGGAGAGATCGGGCTGTCGCCGACGACGACGACCGGGGCACCGTCGGACGTGAGCGACCGCCAGCGCGCGGCGTACCCCTCGACGAGCGCCACGCGGTCCGGGGCTCCGTCCATCCACGCCGCCGTCGCGACCCCCGAGGTCACGACGACGTCGGGAGGGTCCTGCCGCAGCTCGCGCACCACCGCGTCGTTCCACAGGTCGCACTCCGGGTATGCCGTGCCGCCCCGGGTCGCCGGGACGTCGGCGAACGTGCACGACGACTTTCCCCAGGTCACGATCCGCCACCCCCGGCCGGCCGCGGCCTCCTCCAGAGCCGGCAGCCACTGCATCGCCTTGGAGTCCCCCACGAGGGCGACGGTCGTCGTGCCCTGCGGGTCGCCGAAGACGCAGGCGACCGGCGAGGTCACCGTGACGTCGACCTGGCAGCGGTCGACGTCCGCCGCGGGGCGGTCCTGCCCGGCGACGAGCGGGTCGGGCGTGACCCAGCCCGGGTCGTCGACGACGGGGACCGGCGCGCCCGGCCGCACGGTGTTGGCCCCGAGGGCCGACGTGGGCGGCCGCTCCTGCGCGGGGGGCGTCGTGACGAACGGCGATCGCAGCGGGACGAGGGCCAGCGCCGCGATGACACCGACGGCCGAGATCGCCAGACCGCTCGCCACGAGCGCCCTCGGCCGCTGGCGCAGCCAGGCACCGTGGTGGATGGGCGCCTCGACGAAGCGCCAGGAGAGCCAGGCCGGGCCGATCGACGCCACGGCGAGCACGGCCTTTCCCCAGGCCGGCAGGGTCGTCGCCCGCCCAGTCCGCGGTCCACTCGCCGAGGACGATGACCGGCCAGTGCCACAGGTAGATCGAGTAGGACAGTGCGCCGAACCAGACCATCGGGCGTGACCCCAGCAGCCCGAGGGGCCCGCCGGTGGCGCGCTGCCACCCGACCCAGAGGAGGACGGCAGTGGGCAGGGTGGGCAGCAGCGCCCAGGCACCCGGCCAGTGGATGTCCTCCGGGAGGGCCACCGCCGTTACGAGCAGCACCGCCACGGCCGCCCAGCCGAGGAACCCGGAGCCCGGCAGGGGACGCCGGGGGCGGGGCCGGCCGGCGAGCGCGACCGCGAGGAGCGCGCCGACCCCGAGCTCCCAGACGCGGGTGGTGGAGGTGAAGAACGCCGGGAGGGGGTCGGTGTGCGAGGACCAGACCGACCACGCGAACGAGGAGGCGACGAGAACGCCGAGCACCGTGGCCACGGACCTCCGGCTCGGTCGGTGCACGACGAGCGCCAGCAGGATGAGGAGCAGCGGCCAGACGACGTAGAACTGCTCCTCGACCGCCAGGGACCAGTAGTGCTGCACCGGAGAGGGGCTCACGTCCGAGGCGAGGTAGTCCACCTCGCGGCGCGCGAACACCCAGTTGACGACGTACGTCGATGCGGCCGCGATGTCGACGGCGATGTCCCGCCGTCGCAGGCCGGGGACGACGACGAACGACACGGCGGCCGTGACGACGAGCACGAGGACCGCGGCGGGGAGGAGCCGGCGGACCCGGCGGCCGACGAACCTCAGCCAGGAGATGGTTCCGGTGGCCTCGAGCTCGACGACGAGGAGTCCGGTGATGAGGAAGCCCGAGATGACGAAGAAGATGTCGACACCGACGAAGCCACCGCGCAACGGGAGCCCGGCGTGGTAGGCGAGGACGGTGAGGATCGCGATGGCGCGAAGCCCCTCGATGTCCGGCCGGAACCGCGGTCCGGCGGAGCGTTCCCGTCTCCCACCGCTCTCGGGCCTCGGCCGGGTGCCGGCGCCCGTCACCTCCGGCGGTCGGGCGATCCGCTCGGCGACGGGCGCGGCGTCAGCCGTCTGCACGCTGCCTGGCGGCGAGCGCGTCGCGCACCTCGTCGGGCACCAGGCCCGTGACGTCGCCGCCGAAACGCGCCACCTCCTTCACCAGTGAGCTCGAGACGTGCTCGAGCGCCGGGTCGCCCGGAAGGAAGACGGTCTCGATTCCGCTGAGGTGACGGTTCATGAGGGCCATCGGCAGCTCGTACGTGAAGTCGGTCGTGCCCCGAAGGCCCTTGACGATCGCGTGCGCACCGAGGTCGCGAGCCACCTCGACGAGGAGGCGCCCGGCGAACGCCTGGACCCGCACGCGGTCTGCGAGCCCGCGCGCCGCCAGCGCCCGCTCGACGAAGCCGATGCGGTCCTGGACGGAGAAGGTCCCGGCCTTCGCCGGGTTGTGCAGCACGGTGACGACCACCTCGTCGTAGAGGGCGACCGCCCGCTGCAGGACGTCGAGGTGCCCAGAGGTCACGGGGTCGTAGGAGCCGGGGCACACGGCCCGGCGGGGGCGAGGGGTCACGGGCACCACGCTACCCACGACCCGCCGCCCCGCGATGAGTGCGCTGCCTGGTGAGGAGGCGACCACGTCCGCAGTCGCGGCGAGGTGACCGGAAAGGGCCTCAGCCGGCGGACTCCTGCTTCGCCTTCTCCTCGATCTCCTCGGCGGTCTTCTTGGCCTCCTCCTTGACCGCGTCCGCCTCCTCGCGGGCACCCTCGGGCGCGAGCACCCCCTCCGCCTCGGCCTCGTCGAGGAGCGCCTGAACCTGCTCCTCGGACGCGCAGCCCTCGTCGAGCAGCTCGTTGCGCCGGGCCAGCCAGACGGCACCGAGCTCGGCCCGGCGCTCCTCCCGGACCTCCTCGCGGGCCGGGTTGAGGATCGTCGTCTCCTCCTCGCCGGCGTGGTGGTTGACCGCCGTGGCGAGCTCCTCGAGGGTGTCCTCGTACTTCTGGGTGTCGGTGCCCTTCGCCTGGAGGAACGCCAGGAGCGCCTCGTTGATCTCGGCGTGCTCCTCCTCGCTGTGCTCCTCCTCGTGTCCCGAGATCGCCCGGCTGCGGCGGAGCTCGGGGTAGACCTTCTCCTCCTCGGCGACGGCGTGAGCGACGAGGATCTCGGCGAGCGTGGCGCGGGCGGCGGCGCGGTCGACGTCGGCGCGGCGGCACTCCCTCAGGAGGTCCTCGAAGAGCCGGTGGTCCTCGAGGATGCGCTCGACGACGTCGCCGTCCGTGGGTCGTGGGATCTCGATGTCGGTCATCGGCACAGTCTCGTCGAGTGGCGGTGGTCACGACGGTCTGCGTGCGGCCTCTCTCAGCACCGCGGTGTGACCTTCGACCTGTGGTCAGCGCCCACCTCGGCCGCGTCTCACTCGCGCTGTGCGAGCCACACGGTGGTCTCGCCGTACTTCCTCGGCTTGCCGGACCGACGGATGCCGGCCGGCCAGACCGGCTCGGGGCTGCGCGTCGAGCGCTCGACGACGAGAAGCCCACCCGGGGCCAGCCAGCCGGCAGCGAGACGGTCGAGGACCTCGGCGAGCTCCGCCTCGTCCAGCGAGTACGGAGGGTCGACGAGCACGAGGTCCGCGGCCTCGTCGGGGGCCGGTTCGTGGTCGAGCGCGCCGAGCACCGTCGACCGGTCGACCACCACGCCCAGGAGCCCCAGGGTGGCCGCGTTGCGCGTGATCACCTCGGCAGCGCGCGAATCGGACTCCACGAGAACGACGGACGAGGCGCCGCGGCTCGCCGCCTCGAGACCGAGGGCACCGGACCCGGCATACAGGTCGAGGACCCGATGGCCGCGGATGGCGTCCCGTGCGTCGAGTGCCGAGAAGACCGCCTCGCGGACGCGGTCGCTCGTCGGACGGGTGCCGGGGCCGGGCGGGGTGCGCAGGATGCGCCCCCCGGCCGTTCCGGCGATGATCCGCGTCACGTCACGTCACCTCATCCTCGCTCGAGGTATGCGGCCTGCTCCGCGTCCACGCGCGCCTTGACCGCCGCGGCGAGGTCGGGGTGTGCCGACAGCTCGGGGTCGTCCGCGACGAGGGCGAACGCGTCCTCGCGCGCCGCCTCGATGACGTCCTCGTCCTCGAGGATGTGGAGGAACTCGAGCTGGGTGCGCCGACCGTGCTGCGCGGCGCCGAGGATGTCACCCTCCCGGCGCTGCGCGAGGTCGAGCCGGGCCAGCTCGAAGCCGTCGGTCGTCGCCGCGACCGCGTCGAGCCGTGTCGTCGCCGTGTCGGCGTCGCTGCCGGTGACGAGGAGGCAGAGGCCCGGGTCGCTTCCGCGGCCGATGCGCCCCCGCAGCTGGTGGAGCTGGGACACGCCGAACCGGTCGGCGTCCATGACGACCATGACGCTGGCGTTCGGCACGTCGACGCCCACCTCGACGACGGTCGTGGAGACGAGGACGTCGAGCTCACCGCGCGAGAAGCGCCCCATGACAGCGTCCTTCTCCTCGGGGGGCAGTCGACCGTGGAGCACCTCGACCGACAGCCCGGAGAGGGCCGGCTCGTCGGCGAGAGCCGCGTGGACGGCATACACGCCCTTGAGCGGGCGCGCCGGCGCGGGCGGCTCGCCGTCCTCGTCGGTGACCTCGTCGCGCAGGTCGGTGCCCTCGTCGACGCCGTCCTCGTCACCGATGCGGGGACAGACGACGAAGGCCTGGCGCCCGGATCGCACCTCCTCGGCGACCCGGGCCCACGTGCGGGCCATCCACCCGGGCCGGTCCTCCGGAACGACGTGGGTCGTGATCGATGCCCGGCCGGCGGGAAGCTCACGCAGCGTGGAGGTCTCGAGGTCCCCGAAGACGGTCATCGCGACCGTGCGCGGGATCGGGGTGGCCGTCATGACGAGGACGTGCGGGGGCACCGAGCCCTTGCCGCGCAGGGCATCGCGCTGCTCGACACCGAAGCGATGCTGTTCGTCGACCACGACGAGAGCGAGGTCGAAGAAGTCGACCGTCTCCTGGAGCAGGGCATGTGTGCCGACGACGATCCCCGCATCACCGCTCGCCACGTCGAGGAGCGTGCGTCGGCGCTCGGCCGTGGACTGGCTGCCGGTGAGGAGTGCGACCCGCGTGGCCTCGTCTGCGCCACCCAGCATGCCGCCCTGGGCCAGGTCGCCGAGCATCGTCGTGATCGTGCGATGGTGCTGGGCGGCGAGCACCTCGGTGGGGGCGAGGAGCGCCGCCTGCCCCCCGGCATCCACCGCCGCCAGCATCGCGCGCAGCGCGACCACCGTCTTCCCGGAGCCCACCTCGCCCTGGAGGAGGCGGTGCATCGGCACGTCACGCGCCATCTCGTCGGCGATGGTCGTCCCGATCTCGCGCTGGCCGGCCGTCAGCTCGAACGGCAGGCGCTCGTCGAAGGCGTCGAGGATGCCGCCGGCACGCAGCGGGCGCGGCGTCGTCACCTGGCCGGATGCCGTGCGGCGGCGCTGCGCCAACGTCACCTGGAGGACGAACGCCTCCTCGTACCTCAGCCGGCGCCGAGCCTCCTCGACCTCGTCCCAGCTGTCAGGCGTGTGGATGCCGCGCAGCGCAGCCATCCGCGAGGGCAGCCGGCGCCGCTCGCGGACCCCGGCCGGGAGCGGGTCGGGCACCTCGTCGAGCACCTCGAGGACTCGCCGCACGCTCTCGGTGACCGTCCACGTGTGCAGGGAGCCCACGGACCGGTAGATCGGGATGAGCGCCTTGCGGTCCCCGGCGTCGAAGTCGTCGAGCATCGTGTACCCGGGGTGGGTGAGCTGGAGCCGGCGGTTGTAGGTGCCGACGGTTCCCGCGAAGATGCCGCGAGCACCGGGGACGAGGACCCGCTCGTGCCCCCAGGCCTTGAAGAACGTGATGTCGATGTCGTGACGGCCGTCGGTGATGACGACGTTGAGCATCGTCCCCTTGCGCCCGCGCATGGGGCGAGTCGAGGCGGACTTCACCTCGGCGACGCCGACGAGGTACTCGCCGGGAGTCACGGACCCGAGGTCGCTCTCCCGGGTGCGGTAGCGGCGGGGCCAGAACGCCAGCAGGTCACCGACGGTGTGGATGCCGCGCGCGGAGGCGAACTTCTTCGCCGCGGTGGCGATGATCGGTGCCAGTGTGCTCGACTCGGTGGCCACTCAGCGCACCCCCACTCACTCCACCCCGATGAGGAGGGGGTAGACCGGCTGCCCACCGTCGACGACGACGACCTCGACGTCGGGCCGGTCGTGGTCCAGGGCCGCTGCGGCACGGGGCGCGAGGTCGGGCTCGGCGTCGGCACCGACGACGAGCGTCACGAGCTCCCCGCCGGCGGACAGGAGGCGGCCGAGCACCTCGCGTGCCGCCTCCACGAGGTCCGTGCCGAGGAACGCCACGTCCCCGTCGACGATGCCGAGCACGTCACCGGGGCGGCAGACCCCTGCCCAGGTCAGCGCCTCCTTGGTGGCGATCGTCACCGCCCCGTGGCGGGTGGACACCGCTGCACCCGTCATGGCGACGACGTTGGCGTGCACCGACCCGGCCGGGTCGAGGACCGCGAGGGCGGCGATCGCCTGGACCGTCGTCCGGGCGGGCACGACGTGGGCGTCGATGCCCTCGCCGGACGCGGCCTTGGCGGCGACCTCGGCCGCCATGAGGGTGTCGCGGTCGCCGGGAAGCAGGACGACGACCGTGGCACCCGTCTCGCGGACAGCGTCGAGGAGCTGGCCGGCGGAGGCGCGCCTGGCCGGTCCTGACGGCACGACGACCGCCCCCGCCTGCTCGAAGAGGGCTTGTACCCCCGGTCCCGCGGCGCACGCGACGACGCCGAGCCGGCTCGTCTGGCGCTCTCGGGAGGCGACCTGGGTCGCGAAGTGGGTGATCCGGATGCGTTCCGGCCGGCCGGCCGTGATCCCGGCCTCCACGGCTGCCCCCGGGTCGTCGACGTGGACGTGGACGTTCCAGAGCTCGGGCCCGCCCACGACGAGGAGCGAGTCCCCCAGCCGGTCGAGAGCGCTCGTGAGCGCCTTGACCGCCTCCTGGGTCGTGTCGGTGAGGAGGTACATCACCTCGTACGCCGGACCGGTGCCGATGGCCTCGCCCTCGCCGTCGAGCGCGTCGTGGCCCCTGACGTCAGCCCCCGGGGCGTGTTCGGCGGCCGGGACGTCCTGACGATCGGCGCCTGACGCCGGGGCCGGAGCGGGGGCAGGGGCACCAGTGGGCGTGGAGCCGGTGGCGGGGAGGTGGCGCCACTCCGAGCGACGGTGCAGGACCGGCCCGGCGGAGAGCAGTCCCTCGTCGGTGGCGGTCCAGCGGCCGGTGACCACTCGGCGGAAGGACTCGAGCATGAGCACGCAGCCGGCTCCTCCGGCGTCCACGACCCCGGCGTGCCGGAGCGCCTCGAGCTGGTCGGGGGTCCGGGCGAGCGCCTCCTGGGCGGCGTCGACGGCCGCCGCGCAGACGTCGCCGAGGGACCCCCCGGCATCCGCCGCCTCGACAGCCGCCGCGGCGCCCGCGTCGGCGACGGTGAGGATCGTGCCCTCCTGGGGGTGTGCGACGCAGGCGCGCGCGGCGGCGGCCCCCCGGGAGAAGGCGTCGGCGAGGAGGACGGGGTCGACGGTCTCCGCTCCCCGCTCGATGACGGTGTCGCACAGGCCCCCGACGAGCTGGCTCACGATGACCCCCGAGTTCCCCCTCGCGGAGAGCAGGATCGCGCGCTTGAGCGCGCGGCACTCGTCGACGAGCGTGGCCTCGCCGAGGAGGCCGGCGGCCTCGTGCGTGGCGACGACCTCGTCGATCGCCGCGTCGAAGGTGAGGTAGAGGTTGGTGCCGGTGTCGCCGTCGGGCACCGGGAAGACGTTGAGGGCGTCGATCTCGGTGCGCCGGGCGGCGAGGGCCGCCCGGGTCAGCAGCGCCCAGTGACGCGCGTCGGCGGCGGTGAAGAGGTCCGGCACGCGCCTCAGGGTAACCGGCCCGTCCCACCGTGGCCGGGAGGCGTTTTGGTCGCCGCGGGCGGGCTCGGCTACGCTTGACCGGTTGCGCGCGCACTCTTGCGTGCCGCCGAGGACACCATTCACCACATCCGTAGGAGATCACCCGTGGCTGCCAACTGCGACGTCTGCGGCAAGGGACCCGGTTTCGGGCACAGCATCTCGCACTCGCACCGCCGCACCAAGCGCCGCTGGAACCCCAACATCCAGCGGGTCAAGGCGCTCGTCGGAGACGCCGGTGTGACCCCGAAGCGGCTCAACGTCTGCACCTCCTGCCTCAAGGCGGGCAAGGTCAAGCGCTGACTCCATGACGCACCCAGACGCGGGCGGCTCCCCACCGGGGGGCCGCCCGCTCTCGTCCCCGCCTCCCCGACTTCGTCTGTGGGGGTGTCGCCGACACGCCGCCTGGTGCCCTCAGAACCGGCGTTCTGACAGACGAAGTCGGGGCGGGGGCTGTCTGCGCCGCGGGTTCCGATGCCGGATGCCGGTCAGCGCGCGAAGTGGTCCCAGCCCCGGGCGTCGGGCACCAGGCCGTCGACAGTGACCGACGGGCCCTCCGGCCCGGGCTCGGCGAAGCGACCGATGACCCGCCACGGTTCCTCGCCCGCCGGAAGCGACGCCGCGTCGGCGAAGGCTCCCACCAGCGAGTGCTCCTCGCCCCCGGCGAGCACCTGGTGCATCGCCTCCTCCGGGCCGAGGGCCACGGCGAGCGGCCCCGCGGCGTACCGCTCCCGCAGCACCGACCCGTGGAGGTCCACCGACACACCACTCGCCGCTGCGACCCGACCGAGGTCGGTGACCAAACCGTCCGAGACGTCGACGAGCGCGTGGGCGCCGGCCTGTGCGGCGACCGGTCCGCACTCCCACGGCACCGCCGGCGCGCGGTGGTGGCGCATGAGCGCCCGGACGGCGAGTGAACGGTCGTCGAGCGGCTCCGGGGCCTCGGCACCCGCCCGCACGCCCCTCGGCACGGCATCGGGGTCCGCCTCACCTCGTCCGTAGAGAGCCAGCCCACCACCGGAGAGCCCCAAGGATCCGCACACGGCCACGACGTCGCCGACCCGGGCCCCCGACCGCAGGACCGGGGCGAGACCCCGCAGGTCGCCGAGGGCCGTGACGGTCACGACGACCACTCCGGGTGGCGCTGACGACAGGTCGCCACCGACGACCGGCGCTCCCGCCTGCTCGGCGACGGAGGCGACCCCCTTCGCCAGCTCCACCACCCACGTCGACCTCGAGGTCCCGGTCGGCGACGAGCGAGACGAGCAGCGCCGTGGGGACGGCACCCATGGCGGCGATGTCGGCAAGGTTCTGCGCCGCCGCCTTGACGCCCACGTCGTGCGCCGACGACCACGCGTCCCTCCAGTCCAGCCCTCGGACCATCGAGTCCGTCGTCGCGACGACCGACCCGCCGGGAGCGGCGACCACCGCCGCGTCGTCACCCGGACCCACCGGCACCGAACCCCACCGCGCCGGCCGTGCCCCGGCATACAGCGGGAACAGGCGCGCGAGCAGCTCACCCTCGCTGACGTCGCGCAGCCGCACCGGCACAACCCTCCCAAGACGTGGGGACACCCGGCACGGTAGCGTCTGGGGCGCGCCGCTCACGACGGGCGCCCCCGACCCGAGGGGCCGGCGACGGCCCCATGACACACGAAGAGGTGGCACTGCAGTGGTACAGGCCTACATCCTGATCCAGACCGACGTCGGCCGCGCCGCGTCGGTGGCCACGGCGATCGCCGGGCTGGAGGGCGTCGCCCTGGCGGAGGACGTCACCGGCCCGTACGACGTCATCGCCCGTGTCGAGGCGCAGTCCGTCGACGAGCTCGGCAAGCTCGTCATCGCGAAGATCCAGGACGTCGAGGGCATCACGCGCACCCTCACCTGCACGGTGGTGCACGTCTGACCACGGCCCCGGCCCTCTCGACGGCGGCAGCGCTCGGCGCGGCCGCCGTCGTGCTGTCCGCATGCGGCTCCGCCGTGGACGTCACCGTCCCGGGTCCGGGGTCAGGACCCGAGTGCGCCGTCGCCGGAGACCTGTGGCCCGACACGGTCTCCGGGATGCCGCGACGAGACACCGACCCGGCCTCCCCCGCCGTCGCGGCCTGGGGAGACCCGGCCGTCGTGGCCAGGTGCGGGGTCGCGGCGCCGGCTCC
The DNA here is from genome assembly GCA_963787805.1 of uncultured Actinomycetota bacterium. Taxonomy (GTDB): domain Bacteria; phylum Actinomycetota; class Actinomycetes; order Actinomycetales; family Dermatophilaceae; genus Fodinibacter. The sequence continues at coordinate 50,990 of CAWBEJ010000027.1, read as the reverse complement.
CACCGATGTCGAGTGCCTCGAGGTCGACGGGGTCGGGTGGATCCCCGAGCGGCTGAGCGACGGGACGCGCTTCACCTCCTTCGGCACCGAGCCGGCGCTCGAGGTGCTGGTCCCACGGGCGTACGCCCCGGAGGGGCTGCTCCTGCCGGTGTTCGGCCCGGCCGCCCGGGCCCTCCCTACGAACGGCCTCGCCTGCCGCTGAGGTGTCCCCATCGGATGCCGTCACCGGGAGTGCCGTCAGCGGGTTCCGTCAGCGACATGCCGTCAGCGGAGGCCGGTGCGACGCTCGAGGGCGAGGGCGATGAGCTCGTCGATGAGCTCGGGGTAGTCGAGCCCGGCTGCGGCCCACATCCGTGGGTACATCGAGCTGGGCGTGAACCCCGGCATCGTGTTGACCTCGTTGACGAGCACACCGCCGCCCTCGGGCAGGAAGAAGTCGACCCGGGCAAGGCCTTCGCAGCCGGCCACCTCGAACGCGCGAGCCGCCATCGCTCGGATCTCGTCGGCCACCGACGGGGGCACGTCCGCCGGCGACTCGAGACGAACGTCGTCCCCGGCGAGGTACTTCGCCTCGTAGTCGTAGAACTCGTGGTTCCGCACCACGATGCACTCGCCGAGCTCGCTCGTCCGCGGCGGCTCGGTGTCGCGTCCCTCGAGAACGCCGCACTCGATCTCGCGCCCGAAGACCGCGGCCTCCACGACGACCTTGGGGTCGTGCTCGCGCGCCACCTCGATCGCCGCCTCCAGCGCCTCGGGCTCCGTCACCCTCGAGATCCCCATGCTCGACCCGGCGCGAGCCGGCTTGACGAAGACGGGCCAGGAGAGCCCGTGCACGGCATCCATCGCGGCTGCCTTGTCGCGCCGCCAGTCCTTGTCCGTGATGACGACGTACGGCCCGACCGGGAGGCCGGCGGACGACAGGAGCACCTTCATGACGTGCTTGTCCATCATGACGGCGGATGCCGTGACGCCCGACCCGACGTAGCGGACGTCGGCGAGGTCCAACAGCCCTTGGATGGTGCCGTCCTCGCCGAACGGCCCGTGCAGCAGGGGGAAGACGACGTCGACCTCGCCGAGTGTGCGCGGTGGTTGTCCGGCCTCCTGGACGACGAGGGTCCGGTCCGTGGCACTGGTCGGCACGAGGACGCTCGCCGCCCGGGTGTCGACCTCCGGCACGTGCCCCGGCGAGAGCCGGAACGCCTGGGGGTCGTCGGGGGCGAGCACCCAGTGGCCGTCCTTCGCGATCCCGACCGGCACGACGTCGTACCGGTCGCGGTCGAGTGCCTCGAGGACGCTCGCGGCTGTCGCGCACGACACCGCGTGCTCCGACGAGCGGCCTCCGAAGACGAGAGCGACGCGGATGCGCCGGGGGGCTGTCCCGTCACCGAGTGGGACGGGGTGCGACTCGTCGGTGCTCATCGCCCGCGACTCTAGCGGCTGACCGGAGGTGCGCCCTGCGACGGTGCCGGCCGGTGTGGCGCCCAGTGTGAGGCCCGGTGTGGCACCGGTGTGACGGCCACGTGTGACGGCCGCCCGGGCGGCCGGCGTGGCAGCTGGCCTGCGGCTGACCCCGACTCGATGCTCGTGTGTCCGTAGCCCCAGCCGGTGCACCACATAGCCTGACGGACGTGACGCCCACACCTCCAGCACCGGTCCCGGACCGTCTCTCCCTCGCCACCCGCATCGTCGCCCTCGGGCGGGAACCCGCGATGCCCGGAGCGCAGCTCGGCGCTCCCCTCGTGCTGACCTCGACGTACCACGCGGGCGGCGACGTCGTGTACGCCCGCACCGGCAACCCGACGTGGAGCGCCTTCGAGGCGGCCGTCGGCGACCTCGAGGGAGGGGAGGCGCTCGTGTTCGCCTCCGGCATGGCGGCCGTCAGCGCGGCGCTCTCGCTGCTTCCTCACGGTGGGACCGTCGTCGCGCCCGACGTCGCCTACAACGGCGTGGTCTCGACCCTCGCGGAGCGGCAGGCCGAGGGCTCCGCCGTCGTCCGGCGGGTCGACGTCACTGCCACGGATGCCGTGCTCGCGGCCCTCGACGGCGCTGACCTGCTGTGGCTGGAGTCACCGACGAACCCCCTCCTCGAGGTCGCCGACCTCCCCGTCCTCCTCGCGGCTGCCCGCGACCGCGGGGTGCTCACCGTCGTCGACAACACCTTCGCGACGCCGCTCCTCCAGCGCCCGCTCGAGATGGGCGCGGACATCGTCGTGCACTCGGTGACCAAGTACCTCTCCGGCCACAGCGACGTCCTGCTCGGCGTCGTCGTGACGCCGCCCACGGATGCCGGCCGAGCGCTCGCGGCACGGCTCCTCACCCACCGCACCCTGCACGGCGCCATCGCCGGCCCCATGGAGGTCTGGCTTGCGCTGCGCGGGCTTCGCACGCTGCACCTCCGGGTCGAACGCGCCAACGCCAGCGCCCTGGTCCTCGCCGAGCGGCTGGCCGGACACCCAGCGGTGGTGCGCGTCCGGCATCCCGGCTGGGGTGCCATCGTCTCGATCGAGGTGACCGGCGGCGCCGACGCGGCGGACCGGGTGGCGGCCGCGACGCGCATCTGGGTCGACTCGACGAGCCTCGGTGGGGTCGAGAGCCAGGTGGAGCGGCGCCGGCGGATCGAGCACGAGCCGGCCCAGGTCCCCGAGAACCTCCTGCGCCTGTCCGTCGGCATCGAGGACGTCGACGACCTCTGGGGCGATCTCGCGCAGGCCCTCGACCAGGCGTGACCGCAACCGCGCCGCCCTCCCCGACTTCGTCTGTGGGGGTGTCGCCTTCCGCCGCGTGTCGCCGCACCGTCACAGACGAAGTCGGGGAGGCGGGAGGCAGGGGTCAGGCGGTCTCGGCCTTGCGGGGGCGGGCGAGCAGGGCCGCGACGACCTCCTGGGCGGTGCGGTCGTGCTGGATCATCGCGTCCACCTGCTCGATGATCGGGACGTCGACGTCGTTCTTGCGGGCCAGCTCGAGGATCGAGGTGCACGACTTCACCCCCTCCGCGGTCTGCCGGGTCACCGCGACCACCTCCGAGACGGCCATGCCCTGACCGAGGCGCACCCCGAACGAGTGGTTCCGCGACAGCGGCGACATGCACGTCGCGATGAGGTCGCCGACACCCGCCAGGCCGGCGAAGGTCACCGCCTCCCCGCCGAGGGCCAGGCCGAGCCGCATGGTCTCGGCGAGCCCGCGCGTGATGATCGACGCCTTGGAGTTGTCGCCCATCCCCAGCCCCTCAGCCATGCCGACGGCGAGAGCGATGACGTTCTTGACCGCGCCGGCGATCTCCGTGCCCACGACGTCAGCACCGGTGTACGGCCGGAAGTAGGGCGCGGCGCAGGCCTTCGCCACGCGCTCGGCCATGTGCTCGCTCGTCGACGCGACGACGGATGCCGCCGGCTGCTTCACGGCGATCTCCCGTGCCAGGTTGGGCCCCGACACCACGACGATGCGCTCGGGCTCGACGCCGCCCACCTCGGCGACCACCTCCGACATCCGCTTCGTCGTCCCGAGCTCGACCCCCTTCATCAGCGACACGACCGCCGCGTCCGACGGCAGCCCCGCGCCCCACGCCACGAGGTTGTCCCGCAGCGTCTGGGACGGCACGGCGAGAACGACGATGTCGGCCCCTGCGCTCGCCTCCACGGGGTCCGCCGTCGCCCGGATGGTCGAGGGGAGCCGCAGCTCGGGGAGGTAGTCCTCGTTGACGCCGGCGTTGATCTGGTCGACGACCTCCGGTCGCCTCCCCCACATCGTCACGGTCGTGCCGGCATCCGCAAGCACCGAGGCGAATGCCGTGCCCCAGCTCCCCGTGCCGTAGACCGCTGCGCTCGTCATGAGGCTTCCTCCAGCGGATGGGGCTTCCCGGTGGGCGTGACGGGCTGGGTCCGGGGGTCGTAGCGGACGAGGGGAGCCTTCTCCCCACGCAGGACCTCGAGCTCGGCCGTGATGGACGCCATGATCCTCGCCGTGGCCTCGCCGAGGACCTCTGCCGTCAACGGCTTGCCGTAGAGGTCCTCCAAGGGAACGGGTCGTCCCGGCCCGTACCCGCACGGTCTTGCGGGGCAGCAGGCGCAGCCTCTTGGAGTACGGGGGGAAGATCTCCTGGGCGCCCCAGGTCGCAACCGGCACGACGGGGCACTGCGTCTCGAGCGCCACGCGGGCGGCCCCCGTCTTGCCGCGCATGGGCCACAGCCCGGGGTCACGGGTCAGGGTGCCCTCGGGGTAGATGGCCACGCCCTTGCCGGCTCGCACCGCCGCCACCGCGGCACGGTACGCGTCCCCAGCGCGCCCGGACTCGCGGTAGACGGGGATCTGGTCCGCGCCGCGCACGATGCGCCCCACCACCGGCGCCCGGAACACCTCGATCTTGCCGAGGTAGCGCGGCGCGTGGCCGTGGTCGACGAGGAAGTGCCCGAACACGAGCGGCTCGAGGTAGGAGTAGTGGTTGGGGCAGACGACGTAGCCGCCCTCGGTCGGCAGGTTCTCGGCACCGCTCCACTCCCGACGCGTGAAGACCATGAGGAGGGGCCGGATGATGGCGATCGCGAGACGGTAGGCGAAGGGCCGGGAACGGTCCGTAGGGGTCGTCACACGCTGCCTTCCGTGGGGTGCGGGTCACCGGCATTGTGGTCCCCTGTTGGAGGGATGTCGAGGACGTCGCCGGGGATTGGGAGGATCAGCGGGTGCCCCTTCCCGCGCAGGCCTGGGCGGCTGTCGTCCCGGTCAAGGGCGGCCCGCTCGCCAAGAGCCGTCTTCGGCTGCCCCGGCCCACGCGCGCCGACCTCGCCGAGGCCTTCGCCCGCGACACCGTCGCCGCCGTGGCCGGCGCCCTGCCGGGGATGCCGGTGCTCGTCGTCACGAGCGACCCGGACGTCCTGGCGTGGGTTGCGCTCGCCGGGCAGGACGTCGTGCCGGATGCCGGTCGCGGACTGGACACGGCAGTCGCGGCCGGAGTGCGGGCGGCGGGCGCTCGAGGTGCGGACCGGGTGGCGGTCGTTCTCGGTGACCACCCCGCACTCCGACCGTGGGAGGTGCGGACGGCTCTCGATGCCGTGGCGCGGCATCCGAGGGCGGTCGTCGCCGACGCCGACGACCTGGGAACGGCTCTGCTGACCTTGCCGACGACCGGTGAGGTGCGCACCGCCTTCGGCCCGGAGAGCGCAGCGGCTCATGAGCGGCTCGGGCACACCCGTGTCGCGCTCGACCTTCCCGGCCTGAGGGTCGACGTCGACGACGCGGCCTCGCTGGCTGCGGCGTTCCGGATCGGGTTGGGCCGGCACAGCGCGACGGCGCTGGCTCGCGCTAGCCTTCCGGGCGTGCAGGCGACCATCCACCGCATCGGTGAGGACGGCTCGGGTTCGGCGTTGCTCGACGACGGGCTCGAGGTCGTCGTGCCGCCCGGCGCGGCCGCCGCGAGCGGCCTGCGGCATCTCCGTGTCGGGCAGCGGGTGAGCGTCGAGCTCGACGAGGCGGGCCGGATGGCGACCCGGGTGTGGGTCGTGGGGATCGGTCCGGGAGAGACGATTCGCTGAGCCTCGTGGAGGCGCCCCCCTCACGGCGGTGACGGTTGCTCGTCACCGCCGCGGTGGGGATGAACGTCGCCTCAGCGCGTGCTCTTTCGCGCCGGTGCCTTCTTGGCGGTGGTCCGAGCGGCTCCGGTGGTCCGGGCGGAGGCCCTCTTCGCGGTGGCCCTCTTCGCGGGCGCCTTCTTGGCGGGCGCCTTCTTCGCGGGCGCCTTCTTCGCGGGCGCCTTCTTCGCGGCGGACTTCTTGGCCGCTGACTTCCGGGCCGCGGATGTCGCCGTGGTCCGCTTCGCCGTCGTGGACCTCGTGGCGGGGGTGGACCTCGCCGACGACTTCTTCGCCGTCGTCCTGGTCGGTCGTCGCCTTCTTGGTCGTCGCCTTCCTGGTCGTCGACCTCTTGGCCGTCGCCTTCGTCGGCGTGGCCTTCTTGGCCGTTGCCTTGGCGGCACCCGCCGTCCTCGCCGGCGCCTTCTTCGCGGTCCCGGCCGTCGACGACGCGACCTTGGCGGCCGCCTTCATCGGGGCTGTGGCAGCGGCGGCGGCGGTGCGGGCCGCGGCCTTGACGGGCGCGGTGGCGGCGGAGGCGACCGCTCCCGCGGCGCTGACGGCTCCGCCCGCGGCCGCGCGGCCTGTCGCGGGAGCCGACTTCGGCAGCGTGTTCGGCTTCTTGACGTAGGACTTGAAGGACGTGCCCGCGCGGAATCGCGGAGCCTTGGACTTCGGGATGCGCACGGAGGTGCCGGTGTGCGGGTTCCGGCCCGTCCGGGCGGCCCGCTCGACGCGGTCGAAGGTGCCGAAACCGGTGATCGAGACCTTCCCGCCCCGCACGACCTCACGGACGATGGTGTCGAGAACCGCCTCCAGGGCGTCGTTGGCGCTCCTGCGGCTACCGAGTCGCTTCTCCAGCTCCTTGACGAGATCTGCCTTGTTCACAGTGGATCAACTCCAACTCGTGACGGTGTCGGGTCGACGCCCGACGGCGGTGTCGGCCGACGGACGCCGGCCCTGTCACGACGCTATTCCTGTGCCGGGCGATATTCCATCATCGGCGCGGGCGTGTTTTTCCCTGTGCGACAACGACTTCGCCGGAGTGGAACACGACGCCTTTGTCACACCAGTCACATCCACCCCAGCGCTTGGAACGTGCGTCGTGACCGCACATCACCAAGTTCCCTGTCGGACAAGCGATTTCGTGGCGACCTTCAGACAGTGACCGTAGGCCGCCAAGCAGGCCGAGACCTCTCGTATGCCGTGATGAGACCCTCGTGCCGGAGTGTCAGGCTGATGTCGTCCAGGCCCTCCAACAGGCGCCAGCGGGTGTAGTCGTCGACCTCGAAGGAGGCGACGACATCGCCGGCGGTGACGGTGCGGGAGACGAGGTCCACCGTGACCGAGGTTCCCGGCTGGTTCTCGAGGAGCTTCCACAGCAGCTCCACGTCGTCCTGGCGGCACTGCGCCGTGAGCAGCCCCTGCTTGCCGCTGTTCCCGCGGAAGATGTCGGCGAAGCGGGAGGAGATCACGACCCGGAACCCGTAGTTCATCAAGGCCCAGACGGCGTGCTCCCGCGATGACCCGGTGCCGAAGTCCGGTCCGGCGACCAGGACCGAGCCCGCGGCATAGGACGGGTCGTTGAGGACGAACGTCTCGTCCCTCCGCCACGCCGCGAACAGTCCGTCCTCGAACCCGGACCGCGTCACCCGCTTGAGGTACTCCGCCGGGATGATCTGGTCGGTGTCGACGTTGCTGCGACGCAGCGGGACACCGATGCCCGTGTGGCTCGTGAAGGAGTCCATCAGGCGCTCCCCTCCGTGACGTGCTCGAGGTCACTGGGGCTCGACAGCGTGCCGCGTACTGCGGTGGCCGCTGCCACGAGCGGACTGACCAGGTGCGTACGGCCGCCCTTGCCCTGGCGGCCCTCGAAGTTGCGGTTCGACGTGGACGCGCTGCGCTCCCCCGGCGCGAGCTGGTCCGGGTTCATCCCCAGGCACATCGAGCAGCCGGGAAGGCGCCACTCCGCTCCCGGCCGCGGTGAACACCTCGTGGAGCCCTTCACTCTCCGCCTGGAGGCGCACCCGCGCGGAGCCGGGCACGACGAGCATGCGGACGCCGTCGGCGACGCGACGACCGCTGACGACCTCGGCTGCGGCCCGCAGGTCCTCGATGCGCCCGTTGGTGCACGAGCCGAGGAAGACGGTGTCGACGTGCACGTCCCGCAGGGGCGTTCCAGGGGCCAGTCCCATGTACTCCAGCGCCCGTCGCGCCGCCGCCTTGTCGTTCTCGTCGGGCATGAGCTCGGGGTCGGGCACGGCGGATCCGAGCGGTGCTCCCTGTCCCGGGTTGGTCCCCCAGGTGACGAAGGGCGTGAGGCCGGCGGCGTCGAGCACGACCTCGTCGTCGAAGACCGCGTCGTCGTCACTGCGCAGCAGCCGCCACGCCTCGACCGCGGCGTCCCAGTCCGAGCCGGACGGGGCGTGGTCCCTGCCCTTGAGATAGGCGAACGTCGTCTCGTCGGGCGCGATCATCCCTGCTCTGGCCCCCGCCTCGATCGACATGTTGCAGACCGTCATCCGGGCTTCCATGGAGAGGGCGCGGATGGCGCTGCCCCGGAACTCGAGGACGTAGCCCTGGCCACCGCCGGTCCCGATCTTGGCGATGACGGCAAGCACGATGTCCTTGGCCGTGACGCCCGCGGCGAGGTCGCCGTCGACGGTGATGGCCATCGTCCGGAACGGTGTCAGGGGGAGAGTCTGGGTGGCGAGGACGTGCTCCACCTCGGAGGTGCCGATGCCGAAGGCGAGAGCCCCGAACGCTCCATGGGTCGAGGTGTGGCTGTCACCGCACACGATGGTCATGCCGGGCTGTGTCAGGCCGAGCTGCGGACCGACGACGTGGACGATGCCCTGCTCGGCATCCCCCATCGGGTAGAGCCGGACGTCGAACTCCTCGCAGTTGCGCCGGAGGGTCTCGACCTGGGTCCGGCTCACCGGGTCGGTGATGGGGCCGGGCGTCGTCGGGACGTTGTGGTCCTCCGTGGCGAGGGTGAGGTCCGTGCGCCGTACCGGCCTGCCAGAGAGGCGCAGGCCGTCGAACGCCTGGGGGCTCGTCACCTCGTGGAGGAGGTGCAGGTCGATGTAGAGCAGGTCCGGCTCGCCCTCGCCGCGCCGCACGACGTGCGACTCCCACACCTTCTCGGCCAGGGTTCCGGCCATGCCCTTCCACCTCCACGACTGACCGCCGAGCGGCGGTCGCACGACGCTGCACCACAGGGCGACGCCGAGCGGCGCCGTCGCGTCTCCCGAGATTCGCACGGCGACGGTGTGCAGAGACGTGCGTCTCAGGCAATGAGACGCTAATATCACGACATGGACAACACTTCCGGGGTCGGCGTCCTGGACAAGGCGGCCATCGTCCTCAGTGCCCTCGAGGCCGGTCCTTCCACGCTCGCACAGCTCGTCACGGCCACCGGCCTCGCCCGCCCGACGGCGCACCGACTGGCCGTCGCCCTGGAGCACCACCGCCTCGTGACCCGCGACCTCCAGGGCCGCTTCGTCCTCGGGCCTCGTCTGGGTGAGCTCGCCGCGGCGGCTGGGGAGGACCGCCTCCTCGCCGCTGCCGGCCCGGTGCTCGGTGCGCTGCGAGACCACACCAACGAGAGCGCCCAGCTCTTCCGCCGGCAGGGCGAGCACCGGGTGTGCGTCTCGGCGGCCGAGCGGCCGGTGGGCCTGCGCGACTCGATCCCCGTCGGCGCGACGCTGTCGATGCGGGCCGGGTCGGCCGCGCAGGTCCTCCTCGCCTGGGAGGAGCCGGACCGCCTGCACCGCGGTCTGCAGGGCGCCGCCTTCACGGCCACCGCACTCTCCGGGGTCCGTCGCCGGGGGTGGGCGCAGAGCGTGGGCGAGCGCGAGCCGGGTGTCGCGTCGGTGTCGGCCCCCGTCCGCTCCCCGTCGGGTCGGGTCATCGCCGCCGTCTCGATCTCGGGGCCCATCGAGCGGCTGTCCCGCCAGCCCGGACGTCTCCACGCGGCCACCGTGATCGCCGGGGCCACGAAGCTCACCGAGGTCCTCGCCCGCCATGCCGCGCAGCAGGAGGTCCAGAACAACGCGTGAGGCGTGGCATCCGCAACATGGATGTCACACGGCGAACGCCCCATGGCAACACCGGCGCGACAGGCTCCGAGGGTCAGCCGTATGCCGCGCGAGGAGGCCGCCCGTGTCCCGCACCAACCCCCAGCGCATCGCCCCCGACCGGACCCGGCTGCTCGCGTTCCCGCGGCAGGGCCGCCGCGCCGTGGTGGTCGGCGGCGGCCTGCTCGCCGCTCGGCGCGCCGCGGCGCTGACCCGCTCCACCACGCCGGTCGCGGTGTTCGCCCCCGCGCTGTGCGACGAGATCTTCGACCTGCTGGCCGAGCGGCTCGTCACGTGGGAGAACCGCTGGCCGACCGTGGCCGACCTCGGCGATGCCTGGCTGGTCCACGCCGCCACCGGCGACCCCGAGATGGACAGGCGGGTGTGCGCGTGGGCCGCCGGCCGTGCGCCCGAGCGTGTAGCCCGTGGGTCAGGCCGCCGGTCGCCCCATCCGTTGGCGGGCGCCCTCACCACGCCGGGAGACCGGGATGGTGCCCGCCACCGCTGCGAGCCCGAAGGGCTTGGCACCGGCGTACACGCTCTCGGCACCGCCCGGCTGCACGGCATACGTCTCGTGCCAGATCGTGACGGCGCGCGGCGCGGAGCGCGCGATGGTGTAGAACTCGAGCCACGCCGGCCGGTGCTCGTGCTCGGCCGAGGAGGCGTAGGCGTAGATGTCGTCGACGCTGCGCCACCACTGGATCATCGTGGTCCCGGTGAGGTGGAGCGTCGACCGGCTTCCGAGGTAGCCGAGCGAGTCCGCCTCGCCTCGGGCGGACGCGGCCTTGTTCTCCTCGAGCTCGGCGACCATCCGAGGCATCGCCCGCACCGCCTGGCCGACGACGCGCAGCCGCCAGGGCTGATGGACCCGCAGACCGATGAGGAAGACGGCCAGGGGGCCCTCGTACGCGTGAGTGAGTCGCTCGACCATCGTCGTTCCTTTGGATAGTATCGCTGTCCAACCAGATCATGATGGACAGTGCTGCTATCCAATGTCAAGGGGAACGATGCGGATCTCCGAGCTCGCTGCCGAGACCGGCGTCCCGGTGCACACCCTCAAGTACTACCTGCGCGAGGGTCTCCTCATGCCCGGCGAGGCGAGGAGCCGGACCCGCGCGGAGTACGGGCCCGAGCATCTCGAGCGCGTCCGGCTCGTGCGGGCCCTCGTGGAGCACGGAGGAGTGGGCATCGCCGCGGTGCGGTCCATTCTCGAGGCGCTCACCGCACCTCCTCCGTCACGCCATGAGTTCCTCGGCGTCGCACACTGTGCCCTGCCGTCCCCCGGTGCGGAGGTCCCGGTGAGCCGGGAGGCGGTCGAGCTCGTCGAGGAGCTGGGCTGGCACGTCGGTCGCGAGGCTCCGGCCCTGCGCGGGCTCGGTGCAGCGGTCACCGCCGCACGGCATGCCGGGGTGCAGCTCGAAGGGTCGACGCTGCGCCGGTACGCCGAGGCGATGCGTGAGGTGGCGGCGGTCGACGTCGACGTGGCCGTCCACGCCCAGTCGCCAGCGGCGGCGATGCACGCCGTGGTCGTCGGCACGGTCATGGTGGACCCCGTGCTCGTCGCGCTGCGCCGCGTGGCCCAGGAGACCGAGAGCTGGGACCGGAACACCACGGCGTCACCGGGGCGGGACGCGGCATCGTGAGCGCAGTGCCCAGGCTCCCCAGCTCCGCTGAGCGCGCGGCATCCCACCCGAGCATCGAGCGCTGGGGCCTGGTGACATGGCGAAGGCCCGGTCCTCGGACCGGGCCTTCGACGTCGTAGCCCCGACGGGATTCGAACCCGCGCTACCGCCTTGAGAGGGCGGCGTGCTAGGCCACTACACAACGGGGCCGTGACGTTTCACCCACTGCGCGACGGCGGCGGGCAACGGAGCAGAACCATACCGAAACGGCGGACATTCTCCGAATCGTCACCGGCCGTCTGCGGTCGGTGACGAGAGCTGGGGTACCAGGACTCGAACCTAGAACGGATGAACCAGAATCACCAGTGTTGCCAATTACACCATACCCCATGGGGTATGCCGTCGGTCGTCCGGACAACGGGGCGACGTTCGGCGAACCGGGCAGTGATGTTACCCGTCGGCTCCCCCACCCCCCAAATCATTCGCCGTGGATCGGGCGACGCCGAGCAGGGTCCATCTCGTCGTCGCGCCTCTCAGAGCGTGGCCCGCAGGGTGCGCAGCCGGGTCAGGGTCGCCTCCTTGCCGAGGACCTCCATCGACTCGAAGAGCGGCGGCGACACGCGGCGGCCGGAGACGGCGGTGCGCAGCGGGCCGAAGGCGAACTTCGGCTTGATGCCGAGGCCGTCGACCAGGGCCGCCCGCAGGGCGCCCTCCACGGCGGCGGCCGTCCACGAGGACTCGGAGCCGAGCAGTCCGGACCGGTCCTCCGGCAGCACGGCGAGCGCGTCGATCGCCGTGTCCAGCACCTGGGGAGCGTCGTCCCCGAGGGACGTCCGAGCGTCGTCTGCGAGCGTCACCGCCTCGTCGTCGACGTAGAACGGACCGACGAGGTCTGTCGCCTCGGTGAGGTGCGCGATGCGCGTCTGGATGAGGGCGGCGACACGCCGCAACCGCGCCAGCTCCCCGAGCGACGGGTTCTCGCCGAGCACGCCGGCGCCCTGGAGGAACGGTAGGAGCCGTGCGGTGAGGTCGTCGAGGTCCAGCGCGCGCAGGTACACCCCGTTGATCCAGTCGAGCTTCCTGAGGTCGAAGATCGGCCCCACCGGGTTGACCTCGGTCCAGTCGAACCGCGCCGAGAACTCCTCGAAGGTGAACACCTCGACGTCCTCCCCCTCCGCACCCTCGGCCGGCGGGTAGGCCAGCAGGGCAAGGAAGTTCACGAGAGCCTCCGGGAGGTAGCCCTGCTCCTGGAACCAGGTGAGCCGCGCAGCCGGGTTCTTGCGCTTGGAGATCTTGGACTTGTCCGGGTTGCGCAACAGGGGCATGTGGGCGAAGCGGGGCGGTTCGACTCCGAGCCACTGGTAGAGGAGCACGTGCTTGGGGGTGGAGGAGATCCACTCCTCCCCGCGCACGACGTGGGTGATCCCCATCGCAATGTCGTCGACGACCACGGCGAGGTGGTAGGTCGGGAATCCGTCCGCCTTGATGATCACCTGGTCATCGGGCCGCGGCGCGGAGACGCGCCCACGGATGAGGTCGTCGAACTCGAGGGGCGCGTCGTCCGGCACGAGCATCCGCACGACCGAGGTCTGCGAGAAGCCCGGGAGCGCCCGCCGCTCCTCCTCGCTCCTGCCGAGGCACAGACGGTCGTAGCCGGTCGGGCGCTTGGCTCGCTGCTGCTCATCACGCATCGTGGCGAGACGCTCGGGGGAGCACCAGCAGCGGTAGGCCTTTCCCTCGGCCAGCAGCCGGTCCACGTAGGGCTTGTACGTGGCAAGTCGCTCGCTCTGCCGGTAGGGCGTGCAGGGGCCGCCGACGTCCGGCCCCTCGTCCCAGGTGAGCCCGAGCCAGCGCAGGGTGTCGAAGACCTGCTTCTCCGAGTCCTCACGGAACCGCGCCTGGTCGGTGTCCTCGATGCGCAGGATGAACCGCCCACCCTGCTGGCGAACGAACGCGAGGTTGAACAGCGACATGTAGGCCGTTCCCACGTGCGGGTCGCCGGTCGGCGACGGCGCCACCCGCAACCGGACCGTGCCGGGGAGCCCCTCCCCGGGAACGGCGGGCGGCTGGTCGGCGCTGTCGGCGGCAGCCGCGCTGTCGGCCGTTGCTGCGACGTCCTGGATGCGGGGGCTGTCGGACGGATCGCCGGCAGCGCCGGCATACGTGGAGTCGCTCATGGTGGGGACAGCCTAGTGACGCACGAACGGGTTGCTCAGCACGCCGATGCCGTCCACCTCCACCTCCACCCGCTGACCCGGCTGGACGGGGCCGACGCCGGCGGGGGTGCCGGTGAGGATGACGTCGCCCGGGAGCAGGGTGAAGGCCCTCGACGCGTGGGAGATCAGCGCCGCGACGTCGTGGACCATCTGCGCCGTCGGGCCGTCCTGGACCACCGTCCCGTCGAGGCGGGTGGTGATGTGCTGCGCCCCGGGGTCGAGGTCGGTCTCGATCCAGGGCCCGAGTGGACAGAACGTGTCGAAGCCCTTGGCACGTGCCCACTGACCGTCGGTGCGCTGCAGGTCCCGTGCGGTGACGTCGTTGGCGCAGGTGTATCCGAACACCACGCCCAGCGCGTCGTGGGCGTCGACGTCCTTGCACATCCGGCCGATGACGACGGCGAGCTCGCCCTCGTAGCTCACCTCCGACGTCAGTGGCGGCATGACCACGGGATCCCCGGGCCCGACGACCGCCGTGTTGGGGACGAGGAACATCATCGGCTCGCTGGGCGGCTCGCCGCCCATCTCACGGGCGTGGTCGAGGTAGTTGCGACCGATGCCGATGACCTTGCTGCGGGGGATGACGGGGGCCAGCAGGCGGACGTCGTCGACCTGGTGCACCGCTCCGGTCAGCTCGATGCGCTGGTAGAGCGGGTCTCCGGTGATCTCGGCGATCTTCTCGCCCGCTCCGTCGACCAGCCCGTATGCCGGGTCGTCGCCCGTCGTGAACCTCGCGATGCGCATGGGTGGAGCCTACGGTCGCGAGCGACGGCGCGTCCCCGGCCGCGACGGCCCTCGGTCACGTCCATGACGCGGACGACCGTTGTGGACGCTTCGTCCACCGGCGTCACGAGCGGGTTGCTGCGTCAGGCACGGGCGAGCGCCCGGTCCCCGAGGGATGCGTACGAGCGGCAGGCGGTCACGAGGAGGCGGGGACGCCGGCATCCGTCGCGGCCTCGGCCAGCACGCGCGCCACCGTGGCGGCTCCTTCGTCGGTGAGGTGGATGTCACCGACGGTGCAGATGTTCGTCAGGGTGCAGATGCGGGCCGCGTTCTCCGGGACCGTCCGGCCGTTGATCTCCGTCGGTGTGGTGTCCCTCGTGGCGAAGGCCTCGTCGAGGCCGACGAACGTGGTGTCCGTGGCGTCCGCGGCGGCCTGGATCGCGCGGCTGAGCGCGGTGTAGGCCTTGGCGGCGTCGTCGAGACCCTTCACGGGCTGGTCCAGGGCCTTCGCGGCGAGCCAGGGGTTGTAGTACCCCAGCACGAGCACGGGCACGTCGTCGCCCGCGGCGGCCCGCAGGCGCCCGAGGATGGTCGGCAGGTTCTTCTCGACGGTCTGGACACCGTCCGCGACGCACGCGGTGTCCACCTCGGCTCCGCCCCGCACGCAGCGCAGGAGGTCGTTGCCGCCGATGTCGATGGTGACCAGTGCGACGTCGTCGCCGCGCTGCTCGAGCACTGACTCCGCCTGCGCCAGCTGGCTGCCCTCGTCGAAGTCGCACTTACCGCCCTCGATGAGCGAGGTCGTCGTCTCCCCGCTGCAGCCCAGGTTCTCGACCGCGAGCTCGGATCCCTCGCCCGCCAGCCGGCCGGCCGTCAGCGCCGGGTATGCCGTCTCGCGCAGCTCCGTGCCGCCCGGCTGGTAGCCGGCCGCGAGGGAGTCACCCAGGGCGACGTACACCCCGCCCCCGCCACCGGCGGACGGACTCGTCGTGACGCCGCCAGACGGGGAGGCGACCGTCGCGCTGGGCGCGCTGGAGGCGGGTTCCGCCTCGGGGTCGCCGCCGCACGCGGCCAGCGCGAGGACCAGCGCGGTCACCGCCGCGAACGGGGTCGTCCTGTGCATCGGGTCCTCGTCGTTCGTCGTGGAAGGCGTCGCACACCATCGTCCCTTCCGACGAACGGCCCGCAGCACGGGTTCCCGGGCCCGACAAGGCCGGTGGTTCCCGGACGTGCGTCAACGCTGGGCGCCCCGAAGCTGAGCCCTCGAACCCGGGCCGTACCGACAGGCAGCCGAGGACCACTGGCCGTGGGGACGGCTCCTTCCGTGCTCAAGGCGCGCGTGCCTGCGGGCCGACTGCCGGTCGGTGGGACCACCCACGTGGCCGAGGGGCGACGAGTGAGCACGACCTGCCCGGCACCCGCGCGAACGCGTCGGGACCACGGAGCACCGTCAGCGGGGAGTGACCCCGGCTCGAACCAGGCCATAGGTCACCGACTCGACGAGCGCGTCCCAGGACGCCTCGAGGATGTTCGCCGCGACGCCGATCGTGGTCCACGAGGTCGTGCCGTCCGACGTCTCGATGAGGACCCGGGTGACGGCATCCGTGCCGTGTGCCGCGTCGAGGATGCGCACCTTGTAGTCGATGAGCTCGAGGTGGCCGATCTCCGGATACGCGGCCGAGATGGACTGGCGCAGTGCGTGGTCGAGTGCGTTGACCGGCCCGTTCCCCTCCCCGGTGGCCACGACCCGCTCACCCGCCGCGCGGACCTTGACGGTCGCCTCCGAGAGGGCCTCGTCGTCGCCGCGCGCGTCGGTGATGACCCGCCAGGACTCCACCTCGAAGAAGGCCGGCAGGGCGCCGTCGACCTCGTGCCGCAGCAGGAGCTCGAAGCTCGCGTCGGCCGCGTCGAAGGTGTAACCACGCAGCTCTCGCTCCTTCACGGTGCGCAGTACGCGGGCGAGGGTCGCGTTCTGCTGCTCGTCGGCGGAGTCGAGCTGGTATCCCAGCTCACGGGACTTGAGCTCGATCGACGCACGACCCGCCATGTCCGAGACGAGCATCCGCATGTCGTTGCCCACGTGCTTGGGATCCATGTGCTGGTAGAGGTCAGGGTCCACCTTGATGGCGCTCGCGTGGAGGCCCGCCTTGTGGGCGAAGGCGCTCGACCCGACGTAGGGCTGGCGCGAGTAGGGAGCGACGTTGGTGACCTCGGCGATGGCGTGGGCGATGCGGGTCGACTCCTGGAGACGGTGCGGCTCGAGCAGGGGCAGGCCCTTCTTGAGCTGCAGGTTCGCCACGACGGTGAGGAGGTCGGCATTCCCGGTTCGCTCGCCGTACCCGTTGACGGTGCCCTGGACGTGGGTCGCGCCCGCGTCGACCGCAGCCATCGAGTTCGCGACGGCGCACCCTGTGTCGTTGTGGCAGTGGATGCCGATCCTCGCGCCGGTCGTGGTGACGACGTCGTGCACCACCTCGGCCACTGTGCTCGGCAACATCCCACCGTTGGTGTCGCACAGTGCGATCACCTCGGCCCCGGACTCCGCCGCGACCCGAACGGCCTCGAGGGCGTAGTCGCGGTTCACGGCGTACCCGTCGAAGAAGTGCTCGGCGTCGAGGAAGACGCGCCGCCCCTCGGAACGCAGGAAGGTGACCGTGTCACGGATCATCTCGAGGTTCTCCTCGAGGGTCGTGCGCAGGGCTCGCTCCACATGGCCGGTGTGTGACTTGGCGACGAGGGTGACGACCTCCGCGCGACTGTCGAGGAGGGCACGCACGAGGGGATCGGACTCCGCCCTGGCACCGGCCCGTCGGGTTGCGCCGAACGCGGCAAGGGTCGAGTTCCTCAGGGTCAGCTCGTTCGCGGCGCGGGAGAAGAACTCGGTGTCCTTGGGGTTCGCACCGGGCCAGCCGCCCTCGATGAAGCCGACGCCCAGCTCGTCGAGGTGGGACGCGATCGCCAGCTTGTCGGCCACCGTGAGGTTCAGCCCCTCCTGCTGCGCGCCGTCGCGCAGCGTCGTGTCGTAGACGTGGAGGTCGGTCATCGGTGCTCACCTGCATCGGTATGCCGGTCGCCCGGCGTTGTGCCCCGGCCCGTGAGGGCCGGGGCGATGACGTGTGGTGCTCGTGACCCATTGTCGGGCCGGCGCTGCCGCCGCACAGCCCGGGGTGGGGGCGGTGCGACCCTGCTTCCCGGTCCCGCCGCGCCCGCGCCGCTCCCGACAAGCAAAAGACCCCCCGGGTGCGGGAGGTCTGCGCGACGAGGACGTCTCGTCGCGCTAGCCGATAATGACCGTGGTGGTGACCACGTCACGGAGCGTCACGCCGACACTGTCCCACGAGCCGGGTGTCGCATGGACACGACCCGTCCACATGCTGGCGCGCCTCGGCAGGCAGCGCGGCCGCGCGCCGGGCGGATACTGCTCCTCATGGCAGGCTGCTGCGAACCGGAGGGTTACGACATCATGTTCGGCGCGGCCTTCTCCCGCCGGCTGGCGCGGCGCTACCGCCGGCGGGGTCTGGACCGGACCGCCACGAGGATCGTCGACGTCGTCACCGAGCACGGGGTCGAGGGCGCCTCGGTCCTCGAGGTGGGTGGCGGCGTGGGGGCGATCCAGCTGGAGCTCCTGCGCCGCGGGGCGGCGCGGACCACCAACCTCGAGCTGGCCGAGGCCTACGAGACCGATGCGGCGGCTCTCGCGCGGGAGGCCGGCGTCGCCGACCGGGTGTCCCGCCGGCACGTCGACCTCGCGCGCAGCCCCGAGGCGGTGGAGCCGCACGACGTCGTCGTCCTCCACCGGGTGGTGTGCTGCTATCCCGACCACCAGGCGCTGCTCACCGCGGCTGCGGCGCACGCACGCCGCCTCCTGATCTTCAGCCACCCGCCGCGCAACCCGTTCACCCGGGCAGCCGCCACCGGCGAGAACCTCCTGTTCCGTGTGCGAGGCAGCCCCTTCCGCACGTACGCCCACCCGCCCGACGCCATGATGGCCGCCGCAGGCACCTCGGGACTCCAGCTGGCGTACCACCGCCGAGGTCTGGCATGGCACATCGTCGGATTGGCGTCGCCCACTACGCTGAGGTGGACGTCGAGGGGTCAGCCGAGCTCCCACCAGGCGTCGAGCCCCGGCGGGTCGGCGACGTCCACCCGGTCGCCGACCCGCGGCACCGCCACCGGGATGCCGTGCGTCGCCGCGGCGACGAGGAGCCGTTCGACGGGTTCGGCCCACGGGTGAGGGGCGAGCACGAACGTGCACCAGTGGATCGGAACCAGCAGCCCGCCCTTCAGCAGGCGGGTGGCCTCGACCGCCTCCTCCGGGTCGAGGTGGATGTCGTGCCAGGCGACGTCGTAGGCACCGACCGCCATGAGCGAGAGGTCGAACGGCCCGTGCTCGGCGCCGATGCCGGAGTAGCCGTCGAAGAACCCGGTGTCACCGCTGAAGAAGACCCTCCCCGACGTCCCGGCGAGGACCCACGAGGCCCACAGGGTCCCGTCCCGCCGCAGGCCGCGACCGGAGAAGTGCTGGGCCTCGACGGCGGTGAGGCTCACGGCGCCGACGTCGAAGCCCTCACCCCAGTCGCACTCGACGACGCGGTCAGCCGGCACCCCCCAGCTGTCGAGGTGCGCGCCGACGCCGAGCGGGACGACGAACACGGCATCCGACAGCTCGACGAGCGAGCGGATCGTGTCCATGTCGAGGTGGTCGTAGTGGTCGTGGGAGATCACCACGGCGTCGACCCGTCCGAGGCCGGCGAGCGGCACGGGCACCGCGTGCAGCCGACGAGGGCCGACGTGCTGGCTCGGCGAGCAGCGTTCGCTCCACACCGGGTCGAGCAGCAGCCGCACGCCGTCGAGCTCCACGAGGCACGAGGCGTGCCCGAACCAGGTGACGTGAAGGCCGTCGGTCGCCGGCTCCCGTGAGGCGCTCACGACGGGGATCGGGGCGCGAGGACGACGCAGCTCCGACCCGGCCAGGAACCGCTGGAGCGCGTCGCGCTGTCCGGCGGGCATCACGGCGGTTCCCGGGCTGGTGTTGTGGAATGCGCCGGCGCGGTACTGCGGAGAGCGTCGCATCCGCTCCAGGCGATCGCCGTTCGGCCGGGACCCCATCGAGGCGCTGACCCCCCGGCCCCTCACGGCGAGAGCGCCGAGGGCACTGGCGGCACCGGCCGCGATGGCGAGTCGGTTCAGCGTGGTCACCGCTCCATTGTGCGTGGTGGGTCGTCGGCGCGCCGGACGTCTCGCCGGATGTGGGTCGGGGGCGCCTCTCACTGCACGCTCTGCGGCGCCGTGGCGGCCACGAGGGCGTCGAAGAGCCGCCCGTCCTTCCCCGCCTCCGGATGCCACTGGACGGCGAGCCGGAAGCGGGCGGCGGGGTCCTCCATCGCCTCCAGCGTCCCGTCCGCGTGCCAGGCCGATGCCCGGTATGGCGTTCCCTCCAGCGACTCCGGCCGCACGGCCTGGTGGTGGTAGGTCGGGACGTCGAGCGGTTGGGTGCCGAGCAGCTCGGCGAGCCGAGTGCCCTCGACGGGTTCCGCGTGGTGCGAGGCGTACTCGCCCGGACGTGGGGAGTGCGCGTCGTGCCCGACACGGTCTGGCAGGTGCTGCTCGAGGACGCCGCCGGCCGCCACTGCCATCACCTGCATGCCCCGGCAGATGCCGAGCACCGGCAGGTCGCGATCGGCCGACGCCCGGGCGAGGGCGAGCTCCCAGGCGTCCCGGTCGCGCCGTGGCGGCTGCGCCCTCTCGTGCGGTCCCGCGCCGTACCGGCTCGCCTCGACGTCTGCGCCCCCGGCGATGACGAGGGCGTCGATCCGGTCGAGGACGGCATGAGCCATCTCGTCGTCCGCATCCGGCCGAGGTGGCAGAACGACGACGAGGGCGCCGGCCCGCTCCAGGTGCGCGATGTACCGGTGCGGCACGAGCGCGCTGCGTTGCGCCCTCCACGGCGAGCGGTCGACGTCCTCGACGTACGAGGAC
Source organism: uncultured Actinomycetota bacterium (assembly GCA_963787805.1). GTDB lineage: Bacteria > Actinomycetota > Actinomycetes > Actinomycetales > Dermatophilaceae > Fodinibacter. The sequence goes on along the minus strand of CAWBEJ010000027.1, from coordinate 30,810 downwards.
ACGCCCACGAACGGTCGGTCAGAGGTCGTCATGTCGGCCCTCACAGTGGTGTGACGTACGCGCCGGAGATGCCACCGTCCACGAGGAACGTCGAGGCGGTCATGAAGCTCGACTCGTCGGAGGCGAGGAAGAGCACCGCGTTCGCCATCTCCTCCGGCTCACCGAAACGCCCCATCGGCACGTGGACGAGGCGGCGCGCGGCGCGCTCGACGTCCGTGGCGAACAGCTCCTTGAGCAGCGGCGTGTTGACGGGCCCCGGGCACAGGGCGTTCACCCGGATGCCGTCGCGGGCGAACTGCACGCCCAGCTCACGGGTCATCGCGAGGACTCCGCCCTTGGATGCCGAGTACGAGATCTGGGAGGTGGCGGCACCCATGACCGCAACGAAGCTCGCGGTGTTGATGATCGAGCCGGACCGCCGCTCCAGCATGTACGGCAGGGCCGCCTTGCAGCACAGGTAGACGGAGGTGAGGTTCACCTCCTGGACCCGTCGCCAGGCCTCGAGGTCCGTGTCGAGGATGGAGTCGTCCTCGGGTGGGCTGATCCCGGCGTTGTTGAAGGCGATGTCGAGCCGGCCGTAGCGCTCCACCGTCCTCGCGAAGAGCCGGTCGACGTCCTCCTTGATCGCGACGTCGGTGTGCACGTACATCCCGCCGGCCTCCGTGGCGATCGTCTCGCCGGCCTGGTCGGCGAGGTCCGCGACGACGACGGTGGCACCCTCCTCGGCGAACCGCCGGACGGTCGCCAAGCCGATGCCGGAGCAGCCGCCCGTCACCACCGCGACCTTGCCCTCGAGCCTGCCTGCCATGAGTGCCTCTCCCGTGCCTGGTCATGCCTCGGTGCTGAGGAAGACGTTCTTGACCTCGGTGAACGCGTCGAGCGCGTCGGGGCCGAGCTCGCGGCCCACGCCGCTCGCCTTGAAGCCGCCGAACGGGGTCGAGTAGCGCACCGAGCTGTGGCTGTTGACCGACAGGTTCCCCGCCTCGACCCCTCGCGCGACCCGGATGGCGCGGCCGAGGTCCCGGGTCCAGATCGACCCGGACAGGCCGTATGCCGTGTCGTTGGCCTTGCGGACCGCGTCCTCCTCGTCGTCGAAGGCCATGACGGCCACGACCGGACCGAAGATCTCCTCCTGCCACACCCGGTCCCCGGGACCGCTCGGGAGCACGACGGTGGGTGGGTACCACCAGCCGCGGCCCTCCGGCGCCGACCCGCGGAAGGCGACGTCGACGGTTGGCCGGCCGCCGTCACCGGTCTCCTCGACGAACCCACGCACGATGTCGCGCTGGCCCGACGACACGAGCGGGCCCATCTGGGTGCCCTCGTCGCCGGGGTCGCCGACGACGACGCCCTTGACGGCACGTTCGAAGCGCTCCATGAAGGAGTCGAACACCGTGCGCTGCACGAGGATCCGGCTGCGCGCACAACAGTCCTGTCCGGCATTGTCGAGGAAGCTCATCGGCGCGGATGCCGCCGCCGTGTCGAGGTCCGCGTCGGCGAAGACGATGTTCGCGGACTTGCCGCCGAGCTCGAGGGTCACCCGCTTGAGCTGGTCGGCAGCCTTGCGCATGATCCCCTGGCCGACCGCGGTCGACCCCGTGAAGCACACCTTGCGGACGTCCGGGTGGGTCACGAACCGCTCGCCCACGACCGAGCCCTTGCCGGGCAGCACGGTGAGGACGCCCTCCGGGATGCCGGCGTCGAGGGCGAGCTGGCCGAGGCGCACCGCGGTGAGCGGCGTCAGCTCGGCGGGCTTGAGGACGACGGTGTTGCCGGCCGCGAGGGCGGGTGCCATCCCCCAGCCGGCGATGGGCATCGGGAAGTTCCACGGGACGATGACGGAGACGACCCCGAGCGGCTCCTTGAAGGTGACGTCCAGGCCGCCGGCCACGGGGATCTGCCGGCCGAAGAGCCGCTCGGGCGCCGCCGAGTAGTAGCGCAGGACACCCACGACGTTGCCGGCCTCCCACCGGGCGTTGCCGATCGTGTGGCCCGCGTTCGCGACCTCGAGCTGGGCGAGCTCCTCGGTGTGCGCCTCGACGACGTCCGCGAACCGCCGGAGGAGCATGCCCCGGTCGGCGGGGCTCACCGCCCGCCACTGTGGGCCGACCTCGACGGCCCGGGCGATGGCGGCATCGGTCTCCTCGAGCCCGACGAGGTCGATCGTCGTGACGACCTCCTCCGTCGCGGGATTCACGACGTCGTGCACGGTGGTGGTGCTCATGGTGCTGGCGCTCACAGTCTCTCGAAGCCGCGGACCCGCTCCCAGTCGGTGACCGCGCTGTTGTAGGCGGCGAGCTCGACGTCCGCCGCGTTGACGTAGTGGTCGACGACGTCGTCTCCCAGGGCCTTCCGCGCGATCGTCGACTCCGCGAGGAGGTCGCGTGCCTCGGCCAGGGTGGTCGGGACGTGCTCGTAGTCGCCGACGTAGGCGTTGCCCTCGCAGGCGGGGGGGAGGGGCAGCGCCTCGCGGATGCCGTGCAGCCCGCCGGCCATCATCGCCGCGACGGCGAGGTAGGGGTTCACGTCTCCGCCCGGCACGCGGTTCTCGACGCGGAGGCCGCCACCGTGGCCGACGACCCGCAGCGCGCAGGTGCGGTTGTCCATGCCCCACGCCACCGCCGTCGGAGCGAACGACCCGGGCTGGAACCGCTTGTAGGAGTTCACGTTCGGCGCGTAGAAGTAGCACAGCTCGCGCATCGTCACGAGCACGCCGGCGAGGAAGTGGTCGAACAGGTCGCTCCGGCCGCCGTCCCTGGCGTCGTCGGCGAAGACCACCGCCCCGTCGGTGCCGCGGAGGGACAGGTGGATGTGGCAGGAGTTGCCCTCGCGCTCGTCGAACTTGGCCATGAAGGTCAGCGACTGGCCGTGCCGGGCCGCGATCTCCTTCGCCCCCGTCTTGTAGACGGTGTGGTTGTCACAGGTCCGGAGCACCTCGTCGAAGAGGAACCCGATCTCGTGCTGGCCGAGGTTGCACTCGCCCTTCGCCGACTCCACGGTCATGCCGGCGGCATACATCTCGTTGCGGATCTCCCGCAGAACCGGCTCCACCCTGCTGCCACCGAGGATGGAGTAGTCGACGTTGTAGCGGTTCGCGCCGGTGAGGCCCTGGTACCGCCGGTCCCAGGCCGACTCGTAGGAGTCCTCGAAGAGGATGAACTCGAGCTCCGTGCCCGCGTAGCCGGCATACCCGTCCGCCTCGGCGGAGGCGATCTGGCGCTTGAGGATGGTGCGCGGGGACTGCGTGACCTCTCCCGAGCCGTCGAGCCAGGTGAGGTCGCTCTGGATGGTGACGCAGTTGGGGTGCCCGGGGGTCCGGCGCAACGTGGACAGGTCCATCTCGAAGAACATGTCGCCGTAGCCACGCTCCCAGGACGACATGGCGTAGCCGTCGACGGTGTTCATGTCGACGTCGACCGCGAGGAGGTAGTTGCACCCCTCGGTGCCGTGGTCCAGGACGTGCTCGAGGAAGAAGTGTCCGTGCAGGCGTTTGCCCTGGAGGCGCCCCTGCATGTCGGTGAAGGCCACGATGACCGTGTCGACCTCGTTCGCCAGGACCGCGGCGCGCAGCTGGTCGACGGTGAGCTGGGGCGGGCCACCGTGATGGATCGGGCTCGGCATGGTGCTCCTTCTCGCTATCCGATGAGGCCACGGAGCAGCGCGGACGTCGCGTCGCAGTGCTCCTCCATGGCGGTCCGGGCGGTGTCGGGGTCCTCACGCAGGATGGCCGCGACGATGGTCTCGTGCTGCTCGTGCGAGTGCTCGATGTTCGTGCGCAGCACGGGGATCGCCGCGAGGAGCTCGCCCAGGGCCGCCTGGGCGCGGGTCACCGCCTCGACGACCATGGGTGAGCCGGTGAGGGTCGCGATCGCGAGGTGGAGCCGCGAGTCGGCGATGCGGTGCGCCCCGGCCTCTGCCTCCCGGACCGCCCGGCACGACTCGGCGAGCCAGTCGCGCTGGTCCCCGGAGAGCTGTCGCGTCGCGGCCAGTCGCGCGGCGCCCGGCTCGACCACCCTCCGGAAGTCCAGGGCGTCCTCGAGCGCCGCACCGTGCCGGATCGTCGTGCTCACCTTCGAGGTCGGGCGCGACCCGGACAGGGGCTGACCGGCATACGTCACGACCGTGCCGCCTCCCCGGCCACGTGTGGTCGTCACGAGGTGCGAGTCACGCAGGGCCGCGATCGCCTCGCGGAGCGTGTTGCGGGAGACGCCGAGCCGCTCGGCGAGGTCCCGCTCGGGCGGGAGCTGCTCACCGGCGACGAAGACACCGAGGCGGATGGCGGTCCCGAGCTGTTCGACCGTCGTCTCGAAGACGTTGCCGACGGCCGGTCGCAGCACGGCATCCGGCAGCCTCGGTGGCTGCGGCGGCGACTGCTCCGGGGTCACAGGAGCGAGTATGCCTTGGCAATGGTCCGCAGGTGAACCTTTAGGTCAGCCGAGCTGGGTGAGCCACCCGTGCGTGTCCTCGGCGCGGCCGTACTGGACGTCGAGAAGCGCCCGCCGGATGGCGTGGGTGACCTCACCGCCGTCCTGGCCGGCAGTGGACGCCGCGGTGCCGCCCTCCCACCTGAGCTCCCCCACGGGCGTCACCACGGCCGCCGTGCCGCACGCGAAGATCTCGCGGATCTCCCCGCTCGCCACCCCGTCCTTCCACTCCTCGATGGGGACCCGTCGCTCCTCCGGGTCCAGGCCGAGCTCCTTGGCGAGCTCGAGGATCGAGCTGCGGGTGACACCCTCGAGGATGGAGCCGGTCAGCTCCGGGGTGACGAGCCGGTTGTCCCGGGTGACGAAGAAGAGGTTCATCCCGCCCAGCTCCTCGATGTACGTCTGGGTCGAGGAGTCGAGGAAGACCGCCTGGTCACACCCGTGCTCGATGCCCTCGAGCTGCCCGGCGAGCGACGAGGCGTAGTTGCCACCGCACTTGGCGGCTCCGGTCCCACCGGCACCGGCGCGGGCGTAGTGCTCGGACAGCCACAGGGCCACCGGCTTGAGGCCGCCGGCGAAGTAGGGGCCTGCGGGCGAGGCGATGACGCAGTAGGTCACCTCGTTGGCCGGGCGGACGCCGAGGAAGGCCTCCGAGGCGTACATGAACGGCCGCAGGTAGAGACTCGTCTCGCCGGTGCCGGCGGGTGGGACCCAGGGCTCGTCCACCTCGAGGAGGGCGCGCAGCGACCCGAGGAAGTCCTCCGTCGGCAGCTCGGGCAGCGCGAGCCGGCGAGCACTGCGCTGCATCCGCTCGGCGTTCGCCTCGGGGCGGAACGACCAGACCGAGCCGTCCTCGTGCCGGTATGCCTTGAGCCCTTCGAAGATCTCCTGGGCGTAGTGGAGGACCGCCGCGCTCGGCATGACCTGGATCGGGCCGTACGCGCGGACGGCGCCGTGCCCCCACCCGCCCTCCCTCGTCCAGATCGCCGTGACCATGTGGTCGGTGAAGTGGACGCCGAAGCCGGGGTCGGCGTGGATCTCGGCGCGTCGCTCGTCGCTCGCCGGGTCGGGTCGGCGGTGGAGGTCGAAGGTCAGGCTCATCGGACTGGCAGTCCTTTCCTCGGGGAGCGTCGGCGCTACCCGCGAAGGCTACCCGCCGGGCCTTCAGAGGCGGGAGGCGATCGCGTCCCCGACGGCGGCCGTCGACCGGGCCTGCGTCCCGCGCGCGGCCAGGTCGGCGGCCACCGCGCGCTCCACCCGGGTCGCCTCCTCGAGCCGGCCGAGGTGGGCGAGGAGCATCGACACCGACAGGATGGCTGCGGTGGGGTCGGCGACCGCTCGGCCGGCGATGTCCGGGGCCGACCCGTGGACCGGCTCGAACATGCTCGGGAAGCGGCCCTCGGGGTTGATGTTGCCGCTGGCGGCGAGACCGATGCCGCCGGCGATGGCCGCCGCGATGTCGGTGATGATGTCGCCGAAGAGGTTGTCGGTGACCACGACGTCGAACCGACCCGGGTCGGTGGTGAGGAAGATGGTCGCCGCGTCGACGTGCTGGTAGGCGGTCTCCACCTCGGGGAACTCGGCCCCGACCTCCTCCACCGTGCGGCGCCAGAGGTGGCCGGCGTGGGTGAGGACGTTGTGCTTGTGGACGAGGGTCAGGTGCCGACGCGGGCGCGCAGAGGCCCGGCCGAAGGCGTCGCGCACCACACGCTCCACCCCGAACCGGGTGTTGACGCTGACCTCGGTGGCGATCTCGTGCGGCGTGCCCGTCCGCAGCGACCCACCGTTTCCCACGTACGGCCCCTCAGTCCCCTCCCGGACGACGACGAAGTCGATGCCTCCCGGCGCGACCCGCTCCACGGCGAGCGGGCTGTTCACACCCGGGTAGAGCTTGGCCGGACGGAGGTTGACGTAGTGCTCCAGGGCGAAGCGCAACGGGAGGAGCACTCCACGCTCGAGCACGCCACTCGGGACGGTGGGGTCGCCGATCGCTCCGAGGAGGATCGCGTCGTGCTGCGTCACCTCGGCGAGCACGGAGTCCGGCAGCGTCTCCCCGGTGGCGTGCCACCGGCGGGCACCGAGGTCGTACTCGGTGGTCGAGACCTTGGGGCCGGCGGAGTCGGTCACCGCCTCCAGCACCTTGAGCCCCTCCCGGACGACCTCCGGGCCGATGCCGTCGCCACCGATGACGGCGATGTCGAGGCTCTGCGTGTCCGGGTCGGTGGCGCGCTCGGTCATGTCGTTCAGGGTATGCCGTGCGTCCGGCATGCGGACGGGCCGTCCCAGCCCGTGGAGGGCAGGAACGGCCCGGTCGACGGCTCGAAGGCTACGAGCCGTCGGTCAGTCGTCGGAGTGGCCCTGGTCGCGCAGGTCCATCGACTCCTGGAGTGCCTGGCGGGCGAGGGTGGTCTCGTCGAGCGTGCTGTTCTCGTTCATCGAGGTCTCACTTCTGCGGCGACACTGCCGCTCTCAGGTCAGGGGTGCTCGGGGTGCTCGAGCCGACGGTCGTGCCGGCGAACGGTCAGCGGCGCCACGGGATCTCCGCGGCGAGGGAGCCGACTACCGAACCTCGCCGCGGCCGGGAATGAGGAGTACGAAGGGCCGCGTCATGCGCTCGACGGTACGTGGACGTCCAACGACCTGTCATGGGGTTTCCCAGCATCCGGACGCCTCGACGACTGGACCTGCGCCGTATGGGGCCCCGCCGCGTCGGGATCCATGGGTCGTGACGGCCAGACGCGGTGGATTCCGCAGAACGCCTCGCCCCTCGCGCACCTCCAGCGTGCGCAGCACGGCCATGACGTGGGTCGTGACGCTGGCCGCGATGACGGACAGGCGCTCGCCGATCTCCCGGTTCGAGCAGCCACCGACGGTCAGGTGAGGTCGACGACGCGGACGGTCTCCGCGCCGATCTCCTTCTCGATGGCCGCGATGACGTCGGCCGGGATGATGCTGTCGACCGTCAGGGCGACGAGGGCCTTCCCGACGTCGTCGTCACGGGAGACCTGCATGCCGGCGATGTTGACGTCGGCGTCCCCGAGGAGCTTGCCGACGGTGCCGATGACACCGGGCCGGTCCTCGTACGCGAAGAACGCCATGTGCGTCGAGATCGGGATCTCGAGGTCGTAGCTGTTGATGCCGACGAGCTTCTGCACCATCTTCGGCCCGGTGAGCGTGCCGGAGATCGACAGGGTCGTGCCGTCGGCGAGGGTGCCGTGCAGCGTGGTGACGTTGCGGAAGTCCTCGGACACCTCGTCGGTCACGAGGCGGGACTCGCAGCCGCGCTCCTTGGCGAGCAGGGGGGCGTTGACGTAGGTCACCGGGTCCTCCGTGACATCCGTGAAGAGTCCCTTGAGCGCGGACAGCTCCCACACCGAGACGTCATGGCTCGTGATCTCGCCACGCACCTCGACGTCGAGCTGCACCGGTACCGCGCCGGCGAACGCGGTGAAGACCCGCCCCAGCTTCTCGACGAGGTCGATGCCCGGCCGCACCTCCTCGGCCACCGCGCCTCCGGCGACGTTGACGGCATCCGGCACGAGGTCACCCCCGAGCGCAAGGCGCACCGACCGCGCGACGGCGACGCCGGCCTTCTCCTGGGCCTCCTCGGTCGAGGCGCCGAGGTGGGGGGTGACGACCACGGACTCGTGGGCGAACAGCGGGCTGTCGGTGCAGGGTTCGGTCGCGAAGACGTCGAGGCCGGCGCCGGCGACCCGGCCCTCGGCGATGGCGTCGGCCAGCGCCTCCTCGTCGAGGACTCCTCCGCGGGCGGCGTTGATGACGCGGACCGACGGCTTGACCTTCGTCAGCGCCTCCTTGCCGATGAGCCCGATCGTCTCGGGCGTCTTCGGCAGGTGGATGGTGATGAAGTCCGACTCCGCGAGCAGCTCGTCGAGGGTGACCAGACGGGCGCCGAGCTGACCGGCGCGCTGGACGGAGACATACGGGTCGTAGGCGAGGATCTCGATGCCGAAGCCCTTCAGCCGCTCCCCGACGAGCTGGCCGATCCGGCCGAGCCCGACGATCCCCACCTTCTTGTCGAGCAGCTCGACCCCGCCGTACTTGCTGCGCTTCCACGCGCCGTTCTTCAGCGCCTCGTTCGCCGGGGCGATGTTGCGGGCACACGCGAGCAGGAGGCCGACCGCGAGCTCGGCCGCGCTCGTGATGTTGGACGTCGGGGCGTTGACGACCATGACTCCGGCCTTGGTCGCCGCCGGCACGTCGACGTTGTCGAGTCCGACACCGGCACGCGCCACCACCTTGAGGTTCCTCGCGGCGGCCAGGGCCTCGGCGTCGATCCTCGTGGCGGAGCGGATGAGCACCGCATCCACGTCGGTGAGCGCCGGCAGCAGGGCGGAGCGGTCGGTACCGTCGACGTGGCGGACCTCGAAGTCCGGGCCGAGGGCGTCGAGGGTGGCGGGCGAGAGCTCCTCGGCGATGAGGACGACGGGCTTGGTCACGATACGTTCCTGCCTTCGGTGCTGCGGTCGGTCAGCTGCCGATCGACGGGAGGCCGGTGCCGGGTGGGCGTCGGCCTTCCCGGGTGCTGGCGTCGGCACGCCGCTGGGGCGGGACACCATGGTAAGGGCGTGCCAGCATGCGGACGCCGACGACCACGATGTGACCTGAGCGGTCGTCAGCGGGCGGCGGATCCTTCCAGGTAGTCCTCGTCCCGGTCGGAGTCGACCCAGGCCATGAGCTTGCGCAGCTCTCGGCCGGTCGCCTCGATGGGGTGCTGGGCGCCCTTCTCTCGAAGGGCCTTGAACTCCGGTGCGCCCGCGTCCTGGTCGTCGATGAAGCGCTGCGCGAACGCCCCACTCGTGATGTCGGCGAGCACCGCCTTCATGTTGTCCTTCACCGAGGGGTCGATGACGCGCGGTCCGGAGACGTAGTCGCCGTACTCCGCCGTGTCCGACACCGACCAGCGCTGCTTGGCGATGCCGCCCTCGACCATGAGGTCGACGATGAGCTTGAGCTCGTGGAGGCACTCGAAGTAGGCGACCTCGGGCTGGTAGCCGGCTTCGACGAGGGTCTCGAACCCGTACATGACCAGCTGGGAGGCGCCGCCGCAGAGCACCGACTGCTCGCCGAAGAGGTCCGTCTCGGTCTCCTCGGTGAAGGTCGTCGTGATGCCGCCGGCGCGCAGGCCGCCGATCGCCTTGCCGTACGACCTCACGAGGTCCCAGGCACGGCCCGAGGCGTCCTGCTCGACCGCGAGCAGCACGGGCACTCCGCGCCCGTCGACGAACTCCCGTCGGACGAGGTGGCCCGGACCCTTCGGCGCGACCATGACGACGTCCGAGCCGGCTGGCGGCGTGATGTACCCGAAGCGGATGTTGAAGCCGTGCCCGAAGAGCAGGGCGGCACCGTCCTGCAGATGCGGCTCGATGTGCTCGGCGTACACCGTCCGCTGCACCTGGTCGGGCGTGAGGATGACGACGACGTCGGCCTCCGCGACGGCGTCCGCCACCGAGAGGACCCGCAGCCCCTCCGCCTCGGCCTTGGGGCGGGACTTCGACCCCTCGGCGAGGCCGACGCGCACGTCGACCCCTGAGTCCCGAAGGTTCAGCGCGTGCGCGTGGCCCTGGCTGCCGTAGCCGATGACCGCGACCCTGCGGCCCTGGATGACCGCCAGGTCGGCGTCGTCGTCGTAGAACATCTCGGCCATCGTGTCGGCCTCTCCTTCGGTGGTGGTGGACGTCGGTCCTGCGTGGGAGCGTGGGGTTCGGTCGGACTGTATGCCGTGCGGCGGGGGCAGCGGGCGTGGTCTCAGGCGCTGCGCAGGGCCCGGTCGGTGATCGACCTCGGGCCCCGGCCGACCGCGACGATGCCCGACTGCACGAGCTCCTTGACGCCGAAGGGCTGGAGCACCTCGAGCAGCGCCCGCAGCTTGTCGGTGGTCCCCGTCGCCTCGATGGTGAGCGAGTCCGTGGCGACGTCGACGACCTTGGCGCGGAACATCTGGACCATCTCCAGGACCTGGCTGCGGGTGGCCGGGTCGGCGCGCACCTTGATGAGCATGACCTGTCGCTGCACGGCCGAGACCGGCTCGAGCTCGACGACCTTGAGCACCTCGACGAGCTTGTTGAGCTGCTTGGTCACCTGCTCCAGGGGCAGCTCGTCGACGTCGACCACGACGGTCATCCGGGAGATGTCGGGGTACTCGGTCTCGCCGACGGCGAGGGAGTCGATGTTGAACCCCCGACGGGAGAAGAGTGCCGCGATCCGGGCGAGGACACCGGGCTTGTTCTCCACGAGGACGGACAGCGTGTGCTTGGACACGGTGCGGCTCCCTTCAGATCTGGTGGGAGCCCGTGGGGATCCCGTCGTGGTCGGGGTCGAGCGACTGCTCGACGGCCTCGGACTCCTCGCGGTCCCACTGGGGCGCGGTGTCGCGGGCCACCTGGATCGCGTCGTTGCTCACCCCGGCGGGGACCATCGGCCACACCATGGCGTCGCGGTGCACCACGAAGTCGACGACCACCGGTCGGTCGGTGACCTCCATCGCCGCGCGGATCGTCGCGTCCACGTCCTCCGGTCGCTCGCACCGCAGGCCGGCGCAGCCGTAGGCCTCGGCGAGCTTGACGAAGTCGGGGACCCGCGACCCCACCGAGGTGTGCAGGTCGGTGTTGGAGTAGCGCTCGTTGTAGAACAGCGTCTGCCACTGACGAACCATGCCCAGTGAGCTGTTGTTGATGATCGCGACCTTGATCGGGATGTTGTTGATGACGCAGGTCGCGAGCTCCTGGTTGGTCATCTGGAAGCAGCCGTCGCCGTCGACCGCCCACACCGTGCGGTGCGGTTCGCCGACCTGGGCACCCATGGCGGCCGGCACGGCATACCCCATCGTCCCGAGGCCACCGGAGTTGAGCCAGGAGTTGGGGCGCTCGTACCGGATGAACTGGGCGGCCCACATCTGGTGCTGTCCGACGCCGGCGACGTAGACCGACTCCGGGCCGGCGATGGCGCTGAGCCGCTCCAGGACGTACTGCGGGGCGAGCGTGCCGCCCTCCGGCTCGGCGTAGCCCAGGGGGAAGGACTGCTTCCAGCCGGCGACACGCTCGCGCCACTCGGTGTAGTCCCCGCCCCTACCCGCGTCGTTGTCAGCGTCGACGGCCTCGATGAGGTCGGCGATGACCGCCTTGCAGTCACCGACGATCGGCACGTCGGCCCTGCGGTTCTTGGAGATCTCGGCGGGGTCGATGTCCGCGTGCACCACCCGTGCCTCGGGGGCGAACGTCGAGAGCTGACCGGTGACCCGGTCGTCGAAGCGGGCCCCCAGGGCGATGATGAGGTCGGCCTTCTGGAGGCCGGTCACCGCCGGAACGGACCCGTGCATGCCCGGCATCCCGAGGTGGAGGGGGTGGCTGTCGGGCAGCGCGCCTCGGGCCATGAGCGTCGTGACGACGGGGATCCGGCTCAGCTCCACGAGACGGCGCAGCTCCTCGCTGGCACCGGCGCGGACGACGCCGCCGCCGACGTAGAGGATGGGCCGCTCGGCCTCCGCGATGAGGCGCGCGGCCTCGCGGATCTGCTTGCTGTGGGGGCGCGCCACCGGACGGTAGCCGGGCAGCTCGAAGCGCGGCGGCCAGGAGAACGTCGTGCGGGCCTGAAGGGCGTCCTTGGCGATGTCGACGAGGACGGGCCCCGGGCGACCGGTCGAGGCGATGTGGAAGGCCTCGGCGATGACGCGGGGGATGTCGGCCGCGTTGGTGACGAGGTAGTTGTGCTTCGTGATCGGCATCGTGATGCCGCGGATGTCAGCCTCCTGGAAGGCGTCCGTGCCGATCGCCTTCGAGCTCACCTGCCCGGTGATCGCGACGATCGGGACCGAGTCCATGTGGGCGTCGGCCAGGGGGGTCACGAGGTTCGTCGCGCCGGGGCCCGACGTCGCCATGCAGACCCCCACGCGACCGGTTGCCGAGGCGTACCCCTCGGCCGCGTGGCCGGCACCCTGCTCGTGGCGCACGAGGATGTGCCGGACCTTCACCGAGTCGAGGAGGGGGTCGTATGCGGGCAGGATCGCACCGCCGGGGATGCCGAAGACGGTGTCGACGTCCATGGCCTCGAGAGAGAGCACGAGGCTCTGTGCGCCGGTCACCTCGATCGGCGAGCGCGCCCTCGCCTGCTGTGCCAGCTGAGCAGGGCTGGGTGCGGTGGGTGCGCTGGGCACCGCTGGGGCAACCGGGGTCGCCGGCCTCACGTCGCTCACTGCCTGTCACCGCTCTCTCGGGTCGCTGCTCCCGGGTCGTCGTCCGTGCACAAAAAAGCCCTCCAGTCCCGGGAGCGGGACGACGGAGGGAGCGCGTCTGGTCTCGATCGGTCAGACGCGCGGGGGAAGTACGAGGACTCGGGCCACGGGCTCACTCTCCCCGCAGCCGGAAGCGGTGTCAACGGGCGAGACGCCCGGTCCCACGATCCGGGCGGGTGAGCTCCGCTCGGTCGCGGGCAGGGCGGCTCCTCGTCCCGACATCGACGACCTCGCTCCGCTAGCCTCGCGGCGACGCCCCGTCGCACGGCGGAGCACGAGCGCCGGGAGCCCGCATGACGACCCAGGTCACCATCGTCTTCGTGGCGGTGGTGGGGGCGCGCTTCGTGGTGCCACTGCTCATCCCGCGGTTCCCCCTGCCCGCGATCGTGGCCTGCCTCGTCCTCGACGGCATCGACCAGACGATCTTCCAGGCGTTCGGGTTCGACCCGCCCGGTTACCAGAACTACGACAAGGCGATGGACGTCTACTACCTCGCCATCGCCTTCCTCTCGACGCTCCAGAACTGGACACGGAGCTCGGCGGTACAGATCGCCCGCTTCCTCTTCTTCTACCGGATGGTCGGCGTCATGGCGTTCGAGCTGACGGGAAACCGGACCGTGCTGCTCGTCTTCCCCAACACGTTCGAGTACTTCTTCATCGCCTACGAGGTGGTCCGGCTCCGCTGGGACCCCCGACGCTTCGGCACGCGCTTCTGGCTGCTCACCGCCGCGGCCATCTGGGTCTTCGTCAAGCTGCCGCAGGAGTACTGGATCCACATCGCGCAGCTCGACTTCACCGACACGTGGTCGGACGTGTCGTGGTTCCCACCGCTCGTCATCGCCATCGTCGTCGGGGCCCTCGCCGTCCTCTGGTTCGTCGTCCGCCCGCGGCTCCCGCGACCCGACTGGGCGTGGCGACTGGCAGCCGACCCCCTCCCGGAGGAGATGGACACGGTCGCCGAACGTGACGCCTGGACGGCGGCGAACGTGCGGGTGTGGTCCTGGTGGACCGTGGAGAAGGTCGTGCTCATCGGCCTGCTGTCCACGATCTATGCACGAGTGCTGCCGGGCCTCGAGGTGTCGGACCTCGGGATGTTCACCGGTGTCGCCGTCTTCGTCGTCGCCAACGCCGCGATCTCCATCGCCGTCGCTCGGTGGGCGCAGAGCCCTGAGGGGCTCTTCGCGGCATTCGGGGTTCGCGTCGCGACGAACGTCGGGCTCGTCCTCCTCGCGCGCCTCGTCCTCGGGGGCAGGGCCCTGAGCGAGTCGGACACGCTGTTCTTCGTCCTCCTTCTCTCCCTGCTCGTCACGTTCCACGACCGGTTCGCGCCCGTGGGCGTGGCGCGAGCCGTGCACGACCGCACGGATCCGGAGCCTGCTCCGGTGCCCGAGAGTCGCCCGGCGAGCTAGAGCTGGGCGTGGGCCAGCTGGCCCAGCACCTCTGGGGACCGCCGATCGAGGCGCCGCCCCCCGAGGACCACGCCGAGGGCGAGGAGGCCGAGCCCGTATGCCGTGCCGAGGGCGAGCGTGAGCCACCGTCCGGTCTCCGACCCTGCCGTCAGCACCGCCGCGACGGCAACCGGCAGGGTGAGCACGACGGGGCCGACGAACGACACGATCGCCGTCAGGCAGCCCTGAGCCGCCCCGCCGGAGGTCGCCGCGAACGGGTTGCCGCCCGTCCGCGGCGCCGTCCCGGGGAGCACCGCCCCGACACCCACGGCCAGTCCCAGGCTGGCCAGGAACGCGGCGACGATCACCGTGAGCCAGGGCACCGGACGGCCGATGACGCCGATGGCGACGCTCACGGCATACGTGAGGAGGACCACCGGACCGAAGACGACGGCGGACGCGAGCGCCCGGCCCAGCCGGTCCTCCCAACCGCGGACGCCGACGGCCACGTGCAGCCACCAGGCGGGGCCGTCGAAGGCGAGGTCGTTCATGAGGGTCAGCCCGGCGAACACCGCGAGCGTCACCACGCCGACCCCCGCGAGCCCCGGCATACCCGTGAGGACCGCCTGGGCCACGAAGAAGACCGGCAGCACCGCCGTCCGGAGGGCGATGCCCACGAGCCGGCTGTCGCGGTACCAGGCTCGGATCCGCCGAGCGGCGACGGTGGCCGTCGGTGAGGTGCCGAGGACGGCCGGGAGGAAGCGGCCGTGGCCGATCCGCTGGCCCCCCGCGGCGGTCAGGGGGGAGGTGAGCGTCCGTTCCAGCTGGCGCACCCAGACCACCCAGAGCGCGACGATGAGCAGCAGCGCGAGGGTCAGGTGAACGGCGGCGCTCCACCACCGGCCGGTCGCGACGTCGAACGGCAGCGCCCAGGCCCAGCCCACCGGCGTCCACGACGCCACCGTCGCGGAACGGGTGGCGTCGAAGGAGCTGAGGTCCGCCGCGAGGGAACCGGTCGTGAGCAGGAGGTTGAGACCGAGCGGCAGGAGCGTCGCGAGGGACACGACCACCGCTCCGAGCACCCGGCCCGCCCGGGTCGTCATGACGGCGGCCAGGGCGCTGGTCACCGCCCGGGAGAACAGGATCGCCGTGAGCAGGCCCAGCACTCCCCCGAGCAGGGCCGCCGGGACCGATGGCGGGTGCCCCAGCCACGAGCACGTCTGAGCCAACGCCAGGCCGGCGAGCATGAGCGCGGGGATGCCGGTGCAGGCGGCGGCGAGCAGCCCGCGCGCCAGCTCGGCGGCACGAAGGGGCAGGACGGCGAAGCGGGCGGGGTCGAGGATGGAGTCCACACCCGTCGCGATGAGGCTCAGCACTCCCCACATGAGGGTGATGACGGCGAAGAGGGGGACGGTGAGTGCGGTGATGCGCACCGGCTGCCCGGCAAGGAGGACGAGCCCGGGGCCGAGCAGCGCGAGCACTCCGAGAGCGGCCAGTGCGCCGACGATGGACGACACGAGGTGCAGCGGGCTGCGCGACATCGCGGTCCGCCACATGGCGAACCGAAGCCGGACGACCAGGCCGACCACGGCGGACCCCCCTGCCGGGGTCACGTCAGCCGAGCCACGTCAGGCCCTCGCCGGCGGAGTCGGTCGCCCCGACGAGCTCCAGGAAGCGGTCGTGCAGGGACCCGCCGCGGGTGAGTCCGCGAACCGTGTCCTCGGCGAGCACCCGGCCGCCCGCGATGACGGCGACCCGGTCGCAGAGGCCCTCGACGAGCTCCATGACGTGGCTCGACATGACGACGGTGCCCCCGCTCCCGACGTAGCGGCGCAGGATCGTGCGGATGGTCTGGCCGGACACCGGGTCGACCGCCTCGAACGGCTCGTCGAGGACGAGGAGCCGCGGTGCGTGGATGAGCGCGGCGGCGAGACTGATCTTCTTCACCATCCCCGCCGAGTAGTCGGCGACGACGGTGCTGGCGTCCTCGGCCAGGTCGAGCACGGCGAGCAGCTCGGCCGCGCGTGCGGCGGTGACCTCGGCCGGCATCCGGCGCAGCGCCCCGACGTAGAGGAGCAGCTCGCGGCCCGAGAGCTGTTCGAAGAGGCGCATGCCGTCGGGCGCGACGCCCATGGCGGCCTTGGCGGCCGCCGGATCCTGCCACACGTCGTGGCCGAGGACCCGGGCGGTGCCGCCGTCCGGCCGCAGCAGCCCGGTCGCCATGGACAACGTCGTCGTCTTTCCGGCGCCGTTCGGGCCGACGAGGCCGAAGAGCGAACCGCGCGGCACGGCCAGGGTCAGCGCGTGGACGACCCGCCGGCCCCGGAACTCCTTGACGAGACCTCGGAGCTCGAGTGCGGGGTCCCCCGGCCCGACCTCAGTCACACACCGCGCCCGTGCTGGCGCTGCCGACGAGTCGGCGGTACTTCGCGAGCACCCCTCGGGTGTACTTCGGCTCGGGGTGCGACACGCCCTGGGCACGGCGCCGCGCCAGCTCGTCGCCGTCGACGAGGAGGTCGAGGCGGCCCCGCGCCACGTCGAGGCGGATCCTGTCGCCGTCCCGGACGAACGCGATGGGTCCCTCGTCGACGGCCTCGGGGGCGACGTGTCCGACGCACAGGCCGGTGGTCCCGCCGGAGAAGCGCCCATCCGTCAACAGGAGCACGTCCTTGCCGAGGCCGGCGCCCTTGATCGCGCCGGTCACCGCGAGCATCTCGCGCATGCCGGGGCCTCCCTTGGGACCCTCGTACCGGATGACGACGACGTCCCCGGTGCTCAGCGCTCCGTTCTCCACCGCGTCCATCGCCGCCCGCTCACCGTCGAAGACTCGTGCGGTGCCCTCGAAGACGTCGGAGTCGAAGCCCGCGGACTTCACGACGGCCCCCTCCGGGGCGAGTGAGCCGCTCAGCACCGTGATGCCGCCCGTGGCATGGATGGGCTCGCGCATCGCCCGCACCACCTTGCCGTCGACGTCCGGCGGCGCGATGTGCGCGAGGTTCTCAGCCATCGTCCGGCCCGTGACGGTGAGGCAGTCTCCGTGCAGGAGACCGGCATCCAGCAGGGCGCGCATGACGACCGGCACGCCGCCGACGCGGTCGACGTCGGTCATGACGTACTGGCCGAACGGCTTGACGTCGGCCAGGTGCGGCACCCGGGCGCCGACCCGTTGGAAGTCCTCGAGGGTGAGTGCGACCTCCGCCTCGTGGGCGATGGCGAGAAGATGGAGCACCGCGTTCGTCGAACCTCCGAAGGCCATGAGGACGGCGATCGCGTTCTCGAAGGCCTCCTTCGTCATGACGTCGCGGGCCGTGATGCCTCGGCGCAGGAGCTCGACGACCGCCTCGCCGGACTTGCGGGCGAAGCCGTCGCGGCGGCGGTCGGTCGCCGGCGGCGCGGCCGAGCCCGGGAGCGACATGCCGAGTGCCTCGGCCACCGAGGCCATGGTGTTCGCCGTGTACATCCCCCCACAGGCCCCCTCGCCCGGGCAGATCGCCCGCTCGATGGCGTCGACGTCCTCCCGCGACATCAGGCCTCGGGCGCAGGCGCCGACCGCCTCGAAGGCGTCGATGATCGTGACCGTCCGCTCGGACCCGTCCGACATCTTCGCGATGCCCGGGAGGATCGAGCCGGCGTAGAGGAAGACGGAGGCGAGGTCGAGTCGGGCCGCGGCCATGAGCATGCCGGGCAGAGACTTGTCGCACCCCGCGAGCAGCACCGAGCCGTCGAGGCGCTCGGCGTTCATGACGGTCTCGACGGAGTCCGCGATGATCTCCCGGCTCACGAGGGAGAAGTGCATGCCCTCGTGTCCCATCGAGATGCCGTCGCTCACCGAGATCGTCCCGAACTCCAGCGGGTAGCCGCCGCCGGCGTGCACGCCGTCCTTCACCGCCTTGGCGAGCCGGTCGAGCGAGAGGTTGCACGGCGTGATCTCGTTCCACGAGCTGGCGACGCCGATCTGGGGCTTGGCGAAGTCGTCGTCGCCCATGCCGACGGCCCGGAGCATCCCCCGGGCGGCAGCCCTCTCGAGACCGTCGGTGACATCGCGGCTGCGGGGCTTGATGTCGGGGGACGTCGTCATGCCGCCATCCTAGGGACCGTTCGACGTCGCAGGTCCGTGCCGTCCCTGCCGCCGGCTCAGGTCGTCAGCGAACCGCGGACGACGCTGTCGCCGGAGTGCTCGGGCGAGTCGTCGAAGCCCTCCCGGGAGATGTCGACGATGACGTAGCCCTCGTCGAGCAGCTCCTGCGGGATGGGGAACCTCTGCTCCGACGGCTTCCGGGCGGAGCACGCCGACCGACACCATCCGCTGGAGGTCCTCGTTGATGAGCCACACCTCGAGGTAACCGTCCTGCGGCGGGTCGAGCGGGTCGGTGTGGACCGCGAGGTTCACCCCGTCTGCGTCACGCAGGACGTCCGCCGTCCCCCGCACCTGACGGGTGTCGAGGGTGTCCAGCGTCGTGCTGGCCACCGTCACGGCTGCTTCGTCCGGCTCGGTGCCGTCCACGAGGCGGCCGCCCACGGCCCCGACGACGAGTCCCGCCGCGGCTGCCGCCGCGACCCACATGAGCGGCGCCCGCCGGCGACCGCGATCCCTCTGGCGGGCGGCGAGGTCGACGGGCGGTTCCGACGCCGGTGGAGACGTGGTTGCGTCGAGCCCTGCCTCGCCGGCTGCTCCGCTGGGGCGGTCGGGTCCCGAGGGAGCCGAGCGTGGCTCCGGCGACGTGTCGGCTCGCCCGATCTCGGCGGTCACGGCATCCCAGACACCGGGTGGTGCCGCCACGAGGTCGGGACGTGGCTCACGCACGGCGAGCAGCACCTCGCGCAGCGAGGAGATCTCGGACGAGCACCGTGGGCACGTCGTGACGTGCGCAGTCACCGTCGCATCGACCGGCTCGCCGGTGGCGAGGTCGACGAGGACCCCCTCCTCAGGATGGGACATGGTTCACCTCCTCGAGGCGCGTCCGGAGGTGAAGGAGGCCACGGCGGATGTGGCTCTTGACGGTTCCGAGCGGAAGCTGGAGCCGGCGGGCGATCTCGTCGTGGGTGAGGTCCTCGAGGAAGGCCATCCGCACGACGGTCGACCGGGGCTCCCCCAGGTCGTCGAGGGCGTCGGCGAGCAGGAGTCGGGCGGCGAGCTGCTCGTCGGGCGCCGGGTCGTGCTGGGCGGGCAGGGCGTCGAGCGCCGCGGCACCGAGGTCACGGGCCTGACGGGCCCGCTGGGCGTGGAGGTCGGCCACCTTGTTGCGGGTGATGCCGACGAGCCAGCCCGGCACGGTGCCCCGATCCGGTCGGAGTGTGTGCCGGCTGCGCCAGGCGGCGACGAACACCTGCTGGGTCACGTCCTCGGCGTCGTGGTGGTTGCCGAGCGAACGCAGCGCGAGGGTGTGGACCAAGGAGGACCAGCGCGCGTAGGACTCCTCGAGCGCCTCGAGGGAGCCGTCGCGCAGGCGCTCGGCGAGCTCGTGCATGACCGCCGTCGTCTCCTCCTCGTCGGTGCGCACGACCTCCACGATAAGGGCCCTTCCCGTGTCCGCGCCGCCCCGGTGGGCGCGTCCGGGGCGTCGCGCGGCGTGCCGCGGCAGAGTGCTCACCCACCCGGCCGCGCACCTGTCCCGCGTCGGCGTCGCGACGCTCATGGACGGTCCTCTCTCGCGGCTGGGCCGACCTGACGCGACCTCACCCGTAGTTCGCCGCGAAGGCCGCCCGCGGATGCGTTCTCCACCGACGGAAAGTCACGACCTCCTCAGGCGCCGTCGCGGCACACGTGGAACCGCTCGAGGCGCGCGTCGCCGAAGTCGAGGTCGGCCCACCGGCCCGAGTAGTGCAGGACGGCCACCCCGCACGTGGGAAAGCCCTCGGCCATCCGCCGATGCCCCTCGACGCTGCCCTCGCCGTCACAGAGCAGCTCGGCCAGCGCCGGGATGCCGGGGGCGTGGCCGATGACCATGAGCACGTCCGCGTCGTCGTCCGCCTCCCGCACGACCTCGAGCAGCCGCTCGGGGGAAGCGAGGTAGATGCGCCGGTCGAGGTGGAGGTCCGTCTCGGGGCAGCCACCGGACCACACGCCCTCGGCGGTCTGCTGGGTGCGCTCAGAGGTCGAGCACAGGACCTCGTCGAGGCCGATGCCGTGCTGGACGAGCCACCGGCCGGCCGCTGCGGCGTCACGCCGGCCCCGCCCGGTCAGCTGCCGCTCGTGGTCGTCGTCCCAACCCTGCTGCTCGGCCTTGGCATGGCGGAGGAGGACGAGCGTACGGTCCTGTGCTGCCCGGGTCATACCCCGATCATGCACCTGCGCCACGGGCGCTGTCCTGCCTGCTCCGGGGCGCCATCGACGAGCGCGATTCCCTCTCCTGCGCGGCCGCGGGGCCCGGGAGGTCAGGACTGGCCGAGACGCTCCAGGATGAGGGCACGGGCCGCTGCCGCATCGGCCTGTCCCTTCAGCTCGCGCATGACCTGCCCGATGAGGGCACCGGCCGCGGCGACCTTCCCGTCGCGGATCTTGGCGGCGAGGTCCGGGTTCGCGGCGATGACCGCGTCGACAGCCGACGCGAGCGCCCCGGTGTCCTGGACGAGCTCGAGCCCGCGGGCGTCGGCCACGGCGGTGGGGGTCCCCTCCCCCGCGAGCACGCCCCTCCCAGACCTGACGCGCCATGGAGTCGTTGAGCCGTCCACGCCGCACGAGCGACTCGAGCTCGACCACGTGGGTCGGCGCGACGCCGAGCGAGGCGGCATACGTGGGGACGTCCTGTCCGGCGGCGTTGGCCCGCCGGGCGATCTCGCCCGACCACCACTTGCGCGCGGCGGCCGGCTGAGGCGCCGGCCCGCACCGTCTCCTCGACGAGCTCGACGAGCCCGGCGTTGACGACGTCGCGCATCTCGAGGTCGCTGAACCCCCATGACGTCTGGAGCCGCCTGCGGCGGGCCACCGGCGGCTCGGGCAGCGTGCCGCGCAACGCCTCGACCATCTCTGCGGTCGGCGCCACCGGGACGAGGTCCGGCTCGGGGAAGTAGCGGTAGTCGTCGGCGTCCGACTTCACCCGGCCGGACGTGGTGACGCCGGTGTCCTCGTGCCAGTGCCGGGTCTCCTGGACGATGCTGCCGCCCGATGACAGGACGGCAGCCTGCCGCCCGATCTCGTACCGGACGGCCCGCTCGACCGAGCGCAGCGAGTTGACGTTCTTGGTCTCGGTGCGAGTGCCCAACCGGTCGGCGCCCTTGGGCATGAGCGACAGGTTGACGTCGCAGCGCACCGAGCCCTGCTCCATGCGCACGTCCGAGACGTCGAGCGCCTTGAGCAGGTCGCGCAAGGTCGCGACGTAGGCCCGCGCGATCTCCGGTGCGCGCTCCCCCGCCCCCCTCATGGGCTTGGTGACGATCTCGATGAGCGGGATGCCGGCGCGGTTGTAGTCGACGAGGCTGTGTGTCGCACCGTGGATGCGTCCGGTGGAGCCACCGACGTGGAGGGACTTCCCGGTGTCCTCCTCCATGTGGGCCCGCTCGATCTCGACGCGGTAGACGGTGCCGTCGTCCAGCTCGACGTCGAGGAACCCGTCGAACGCGATGGGCTCGTCGTACTGGGAGGTCTGGAAGTTCTTCGGCATGTCCGGGTAGAAGTAGTTCTTCCGCGCGAAGCGGCACCACTGCGCGATCTCGCAGCGGAGCACCAACCCGATCCGGATCGCCGACTCGACGGCCTTGTCGTTGACGACCGGCAGCGCGCCGGGCAGGCCGAGGCAGACCGGGCAGACCTGTGTGTTCGGCTCGGCGCCGAACTCCGTGGGGCAGCCGCAGAACATCTTCGTGGCCGTGTTGAGCTCGACGTGCACCTCGAGGCCCATGACCGGTTCGTATGCCGCGAGCGCCTCCTCGAACGAGAGCGTGGCCTCGGCGGTCGCCTGGGTCGTCATGCCTCAGGCCTCCTTCGTTCTCGTCGTGCCGGCTACGGTGCCGCTGCCCGCGAGCGGTCGCGCGCGCTCCAGGATGGCCCCACCCCAGGCAGCCGTGAGGCGGGCCTCGAGAGCGGCGCCCACGGCATACAGGCGGTCGTCGCGCATCGCGGGGGCGAGGATCTGGAAGCCCGCGGGCAGGCCGTCCTCGTCGGCGAGGCCGCTCGGCACCGAGATGCCCGGGATGCCCGCGAGGTTCGCCGGGATCGTCGCGATGTCGTTGAGGTACATCGCCATCGGGTCGTCGAGCTTGTCGCCGAACCGGAACGCCGTCGTCGGTGCCGTGGGGCTGACGAGGACGTCAGCGGTCTCGAAGGCCCTCGAGAAGTCGTCGGCGATGAGCCTGCGGACCTTCTGCGCGGAGCCGTAGTAGGCGTCGTAGTAGCCGCTCGAGAGGGCGTACGTGCCGAGGATGATGCGGCGCTTGACCTCGTCGCCGAAGCCGGCGTCGCGGGTGGCTGCCATGACCTGCTCGGCACTGGGGTCCGGGATGCCGGAGGGAGCGACCCTCAGGCCGTAGCGCATCGCGTCGAACTTCGCCAGGTTGCTCGATGCCTCGCTCGGGAGGATGAGGTAGTACGCCGCCAGGGCGTAGGTGAAGCTCGGACAGGAGACCTCGACGACCTCGGCGCCCGCGTCGACGAGGTGCTGAACGGCCTCGTCGAAACGGGTCTGGACCCCGGCCTGGAAGCCCTCGCCCGTGAGCTCGCGCACGATGCCGACCCGGAGCCCGGACACGTCGGCGCGGCGGGCGGCCTCGACAAGGGCAGGCACGGGGGCATCGATCGACGTGGAGTCCATCGGGTCGTGCCCGCCGATGACCTCGTGGAGCAGTGCGGCGTCCAGCACGGTCCGGGTGCACGGGCCGGCCTGGTCCAGCGAGGAGGCGAGGGCGACCAGCCCGTAGCGCGAGACCCCGCCGTAGGTGGGCTTGGTCCCGACCGTCCCGGTGACGGCGGCAGGCTGGCGGATCGACCCACCGGTGTCGGTGCCGATGGCCAGGGGCGCCTGGAAGGACGCCACCGCGGACGAGGAGCCACCACCGGAACCCCCGGGGATCCGGTCGAGGTCCCACGGGTTGCGGCTCGGGCCGTAGGCGCTGTGCTCGGTCGAGGAGCCCATGGCGAACTCGTCCATGTTCGTCTTGCCGAGGATCGGCATCCCCGCTCGGCGCAACCTCGTGACGAGGGTGGCGTCGTACGGCGGCATCCACCCGCGGAGTATGCGTGAGCCGCACGTCGTCGGCAGGCCGCGAGTCGCGATGACGTCCTTCACGGCGATGGGCACGCCGGCCAGGGCATGCAGCGACTCTCCGGCCGCACGGCGGCGGTCGACCTCGTCCGCGGCCGCCAGCGCACCCTCGGAGTCGACGTGGAGGTACGAGTGCACGGCCCCGTCGACGGCCGCGGTGCGGTCCAGGTGGGCCTGCGCCACCTCGCGGGCCGACACGCCACCGCGCGTGAGGAGGTCGGCCAGCACTGCGGCGGTGGACCGGGTGAGATCGGTGGTCACGTGGGGCTTCCTGTCGGGCGGGGCCGGGTGGAGGAGGTCGCGGGGATGCCGTGCGACCGGCATCCGGAGGACGTTGCGCCCGAGCGCTCAGTCCTCGTCGAGGATGCGCGGCACCGAGAAGCGCTGCTGCTCGGCCTCGGGTGCGCCGGCGAGGGCGTCCTCGGGGGACAGCGAGGGCCGCACGACATCTGGACGGGTGACGTTGACGATCGGCATCGGGTGGCTCATCGGCTCGACGTCGGCGATGGGTGCCTGCTGCACCGTGGCGACAGCGTCGAGGATCACGGCGAGCTCGCCGACCATGCGGTCGAGCTCGGCGTCGGAGAGGTCGATGCGGGCGAGGGCCGCAAGGTGCGCCACGTCGGTCCGGGTGAGGTCGGCCATGCGGTCAGTCTATTGGGCCTCGTCTTCCTGCTTCACGGACGGTGGCAGCAGGTCGCACGACGCAACCCCGACGCTCGCTGGGGGCGGGTGCCGTCGGCCGTCAGGGTGCTCGACGCGGCGGGACTGGCCGTGTTCGCGGTGAGCGGCGCACTCGTCGCCCTCGACGACGAGGCCGGCCCCCTCGCGGCGACCCTCATCGGCGGCATCACGGCTGTCGGCGGTGGCCTGCTTCGCGACGTCCTGGCACGGCGGGTGCCGGAGGTGCTCCAGCGCGAGCTGTATGCCGTCCCTGCGCTCATGGGTGCTGCACTCGTCGTGCTGTTGCATCACCTCGGTTGGCTGACCTCGCTCACCGCCTGGGCCGCGGTGGGTCTGGTCTTCGGGACGCGACTGCTCGCCATCGCGCTCGACCTCCACGCTCCCCGGAGGACGCCGAGCGGGGACGGTGCCTCCGTGGGCTGAGGGCCGCCAGCCGGCTCAGTCCGCTCGGCAGGGCAATTTCCGCGTCACGCTGCGGCGTCAGGTCGATCAGTCTGAGCTGCTGGGACGCCCGGAGGAGGTTGCGCAGCTCGGCGGTGACAAGTTCTAGACGGCGTGTCTGATCCTGCCGCACGCCCTGCCCAGCTTCACCGCTCATGTCAATCAATTCAAGATCGAACACGGCCGTCGTGACTGGTTCAGTAGAGGGGGCAGAACTCGCCAGCAAAAGTGCCAGGGCAAACCAGAAACGCATCGGCGATCACCTCATCAAGAGGAAGGTCGCATAAAGTTGAATCGCGGTGCAATAACCTGCCATCTTAGTTTTTTCTTAGCTGATTTTCGTTGTACCCGCAAAAATTGCGATGATACCGTTAGGGTCGGCATGATCATCCGAGCCTGGCGTTTCCTCTTCTGGGTCAAATTCGCGCTGGCGACCATGACGGCGGTCAGTTCCATGCTTTTGCCCGGCGAGGCCGCTGAAGCCGACCCGGTCGATGTGAGGCTCGCCTACATTTCACGACAACCTCCGCCGCCGCCTCTTTATGAACTCGATCCCGTGCCGGAGGATGAAGGGCTCGCAGGCGGCCAGCTCGCCGTCCGGGACAACAATACCACCGGCACTTTCACGGGGCATCGCTATCATCTGGACGAGGCTTGGCTCGCCGAGGGCGAGGATCCAGTCGCCAAGGCCAAGGAACTTGTCGCGCAGAAGACCAGCATTCTCGCCCTGAACCTGCCGGCAGCTGAACTGATTGCGGTCGCCGACGCCCTGAAGGGCGAGGACGTGGTGCTCTTCAATATCGGTGCGCCCGACGACCGGCTACGCGGTGCCGATTGCCGAGAAAACGTTCTCCACGTCGCACCGAGCCACGCGATGCTCACGGATGCACTGGCGCAATTCCTGGCCTTCAAGCGATGGCGCAAGATCATGCTCGTGGTGGGCCCCCAAGCCGACGACCGTCTTTATGCGGAAGCCATGAAGCGGTCCGTCAAGAAGTTCGGCCTGTCCCTGAGTGCCGGAGAAAGCGTGGGAGTTCGGGCCGCTCGCGCGGGCCAAGGGTGACAGCCCCCGAGCGCCGACGCTCTCGTGTTCACACGCGGAGTCGACTACGACATTGCGGTCTTGGCGGATCAGGCGGACGACTGGGGCGACTACCTTGCCTATCGGACATGGGATCCGCGGCTCGTGGCGGGCACACAGGGCCTGATTGCCACATCCTGGCATCCGACCCTGGAGGTTTGGGGTGCGGCACAGGCGCAGAACCGCTTCAGGCGGATCGCGAACCGTCCGATGCGGCCCCTCGATTATCAACTCTGGTCGCCGTACGGCCGTCGGCGATGCGGTGACCAGGCGAAAACCACGGAACCGGCCGGCCTCAAGCGCACAATGCTTGATCCCTCGTTCGGCCTGCCGGCCTATAAAGGTGTCGCCCTGAGCTTTCGCTCCTGGGATCGGCAGCTGCGACAGCCGATCCTGATCGCTCAACCCAAAGCCCTCGTCACCGTGGCGCCGGAGCGCGGTTTCCTTCATCAACGTACACCGCTCGATACCCTTGGCGTCGACCAGCCGGAGACCGCATGCAAACTCTCTTGACATCGCCGGGGATCGTCCCGGTTCTCACGGCATTTTTCATCCTCGTCGCAGGTGGGCCGGCAAAAGCTTTCGCGGTCTATGTCTCGAACGAGAAGGACAACTCGATTTCGGTGATCGATTCAAAGACGCTCGAGGTCAAACAAACGGTCAAGATCGGACGCCGGCCCCGTGGGATCACGATCAGCCCGGATGGCAAGACTCTCTATGTCTGCGCGAGTGACGACAATCGCGTCGAGGTGATCGACACTGCAACAATGAAGGTTGTCCGGTCCTTGAAATCCGGGCCGGATCCCGAACTGTTCGTGCTGAACGGGGCCGGCAATCTACTCTATATCGCCAATGAGGACGATAACCAGGTGACGGTGGTCGACGTCGAGAAGAACGTCGTCGTTGCGGAAGTGCCGGTGGGAGTGGAACCGGAGGGGATGGGTTTGAGCCCGGACGGTGCTACGCTGGTGAACACGTCCGAGACCACCAACATGGCTCATTTCATCGATACGCAGACATACAAGATCACTGACAATGTCCTTGTGGACGCCCGACCCCGGTTCGCGGAGTTCTCTCGCGACAGCAAGACCCTCTGGATCTCGTCGGAGGTGGGGGGAACCGTCAGCGTGATCGATCCCGCGACGCGCAAGATCGTCAAGAAGATCGAATTCAAGATCCCGGGCGTTCCGGACGAGGCGATTCAGCCTGTCGGCATCAGAATCACCCAGGACGGCAAGCGTGCTTTCGTCGCCCTCGGCCCGGCAAATCGGGTCGCGGTTGTCAACGGCGAAACCTTCGCGGAGGAAAAATATCTCATGGTCGGTCAGCGGGTGTGGCAGCTTGCCTTCACGCCGGACGAGCAACTGCTCTTCACCACCAACGGGACATCCACGATGTTTCGGTCATCGATGTGGACGAATTGTCGGTGACCAAGAGCGTCCCTGTGGGACGCTATCCTTGGGGCGTCGTAGTCTCGCCGAACCCTTAGAGCTTTCGCTACGAGGTTTGATCGCCATGCGCAAAACTGATTTCCCGTTCCCGGGCACCTGTTGGCGAGCGACCCATCCAGTCAATGCCATCGATCGGATGAAGGGGCTTCTGGAATGACCGGTCGTTTCACGGTCCCGTTGTGGGAAAGGCAGTGAGCGAATTCTTGGTACCGGCCCTTGCCGTGAGGGGCGTGGGACACAGCTTTGGCTCGCGCCAGGCTCTATCCGACGTCAGCCTTGATGTGCCGGCCGGCAGCTTCGTGGTCCTGCTGGGTCCGAACGGCGCAGGCAAGACGACGTTGTTCTCGATCATAACCCGGCTCTACAACACGCGCACAGGGAGCGTGCGTGTCTTCGGCTATGACTTGCAGAGGGATTCCTCCCAGGCCCTCGCCCGGCTCGGCGTGGTGTTCCAAACCCGGACGCTCGACGCCGATCTCACGGTTCGGCAGAATCTCCTCACCATGCTTCCCTTCATGGTCTGCCGAAGAGAGTTGCTGAGCCAAGGATGCGAGCGCTGCTGGGACGGGTCGACTTGCTCGATCGGATCGATGACAGAATTCGAACCCTGTCGGGAGGCCAGTCGCGCCGCGTCGAGATCGCACGGTCCCTCATCCATGCGCCGCGGCTGCTCATCCTTGACGAGCCCACCGTCGGCCTCGATCTCCGATCCCGGACGGACATTCTGTCGATCGTCCGAGGGCTTGTGCGCGACGAAGGACTCGCGGTCCTCTGGGCCACGCACATTTTCGAAGAGGTCGACCCTGAGGACCCGGCCGTCTCCTGCACCGAGGCCACGTCATTGCCCGGGGCCTGGCCCGCGAGCTGGCGGAACCTCAGGGTCGCCTTGACGCGGCTTTCCGCGTGATGACCGCTTCGGGCCCGGTTGGTGAACCGGCATGACAAGCCTCACTTCGCCGATCGCCGCAGATCCGGACTTGCCGGCTATGCGATCTGCTTCGCCGGCATCGGTCGCCGTGAGTTTCTTCGCTTCGTGAACCAGAAGGAGCGGTTCTTATCCGCGCTGGTGCGGCCTCTCGTCTGGCTCTTCATCTTCGCCGCCGGATTTCGAAACGTGCTCGGCGTCTCGATGATACCGCCCTATGAAACCTATGTCCTGTACGAGGTCTATGTGACACCGGGCCTGGCTGTCATGATCCAATTGTTCAATGGCATGCAATCATCCCTGTCCATGGTTTACGACCGGGAAGTCGGCTCGATGCGCGTCCTGTTGACGAGCCCGTTCGCACGCTGGTCGCTCCTGCTCGCCAAGCTTGCCGCCGGGGTCGCGGTCTCGCTCGTCCAGGTCATGTTTTCCTGGCAGTCGCCCGCTTCTGGGAGGTGGAAGTCCCGTGGCTCGGATACCTCGCCGCAGCCCCTGCCTTGATGCTCACCGGGCTTATGCTCGGCGCCATTGGGCTGTTCCTCTGTCCCTCGTCCGGCAGCTCGAGAATTTCGCAAGCGTCATGTATTCCGTGATCTTCCCGATGTTCTTTGCCTCGTCTGCCCTCTATCCGCTCTGGCGGATTCGTGAATCGAGCGAAGCGCTTTACATGATCTGCCTGGTCAACCCGTTCACGCACGCGGTCGAACTCGTGCGGCATGCACTCTATCTGTCCGTTGAACCGGTGGCGCTCGGCGTCGTTGTTCTCGTCACGGTCATTTTCTTTGTTGCCGCCGTCGTCGCCTATGATCCGGGTCGCGGGATCATGGCCCGGCGAGGCGGTCCTGCGGGAGAGCCCACATGATCCGCACCGTCTCGATCTCCGCTCTCATGATCGCAGGATCTTGGGCGGCGATGCCGGCCTTGGCCCAGCCGAAAACCGATCCCGACTGGCCCTGTGTCCAGCGCAAGGTCGCGTCCCTTGCCGCCGGCACTATCTGGTCCGGACCAAACCCGGAAGAGGCCGGGCCCTGGGGAAGTGATTTCCAGGCGGCGGCATTGGCCCAGAAGCTTGCGTCCCGTCGAACTCCCTTATCCGAGATCGAGGGGCTGGTCGCGGCTTTCGCGGCCGAAGCAGGTCCGGAAAAGCGCGAGCGATTGACCCGGGTCTTCGCGGGTGCGCTTGAACTGATCAACTCGGAACGGCAACGGATCATCTCCGGGATCGAGCGCTACGCTCGTGGTCAGCGCGGATTGGCCGAACGGATACGGGAAGAGGCAGACAAGATCACCGCCGTCAAGGATTCACCCGCCGCAGCGACGCCGAAGGACTTCGAGGAGCTCGAATCCCGTTCACCTGGGACAAGCGTATCTTCGACGAACGATCGCAGGCGCTTCAATATGTCTGCGAAACCCCGGTTCTCCTTGAGCAAGACTTCCGAAATCGCCAAGCAGCTCCAATCGCGGCTCTCGTGACGGTCGCAGGAAGGCAATCGGACGCTCATTCCCTCAGCTGCGCGTCATCGTGAGCCAAGCCGGATCGAGATACCGGTCGGCTTCCCCGTCATAGGGAAGGCGGGTGATGTCCCAGTGCTGAATGAGCGGTGCATAGGCCGCCCAGACCGCTGGTCCTCCGCCCACATAGACGATGCGGTCCGGGAATCGGCTGACGACTTCGTGCGTGTCCATCCACGATCTGATCTCCACGATCGTCCTGTCGGCATAAGCGAAATCGGGAATGGAAGCCTTCGTGCGCGGTCCGCAGATCAGGACATGGCCGCGTGTCAGTTCAAAGAATCTGGCAACGTCGGCAGTGTACTCGGGGTCGGCTTGCCCTTCCCAAGGCATCGATCCCTGAAGTCCGAGTTGGCCGCGTTGCCCAATGGCCAAGATCGATCGAACGATGGGCATGGCTGCTCCTTATATTCCGGCCGTCGGTCAGGACAAGCCGAGTTTGTCCGGGGTTCGCGCTTCCGCTTAACTCACTGGTGCCATGCAACGCACGGAGAGGCGCAGTGGTTCACCGGGCGGCTCGGGGCGGGATCCAGGATCATCGCCAGCCACTCCCGGGTCCGCCGGGCAGGCCCTGGACTGAAGGGAGGATACGATGATCACACGCCGCGTCTCGGCAACGTCCGCCTCGACCCTTTCCCTGCCGGCCCTGCTGCGTACAGGCCATGCTCAAACGCCGCAGATACGGCTCCGGCTGCATCATTTCCTTCCGCCTGTGACGAGCGGGCAGGTGAATTTCCTGGCGCCTTGGGCGCAGAAGGTGCAGCAGGAATCCGGCGGCCGCATCAAGATCGATATCTTTCCGGCGATGCAGCTCGGCGGCTCCCCGCCCCAGCTCTTCGACCAGGCCCGGGACGGCGTGGTCGATCTCGTCTGGACCCTGCCGGGCTACACGCCTGGCCGCTTCCCAATCAGCGAGACGCTCGAACTACCCTTCGTCGCTCACCGAAAGGCGGTGGTGAACTCGCGCGCGTTCCAGGAATTTGCCGAACAAGCATGCAAGACGAGTTCATGGCCGTGCATCCGATCTGTTTCTGGGCCCATGATCAGGGCCTCATTAGCCAACGAGCCCGTCCGAACTCTCGAGGATCTCAAGGGCCTTAAGCTCCGCTTCCCAACGCGCCTCGCGGGCGAGGCTTTGAGAGCGCTGGGTGCCAATGCCATCGGCATGCCTGTCCCTCAGGTTCAGAATCCCTGGCGCAGCGGGTGATCGATCGAACGGTGCTTCCCTGGGAGGTGGTGCCCTCCATCAAGGTGCACGAACTAGTCAGGAATCACACCGAGATCCGGGCTCGCCGACCTTCTACACGGCGACATTCGTTCTCGTCATGAACAAGGCCAAATACGAGAGCCTGCCTGCTGACCTGAAGCAGGTCATCGATGCGAATTCTGGAATGGCAGTCGCCACCATGGCCGGCAAGGTCTGGGACGAGCCGGCGATTGCCGTGTCTACCATGGT
>CAWBEJ010000026.1:0-40905 GCA_963787805.1 uncultured Actinomycetota bacterium | reverse complement strand
CGAGCGCGCGGTCGGCTGCCGCCAGGAGGTCGCGGGCACGGTCCCACAGGTCCTCGGGCACGGTGCCCTGACGCAGCTCGAGGGCCAGCCGCTGCACCGTGAGCAGGAGCCGCGAATCCGGCGACCGCAGCGCCGTCTCACCTGCCGCGTACACCGCGATCGCCGTCTCCACCTCGCCCCGCCGGGCCAGGCGTCGACCGAGCCCGAGCGCCTGGCCGGCCAGTCGCTCCTGGCGGCCGAGAGCTCCGACGCGGGTGCGCAGGCGCCATGCGGCGAGCAGCCGCGCTCGATGGCGGTCGTCGGGGATGACGACGTGGTCCAGCACCTTCTCGAGCCGCGTGCGGGCCTGCGCGGGGGTCCTCGGCAGCCTCTTCACAGCGCGGACGGTACGGCGCGCCGCCCTCACCCCGGGCCGCAGCATCCGGCGGACGGGCTGCGGTACCGCCGTGCGCAGGCCGCTCACCGACGGGTGGTCACGAGGGCCGTGACGACCGCGTGGGCGGCGTGGCCGTCGCCGTAGGGGGTCTCGTCGGTCGCCGGAGGCTCCGGGCGAGAGACGAGCGCCGGAAGGTGAGCCGGGTCGAGCGCCAGGACGTTCCACCCCAGGTCCACGGTCTCGGTCCACTCCGTCTCCGTGCGCACCGTCGTGCACGGCGTGCGCAGGAGGAACGCCTCCTTCTGGAGCCCTCCGGAGTCGGTGACGACGTGGTTCGCGTTCTTCACCGCCGCCACCATGGCGGGATAGTCGAGCGGCTCGATGGTGTGCAGCGATCCCTCGTCGAGGTCGATCCCGTGATGGCGCGCCCGCTGCACGAGGCGCGGGTGGGCAGTGAGGACCACCGGGACGGGGAGCGATCCGAGCCCCTTGACGATGGCCCGCAGTCGCTCGGGGTCGTCGGTGTTCTCGGCCCGGTGGATCGTCGACAGCACGTAGCGGTCGCCGACGCCGTCGGGCAGGGCCGCGGGCGCGCCGCCCACCCTGTCGGCCACCATGAGGCAGACGTCCGTCATGACGTCTCCGGTCATGACCGACCGGG
Source organism: uncultured Actinomycetota bacterium (assembly GCA_963787805.1). Classification (GTDB taxonomy): domain Bacteria; phylum Actinomycetota; class Actinomycetes; order Actinomycetales; family Dermatophilaceae; genus Fodinibacter. The sequence continues at coordinate 39,868 of CAWBEJ010000026.1, read as the reverse complement.
CCGCCAGCCCTTCCGCGGCGAGGTGTCCCATCGCCACCTCGGTCGGGGCGAGGCAGAGGTCGGCCGCGTGGTCGGTGAGGACCCGGTTGTGCTCCTCGGGCATCTGACGGTTGAACGAGCGCAGCCCCGCTTCGAGGTGCGCCAGCGGGATGTGCAGCTTCACCGCCGAGAGGGCACCGGCGATGGTGGAGTTCGTGTCGCCGTAGACGAGCACCCAGTCGGGCGCGTGCTCCTCGAGGACCACGTCGAGGGAGGACAGCATCGCACCGGTCTGGACACCGTGGCTGCCCGAGCCGACCCCGAGGTGCACGTCCGGCTCGGGGATGTCCAGGTCGTCGAAGAAGACGTCGCTCATCCGCACGTCGTAGTGCTGGCCGGTGTGCACGATGACGTGCTCGTGTCGCGATGCCTCGAGGGCGTGAGCGATCGGGGCGAGCTTGACGAACTGTGGACGGGCGCCGACGACGCTGAGGACCTTCACGCGGGCCAGCCTAGGTCCCGCGGTGGATGGCTCGACCACGTGGCCGCCGAAGGGGAGGGCGACGCAGACGCCTTACACTCCCAGCACCCAGGCGCGCCGTTCCGCGCGTCGTGACGCCGATGGGATCTGCACGTGACACGACGACCGTCCATCTCGACGCGAACGGCGGTCGCTGTCTGCGCCGCTCTGCTCGTGGCGCCGGCCGCCTCGGCACGGACCGTCGGCTCGGTGACGAACACGTCGGTAGGCGTCACCGAGACAGTGCCCGACCCGAACAGCGGCACGGTGCCCGGCGACTTCGGCAGCCTCGAGGGCACACCCAGTGCTCCCAAGCGGGATGTGCGCATGGTCAAGGAGCGCCAGGAGGCAGCACGGCTCGAGGCCGTCGACGGGGACCGGAGCGCGACTGTCCCGATCAGCGGTTACACGCTCTCCACCGAGGTCATGCAGCGGGTCACCGTGGGGACGCGGGGCTACGAGAGCACCACGGTGTCGCCCCGAGGCGGGTGGGGCACCCGTGATGCCACCGGAGTGCGGATGTTCGTCTGGCCGGGCGAGACGACGCAGTGGAACCATCCGGTCGGTCAGGCGCAGTACGCCCTGCACAACCTCAACTCGTACCGCCTGACCAAGGACCCCGTCTACCTGGAGACGGCCGCGAAGAACGCCCAGCGCCTCGTCGACCGGCGGGTCGAGTCCGCCGGCGCCTGGTACTACCCCTACGACTTCGACTTCGCGGTCCACGGCGACACGAGCGAGACGCTCCAGGCTCCCTGGTACTCGGCCATGGCCCAGGGCCAGGCCCTCTCGGTCTTCGTCCGGTTGTTCGAGGTCACCGGCGAGGACACGTGGCGACTCGCCGCCGCCGCGACGTTCCTCAGCCTGCTTCAGGCGCCGGAGGGGACGGCACCGTTCTCGTCCCGGGTCGATGGTGCCGGACGGCTCTGGCTGGAGGAGTACCCGCGCTACCCCGTCGCGGACAGCGAGATGGTGCTCAACGGGCACGTCTTCGCGATGTACGGACTGCACGACTACTGGCAGCTGACCGGGGACGACGCGGCTCGCCGACTCTTCCTCGGTGCTCTGTGGACCATCGAGCGCAGCGTGGTCACCGAGTTCCGCAGGGTCAGCTGGCTCAGCGTCTACTCCCTGCGGCACAAGGTGAACACGCCGAGCTACCACCCGGTCCACGTCGAGCAGTTCCTCGTGCTCTGGCGGATGACCAAGGACAGCCGGTGGATCACCTCCGCCGGCCTGTTCCGCACCGACTACCCCAGACCGGCGCAGACCGGGCAGCTGCGGATCACTCCCAAGGTCCGCACGATGTACCGGATCAACTCCGCGGGGGCGATCTCCTCGACCCGGACGGTCGCGTTCTCCCGGACCACCGGCGCGCCGTACGACCGCCGCCAGCGTCTCAAGGGCGGACCGATCGCCTACCGCATCTCGGCCGGCGCCTACACCGGCTGGTGGGTCGCGGAGGGCTTCGGCGTCGCCTGGGGACTCGGCGCCATCGACCGCCACGGCTACCTCCCCGAGACCCCCGTCGTCTTCCGCGCCGGATCGACGTTCACGGCATACCGGCTCGACTCCGCGGGCAACGTCGCGGGACACAAGACCATCACGATCAGTGCGACGAGCTCGTCGACGGCTCCGACGCGCTACAGCGGGATCGTCACCGGCCGCCCCTCCTACCTCTTCCACAGCGGCGCCCTGGCCGGGTACTGGCTGCCGCTGCAGTCCAAGATCTACCTGCCGTGACTCGGCCGCGCTCCGTGGCTGCGGAGCTCGGGACCTCAGGCGTCGGACTGCCACGGTGCCGGACGGGGTGGGCGGGCGACACCAGTAGGATGACGCGGCGGCCCCCACCGCCGGCACCACCTCGTGTGCCCGCTGTCGTGGGTCCGCCAACCCCCGTCGCCCCGAAAGAGGTATGAGTGAAGATCGCGGTCGTTGCCCTCGGAAAGATCGGGCTGCCCCTGGCGGTGCAGTTCGCGAGCAAGGGCCACGACGTCGTCGGGGTCGACGTCAACTCGGCCGTCGTCGATCTCGTCAATGCCGGCACGGAGCCCTTCCCGGGTGAGGCAGAGCTGGGGGACCGGCTCGCGACGCTCGTCCCGGCGGGACGGCTGCGGGCCACCACGGACTACTCCGACGCGATTCCCGGGGCGGATGCGGTGGTGCTCGTCGTCCCCCTGTTCGTCGACGACGAGACCTGGCAGCCGGACTTCGGATGGATGGACTCCGCCACCCAGGCGCTCGCCGAGCACCTCACCCCTGGCACGCTCGTGTCCTACGAGACGACCCTGCCGGTCGGCACCACGCGCACGCGCTGGAAGCCGATGATCGAGGAGGTCTCGGGACTCACCGAAGGTGTCGACTTCCACCTCGTCTTCTCGCCCGAGCGGGTGCTCACCGGCCGGGTCTTCGCCGACCTGCGCAAGTACCCCAAGCTCGTCGGTGCCCTGAGCGAGGAGGGCGCGAAGGCCGCCAGGGAGTTCTACGAGGCGGTGCTCGACTTCGACGAGCGCACCGACCTCGACCGGCCGAACGGCGTGTGGGACCTCGGCAGCCCGGAGGCGTCGGAGCTCGCGAAGCTCGCCGAGACCACGTACCGCGACGTCAACATCGGGCTCGCCAACCAGTTCGCCCGGTTCGCCGAGCAGAACGGCATCGACGTCCACGCGGTCATCGAGGCCTCGAACAGCCAGCCGTACAGCCACATCCACCGCCCGGGCATCGCGGTGGGTGGCCACTGCATCCCGGTGTACCCGCGCCTCTACCTGTTCAACGACCCGGATGCCACGGTGGTCCGAGCCGCCCGTGAGGCCAATGCGGGGATGCCGGACCACGCCATCACGCTGCTGGAGGGCGCGTACGGCGACCTCACGGGCGCCCGCGTGGCGGTGCTCGGCGCCGCCTACCGGGGTGGGGTCAAGGAGACGGCGTTCTCGGGCGTCTTCCCGCTCGTGGCCGGGCTGAGAGAGCGGGGAGCGACGGCCCTGGTGCACGACCCGATGTACTCGGACGAGGAGCTTGCGAGTTCGGCTTCGAGCCCTACCACGTGGGGGAGCAGGTCGACGCCGCTCTGGTGCAGGCCGATCACGCCATGTACCGCGAGCTGGACGAGGCCAGTCTCCCGGGGCTGAGGGCCATCGTGGACGGACGACAGGTCACCGACCCGGCGCGCTTCGACGGGGTCGTGCACCGGGTCATCGGGCTCGCTCGCTGACCCGGGCGGCGGGTCAGCGGCTGGCCGGCGTCAGGGGAGGGCGACGGTGAACGGCGCCCCGGTGGCCGCGCGCACGTCGTCCACGGTGACCTCGGGCGCCAGCTCGCGGAGCACGAGCCCGTCGGCCGTCACGTCGAGCACGGCGAGGTCGGTGATGATGCGCTGGACGACGGCCTTCCCGGTGAGGGGGAGGGAGCACTCCTGCACGATCTTGTGCGAGCCGTCCCGGGCGACGTGCTCCATGAGGACGACGACCTTCTTCGCGCCGTGGACGAGGTCCATGGCGCCGCCCATGCCCTTGACCATCTTGCCGGGGATCATCCAGTTGGCGATGTCCCCGCCGGCCGAGACCTGCATGGCGCCGAGGATCGCTGCGTCCACCTTGCCGCCGCGGATCATCCCGAAGGACGTCGCCGAGTCGAAGTAGGAGGCGCCCTTGCGCACGGTGACCGTCTCCTTGCCGGCATTGATGAGGTCCGGGTCGACGGCGTCGTCGGTCGGGTACGCGCCGACGCCGAGGATGCCGTTCTCCGACTGGAGGACGATCTCGACGTCGTCGGGGACGTAGTTGGGCACGAGGGTCGGCAGGCCGATACCGAGGTTGACGTACGCGCCGTCCTCGAGCTCTGCTGCGGCGCGGGCGGCCATCTGCTCACGGCTCAGGGGCATGGCGTCAGGACTCCTGTGTCGTCGGGTTAGCGGGGGATGTGACGGTGCGGCGCTCGATGCGTTTGTCGGCCGCCTGCTCGGGGGTGAGGGGCAGCACCCGCTGGACGTAGATCCCGGGGAGGTGCACGGCATCCGGGTCGAGCTCTCCCGGCTCCACGAGCTCCTCCACCTCGGCCACCGTCACCCGGCCCGCCATCGCGGCCAGCGGGTTGAAGTTGCGGCTGGACTTGTTGAAGACGAGGTTGCCGTGGCGGTCGCCCTTCCAGGCGCGCACGAGCCCGAAGTCGGCCACGATCGCCTGCTCGAGCACGTACTCGCGATGCTCGCCGTCCCGCTCGAACACGCGGACCTCCTTCGCCGGCGAGGAGACCACGACGGTGCCGTCCGAGGCATACCGCCAGGGCAGTCCGCCGTCCGCGACCTGGCTCCCCACGCCGGTCGGGGTGAAGAACGCGGGGATGCCGGCACCGCCGGCCCGGAGCCGTTCGGCGAGCGTCCCCTGCGGGGTCAGCTCGACCTCGAGCTCGCCCTCGAGGTACTGGCGGGCGAACTCCTTGTTCTCCCCGACGTACGAGGAGACCATCCGCCGGATCTGGCGGGACCCGAGAAGGATGCCCAGACCCCAGTCGTCGACACCGCAGTTGTTGGAGACGACCTCGAGGTCGGAGATGCCGGTCCGGTGCAGCTCGGCGATGAGGACCGAGGGGATGCCGCAGAGCCCGAAGCCGCCGACGGCGAGGGTGGCCCCGTTCGCGATCCCGGCGACTGCCTCTGCGGGGCTGGAGACGACTTTGTCCATGGCGGGCACTCTAGTGACCGGTCCCCTGACAGTGGTGCACTGCCACCGGCACGGCAGCCGGAGGACGTCCGGCCCGTCAGCTCGGAAACCGGAGATCTTGCGTTACGAATGGGGCTGCTGAGAAGTACATTCATGTAATTCACGCCTGCGGGTTGCGTGACCCACGGGACAGGTGGGACAAAAGGGGGACTTGGTGGGCTCTGTGGGACACGTGTGACTCCTGCGACGACGTCGGCCGGGTGCGCCTTCGACACCGGAGGAGGCGGTCGTTCACCTCGAGGAGCCCCGCCCGTGTCCACCCATCACGTCGTCTCGCGCAGTGACTGGCGCGTCCCCACCCGGACCCTCGGAGCCGTGTCGGCATCCGTCATCGCGTTCCCGCTGATGGGCTCGACGTCCCAGGCCGCCACGACCATTTCCTACCCCACACCCCCTGTCCCGCTCCCCAGCGCCCTCGACGTCGCGCCCCCGTACCAGAAGGGCACGATGTGCCTGACGTACAACCAACCGGGAGCCGTCGCGTTCGTGAAGATGCTCAACGCGACCTACGGGTACCGCACGTGGGGCATCCTCCGGTACTGCGCGGCGGAGCACGGCGAGGGCAGGGCGCTCGACTGGATGATCAACGCGAACGAGCCCACCCAGCTCGCCCTGGCGAACGCGATCACCCGGTGGCTCGCGGCGCCCGACAGCAAGGGCCGGGCCGGCGCGATGGCCAAGCGCTTCGGCATCAACTACATCATCTGGAACCGCCAGATGTGGCGCGCCTACGACCCGGCGCGGGGCTGGGCGCCGTACTACGGCGTCTCGCCCCACACCGACCACATCCACATCTCCTTCAACTGGGACGGCGCGCGCATGCGGTCGTCGTGGTGGAGCGGGGTGGCGGTGACCACGCCGCTCACCGGGCCGAACTACACCCCTCCGCCTCCGGTGCCGGTCATCACGGCGAGCGGCTACCCGCTGCTCGTGCAGGGCGCCACCGGGCCCGATGTCGCGCTCGCGCAGAAGGTCATCGGGGTCACGGCGGACGGCAGGTTCGGGCCGATCACGGCGGCTGCACTCGGAACGTGGCAGACGAAGTACGGGGTTCCCGCCACGAGGGCACTGGACAACGCCACGTGGTCGAAGATGGTCGCGCTGAAGCTCATCCCGAGCCGCGCCGTCCATCCGCTCTCGCAGTACGTCAACGTCGTCCTCAAGCGGGGATCCACCGGCGAGGCGGTCAAGGCCCTCCAGAAGTACATCGGGGGTCTCGTCGTCGACGGGTCCTACGGTCCCCTCACCGAGGCCAGGGTCACGGCGTACCAGCAGGCCAAGGGCCTGACCGTCACCGGCATCACGGACGCCAAGGTGTGGAACGCCCTCATCGCGGGGTCGACCGTCACCGCCCCCACCACGACGACCGTGCACCCGCTGGCGAAGTACGTGGGCATCACGCTCCGGCTGTGGTCGAAGGGAGAGGCCGTCTCGGCGCTCCAGAAGTACATCGGCGGCCTCGTCGTCGACGGCTCCTACGGTCCGCTGACCGAGGGGCGGGTGAAGGCCTACCAGAAGTCGAAGGGGCTTCTCGTCACCGGAGTCACCGACGCCGCGGTGTGGAAGGCGCTCATGGCCGATCACCCGGTCACGAGCACGACGACCTCGGGGTCGACGGTGACCTCGCTGGCCACCGAGTTCACCCCGTACAAGGCGACCGTCCTGCGGCTGGGGTCGACGGGCACCGCCGTCAAGGTCCTCCAGCGTGGCCTCGGCGGCCTCGTGGTCGACGGGTCGTTCGGCTCGCTGACCCTCGCGGCGGTCAAGCAGTTCCAGACCTCCAAGGGCCTCAGCGCCACCGGTGTCGTCGACGCCGCGACGTGGAAGGCGCTGGAGCTGAAGGTCCACCCGCTCTACCCGTACTGGGCCATCGTCCTCAAGCGCGGGTCGACCGGCACGCCCGTCGTGGCGCTGCAGAAGGCGTTGCGCATCACCGCCGACGGGTCGTTCGGCCCGATCACCGAGGCCGCCGTCAAGGCGGTGCAGCTGAACGCGAAGCTCACCCAGACCGGTGTCGTCGGAACTCTCACCTGGAAGGCCGTCGAGGCGCGGATGCCGCGCTGAGCCAGCATCCCGCGCGCCCTCACTGCGGGGGTCGTGGGCTCGAGCGCGAGGCGGGCGTCGCGGGTGCTCGGTCACGGCGCTCCGGGGCCGGGTCATGCGGCTCAGGTCGTCGAGGTGACGCCTTCGCTGGCCAGCCGTGCCTGAAGTGCCTCTGGGCTGGGCTCACCCCGCGTCAGCACGACGGAGCCGTCGCCCGCGAGGGCGCTCAGGGCCAGCCGGAGGAACGCCGCGGTGTCGGGCGTCGCCGTGTGCACGCGGTCGGAGGTGCCGTCGACCGGCACGACCGCGCCGTATGCCGTGTCGGCGCCGTCCGCTCGCAGCGCCGGGTCGTCGTACGCCGGCTCGTCCCACGGGTCGAAGACGTCACCGTGGGTCGCCAGCTCCCGGGCCTCGTCGACGACGCCCGGAGGTACGTGCCCCGCGGCGGAGCGGGCCAGGGCTGCGAGGGTGACGAGCACCGCACGGTCGGCGTCGCCGGCGGCCGTGGGGTCGTCGGTGACGAGGACCCCTCCAGCACCGGGCGACCGTGGACCGACCGGCATCCGCGGTTGCACCGGCATCTCCGGCGTGGCCGGGGGCGTGGGTGGGAGCGGCATCGCGGCGTGGGGGAGGATCCGCCGTGCGGTGGGAGGGCAGCTCGACACACCCCCCGACCGACCACACGGCCAGCGCCCAGTAGAGGGTGCGCCAGTGCGGCGGCAGGTCGAGCACCACGACGGAGCCCGGGCCGACGTCGAGGTCCTCCTGCAGGAGGTTCGCGGCCTTGGCCACCCAGTTGGCGAGCACGCGGGCGGACAGCTCGATGCGCTCGCCGCGGGTGGGGGAGTCGGTGTCGTCGTAGACGGTCACCCGTGGCCGCCCGGGGTCGGACGCGACCGCGCGGCGCAGGAGGGCGGCCGGACGGGAGGCGGAGGTGGTCACCGTCCGGACCCTAGCAACGGGCCGAGACCGGGCCTAGCGACAGCCGGTGTCGGGGACGCCGTGGCCGGTTCCGGAGGGAGCGCCGCCGCGCCGCGCGAGCGGGTGCATCGTCGCCCGACACTAGGCTCCTCGGCATGAGGCTGCCGACCCCGGCCACCGGTGGGACATCGGACGTGGTCGAGGTCGGGACGAGGTCCCGCCTGCTCCCCGGCCTCGCGGTCGGTGCGGGCCTCTGGGTCGTCCTCGCCAGTGCGGCCGGCGCCGCGCTGTCCGCCGTCGGGTGGTGGACGCCGTACGTCGCGTGGCCGCTGGCGGTGGTGCTCGCGGGGATGTCTGCGTGGTGCGTCCGCGGCATCCCGGAGGTCCGGATGCCGGTCGCGCCGGCGGTGGTGCTCGCCGCAGTCGCCGCCGCCTTCACGGTCTGGGCGGCGGCGACGCACTCGGAGCAGGTGCTGCCCAGGCGTGACGCAGCGAGCAACCTCCAGGCGGCCGTGAGCCTGGCGAGCACGCACGGGCGCCTCGTGCCGGTCGACCCGGAGGCTGTCGGCGGCCCGGGTGTCCTGGGCCTCGAGGGCGTGACCCTGGCGAGTCCGGCCTTCTTCGAGGTGGGGTCCGACGACGAGCCCACGGTGGAGCCGCAGTTCGTCGTCGGACCTGCGGTGGTCTACGGCTTCGGATGGTGGGCTGGGGGAGCGGTCGGTGCCTTCGTGCTGCCGGCCGTCGCCATGGGGTTGGCGCTGCTCGCCCTCGGGCTCCTCGTGACGCGGGTGGTCGGTCCGTGGGCGGGGGTCGCGTCCGCCGCCCTCACCGGCATCCTCTTCCCCGTGCTGCACACCGCGCGGGCGACCTACTCGGAGCCGCTCGCCATGCTGACGCTGGGGGCGGGGCTGCTCGCGGCCACGCTGGCCGCCGGGAGCGTCATACCTGCCGCCCGCTTCGCCGGGACCGCCGCGGCCCAGGGGACCATCGTGGGGCGTGCGCCGCTGCGGTCGCTCGTCGTGCGTGACGCGTCGGCCCGGGCCGGCCTGCTCGCCGGGCTCCTCGTGGGAGGAACGGGTCTGCTGCGCGTCGACGCGCTCCGCGAGGTGGTGCTGCTGCTGCCGGTGCTCGCGGTGGGGGCGGCGCTCGGAGCGCGGTGGGTGCGTCCGCTGCTCGTCGGGCTGGCGGTGTCGACGGGCGTCGCGGCGGTGGCCGCGGTGGGACTCTCGTGGGAGTACGTGGCGTCGATCGCGGACAGCGTGCTGCCTCTGGCGGTGCTGGGAGTGCTCCTCGGTGGCGGGTCATGGGCGGCCCTCGCGGTGTGGCGGCGGGGAGCCCGGCTCCCGGCATCCGTCGTGCGCCGCCTGCCGGACGTGGCTGCGGCGTTCGTCGTGCTGGCGGGGCTCTACCTCGCGAGCCGCCCACTGTGGCAGGTCGTCCGGCAGGACCCGGACGACCCGGGCGCCCGCTACGTCGCAGGGATGCAGGCGCGGCAAGGGCTGCCCGTCGACGGGGGCCGCACGTACGCCGAGCAGACCCTGGCGTGGCTCTCGTGGTACGTCGGACCCGTCGCGCTCGTGGTGGCGCTCGTCGTCCTTGCCCTGGCCACGCGGCTCGGTGTCGCGTCGGTGGCGCGCCAGCGGTTGGAGCCGTGGGTCCCGGCCCTCGTCGTGGCGGCGGGGTCGACGCTGCTCACCCTGGTGCGGCCCGGCATCACCCCGGACCACCCGTGGGCCGACCGGCGGCTGCTCATCGCCCTGCCCCTCGTCGTCGTGCTCGTCGTCACGGCCGTCCACTGGCTGGTCCGACGCGCGGCGGCAGCCGGCCGTCGGTGGGTCGGGTTCGGGGTCGCCGGTCTCGTGGCGGCATCCCTCGTGGCTCCGACCGTCCTCGCCACGTGGCCGCACCGGGGTGGTGGCGTCGAGCGTGGGTCACTGGCCGCCGTCGAGCAGCTGTGTCGGGCGTTGGGGCCGAACGACGTCGTCCTCGCGGTCGACTCACGGGCCGCGAACGAGTGGCCGCAGGTCGTGCGAGGCATGTGCGGGGTCCCCTCCCTGTCGCTCACGTCGCGGGTCCGGTCCGACGAGGAGCTGTTGCGGTCGACGGTGTCGTCGGCTGCTGCGGGCGTCGAGCAGCGCGGGGGCCGCCTCGTGCTGCTCGCTGCCGACTCGGCGGAGGCCCTCGCGGCGCTGGGCGTGACGCCGACCTCCGTCGTCGAGGTCACCGTGCGTGAGGACGAGCACGTCCTCGAGCGACGTCCTGACCACACCGACCCGTTGCCCGTCGCGCTCTGGCTGGCCGCCGCTCGGTAGGCCGACCGGAGTCGACCGTCGACGCCTGCACGTCAGCGCGCGAAGGCCACGTGGGCCCGGCGCTGCACCGCGGCATACGTCGGGCGGTCCACGGCGACCACGAGCCCAGGCCGCAGTGACCGCGGGCCGTATGCCGTGCCGTCCGGGTGTCCGACCGTGCCGCCGGCCTCGGTCACGAGGAGCGTTCCCGGTGCGTGGTCCCACGGGTTCGAGCGGCTGTAGAGGATGTAGTCCGCCGCGCCCTCGATGAGGCGGGCGTAGTCGATGCCACAGCACACCCACGACAACCTCATCGCGGGCATGCCCTCGAGGGCGTGCCCGCGCATCGCCCAGATCGACGTCACGCCCCTCGGGGCGTCGACGACCGGCGAGGTGTGCACCCGCTCGCCGTTGCGCCACGTACCGGCCCCGCGCTCGGCCACCCAGGCGACCTCGTGCTCCGGCTGCCAGATCCAGGCGCGCACGGTCTGCCCGGCCAGGGTCTCGGCCACCATGACCGCGTGGTCCGGTGAGCCGTGGACGAAGTTCTTCGTGCCGTCGACCGGGTCCACCGTGAACGCGTGGTCGGCGGCGAGGTACCGGTCCATGACCGAGTGGTCGAGGGCGTGCGCCTCCTCGCCGAGCACGACGGCCTCGGGGTATGCCGCGCCGAGGCGGGCGGTGATGATCGCCTCCGCCTCGCGGTCCGCCACGGTGACGAGGTCGCCCGGGTTCTTCTCCATGACCTCACCCGCGGCGAGCGAGCGGAACCGAGGGGTGATGACCTCGGCGGCGACCTCACGCAGGAGGTCGAGGACGGCGTCGCTCGACAGGCCCGGCATGGGGTAACCGTTCCACACCGCCGGGGCTGCGCTCACACCGACCCACCTCGCCCGTCTCGGGCATGTCGAGGCGCCCCGGACCAGTGAGTTTCCGCGGCGTCCCCGCAGGTCACGGCCACCTGCTGACCTAGAGTCCAGGCATGGCGAGGTTGCGGCGGGTCACGCCGCAGATGAAGGGGTGGACGCGGCGCCGGGCCGGCAGGGGCTTCTCCTACCACGACTCCGACGGTCGCCGGCTCCCGCCCGAGGAGGTCGAGCGGATCCGTTCGCTCGCCATCCCGCCTGCCTGGCGGGACGTGTGGATCTGTCCCTACCCCAACGGCCACATCCAGGCGGTCGGCACCGACGCCGCAGGCCGGCGGCAGTACCTCTACCACCCGGTGTGGCGCCAGAAGCGCGACGAGATGAAGTTCGACCGCGTCAAGACGGCCGGCACCCGGCTTGCGCGGCGCCAGGGAGCGGCTCATCGAGGACCTCCGGCACGAGGGGATGCCGCTCGCGCGCGCCGCCGCGACCGCGACCCGGCTGCTCGACCTGGGCTACTTCCGGATCGGCAGTGACGCGTACGCGGACGCCAACGGCTCCTTCGGGCTGACCACCCTCGAGCGGCGGCACGTGCGGCGGCGGGGGAGCGAGCTCCTCTTCACCTTCGTCGGCAAGTCCGGGATCGAGCACAGCGTGACGATCGGTGACCCGCAGGTCATCGCGTCGCTCGACGTCATGCGCAGGCGGCGGGGTGGCTCGGCCCGGCTCCTCGCCTACCGCGGTGACACGCGGTGGGCCGACCTCGACGCGGCCGCGGTGAACGCCTACATCACGGAGATGGTCCACGAGGACCTCACGGCCAAGGACTTCCGCACCTGGCACGCGACGGTCCTCGCTGCCGTCGCGCTCGCCGAGAGCCCTGAGAAGGGCGACACCAAGGCCTCGAGGAAGCGAGCGGTGAAGGCCGCGTTCGAGGAGGTCGCCGCCTACCTCGGCAACACCCCGACGATCGCGCGCACGTCCTACGTCGACCCCCGGGTCATCGAGCAGTACGAGGACGGGGTCACCATCGCGGGGACCCTGCGACAGAGCTACCCGGATGAGGCCCAGCGCCAGGCCGCCATCGAGAGGGCGGTCGCGCGGCTCATCGACAACGCCGACTGATCTCGCCTGCGGGGGTCCGGGGCGCCGACCGGATCGGCGGCCCCGGACCCCGAGGGCTCACTGCGCCGGGGCGCCCGTCGCCGGGCGGAAGTTGCCCTTGGACTTGGTGCCGTTGATGAGCGAGGTGCTCATCGCGTAGGACAGCACGGCGTACGCGACGGCGTCGGAGTTCTGCGCGAGCGCGACGTCGTTGTTGTTCGCGTAGGTGTCGCACGCCTGGTGGTAGCAGGGGTCGTACGCCGCGCCGGCGGTGCCACCCCACAGGACTGCCTCCTCCGCGGTCTTGATCCCTTCCGCACCGGTGAAGAGCCCACCGGAGGGGATGCCGACCGCGATGAACGGCCCGTAGTCGGAGCGACCCGTGAAGTCGGTGCCCTTGAACGGGAGGTCCCGTGAGGCGAAGAACGCCTCGAAGGTCTCCTCGATCTGGGCAGACCCGGCCGGTCCGGGGCCTGCCCCTGTCGCGTCGGAGTCGTCACCGTCGTAGATGAAGAAGACGTAGTTCGGCGAGCCGATCATGTCGAAGTTGAGGTAGAGCGCGATCCGTTCGCCCTCCGCCTCGGACAGGTTGGCGACGTAGTAGGTGGACCCGACGAGGCTGGCCTCCTCCGCGCCCCACCACGCGAAGCGCAGGGTGTTCTGCGGCCGCACCTTGGCCAGGTTCTCGGCGACCTCGATGAGGGCCGCTGCGCCGCTCCCGTTGTCGTTGATGCCCGGGCCGGCCGCGACGCTGTCGAGGTGGGCGCCGGCCATGACGACGTTGTCGCTGTTCTTTCCCGGGAGCTCGGCGAGGACGTTGGACGTCGTCGTCGTCGTGATGAGGGTCTCCGTCGCGAGGTGGAGCACCAACCCCGAGGTGACCGCGAGCTCCTGGCCGAGCGCCTGGGTGATCCCGACGACCGGGACGTCGAGGGCGAAGGTGTTCCCCAGCGTGCCGGCCAGCGGTCCGGCGGCGTTGTTGTAGATGACGACTCCGACGGCGCCGGCGGCCACCGCGTTGGAGGCCTTGAGGGCGAACGTGCAGGCGACGGGGAAGCCGGTGGGGGTGCCCCGCTGGATCAGGGCGATGTTCCCGGCCGGGAACCCGGTGAAGTCCGACGCCAGGCAGCCGCGCGAGTCCCCGCTCGGGACGCTCACCGACGCGATCACGTCGCCACTGCCCGAGTACGACATGATCGAGTGCTCGAGCGGGCCCACCGGTGGGGGAGCCACCCGCTCCAGGACCGAGTCCGAGAGTGACTCGAAGGTCCGGAAGTCGAAGTCCTGCTGGGTCACCGTCCAGCCGGCGGCGCTCAACCGGTCCATCACGTACTCGGCCGACGCGTCGTATCCGGGCGAGCCCGAGACGCGCGTGCCGCCGTTGTCATCGGCGATGTCCTGGAAGGCTGCCTGGTGCTCGCGGACTCCGCCGAGGGTCACGCAGCCCAGGAGCTGGTCGAGGGTGTTGTTCGTCTGCTTCGTGCACACGTCGGGCGCGGCGTCCGCCGACGTGGCGGTCGCGCCCCCTGCAGCAAGTGCAAGGGCGGCAGCGACGGCTGCGGCTGCTGGTCGGGATCGTCGGAACGTCATTGTTCTCTCCCTTTCGGGCGGGCTGTCGCCGCCGTAACGCTCGAATGTAGACCCGCCGGTGCTGCCGTGCATAGGCGAGCGGTGCCCACGCCGCGGCAGCGCCCGCCGTGGCGGCCCCGGCCCCTGCCACCACGCGGCCGGATCCTCTGCCGCGGGTAGGCTTCCCGGCGATGACCGAGGACCAGCACGACCACGACACCCTCCACGCCGCGCCCACCGAGAAGATTTCCGTGCGGCCCGAGGAGGGGGTCGGTCGGACCGACGATGCGGTGGCCGCCGGGGCGGTCGCGGGAGTGCCTGGCCAGGCGTCACCTGCCTCGACGACCCGTGCCTCGACGGCCCCTCCCTCGGGACCACCCGCCCCGGCAGCCCTCGCCCCGGCACCCGCGCCGACAACACCACTGCCGACGGCACCCGGGGGAGCACCACCTGGCGTGCCGGCCCCTCGACCCGGCCACCCGGCATACCCCATCGAGGACGGTGCGGCGGGCCCGGGTCCTGCCCCCTACGTCACCATCGTGCTGCCCTGTTACAACGAGGGCGCCCACGTCCTCGCGGAGATCGACCGGATCACGGCCGCCATGACCCCGAGCGCCCTCACCTACGAGCTGCTCTGCATCGACGACGCGAGCACCGACGACACCCTCGACGTGCTGCGGCACGCCCTGGGCCGTTACCCGCACCTGCGGATCCTGCCGTTCCGCCGCAACGGCGGCTCCGGCACCGCCCGGAGGATCGGCACCCAGCAGGCCCGCGGCGAGATCGTCGTGTGGACCGACGCCGACATGACGTACGAGAACGAGCGCATCCCCGAGCTCGTCCGGATCCTGCGGGACGACGCCACGTACGACCAGGTCGTGGGAGCCCGGACGACCGAGGAGGGCACGCACAAGTGGGCCCGCGTGCCGGCCAAGTGGTTCATCCGCAAGGTCGCGGAGTGGCTGACCAAGAGCCGCATCCCCGACCTCAACTCAGGGCTACGCGCCTTCCGACGCGAGGTGTCGCTGCCCTACCTGCGACTGCTGCCCGCCGGCTTCTCGTGCGTCACGACGATCACCATCGCCTTCCTCAGCAACCAGCACGACATCAGGTATGTCGACACGGCATACGCCAAGCGGGCCGGCGTCAGCAAGTTCCACTTCGTTCACGACGCGTACCGGTACATCCTCCAGGTGCTGCGCATGGTCATGTACTTCGACCCGCTGAAGGTCCTCATGCCCCCGGCGCTGCTGATGCTGCTCACCGGCGTCGTCAAGGCGGTCGTCGACATGGTCCGGCATCCCTTCTACTTCCCCGCCAGCACGGTGCTCCTCATCGTGAGCGGCATCATGATCGGCTCCCTGGCCCTTCTCTCCGACCTCGTGGTGAGGTCGCGAGACGGTGTCTGACAACGGTTCCGGTCGGACGACCGGCCACGACGACGATGCCGGTATGCCGTCGCCGGGCTCGAGCGCGTCCCTGACGGTCGCCCTCGTCGGCCCCACCCACCCCTACAAGGGGGGCGTCGCCGCCCACACGACGACCCTGGCCCACGAGCTCGCGGAGGCGGGGCACGAGGTGACCCTCGTCTCGTGGAGCCACCTGTACCCGTCGGCCCTCTACCCGGGCGAGCAGTCCGTTCCGCCCGGCAGCCCTGACGTCGACCCGTTCCCCCGGACCCTCCGGGTGCTGTCGTGGGCCCGCCCGGACACCTGGGTGCGCTCCGGCCGCCGGCTGCGGGACGTCGACCTCATCGTCGTCGTCCACGTGATCCCTGCGGTCGTCCCCGCGCACCTCGCCCTCCTCCGCGCTGCCGGGGTCGGGCGTGGCGCCGTCGGGCGTGGCGCCGTCGGCGCACGGTCGGGGTCGGCACCGCGAAGCGTCGTCATCGCCCACAACGTCCTCCCGCACGAGGGCCACCCCGGTGACCGGCAGCTCATGGAGGCCCTCGTCCGCCGCGTCGACGCCGTGGTCGTCCACTCCGACGACCAGGCGGGCCTCGCCGCCGGGCTGGGTGCCCGCCACGTCAAGGAGCTCTCCCTCCCGCCGCACCTGCCGGGCGGACCACCCGAACCGCGCCCCGCGCGCAACGGCGACGACGGCGCCGTCCGCATCCTGTCCCTGGGGATCGTCCGCGACTACAAGGGGGTCGACCTCCTCGTCGACGCCGTCCGTGACGTGCCCGGCATCCACCTCACCGTCGCGGGGGAGCTCTGGGGGGATGCCGGACGCCGTGTCCGCGAGCTCGCGTCCGACCCGCGGCTCGCAGACCGGGTCGAGGTGCACAGCGGCTACGTGCCCGCCGACCGGATCGCCGGACTCCTGGCGCGCCACGACGTCCTCGCCCTCCCGTACCGCTCCGCGACGGTCTCCCAGAACGCCCTGCTCGCCCGCCTCCACGGAGTCCCCGTGCTGGCGAGCGCGGTGGGCACCTTTCCCGAGCAGGTGCGCGACGGCGTCGACGGGCTGCTCGTCCCGCCCTCGGACCGCGGGGCGCTCGTCGCCGCCCTCCGCCGCCTGCGCGAGCCCGGGTGCGTCGACCGGCTCCGCGCCGAGGTGCGCCCTCCCGACCTGTCCGGTCCCTGGGCGAACTACGTCGGCGGCATCGAGGCCCTCGCCGCCGCTCCGGCCGAGCCCGCGTCCGGACCGGGCGTGCCACGGGGCATGGCCGCCCGGGCCAGGACGACCATCGCGGGACTGTGGGCCAGGCGCGGCCCGGTCGTCCACCTGTCCCCCGCGGACATCCCCGAGCGGGTCCGGGCGACCGACCTCCTCGCGCTGGACGAGGACGCCGTCGACGCCGTCGACATCGCTCGCGAGCTCGGGCTGCCCCGCCCGGGGGAGCCGGTCGCGGCGTGGTCGGCCCTGGGCGCTCTGGCCGCCATCCTCCGGATTCGCGACGACGGCCAACGCTCCACGGTGATCGTCGACGAGTCGGGCAGCGGCAGCCCTCTGGGCCGCTGGGCTCGCGCGGTCGGCTTCGCACCGGTCGAGCTCGAGCTCACCGGGCGACGAGCGGCCGTCCAGGTGCTCGACGTCGACACCGCGAGCCTCGACGTCATCACCCGGCTGCACCCGGGTGGCTGCACGGCGACCGACGTGGACCATGCCGTGGGACAGGCGTCCTGGGCACTCCGCTCGGGCGGCCTCCTCGTTCTCACCGTCCCGATCGGCGACGACGACCCCGACTTCTCCGTGCGGCCGGCAGACGTCCGCGGGATCCTCGCGCGGGCCGACGACCTCGGCCTCCGGCTCGTCGGGAACGTCGACGGCGACGTCCTCGCCCGGATGTACGACGCCCGGCTCGAGGCCGCGGGTGACGACGCTCCGGCATACGCCGTGCTGCGGCTGACCTTCCGGCGCCGCTGATGACGACCGGGCCCGGCACGACCGGGGAGGACGCACGGGGCCGGGACCCCGTGGCGGACCCCACGCGCCGTGACGCCCCACCGGGCGAGCCCTTCGCGGATCCGGTCGTCCAGCGCGGTGACCTCGTCGGCGCCGGTCTGCCCGGCGAGGTGCCGGTCTCCGGACGTCGCCGCGGGCGGTCGCGGGTGTTCGACGTGGTTCGCATCGGCCTCCTCGTCGTCGTCCTCGCGGCCGTGGGAGTCGCGCTCTGGCGCAACTGGGACGCGGTCTCCAGCGAGCTGGACAAGATGAGCTGGCAGGTACTCGCGGGTGCGTTCGTCCTGACGGTGGGCGCGCCGGTCTTCACCCTCCTGGGCTGGCGCGTGCTGCTGGCCGACCTGGGCACACGCCTGCCCGCCGCCCCGGCGGCCAGCGTGTTCTTCGTCGGCCAGCTGGGGAAGTACGTCCCGGGCTCGGTCTGGACCGTCCTCGCGCAGGCCGAGATGGGCGGGCGGCTGCGGATCCCGCGACGTCGCGTGGCGGTCGTCGGCCTGCTCTCCCTCGGGCTGGCCGTGCTCACCGCGTCGGTGATCGGCATCCCGGCCGTGCCGCGGCTCCTCGCCCGGGATGAGTCGGCGTTCTCGTGGTGGTGGGTCGTGCTCGCCCTCGTCCTGGGGGCGGTGCTGCTCTGGCCGCGGCTGCTCAACGCGGCCATCGCCCGGGGCCTCCGGCTGCTGCGTCGCGAGCTCCTCGAGCACGAGCTGTCCGGGCGCGCGGTGCTCCTGACCGCCGTGTGGTTCGTCGGGGCGTGGGTGTCGACCGGCCTCGCGACCTTCGTCCTCGCCAGGAGCGTGGCCCCTGATGCGTCGACGGGCGACCTCCTCGTGGCGAGCGTCAGTGGGTTCGCGCTCGCGTCGGCCGCCGGCATGTTCAGCGTGCTCGTCCCGGCGGGGGCCGGGGTGCGCGAGGGCCTGCTGGCCCTGGTCCTCGTGACGCTCATGCCGCTGTCGGCCGCGACCGCGGTCGTCGTCGTCGCCCGCTTCCTCGCGATCCTCACCGACCTCCTCGTCGCAGCCCTCGGCTGGACGTGGGGCCGTCGGCACCACCTCCTAGGATCGAGGACGTGAGCGACACCGGCGACCCGGGCGACCGCCGCGAGCAGCTCAACTACTCCGAGACGATGGCCAAGATGCTCGACGAGACGGCGCGCCGGAAGAAGGCCGCCAAGATCGTCGCCGTCGTGAGCCACGCGCTCGGGGTCGAGTCGCTCGACGCTCTCCGGGCCGTCGACGTGGGCTGCTCGGCGGGGTTCATCGCCGACGAGCTCGCCCTCGCGGGTGCGACGACGAGCGGGGTCGACATCGACGAGCCGGGGCTCGCCCAGGCCCGCGAGCGGTTCGGGGACCGGGTCGACTTCCGGGTGGCCCGCGGCGAGGACCTGCCGTTCGACGACGCCTCGGTCGACGTCGTCGTGCTCAACCACATCTACGAGCACGTCGTCGACCCCGAGGCGGTGGTCGCCGACATCCACCGTGTGCTGCGGCCAGGGGGTCTGTTGTACCTCGGTGTCGGACACCGGTGGCAGCTCGTCGAGCCGCACCACCGGCTGCCGTTCCTCTCGTGGCTCCCGCGACGCGCCGCGGACCGCTACCTCAGGCTGGCCGGCAAGGGCGACCACTACTACGAGCGCTACTACACCCCCTCGGGCCTGCGTCGGCTCTTCGCCGCCTTCGACGTCTGGGACTACACCCTCCCGGTCCTTGCCGACCCGCGTGCCTTCTCCGCCGACGACAACGTCCCGCAGTGGGCGGCGAAGGTGCCGCCGGCGGTCCTGGCCGCCGCCTTGCCCCTCGTGCCCACGTACGTGTGGGTGGCGTTCAAGGGTTCGGCGGCCCCTGCCGGGCCGCCGCTGCCCGTCCCGCCCCGGCACCTCGCTCGATGACCGGCCCGCTGCGCCCATGACCGAGCGCCAGGTGGCCGGCAGCCTCCCCGACTCCGTCCTCCGAGGGGGCCGGGCCCGCGTGGTCCGCACATCCCGGCCGGTCCCCCTCGGCGCTGTCCTCGGGGTCTTCCGCCGCGGTGGAGGTGACCCGACGAGCCGGCGTGACGAGGGAGGCTGGTGGTTCGCGTGGCGGACGCCCGACGGACCAGTGACGCTCCGGCTCCGCGGGGCATCGGTGTCCACCGAGCTCACGGCCACCGGGTGGGGCAGCGGTGCCGGATGGATGCTCGAGCGGGTGCCCGACCTGCTCGGCGAGCATGACGATGCCGAGGGCTTCGTGACGCACCACCGCCAGGTCGCCGACGCCTGGCGGTCGTTCGGCGGATGGCGCGTGCCGCGGTCCGGCCTCGTCGTGCAGGCCCTCGTGCCGGCCGTCATCGAGCAGAAGGTGACCGGGCAGGAGGCGTTCTCCGGCTACCGCCGGCTGGTCCGCCGCTTCGGTGAGCCGGCTCCCGGGCCGGGCGCGGCGCTGGGCCTCGTCGTGCCGCCGGACCCACGCGGCTGGGCCTCGGTGCCTTCGTGGGAGTGGCTGCGTGCCGGAGTCGACCCGGCCCGGTCCCGCACGGTGGTGCGCGCCGTCCAGCACGCCGGCCGCCTCGAGGAGTGCGTCGACCTCGACCCCGAGGCCGCCCGAGCGAGGCTCCGGGCCCTGCCGGGGGTGGGCCGGTGGACCTGGGCGGAGGTCGCCCAGCGCGCGCTCGGACTTCCCGACGAGGTGAGCTTCGGCGACTACCACGTCGCCAAGGACATCGGCTGGGCCCTCACCGGCACCCCGGTGGATGACGACGGCCTCGCCGAGCTGCTCGAGCCGTATGCCGGTCACCGCTACCGCGTCCAGCGCCTCCTCGAGCTCGCCGGTGCCTTCCGGCCGCGCCGCGGACCGCGGATGGCCCGGCGCACCCACCTTCCGGTGAGCGGCCGCTGAGGTCTGTCGGAGGTCCGCCTCGGGACCGGTGGCGGCTCGACGTGCGGCGGCTCGAGGTGCGCGGCGGCGCTGCGGTGCCAATCGGCGCCGCTCCGGGTGCGGCGAGCGCCTCAGGTCGTGTCGACGAGCCGGACCACCACCGCACCCGCTGACCGACCGATGAGGGCGGTCTCCAGCGCCTCGCTGTGGGCGGCCACCTCGCACCGCGTCACGAGCCGCCCCAGGTCGTAGTCGTCCGCGGCCGCCAGAACCACCTCGGCCGACCCGGGCAGCTCCTGCAGGCCGACGTCCGCCGAGCCGTCCGGCACGTCCCGCAGGGCCAGTGCGACCACTCGCGCGACCCGCCCGGCGAACGGCTCGTCCATCCTCATCGACGGCACCCCGACCTCCCGCGCCTCGGCGGAGCCCGGCGCGAGACCGAGGGACTGTCTCACGGCTTCCACGTGACCGAGCGCGAACCAGTCGCCCCGTCCGGTCCGCACCAGCGAGCGGGCACCCGGCGCGTCGGCCGCGAACCAGGTCGTCGGCAGACCTCGCACCAGAGCAGCCGGGATGCCGTCCGCCTTCCCCTTCACGAGGTCCGCCGCGGCCGCCACCTCGTCGGCGAGGGCACGGGTCGTCACGGTGAGCGGGCGGCCGTCGTGGTCCGAGCGGCCGCGCAGGTCCTCGACGACGTGCAGTCCGGCCACACCGAGGGCGAAGTCGATGAGCCCGTTCCGCCACGGTCGTCCTGCGGTGTCGCTGAGCACGACGGCCAGCGGTGCGGATGCCGGCAGGCCGAGCGCCGCGAGCAGGCCACCACGGAGTCGCTCCGCCTCGGCGTCCGGCTCAGCGGGAAGCAGCAGGAGGTCACCGCTCGGGCCGGTGTTGGAACCGTCCACTCCCGCCGCGGCCATGACCGGGCCGGCGACCGACTCCACGACCTGCGTGACACCGGCCTCCCCCTGCCGCTCGGCCACCACCCGAACCGTGGCGGCCGCGACGGCATCCGCCTTGTCGCCGGGCCACGCGAGGCCGAGGGCCTTGGACACCACCTTGCTCGACACGACGAGACAGTCACCAGTGACCACGTCGAGCCCGGCCCGACCCGTGGCCGCGAGCAGCACCGCCGCGAGGTCGGTGCCCCTCACGACCTCGCCGACGCCGGGGACGGGCACGATGGCGAGGGCACCCCCGGACCCGGCGGACGGCATCCGGGAATCGGTCACGCCGGCACCGCGGCGGCGAGGTCCAGGGCATGGGCGGCGATGCGGGCGGTCGCGGCGACGTCCGACATGAGCAGCGGGCCGTCGAACACCTCGACCCTCGCCCGGCGCAGCGTCGTGGCGGCGTCCGAGGGGTCCACGAGCCAGCCGTCGAGGAAGTCCTCGTAGAGCCCGCCGACGGCCTGGGCCGTGGCCTCGACGCCGATCGCCGTCAGGCACGCGTCGGCGTACCCGCGTACCGGTCGCCCGGAGATCAGTGGTGAGACGCCGACGACCGGAGCGGCGGTTCCTCGCAACGCGTCCCGCACGCCCGGGACGCCGAGGATGATCCCGATCGACACGACGGGGTTGCTCGGCGGGAGCAGCACGACGTCTGCCCGGCGGATGGCATCGAGGACGCCCGGGGCCGCGGTCGCACGGTCCAGGCCCGCGACGACGAACCGGTGCGCGGGGATCGCCGCCTGGTGGCGGACCCACCACTCCTGGAAGTGGATCGCCCGCTCACCGTCGCCGTCCGGGTCGTCGACGACGACGTGCGTCTCCACCGGGACGTCGGTCATCGGCAGCAGCTCGATGCGCCTGTCGGGCAGGCCCCACCGCGCCGCCAGCCTCGCGGTCACCTCGCTCAGCGAGGCACCCTGCCCCAGCCACTGCGACCGCACGACATGGGTCCCGATGTCGAGGTCACCGAGCGCGAACCACTGCGGCACCGCCCCGTATGCCGCGAGCTCGCCCTGGACTCGGTGGCTCTCCTCGGCGCGTCCCCAGCCCTGTCCCTCGTGGACTCCACCGCCGAGGGTGTACAGGAGGGTGTCGACGTCGGGGCACACGCGCAGGCCGAACAGGGTGATGTCGTCACCCGTGTTCGCGACGACGGTGACCGTCGAGTCGGCGAGACCGGGCGTGGTGTCGAGGTGGTGGCGCAGTCCGCGCACGAACCGGGCACCACCCACCCCGCCCGCGAGGGCCGTGATGTGCATGGTCGAGAGTGTGTCAGCCGGGGCCCCCGGGCGGCGAGGCCACCCCAACACGCCGAGCGACGAGCCGAAACTGTCATGAATAGCACCATTGGGCTTGACGGGAGTGGCATGACACGCGTGTAATTCCATACATGTGCTCCGGAGAGCCCGGCCGGGGTGCACGGGTCGAGGGTCGAGGAGGGAACCATGCAAGAGCTCTTTGTGATCGACGGGATGCTCGACGCTGAGGCGGAGGAGGGTGCCCTCTCCTGGCAGGAGCGTTCGCTGTGCGCGCAGACCGACCCGGAGGCGTTCTTCCCCGAGAAGGGTGGCTCCACCCGCGAGGCGAAGAAGGTGTGCGTGGGCTGTGAGGTTCGTGCCGAGTGCCTCGAGTACGCCCTCGCCAACGACGAGCGGTTCGGCATCTGGGGCGGACTGTCCGAGCGGGAGCGCCGCAAGCTCAAGAAGCGCGCGGTCTGAGCCGGGGCGCCGCCCCGACCCACCGTTACCCGGATGACCCTGGCTCCCGCACGTCCCCAGTACGCGCCGTCCGACCCGGGCGGCGCGGAGCCGACGGTGGTCGCCGTTCTCCTCACCCGACGGGACCCGCAGGGGCTGGCCGACCTCCTCGACGCCGTCCTGACCCAGTCGCTCACCCCCGACTCCGTCCTCGTCCTCGACCGCACCGAGGGCCGCGTCCTCCCCCCATCTGCTCACCCCACCTCGGCCGGCCACGATCGGACCGCGACGCCGAGGGCGCGGCCGTTTCGCGGGAGAATGCGTCGACGGGGGACGACGACGACTGGTCGTTGGTGATCCCCGAAGAGCCGCCGGAGGCGCCTGACCTCGTGGCGGACGACGTCGCGGCCATCGTGCGCGCCGTGGCCTCTCGGCACGGCATCTCGGTCTCGATCCGGCCCGTGGACCCACAGGTGCCGTTGCGCACCGCCGTCCACCGTGTCCTGCTCTCCTTCGACGACGCGGTCGGTGCGGAGTCGGGTGCCGGGAACGCGTCAGGGGGCGCGTCGGGGGACGGTGATGCGTCGGGGAACGGGGCTGCGTCACGTCACCGGAACGCGCCGGGCGACGGGGACGGGCCGGGCGACGGGGACGGGCCGGGCGACGGGGACGGGCCGGGCGACGGGGACGGGCCGGGGACGAGCAGCCGCTGACCGAGGGGACCGGGGGACCGCCGAGGACGAGACGACCGACGAGACCGCATGGAGCAACCTGCTGGGCAGCAGCCGGCGGCCGCCCACCCTCGCCTGGGTCCTGCCGGTCGGCACGACGCCCGAACCCGGCACTCTCGTCGCCCTCGTCGACACCTGGCGCCGCTCTCCCTCCACCGCGATCGTCGGACCGAAACATGTCGACGCAGCCGATCCCCACCTGCTTCGCGCGCTGGCGATCCACACCACCCGCGGCGGACGCCTGCTGGACCGGCCGACGCCCGGAACACCAGACCAGGGTCAGTACGACCGGATGACCGATGCCCTCGCCGTTCCGCTGGCCGGCTCGCTCCTCGAGCGGGAGCTCGTTCTCGCGCTCGGAGGCTGGGAGTCGACGTTCGGCGACGTCGGCGCAGACCTCGACCTGGGCTGGCGGGCGCAGAACTCGGGTCGCCGTGTCGTCGTCGTCCCGTTCGCACGGGTGGGCAGCGTTCCCGACGTCGCCGTGGCGACGGCGAGCTCTCCTGCCCGACGACGCGCGGCCCGCCGGGTCGCGCTGACCCGCGCCAGGTGGTGGGCGGTGCTGCCGCTCGCACTCTGGGTGGCCGTGACCTCGCTCCTCACCGCGCTCGGGCTGCTGCTCCTCAAGCGACCACGTTCCGCGTGGGCGGAGCTGGCCTCCCTGGCCGCCCTCGACCCCATCCGCGGCACCCTGGCCCGCTGGCGCACCCGCCACCGCCGGGAGGTCCGGGGCCGCGACCTTCGGGCGCTCTTCGAGCCGCAGCGTGCCGTGCTCAGCCAGTGGGGCGATGCGGTCCACGATGCGCTCGTCCCCCCGAGCCTTCCGATGGCGGACGAGGACAACGACCTCGCCCCCCGGTCCTGGTTCGCCAAGGTGGTGCGCCACCCCGGCGTTCTCGCGGCCGTCGGCGCCGCCGCCGTGGCTGCCGTGGCCGGTCGCTCCCTGGGACCGTCTGTCGTGACCGGCGCCGGCTCGGGTCTCGTCGGTGGTGAGCTCGTCGGCAGCCGAGCGTCGGCGAGCACGCTGTGGCACGCCTGGACCGATGGGTGGACCGGCGCGGGCCTCGGCGGACCGGACCCGATGGGACCCCACGTGCCCCTGCTGGCCGGCCCGGCCTGGCTGGTCGACCACGTCCCGCTGGTTCCCGACCCGTCGTCCCCCGCCGGTGCCGCCGTCGCCCTCGCCGTCATCCTCGCGATGCCGCTCGCGGCGGCGAGCGCCTACGTGTCGTTCCGGACGATGGTCACGTCGCGGACCATCCGCGGGCTCGTCGCGTTCGCGTGGGCGACGACCGGTGTCGCCGCCGCGTCCGTGGCCCAGGGTCGCCTCGGTGCCGTGGTCGCTCTCGTGCTCCTCCCTCCCCTTGCCTCGGGATTCTGGCTCATGGCGACACGCCGCTCCACCGCGACGAGCGCCTTCGCGACGGCCTTCGCCGCGGTGATCCTCGGTGCCTTCGTCCCCGTCCTGCTGGCGCTGAGCACCGCACTGGCGCTCGCTCTCGCCCTGGTGAGAAGCCGGGTTCGGCTGCACGCCCTCGTCGTGGCGGTGGTGCCCCTCCTGGTGCTCGGACCATCGCTGGTCACCGCGGCTGACGCGTCATGGCCGGTCCTCGTGGGCGGGGTGGGGATGGCCCAGTGGGGCGGAGCCACCCCACCACCCTGGCAGCTGGCCCTCCTCCATCCCGGAGGCCCGGGCACCCCGCCGGTATGGGCCGGCCTGCCCCTCGTCGCCGTCGCGGTGTTGGCCCTGTTCCGGGGGCGGAGCTGGGGCGCTGCCTCGACCACCCTGGCCGTGCTCACGCCCCTCCTCCTGGGTCTTGCGCTCGTGGCGCCCGCCGTGCGCATCGGCACGGTGCCCGCGGGCGTCGAGGGCGCCGGCGAGCCGATCACGCTGTGGTCGGGCACCCTGCTCCTTCCGCTCGCCCTCGTGCTCGTTCTCGCCCTGGCGCGCGGGCTGGACGGCTTCGGACTGAACCGGCCCACCGCCGGGAGCCGCGTCTCCGACGTCACGCGGGCAACCGCCGTCACCGTCAGCGCGCTCGCCGTGGCCATCGGTGCCCTCGGCGTCGTGTGGGCGACTCTCGGGTCGGACCTCGCCCCATGGCGCGACCCTCGGCCGGCCGTGTCGGTCGAGCAGGCCGAGGGTGCCTTCGCGACGCGGGTCCTCTTCGTCGCCCCGGGTGATCGCGGGTCCGCCTACCGCCTCGTCGGTCGTGAGGCCGCGGACCTCGTCCGCCCCCTTCCCGTCATCGCTGACGCCGACGGCTCGCTCGCCACCCGAGTCAGCGGTGTCCTCGGTGACCCCTCGACCGCACCGGCGCTCTTCGCGGACACGGCCACCGACCTGCTGGCGGTGCGCGCGGGCCTGGTCCCCGAGCTGACCCGACGGCTCGACGCGACCGAGGGACTTCAGCGCATCGCGCCCCGCGACGGGTGGGAGATGTGGCGGGTCAGCCCCGCCGGCTCCGCGGATGGGCTCGTCGCCCCGCCACGCCTGCGCATCGAGTCCCCGAGCGGCATCATCCTCGTCACGACGACCGGCCAGCACGCGGCGACGTCGACCCGGCTCGACGCACCGCCCGACAGCAGGCTCGTCGTGGCCGAGGCACTCGGCTGGGCCGAGCACGCCGTGGTCGCCCTCGACGGAGACGTGCTCGAGCCGCTTCCGGACACGGCGACCCCGACCTACGCCCTGCCGCCCGGCTCCGGACGCCTCACCATCACGGTGACTGACTCCGCCCGCTGGTGGCACCTCGGCCAGCTGACGGCCTTCCTCGTGCTCGCCTTCCTCGCCATCCCCTTCGGGCGTCGGGCGTCCCGGGTCGGTGGACGATGAGCCGCTCCTCCTGCGCCATGCCCTGTCGGGTACTGGACCTCCCGGGTGGTTGGACGATGAGCCGCCTCTCCCGCCTCCGTTCCGGTGGACGCGCGATGCTGTCCCGCATCAACGCTGCGGGGGCGGTCCGTGTCGTCGTCGCCGTCGGTGCGGCGTCGGCCCTCGTCTATGCGGCCGACACTCGACCCATCGGCCTGGACCTCGTTGCTGCCGCGGGCGGGAAGCAGCCGGCCGTGGCCGGCACCGCCCTCACCACCCGCGTCGACACCAGCTGCCCGGGTGCAGAGCTCAGCGGCATCCCCGGTGTTCCCGACATCACCGTCAAGGGGTCGGTCACCGCCGCCTCGGGGCCTGCCGAGCTGCTGCCCGCCACCACCACGGGGTCCGGGCAGCTCACCATGACGTCCGCCGAGAAACCTCTCCTCGCCATCGACTCACGGCCCGACGCTCGGCCCGCCGCCCTGCCTGGCGAAGGCGCGGTCCGGCTCACGGGCGAGGGTGCTCTCGCTCCCGCGGTCGCCGGCACCCAGGAATGGCGCCTCGACCAGGACGACCTGCGGGGGCTCGCCACGACGGCGTGCGCCGCCGGCCGCTCCGACCTCTGGCTGCTCGGCGGGGGAGCGGACCCCGGCCGCCAGGAGCGTCTCGTCCTCACCAATCCCGGCGACAACCCGGTCACCGCCGACGTGACCGTGCACGGTGCCGCTGGACCCATCGGTGAACCGATCGTGGAGACGGTGGCCCCCGGTGGACGCGTCGGCCTGCTCCTCGACGCGCGCGCCGGCGATGAGCAGAGCCCCGCGGTGCACGTCCGCGCGGACGGCGGCGGTCTGCACGCCACGCTCACCGACACGTGGCTCCTCGGAAGCACCCCGCTCGGTGCTGAGACGTCCGCTCCGACGGCCGCGCCCGGGACGATCCAGATCGTCCCCGGTGCCGAGCTCGGCTCGGGTCCGGCCACTCTTCGGGTCGCGGTGCCCGGTGACCAGGATGCCGTCGTGCGGGTCACCGTGCTGGGCCGCGACGGCTTGGTTCCGCTTGCCGGTCAGACAGTGCTCACCGTCGCTGCCGGAGGGGTCGGTGACCTCCCGCTCCAGGGCGCGCCGGAGGGCACGTATGCCGTCGTGATTCGGGCCGACGTGCCCGTCGTCGCCGCCGTGCTGAGCCGAGTGGGCGACGGCGCCGCTCCTGGTGAGTTCGCGTGGTCCGTCTCCGCTGATCGCGTCCGGTCCGTGGGTGGTGCCGCGCTGCCGGAGCTCGCCGGCGTCGCGCGCACCCTCCACCTCATCTCCAGCGACGGCTCCTCGGTGGCCGAGGTCGTCACGGTCATCCACGGCACGCCGCGAGCCCGCCGTGTCGACCTGCTCCCCGACCGGGTCGCGACCGTGCCCCTCGACGACACCACCTCGGTATGGGTCAGGCGCCTCGACGGAAGCGGCGACCTCCGGGCAACGGTCCTCTCGTCGACCGGCGAGGGTCCGGCACGGATGGTCTCCTCCATGCCACTCGAGGAGAGCGCGGTCACCTCACCCGTGAGCCGGGCCTTCCCCCTGCCCTGACCCCCGGTCGCTGTCCACGCGCCATGAGCGCCGCGCTGCCCTTCACGGCAGGGCCAAGGGCCTCGGTCCCTCGCCGATCCCGTCGCCTCAGCTGTCCGGGTCGATCCCGGGGTCGATCTCGTGCGGCGGCACCCCGAGCAGTGCCGCGACCTGCTCGGTCACCACCTCTCGGACGATGTCAGCGAGGTCCTGCTCGTCCTGGGCCCGCGCCTCCACCGGGCGACGGTAGACGACGACGCGGTGCGGCCTCGTGGCGGTGCCGCGCAGCAGCCGCCCGAGGGGAGCGGTCTGCTCCTCCCATGGTGCGGGGTCGACCGGGGGCACCTCCTCCACCGCGAGCTCGAGGTCTGCGTACCGCGTGCCCAGGTGGGGACGCACCCGGTCCCCGGCGTCGAGGACGAGGGCATCGAAACGCTGCCGACGGCTCTCCATCGCAGGCACCGCGGGCCACGCCATCGGCCCTCGCACACCCCGGCCGTGGCGGTCCCTGCGTCCTCGACCCCTCACGCCCGGCATGCTACGGCGTGCCTGCGTCGGACCGTCGGTGCTGCCGCTTACAGTCACAAGGGTGAACCTGTCTCGGAAGTGCTCCAAGACGGCGTGCCGCCAGCCCGCGGTCGCCACCTTGACGTACGTCTACTCCGACCGGGCAGCCGTCCTCGGCCCGTTGGCCACCTACGCCGAGCCACACTCCTACGACCTCTGCTCCCAGCACGCGACCGGGCTCACCGCCCCCCGCGGCTGGGACGTCGTCCGCCTCGCCACTGAGTTCCCCGAGCCGCAGCCGACGCCGGACGACCTCCTCGCCCTCGCGGATGCCGTTCGCGAGGCCGGCCGCCCGCGCCGTGCGGTCCCCGATGCCGTCCCACTCGCCGAGCCGTTCGTGGCCGGAGAGGTGCGCCGAGGTCACCTCCGCGTCCTCCGGGGCAGTTCCGAAGGCTGAGCGTCACAGCGGACTCGTCTCAAGGTCGTCGCCGGAAGGTGACCGACTTCCGGGGGCTTCCGTGGGTGTTCACGACATGGGTGTACGTCGGGTCGTGGGCACGTCGGTGGTGAAAGCGGCACAGCGGGACGGCCAGGTCCAGGTTGGTCTCCCCTCCCCGCACCCAAGGATCTTCGTGGTGGAGCTCGCTCCATGCGTAGGGTCGATCACAGTTCTCGGCCGCGCACTCGTCATATGTCGTGGCGAGAGCCACGCGTTGCGCTTCGGTGAAGAAGCGTTGGGAGCGCCCGAGGTCGAGGGGCAGTGATGACCCGCCCAGAACGGCGGGCAGAAGTCCAGCCGAGCACGCCAGGCGTCGGGTCTCGCTGGCCGAGAGGTCGTGCCCCGTGTCGAGGTGAGCAGCACCGAGGCTCTCCCGGAGCTGATCGTGGTCGATCGTGACGACGACGGTTGCCGCCACCTTGCCGTTCAGCCGCTCGGTGGGCAGATGCTCCAGGAGCTCGACGAACGCGGCACCGTAGCGCTGGGCCCAGTCTCCCGAGGACCCCTCGCCGCCCACGCGGCGGCCGGTCCGCACGTGATCATCGGCGACCCCTGCGGCATCCGTGAGCCCGGACGCCCTGCGACGCGGAGAGGCCATCTGCTGGATCGTCTTGCGAAGTATCGCTCCCGCCAGTGCAGGGACCGTGAAGTGGCCGGTGACCGTGCCGTCGCGGTTGTCATGCATCGTCAGACGGACGCGGGCCTCCGCGCGGGCTTCCTCACCGCGCAGCTCGGCGTCCTCGTGCGCCAGCGCCTCGGCCGCGGATCGCTCTGCTTCGAGCAGCGCACGGCGCGCCGCCCGGCGCAGCTTGGCCGGATCGACGTGCTTCGCCTGGGCAACCAGCGCCGTCTCGATCCTCGTGCGCTCGTGGTCGGTCAGCGTCTCAGGAAGGCGGCTGGCGGTACCCGCAATGACGCTCGCGTGCGCGGTCGAGAGCCGGCCCTCGGCCAAGGCGTCCTTCGTCACCGGCAGCGAAGCCTCCAGGGCCG
Source organism: uncultured Actinomycetota bacterium (assembly GCA_963787805.1). GTDB lineage: Bacteria > Actinomycetota > Actinomycetes > Actinomycetales > Dermatophilaceae > Fodinibacter. The sequence goes on along the minus strand of CAWBEJ010000026.1, from coordinate 9,855 downwards.
TGGCGAGCGAGACATCGGCCGCTGCCTTTCCGCCCCACGAGCGGGTGTTCGCGGCGAGCCACGCCGACGTGCCGGACATGCCCGCTCGCGCCCCGGCATCCTGCTGGTCCGCGGCCGCGACGAGGGTGAGCTTGAGGGCCTCCATGCGGGAGATCGCCCGATCCACCTCCGCCACGTCCCGTCCGCTCACCGGCCCCACGGAGCAGGTGTCGACCTCGTCCAGAACGGCATGCACGCGGGCAACACCCACCGTCACCGGCACGGTGCCGGCTCGATGGCGAGGAAGCATCACTGTCATGGTCTCACCGTAATCGAACACAGATGCGGTATGCCGTCCCCCAAGCCGGCTGTGGACAAGGCGAAAACGCCTGCCCACCTGTGGATGGCTTGGCACCAAGCCCCCGGCGGATCGACCACAGCGGCAAGAGGACTGCCCACGCCCATCACCTGAATAGGCCGGCCAAGCCACCCACCGACGGTGTCCAGCCGGCGCGGCACATGGTCCCCGAGCCGGCCTTCCAGCCCGGCCCACCTGGGGCGCCTGACCTCCCGTAGGCTGCGCAGACGTGACCGCCAGCTCCCTCGCCGACATCGTCAAGGCCTACGACGTGCGTGGCACGGTCCCCGACCAGCTCGACACCCGGGTCACCCGAGCGCTGGGTGCGGCGTTCGCCGAGGTCGTCGTGCGCGGCGACCCAACCGGCGATGCACCCCGTGACTCGGCCGGCAACGAGGCACGCCACCCGACCGGTGACTCCGCAGCCGCGGCCGACTCCGCCTCCCCGGCTGACTCCGCCTCCCCCGCCCGCGCCGACGCCTCCACGCCCCACGCCTCTTCCTCGGCGCCCGCCGCCTCCGCCGCCTCCCACCCCGACCGCCCGGGCCAACCAAACGCCGGCTGCGTCATCGGCCACGACATGCGCGACTCGAGTCCCGAGCTCGTCGGCGCCTTTGCCGACGGTGCCCGGAGCCGCGGCGTCGACGTCACCCTCATCGGCCTCGCGAGCACCGACGCCCTCTACTACGCCAGCGGCGCCCTGAACCTCCCCGGCGCGATGTTCACGGCCAGCCACAACCCCGCGGCATACAACGGCATCAAGCTGTGCCGAGCAGGCGCGCGGCCGGTCGGCCAGGACACCGGTCTCGCCGACGTCCGTGCCCTCGCCGAGCGCATCCTCGACGGTGCCGTCCCCGACCCCGGCGGCCCCAGCGGCGAGCTCGCCCACCGCGACGTCCTCGCCGACTACGCGGGCTTCCTCCGCGGTCTCGTCGACCTCTCCGCCATCCGACCCCTCACGGTCGTCGTCGACGCCGGCAACGGCATGGGGGGCCACACCGTCCCGGCTGTCCTGGACACCAAGGCCGGCCTCCCCGAGCTGCCCCTCACCATCGTCCCGCTCTACTTCGAGCTCGACGGCAGGTTCCCCAACCACGAGGCCAACCCGCTCGACCCCAAGAACCTCGTCGACCTCCAGGCAGCGGTCCGCGAGCACCGCGCCGACCTCGGTCTCGCCTTCGACGGTGACGCCGACCGCTGCTTCGTCGTCGACGAACGCGGCGAACCGGTGAGCCCCAGCGCGATCACCGGCCTCATCGCCCGTCGCGAGGTCGCCCGCGCCGTCGCCAACGGGGCGGATGCCGGTGACGTCGCCGTCGTCCACAACGTCATCACCTCCGCGCAGGTCCCCGAGGTCATCGCGGCCACCGGTGCGCGCGCCATCCGCACGCGCGTCGGTCACTCCTTCATCAAGGCGGAGATGGCCCGGAACGGCGCCGTCTTCGGTGGCGAGCACAGCGCCCACTACTACTTCCGCGACTTCTGGTACGCCGACACGGGCATGCTCGCCGCGATGCACGTCCTCGCCGCCCTCGGGGAGCAGTCCGAGCCGCTCAGCACCGTCATGGCCGACCTCCAGCGGTATGCCGCGTCGGGCGAGATCAACTCGGCCGTCCCGGATGCCGGCGCGGCCACCGAGCGGGTCCGTGCCTGGGCCGCGCACGAGGGTGTGGAGACCGACGAGCTCGACGGCCTGACGCTCGTGCACGGCGGTGGAGAGGGCGACCCGATGTGGTGGCTCAACCTGCGCGCCTCCAACACCGAGCCGCTGCTCCGGCTCAACGTCGAGGCCGCCGACGAGCCGACGATGGCGCGCATCCGCGACGCCGTTCTGGCCGTCATCCGGTCCTGAGCCAGCCCCGACCCGTGTGGGAGGATCGCCGGTGACCGTTTCGGCCCCGGAGAGGACCCCATGAGCGAGCAGGCCGCCCCCGTGTCGCCGATCGAGCCGTGGCTGCGCGAGATCCTGCGCTGCCCGGCCTGCCGGAGCGAGCTGCGCGACGACACCGGTCCCAGCGGTGGCCCCGAGCTCGTCTGCACCTCCACCACGTGCGGGCTCGCCTACCGCATCGACGACGGCGTCCCGGTCCTCCTCGTCGACGAGGCGCGCAGCCCGGGCTGACCGGGCCGCGCGACACAGACAAGACCACGACCAGCCATGCCCTGGGTCGACGAACGCCGCCTTGACGACCAGGACGCCCTGCGCGCCCTCGACACCCGCGACGCCCTCCGCTCCCTTGCCTCCGCCGGAGCCCAGGTGCGGCGGGCGCTCGTCTCGGCCGACGAGGCCGGCATCTCCCGGGTCGCCGGGGGGGAGCGCCCGAGGTCCGTCCTCGTCGCCGCCCTCGGCGGGTCGGCCCTCGTCTGCGACGTCCTCGACCTCCTTGCCGAGGCCGGCTCCCCGGTCCCGGTGACCACTCGACGCGACGCCCCTCTCCCCGGCTGGGTGGGACCGCTCGATCTCGTCATCGCGGTGTCGCAGTCGGGGCGTGCCGTCGGCCCCCTCGCCCTCGCCGCGGAAGCGGCTCGCCGTGGAGCCTCGCTCCTCACCGTGGGGGCCGCAGGCTCGCCGCTCGCCGCCGTCAGCGCGCAGGCCCGGGGCGTGCACGTCGATGTCGCGATCTCCACCCCCTCCTCCCGCACCGCCCTGTGGTCGATGCTCACGCCGGTGCTCGTCGCGGCCGACGTCCTCGGGCTCACCCCTTGTCCCACACCCGTTCTCGAGCGGGTCGCCGACATCCTCGACGAGGTCGCCGAGGAGTGCCGACCGGTGTCGGAGTCCTTCGTCAACCCGGCCAAGGTCTCGCCACCGGCCTCGGCGAAACGGTGCCCGTCGTGCTCGGGGACGGCCTGCTCACCGGAGTGGCGGCCATGCGCGCCGCATCCATGCTCGCTCGGACCGCCCGGGTGCCGGCGACGCACGGTTTCCTCCCGGATGCCGCCTCGCAGGTCGTCGCGTGCCTCGACGGACCCTTCGGCTCCGGCCTGCGCGATGCCCGGTCCCGGTCCGACGACCTCTTCGCCGACCCGTACCTCGACGGCCCGGCCGCGCCGCGCCTCGGCCTCCTCGCCCTGCGTGACCCCGACCTCGACCCGGCCGCGACGGCCCTCGCGGATGCCGTCGTCGCGTCCGCGCGTGAGGCGGGAGCCGTCGTCCTCGAGCAGGAGGCCCGCAGCGGCGCGCCGATCGAGCGGCTCGCCTCACTCGTCGCCCTCACCGACTTCGCCGCCACCTACCTTGCGCTCGGGCTGGGGCTGGACCCGTCGGTGTCGCGCCACGTCGTCGAGCTGAGCGACCGCACGTCCTGAGCGGACGGCATCCGACACGCAACGACGAGAGCATCCACCCCGGTCGAGAGGAGGCAACACGCACACCCGAGTCGACGCCTCGTGTGCGTGTTGCCTCCTCTCGACGGAGATCCAGGGCTCAAGGCAGCGGCGAAGCGAGGGCGAGCCGCTCCGCACCGGGCAGCGACAGCAGGTCGGCGCCCGTGAGGAGCAGCTTGCTGCGCCGCAACCCGCTCCCGATGACGACCTCGCCCGCCGCCACGACGGCCTCGTCCACGAGCACCGGCCACCCCTCGGGCAGACCCACGGGGGTGATCCCGCCGAACTCCATGCCCGTCCGGCCGACGGCGTCGTCCCGTGCGGCGAACGAGATCTTGCGCGCGCCGAGGTGCCGGCGCACGACACCGTTGACGTCGGCTCGGTGGGTCGCGAGCACCATGACGGCGGCGTAGGTCACCGTCTCACCTCGGCGCCCGGCCACGACGACGCAGTTCGCGCTCGCTCCAGGAGAGACGTCGTATGCCGCACAGAACGCTGCGGTGTCGGCGAGCGTCTCGTCGATGGGCGCCACGAGCGCACTCGGGACGGCGGCGAGCGCGGCCGTCACAGGTGGCGCCAGGAGCTCAGGATGCGTTGCGGCGGGCGACCAGTCGAGCGTTCCACGGGCGGACGGCATACGGCGAAGGTAGTCGAGGCAACCGCGGACCGGGCCCCGGTGACCCGGCACTCGTTCGCGGGGCGCGGTCGACCCTGAACGGCCGGAACGTGCCGCGGTCTGCGGCATTCACGGCACCTAGGATCGCGCCATGTCGACCGAAGGTGGGACCAAGGCCGTCATCGCGGCCCTCCTGGCGAACATCGGGATCGCGGTGACGAAGTTCATCGCGTTCCTGCTCACCGGGTTCTCGTCGATGCTCGCCGAGAGCATCCACTCGGTCGCCGACTCGGGCAACCAGGTGCTCCTGCTCGTGGGCGGCAAGCGGTCACGCCGTGAGGCCACCCCCGAGCACCCGTTCGGCTTCGGTCGCCAGCGCTACGTCTACTCCTTCATCGTCGCGATCATCCTCTTCAGCGTCGGTGGCCTGTTCGCGCTCTACGAGGCATGGCACAAGTTCGAGGAGACCCGCGGTGACGAGGGGTACGACCCGTTCGAGTCACGATGGTGGTGGGTTCCCCTCGTCGTGCTCGGGATCGCGATCGCCATGGAGAGCTTCAGCTTCCGCACGGCGGTGGTCGAGTCGAACAAGGTGCGGGGGTCCAGGTCATGGCTCCGGTTCGTCCGCAGCTCGAAGTCGCCCGAGCTGCCGGTGATCCTCCTCGAGGACCTCGGCGCGCTCGTCGGTCTCACCTTGGCGTTCCTCGGTGTCGGCCTCATGCTGCTCACCGGCAACCCGATCTTCGACGTCCTGGGAACGGCGAGCATCGGCGTCCTCCTCGTGTGCATCGCCGCCTTCCTCGCCCTCGAGATGAACTCGCTCCTCGTCGGCGAGGCCGCGACCCCCGAGCACCGCGACGCCATCATGGCCGCCCTCGTGGAGCCGGGATCCGTCGACCGGGTCATCCACAGCAAGACGATGCACATCGGCCCGGAGGAGGTGCTCGTGGCCGCCAAGCTGGCCGTCGGGTCCGCCGACACAGCCGATCAGGTGGCCGCCGCCATCGACGAGGCGGAGATGCGCGCGCGAGCGGCCGTCCCCGAGCTCACGCTGCTGATGTACCTCGAGCCGGACATCGACCGCGGCGATGCCTACGTGCCCGACGAGCGCCCGAGCCCGCCCACGCCGGCCGGCCACTGACCCTGCCGCTCCGCGGACGGGGTGGGAACAGCCGGATGCCGTGCGAGGTTGCGCTGCCATGACTCCCACCGCAGACGCGACCATCGCTGCCCTCCGAGCCACTCACGACGAGCTGGCCGCGGTGGTCGGCGGCCTCAGCGACGAGCAGCTGCTCGCCCGGTCCGGCGCGTTGGAGTGGACCGTCGCACATGTGCTGTCGCACCTCGGCAGCGGCGCCGAGATCGGCCGGGCGACGCTCCGGGCCGCGCTCGACGGCGATGCTCCCCTTCCCGACGGGTTCAACCAGTCGGTGTGGGACCGCTGGAACGCCATGTCGCCGCGCGAGCAGGCCGACGGCTTCCTCGCGTCGGACGCCGAGCTGGTCTCACTGTTCGAGGGGCTGAGCGCGGAGCAGCGAGACGGTCTGCAGGTGAACGTGGGGTTCTTGCCGATGCCGCTTCCCCTTGTCCTCGCATGCCGGGATGCGGCTCAACGAGGCGTCCGCGCATTCCTGGGACGTGCGCGTGGCGCTCGACGAGGCGGCCGTGATCGACGAGCGCACTGCCAGGCTCGTGATCGACCACTTCGCGTCGGGACTGGGCTTCCTCCTGGGCTTCACCGGAAAGGCGGACCAGGTTGCGGAGCCCGCCCGGGTCGCCCTCGGCGACCTCGACCAGGTGCTGACCATCACCGACTCGGTGGCCCTCGTGCCGGCCGACGCTGACCTCGACCTCACGGCGACGTTCGTCGGTCCGGCGGATGCCGTCGCGCGCCTTCTCTCCGGACGGCTGTCGCCGCGTCACACGCCTGAGGGTGTCGCCGTCTCCGGGAACGTGACCCTCGACGACCTCCGCAGGGTCTTCCCCGGCTACTGAGCGCCCCCGGTGGCGAAGTCTCCGAAGGCCGCTCGCACGAGGTCGTCCCGACCGTGGCCTGGGCGACGCCGGATCCGAGTTGTGGAGGCCCAGCCCTCCGGCCGCCAGCCGAGCGTCGCTCGAGTTGCGGTCCACGCGTTCCGCGAGACGCTAGTGGGAGTGAGCCCGAGGCAGTCCATGGATTCGTGCCAGCGAGGGTGCCCAGGGGCCTGAGTCCGACTCGTGGCAGGGGGCGTCCAGATGGTCGGTGTTCTCCGGTCGCTTCGGCGACTCGGGCTGGGGGCGAATCCCTGGTGGATCGCCTTGATGCTCCTTTCCGTCGTGCTGGCGAACTGGCGGTTCGGAGATCGCGACTCACAGGATGTCGGTTCCTGGCTGTGGAGTCCGCTCGCGGTGACCTTCGTCGTGGTGGCGCTGCTTCCCGCAGTCCTGCCGAGCCGCACGCTGCGCGACGGATCCGAGATACCCGGAGCACCGCGGCGACTGTGGGCGTTGACGTGGGTGGTCATGGCGCTGGGCAGCTTTGCCCTGGGATCGATCGTGTACGGCGACAACGCGCCGGCGTTGAAGGTCATCGACGTGGAGCTCGGGGGGTCCGCCCAGACGCTGCCGGACGTCGACCTCAGTGCCGCGCTGTCGTGGGACTTCGCCTTGATCGTCGCCTATGGGACGGCGCTGTGGATGGCGACGACGGCAGCGACCTGGGTGTTCTGGACACCGCGCGCGGCACGTATCGCCCGACTGGCACGGTGGCTGACCGTTCTTGCGGTGCTGTGCGACATGGCAGAGAACGTCTTGCTGGGTTGCGCCTGGACTGGCATCGGGCAGCGGCCGTTCCTCCTGGACGTTGCGGCAGTCATGGCCACCATCAAGTTCTCGGTGCTGCTGCCCGCCGCCCTCATCGGCCTTGTCGGGGTGCTCGTCGTGGTGGGCCGGATCGCGGCGAGTGTGCCATGGCCCTGGCTTCGCGCTCGCGAACGGGAGCGATGGGACTGGAGGTTGACCCCCGATACGCTCGTCGATCCGGCGCCGCTGGAGCTCGAGGGTTCGGGCGTGCGCCACGAGAAGCGCGTGGATCTTTCTGATGTGGCTCGGTCCAAGCAGGTGGCCTACGCAGCCGCCGGGCGACGTGACGTTCTCCAGCCCCCGGGTGGTGGTGAGCAGCGATGGAAGAGCGCCTACAACGTCCCGGACATCTCCATCGACACGGACGATCGTGATCCCCGCTCGATGGGCCCCTTCGCCGAGTGGTGCCACCGGGTGAGGCGCACCAGGTCGAGCGGTGCACCGCTCGCACCTGGGGCTCGGATCGGTTTCTGCCTGTCCGGCGGTGGAGTGCGTTCGGCCAGCTTCGCCATGGGCTTCCTCCAGGCGACGCGATCTCAGCTGCGGCGTGCCAAGTACCTGGTGTCGATATCAGGGGGCGGCTACACGTCGGGCGCGCTGGCGCTCCTGCTGACCTCCGCACCAGGTCCGGACCAGCGGGACGCATGGCTGCCGCAGGGGGCGACGGTCGTTCGTGACGCCGACACGGCATACATGCCCGGAACCGTGGAGTTCGACCACCTGCGCCGCCACTCGTCCTACATCAGTGCAAGCGTCAGCGAGATGCTCGGAGCACTGCTCGTGGTGGCGCGCGGGCTGATTGCGTCGCTTGTCGTTCTCTTCGCGCCCGCGGTTGCCCTTGGCGTGTTCCTGGCCTGGATCTACCTGGCCCTGCCCCTGTCCGTGCTGCCTGCGTGGAACCTCCCAGCGACGACGACCGACACAGGCGTCCTCGCAACGACGAACCAGAACTCGGGACTCATGCTGCCGACGAGGGACGTCAACGCTGTCCTCGTGGTCGGCGGCCTCACCTTGTTCCTGTGGCTGCTGAAGATCATGACCCAGGACGCGCGGGGGAGGTTCACCCGGTGGTTGCACGCACAGGTGACGGAGGGTGCCCCGTTCGCCTCACTGGCCACCCTGGTGGTCGCCATTCTGACCGTCGGCCTCCCGGTCCTCATGTGGGTCACCCGGTGGCTCGGGGACAAGATCGGCGTCACCATCAGTGTCGGGAGCTCGGTCGGCGTCGTCATGCTCAGCTACATCGCCAGCCTGGCGTCGTTGCTGTGGCGCAAGCGCACCCAGCTGAGCAGCGCAATCGGCGACGAGAAGGGAAAGAAGCCCAAGACGGCTGCCGTTCCCCGTGGCCTGCTCCAGCTTCTGCTCGTCATCGCCGCCCTCGGCGTCCTGTGCAGCTTCTGGCTGCTGCTCCTCGGCGCGGCGGCTCTTGCCGAGGTGACCGCCCTTGCCGATGAAGCGAGCGCGCCATCGGTACTGCTGGGTGTGGCGATCGTCGTCGTGGTCTTCGTCATCGGTGCCGTGTTCGACCAGTCCTCGCTCAGCCTCCACCCCTTCTACAGACGTCGGCTGGCGTCCGCCTTCGCCACCCGCAGGCTCAAGCTCAGCGCCGACGCTCCGGCTGTCAGCGTGCCCTATCAGCCCCGGGAGGGCACCAAGCTCTCCATCTATGGGGACACGGCCCAGGACGAAGGCTCCTATCCGGAGGTGATCTTCGCCGCGGCCGCCAACCTGACCGGGGAACACCGCACCCCGTCCGGACTGAGCGCCGTGTCGTTCGTCATGAGTGCCACGTGGTGCGGCGGCCCCGACATCGGATGGGTGCGGACCTCGGTGCTGGAGGGGGTCAGCCCTCCACGACTCCAACGCGACCTGACCGTGCAGGCCGCCATGGCGATCAGCGGGGCAGCATTCGCCTCCGCGATGGGACGCTTCGCCCGCTGGTACCAGCTGCTGCTCGCGGTGACCGGCGCACGCCTGGGCGCCTGGCTCCCGAACCCCATGTTTCTCGCTCAGATGCGTCTCGCGAGGGACAACGATGCACGGGTCACCGACTGGACCTTGCCGGGGCTTCCGCGGGTTCGGCGTCTCACGTACCTCCTGCGTGAGGTGTTCAACCTCCACTCCGCGAGCGACCGACTCCTCGAGGTCACCGACGGCGGGCACTACGAGAACCTGGGGATCGTGGAGCTGCTCCGCCGCCGCTGCACCACCATCTACTGCGTGGACGGGGGCGGAGACTCGCCCCCGACAGCTCAGGGGCTGGCAGAGGCCATGGCCCTGGCGAAGTCAGAGCTGGGCGTCACCATCACCTTGAACGAGCCGTGGACGAGCGAGCCGGGATCCGGAAAGCCTCTCACCCCCGAAGGCCCCCTCGCCGTCCTCAGCGGCACCCTGAGTCAGACGCCCATCATCACCGGTACCTTCACCTACCCCGAGGCGGCCGGTCTGCCATCGAAGCAGGAGGGACGGCTCTTCGTCGCTCGGGCACTCCTGACTCCCGACATGCCGTATGAGCTGCTCTCCTACGCCGCCAAGCACCCGGAGTTCCCGCACGACTCGACGAGCGACCAGTGGTTCGACGACGGCCAGTTCAACGCCTACACCGAACTCGGACGGGAGCTGGGGCGACGGATCGTCGCGCTCACGGACACCGCTGGACCTCGACCGGTCGGCTCCTGAGGGGCTCAGCGGTCGACCGGTCGCTCCGGTCCGTCATCCTCACTGCGCACCGGCG
>CAWBEJ010000025.1:0-157300 GCA_963787805.1 uncultured Actinomycetota bacterium | reverse complement strand
ACACCCTGCGCCGCGCGTCGACTGGCGTGGCTCTGGACCCTGGAGACGACCACCGAGCCCTCACCCACCGCGGACGCCACGCGCTTCACTGATCCGCGACGCACGTCTCCCACGGCGAACACGCCCTGCACCGAGGTCTCCAACAGCTGCGGCGGTTCGCTGTACGGCCATGCGCGGCGCCCGCCCTCCGCGATGACGTCGTCGCCGGTCAGCACGTATCCCCACCGGTCCCGAAGGACCATGTCGGGCAACCAGTCCGTGCGAGGGGACGCGCCGATGAGCACGAACACCGCGTCCGTCGGCTCCCTCGAGACCTCGCCCGTGGCGAGGTCGCGTACCAGGACGTGCTCGAGGTGACCCTGGCCGCCTCCCCCGACGATCGCCGCCTGCAGGCGCACTTCCACGCCTGCCGAGGACAAGGTGTCGATGAGGTACTGCGACATGCTGGCGGCGAGGGTTGTCCCCCGGACGAGCAGCGTCACGTGGCGGGCGTACCTGGCCAGGTGCAGGGCTGCCTGACCGGCCGAGTTGCCGCCTCCGACGACGAACGCCCGGCCGTCCTGGACGCCCTTCGCCTCGAACCCGGAGGCGCCGTAGTAGATGCCCGCCGACTCGTACGGGAGCAGTTCGGCCACGCCGAGCCGGCGGTACGAGACGCCGGTCGCGAGCACGACCGAGGAGGCGTGCACGGTGCGATGCGGCTCGATGCCCACGACGAACCCGTCGTCGTCCGTGTCCAGCGACACCGCCGCCCGCGAGTGCGCGAAGGAGCAGCCGAACACCCACGCCTGCTGGTACGCCCGCTGGGCGAGCTCGGCGCCCGAGATTCCGCGCGCGAAGCCCAGGTAGTTGCGGATCAAGGAGCTCGAGCCCGCCTGGCCCCCGATCGACTCACGTTCCACCACGAGCGTGCGCAGTCCCTCGGACGACCCGTACACCGCGGCTGCGAGTCCGGCGGGCCCCGCGCCGACGACAACGAGGTCGAACGCCGAGTTGTTGGGCACGTCGACCGCCAGCCCGTAGGCAGCTGCCAGCTGGGCGTTCGTCGGGTCGACCAGCGCCCGACCGTCATGGAGGAGGACGACGGTGGACGGTCCGCGCGCAAGGCCCGCCCCGGCGAGGAGCTCACCGGCCTCCGGCCCGGCGCTCGGGACGAACTGGTGCGGGATGCCGTTGTTGGCCAGCAGCCGGCGGACCTCGTGCGAGCGCGCCGATGCGGGGTCGCCGACGACGGAGACTTCCCGCGGCCGGAGCCCGACCGCACGGTCCCACTCGTTGAGGAACTCGGTGATGGTGCGGTGGAAGTACTCGTCCGGCGAGTGCCACGGGCGGATGACGTAGTAGTCGATCTGCCCCTGCGCCATGAGGGTCAGCACCACGTCAGCAGTGTCACGGTCCCCCCAGGCACCCCACTCCACGAGCAGGCCGCGTCGTACGTCGGGAAAGAGCCGGGCGGCGACCTGGAACACCGTCAGTCCGTCGTCCAGCTCGCCGGGGTCGTCCGCGAGCAGGAGCGCCACCTGCCGGCCGTCGCGAGACGCGGCGTGCAAGGCCTCAGCGGCGTGGCTGGAGGTGCCCACCGCCACGACCTCATAGGTGGCCGCGTAGCGCTCCTCGAGCTGCGCCGCCACGGCGGCACGGCGCTCGTCGGACAGCGAGGAGATCACGAGGATGGGCGTGGACTGACGTCCCGACGTCGAGACCGGCATCCGCCCTCCCCCTGCTCGTGCCAAGAAATGGTGCTCCGAGGGTAACTGCCGCCGCCCGAGTGCTGCACTGGACTTCCGAGAGCTCAGCCCTCCTGAGCCGCGCGCCATTCGACGTATGCCGCGGGGAGGCACCGAGCGCACGGCCGGTACCCCGCAGCGATGGCCACGCCCTCTTCGGCGAAGAACACGCGGTGCTTCACGTAGGTGCCCTTGGCGACCCAGCGGAGGGCGGTCGGGCAGTCCAAGCGGCCGTAGATCTTCGTGCGTCGGTGACCGCCCAGAACGCCTGGCGTCGGCGACCGGTACGGACGTCCGTCGCGGCCGATCAGCGTGTACGTCCTCACCCGCGTGAGTGTCTCACCGAGGACTTCAGGCTCCGTCGCCGCAGGACTGGGCCACGGGCGACGAGCCGGCCACCGCGGCCCAGATGTCGTACCTGAAGACCCTGGCCCACGACAGCGGACGCGAGATCCCCGAGAACGTGAGCAAGGCTGACGCGTCACGCTTGATCGACGAGCTGCGGGCAGAGTCCCCACGGGTGTCCGGGGAACCCGGCCAGGGCTGAGTCCGGGTCAGGGACGAGCTGGCGTGTAGAAGCCGGTCACGGGACCGGTGAACTCGACGACGAGGTCCTCACCGAGCTCCTCGTCGAAGAACTCGAACCGGTTCGTGAAGGAGCAGCTCAGGGACGTGTGCCGCTGTTTCGTCGCATTCCCCTTGCTGATCGGTGGGTCGGTGAACTCGTCGATGACCTCGCCGGTGTCGGCGATGGAGACCGTACCGGAGCCCTCTCCGAAGGCCGTCGCCACGAAGATGCGCGTGCTGTTGACGTCGTGGGCCGGGAGGAACCAACCGTTGCCGGCCACGACGACCTCGTAGGTCTCGGCCCCGCACGTGAGCTCGAAGGTGTCAGTGTGCGGGGTCAGCGGGTCGGCTTGGGCGGCACCCGGCAGCACCACAGCGATCCCGATCGCGGCGGCGAGCGCACCGCAGCTCCGTAGGCGACTGATCATGGTCTTCCTCTCGTGTGGCACCAGCGTCTCCACGATGGTGTGGCTACTGCCCGTCAAGGCGTCTGTCGAGTGTCTGCCCCGTGGTCGCCGACGTCCATAGTCACTCTGGGTGGTTCCGGTGACGGCGGGGACACTTCCGCGCTCCCCACGGGTGGACGGCGGCATAGTTGCTGCATGGCACTCCTCTCGAGAGCGGCGAAGGCCGGGGCCGTGGCGGCATCCGCCGTGGCAGCCGTCGCAGCGCGTGACGCGCTCCAACGCGAGCACGCCCTGCTGCGCAACTTCCCGGTCATCGGCCACGCCCGTTACCTCCTCGAGGCGATCGGCCCCGAGCTGCGGCAGTACGTGGTTGCGGGCAACAACGAGGAACGCCCGTTCACGCGCGACCAGCGCCGGTGGGTCTATGCCTCGGCCAAGAAGCAGAACAACTACTTCGGCTTCGGGACCGACAACGACATCGAGTTCACCGCCGGGTACCCGGTCATCAACCACCGGAACTTCGGGCGGGCCGTGCCGCCCTCTGCTCCTGCGGCTGGGTACGAGGTCGTCCTGCCGTCCGCCAAGGTCCTCGGTGGTCCCCGCGGCAGGAAGCACGCGTTCCGGCCGAACTCGGTGGTCAACATCTCGGCCATGAGCTTCGGCTCGCTGTCCGGCCCCGCCGTCGAGGCCCTCAACCGAGGTGCCGCCCTCGCCGGGTGCCTGCACAACACCGGGGAAGGGGGCCTGTCGCCGCACCACCGCAACGGCGGAGAGCTGGTCTTCCAGATCGGCACCGCGTACTTCGGCTGTCGCGACGAGGAGGGCCGCTTCGACCTCGACCGCCTCAAGGACCTCGTCGGCAGTGCCCCCGTCCGAGCCATCGAGGTCAAGCTGAGCCAGGGAGCGAAACCCGGACTCGGCGGCCTGTTGCCCGGCGCCAAGGTGTCCCCCGAGATCGCGGCGACTCGCGGAGTCCGCGTGGGAGAGGACTGCATCAGCCCCTCTCGTCATGCCGAGTTCTCCGACACCGACAGCCTGCTCGACTGGGTCGAGATGCTGTCCGCCGAGACCGGCCTGCCGGTGGGGATCAAGTCCGCCGTCGGTGACCTCACGTTCTGGGACGAGCTCACCGACCTCATGGCGCGAACCGACCGAGGTGTCGACTTCGTCACCGTCGACGGCGGCGAGGGTGGCACCGGCGCCGCTCCGCTCATCTTCACCGACACGGTGTCCCTCCCGTTCCAGGTGGGCTTCGCCCGGGTCTACCGGATGTTCGCGAACCGGGGTCTCGCGGAACAGGTGACGTTCATCGGCGGCGGCAAGCTCGGCCTTCCCGACAATGCCGTCGTGGCCTTCGCGCTCGGCTGCGACATGGTCAATGTCGCCCGTGAGGCGATGCTGTCGATCGGCTGCATCCAGGCCCAGCGGTGCCACACCGACTCCTGCCCCACCGGCGTCGCGACACAGAACGCCTGGCTCACCCGCGGACTCGACCCGAGCCTGAAGTCCGTCCGGGCCGCGAACTACATCAAGACTCTCCGACGGGACCTCATGAAGGTCGCCGAGGCATGCGGAGTGGAGCACCCAGGACTCATCGGCACCAGCGCCGTGGAGATCCTCGACGGCCGCACGGCATCCACCCCGCTGCGCGAGGTGTACGACTACGAGCCGGGATGGGGCATGCCCTCGGAGGCCGACCAGGAACACATCGTGCGCCTCATGACGGCGACCGCGCCACAGGGAGCGTCCGCACCGCCCTCGGTGACCGCGGCAGGCTGACAGCGAGAGGACAGCACATGACCGAGCCGTACGACCACCTGCTGGAGCGCTACGCACACCTCGTCATCAGGGTGGGGGTCAACGTCCAGCCGGGGCAGGAGGTGGTCATCAACGGCCTGCCCGAACAGGCGGACGTCGCGCGCGCCCTCGCCCACGAGGCGTACCGGGTGGGCGCCAGCCGGGTCACCATCAACTACGAGGACCTGCACCTTCGCCGCTCCGCCGTCCAGCACGCCCCCGAGGAGATGTTGGGGCGGACGCCCCAGCACCAGCTGGAAGGGATACGGGCATGGCGGGAGAGCCGTCCGGCCGTGATCAGGCTCACCGGCAACCCCGCTCCCGGCCTCATGGACGGGCTGGACCCCGAGCGGCTCGCGAAGGCCCAACCCGTGGACCTCGTCGCCGAGGTGAGCCCGATCCTCACGACGAACCAGGTCGCCTGGACCGTCGTGGGAGCGCCCACGCCCGGGTGGGCCGCGAGTGTCGGCGTGACCGATGTGGCGCGCCTCTGGGACGCCGTGGCGCGCGCCATGCGGCTCGACGACGTGGACCCGGTCGAGGCCTGGCGCCGGCACGTCGAGAAGCTGGCCACGAGGGCAGCGACACTCAACGACCACTCCTTCGACCGCATCCGCTACCGAGGACCCGGCACCGACGTCACCATCGGGCTCGCCGAGCGGTCCATGTGGTGCGGTGGCTCCGTGCTGAGCGAGGACGGGGTGGAGTTCGTGCCGAACATGCCCACCGAGGAGGTCTTCATCTCGCCGGACTGGCGGCGGGCCGACGGGATCGTCCGGACCACTGCTCCGTTCTTCCTCGCGTCCATGGGCGCCCTCGTCGAGGACCTCGAGCTCGAGCTGCGGGACGGGACGATCACCGCGGCTCGGGCGGCTCGAGGCGAAGCGGAGGTCCAGCAGCAGTTCGACCTCATTCCCCGCTCCCGGCACCTCGGTGAGGTCGCGATCGTGGACTCGGACTCCCGGGTCGCCACCACCGGCCTGGTCTTCAAGGACATGCTGTACGACGAGAACGTCGGCTCCCACATCGCCTGGGGGTTCGGCTTCCCGTTCTCCTTCGAGGGCGCCATGGAGCTGTCGAGCCAGGAGCGGATCGCGAGCGGCCTCAACCAGGCCAACACCCACGTCGACGTCGTGGTCGGCAACCCCGAGGTGCAGATCGACGGCATCCAGCGGGACGGGACCGTCGTCCCGGTCACCCGAGGCGACGAGTTCGTGCTGCGGTCCTGACCCGGGCGCGCGGTCAGGAGATCAGGTCGAGCTCCTCGTCGATGGCGCTGTCACCGAGGGCGAGGGCAGGCACGAAGTCACAGGCCGAGGCGACCCCACGGGCGTTGGCCGCGCGGATGGCGCAGGTCCGCACCCAGGTCGAACGCCACACGTCGCCCCGGTCCTCGACCAGGTCGCGCAGGATGGCGCCCGCGTCCGTCTCGGTCGACGTCACGCCCGTGGCCGCCTGCAGCCGCCGCAAGCGGTCCCCCGCGGTCGGACGCCCGTCCAGGACGGGTGTGACCCGAGCGGCCTCCTCCGAACCGAGCACCACCTCGAGGGCCTCGACGGCAAGGGCGTCGGGGCCGTCGAGCCCCAGCAGGCCGGCCAGCACCGGCCCGAGGCGCTCTCGACCGTGACGCGCGACCAGGGTGGCGACCACACGGTCGCGGATGAGGGCCAGCTCGTCGGTGAGGGCTCGTCGCAGGGGACCGTCACCGGCCGCCGTCTGGGGCGAGTCCGCATCGAGCATGTCGAGGGCCGCAAGCACACGCATCGCGTGGGCGAGATCCTCGTCGAGCACGTCGTCGAGCACCGTGGCGACCTCCTCACCGGCGGGTCCCTGTCGCGCGAGGCGCTCGAGCACGACACGACCCACGTCACGGTCCGTGTGTCCCGTCCACCGGAGCAGTACCTCCCGCCCGGCCGCTGACTCCGTGCGCAGGGCGCGCACCAGCCGAACCGCCGCGCGCGCCTCACTCGACTCGGGACCGGCGAATGCCGCACGCTGGAGGGCCCGGTCCGTCGCCCTGAGCACGGCCTCGCCGAGACGGCCGACCGCGTCGGATGCCGGCACTGCCGTCGACGGGTCACCCACCGCCTCGACCACCGCGCCGACCAACGCGTCGTCCCCCACTCGCACGGCGTCCAGCGCTGCGGTCCGAACGTCGGCGGAGTCGTCGCCGAGGAGGAGCTCGACGATCCGCACCCTGTCCACGTCGTCGAGCGCAGGGGCTCCGAGAGCGGCACGCACCCGCATCGCGGGATCGTCATCGCCGGCCGCCGCCTGGATCTCATCCGCGAGACGGGCTCGTGCGCCGGCGTCACCGGACGACGCCAGTGCCTCCAGCGCGGTGAGCCGGACCTCGGCCCGTGCGTCGTCAGCCAGAATGCCGATCTCGGGAAGGAGGCTCGGCGCGGCCATCGCCGAGACGAGCTCGAGGCCGAGTCGCGCCGACCGCGGGTCAGGGCTCTCCAACAGCCTCTCCGCCATGACGGTCCCGTCCGGGAGGGTGGGGAGCCTCGTCGGCCCGAGCAGCGGTTGGGGCTGCAGCGCGCCCACCAGTGCGGGGCCATAGGCGCGGTAGAGCAGGACCCCCACCCACACCCAGGCGACGCAGACCACGAGGGTCGCCAGAACCAGCGCCGGCAGCGACCAGGGCAGGAGGTTGAGGCCCAGCACGAGCACCCCGGACATCGCGATGGCGACGGGGACCCCGACACCTTCGATGGTGGCCTGCGCGCCCAGGCGGTCCCGTTCCGGCAGCACCTGGTAGATCGCGTTGATCGAGGTCCGCGTGGTTCCGTCGGTGAGCGCGATGTCGAGGATTCGGGCGGCTGAGACCGTGACGAGCAACGCCAGCGAGGCCCCACCCATGGCGACCAGGACGACCACCATCGCGACGGCGCCCGCGGTGAGGACCACCGGGTTGGCGGAGATGCCGAGCCGCAGCCCGTAGCGACGCAGCAATGGACCGGCCACCGCGACGAGGAACGCGATGCTCACCAGGTTCATGACGGCGGTGTAGCCGGCGAGGAAGCGCGCGAGCTCGTCGGCCTCGGCATACCGGGCGGCTGCCCGGTCGAAGACGAGGTAGTCCGAGAGCTGGCTCGCCAGGGCCGACAGCACCTGGTACGCCATGAGGACGACCACGAAAGGGGTGGACAGCAGGTGCCGCATCCCACGCTCGCTGGCTCCGGCACCCGTGGACACGGCCGCCTCGTCGGCCCGGTCGGCGGTGGCGGCTCGGCTGGGCGCCACCGCGAGCAGACCGGCATACCGGATGCCGGTCACGACGACGGTCGCGGTGAACGCCGCCTGGGCGACAGCCGTCGCGAGGAGAAGACCCTCGGTCCCCCCGAGCAGGTCGACCAGTGGCGCGGCCAGCAGGCCGCCGATGACCGCCCCGACGGGGAACCCGGCGACGATCCGCGGGAAGCTCGCCTTGATGCCGGCGATGTCGAGCACCCGGCCGGCCTGCGCGCCGATGAAGACGAAGCCCAGCTGGATGAGCACGGGGAAGAGGACGAGGAGCGGCCCGGAGACCCAGGAGCCGTTCCCGTCCGCAGAGACCGCCCAGGCGCCGAGGAACACCACCACGGCCGCTCCGAGCACCCCGACGGCGATGCGTACGAGGTCGAATCGGCGGGCACTGCCCGCGACCCCGCTCGACACCGCTGCTCCCGCCGCCCCGATGAGGATGTAGGTGAGCGGCAGCCAGCCGGGACCGTAGGCCTCGAGGAACATGGCGTTGGCCGAGATGCCGAGGAGCGCCGCCATGATGCCGAACAGGACCGCCTGGGCCGTCAGCCAGCGCACGGCCCCGTGGCCGGATCGAGGCGTCATCAGCTCACCCACTGCCCGAGCTGTCCCTCAGCATGCGGACCAGCGAGGCGATGACCGCCCGGGCGAGCTCCGGACGGTCGGCCATCAGCTCGTCGAGCAGGACCTTGTCGATCCTGAGCAGCAGGCCGTCCTCGAGGGCCGTGACGGAGGCAGACCGCGGCTCCGGCGCCAAGGCCGCGAGCTCACCGACGGTCGAGCCGGGCCCCAGCTCGCGCAGGATGCGCTCGCCGTCGCGTGCCACGAAGCGGCCGCTCACGACGGCGTACAGGTGGTCCTCGATGGCTCCCTGCTCGATGAGCACGTCGCCCGCAGCCACCTCCACCTCCCTGGCGCGCATCGCCAGGGCGGCGAGGACGCGCCCCGGCACGTCGGCGAACAGTGGCACCCGGTGGAGGGCCACCACCCGGTCGACCGTCGTCATCGTCATCGCCCGGCCACCCCCGACAGGAGTCGCCGACGCAGCTCCGCAGGGCTGAAGGGTCGCAGCCAGCTGCGGACGTACGACTCGCTCGGGATGATCAGCACGTCGACATCATCCTCGGCGACGATCTCCGCGTTGCGGCCGGCCCGGCGCACGGCTCCTGTCGTGCCGACCGGCACCCATGGCGGCAGCTCGGAGGGCGGGTACCCGCCGCCGGGGCGAACGCGCAGACCCTCGGTCAGCGGGACGTAGACGAAGGCTGGGGGCGAGTCCTTCTCGACGAGAACCTCGCCCGTCGGGACGGTCGCGCGACCCACCTCGGTGAAGGCCTCGATCCGGTCGATGCCGCTCACGTCCATCCCGTGCAGGGCCAGCGCGTCGAGGACGCGGTCGGCGAGTGGACTCCTCGGCTCCAGAGGCTCCGCCGCGTCGAAGCGTCGTCGCTCCGCCGGCGCGGCGCCCTCGACGTCGGCGACCACCCGGACTCGGCCGGCGAGCTCAGGCGTCGCTGCACAGAGGACGTCGCGGACGGCATCCGCAAAGGTGGCATCGTCGTCCGGCCGTTCCAGCTGGATCAGCATCGCGTCGGGGGTCTGCCACGGAGCGGGCAGCCCCGAAGCCGGTGTCCCCGAGAAGGTCGGCAGCACGTCGGCCTGGATGTCGATGATGGCGTTGGCGACGCTCTCGGCGGCCCGCCGGGCGGCACTCGGCTCCCGAAAGCCGCCGCGGTGGAAGGCGATCCGAAGATTCCCACGGGCCGTGATCGACGCCATCCGGATGTTGGCCTCACCCGCGCCCCGGTGGTCGTCGTAGGTCATGACGTATGCCGCCCGGCCGTCGGCGGGGCGAAAGGTGCAGACCGCCTGTCCGGTCCGGGCGTCGAAGAACACCTCGAAGCCACCGGTGGTGCGCAGGGCGGTCCCGCGCTGACGCAGGACGTCGGCGGCCCGCAGGGCCCGGACGGCGTCGATGACGTCGTCAGCCAGCTGCCGCTGCGGGCCTTCCACCACGTCCAGCCACGCATACGCTTCCGCCGCAGACGGGTGAGGAACTCCTCCAGCCGCCGGCGTCGGCAGCGCCGGGTGCTCGGCGGACAGACCACGGTCCGAGGTCCGGTGCGCCTCCATGGACGTGAAGGCGATGCGCCGCATCAGCCGTCGGAGGTGCGGCCGGTCGTCGAGCACCTCTGCAGGAACGGTGGACTTGCTGTGCGCTGCTGCCAGGCTGAGCACCTCCCGCACGACGGTGTCCAACGGCACCCGGAACGGGTCGTCGGCCTGGACCGCGTCCAAGCCCTCGCGTACCGGACCGGGTCCGAGCAGGTGGTCGACCAGCGGGGTCGCGTCGGCTGAGAAGGCGGCGTGCGCGGCATACAGGGCGTGTGTTCGACGACCGACCGGTGAGAGGTCGACCATGCCGACGTCGTGCAGGTACGCCAGCGCCACCCCCCAGCTCTGGACGAGGTGTCGCCGCCCCGTGGGCCGGGCGGCGAGCAGCACCCCGTCGACCACGTCGACGAGCGCGACGACGCCGGACGCGACGTCCCTCACGTGCACCACCCCGTGGTCGGCGAACATCGCCGGGTGTCGACCGGGGTCCTCGAAGAACGAGGGGTCCTCCATGAGCACCTCGAGCGTCGCCTGCATCTCGATGGGCCGCCAGAGGGTCTCCTCGAGCGTGGTCCGCACGGCGCGCGGGAGGTGGTCGTCCAAGCGTGCCCAGCGACTCACCTCGCGCATTCCGGAAGGTTCCCAGTTCCCACCATGGGGCGCAACGAAGAGGCAGAGCCCCTTTCGAGAGCCGGTTCGAGCGCGCAACACGACACCGTTTCGCATAACCTCCACTGGTGGGCGCGGACCCCAGACGCCTCGACGGGCTCAAGCACGACGAGAGGTATGCCGCCGTCGTCGTCGAACGCGCGACGGGGGCGCGGGCTCGTGCCCACGACGTCGACGGCCGTCAGGCGGCGTACGACATCGACCTCGCCTACCCCGACGGGCGCAGGGCGGCCCTCGAGGTCACCACCCATGCCGGGCCGGGAGTTCGGCGGACGCACGCGCTCCTCCGCCGGGACCGGCACACCTGGCCGAACCCCGGGACCTGGTGGTGGACCATCGACCTCGCGGAGCCCTCCGACATCATGCGGGTGCGGGCGGCCTACGGGCGGGCCATCGAGGCCTGCGAGTCACACGGGGTGACCCATCCAGCTGCCCTGCCCCGGGGCGTGCTCTCGGAGGACCCCGAGCTGAGCTGGCTCGCCCACGAGTCGCAGTCCGTGCTGAGGGGCGAGCCGGGCCGTCTTCGAGGGCAACGGCCGGCCCGTCTCGGGCGTGCTCGTCACGCCGAAGGCAAGGACGGCGTGGGTCGACTCGCGCCTCGGCGGCCTGCCGCGCGCGGTGACCGATCTCCTCGCCGTCCCCCACGTCGCCCGGCGAGCCGCCAAGGTCGCGACGGCGCGGTCCGTGGACGAGCGGCACCTGTTCGTCGGCATCGGCGAGGGAGGTCTTCCCGACTCGCTGTACGTCCCCCTCACCGGACCGCTGGAGGCCCTCCCGGATGACGACCCGCAGGTCGAGGAACCCCTCTCGCGCCTGTGGATCACGACCGCGTGGAGCGCCTCCCCCTTGCTCAGCTGGGACCGCGTCGGGGGGTGGAGCGCCCACGACGTCGGGGCGGGCACCTAGCCGACCGCGTCAGCTGTCGAACCCGATGCCGACGGCGTCCAACCCCTTGAGCCACAGGTTGCGTCGACCGGTGCGGTCCTCGGCGGCCAGGCTGGCCCGGGTGGCGCGCACGGCGGCATACCGGATGGGCTCGGGCGGGAACGGGACGGGCTTGCGGCGCACCATCTGGAGCCGGGTCATCTCGGTGTCCCGGCCGTCGACGAGGTCCAGCGCCACCCGGGCACCGAAGCGTGTCGAGGCCACTCCCAGGCCGGTGTAGCCGACGGCGTAGGAGAGGTGCCCACCCAGGGCCGTGCCGAACACCGGCGTGAAGCGCGAGGTCGTGTCGATGACGCCGGCCCACCGGTGCGTGAAGCGCAGCCCCTCGAGCTGGGGGAAGATCGCGAAGAAGTGGCGGGCGAGCAGCTCGTGCGAGGGGGACTGCTCGAGCCGCGGGTCGATGCGCCCGGGGAAGTGGTAGTTGGCGTCGTAGCCGCCGAAGAGCACGCGGTCGTCGAGGGTGCGACGGTAGTAGTGGAACTGGTTGCCGGCGTCGGTGAGGCCCTCGCGCCCCTCCCAGCCGACGGCGGCGAGCTGTCCCGCCGACAACGGCTCGCTCATGAGGACGTGGTCGTAGACGGGGAGGGTCCACAGGGCGAGCCGCCTGAGCAAGCCGCGGAAGGCACCGGTCCCGAGGACGACGCGGTCGGCGCGGACACTCCCCCACTCGGTTCGCACGACGACCGCCGCGTCCTCACGGTCGAACCCGGTGACCGTGGTGTCCTCGTGGACACGCACGCCCAGCCGCTCGGCGGCGTCGGCGAGCCCCCAGACGAGTCGACCCGGGTCGACGAGACCCACCGTCGGGTCGAGGAAGCCGGAGAGGTAGCGGGGCGAGGCGACGCGGGCGCGCGCCGCCTCGGCGTCCAGGTGGGTCACGGGGATGCCGTGCGCGCGGTGCAGCTCGTAGGAGTCACGCACCGAGCCCACCTGGTGGGGGGTGAGGGCCATGGTGATCTCGCCCGGTACATGGAGGTCGGCGTCGACACCGTGGCGGGTGAGCGAGTCCCGGAGGGCGTGGAAGTTCTCGGCGCCCAGCCGTTCGAGCGTCCTCATCTCCTCGGGCCAGCAGGCGAGCCCCTGGGCCAGGCCGTGGGTCAGCGAGGGAGAGACGAACCCACCGTTGCGCCCGGATGCGGCGATACCGAGCCGGCCACGCTCGAGGAGCACGACGTCACGCGAGGGATCGTCCTCCTTGGCCTGGATCGCGGCCCAGAGGCCGGTGAAGCCACCCCCCACGACGACGAGGTCGGCGCGGTGGCGCGCACCCGTCATCGCGGGGCGGGCGGGCGGCCGGTCGGGCCGGTCGGTCCAGAACACCTCCGGGGCCGCGTCGGCGAGGGAGGCGCCTACGGCGGTCGAGTCGGCGGTCATGGCTGGCATTGTGCCGTGCGTCGCCTCAGGTCTCGATCAGGTCTCGATCCCTGCCGATTCCGGTGCCCCCGGTTACCGTCGTGGCTCGGACATCGCTAGGTTCACTCGCATGAGCGAGGCCCTCGTCGTCATGGACGGCGTGAACAAGCACTTCGGCGACCTCCACGTGCTCAAGGACATCGATCTCACCGTCGGCAAGGGTGAGGTGGTCATCCTCATCGGACCGTCCGGCTCAGGAAAGTCGACGCTCTGCCGCACGATCAACCGGCTGGAGAACTTCGAGTCCGGCTCGATCACCATCGACGGCGTCGAGCTGCCCGAGGAGGGCAAGGCGCTGGCGGCCCTGCGCGCAGACGTGGGGATGGTCTTCCAGTCCTTCAACCTGTTCGCGCACAAGACGATCCTCGACAACGTCACCCTCGGGCCGATCAAGGTCCGAAAGATGAGCAAGGCGGATGCCGAGAAGAAGGCCATGGACCTCCTCGAGCGGGTCGGAATCGCCCATCAGGCCCAGAAGTACCCGGCGCAGCTCTCCGGCGGCCAGCAGCAGCGGGTCGCCATCGCTCGGTCGCTCGCGATGGACCCCAAGGTCATGCTCTTCGACGAGCCGACCTCGGCCCTGGACCCGGAGATGATCAACGAGGTGCTCGACGTCATGGTCGAGCTCGCCCACAGCGGCATGACGATGATCGTCGTGACCCACGAGATGGGCTTCGCCCGCAAGGTGGCCAACCGGGTGGTGTTCCTCTCCGACGGCGAGATCGTGGAGCAGGCGCCCCCTGACGAGTTCTTCACCAACCCCACCACCGACCGCTGCAAGGAATTCCTCAGCAAGATCCTCACCCACTGACCCCCCCGGTTCACCCCACCCACAGGAGGAACACACCCATGACGACACGACGGATGATGGTCGCGGCAGCGGCCGTGGTCGCGCTCGGGCTGAGCGCGTGCGGCTCGGACGACCCCGACACCGACACGGGCGCGGGCGGTGACTCCGAGGCCAGCGGCCTGAAGGTGGGCATCAAGTACGACCAGCCCGGCCTCGGCCTGAAGCAGGGCAGCGAGTTCACCGGGATGGACGTGGACGTCGCCACGTACATCGCCAAGGAGCTGGGCGTCGATGCCGCGAACATCGAGTTCATCCAGGCGCCGAGCGCCCAGCGCGAGACCCTCATCGAGACCGGTCAGGTCGACATGGTCGTCGCGACGTACTCCATCACCGACGCGCGCAAGGAGAAGGTCTCCTTCGCCGGGCCGTACTTCGTCGCCGGGCAGGACCTGCTCGTGCGCGCGGACGACACCTCGATCACCGGGCCCGACACCCTCGACGGCAAGAAGCTGTGCTCGGTCACCGGGTCCACCTCCGCACAGAAGGTCAAGGACACGGTACCCGGGGTCAACCTCCAGGAGTTCAAGACGTACTCCGAGTGCGTCGCCGCCCTCTCCTCCGGTGCGATCGACGCCCTCACCACCGACGACACCATCCTCGCGGGCTACGCCGCACAGGAGCAGTACAAGGGCAAGCTCAAGGTGGTCGGGCAGACCTTCTCCGAGGAGCGCTACGGCATCGGCCTGAAGAAGGGCGACACCGCGCAGTGCCAGAAGATCACGGACGCGATCAAGAAGATGATCGCCGACGGCGAGTGGCAGAAGATCGTCGACAAGAACCTCGGGCCGGCGAACTACAAGCCCGGTGCGGGCAACCCGCCCACCCCGGACGCCTGCGCCTGACCGCACACGAACCGCGCCCGCGGTATGCCGTTCGCCCGCCCCGGCGAACGGCATACCGCGCAGGGCGCGTCCTGACGAGAGGTGAGCCGTGGGCGAGATCCTGAGCGAGTACGACGTCCTCGGCGCCTTCTGGGTGACCATCCAGCTCTCGGTGCTCTCGGCCATCGGTGCTCTCGTCATCGGGACCGTCATGGCCGTGCTGCGGGTGTCGCCGGTGGCGGTGCTGCGGCTCCTCGGCACGAGCTACGTCAACATCTTCCGCAACACCCCACTGACCCTGCTCATGGCCTTCAGCGTCCTCGGGCTCTCGTTCATCCTCGGCCTCCAGATCAGCGAGGACGCGACGACGAACTCCTACTGGTGGGCCGTCATCATGCTGTCGGTGTACCACGGGGCCTTCGTCTGCGAGGCCCTCCGGAGCGGCGTCAACACCATCCCGGCCGGCCAGGCGGAGGCGGCCCGCGCCATGGGGCTCACCTTCGGGCAGTCCTTGAGCCAGGTGCTCCTCCCGCAGGCGTTCCGTGGTGCGATCGCCCCCCTCGGGTCGACGCTCATCGCTCTCATCAAGAACACGACGGTCGCGGCAGTGATCCTCGGAACCGCAGAGGCCGCCGGCCAGCTCGCGGAGATCACCGAGAACGAGGGCGCGAGCCTGCCGACCTTCTTCCTGTTCGCCCTCGGCTTCGTCATCCTCACCCTCCCGCTCGGGATCCTGTTCACCAACCTCTCGCAACGCCTGTCGGTGAAGCGATGAGTATCGAGACCGCCCTGTTCGACGCACCGGGGCCCCGGGCCCGACGGCGACACGCCATCCTCACCGTCATCGGCGTCGTGATCGCCATCGGTGTCCTGTGGGTGGTGGTCCGCAAGATGGCGTCGGCGAACCAGCTCGAGTCCTACATGTGGGCTCCCTTCGTCAACGACCCGGAGGTGTGGACGGAGTACCTCCTGCCCGGCCTGTGGGAGACGCTCAAGGCAGCGGCGCTGTCGGTGGTCCTGGCAGGGATCTTCGGGATCGTCTTCGGCATGGGCCGCCTCTCCCATCTGCGGGCAGTCCGGTGGGCGTCCGGGGCGGTCGTGGAGTTCTTCCGCTCCGTGCCCGTCCTGCTCATGATGATCTTCTTCTTCTTCGGCTGGTTCTCGCGTGCCGAGTGGATCCCCAACGACCTCGCCCCCCTCGCGGGAGTCGTCCTCGCACTGACCCTCTACA
Organism: uncultured Actinomycetota bacterium; assembly: GCA_963787805.1. Taxonomy (GTDB): domain Bacteria; phylum Actinomycetota; class Actinomycetes; order Actinomycetales; family Dermatophilaceae; genus Fodinibacter. The sequence goes on along the minus strand of CAWBEJ010000025.1, from coordinate 141,509 downwards.
ACGGGTCGGTCATCGCCGAGCTCGTCCGCTCGGGCGTGCACTCCCTCCCCAGCGGGCAGGCGGAGGCCGGCCTGTCGATCGGGCTCTCACCCGGGCAGACGCTCCGCTCGATCCAGCTGCCCCAGGCGCTGACGGCGATGCTCCCCGCGCTCGTCGGTCAGCTCGTCGTCGTCCTCAAGGACACCGCGCTGGGCACGATCATCCTGTACCCGGAGCTGCTCACCGCGGCCAGCACCCTGGGATCGGCGTACGCGAACACCGTTCCGGCATACCTCGTCGTCGCCGTCATCTTCATCGTCATCAACTACGCGCTCACCCGTTTGGCGAGGTTCGTCGAGCAGTGGCTGACGAGGCGGGGCCACACCGCTGGACCGGTCACGACGACCGCGCCGATGCTCGTGGAGGGACCGGCCGAGCCGGGCGGAGTGCTCGGCGAGGAGAAGCGGCTCGTGGGCGGCCGCATCCAGGCCTGACGCTCGCGAGCCGGTGCGCCCGGTCGTGGTCACGAGCGAACTCGTCGGCACCCGGTCATGCTGGTGCGGCGCGAACCCATCAGGGGATGTGGCGGTCCAGGCGCCTCAAGAACCGCCCGATCAGCGGCCAGTCATGGATGCCGGCCCGCATGACACGGCCGCGGGCCGATCCGACCCGCCGTCGCACCAACGCGCCCGGGGTGCGACGCCGAGCATCAGCCCCCGACCGGGCGCGTCGATGCAGCCAGCGGGCGCACGTGGCGCATACGGCGACCTCCGGATGGTCGCCGAGGCGGGTCAGCTCCGACTCCTCGACGAAGGTCTTCCCACAGCACCAGCACCGGGGATGCTTCGCCTGCTCCTGCTCCACCGCTGGAATCGCCATGCCCCCATGGTCCTCCCGCGCGCCCATCGATGACGAGAGGCTGACAGCGTCGCGCCGGCTACCGACGCGCGGACAACGGCGCGGCGCGCGCTCCGACAGGAGGATGGTGGGCACATGACCACGACAAGCAGGCACGGCACCGACGCCTGGCCCGAGGACCCTGACGACCTCCGCAGAACCGCGGAGATACTCGGGCAGCTCACGCGGGACACCCGCGACAACGACTCCGGCGTGAGCCTGGACCTTCTGGTCAGGCAGGCGGTCCGCCTGATCCCGAGTGCCGACTGGGTCAGCGTGACAACCCTCAGTCGCGGACACTTCTCCACGGTGGCGAGCAGCGCCCCGACCGCCGTCGACGTCGACCTGCTGCAGTACGAGAACGGAAGCGGGCCATGCGTCGACGCAGTGCTCGAGGACGGCATCTTCATCACCGGCGACGTGGCTCGAGAACCGAGATGGCGCCCCTTCGGGGAGCAGGCCCAGGAGCGCTTCGGCGTCACGAGCATGCTGGCGCTGCGGCTTCACCTGTTGGACGACAGCGACGCCATTGCGGGGCTCAACGTGTTCTCGACCACGGCTGACGCGTTCTCGGAGGCGGACGTGGACCGTGCCAGACTCCTCGCCACGCACTGCGCCCTCCTCGTCACGGCGACGCACGCGCGAGACAAGGTGGACAGCCTCGTCGAGGCCCTGCAGAACAACCGCGAGATCGGCATCGCCGTCGGCGTGCTCATGGCACGGCGCGGCCTCACTCGCGAGCAGGCCTTCGACGTGTTGCGATACGTGACCCAGAGCTCGGACCGGGACCTCCGGGAGGTCGCGGCCGAGGTCGCTCAGAGCGGTGCAGACCCAGAGTTCGGCGTCGGCGCCTAGGGCACTTCACCGCGAAGGGCCCCAGACCTCGAACGACGAGGTCAGGGGCCCTTGTGGCTCCCCCGGTTGGACTCGAACCAACAACCCTTCGGCTTCCAGCCGCAGGGTTCTGGTAGTCCGTGCAAGTCTCTGAACTGCGGGTATGTGTCCGCAAGGGTCCCGCGTGGTCCCCCAAACTGTCACCAAAACTGCCACCCGAACTGCCACCCACGCGATCACGAGAGGACTTCATGACCGCCAAACACCTCGACCCTTCAGACGAACCCAACACGACCGCCCCCGACCTCGGCGAGGAACGGGGGCGGTCGTGTGTCTGCGTGGCTCAGCGGGCGTGCAGGCGGCTCACGGGGTGCGCTCAGGGTGTTCCGCGAGAGTAGTCGTCAGGCCCATGCACCCGTCCCCCCAGGTGTGCGGGCTCAGCGTCCCGGGTTGAGGCCTCACGGCTTCCCCGGGGCGCGTCCCTTTCGGCGGCCCGTCAGCGTGCGCTGCGCGTGGGAGCGCTCCTAGGATCACGCCCCTCCCCCCAGGGGCGCGGACCCCATCCCGTCCGCGGTTCATGCCTCATCAGGCCCGCTCCGACCGTTGGGTTTCGCGTCGGGTTGGTGTCTCGGTTGCTGTCACGGCGAGCCTTTCGCCCCAGGAGTCAGTGGGTTGCTGGCTACCCGCCGCTTGCCGTCCAAGCAGACAGTGGTCTCAGCCGCGGTACCAAAACGGATGACGCCCGCGGTGTAGACCCCAGACCCGTGAACCGCCCCGGGTCGCCCCTCATCAGCTGGGGCTGGGGGTCCGTACTGCACGGAGTGCTTCCGCCCAATCATGACAACGGACAGTCGTGTCTACGAGGACATGACGTCTGCGCAGAGGTTCTCGTGGTCGTGGACCCCCCAAGGACGTGTGCAGGGGCGACGCAGCGCCCAACGTCGAACGCAGCGACCGTTCACCGTGACCCGCACCCCGGACGGGTGCCAGGTGCGCCACCCCTCGAGCGCCACAGCTTGCGCCCACTCCTCCTCGGCGCCGTCCGTCCCGGGCTCGTAGTCCAAGGTCGTGTGCTGCCAACCGCTCATGCCGGCCGACCCTAGAGCCGACCGCGGACGACTGCGCCTGAGGCGCGGGCGTCAGCTCTGTCTCGTGGCGCGGCTACCTCGCCGGCACCGGCCTCCGCGGACCGCGGTCCAACGGAAAGGGGGCAAGCGAGACGCCATCCACAGGCACGCCTCCATGAACTGCGTGACATCGCGGGGCGCCCAGCCCGGCGAACTGCGCTCGGCGAGGCTACGCACATGGGTCACCGTCGAGCGCAGCGGCCGCCCCCGCCCAGTCAGCGCTATCCGGACAACGAACGCCTCTGTCCGTTCGCTCTCGTCGCCGGTGGGCTCGGCGGCATCGGTGGGCCCGCGTCGGGCGCGATCGAGAGCGAGGACGCCCTCGGAGGACGCACGCCGGTGTTTGCCCGCTCCGCCCCACATTTCGCCTCGCCCTCGACGCACTTCCTGACTGAAAACCTAGCGCGGGTCCTCGACCTGGATGACCGGCCCCTCCCGGAAACCGACCATGTCGAAGCCTGCGCCTGGCAGGTCGCTGTTGAGGAAAACAGCGACGGCCAGCTTGTACAGTCCACCGATGTTGCTGCCCGGGTTCCCCTCGTCCAGCGTGAGGGCGGGCACCGTGAGCACCGTCGAGTAGTTCGCGGTGTTCGGGTCGGCGGCGACCGTGTCATCCCGGGCGATGAGACCCTCGAAGCCGCCACCGATCGACTCGGCGTAGGCCTGAACGTTCCAGTTGCTCGTCCGGCCGTTCAGCCACAGCGGCACATCGGTGCCGGTCAACGTCCAGTCGACGTTGATCTGGAAGTCCTTGGTCGGGTCGACGACCAGGTTGCCCGCGTGTGGAGGTGCGGGAGCCGCAGGATCGATGACGACCACGCTGGTGATGTCGCCCTGAATCTCGCCGGGCCTGTTGGGTTCGAACTGATCCATGATGTCCTCTTCTCGTCGTACTGCGGCCCAGACGAACCGCGCTTGCACCCTAGAAGGGACCCCTGTGCCCACGCCGTGCTTAGCGCTGAGCGCGCGCGCTCAGCATTTGTTAAGCACGTCCACTGCTCGCCAGCCCGCAAAGTGCTCAGTCACACTCGAGCATCCAGAGGGGCCTGGCCCCACGAGCAGTCGTAGTCAGCCCGCCACAAGGGGGCTAGACAGGCCTAACGAGGCGGGAGGTCAGTGGGCCGCCTGGGCCACAGCCCTCGGCACCAACCGCGCAATGTCATCCCAGACCGATGTGACTGGCGCCGTCTCCCCACTCATGCGTCGCAGGATGTCGTCAGTCTGCTGCGGCAGTCCGATAGTAGGTCGCGTGCCGGCGCGCACTTCTACCGCCCGGGCTTCCTGCCACTTCTGGCGCAGGTCCTCGACCATTTGCCTGCACGTCTTGACCACCGACACGGCCTCTTGAATCGTCACCTTGTCGTCGTTGACCTTCTTGGCCACGTCCAGCGCGCACCCGGCCACCTTCGCTCCCAGCAGCGGAACGTTCGCCAACTTGGAGTACGGAATCTGGGCGGCGAGCGCAGAGATCGCCCGGACGTTGCTGACGGCCTCTCCGTGCTCGGGAAAGTTCACGATAGCCACCGCGGTTTGCTCCCCGTAGTCCACCACCCGAGCGCTGAACCGGGCTGGAAGGTAGAGGTCGCCAGTGTTAGACAGGTAGGCGCTGTTGAGGCCTATCCCCAGTACCGGGGAAGCGGCCTTGAGCGCGGCCTGGGTGAGTTCAGTCTCTTGCGGGGCGAAGAACGATTCCCATTCACGGTCTTTACCTATGCCGAGGACCAGGGTGGTGTCACTCAGGTTCACCAAGCGCAGATAGACGGGGTTGGTGCCAGCGGGGGGACGACAAACCCGTAGGAGACTGGCTATGGAGGCCGGCTGAGGGAGTTCGGCTTCACCGGGCTCGCAGTACCTGGCCTCCGGCTGCCATAGACCACCCAGTTGGAAAGACACCGGCGCGGTTGTCTCGACTGGCTGGGTTGTCTCGACTGGCTGGGTTGTCTCGACTGGCGGGGTTGTCTCGACTGGCGGGGTTGTCTCGGCTGAGGTGACGGAGGTGTCCTCGCTCGCATCGGGATCCGGCTCGCCGCACCCACCGAGGAACAGCCCAACGCACAGGGCCGCCGCAACCCGAGCAACCGCCACCCCCAAGCCGACCCCCATGCCCGCGATCTTGGCACCAAGGACGCTGCCCTGCATGCGTTTCGACGAAATGGGAGGCGCGGGCCGACCACCGCTGTTGAAGCCATGAAATGGCCGGCACACAGTCAACGACAGATAGGCCAAACTGAAGCCTGAAAGCACGCGAAAGCTACGGTTTTACATTCTGCTCGTTTCCGAGGTCCCCCGTCGCAAGTTCCAGCGGCGCACGCGCCGCCTCCCGAGCTTGATTTCGAGTACCGGATGAGCGAGTGGCGACACCCGGAGACCCACGAGGTCGACTGGCGGCTTGAGCGCAGGAAGGGCACCCAGCAGGGCGAAGCCGAGGAGTAGCCCAACTCGGCGCCAACCCGTCGACCGCCGGGCGGCGTTCAGAGGGTCGGGTGTTGATCGTGCTACCGGCCCAGGGCGGTCAGAAGCACCTGAAGCGCACAGGCGGTCGGCATTGGGAGGGTTCGCCACCACCCTGCCCCCCGCAAACCGCCCCCGGCCTCATCAGAGGCCGGGGGCGGTTCCTGCCCTTGTCGCGGGGTCCCTGCACCCACGTCACAATCGGATCTTGCACTCCACCAGTGACCCGATTTCAGGGGTCTTTCCCTGCGTTGGGCCACTCCCTGCGATGTGTCCCACACCGGAGGCTGCCACCCCGCGTGACCTGCAGCAATCAGCCAAATGGGCTGTTGGACCTCGTCCCTTCGGCCTGCCCACGGCGGCGGCCCTCGCAGCCACTCAGGGGAGAGGGCGCACGGGGACGCATTTGCCAAGCCCTGAGAACTTTCCTGAGTGACCTGTCAGGATGGCGAGAGGTTCCGCGCTCGCCCCTGCTGAATGTGGAACCAGCGCCCCGGGCGAGGTCCACCAGACTCCCTGGGGCGCGCTCAGTGTCCCGGGTCGAGCCCCCTCCGGACCCCCGGGGCGCGCTCAGTAACCCGACGATGAGGGCCGGTCTTGCGTCTCTCGGCGCAGACTCCAACGGCGTACCCGGCGCCTGCCGAGGGTGATCCACCGGCCAGGCCCGGCTCCCACATCCGCCACGCCTGCTTGGACATCGCCGCTGCCAACGCTTCTTCCCAACCCACCCTCGTGGAGCGCATACTTCGGGACGAGGTCTGCGTCGAGGATCTCGGGATGAAGAGATCATCATGCGTCTGTGGCGAAGGCCCAACCAACCTGCTGAGAGTCCCGACCGGGCCCCGTGCGATCACACGTGGCGGCTTCGGTACGTGAGTTTCGCCCTGCCGGGCCCTTACGTCTGCGAGGTCTGCGACCGTTGCGGCGCGTTGCGCATCGACGGGCCTGAGGCGATCACCGGGCCGGCGACCCCGATCGCGGAGGATGCCGCCATTCACCTGGAACGCCTGGCACGGCAGGGGCTGGCCGCACCGCCCTCCGATTGAGCACCGAGCAGGGACCTCCCGCCTTTCACATGGTTGTCTGGTTACAGAGCCGCCCCCCGACGTCAGGCGCTCGGGGGCCGCTGTGTCCCTGAAGGACGATTCAGGCCACGCCAAGCTGTTGGCGACCTGACCTTCGACCAAGTCGAGACGGTTACAACGATCCGTACCGTCCACCCTCTTGTCCGTCTCGGAAGCCGCCACCCGCCTCGGTGTGTCCCGTCAGCGCGTGCTGCATCTCATCAACGCTGGCGATCTGCCGGCCGAGCGGGTCGGGACCGCCTGGGTGCTGTCGGCGGCCGTGGGCGCGCCAGCCCCCGCCGTCACGGAGCCCATGCGAAGGCAGGAGCGGTTCAGACGGTGGGAGGAGTTGGCCGTTCAGTACCAAGACCCCGAAGTCGGCGCCGCTGCCGCCGCAGAGGGTCGTCAAGGTGTACGGCCGCGGCAAGGTTCAACGACGCACACCTTCCCGACCGAGGTTAAGGGGGCTGACTCATGACCCGGCGCGGAAACCGTGAAGGCACGATCCATCAGCGCCCGAGCGGATCATGGCGGGTCGAACTTCGTTGGGTGGATCGCGCAGGGCGGGAGCAGCGCACCACCCGGACAACGAAAACCAGGGCTGACGCCGCACGGGCGTTGAAGGGGTTGCGTGCGCTCGCGGAGTCGGGCGGCAGCGCAGGCGAGCGGATGATCACCGTGGACGCGTACTGGCAGCGGTGGCGCGTGGGCCCGCTGCGGGCAGGCGACCGGAAACCGGCGACCGTCGAGCTCTACACCGGGGTCATGCGTACCCACGTCCTGCCAGCGGTTGGCAACATGAGGCTGTCGCGGCTGACCGCGGGGGACGTCGAGGCGATGCTCGCCGGGATGGTCCGGGTACGTGACTCCAAGCATGGTCGGGTGGGCGAGCCAGTGTCGGGACAGGTTCGGCGCACAGCATTCACGGTCCTGTCGCTGATGCTGTCGACCGCTGTCCGTGACGGTGTTGTCCCGCGCAACGTCTGCCAGGACCTCGACCGGCCCAGGATCGACACCCCGGAGGCGGACTACCTGACACCCGGCCAGCTCGGCGAGGTGTTGGCTGCGCTCTCCGGGCATCGCCTCGAGCCGCTGATCGTGCTGCTCTCGTGCACCGGCATGCGGATCGGTGAGGCGCTGGCGGTGCGGTGGGACGACCTCGACCTCCCCGAGCGGCGGCTGAGGATCACCGGGACCGTGCGCGTCGTGGGTGGGACGGTCCAGCGGACCGCGCCCAAGAGTCTGCGGGGTCGGCGCAGCCTGCCGTTGTCGCCGGACGTCGTCGACATCCTGCTCGCCCGGCGCAAGGTGCAGCTCACCGAGCGCATGCGGGTCGGAACCTCATGGGAGGGCACGGCGGCCGGCTACGTATTCACGACCGAGACGGGACGACTGCTCGACCAGCGCAACGCGTCCAGGGCCTACGCACGGGCGCTGAAGCGGGCAGGGCTGGGAACCGTCCCGGCCCGGTTCCACATCATCCGGCACTCGGTCGCCTCCATGATGCTGGTCGACGGCGCCGTGTCCGTGAGGACCGCTTCGGAGGTCCTCGGGCACGCCACGACCTCCATCACCGCCGACATCTACGGGCACGTTGCGGAGCAGGCGAAGACGCACGCTCTCGGGGTGGTCGCGGGCGCCCTTCGGACCACTGCCAGCGACACCGCGTGACACCGCTGCGGAGCCTATGGGACTGCTCCAAACTGCCACCAAAACTGCCACCCGGCACGCCAGAGGCCCTGTCACCATCACGGTGACAGGGCCTCTGACCTGCGGGTTTGCTCCCCCGGTTGGACTCGAACCAACAACCCTTCGGTTAACAGCCGAATGCTCTGCCAGTTGAGCTACAGGGGAAGGGCCGCCACGGGTTCACCGCGGCAGCGCCCGGCAACGATAGCAAAGCGGGCGCCAGCCACGAAAAGCCGCCGACGGTCACGGCAGCCCGACCTGCTCGCGCACCCTGGCGAGCCCGGAACGGACCTGCTCGGCGACTCCTGGATCGGTGCTCCGTACGCCCGGACCCAGCACGGCCTGGCTCGTCAACGCACCCGTGGCGAGGTCCTTGCGAACGACGACGCGTGCCGTCCGCCGCTGCCCGAGGTCCACGGATTCGGCGAGCACCACCGACGCCTGGACACGCTCCCGGAGGGTCTCCGGCAGCATCCCGGGCTGGTCGAGGACGAACCGGGCCGGGCGCTCGCCGTCGACCCAGGTGATCCGCAGGACCGCCTCGTCGCCGCTCCAGGTACCCGCGTCGACGAGGTGCCAGGGCCGGGACAGCGCGACGTGCGGCCCCCCGTCACCGGTGGCGACGGCATACAGGCGATGACGTCCGGCGACCACCGTCGTGCCGGTGCCGGGCTCGACCGCCCAGGCCAGCAGCCGCTCGCCGGGCTGGGGCGCGATCGCGGCGGTCACGTCGTCAGGAAGGGCGGGCCGGCGCAACCCTTTCCAGTGGAGCCTCATGAGGACAGTCCCTCCCGGAGGCGCACGCGCTCGATCTCGAGGCGGTGCAGGGCCATCGTGCGCTCGCGCAGGTCGGCTGGGTCGGTGTCGGGGTCGTTCTGGGCGCGGCGGACGGTCGCCATCGCGTCGGCGATCTGCCGCCCCAGGTGCGCGTCGCGCACGCCGGCGACGAGCGCCTCGAGGTAGCGCTGCGGCGGCAGCCCGGTCGAGGGGTCGAAGCGCGTGGGCAGTGAGGCCACGGAGAGCTCGGCCACGAGACCGCGGACCGCCAGCGGAGCAGCGTCGGTCACGGCGGCGACCCAGGCGGCGGTGGATCCGCGCCGGTGGGTGGGCGCAGCGATCCGGATGCCGTCGAGCACCGCGCGGTGGGCCGGGGCGGCGAAGGCCTGCGGATCGAGCGACTCGACCGTCGCGTCGTCGAACTGCTGGGGGTACTGGACGAGCGCCTGGAGGAGCTGGCGCTCGGTGAAGACCACCGGGTCGCGTAGGTCTGGCACCGGCAGGGATGCCGCCGCCTCCCCGGGCGCGGGCTCCGGCACCTCGTCGGTGCTGGCCGGCCGACGGGTGGGGTCGTGCGTGTCGTCGTGCCGCACCCGGCCGGCCTTGCGCACCTCGGCCGCCATCTGCTCCACCTCGATGCCGAGCCAACCGGAGACGGTCCGGGTGTACTCCGGGCGCATGCTCGTGTCCCGGATCGAGCCGATGATGGGCGCGACCGCCTTCATCGCCTCGACGCGGCCCTCGGCGGTGTCGAGGTCGAAGCGCCGGATCGTCGTCCGGACCGCGAACTCGAACATCGGGACGGCACCCTCGACGAGCGCTCGCACCGCCGCGTCCCCCTTGGCGATCCGCAGGTCGCACGGGTCCATGCCGTCCGGCGCGACCGCGACGAAGGACTGCGCGGCCCACCGCTGGTCCTCGCCGAAGGCCTTCATCGCCGCCTTCTGCCCCGCGGCGTCACCGTCGAAGGTGAACACGACCCTGGCCGGCGCGAGCTCGGCCTCGTCACGCATGATCCGGCGCAGGATCTTGATGTGCTCCACCCCGAACGCCGTTCCGCAGGTGGCGACCGCGCCCTCCACCCCTGCGAGATGGGCCGCCATGACGTCGGTGTAGCCCTCGACGACGACCGCCTGACGCTCCGTGGCGATCGACCTCTTCGCAGCATCGAGCCCGTAGAGGACCTGGGACTTCTTGTAGATCGGCGTCTCCGACGTGTTGAGGTACTTCGCCGCGATCCGGTCGTCGTCGAACAGGCGGCGTGCGCCGAAGCCCACCGTGTCGCCCGTCGTGTCACGGATCGGCCAGACGAGGCGACCGCGGAAGCGGTCGTAGAGCCCCCGGCTCCCCCGTCCCGACAGGCCGCCCGTCACCATCTCGTCCTCGGTGAAGCCCCGCTCGCGAAGGTGTCGGGTCAGCGCCTCGCCGTCACCGGGGGCGAAACCGACTCCGAAGCGTTCCGCCGCCGCCGAGTCGAAACCGCGGTCGCGGAGGAAGTCACGGCCGGCTCGGGCCACCGGGCTCGCCGTGTCGAGGAGGATCGCCGAGTAGAACTCCTGTGCCACGCGGTGCGCCTCGAGCAGCCGGGACCGCTTGCCGAGCGACATCCCGCCGTCCCGACCCTGGCCGGTGCCGTCCTCGTAGCGGAGCTCCAGCCCCAGCTTGGCGGCGAGCCGCTCGACCGACTCCGTGAAGCTCAGGTGCTCGACCTTCTGGACGAACGAGAGGACGTCGCCGCCCTCCCCGCAACCGAAGCAGTGGTAGCTCCCCACGGCGGGTCGCACCGTGAAGCTGGGCGTCTTCTCGTCGTGGAACGGGCACAGGCCCTTCAGGGAACCGACGCCGGCCGGCCGCAAGGTCACGTGGTCCCGCACGACGTCCTCGATGGACGTGCGCTCCTTGACCGCCGTGATGTCCTCGGCCCGGATCCGACCCGCCACTCGCCCTCCTGACGTATGCCGCGAGTCTAGGTCGTCCTGGGCCGGCACCAGCGCCGGTGGAGGGTCAGCGCCCGGACGTCGGTGAGGGACGCCACCTGGTCGACGAGGACGCGCAGCGCCGCGGCGTCCCCGCTCGCGTCCTCCCAGTCGCGGCGCAGGTCCGGATCGAGCCGGTCGGGATCGGCCTCGTAGGCGGCGACGAGCTCGGCGACCACGTCACGCTGGCGCGCGTGGAGGGCAACGCGCTCTGCGGCGTACATGACGTAGTGCGCAGCCACCGCCTTGAGCACGGTGCACTCCGCACGCGCCCCCCGCGGCACCACGAGCTCCCCCCGGTGGCGCGTCAGGGCGTCCGGGCCGTGGCGCTCGCGCGTCGCGCGCTCGACGGAGACGACGAAGCGACCGATCAGCCGGGAGGTCATGTCCTTGAGGGCGGCCAGCGACGGACGCGAGCCGTCGTACGCCTCCGGCACCGCACCGGTGGCGAGGACGCGGTCGAGCGCATCACCGAGCTCGTCCGCGGTGAGGTCCGGGTCGTAGACCTCATCCGCGACGGCGAGCACCGCGTCGACGTCGGCCGGGTCCCGCAGCCGCCTCGGGTCGAGCCAGCCGGAGGCGATGGCGTCCTCGACGTCATGGACCGAGTACGCGACGTCGTCCGACCAGTCCATGACCTCCGCCTCCACCGAGCGGCGGCCCTCGGGCACCCCGTCCCGGAACCAGGTGAACACCTCCAGGTCGTCCTCGTAGACCCCGAACTTCTTCGACGGCAGCGGGGCGCGGCCGCGGCCCCACGGGTACTTCGTCGCCGCGTCGAGGCTGGCGCGGGTGAGGTTGAGTCCCGCGGGCCGCCCGTCGGGATGGGCTCGCTTCGGCTCCAGGCGGGTGAGGAGCCGCAGCGTCTGGGCATTGCCCTCGAAGCCGCCGATGCCGCGCCGCGACGGCATCCAGGGCCGTCTCGCCGTTGTGGCCGAACGGTGGGTGACCGAGGTCATGGGCCAGGCATGCCGTGTCGACGAGGTCGGCGCTGCAGCCCAGGGCGGCGCCGAACTCGCGCCCGATCTGCGCCACCTCCAGCGAGTGGGTCAGCCGGTTGCGGACGAAGTCGTCGCTTCCCGGCTGGACGACCTGGGTCTTCGCCGACAGCCGGCGCAGGCTTGCGGAGTGCACCAGCCGGGCACGGTCCCGGGCGAAGTCGTCGCGGTCGGCGCGCTTGTGGGCGGGGTCCTCGGCGACCCAGCGCTCACGGTCACGCTCGGTGTACGTCACGGGGCCACCCTAGGTGTCAGCGGCGGGCGGCCTCCGCGGCGGCGGCGGCGCGCTCCGCCCACTTCGGCGGCGTGCCGTAGCGCTGGCTGGGGATGAGCCGCCCGGCCGCGCTCTCGGCGATGAGCTGGGCCGCCCGGGCGTCCCTGGTCTTCTCCTGCTTGGCGGTCATCACCCAGTTGACCGCGAGCTTGCGGTAGGACGGCGTCGCCTCGGCCCAGAAGGCGGCGGCAGCGGGGTCGGCGGCGAGTGCCGCGGCATACGCGGGATCGAGCTCCCGCTCACGGGTCTCGTAGGCATAGATCCCCGACCTGTCTGCCCGGCGTCTCTCGAACGCCGCGAGCCCGGGTGGGCGCATCCGGCCCTCGGCGGTCAGCTCGGCCACCGCGGCGATGTTGACGCTCGACCAGTTGCTGCCGGGCTTGCGCGGGGTCCACCGCTGGCGACGGGTGTGCTCGTCGATGCCCTGCGCCTTGCTGTCGATCCACCCCCAGCAGAGGGCCTCTCGGACCGCCGCCTCCCAGGTCAGCCCCGCGTCGGAATGGCCCTTTCGGTACAACCCCATCCACAGCTCGGTCTCGGTGTCGTGGTGCGCCTCGAGCCAGCGCCCGAACTCGGCCGCGTCCCGGAAGAACAGCGCCGGCTTCTCGGGTGTCCCGCCCGGCGTGCCGATGCGATCGTCCATGGCCTCACCGTAGCCACACCCCCCGACAGGTTCTTCAGGCCGGCTGGGCTCAGCCGCCCGACACGCTGAGCTCGGCCTCGGCGACCTGCGCCCGCTGCGCCCCGTCGAGCTCACGCGAGCGCAGCCAGTGCTCGGGAAGGGCGACGACGCGAGGGGAGCCGGCCCGGCCCCGAGGGCCCTCGGCAGCGTCTCCGGGCCAGGGAGCGTCGAGGTCCATCGTCGCGAGCAGCGCGTCGAGCGCCGCGAGGCTGTCCACGAGCGCGAGGCGGTTGCGCACCGTCGAGCCGGCCGGAAACCCCTTGAGGTACCAGGCGATGTGCTTGCGGATGTCACGGCAGCCCCGCAGCTCGTCACCGTCGTAGACGTCGACGAGGTATGCCGCGTGCCGCCGGAGCGTCGCGGTCACCTCACGCAGGCCCGGGCGCACGCGCGCCGGGGACCCGGCGAAGGCGGCGGCGAGGTCGGTGAAGAGCCAGGGGCGGCCCAGGCACCCCCGCCCGACGACGACTCCGTCGCACCCGGTCCGCTCCACCATCGCCAGGGCGTCCTCGGCCGACCAGATGTCCCCGTTCCCGAGCACGGGGACCGAGGTCACCACCTCCTTGAGCCGGGCGATGGCGGACCAGTCCGCCTCACCGGAATACGCCTGTGCCGCCGTGCGCGCGTGGAGCGCCACCGCCGCGGCGCCCTCACCCTCCGCGATCCGCCCCGCCTCGAGGTAGGTCACGTGGTCGGCGTCGATCCCGACGCGCATCTTGACGGTGACCGGCACGGCATACGGCGCCGCCTCGCGGACCACCGCGGCCACGATCCCGCGGAAGAGGTCGGTCTTCCACGGCAGCGCCGCTCCCCCACCCTTGCGGGTGACCTTGGGCACGGGGCAGCCGAAGTTGAGGTCGATGTGGTCGGCGCGGTCCTCGGTGACGAGCATCCGCGCGGCGAGGCCCGCGGTGACCGGGTCGACCGAGTACAGCTGCACCGACCTCGGGCTCTCGTCGGGGTCGTGCGAGACGAGCCGCATGGTCTCCGGTGTGCGCTCCACGAGGGCGCGGGAGGTCACCATCTCGGAGACGTAGAGGCTCGTGGCGCCGGACGCCCCGCCCGCGTCGAGACCTGCCGCGCCGTACTCCCGGCACAGCCGCCGGAACGCACGGTTCGTGATGCCGGCCATCGGCGCGAGCACCACCGGCGACTGCACGACGTGGCGCCCGATCCGCAGGGGAGGCAGGACGGGCCGGGTCGCGGTCAGGGTGTCGGCACGCATGATGCGCACCATTGTCCCCCGGGTCGTGACCCGCCGTGCACGGCATACGGTGGTCCGGTGGACCAGATGCCGACGGACGTCCCCCCGCAGCACGACGGCGTCCACGCGACGTGGCTGGGCCACTCGACGGTGCTGCTCGAGATCGGCGGGCTCCGCGTCCTCACCGACCCGCTCCTGCGGCGCAGGGTCGGCGTGCTGCGCCGGCGCCGTGACCTCGCCGTGCAGCGCCACGTGCCCGAGGTCGACGTCGTCCTCCTCTCCCACCTCCACCACGACCACGCCGACCTCCCCTCGTTGCGCCGGCTGGGCCACGTCCCTGTCGTCACCGACCCAGCGAACACCCGCTGGGTGGCACGCCAGGGGCTCGGCACCACGGAGGCCGCAGCCGACGAGTGGCGGACGATCGGAGCCGGTGTCGAGGTGCTCCTCGTGCGAGCAGACCACGACGCCCGCCCCATGCCACACCGCCCGAACGGCGCCACCGGGATGCTCGTGCGCGGCGGCGGGGTGGTGGTGTGGTTCGCGGGCGACACCTCGCTCCATGCCGAGATGACGCTGCTCCCCCAGCTCGCCGGCGCTCCCGTGGACCTGGCCCTCTTGCCGGTCGGCGGCTGGGGCCCGCGCCTCTCCCCCGGACACATGGGACCCGTCGAGGCCGCCGAGGCGGCGGCGCGAGCGGAGGCGGACCACGTGCTCGCCATCCACTACGGCACCCTGCACCCCGCCGGCTGGCCGACCGGCCGGCTCGACTGGACGACCCTCCCCGGCCGGCGGCTCCTCGAGGTGCTTCCCGAACGCAGTCGGGCCACCCCGCACGTGCTCCCGGTGGGGGGAGCGGTCACCGTACGGCCGCGTACCGCCGCGCCGCGCTGACCAGCTCCCAGAGCGCGCCCGTCGTCTCGTACGGGTGGGTCAGCGGGAAGACGTGCAGCCCGCGCCGCACCGTGACGACCCGCACCCATGGTGCCGACCGCGCGGCCCTCGCGAAGCGTCGCGCGTTCACGCGGAGCTGGTCGAACTGGCCGTTGAGGAGCAGCACGGGCGCGGTGACCTCGGCCAGCATCTCCGGCCGGCACGAGTCCATGACCCCAGCCCAGGCGGCCGGTACGGCATCGAACCCGTAGCCCGCCTCCTTGAGGACGGCGGCGAGCTCCGCGGGCAGCATCCAGTCGAACTGGCGGTCCAGCGCACGCGACATGCGGTCCACGCCCAAACGCCGCTCGACCCGTGCGAGGGAGCGGTAGAACGCCGCTCCCGCACCGGTCGGAACCGCGCTGGCCCCGAGCAGCCCCAGACCCGCCAACCGGTGGGGGTGCTCGGCGGCGTACGCCAGGGCGAGGTAACCACCCAGGCTGTGTCCGACGAGGACGACGGGCACTCCGGACACCCCGTCCTCGACGGCCGAGTCGATGGTCCGAAGGGCGCCTTCCCAGGTGAACATCTCGCCCCGTCGCGCGCCGTGGCCGGGTAGGTCGGGCGAGACGAGGTCGACGTCGGGCCCCAGCAACGTGGCGTAGCGCCACCACTGCGCCCGGCTCACCTGGGACCCGTGGACCATGACGACGCGCACCGGT
Source organism: uncultured Actinomycetota bacterium (assembly GCA_963787805.1). Lineage (GTDB taxonomy): Bacteria > Actinomycetota > Actinomycetes > Actinomycetales > Dermatophilaceae > Fodinibacter. The sequence goes on along the minus strand of CAWBEJ010000025.1, from coordinate 125,962 downwards.
TCTCCCATGGCGGGCATTCTCCCCGAGCGGCGCCACGACCCGGTGGTTGGATGGGCCGATGAGCGCCCTCGTCACCGCCGACGACCTCGCAACCCTCCTCGCGCGCGGTCAGGTGAGGGTGGTCGACGTGCAGTACAGCCTGCGCGGCACGCCCGGCTCCGAGCTGTATGCCGGCGCGCACCTCCCCGACGCCCCGCACCTCGACCTCGACACGGCGTTGGCCGGCACCCCGGGGGTGCGAGGCCGTCACCCCCTGCCCGACCCGGACGTGCTCGAGGCTGCGCTGCGCGCGTGCGGGCTGAGCGACGAGGACGACGTCGTGGTCTACGACCAGGAGAGCTCGCTCGGCGCCGCAAGGGCCTGGTGGGTCCTCCGTTGGGCCGGGCACCCGGCGGTGCGAGTCCTCGACGGCGGCCTCGCGGCCTGGCGTCGGGCGGGACGGCCGGTGACGGACGAGCCGGCGCGCCCGGCACTCGGCTCGATCACCGTGCGCCCCGGGTCGGTGCCCGTGCTCGACTCCGAGAGCGCGGCCGACATGGCGCGCGCCGGCATCCTCCTCGATGTGCGGACACCCGAGCGGTACCGCGGCGAGAGCGAGCCGATCGACCGCGTGGCCGGGCACGTCCCGGGAGCCGTGAACCTCCCGATGGCCGACCTGCTCACGGTGGACGGCACGTTCCTGCCACCCGACGAGATCCGCCGGCGGGCGGCCGCTGTGGGCGTCCACCGCGACACCCCCGTCGGCACCGCCTGCGGGTCCGGGGTCACGGCGGCGCAGATGGTGCTGGCGCTCCACGTGGCCGGCATCGACGCCATCCCCTATGTCGGCTCCTGGAGCGAGTGGATCGAGGACCCGTCGCGACCGGTGGCCACCGGCCCGCACCCGTGAGCGCAGCGCCTCAGAGGGCGTAGGCGCCGGTGAACCCCCCCTCGTTCGGGCGCACCGGGCCGACCTCGCCGATGCGGAAGAGCGAACCGCCGATGACGTCCCAGGCGAGCAGCCGCAGCGTCGGCAGGGCCGTGATCCCGGAGAAGGAGCGCGACTCGAGGACGACGACGTCCTGGGGTCCCCACGACAGGGGCCGGTATGCGCCCAACGGCACCTCCGGCGACCTCGTGGCTGCCAGGACGCGCGGTGTCGGCCGGAGGTCGCCCTGGACGGCGACGAGGCCCTGGCTGCGGGAGATCGCGCCGACGTAGGTCTGTCCCAGGTATGCGTGGGCCGCGGCCCACCCCTCCGTGTTGCCCACCGTCGGACCGTCCACCTCGATCACCGGCCCGCGCAGCGGCTTGCTCCCGGTCAGCTCGCCGGAGCCGGAGAACGTCCTCAGGGACGTCGTGGCCGCGGCGGTCACGAGCTCGACCCACCCGGGGTCGACCGGGGAGTCCATGGGGCGCGCGGTCCCCTCCTCGGTGTCGACGAGCCACGAACGCTCCAGGCCGCGCGCGACGACGGTCCGGGCGTCTCTGGCCCACCCGGCCCGGTGGAGGGTCTCGTCCGGCACCGGGAACGACGTCCCGATGCCGGTTCGGGCGTCGAGGACGACGACCTCGCCGGGCTGGGGGAACACGACGGCTCGGCGGTCGACCCGCACCGTGCGCGGGTCGAGCGCCATGCCCTGGCCCGTCTGCGTCGGGTCGGCACGCACGAGGGTGACGTCGGGGCACACGAGGTACTCCCGACCAGCGGGTCCCCTCGGTGTGTGGAGCACCGGAGTGAGCGCGGCCGCACGGGCACTCCAGCTGAGGAGCACCGCGCGCACCGACGCAGCGTTGTCGGTGCGCCCCGCGGTCGGCCCGAGGACGGGCAGGCGGAACGCGTCCTCGAACCCGATCGTCGCGCCGAGGGCGAGGGTGTCCGCATCGACGTAGCGGGGCAGAGCCGCCTCCTCACTCGGCGACGGCCCCAGGTGGACGGTGACACCACCCACCACCGCGCTCGGCAACCGCGTCACGACAGGCGGGGTGACGTTCGTCGTGGTCACGGACCTGGTGTCGTCGCGCGCGGCGACCGCGACGCCGGCGACGGCGGTGACGACGCCCGCCCCCAGGACGGCGCGGCGACGCACGCTGCGGCGCTGCGCCGCCGCGGTGTCCCAGGCCGTCTGGGCGAGGTCCACCTCGGCCACGTCGTCGCTCGCCAGCTCGAGAAGCTCCCGCAGCTCTGTCATCGCGCACCTCCCGTCCCGAGGTCCACCCGCGGCAGGGCGGCCCGCAGGCGGGCCAGCGCGTCGTCGGTCAGGCTCTTCACCGTCGCCTCCGAGACGCCGAGGATCTCTGCCGTGTCACCCTCCGTACGGTCCTCGAAGTACCGCAGGACCACGGTGGCCCGCTGCCTCGGGGTGAGCGCGTCGAGCGCTCGCAGGACGTCGAGTCGCCGCTCAGCCTCCTCGGCCTCCCACGAGTCTGCAGGCTTCTCCCAGGTCGGGTCGATGCCGATGACCTCGGGGTGGCGCTTGCGCCACGACGAGACGCCGTCGCGGTAGAGGATCCGGCGCACGTAGGCGTCGGGCTGCTCGTCCCGAACCCGGTCCCACTGCCGCGCCAGCTTCACCAGGGCCCCCCGCAGGAGGTCCTCGGCGAGGTGCAGGTCGCCGCAGACGAGGTATGCCGCCCGCAGCAGGGTGTGTTGGCGGGCGCTCACGTACTCGACGAACTCCGCGTCGGCCGGCCATGCGGCATCCGTCGTGCCCACGCGCCACCTCCTGGCCCGTCCGGTCGTCGTCCGACCCCACTCTCCCAACGCACCGGCCCGGGCGGAAGGTTGGGGTGCTTCCGGAAGTCTGTTTGGATCGGGGCATGACCCACTCCTCGCCGCCAGCCCGGGCCACCGGCGGTGAACCGGCATGAGGCAGTGGGACCGCGTGTCCCAGGCCTTCGCGCGGGTGTCGAACGCAGCGGACACGGTCCCCGCGGGTCGCGAGCGCGTGCACGCCCACGCTCAGGCGTTGCGCCGAGCGCAGGACTCAGGGTCCTTCGCCGAGGAGTTCGTGGCCCGCCTGGATCTCACCCAGGCACTGCTCGACGTGCCGCGGGACCCTCAGGACCTCGAGCACGTGACCTGGCTCCGTCGTTCCCTCGACTCGGGTGGGGGCTTGGTCCGGGCTGACCGGGATGCCGTCCTGTGGCGTCTCACCTGGGCGGTCGACCTCGTGGAGGACACGCCTGAGGTCGGCCTCGACGACGTCGTGGCAGCGGTGAACGACCTCGAACAGGTGCTGCGCGCCGAGGGCTACCCCCTGCGTCCGGTCCACGCGGCGCGAGCACGCCTCGCCCGCGACATCGGCGCAAGGGACGCCATGGCTCGCCACCTCTCGGCCTGGCGAGCCGAGCCGAGCGACGACCGTCTCGACTGCGCGGCGTGTGAGCATCGTGACCAGGCACTGCTCCTCATGGCCGACGACCCGGACCAGGCCCTCGACCTCGTCGCTCCGATCGTGCGCGGGGAGCTTGCGTGTGACGAAGGGCCACGCGGCGGCCTCGGCATCGACGCCTACCTGCGGGTGGCACGCGGTGACGTGGACGGTGCCGTCGCGTCCTTCCGGCGGGCCTGGCACCTCGCCCAGGACGACCCGACGGCGTGGCGCACCGTGGGCTCCTGCCTTCTCGTCCTGCTCCGGCTCGGCAACGCCGACCGTGCGGTGGACCTCCTCCTCCCTCGGCTCGGCTGGCTCGACGACCTGCCGACGGCGCGTGCACGAATGTGGTTCAGCGCCACGGCTTCTCATGTCCTCGACCGGGCGGTAGCCGTCGGGCTGGCCCCGGAGGAGGTGGCCGGCGAGCCACTCGACGCCGCCCGGACCCGGCTGCGCCGGACGGCGGACGACCTCGCCGCATCCTTCGACCGCCGCTACGGGTCCACCGTCACGTCGGGTGACCTGGCCGCTGCCCACGACGACGACCACGTCGCCGCGGTGCCGACCCTCCCGCCGACTCGCCTGCCGAGGCTCGAGGGGGCTCGAGGCGCCGTCGCCCCGGCACGTCGCCGCTCCGGCCGGCGTGCTGGAGCGGGCTGCCGACCTCGAGGCCGGCATCGCAGCGGTGGCCACCGACCTCGACGCGCTGGTCCAGGCTTGGCTGCACGACAGGGAGACGCTGTTGCCGGTCGCCACACCGGAGGAATGGGCCGCCGTGTCGCTGCTCGACAGGGCGAGCGCCCAGGACGCCGGCGAGGACCGGCACCGGGAGCTGTTGGAGTCCGCCCTCGAGGCCGCCACCAGAGCGGGTGACGAGCCCGCCGCTGTGCGGTGCGAGGGCGAGCTGGCGCTCCTCGAGGTCGCCGAGGGCACGAGCCGCGACCCGGCGACGGGCCGCAGGGTGCTGAACCGCACCGCCGAGGAGGCCCGAGGACGGGCCCGCCGGCGAGCCGCCCAGCTCGACGCCACGGGTGCGGACGCCGAGGCCGGCGGACTGTGGCGCCGGATCGCCTGGTTCGGTGCACCCGACCGCCCGGTCGCCTGCCTGGAACGGGCCGCCGACGCTCATGCCCGCGCGGGCCAGCCCTACCGCCGGCTGCTCTGCCTTGCGGAGGCGGCGATGGCCCTCTCCCGGTCGGACCCCGGGGCCGCCTCGGCCCGGCTGGACGTCCTCGACCCGCTCGTCGCCGACCACCCTGTGCTCCGGTCGATGTGCCTGGAGCTTCGGGGCCGGATCGCGCGGGCGAGGGGCGACGACGAGGTAGCGCTGGTGCACCTCCGTCGGGCCGTCGCGGTGCCCGGTATCGCCGAGCGATCACGCCTGACCCTGCTGCTGAGCCTGTGTGACGTCCTCGTGGACCGGGGCGACTGGCCGGCGCTCGAGGGGCCGGCGGCGGATCTCGTCGCCGCGAGCAACCGTCTGCGCGACCCGGTGCTGCTCGCCTTCGGTCAGCGCTTCCTCGGGCTCGCCTACGTCGAGACCGACCGGCCGGCCGAGGCGGCGGAGCTCCTCGAGCCGGCACTCCCGGTGCTCGCGGTCCACGGCCCCGGTCTCGTGGCGCCCGTCGCCTGGGCACTGGGCAACGCCCTCGCCCTGCTCGAGCGGTGGGCCGGCGCGCGCTCGGCCTTCGAGACGGCATCCGCCGCGTTCGTCGCACAGGGGCGGGTGGCGGAGGCCGCGCACGCGCAGTGGCGCGCCGCAACGGCGGCCTGGGATGCCGGTGACGTCGAGGCCGCCACCCGTCACTTCGACGAGGCGGTGCAGACGTCCCGCAGCGCCGGCCTGGTCGGCCTCCACGTCGAGGCGCTGCGGGGCCGGGCGGCGTTGCGGGCGGAGACCGGGGAGCTGGCGCGTGGCATCGCCGAGCTCGACGCCGTCATTCCCGCGGGCGAGCGGTTGGCCGAGCGGGTCGGAGCGGACGAGGAGGAGTTCGACCCCGAGGTCCTCGAGCCGGACGTCCTGCGCCAGGGAGCCCACCTCCTCGCCCGGCACGGCCACGTCGACGCCGCGGTCGACCGGCTGCAGCGGGCGGAGGCCCTCGTCGGTGCCGAGCTCGAGCTCGTCCTGCGCACCGAGGCAGGCATCGTGCTCGCCGACGCCAACCGGCTGCGCGAGGCCGAGCCCCGGCTGCGGGCATCCCTCACCGAGCTCCGCGCTGCCGGGCTGACCGACGAGCGCATCGCCGCGGCTGGTGCCCTGGCCCTCGCCCTCGATCGCGGAGGTCGCAGCGAGGAGGCCGAGCGGGTGTGGCACGGCTGGGGGCCGGACGCCTGACGCTCAGGCTCCGACGAGCCGCCCGGCGAGCCACCCCTCCACCTGGTCGAGCGCCACGCGTTCCTGCGCCATCGTGTCGCGCTCGCGGATGGTGGCCGCCTGGTCCTCCAGGGTGTCGAAGTCGAGGGTGATGCAGTAGGGGGTGCCGACCTCGTCCTGGCGGCGGTACCGCCGGCCGATCGCGCCCGCGTCGTCGAAGTCGACGTTCCAGCTCCGGCGCAGCGCGGTGGCGAGGTCCCGCGCCTTCGGCGAGAGGTCGGCGTTGCGCGAGAGCGGCAGCACCGCGGCCTTGACCGGTGCCAGGCGCGGGTCGAGGCGGAGGACCACGCGCTTGTCCACGCCTCCCTTGGTGTTGGGCGCCTCGTCCTCGGTGTAGGCGTCGACGAGGAAGGTCATGAGGCTCCGGGAGAGACCGGCTGCCGGTTCGATGACGAACGGGGTGTACTTCTCCCCGGTCGCCTGGTCGAAGTAGACGAGGTCGGTGCCCGAGTGCTGCGTGTGAGTGGACAGGTCGAAGTCGGTGCGGTTGGCGATGCCCTCGAGCTCGCCCCACTCGCTGCCGGCGAAGTCGAAGCGGTACTCGATGTCCACCGTGCGCTTCGAGTAGTGGGAGAGCTTCTCCTTCGGGTGCTCGTAGTGCCGGAGGTTCTCGGGGGCGATGCCCAGATCGGTGTACCAGCGGGTCCGCTCGTCGATCCAGTACCGGTGCCACTCCTCGTCCTCGCCCGGCTTGACGAAGAACTCCATCTCCATCTGCTCGAACTCGCGGGTGCGGAAGATGAAGTTGCCGGGCGTGATCTCGTTCCGGAACGACTTGCCCGTCTGGGCGATGCCGAAGGGCGGCTTCTTGCGGGAGGCCTGCATGACGTTGAGGAAGTTGATGAAGATGCCCTGGGCGGTCTCGGGCCGGAGGTAGTGCAGGCCGGACTCGTCCTCGATGACCCCGAGATAGGTCTTGAGCATCATGTTGAACTCGCGGGGCTCGGTCCACTGCCCCCGCGTGCCGCAGTTCGGACAGGCGATGTCGGCCAGCGGGATCGTGTCGGGGTCGAGGGCCCTTCCCTTCTTCGCCTCCCTGTCGGCGAGCGCCTCCTGCAGGTGGTCGACCCGGAAGCGCTTGTGACAGCTGAGACACTCCGTCAGCGGGTCGGTGAACTCACCGACGTGACCCGAGGCGACCCACGTCTGGCGCGGCAGGATGATCGAGGAGTCGAGCCCGACGACGTCCTCGCGTGCCGTGACCATCGAGCGCCACCACTGGGTCCTGATGTTCTCCTTGAGCTCGACGCCCAGCGGCCCGTAGTCCCAGGCCGAGCGCGTGCCGCCGTAGATCTCGCCGCACGGGAAGACGAACCCCCGACGCTTGCACAGCGAGACGACGGTGTCGACGACGGAGGTGGGGGCGGCCATGCGCGCAAGGCTATCGGCGGCCACGGCACGCGGCCGAACCGGTCACCCCGGCCGCCCCGCGTAGGCTGGTCGACCGTGTCCACCCTCCGCGAGTCCTTCGAACGCGCCAGCCTTCCCGCCCTGACGTACCTCAGCGGACTGCCCCGGATCGTCCCGTTCCTCGCCATCATGGTCCTGACCCTCGCGGGCGTCGTCCTGCCCGGATGGGGCTGGGTGCTCATCGCCCTCGTCGCCCTCGTCCTCACCTGGATCCTCCTGCTGGCCTGGCCTCGGCTCAGCACCGCCGAGCGCCTCATGCGCCTGGCGGTCGTCGCGCTCATGGTCGCCGTCACGGTCACCCAGGCGGCTCCCCGCGGCTGACGCCCGCTGCCTGTTTGACAACGATTCTCATCATCACTGAGAATCGCTGTCATGAGCCTCGGTTTCGCGGTCCCCGTCCTCGGCGCGGCCGCCGTGCTCGCCGTGACAGCGTGCGGGTCGGACTCCGGCGCGACGGATACCGGAAGCAGCGAGCGCCTTCACATCACCGCGGCGTTCTACCCCCTTCAGTGGGCGTCGGAGCGCGTCGGGGGCGACCACGTCGTCGTGCGCGGACTCACCAAGCCCGGCGCTGAGCCGCACGACCTGGAGCTGACGCCGAAGGCGGTGGGGGAGCTTGCGGCATCCGACGTCGTCGTCTACCTCCACGGGTTCCAGCCGGCGGTGGACGACGCGGTGTCGACGCAGGCACCGGATGCCGGGTTCGACGTCTCCCGCGCGGCCGACCTCTCGATCCCCGGGGATCGCCACTTCTGGGTGGACCCGGTCCGGCTCGGTGCCGTCGCCACCGAGCTCGGCGAGACGTTCGCCGCGCGGGACCCGGCGAACGCGGCCGACTACCGGTCCAACGCGGCGGCCGTGGTGGCGGACCTGCGCGCCCTCGACGAGGAGCTCCGCGCCGGGCTGGAGAACTGCGAGAGCCAGGAGATCGTCACCGGGCATGCCGCCTTCGGCTACCTCGCCGACCGCTACGGGCTCGGCCAGCAGGGCATCATGGGCATCAGCCCCGACGACGAGCCGGACGCGGCGACCTTGCGCGAGCTCGCCGACCACGTGCGTGCCGAGGGCGTCACGACCGTCTACGCGGAGACGCTGGTCTCGCCAGCGCTGGCCGAGACGATCGCCCGTGAGACCGGCGCCCGCGTCGCCGTCCTCGACCCGCTCGAAGGCATCACGGACACCTCGGCGGGCGCGGACTACCTCGAGGTGATGCGCGCCAACCTGCGCACCCTCCGCGAGGGGCAACGGTGCACCTGAGCGACGCTCCCATCCTCCGGCTCCGGTCGGCGTCCTTCGGGTACGCGGACCGCGCGGTCGTGTCCGGGATCGACCTGGACCTCCACAGGGGTGAGGTCGTCGCGCTGCTCGGACCGAACGGCTCGGGGAAGTCCACGCTCGTCCGCGGCATCCTGGGGCTCACGACCCAGCAGGGCGGACGGGTGGAGCTGTTCGGTACGCCGCGGGAGCGGTTCACCGACCACACACGCATCGGGTACGTCCCCCAGCGGCACTCGCTGTCGGCCTCCGTGCGCGCGACGGTCACCGAGATCGTGGAGGTCGGCCGGCTGCCCCACCGCCCCTGGTGGCGACCGGCCTCGCCGGAGGACCGCGTCCTGGTCCGCCGGGCGATCGAGGACGTCGGGCTCGCCGATCGTGCCGGGGAGGAGGTGGCCTCCCTCTCCGGGGGACAACAGCGCCGAGTGCTCATCGCACGGGCCCTCGCCGGTCAACCAGATGTCCTCGTCATGGACGAGCCCACGGCGGGGGTCGACCACGCGAGCCAGGAGGCCTTGGCCGGGGTGCTCCGCCGACTCGTCGACCGCGGCACATCGATGCTCGTCGTCACCCACGAGCTGGCCGCCCTGGAGGCTGTCGTGAGCCGGATCGTGTGCCTGGATGCCGGTCACGTCGACTTCGACGGCAGCGCCGCCGCGTACGCAGCACACCTCGCCGGACACGGCGCGGGTTCGGACCACCACCACCCCGACGACGTCACCCCCCGTCGCGGACACGTCATCGGCGCGGCGCCCCTGGACCCCACGCCCCGGGAGGTGGCGCCGTGACCGACCTGCTGGCCCTGGACTTCATGCGCCAGGCGTTGCTCGCCGCCCTGCTGGCCGGGTTCGCGGCGCCGCTCGTCGGGGTCTTCCTCGTCCAGCGCCGCATGTCCCTCATCGGTGACGGAATGGGGCACGTCGCCCTCGCGGGTGTCGCCGTGGGCGTCCTCACCGGTCAGGCGCCGGTGCTCACCGCCCTCGTCGCCGCGGTCGCCGCCGCGGTCGCCATCGAGCTCATCCGCGCCTCGGGCCGCACGAGCGGGGACACGGCGCTCGCGGTGATGTTCTACGGCGGTATCGCGCTGGGCGTTGTGCTCATCGCCCGGTCCAGCGCGGGCACCCCGGCCAACCTCACGGGGTACCTCTTCGGGGCGATCCTCACGACGAGCACCAGCGACATCGTCGTCTTCGCCGCGCTCGCCGTGGTGGTCCTGGCGACGACGCTGCTCCTGCGGCCGTGGTTCTTCGCGGTCGCCAACGACGAGGAGTACGCCCACGCCGTGGGAATCTCCGTCCTCGGCTACAACCTCCTCCTCGCCGTGCTCACCGCAGTGACCGTCGTCGTCTCGATGAGGGTCGTCGGGCTGCTCCTCATCAGCGCGCTGATGATCCTCCCCAACGCGACATCGCAGCTGTTCGCCCGCAGCTTCCGGTCGGCCATGTGGTGGGCCGTCCTCATCGGGGTCGTCTGCAGCGTGGGCGGGGTCGTGGTGTCCTACAGCGCGGAGACCCCCTCGGGCGGCACCATCGTGCTGCTCGCCGTCGGGGCGTTCCTCCTCGCCAGTACCGTGACGGCTCTCGGCACCCGGGCGCGACGTGCGGCTCACGACCGTGCCGAACGACATGACCACGAACACGGCCCGGACTGCGGTCACCCGGCGCTCGGGCACGGAGACCACGTCGACTACCTCCACGACGGCCATCGCCATGCGGCGCACGAAGGCCACTACGACGAGCACGGGCAGCACGCGAAGGTGGAGGGGCGATGACGGACCAGACGGGGACCGAGCGCCGGCCGACCCGGCAGCGGGCGGCCATCGCGCACGCACTGTCCGGGTCGGCGGAGTTCCGGTCGGCGCAGGAGATCCACGCCGACCTCACGGGGTCCGGTACTCGCGTCGGGCTCGCGACGGTGTACCGCAACCTCCAGGCCATGGCGACCGACGGGGAGGTCGACGTCATCCGCACCCCGGACGGTGAGGCGGTCTACCGGTCGTGCTCGACCGACCACCACCACCACATGTCGTGTGCCGCTCGTGTGGGCTGGCGGTCGAGGTGACCGGGGATGCCGTGGAGCGCTGGGCAGAGACCGTGGCCGCAGCCCACGGCTTCACCGAGGTCCGGCACACCGTCGAGATGGACGGGTTCTGCGCCGCCTGCACCGTCAGAACGCGGACACGGGCCCCTCGGCACGTTGTGGACGGCTGAGGGCGCGCAGCACGGCGGCCTGGCCGTGCCGTTCGGCGGCGACCGACGCGAGCAGGCCGAGGACGGCATACGTCGCGTCGTCGGGGAAGCGGGGGGTCGGTACGCCGATGCTCGCGGCGAGGTCGTCGGAGTGGACGAGGACCTCCATCGTCCGGGTGAGGACGAAGTCGGTCGCGGACAGGGCCCATCCCTGCCAGGGGATGAGGACGGAGTCGGGCACGCGGCCTCGGGTCACCACCGGCTCGAGGGCTGCCGAGAGGGACTCGAGGTCGGCGCGTACGCGGTCGGCCAGCTCCTCCGGACCCCCGGCCGCCCCGGCGTCGGCCGAGGTGCGGATCTCGACGTTGGCGTCGTCGTCGTGGCCGGCGCTCACCCACGCGGCGCGGCGGTAGTGCTCCACCGCAGGGATGGGGGTCTGACCGGACGGCTCGCCGGACAGGAGCACGACGACGTTGTGGGCCTGAGAGGCGAGGTGGTGGGCCAGCCCGCCGACGGTCATCCCGGCGCAGGCGCTCTCCTCGGACCAGTGTGCAGCGACCTCGGGGCGCCGGACGAGATCGGCGGCCACGCGGGCGACCTCCGGGAACAGCTCCACGACGGGGTCAGCCATGCGTGTCCACCGCGCCGCCGTAGCGCCGGTCGCGATCCACGTAGGACTGGATCGCCGCCCACAGGTCGCGCCGGTCGTAGTCCGGCCACAGCTGGTCCTGGAACACCATCTCGGCGTAGGCGCTCTGCCAGAGCAGGAAGTTGCTCGTGCGCTGTTCCCCGGAGGACCGCACGAAGAGGTCGACGTCGGGCATGTCGGGCTCTGGCAGGTACCGCGCGACGGTGCGCTCGTCGACCGCCCCGGGGCGGAGCCGCCCGCTGGCGACGTCGGCAGCGATCCGCTGCACGGCATCCCCGATCTCGGCACGGCCGCCGTAGTTCACGCAGAAGTACAGGGTGAGCCCGGTGTTCCTCCGCGTGAGCTGTTGCGCGGTCTCGAGCTCACGGATCACCGAGCCCCAGAGCCTGGGTCGGCGGCCGACCCAGCGCATCCGCACCCCCCACTCGTGGAGCTGGTCGCGACGGCGCCGGATGACGTCACGGTTGAAGCCCATGAGGAAACGCACCTCCTCGGGGCTCCGCTTCCAGTTCTCGGTCGAGAAGGCGTAGGCCGACAGGTGGGTCACCCCCACCTCGATGGCACCGGCGACGACGTCGAGCAGTGCCGCCTCGCCGGCCTCGTGGCCCTTGGTGCGCGGCAGCCCACGAGAGTTGGCCCAGCGGCCGTTGCCGTCCATGACGACGGCGACGTGGCGCGGCATCCGGTCGACGGCGATGGCGGGCGGTCGGGCACCGGTCGGGTGGGGAAAGGGTGGCGGGTAGGGGCTCTGCTCGCTCACCGTTCCACCATCCGGAGGCTGCGGATGCCACGTTCCAGGTGCCACTGGAGGAAGGCGGCGGTCAGCCCGCTCCCCTCGCGACGGTGTCTGACGTCCGAGTCGTCGGCGATGACCCAGTTCCCGGCCAGCAGGGCGGCCAGGAGCAGCAGGGTCTCCGGGGCCGGGGCCGCCGAGCCGGGCGGGCGGCACCCGGGGCACACGGCACCCCCCGCGACGACGTGGAAGCCGCGGTGCGGGCCGGGGGCACCGCACTTGGCGCAGTCGTGGAAGCTGGGTGCCCACCCGGCGACGGCGAGCGCGCGCAGGAGGTAGGCGTCGAGGACCAGGTTCGGGTCGTGCTCCTTGCCTGCGAGCGATCGCACGGCACCGGCGAGGAGGAGGTACTGCTGGAGAGCCGGCTCCCGCTCCTCGGTCAGCCGGTCGCAGGTCTCGAGGACGGCGGTTGCCGCCGTCCACGACGGGTAGTCCCGTGCGATCGCGTCACCCCACGGGTCGAGCGTCTCGACCTGGGTCACCGTGTCGAGGCTGCGGCCCTCGTAGCACTGGACGTCGATGTGCATCCCCGGCTCCAGGCGCGAGCCGAACCGTGACTTCGTGCGCCGCACGCCCTTGCCGACGACGCGCACCTTCCCCAGGCGGCGGGTCAGGAGGGTGACGATGCGGTCGGCCTCGCCCAGCTTCTGGGTGCGCAGGACGATCGCCTCGTCGCGATAGAGGGGCACCGCACCATTGTCCGCCCTGACCCGTGGATCGTCGGGATGCCGGGCCGCCCGTCTCGCTCACCGCCGAGGGTCGAGCGTGTGGTCGTCGACGCTGGTCGTGGTGTGGACACCCGTTCGATTGCCACCTACCATGGCGGGATGACCGCACTGCAGGGGTCGCTGCTCGACCTGGCCGACGAGGTCGTGGTCCGCCCGCTGCGCGGGGTGACGCGGATGCCGCTCTCGCACGGGGCCTGGGTGGACGTCCTCCCGGGCTGGGTGGGTGGCGCCGACGAGCTGTACTCCGCGCTGCGCCGGGACGTGCCGTGGTACGCCGAGCGGCGCCAGATGTACGACTCCGTCGTCGACGTCCCCCGGCTCCTGAAGTTCTACGGGGAGGACGAACCTCTCCCCCATGCGGCCCTCAGCGAGTGCCGCGACGCCCTCTCCGCCCACTACGGCGACGAGCTCGGGGAGCCCTTCCGCACGGCCGGCCTGTGCCTCTATCGCGACGGCCAGGACTCGGTGGCGTGGCACGGAGACCGCATCGGTCGCGCCCGGGACCTCGACACGATGGTCGCCATCCTGTCGGTCGGCGCGCCGCGCGACCTCATGCTCCGGCCGCGGGGCGGCGGGACGTCGATCCGGGTGCCCGCGGGGCACGGCGACCTCGTCGTCATGGGCGGCTCGTGCCAGCGCACCTGGGATCACTGCGTCCCCAAGACCGCCAAGCCCGTCGGCCCCCGGATCTCGATCCAGTTCAGGACCCGCGGCGTGCGGTGACCGGCGCCCAGCCGCGGGCTCCGGGGGCTGCCACGGACATCGTCGCCACCTCTACCGAGCGAGCGAGGGACGTCGGGAGGTCGTGCGTCCCGTGCCGGGAGACGTCGGCCGCCAGGGCCCCATGGAGGACGTCGCCCGCCCCGAGGGTGTCGACGACCGCCGTCCGCTGAACCGGCACCGAGCCGGATGACCCGTCGGCAGCGAGCCAGCGGACCGGGTCGCCACCGGCGGTGCGGGCGACCCACGTCGGACCGAGCCTGAGCAGGTCTTCCAGCTCGACGTCGTCGTCATCCGTGCCTCGCCGGAAGTCGCCGGACACGACGAGCACGTCGACGTGGGTCAGGAGCGTCTCGAGCGCCGGCTTCCACGACCCGGCGTCCGCGACGACGGGGACGCCGCGCTCGCGTGCCGCCCGGGCGACCGCCAGCGCGACGGGGAGGTGGTGGCCGTCGACGAGCACCGCCGTGACACCGTCGAGGGCCTCGTGGAGGCGTTCGGGTTCGAGGACCGTCGTCGCCGTCGACCCCACGGAGTTCCGGGAGGCAACCGCGCGCTCACCCGTGGAGGCGGTGACGAGCACCGTCGACACGGGCAGGACGAAGTCGGCACCGGCGGTGTCCACGACGACGACGCCGTGACGGGCGCAGTCGTCCCGGACGACCCGCCCGAGCGCCGAGCCACCCACGGCGGTGACCAGGCGAGCCGACGTCCCCAGCATCGCCGCGGTCACGGCGGCATTGAGCGCAGGGCCGCCCGCCTCGACGCGGGTGCTCACGGCGACGACCTTCTCGTTGGGGCCCGGGACGTGGTCGACGGTCTGGACGACGTCGACGGTCGCCAGCCCGCAGGTCAGGACGACCGGCCCCGTCACGAGGAGACGAGGGCGTCGCGCTCGGCGCGGTTGACTGCCGACATGATCGCCCGCAGCGACGCCTTGACGATCGACTCGTGGAGGCCCACGCCCCACAGGACCCGCTCGCCGACGGCGCACTCGACGTAGGCGGCGGCACGAGCGTCCCCTCCGGCGGACAGCGCGTGCTCCTGGTAGTCGAGCACGCGGACGTCCACCCCGAGCGGCTCGAGGGCGGCGAGGAAGGCCGCTATCGGCCCGTTGCCGGTCCCGACGATCTCCACCTCCTTGCCGTGGTCCGTCACGACGGCCTCGATGTGGTCCATCCCGTCGTCCGACCCGACGAGGGTGGTGCGGACCGGAGCGAAGCGGCCCCACCGCTGCGCGGGCTCGTCGGCGTGGAGGTACTCGTCGGCGAACATCCGCCAGATCTCGGCCGCCGCCAGCTCGCCCCCTTCTGCGTCGGTGCGCCGCTGCACCACGTGGCTGAACTCGACCTGGAGCCGACGTGGGAGGTCCAGCCCGTGCTCCGCCTTGAGCAGGTAGGACACCCCTCCCTTGCCGGACTGGCTGTTGACGCGGACGACCGCCTCGTACGACCGACCGATGTCGTGCGGGTCGATCGGCAGGTAGGGAACACCCCAGTCGATGTGGTCGATGTCGGTGCCCGCAGCCGACGTGCGGCGGTGCATGTCCTCCAGGCCCTTCTTGATGGCGTCCTGGTGCGAGCCCGAGAAGGCGGTGTAGACGAGGTCCCCACCCCAGGGGTGCCGCTCGTGGACCGGCAGCTGCGTGCAGTACTCGACGGTGCGCCGCACCTCCGCCATGTCGGAGAAGTCGATCTGGGGGTCGATGCCCTGCGAGAAGAGGTTCATGCCCAGGGTGACGAGGCAGACGTTGCCGGTGCGCTCCCCGTTGCCGAAGAGGCAGCCCTCGATGCGGTCTGCACCGGCCAGGTAGCCGAGCTCGGCCGCCGCGACCCCCTCCCCGCGGTCGTTGTGGGGGTGGAGCGAGACGACCACCGACTCCCGTCGGTCCAGATGGCGCACCATCCACTCGATCGAGTCGGCGTAGACGTTGGGCGTGGCCATCTCCACCGTCGCGGGGAGGTTGACGATCATCTTGTGGTCCGGCGTCGGGTCGATGACCCCGATGACCTCGTTGCAGATGCGCACGGCGAACTCGAGCTCGGTCCCGGTGTACGACTCCGGCGAGTACTCGTAGTAGACGTCCGTCTCGGGAACCGTCTCCTCCAGCTTGCGGCACAGCCGGGCACCCTGGAGGGCGATGTCGATGATCCCCTCCTCGCTCATGCCGAACACCACGCGACGCTGGAGGATGGAGGTGGAGTTGTAGAAGTGGACGATCGCCTGCTTGGAGCCCCGGATGGCGTCGAAGGTCCGCTCGATGAGGTGGTCCCGGCACTGCGTGAGCACCTGGATCGTCACGTCGTCGGGGACGTGCCCGCCGTCGATGAGCTCGCGGCAGAAGTCGAAGTCGGTCTGGCTCGCACTCGGGAAGCCGACCTCGATCTCCTTGTAGCCCATGCGCACGAGGAGCTTGAACATCCGCAGCTTGCGCTCGGCATCCATCGGGTCGATGAGCGCCTGGTTCCCGTCTCGCAGGTCGACGGCACACCACCGCGGCGCCTTCGTCATCACCTGGTCGGGCCACGTGCGGTCCGGGAGGTGGACGTCGAGCTGGTCCTGGAAGGGTACGTACTTCTGGGTCGGCATCCCTGAGGGTTGCTGTGGGTGGATCATCCGCTGTTCACGCCTTCGTCTCGGTTCGGGTGCTCAGCCGTGGCACAGCGAACTCCGCGACGAGGGGCGGCCGATTCAGGCCCCGCCGCGGCAGCGAAGGAGGAGGCGTCCAGAACGCACGGCCCCACCATGCCACGCACGCGGCATCCGGCCAACCCCCGACCGCTCTGCGACCGGACGGGGCTCTCACCCCGGCTCGCGGCGGAACACCGCGACCGTCACCAGGCGACGGACCTCGAAGCCGAGCCGCCGGTAGAGCCGGTGTGCACCGTCGTTGCCCGCGCGGACGTGGAGCATGGCTCGGTCGCCACGCGACTCGATCTGCCGGGCGGCCGCGAGAGTGACCACCGCTCCGAGGCCCTCGCCTCGAACCGCCGGGTCGACGCAGACGGTCGAGATCTCGCCCCAGCCGTCGACACGCATCCGCTCCCCCGCCATGGCCACCAGCCGGCCGCTGCGCCGGACGCCGGCATGACGCCCGGTGAGGTGGCTCTGCGGGCCGAACGGTCCAGGTTGCGTCTGCGCGGCCAGGTGCACCATGTCCGGCACGTCGTCGACTCCGAGCTCGACGATGTCACCGCTCACCGACGGCGGCGGATCCGCCAGCCGTCCCTCGACGTACTGGGTGGCCTCCTCGCGCCACAGCTCGGTCCACCCGGGGGGCGCCGTGCCGACCTCGGCACGAAGGAGGACCGCCACGTCCGCGGGATCGACGAGCTCGGCCAGGGCCTCCCAGCCGCCACGGTCCAGCCTCTCCACGCCGCAGAACGGTGCGATGCCGTCCCGGTAGCGCCTCGCGGCCCCGTTCTCCGCCGTGACGGCGAGCGCGACCTGCGGACCGGTCAGGGCGTGCCATGCCATGTCGTCCAGGACGGCATCCACGGGAGTCAGCTCCGGACCCGGACGGAGAGGCAGGTGACGCAGCCCTCGAGCTTCTCGAACTCGGACACGTCGACCTCGGTCACCTCGTACCCTCGCCCGCGGTACGACTCGGCGGTTCGCGGCGCGCTCGCCGCCATGAGGAGATGCCGTTCGCCCAGCACGACGACGTGGGAACCCCCTTCCTCCGGCACGTCCTCGTACGCGGGGAACGCCTCCTTGTCGTCGACGACGGGTCCCCAGCCGACGACCGTGCCGTCAGGCAGAGCGGTGCACGCCGACTTCAGGTGCAGCGCCCGGGTCACCGGCACGGCCTGCACGCGCACACCGAACTCCCGGAGGTGCCCGGCGAGCTGGTGGATGCCCACGCCGTTGGTCCGCCCTCCCAGGCCGACGTATGCCGTGCCACCGGTGCGCAGGACATCGCCGCCGTCGAGCGTGCCCGGCGCCTCGATCCGGGCGACCCGCAGTCCCAGCTCGCGCACCGCCCGCTCGACGCCGTGGGATTCCGCGCGTCGAGCCACTGCGCCCGACCGGGCGATGACGGCGACGTCACCGTGGACGACGACGGGGTCCTCGACGAAGACGGCGTCCGGGCAGTCGTCCGCTGGCTCCACCTCGACAAGGTCCCAGTCGGCCGCGCGGAGAGCAGAGACGTACCCGTCCCACTGCTCCCGGGCCAGGTCGACGTCGATCGGCCGGCGCTGGAGGTGGGTGAGCAGGCCCTCGGCGAGACGCGGCCCGGGGCGGCGGACGAGCGCGAGGGGGCGGCTCACGACCCGGGCCACAGCGAGTGGTACGCGTTGATCGCCGGCTGGCCGCCCAGGTGCGCGTAGAGCACCGTCGAGCTTCGGGGGATGTCGCCGCCCCGGACGAGGTCGACGAGGCCCGCGAGGGACTTCCCCTCGTAGACCGGGTCGGTGATCATCGCCTCGAGCTCGGCGCCCAGGTGCATGGCGTCCATCGTCGAGTCGACGGGGATGCCGTAGAGATCCCCCGCCCAGTCGCCCAGCAGCTCGAACTCGTCGTCGCGCAGGTCGCGGTCGAGCCCGATGACCTCCGCCGTGTGCCGGGCGATGCGCTCCAGCTGGGCGCGGGTCTTCTCCAGCGTCGCGGATGCGTCGATCCCGATGACCCGGCGGCGCATCCCCGTGAGGTCCTCCAGCGCCGCGAACCCCGCGACCATCCCCGCGTGTGTCGAGCACGTGACGGTGCAGACGACGACGGTGTCGAAGTGCACACCCAGGGCCTTCTCCTGCTCGGAGACCTCGAACGCCCAGTTGGCGAAACCGACTCCACCGAGGGGGTGTTCCGATGCGCCCGCGGGGATCGGGTACGGCGTGCCCCCCACCTCCTCGACCTCGCGCAGCGCCTCCTTCCACGAGTCACGGATGCCGATGTCGAAGCCCCGGTCGTCGAGTCGCGAGTCGGCCCCCATCATCCGCGACAGAAGGATGTTGCCGACCTTGTCGTTCACCGGGTCGTCCCACGGCACCCACTTCTCCTGCACGAGACGGCATCTCAGTCCGAGGTGCGCGGCGACGGCGGCGACCTGACGGGTGTGGTTCGACTGGTAGCCACCGATGGAGACGAGGGTGTCGGCTCCGCTGGCAAGGATGTCGGGCACGAGGTACTCGAGTTTGCGGATCTTGTTGCCCCCGTAGGCGAGGCCGCTGTTGACGTCCTCCCGTTTGGCCCACACCTGAGCGCCCCCGAGGTGCTCGCTGAGGCGGCGCAGGTGCTGGAGCGGGCTCGGCCCGAACGTCAGGGGGTACCGCGGGATCTCCTGAAGGCGCATGTCTCACGTCTATCACCGGTTCGCGCCCAGGGCCACGAGCACGCGCGCGACTTCGCCGTGGTCCCCTGCCGAGGCGAGCACGAAGGCGCTGCGCCCGGCGGCGTCGACCGTCTCAGGATCGGCGCCGTCGCGCAGGGCGAGGACCACGCCATCGGCGTCCCCCGAGCGGGCGGACGCGAGGAGTGCCGCATCGGGATCCGGGAAGGACTGGTGGGCCGAGGCTGCCTCGAGCACCCGGCCGAGCTGGCGATAGCCGCGCCGGCGAGCCATCTCGAGCGGGGTGAGCCCCTCCTGACCGGACGGCCGGTCGAGCTGCACCCCGCCGGCCACGAGGACCTGCACCGTCGACAGCTCGTCGGCCTCGTCGGCACCGAACCAGACGGCCTCGTGGATTGCCTGGTAGCCGATCCGGTTGACGTGGTCCTTGTCGATCCCGGCACGCAGCAGACGTCCCACGACGAGGTGGTGACCACGCTCCGCAGCTCGGATCAGTCCCGTGCCGTCCCAGCTGTCCTTGTCGTCGACGTCAGCACCGGAGGCGAGCGCCAGCTCGAGCAGGTCGAGATGGCCCTCGCTGGTCGCGATGAGGTAGGCCGACTGCTGCGTCTCGTCCTTGGCGTTGACGTCCGCACCACGCGCGACCAGCCGACGGGCGGCGTCGACGTCGTTCTCCCACGCGGCCGCGCGAAGCGCCGCGTCGAGCGGCGCCGGTGAGCTCGACGTCGAGTCGCTGCCGGGGCTCGTGCACGCCGTGAGGAGGCCCACGGCAACGACCGCGGCGACGAGACCCACCGGCATCCCGGATCTGCGGACCATGGCACGCATCATCCGCCACACCTGGGAGACAGGGGAATGGCAGGCTGTCCCGGTGAACGCGACCTCCACCACTCCGCTGCCCGCCGGCTTCACCGCCCGCTCGCTGACGACCGGCGACCTCGACGCCGTGTATGCCGTGTACGCCGCCGACGAGGTCGAGGACTCTGGTCAGCTGGCCATCGAGCCCGAGGACATCGCGGGCGACTGGGCGCGACCCAGCTTCGACCTCGCCGCCGACAGCATCGGCGTGCTCGACGGAGACCGGGTCGTGGCGGCTGCGGAGGTCACCCGAGGTGGGGCCAGGGCCGAGGGCGCCGTGCTGCCCGAGGTGCGCGGTCGGGGAATCGGGTCGTGGCTCGTGTCCTGGACCGAGCAGCGAGCCGCGTCGATGGGGTCCTCGCGGGTCGGTCAGACGACCCCGGACGGCTCCCTGCCACAGCGGCTGCTGCTCTCCCGTGGCTACACGCTCGGCCACACCTCGTGGGTGCTCGAGCTGCCGGAAGGTCGCGGCGTGCCGGAGCGCCCGCTGCCTGCCGGCTACCAGCTGGCGACGGGCACGACCGCCGAGCAGGAGCAGGCGGCATACGAGGTGATCCAGGAGGCGTTCTGCGAGTGGGAGGGCCGCGAGCGCGAGTCGTACGAGGACTGGGCGGCGACCACGGTGCGGCGACCGGGGGCGCAGCCCTGGCAGCTGCGGGTGGTCGAGCGGTCCGGTGCCGTCGTGGCGGTGTCGTTCACCATCCTCGACAGCCAGGGGTCCGGCTTCGTGCACCAGCTCGCCGTCGACCGCGCACACCGGGGACAGGGACTGGCGCAGGCCCTGCTCGCCGACGCCTTCGGCCGCGCCCGGGAGCACGGGGCGACGCGCAGCGAGCTGTCGACCGACTCACGAACCGGAGCTCTCGACCTCTACACCAAGGTGGGCATGGAGGTCACCCAGACGTGGACGCACCTCGTGACCGACCTGCCGCCCGGCCGCTGAAGGCCGCTCACCTCAGGCCCCCAGCGACCTCACGAGCTCGACGTAGGCCGCCCGCGCCTCGTCGGTGCTCATGCCGCCGACGGAGAGCCATGCGTCGTACTTCGCCCGGCCGACCGGGTTCGTGAAGCCCGGGCGCTTGCCCTTGACATCCCCCTCGGTCGCCTGCTTGTACAGCGCGTAGAGGCGGAGCTTCGCGTCGTTGCCCGGGTCGGTGGGGAGGGCCTTGACGTCCTCGGCGGCGGCGTCGAACTCGTTGTCGGTAGCCATGGCGCCACTGTAGGGCGGCCCGGAACCCGGCGCGTCGGCCTGTTCCGGTGGAGACTGGGGGCAACGACGCCGAAGGAGCAACGATGAGCGCCAGCACGGGGACGAGGGACACCGCCTCGCCGGACCACGAGGACGAGGACGCCCCGCGCGTCTCGGAGCGGGAGGCCCGGGAGGTCGCCGAGGAAGCGCGAGAGAGCGTCTGGCGCAGACCGAGCTTCGCGAAGGAGCTCTACCTCGGACGCTTCGACCTGGACCTGGTGCACCCGCACCCCCGCCCCGACCCCGAGGACGAGGTGCGGGGGGAGGCGTTTCTCGCGAGGCTGCGAGAGGTCACCTCGACGATGGACGGTGCCCGGATCGAGCGGGATTCGCGGATCCCCGACGAGGACCTCCGCGCCCTGGCGGACATCGGCACCTTCGGGATGAAGATCCCGACCGAGTACGGCGGCCTCGGCCTCACCATGCGGTCGTATGCCAGAGCCCTCGTCCTCATCGGCTCGGTCCACCCCTCACTCGGCGCGATGATCTCGGCCCACCAGTCGATCGGGGTCCCGGAGCCGGTCAAGCTCGTCGGCACCCCCGAGCAGAAGGAGCGGTTCCTCCCCCGGTGCGCAGCCGGCGCCATCTCGGCGTTCCTGCTCACCGAGCCGGACGTGGGGTCGGACCCGGCCCGGATGGAGAGCACGGCGACGCTCACCGACGACGGCACGGCATACCTCCTCGACGGCGTGAAGCTGTGGACGACGAACGGGGTCGTCGCCGAGCTGCTCGTGGTCATGGCCCGCGTGCCCAAGCACGCGGGTGGGCGCGGGGGTATCACGGCGTTCGTCGTCGAGGGGACGGCGCCGGGCATCACCGTCGAACGCCGCAACGCGTTCATGGGGCTGCGCGGCATCGAGAACGGGCTGACCCGCCTGCATCAGGTGCGGGTGCCGGTCGAGAACCGCCTCGGCCGCGAGGGAGACGGTCTGAAGATCGCCCTGACGACGCTCAACGCCGGGCGGCTCTCGATCCCCGCCCTGTGCTCCGGCGCGGCCAAGTGGTCGTTGAAGATCGCCCGAGAGTGGTCGACGGAGCGGGTCCAGTGGGGACGGCCGGTCGGGAGGCACGAGGCCGTGTCGGGCAAGCTCGCGTTCATCGCCGCGACCACCTACGGGCTCGAGTCGGTCGTCGAGCTGTCCTGCGCGCTCGCGGACGCGGGCGAGACCGACATCCGGATCGAGGCGGCCCTCGCGAAGCTGTGGGCGAGCGAGATGGCCTGCCAGGTGGCCGACGAGCTCGTGCAGATCCGGGGTGGGCGCGGCTACGAGACGGCGGCGTCGCTGGCGGCACGGGGAGAGCGTGCGGTGCCCGCAGAGCAGCTCGTGCGCGACCTGCGGATCAACCGGATCTTCGAGGGCTCGAGCGAGATCATGCACCTGCTCATCGCCCGTGAGGCCGTCGACGAACACCTCAAGGCGGCGGGCGACCTGGCCTCGCGCGACGCCGACCTCCCGACCAAGGCGCGGGCCGCGGCCGATGCGAGCGGGTTCTACGCGCGCTGGCTGCCGCAGCTCGTCGCGGGGCGCGGAGACGTGCCCACGGCATACGGCGACTTCGGGCCACTCGCGCGTCACGTGCGCTTCGTGGAGCGGTCGTCACGGCGACTGGCGCGGCAGACGTTCTACGGGATGTCGCGGTGGCAGGGCGGGCTCGAGCACCGGCAGCGGTTCCTCGGGCGCGTGGTGGACATCGGGGCGGAGCTGTTCGCCATGGCGGCGGCCTGCGTGCGAGCGGAGATGCTGCGCGCCGACGACCCGGAGCAGGGGCGGTCGGCTCAGCGCCTCGCCGACGCGTTCTGCGGGCAGGCGAGGCTCCGCGTGGACTCGCTGTTCGACGAGCTGTGGACCAACAGCGACGATGTCGACCGCAAGCTCGCGGCCGCGGTGCTCGAGGGCGACCTCACCTGGCTCGAGGAGGGTGTCGTCGACCCGAGCGAGGGCACCGGGCCGTGGATCGCCCGGTGGGAGCCGGGCGCGAGCACGGAGGAGTCGGTGTGGCGCTCGGTGCGCTGACCGCTGTACGAGGCGACGTGCTGCTCAGCGGCGCTTGAGCAGCTCCTCCGCGATCTGCACGGCGTTGAGGGCGGCACCCTTGCGGAGGTTGTCGCCCACGACGAAGAGGTTGAGGCCCTTTCCCTCCGGGGCCGCCTGGTCCGCCCTGACCCGTCCGACGAAGACCTCGTCGCGGCCGGTGGCCTGCAGCGGGTTGGGAACGTCGGCGACGACGACACCCGGCGCCTTGGCCAACGCGCGCATTGCCTCCTCGGGGCTGATGTCACGCTCGAACTCGGCGTGGATCGCCAGACTGTGGCCAGAGAAGACGGGCACGCGCACGCAGGTGCCCGAGACGCGCAGTTCGGGGATGTGGAGGATCCTGCGCGACTCGTTGCGCAGCTTCTGCTCCTCGTCGGTCTCCAGCGACCCGTCGTCGACGATCGAGCCGGCGAGCGGCACGACGTTGAAGGCGACCGGCACGGCATAGACCTGCGGGTCGGGCAGGGTGAGCGACGACCCGTCGAGGGCGAGTGCCGTCGGGTCGCCGGACGCGTACGCGCCGCGCAGCTGCCCGTCGAGCTCGGTGAGGCCCACGCCGCCGGAACCCGACACCGCCTGGTAGCTGCTGAGGTGGAGCCGGACGAGGCCGGCGAGGTCGTGCAACGGCTTGAGCACCGGCATCGCGGCCATCGTCGTGCAGTTGGGGTTGGCGACGATCCCCTTCGGGATGTCGTCGAGGTCCTCCGCGTTCACCTCCGACACGACGAGCGGAACGTCGGGGTCCTTGCGCCAGGCACTCGAGTTGTCGACGACGATCGCGCCGGCCGCAGCGACCCGGGGCGCCCACTCCCTGGACGTGGAGCCGCCGTTGGAGAACAGGGCGACGTCGAGCCCGGAGAAGCCCGCCGTCGCGGTGTCCTCGACGGTGATGTCCTCGCCCTTCCACGGCAGCGTCGTGCCCGCGGACCGCGCGCTCGCGAAGTACCGGATCTCGTCCACGGGGAAGCCCCGCTCGTCGAGAAGGGTGCGCATGACATTGCCGACCTGCCCGGTGGCGCCGAAGACTCCGATTCGCATGGCGTCCAGTCTAAGGAGCGGTCCGCATGCCGGCCGCGCGGCCCACGATGCGAGCGTGGGGTTGCCGTCCGTCACGTCAGGAGGCGACACAGCTGACGCTCCAGGTGGCTCGTGACACGTGGTCGCCGCCCCGCCGCACGCGCCGCCGCGGGGCGCATGCTCTGGTCCGGCGCTGTTGCGTGCACGATCTCGGAGCCCCAGCCGAGCAGCGGCGGCGGCTGTGACCGGTACAGCCGACCCGAGCGGCGTGCGGACCTCCAGCTCCCGCGGGGTCTGCCGAGCCACCCGCACACGCCAGCCCGGCGCCTCCTTGGTGTGGTTGCACCGGGCGCACTTGCCGTGCCCTCGACGAAGTCCGTGGCTCCCCCCTCACGGGCCGGAGTGGCATGGTCCGCGTGCGCGATGGCCGCGCCACACCACGGCGTCGTGCACAGGTCGTCACGCAGGACCAGCATCCGCCGCAGCAGCCCGGTGAACACCCGGCGACGGGAGTCCATCGCGACCAGATCCCGCCCGTCAGCGGTGGAGTACAGCCGCCTCAGCCACACCGACCCCTCGTCCGCGCCGCGCAGCCACCACCTGGCGACCGGCGCGGGCACGCTCCCGTGCCCGGGTACCCGGGCGGGCTCCATCACCGGACCGGGCCGGGTCACCGGCGCCCAGCAGGGCCCGGTCAGTCATGACGAGGTGGACCTCGACCGGCTGCACACTGCCGGCGCGACGGCCGGACAGCACCGCCAGCGCGGTGTCTGCCACTACCGCCCCAGTCCGCGTCCCTCGTGCGCCTCGTCCGCGCAGCGCCCGCTGACCACCGCCCGCGACCGTCTCCTGGAGGGCGGCGTGGGCCCCGGCGACCTCGACCATCGGCCCCAGCACCGTGAGGTACGCCATGCCGTCCGCGGCCGCGCCGGACCGTCACCCGACGCGACCTCACCGCCTCCTCCATCCGGCGGACAACGGACGCTGCGTCGACCTCGGCAGCCACGCGCCGCGCGGCACGCCCGGCCTCCGCGAGCTCAGCCGCCGAGCACGGTCCGACCCTTGCGTCGATCCAGCTCGGCCCGGTCCTCACCGGAAGCGCCGCCGTCGCCTGCGTCATCGCCACCGCGTGCCGCTCGCGAGCAGGCTCCGGCCTGACAACGCCGCCATCGTGCTCCGGCACTCCGGGTCACCAGGGCCCGGCTCACGCGCACGAACCGGTCACCCCGCGACGGAGACTCGCGCCGCGCCAGCGCCACCTCCGACCCCACCGACCGCCCGACGTCCCGCGGGGCCACTCGCTCACGTGACTCGCGCACCGCGTGGGTCGCCCGAGCCTGTGCCGCTGAGGCCGACCCCTTGACCCGTTCCAGCTCGGCGACCAGGTCGACCCGCTGCCGGTCGCTCAGGCGTTCGACGTCGAGACCGCCGCCAGACGCTCCCGCGAAATCCGCGACCCACCCCGCCGGCCCACCGGTGGGGTCCGACGCATCCGCTATCACTGCCCCAGCCCGGGCACCGCCCCATCCCCGCTCCCCCTGCCATGCCATAACCGTACATACGTCCACCGACAGGGCTGCGCGGGCCAATCCGGAGCCGGGCCCGCGAATCAGAACCCCAGGCGGCCGAGCTGTTTGGGGTCGCGCTGCCAGTCCTTGGCGACCTTGACGTGGAGGTCGAGGTGGACGCGCTGACCGAGGAGGTCCTCGATGCCCCGGCGGGCGTTGGTGCCCACCTCGCGCAGCCGGGACCCGCCCCGGCCGATGACGATGGCCTTCTGGGAGTCGCGCTCGACGAAGACGTTGACCCGCACGTCGAGCAGGGGGTTCCCCACCTGCCGCCCGTCGCGCGGAACAACCTCCTCGACGACGACCGCCAGGCTGTGCGGCAGCTCGTCACGCACTCCCTCGAGGGCTGCCTCGCGCACCAGCTCGGCGATCATCGTGGCCTGCGGCTCGTCGGTGAGGACACCGTCCGGGTAGAGCGGACCGGGAGAGGGCGGCAGGTGCTCGGACAGCACCGCCGCGACGTCGTCGACCTGGTCCCCGCGAGTGGCCGAGCAGGGGACGATGGCCGCCCAGTCCCCGAGCTGGTCGATGGCGATGAGGTGCTCGGCGAGCCGCCCGCGGTCGACGGTGTCGGACTTGGTGGCGATCCCGACGACAGGGGTTCGTCGTCCGCGCATGATCTCGGTCAGCTCGGCCGCGATGAACTGGTCCCCTGGCCCGACCCGCTGGTCCGCCGGGACACAGAAGCCGATGACGTCGACCTCGAGCAGCGTCTCCCGGACGAGGTCGTTGAGCCGCTCCCCGAGGAGCGTGCGCGGCTTGTGCAGACCCGGGGTGTCCACGAGGACGAGCTGGCTGCGCTCGCTCGTGACGATCCCACGGATCGTGTGCCGGGTGGTCTGCGGCTTGCTCGAGGTGATGGCGACCTTGCTCCCCACGAGGGCGTTGGTCAGCGTGGACTTGCCGGCGTTCGGGCGACCGACGAGGCAGGCGAACCCGGCGACGTACCCGTCCCGGCTCATCCGGCCCGCTCCTCCAGCACGGGCCGTGCCGGCGCCGGCCCGACCGGCCCGACGGCTCGACGGGCTCGACGGGCTCGACGGGCTCGACGGGCTCGACGGGCTCGACGGGCTCGACGACGACGGTGGCGATGCGGTGGCGCCGACCGGACATCCGCTCCGCGGTGAGTCGCAGCCCGGCCACCTCGCACGTCGACCCGAGGATGGGCACTCGCCCGATCGTCTTGGCGATGAGACCGCCGACCGTGTCGACCTCGTCCTCGTCGAGGTCCACCTCGAACATCTCACCGAGATCGTCGACGTGCATCGTCGCCGACACCCGCATCCGCCCGTCGCCGAGGTCCTCGACCTCCGGTGCCTCGCGGTCGTACTCGTCGGTGATCTCGCCGACGATCTCCTCGAGGATGTCCTCGATGGTCACCAGCCCCGCGGTGCCGCCGTACTCGTCGACGACGACGGCGAAGTGGGTCTGGTCGCGCTGCATCTCGCGGAGCAGGTCGTCGACCGGCTTGCTCTCCGGCACGAACGGCATCGGGCGCATGAGGTCGGTGA
The DNA here is from genome assembly GCA_963787805.1 of uncultured Actinomycetota bacterium. GTDB lineage: Bacteria > Actinomycetota > Actinomycetes > Actinomycetales > Dermatophilaceae > Fodinibacter. The sequence goes on along the minus strand of CAWBEJ010000025.1, from coordinate 98,939 downwards.
CGGGCACCGAGCCCGCGTCCGGGTCGGCGTTGAGGCGCCGGACGACGTCCTTGAGGTAGAGCAGGCCCACGACGTCGTCGACGTCCTCGCCGAGGACGGGGATCCTCGAGAAGCCCGAGCGGAGGAACAGGCTCATCGCCTGCCGGCAGGTGCGGTCCTCGTCGATCGAGACCATGTCGGTGCGCGGCACCATGACCTCGCGGGCCAGGGTGTCACCGAGCTCGAAGACGGAGTGGATCATCTCCCGCTCCCCCTGCTCGATGAGCGCGGAGTCGCGGGCCATGTCGACGAGGTCCCTCAGCTCGCTCTCGCTCTCGAACGGGCCGTCGCGGAAGCCCTTGCCGGGCGTGACGGCATTCGTCAGGGCGATGAGCAGGCGCGAGAACGGGCCGAGCACCCGGCGCAGCCACAGCGTCAACGGTGCCGCGGCGAGCGCGACGCGGGTGCTGTGCTGCGCACCGAGGGTGCCCGGGGACACCCCGACGACCGCGAACGAGATGAGCGCCATGATCGCGATCGCGACGAGGAACGGCTGCCAGGTGCCGTCGACGCGGTCGACGACGGCGAGGGTCACCATCACCGCGACGGTGGACTCGGCGATGACCCGCAGGAAGGACAGGACCGAGAGGTATGCCGCCGTGTCACCGACCACTCGCACGAGCGCCTTCGCCCCGGGCCGGCCCTCGTCGAGGAGCTCGTGTGCCCGAGCACGGGACATCCGCTGGAACGCCGCCTCCGCGGCGGAGATGAGGAAGGCGACGAGGGTCGCGACCACTGCGGCCGTGACGAGTCCGGTCATCGCCGTCGATGCCTCACGTGCTGGTCCGGCCACGTGTCGCGAGGAAGGTGAGGAGCAGCTGGCGCTGCAGCTCGAACATCTCCTTCTCCTCCTCGGGAGTGGCGTGGTCGTAGCCGAGGAGGTGGAGGATGCCGTGCGTCGTGAGCAGCAGCAGCTCCTCCTCCGTGGCGTGGCCGGCCTCCCGGGCCTGTTTCGCGGCGACGCTCGGGCACAGCACGACGTCGCCGAGCACGCCCTCGGCAGGCTCGGACCCCGCGCGCCCCGGCCGCAGCTCGTCCATGGGGAAGCTCATGACGTCCGTCGGGCCGGGCAGGTCCATCCACTGCACGTGGAGCGTCTCCATGGCCGCCTCGTCGACGAGGCGGAGACAGAGGTCCGCCTGCGGGTGCACGCGCATCTGCTCGAGCACGTAGCGGGAGCAGGCGACCAGCTCGAGCTCGTCCATCACGACGTCGGTCTCGTTGAGGACGTCGATGCTCACCTGCGTGGGCCCTTGCGCTGCTTCTCGTCCCAGCGGCCGTAGGCGTCGACGATCTCACCGACGAGGCGGTGCCGAACGACGTCGGATGCCGTGAGCTCGGCGAAGTGCACGTCCTCCAGCTCGTGGAGGATGTCGCGCACGACGCGCAGGCCACTCTGGGTGCCGCCGGGCAGGTCGACCTGGGTGACATCGCCGGTGACCACCATCGTGGACCCGAAACCGAGCCGGGTGAGGAACATCTTCATCTGCTCGGCGGAGGTGTTCTGTGCCTCGTCGAGGATGATGAACGAGTCGTTGAGGGATCGTCCACGCATGTAGGCGAGGGGGGCGACCTCGATGGTGCCGGCAGCCATGAGGCGCGGGATCGAGTCCGGGTCGACCATGTCGTGGAGCGCGTCGTAGAGCGGCCGCAGGTACGGGTCGATCTTGTCGTTGAGGCTGCCCGGGAGGAAGCCGAGGCGCTCCCCCGCCTCGACGGCCGGACGGGTCAGGATGATCCGGTTGACCCGCTTGGCCTGGAGTGCGGCGACGGCCTTGGCCATCGCGAGGTAGGTCTTGCCGGTGCCTGCCGGGCCGATGCCGAAGACGATCGTGTGCTCGTCGATCGCGTCGACGTAGCGCTTCTGGTTCAGCGTCTTCGGGCGGATCGTGCGGCCCCGGCTGGAGACGATGTTCATCGTCAGCACGTCGGCGGGCCGCTCCGAGGTCTGGGCGCGCAGCATCTGGATCGAGCGCTCCACCGCGTCACGGTTGAGCGGCTGACCGCTCTCGAGGACGTCGAGGAGCTCGTCGACGAGGCGCTCGACGAGCGCCACCTCCGCACTGGGGCCGGCGATGTGGAACTCGTTGCCGCGGACGTGGATGTCCACGCGGGGGAACTGCCGCTCCATCGTGCGCAGCAGCTCGTCGCGCGGGCCGAGCAGCGTCACCATGGCGACGTCCGGGGGGACGACGACCGTGTGTTGCGGGACGTGGGGATGGTCGGTATGGGCGTCAGTCATCGTGGGCCAAGTCTACGAGGCCCGACCGACGTCCCGCGCACCAGAACGCCGTCGGGTCATCCCGGGGGCCACGTGAGCTCCCGTCCCCCCAGGACATGGACGTGGGCGTGGAAGACGCTCTGCTGCGCCGCCGCACCGGTGTTCGCCACCATGCGGTAGCCGGGCAGGCCCTCCTGGTCGGCGACCGCCGCAGCCAGTCCGACGACATCCGCGATCTCGGCGGGCGAGGCCGTGGCCAGTGCGGCGAGGTCGGCCACATGGCGCCTCGGGATGACGAGCACGTGGGTCGGCGCCTGGGGATCGAGGTCGCGGAAGGCCAGGGAGTGCTCCGACTCCGCGACCACGTCGGCCTGGATCGTCCCGGCGACGATCCGGCAGAAGAGGCAGTCCTGGGGCACGTTCTCGCTCATGCCCGCACAGTAGACGGCGAGCGGCCGATCATCGCAGGGAGAGGAGGTCCTCGTCCCGGACGGCGTCCAGGGACAGCGTGCGGTAGCCCTCGCTCTCGAAGAGCACCGTCAGCCGGTCCGGCTCCGTGCTCATGACGAGGCCCGCCCCCCATTCGCGGTGGTCGACCTCGCGTCCCACCGGGAAGGGGTCCTCGGCGCCGTCCGTCGAGCGCTCCGCGTCCCATGCGGTGGCCGTGCCGTCCTCGCAGGTGTCGCAGTGCCCACAGGGCTCGTCGAGGTCCTCTCCCAGGTAACCCAGGAGGAAGCGTCGCCGGCATCCCGTCGTCTCCGCGTAACCACGCATCATGTCCATCCGGGACTTCAGGACGCGTTGGCGCGACTCCGCGAGCTCGACCGCGCGCCGGACGGCCTGCCCCGGCGTGACGTCGTCGGCGCGTACCCCGGACCGGTGGACGCGCACGGCGCCGGCCCGCTCGAGCAGGTTCAGGGCACCGGTGACCCGTCGTGGGGAGACGTCGACGTGGCCGGCGAGCTCCTTGGTGGAGATCGTGGCCGAGGACCGGCGCAGCACCCTCATCAGGCGCGCGAGGAGCTCCTCGTCGGTTCCTCCCCCCGCGTGGAACCGGTGCATCCCGAAGTCCTCCGGTCGGTAGAAGAGGACGGCCTCGGCGGGCTCACCGTCCCGCCCGGCCCGCCCGATCTCCTGGTAGTAGCCCTCAGGCGTCTCCGGAGTCGCCGCGTGGACGACGAAGCGGATGTCCGGCTTGTCGATGCCCATGCCGAAGGCGGAGGTGGCCACGACGACGTCGGCCGACCCGTCGCTGAACCTCAGGTGCGCCTCGCGGCGTTCGGCGGCGCGCAGGCCGCCGTGATAGGCGACGGCGGACAACCCTCGCTCGGCGAGTGCAGCGGCATACGCGGTCGTGTCCTTGCGCGTGGCGACGTAGAGGAGGCCCGGCCGAGGCAGCCCGGCCACCCTGTCGACCACCGCCTCGCGGCGCTCGCGATCCTCCACGTGACGCCGCACGTCGAGGTGGAGGTTGGGCCGGTCGAAGCCGCGGACGAGGACGAGCGGGTCACGCAGCCCGAGCCGCGCCACGATCTCCTCGCGCACCGGCGGCGACGCCGTGGCGGTCAGCGCCAGCACGGTCGGATGCCCCAACCGCTCCGCGGCTGCGCCAAGCCTGAGGTAGTCGGGTCGGAAGTCGTGACCCCAGGCGGAGATGCAGTGCGCCTCGTCGACGACCAGCAGGGCCACACCACGCGTTCGGAGCCGCTCGACGACGTCGTCACGCGCCAGCTGCTCGGGGGCGAGGAAGAGCACGAGGCGCTGCTCCTCGTCCACGGCCGCCCACGTCTCGTCGGTCTCGCCCACCGCCTGGGTGGAGTTGAGCACCCGTCCGCGAGGAGCGCCGGGGGCCTCCCGAAGTGCGGCCACCTGGTCGCGCTGGAGCGCGATGAGCGGCGAGACGACGACGGTGAGGCCACCCTGCACCGCCGCCGGAAGCTGGTAGAGGGCGGACTTGCCGTGTCCGGTGGGCATGACGGCAAGCACGTCGCGACCGGCGAGGGTCGCCTCGAGGGCCTCGGGCTGCCCGCTCCTCAGGGACGGGTACCCCAGGACCTCCTCTGCTGCTCGGGTCAGGTCGCGCGTCTCACGACGGCGAGCCATCGCCACCCGTCGACTCGTCGTCGTCGAGGGCGTCGAGCCCGTCGGGACGCTCCGACTCCGGGGCGTTCATCGTCGGCTCGGCGTCCTGGTCCGGGCCGAAGTCGTCGACGCTGGGGTCCGGGGCCTCACGGGGCGTGTTCTCGGTGTCGTCCATGAGCGCCCCGTACCCGCGGGTGACGTGGACCAATCCGGAAGCCCGGTCAACCGGATGGGCGGGTCGCGCGTCAATGACACGTGACAATGACCGCCATGGGCGAGCACGGCAGCGCGCAACGCTCGGTCGACGACGCCGTGACGGAGCTCTACGCCGCGCACTGGCAGCCGCTCGTCCGGCTCGCCTGGCTGCTCCTCCACGACGCGGGGGAGGCCGAGGAGGTCGTGCAGGACGCCTTCGTGGCGCTGCACGCGCACTGGTCCGGTCTCCGCGACACGGCGGCGGCGGCTGCGTACCTGCGCCGGGCCGTGCTCAACGGGGCGCGCTCCGCGCTCCGCCACCGTGGCGTCAAGGAGCGGTGGGCCGCCTCGGTGCGGGGCGGTCCCGACGATCCCGGGGCTCGCACCGGACCCAGCGCGGAGGAGTCGGCCGTCGCCGGTCTCTCGCGCGACTCGATCCTCGCGGCCCTCGGGCGGCTCCCCACACGACAACGAGAGGTGCTCATCCTGCGCTACTACCTCGACCTCGGTGAGGCTCAGATCGCCGACGCCCTGGACATCTCCGCGGGCTCGGTCAAGACCCACGCGAGCCGTGGCCTGGCGGCCCTGCGCAGCGGGACGGAGTGGACATGAACGACGACGAGCGCATGGTCGAGGCCCTGCGAGTGGCGCTCGACGAGCGAGCCGCACTCATCGAGCCGGGCGACCGGCTGGACGAGATCCTCCGGACAGCCCGGTCCTCGCGGTCGCCCTGGTCGACCAGCTGGTGGCTGCCGCTCGCGGCCGCTGCTGCCGTCCTGGCCGTGGTCGCCGGGGCCTGGTTCGGCCTGCCGGACGGGTCGGAGCCCATCCCCGCCGGTAGCGACCTCCCCCTCCCCACGTCGAGCCCGCTGACCAGCCCGCTCCGCAGGCCCCACGACGAGCCCGTCCGCCGGACCCACCGACAGCGGCGCACCGTCGCCCACGAGCACCGCCTCGACCCCGGCCGCCGACTGACGGCCGGGACCCCGGTCGCCCTTCCGGTCTACTACGTCGCGACCATCGGCGACGACGCGCGCATGGCCCGGCTGTACCGGGAGTGGCTGACCGTCCCGGGCGTGACCCGGCAGGCCGACGACCGGCTCCGGGCCCGCACCGCGGTCGAGCTGGCGATGACCGCCGAGCCGCCCGGGACCGACGGGTACCTGCGCACCTGGGACGGGGTGGAGCTCGTCGACGTCGCCGTCACGGACGCGCGGATCACCATCACCCTGTCCGGCCCCGGCGGGACGGCCTTCCCCGAGGACACCGAGCGCGTCAGCGTGCAGCAGCTCGTCTGGACCGCACAGGCGGCGGTGGGGCGGGGCACGATCCCCGTCCGGTTCGTGCTCGCCGACGGCTCCGAGGCGATCTTCGGTACCCAGCCGGTCGACCGCACGTACAACCGCCCGGCCTCGCGCGACCTCTACCACGAGGACCTCGCCCCGATCTGGGTGAACTCCCCCACGCGGGGACAGGAGCTCGGCTCCGGACCGGTGACGGTCACCGGCGAGGCGTCCGTCTTCGAGGCGACCGTGTCCTGGCAGCTGCTCCGCGAGGGCGACGTCCTCGACGAGGGCTTCGTCACCGCGTCGGACGGCGCCCCCGGCCGCGGCACCTACGAGATCGACCTCGGCACCCTCTCCCCCGGCGCCTACGCCATCCGCGTCTACGAGCAGAGCGCCGAGGACGGGCAGAGGTCTCGGCCGAGACGACGATGCCCTTCTCGGTGCGGTGAGCCGGGTACTCAGCGCCAGCGCGCCATCGCGCTGAGCACCGCCAGGGCGGCCGGGCCGGCGGTCGAGGACCGGAGCACGGTCCCGCCGAGGCGCACCACCGACGCGCCGGCCGACGCCAGGGCGGCGAGCTCCTCGGGTGCCACCCCGCCCTCCGGCCCCACGACGAGCACGACGTCGCCGGCGGCCGGGAGCGAGACGCTCGCCAGGGGCATCCGGGCGTCCTCGTGCAACACGTATGCCGCCGCCGCACCTCGGACCCGGACCGCGAGCTCCGCTGTCGTGGCCGTGGCGGCCAGCACCGGCCGACGCGTGCGGCGTGACTGCTTCGTGGCGGCCAGGAGAACGGCGTCCCACTTGCGCCGGGCCTTCTCGCCTCGCTCACCCCGCCACTGGACGACGCTGCGCGACGCCTGCCACGGGACGACCTCGTCGACACCGCACTCCGTGGCCGCCTCGACCGCCTGCTCGTCCCGGTCGTACTTGGCCAGAGCCTGGACGAGGACGAACCGAGGGCTCGGCAGGGGGTCGGTGGTCACGGAGACGACCTCGAGGTCCAGCGATCCGGCGCCGACCGCGACGACCCGCGCCTCGACCCGCTTCCCCTCGCCGTCGGTGAGCAGGAGTCGCTCCCCCACCCGGGTTCGTCGCACCGTGGCGGCGTGCCGGCCCTCCGGGCCGTCGAGGACGACGACGTCCCCGACGCCGCGGCCGGTCAGCGTCTCACCCGTCAGCAGATGGAGCGGCAGGGTCATGGCCGTTGTCAGCGGGCCTTGAACGCGTCGCGGAGCTTGCCGAACAGGGAGCCCTCCCCCGGCGCTCCGATCCGGGCCTCGGGACGCTCCTCGCCGCGCGCCACCGCGAGCCGCCGGAGCAGGTCCTCCTGCTCGGCGTCCAGGCGGCTCGGCGTCTGGACCATGGTGTGCACCACGATGTCCCCGCGACCGGTGCCTCGCAGGTGCGTGACGCCGAGCCCGCGCAGGGTGATGGTGTCGCCGGACTGGGTGCCACGCCGGATGTCGAGGTCGCGCGGGCCGTCGAAGGTCTCCATCGCGAGCGTCGCACCGAGCGCGGCGGCCGTCATGGGCACCTCGATCGTCGCGTGGAGGTCGTCGCCACGCCGCTGGAAGACCGGATGCCGGTTCACGGCGACCTCGACGTAGAGGTCGCCCCGCGGGCCGGCTCCGTGGCCGACCTCGCCCTCGCCGGTGAGCTGGATCCGCGTGCCGGTGTCGACCCCCGGCGGCACCTTGAGCGTGAGGGTCCGCCGGGTCCGGACCCGGCCGTCCCCCGAGCACTCGTAGCAGGGGTCCGTGATGAGCTGACCGAAGCCCGAGCAGGTCATACAGGGCCGGGTCGTCATGACCTGCCCGAGGAAGCTGCGCTGGATCTGCTGGATCTCCCCACGGCCGGCGCAGACGTCACACGTGCGGGTCGAGGTGCCCGGCTGCATGCCGTTCCCGTGGCATGTGCTGCACGTGACGGCGGTGTCGATCGTGAGGTCCCTCTGACCCCCGAAGACGGCATCCCCGAGGTCGATGTCAAGGCGGACCAGGGCGTCCTGGCCGCGGGTGGTGCGCGATCGGGGGCCGCGCCCCGCAGAGGCCGTCTGCCCGCCGAAGAACGCGTCCATGATGTCGCTGAAGGAGAAGCCCTGGCCGAAGCCCGCGGCACCGGCGGCATAGGGGTCCGAACCCATGTCGTACGCCTGCTTCTTCTCGGGGTCGGAGAGGACGTCGTAGGCCTGGGACACCTTCTTGAACTTCTCCTCGGCCTCGGGGCCGGCGTTGACGTCGGGGTGGAGACGCCGAGCAGCCCTGCGGTAGGCGCGCTTGATCTCCTCCGGGTCCGCGTCGCGGGCGACCCCGAGGTCGGCGTAGTAGTCGTTCACGGCTGGCGGGTCCTCCGGGACGGTGGTGGTCGGTCGGGGTGGGGGTGGAGCGGCGGTCTACTGCGCGAGAATCCGCGAGACGTAGGTCGCCACCGCGCGCACGGCCGCCATCGTCGTCGGGTAGTCCATCCGGGTCGGGCCGACGATGCCGAGCCCCGCGACGAGGTCGGTGCCGGCGCCATAGCCGGTCGTGACCATCGAGGTCGTGTGCAGGCCGGCATACGGGTTCTCGTGCCCGATGCGGACGGCGACGCTGCCGCCCTCCTCGGCGACCGTGCCGAGCAGCTTGAGGAGGACGACGTGCTCCTCGAGCGCCTCGAGCACCGGTCCCAGGCTCGTCGTGAAGTCCGGTCCCACGCGGGCGAGGTTGGCGGTCCCGGCCAGGACGACACGTTCCTCACGCTCCTCGACCAGCGAGTCCTGCAGGGCGGTGCTGATCGAGCGGACGAGGTCGCGCAGGGCCGGGTCGAGCCGCTCGGGAACCACCGAGAGCTCAATCGACGCCTCGGCCAGGGTACGGCCGCTCGTCGCCCGGTTGAGCTCGGCTCGCAACGTCGCCAGCGCCTGCTCGCCGTCGTCGGTGAGCAGGTCGATGCCGACGTCGATGACCCGCTGCTCCACCCGGCCCGTCGTCGTGATGAGGACGACGAGGAGCCGCTCGCCCCCGATCGGCACGAGCTCGACGTGCCGAACGGACGACCGCGAGAGTGACGGGTACTGCACGACGGCGACCTGCCGGGTCAGCGACGCGAGGAGTCGCACGGTGCGGTCGACGACGTCGTCGAGATCCACGGCCCCCTCGAGGAACTGGGAGATGGCCCGCTGTTCGGCGGCGCTCATGGGCTTGATGGCGGACAGCCGGTCGACGAAGAGGCGGTACCCCGCGTCCGTCGGCACTCGCCCGGCACTCGTGTGCGGGGCGGCGATGAGTCCCTCCTCCTCGAGCACCGCCATGTCGTTGCGCACGGTCGCCGCGGAGACGCCGAGGTGGTGGCGCTCGAGCAGCGCCTTGGAGCCGACGGGCTCCGAGGTGTGGACGTAGTCCTGGACGATCGCACGCAGCACGCGCAGACGGCGGTCCTCGCTCATCGGGTCCTCTTCACCTCCGGACTCGGGTCGGGCGGGTGGGGCTGGCACTCTCGCGCCGTGAGTGCCAGATTCTACGGGATGCCGCCGAATGCCGGCGGCGCGCCACCCGGAGCCGGGCGAGGCCGGCCGTTACCGTCGCGGCGCCCCGTGCCGCTGGGAACGCCGGGCTGTCTGCGGCACGCGCCGCCGGGGAACGAACCGCAAGCGGGTCCCGTGCGGTGCACGGCCGGCGAGCCGTCGTGGTGGATCCTCGTGGAAGGCCGGCGTCGCCGCGCACCTCGGCTGGCCGCGAGCGCCGGTGGAGGAGCTGCTCGACTTCGTCACCGACCCCGGGTGACCGCCCGGGCGGCGGCCACACCACGCTCCAGCCACCGGTTCAGTGCAGCGTCGTCGTCGAGCAGGCGTGGGTCGACGTGCACCCAGCCACGGCTCACTCGGCCGCCCATGACCATCGGCTCCACGCCGTCCTCCTCGACGAGCGCCTCCTGGTCGGCGGTGCCGACCCTGACGAGCAGCCCACGCCGGCTCACGGTGCAGGCCAGGGCTCCCGCCACCATGAAACCGGTGCCGCCGAACATCTGCTTCTCCTGCGCGGGGGGCAGCGCCTCTCGCACTCGGTCGACGAGGTCCATGGGTCCAGTGTGCGTCGGGGTCCGCCCTGAGCCGACCCTGACGTGTCCCCGCCTGACCCTGGAAGGGCTCGGCCCAGGGGCCGGGCGGGTGTTTGATGGAGGGAGACCGCCCCATGGAGGAGTAACGATGAGTGACATCCACCCCCGCCCCGACGAGACGTCGAGCGATCCGGCTGCCCAGCCGCTCCCGCCGCCCCCGCCCCCGCAGCCGTCCCCGCAGCCGTCCCCGCAGCCGTCCCCGTCGGCGCCGCCGGCTCCGGCAGCACCGCCCGCGTCCCCCCCGCCTGCCACCCAGCCGGGAGCCGAGACGCTGCCCTACGCAGGCGGGCCGAAGCCGATGACGCCTCAGGATGAGCGCACGACGGGCATGGCCGCCCACGGCGTGGCCCTCGGCGCCACGGTCCTCTCCGGTGGTGCACTCGGCTTCGTCGTCGCCCTCGTCATGTACCTCGTGTTCCGGGACCGTGGGCCCTTCGTGCGGCACCACTCGGCGAACGCGCTCAACGTGCAGATCATCGCCGGCATCGTCATGCTCATCTCGATCCCGCTGATGTTCGTCCTCATCGGGTTCGTGACGTTCGCTGCGGCATGGCTGTTCGCGGTCATCGTGCACATCATCGGCGCGGTGAAGGCGAACAACGGCGAGTGGTGGAACCCGCCGATGACGCCGAACTTCGTGAAGTAGCGCACCCGCCGTCAGACGCCGACCAGGCGGCGCACGACACCGTCCGCGAGGAGCCGCCCGCGCAGCGTGAGCACCACCCGGCGGTCACGCACCGCGGCCGGGCCGTCGACGAGCCCCTCGGCCACGAGACCGGCAACGGCCTCGTGGCCGAGGTCGTCGAGGCGGTCGAGGGGAAGACCCTCTCGCAGCCGCACCCCGAGGAGCACCTCCTCGTCGTGCCGCTGCGCCTCGGTCAGGGTCTCCCGACCGGCCGCCGGTGACGCGCCCGACGCGAGCCGCCCGGCATACGACCTCGGGTGCTTCACGTTCCACCACCGGACGCCGCCGACGTGGCTGTGCGCACCCGGGCCGACGCCCCACCAGGTGTCGCCGCGCCAGTAGCCCTCGTTGTGGCGGCAGCGGGTGCCAGCGTCCCGAGCCCAGTTGCTCACCTCGTACCAGTCGTACCCCACCGACGCGAGCAGCTCGTCGGCCAGCTCGTACTTGTCCGCCTCGTCGTCGCCGTCGGGCAACGGCAGCTCGCCGCGACGCACTCGGGCGGCCAACCGGGTTCCCTCCTCGACGACGAGTGCGTAGGCCGACACGTGGTCCGGGGCCAGGGCGACTGCCGCCTCCAGGCTGGCCCGCCAGTCGTCGAGCGACTCCCCCGGGGTGCCGTAGATGAGGTCGAGGCTCGTCGCGAGACCCGCCTCCCGTGCCCCGGCGACGGCGGTGACGACACGGGAGGGGTCGTGCGTGCGGTCGAGGGTCTCGAGCACGTGGGGCACGACCGACTGCATGCCGATCGACACCCGGGTGAAGCCTCCGGCAGAGAGCTCCTCGAGGCCGGCCGGGGTGACCGAGTCGGGGTTGGCCTCGGTCGTCACCTCGGCGTCGGCCACCAGCTCGAACCTCGCCCGGATGCCGTCGACGATCCGCACGAGGTCACGGGGAGGGAGGAGCGTCGGCGTGCCACCACCGACGAAGACCGTGTCGACCGGACCGGCGTCCTCGCCGAGGACACGCACGGCGACGTCGAGCTCTGCGAGGGCCGAGTCGGCGAAGTCCGCCGTCGATGCGCCGGGGCCGAGCTCGGTCAGCGTGTAGGTGTTGAAGTCGCAGTAGCCGCAGCGCACCGCGCAGAACGGCACGTGGACGTAGATCCCGAGCCGGCTGCTGCGGAGCGTCGCGAGGGCCGCCGGCGGCAGCTCGCCGGACTCTGGCGCGAGGTCGCCGTCGGGCAGTCGGGGCACCCCGCCATCCTGTCACCGGCACCGGCCGTCCCTGTGCGCCGACCTAGGATGACCGGGTGACGGACCGCTGGATCGAGCTCGACGGGCTGGTCAACATGCGCGACCTCGGCGGGCTGCCCACCCGCGGGGGTGGGCACATCGCAGCCGGCCGGCTGATCCGCTCGGACAACCTCCAGGACCTCACCGATGCCGACGTGACGCGCCTCGTCGAAGAGCTCGGGGTCACGGACGTCGTCGACCTCCGCACCGAGGTCGAGGTGCACCTCGAAGGGCCGGGCCCGCTTCGCCGGGTCGAGTCACTGACGCATCACCATCACTCCCTCATCCCCGAACAGCGCCAGGAGGACGTCGAGCGCATCGCCGAGAAGGCTCTGGCCCTGCCGTGGCGTGACGAGGAGAAGCAGCGGGACGCCCGCTTCTGGGCGGACCACTACCTGGGCTACCTCTCCGCCCGGCCGGACTCGGTGTCGGCAGCACTGCGCGTCGTCGCGAATGCCGAGGGGGCGGCCGTCGTCCACTGCGCCGCGGGAAAGGACCGCACGGGGACGGTGGTGGCGATGGCACTGGACGTGGCCGGCGTCCCGCACGACGAGATCGTCGCGGACTACGTCCTCACCGCCGAGCGGATCGAGGCGATCCTCGACCGGCTCCGGCCGAGGCCCGCATATGGCGAGGCGCTGGCCAAGCAGCAGGTCGGCGAGCAGGTGCCCCGTCCGGAGTCGATCGAGACGATCCTTCGTGCGCTCGAGGAGGGATACGGCGGCGCTGTCGGGTGGCTCCTCGCACACGGGTGGGAGGAGGCCGAGGTGGAGCGCCTCAGGGCCCGCCTCACCGACTGAGGCGCGGCCTGTCGCTGACGTAGATCGTGATGACCCCCTCGACGACCACCGTGCCGTCCGTGCGCACGGCCCGGACCCTGACCGGCACGTCGCCGACGTCGGTCCAGTCGCCCGGGTCCGTGGCGGCCGTGCAGAGCAGGTCGGTCGTCGACTTCGCGAGGTAGGACACCTGCATGGACCGAGGGATCCAGCGTCGCCCCGGCGGTGTCGTGGCCTCCGCGAGAAGCCCCATCGCCGCCTCGAGGCCGTTGCACACCGCGATCGCGTGGACCGTGCCGATGTGGTTCTGGACGGCTCGGCGCTTGCGGATGGACAGCTCCGCGTGGTGCGGGCGGACCTCCCGGACCTGGGGACGGACGGTCCGGAAGTAGGGGGCCTTCTGCGCGAAGACGATCGAGAAGGCCCTCCTGCCCCATGGGCGGGCGGCCATGCGGCGGTAGAGCGTGTAGGTGTCGGGCACGGGGCGATGTTACCCGTGGGTATGCCGGTCGCCGTTAGCGTGGCGTGTGTGTCGTCGCCACTCCTTCCCGGGCAGCCGGGGTTCGTCGTTCCCCACCCGGCGGACCGGCCGCGCAGCGACCGGCGGGCGGTTCGGGTGTTCGTCGTGGACGAGGCGGACCGGATGCTGCTGTTCCTCGACTCGGACCTCGGCCTCACGCCCGTCGCGCACTGGTGGGTCACCCCCGGGGGTGGCGTCGACCCGGGAGAGGGCGACCACGAGGCGGCGGTTCGTGAGCTGTGGGAGGAGACCGGGCTCACCGTCGGTGTGGACGAGCTCGTCGGCCCGTTCTTCACCCGCACGGTGGTGCACGGCTACAGCGACAAGGTGGTCGACCAGACCGAGGTGTTCCTCCTCGTGCGGGTGCCGGCCTTCGAGGTGGACACCACCGGCCACACCGAGGAGGAGCTGCTCACCGTCGCGGACATCCGCTGGTGGACGCGTGACGAGCTGGCCGCGACGGACGACGACGTGTGGCCACGGGACCTCCTCGACCTCTGGGCCCTCGCCCACCGCCCGGAGCTCTGGGCTGCAGGGCCGGTCCAGGGCGATCCCGCGGAGGAGTCGTCGGTACCTGCTCAGCCGAGCTGACCTCGGACCGCCCCGGCCAGGAAGGCGCTCGTGTGCACGTTGACGTAGTAGCCGTCCGGGTCCCTCAGGATCGAGCGCAGGAGGTCGCGGTCCGCGGTGACGCACCCTGAGGAGGTTCCGGTCGCGTCCGGTGGGGTGAGGCCCACCACGACGGGACCGAAGGTCTCGACGTCCCCGACGTGGATGTGCGCGCCGGTCGCCGGCAGCCCGATGTTCTCGACCGTGAGCGTGAAGCACACCTCCTCCTGACCGGGATTGAGGCTGAGCGTGGCCGTCCCGCTGCCGTCCGGATCACCCGGCCCCGGACGCTCCGCTGCGCCGGTCAAGGCCACAGTGAAGGGACGACCACCGTCGTCGGCCGCGGCGGAGGGGGCGAACGTCAGCACAGGGAAGACGAGGGCGGCGGCGGACGCCAACACAAGGACCGGTCGGTTCATCAGGAACTCCTTGGGGTGTGGGTGACCCCCGCACCTCGTCACGATACGCGCAGGCCGCCGCACTGAACAGAGTCCGCCGGGGTCCCGCGGCGTGCCGTGTCGGCCCGGCTGGCATGCTGCCGGGATGGATGCGAAGGCCATGGCATGGGGCTACCTCCGGGCGCAGCGTGAGGCGGTGCTGTGGAAGGTGGAGGGGCTGCCGGAACGGGACCAACGGATGCCGCTCACGCCGACCGGGACGAACCTGCTCGGCGTCGTCAAGCACCTCGCCGGTGTCGAGGCGGAGTACTTCGGGATGTGCCTCGGTGAGACGTGGCCGGAGCCGATGGCCTTCTGGGCGGACGACGCCGAGCCCAACGCCGACATGTGGGCGACCGAGGAGGAGTCCCCCGAGGCGATCCTCGGGCTCTACCGTCGGGTCACCGGCTGGGCCGACGAGCGGATCGAGCCGCTCCCGGCCGACGCGCCGGCCCACGTTCCCTGGTGGACCCGCCAGGACACCGACCTGCACCACCTCCTCGTGCACATGGCCGTCGAGACCGGGCGGCACGCCGGCCACCTCGACATCCTGCGGGAGCAGCTGGACGGACGCCGCGGCCTGCTGCCGGCCAACCCCAACCTGCCCGAGACCGACGAGGCCTGGTGGGCGTCCTACGTCGCGCGGCTGCGCGCCGTGGCGGAGCGCGCGTAGCGCGGCGCGCACGGGCCGGGGGCCCTCACGCCACGCAGAACTCGTTGCCCTCGGGATCCAGCATGACGACGTGGCCGAGGTGCGGCCCGTGCGACTCCTCGCGCACGACCGTGGCGCCGCCGCCGACGAGCTGGGCGACCTTCGTGCGGATCAGCCGCTCGCGGTCGGCCATGTCCCAGGGCGGCTCCCCGGCCACCCGCACGTCGATGTGCACCCGGTTCTTGGCCGTCTTGCCCTCCGGCACGCGGAGGAAGCCGATCGCGGGGCCACGCCCGTCGGGGTCGACGATCGACGCGCCCTCCGGGTCGTCGTAGCCCGGCTCCGCGACGTAGCCCAGCGCCAGGGACCAGAAGCGCGCGAGGAGATCCGGGTCGCTCGCGTCACAGCCCAACGTCCAGTGCGTCGCCATCCCAGCAGGCTATCCCCGGCCGGGTGTCACTTCTTCGTTGCCTGCGCGCCGGCTCCGTCGGAGGTGAGGGCCGCGATGAAGGCCTCCTGGGGCACCTCGACGCGACCCACCATCTTCATCCGCTTCTTCCCCTCCTTCTGCTTCTCGAGGAGCTTGCGCTTGCGGGAGATGTCACCGCCGTAGCACTTGGCGAGCACGTCCTTGCGGATGGCGCGGATGTTCTCGCGGGCGATGACCCGGGCGCCCACGGCCGCCTGGATGGGCACCTCGAACTGCTGCCGCGGGATGAGGTCCTTGAGCTTGCCGGCCATCATCACGCCGTAGGAGTAGGCGCGGTCCTTGTGCACGATCGCGGAGAACGCGTCGACCGTCTCGCCCTGGAGCAGGATGTCCACCTTGACGAGGTCGGCAACCTGGTCGCCGTCCGGCTCGTAGTCGAGCGAGGCGTAGCCGCGGGTTCGGGACTTCAGCTGGTCGAAGAAGTCGAAGACGATCTCGGCGAGCGGAAGGGTGTAGCGCATCTCGACGCGGTCCTCGGACAGGTAGTCCATCCCGAGCAGCGTGCCCCGCTTGCCCTGGCAGAGCTCCATGATCGCCCCGATGAACTCACTCGGGGCGAGGATGGTGGCACGTACCTTCGGCTCACGAACCTCGGCGATCCTGCCTCCGGGGAACTCGCTGGGGTTGGTGACGACGATCTCGGTGCCGTCGTCCATCGTCACGTCGTAGACGACGTTGGGCTGCGTGGAGATGAGGTCGAGGTCGAACTCGCGCTCCAGCCGCTCGCGCACGATCTCGAGGTGGAGCAGGCCGAGGAAGCCGCAGCGGAAGCCGAAGCCGAGCGCGACAGACGTCTCCGGTTCGTAGACCAAGGCCGCGTCGTTGAGCTTGAGCTTGTCGAGCGCCTCGCGCAGGTCGGGGTAGTCCGAGCCGTCGAGCGGGTAGAGGCCGGAGAACACCATGGGCTTGGGGTCCCGGTAGCCGCCGAGCGCGGCCGTGGCGGGCTTGCCGGCATTCGTCACGGTGTCGCCGACCCGGCTCTGTCGGACGTCCTTCACGCCGGTGATGAGGTAACCGACCTCCCCCACCCCGAGCCCCTTGCCGGGAACCGGCTCCGGGGAGATGACGCCGATCTCGAGGAGCTCGTGGGTGGCCCTCGTGGACATCATGACGATCTTCTCGCGCGGGTTGAGGTTGCCGTCGATGACGCGGACGTAGGTGACGACTCCGCGGTAGGTGTCGTACACCGAGTCGAAGATCATCGCGCGGGCCGGGGCGTCGGCGTCACCGGATGGCGACGGGATCTGACGGACGATCTCGTCGAGGAGCGGTTGGACCCCCTCACCGGTCTTGCCGGACACCCGGAAGCAGTCCTCGGGCTCGCAGCCGATGAGGCCGGCGAGCTCCTCGGCGTACTTCTCCGGCTGGGCGGCGGGGAGGTCGATCTTGTTGAGCACGGGGATGATGGTGAGGTCGTTCTCCATCGCGAGGTAGAGGTTCGCCAGGGTCTGCGCCTCGATGCCCTGTGCCGCGTCGACGAGCAGCACGGCGCCCTCGCAGGCGGCGAGGCTCCGGCTCACCTCGTACGTGAAGTCGACGTGGCCGGGGGTGTCGATCATGTTGAGGATGTGGTGGGCGCCGTCGAGGTCCCACGGCATCCGGACGGCCTGGCTCTTGATGGTGATCCCGCGCTCGCGCTCGATGTCCATCCGGTCGAGGTACTGCGCCCGCATGGCCCGGTCGTCGACCACTCCGGTGATCTGCAGCATCCGGTCGGCCAGGGTCGACTTGCCGTGGTCGATGTGGGCGATGATGCAGAAGTTGCGGATCGCCTCCGGCGGCGTCGCGTGCGGCTGCAGCACGGTGCGGGCGCGGGGGGACACGAGTGGTGGCGTTCCTTGCGTGGCGACGGTCAGGGACTGTCCCCCAGTCTCCCACGGCCGCGGTGGGAGTCTGGACCGGTGCCATCACTGCCGCCGAGTCGGCTGCCCGAGCTCGACTACCTGAGGACGTCGGCCCGACCGACCTTCGCCGCCCTGCCGGATGCCGTCCGCGCCGGGCTCGGCGCCGTCGCGGGGTCCGCAGTCGCCCGAGCTCGTGCGCCGGTCACGTCGGGCTTCAGTGGGGCGTATGCCGGGCGCCTGCTTCTCGAGGACGGCCGGGAGGTCTTCGCGAAGGCCGGCGGGGCCGGCCTGCCGCACGTCCTCGAGGCCCTCGCGCAGGAAGCGGTCATTCTGCCCCAGCTCGCGGGACTGCGGTGTCCGACCCGGCTGATGGGGGCGGCCGAGGTGCTCGTCGACGCCGTGCCGTGGCGCCTGCTCGTCCTCGACGTCGTGAACGGCCGCCAGCCGGGAGGGCCCTGGACGGAGACGGATGCCGACGCGACCGTGCGCGCGTGCGTGGAGATCGCCAGCACGCCGTCGGAGGTGGTGGCGCGAGTCACCTCCACGCCCCTGGCGCAGGAGCTCGGCCCCGACGGCGGCGCGCACACCACGCTGGAGGCCCTCGCGGTCGGTGGCCGCGCGTGGCCGTCCGGGCTCACGCGACCCACCGGCCACGGCACCGCGGAGCTCGTCGCGCTGGCCGCTCGAGCCGAGCGCGCCTGCCAGGGCGAGGCGCTCGTGCACTGGGACATCCGTCCGGACAACCTCCTCGTCGAGGACGACGGCACGGTACGGGTGTGTGACTGGAACTGGGTCCGCGTCGGGCCACCGTGGGCCGACCTCGTCAGCCTCTGGCCGCGCATGTCCCGACAGGGCATCGACGTGCGCGCCCACCGCAGCGCCCCGGTCCTCCGTTGGCGCGCGGGACGACGACATCGACGCGTTCCTCGCTGCCCTCGCCGGGTTCGTCCTCGAGGACGTCGACGAGCCTCCTCCGCCGGGCTGCACCGCGTCCCTGCGGAAGCACCAGCTCCTCCTCGCGGACGCGACCATCCGCCTCATCGCCGAGCGACGTGGATGGAGCATGCTGAGGGGATGACCGACCCGCTCTCCGATGCGCTGCGCGACACGGTCGGCGACCAGGAGGTCGGCCGGCGGCTCCCGCGGGCCCTCACGCCGTTCCGCACCCCTTCGTACCGGTGGCTCGCGCTGTCCCTGACAGCCAGCTCCTTCGCGGGCGGGGTGTGGGTGGTCGCCCTCGTCTGGGAGGTCATCCGCCTGGGCGGCGGCCCCGCTGACCTGTCCTTCGTGACGACGGCCGGCGCCGTCGGGGTCCTCCTGCCGGCACTCGTCGCCGGCGTGGTGGCCGACAGGGTGCCTCAGCGAGTGATCCTCCTCGGTGTCGGTCTCGTCGAGCTGGCCGGCATGTCACTCGTCGCGCTGCTGTCCGCGGCCGACCTCGACAGCCTGTGGGTCCTCGCCGGCGTCGCGTTCACGACCGGCATGGCGATGGCCTTCTACTACCCGGCGTACTCCGCCTGGTTGCCCGCCCTCGTGCCGGAGTCCGACCTCCAGGCCGTCAACGGTTTCGAGGGCATGGTGCGGCCCACGATCGGCCAGGCGATCGGCCCGGCCGTGGCCGGAGCGGCCGTCGCCGCCTCCAGCCCAGGGCCCGCCTTCGCGATCGCCGCGGCGAGCTCGGTGGTCACCGTGCTCGCCCTGCTCAAGGTTCCTCAGACGCCGGTCCGGCGCACGCTCGACCCCGAGCACGCGTCACACCCGGTCCGCTCGGCGATGCACGACATGCGCGAGGGCTTCGTCTACATGGTCCGCACGCCGTGGCTGCTGGCCACGCTGCTCTTCGCCTCGCTGATGATCCTCGTCATGATGGGGCCCCTCGAGGTGCTCATTCCCTTCCTCGTCAAGGACGAGCTCGGCGGCGGGCCGAGCGACCACTCGTACGTGCTCGCGGGGTTCGGCCTCGGCGGCGCCGTGGGGTCGCTCGCCATGGCCTCCGTGCGGATGCCGCGCCGTTATCTCACCCTGATGAACCTCGGGTGGGGTCTCGCGTGCGTTCCGTTCGTCCTCATCGGGGTGACGACCCAGGTCTGGGTCGTCGTCACGTGCGCCTTCGTCATGGGTGCCCTGTTCTCCGCGCCCATGGTCATCTGGGGCACCTTGCTCCAACGACGGGTCCCGCCGGCGTTGCTCGGCCGGGTCGCGTCGTTGGACTTCTTCGTGTCCGTGTCGCTCATGCCCGTGTCGATGGCGCTCGCCGGTCCGGTCTCGGAGGCCCTCGGCCTCACGACCACCTTCGCCGTCGCCGGCGTCGCACCGCTCCTCTTCGCCGTCGTCGCCATCCTGTGGGCGCGCCTCCCCCAGGACGAGCTGGCGCACCCCCTCGACGATGCTCAGGCGGGGTAGAAGCGCGCCGGCCCACTGACGCCCACGCGGACCTCTCCACGCTCCGGGATCTCGCCGAGGGTGCGGACCTGGACCTCCAGGGGGCGGTCGGCACCGGTGATGCGCACCCTCACGAGGGCGTCGTGGCCGAAGTACTCGCCACCCATGACCTCGCCGGGGGTCCCGTCGCCCGTCGTCAGCGGGAGCAGGCGGAGCTGCTCCGGCCGAAGGACCACGACGCCGGACGCCACGGCGGAGCCGGCGGGCACGACCTCCACCGGCATCGGCCCGAGTGCCGTCACCGCCACCCCACCGGAGACCGTGGCGGGCAGCTCCACGCACTGACCCACGAAGCGCGCGACACCGAGGCCCGAGGGAGACCGGTAGACGGCCTGGGGTGAGTCGTGCATCTGGATGCGGCCCTCGTCGAGGACCGCGACCGAGTCGGCCACCGACAGCGCCTCGTCCTGGTCGTGCGTGACGACGAGGGCCGTCGCGCGGGAGCGCTCGAGGGCCTCGCGGACCTGGGTGCGCACCGACTCACGCAGCGCCGCGTCGAGGGCGGAGAAGGGCTCGTCGAGCAGGACGAGCGAGGGATCCGGCGCCAGGGCCCGAGCCAGCGCCACGCGCTGCTGCTGGCCGCCGGAGAGCTCTGCGGGCCGACGGTCGGCGAAACCTGCCAGGCCGACGAGGTCGAGCACCTGGCCCACCCTCGGGGAGCGGCGGCGCTCGGCGCGAGGCAGCCCGAAGGCGACGTTCTCGCCAACGGTGAGGTGGGGGAAGAGCGCCCCCTCCTGAGGCACGAGCGCGATGCCTCGCCGCTCCGGCGCGAGGTGACGGCCGGCGCCGGAGACGAGGACGTCCCCGATCCGGACCTCCCCACGGTCGGGCCTGACGAAGCCGGCGACCGCCCGCAGGAGCGTCGTCTTGCCGCACCCGGAGGGACCGAGCACCGCCGTGATGGAGCCGCTCGGCACCTCGAGGTCGACCCCACGCAGGACGGCGTGGTCCCCGAGCGTGACGTCGAGGTCGCGGATCGACAGCGTGCTCATCGCGGTGTTCCTCGCTCCCGGTCGGTGAGTCTCATGAGCCAGATCGTCGGCAGGACGGCGAGCACCACGAGGGCAAGGCCGTAGGGAGCCGCTGCTCCGTAGGCTCCCACACCGGTCTCGGTCCACAGGCTGGTGGCCAGGGTGTCGGTTCCCGTGGGACGGAGCAACAGGGTCGCCGGAAGCTCCTTCATGCACGTGAGCAGCACGAGGGCCGCCCCGGCACCGATGCCCGGGGCCGCCAGCGGCAGGGTCACGCGGCGCAGGACGTCGCTCGGTGTGGCGCCGAGGGACCGGGCGACCTCCTCGCCGCGGACGGAGCTCTGGGCCACCGAGCTGCGGACCGCCCCGACCGCGGTCGGAAGGAAGAGCACCACGTAGGCGAGCACGAGGAGCGGCGCCTCCTGGTACATCCACGGAACCACTCGCACGCCGAGGAAGACGAGGGCGAGGGCGACGACGATCCCCGGCAGGGCGTGACCGGCATACGTCACCTGCTCGAGAACGGTCGTGAACCTGCCGCGGTGACGCGCGGCGAGGATGCCGACCGGCACGGCGCCCAGCGTGCAGGCGACGGCCCCGAGGAGCGCGAGCCAGGCGGTCGCGACGATGCTCTGGGCGAGGTGGACACCGTCGATGCCGGCCGACAGGCCGTTCGCGAACCACCAGAGCAACGAGCCGATGGGGAACGCCAGGGCCAGGGCCAGGATGACCGCTGTCGCGCCGATGAGCGGGAACCGGAGCCCACCCAGCCGCACCGGCTCGGCCGCCCGGGAGACACCACCGCCCACCCGAGCGATGTCGCGACGCCGCACCCTGGACTCGCCCACGCTGATCGCCACCGTGAGGAGGACGAGGATCAGTGACAGCACGGCCGCCGTGGAGCGGTCGAAGCTCGACCGGTAGGCCGTGTAGATCACCCGGGTGAACACGTCGTAGCGCAGGATCGAGACGGCTCCGAAGTCGCTCAGCGTGTAGAGCGCGACGAGCAGGCCACCCGCGGCGGCGGCCGGCCGCACCTGACGCAGCGTCACCTCACGAAACACCTGGGAAGGGGTGCGTCCCAGGCTCCGGGCGACCTCCCCGACCCCGGGGTCGGCGCGCCGCAGCGCCGCGAGCACGGGAAGGTAGACGTAGGGGTAGCAGCAGAGGGTGAGCACGAGGACCGAGCCGGCCAGCCCGGCGACCTCGGGCACCGCCGAGATCCACGCGAAGGCCGCGACATAGCTCGGGATCGCGAGCGGAAGCGGCGCGACAGCGGCCACGAGGCGCCGGCCGGGCAGGTCGGTGCGGGTGGCCAGGAAGGCGAGGCCCACGCCGATGGCGATGCTCAGGGAGGTCACCAGGGTGGCGAGGAGGACGCTGCGGCCGATGAGCAGGAGGGTGCGCTCGCGCAGGAGGATCTCCGCCACGCGCGACGCACCGGCCTCTGCCGTCCGGACCAGGAGGTAGGCGATCGGCAGGAGCGCGAGAACGGCGACGACGACCGACGGCGCGCTGAGGAAGAGCGGCACCCTGGAGTGGCCTCGGTGCGTCGGCACGCGGGCCGCGTCGTCCGCGGCCCGCACCTCCGGCGTCGTCATCGTGCTCAGGTGAGTCCCACCTCGTCCAGGAGCGCCAGGGTCTGCTCGAGGGAGTCGAGGGAGTTGAGGTCGACGCTGGAGCGCTCGAGCTCGGAGAGCGGCACGAGGTCGTGCGTCGTCGACGTGATGCCGTCGACCACCGGGTACTCGGCGGTCTCGTCGGCGAAGTAGCGCTGGCCCTCCTCCGAGAGGAGGAAGTCGACCGCCTTCACCGCCGCGTCCTTCTGCGGGCTGCCGGCGAGGATGCCGGCGCCGGCGACGTTGACGAGGGCGCCCGGGTCGTCGGAGTTCAGGAAGTGGATCTTCGCGTTGACGGCGTCCGCTCCCTTCTCCGCGACCCGCTCGTACCAGTAGTAGTGGTTGATCAGCCCCAGGGCGACCTGGCCGGAGTCGACCGCGTCGAGGACGAGGATGTTGTTGTCGTACGCCTTGGGCTCGTTGGCCTTGAACGCCTCCAGCCACTCCTTGGCACCGTCCTCACCCTTGGTCACCCGCAGGGCGGTCACGAAGGACTGGAAGGACGCGTTCGTCGGCGCGAAGCCGATCCTGCCCTTGTACTTCGGGTCGAGGACGGCGTCGACGGTCGTCATGTCGGTGACCTCCGGCGCCTGGGCAGGGTCGTAGGCGATGACGCGAGCCCGGGCGGAGGTGGCGACCCAGTGGCCCTTGGGGTCGGCGAAGCCCTCCTGGACCTTCGCGAGCGTGGCGTCGGGGAGCGTCTCGAGGCGGTCCGCCTTGGCGAGAGCGCCCAGGGCGCCGGCGTCCTGGGAGAAGAAGAGGTCGGCCTTGGTGCCCTCACCCTCCTCGAGCAGCTGGGCGGCGAGCTCGCTGGACCCGGCGTAGCGGACCTGCACGTCGATGCCCGTCTCGTCCTCGAGCTTCTCGAGCAGCGGGCCGACGAGGTTCTCGTTGCGGCCCGAGTAGATGACGAGCGCGTCGTCGGACAGCGGCTCCTCCCCGCCGTCCTCGCCACAGGCGGTCATGGTGAGGGCGATCAGGGCGGCGGCGCTCGCGGCGAGCACTCGTCGGACGGACTTCACGTGGGGCTCCTCGGGCAGGGGTCGACACCGTCAGCGTATTAGGTAAGCCTAACCTGCGACACACCGGGCTTCCCACAGCCGTCGTCCCCCACCACTAGGCTCCCGGCCATGCCGTCCGCCTCGGGTACCAGCCCCTCCCTGCTCACCCGGCTCCGCGCCTGGCTCGTGCGGCGTCGAGGTGCCGAGCCCGTGTACCCGGGAGACTTCACCGGCCGGCTCACCCCCGCGTACTCCCCCCGGCCCGACGGCCGACCGGACCCCGGCGAGGTGGTCTGGACGTGGGTGCCGTTCGAGGAGGACCACTCCCGCGGGAAGGACCGCCCGGTCCTCATCGTCGGTCGTGACGGTCCCTGGCTGCTGGCCCTTCAGCTGACGAGCAAGGATCACGACGGCCATCCCGCCAACGACCGCCGACGAGGACCGCGCTGGGTCGATGTCGGCACGGGGGCGTGGGACCGCCAGCGGCGCCCGAGCGAGGTGCGCGTCGACCGGGTGGTGCGTGTCGACCCACGGGCCGTCCGCCGTGAGGGTGCCGTCCTGTCGCCGGACCGCTTCGCCGCGGTCGCCTCGGTCCTGGCACGGCGCGGGGCCTGACGACCCCAGTCGCGCCGCTCGGCCCGGGTCAGAGACCGGTGGCCTTGCGGGCCATCGAGGACTTCTTGTTCGCCGCCTGGTTCTTGTGGATGACGCCCTTGCTCACGGCCTTGTCGAGCTTGGTCGACGCGACCGCCAGGGCCTGCTTGGCCTCGTCGGCGTTGCCGGAGTCGGCGGCCTCGCGGAACTTGCGGATCGCCGTCTTGAACTCGGACTTGATCGCCTTGTTGCGCTCGGTCGCGAGGCGGTTCGTCTTGATCCGCTTGAGCTGGGACTTGATGTTCGCCACTGGTTCGTGTGCTTTCTGTGGGGTCGGTATGCCGTAGAGGGCGGCAGTCGCGAGCCGGGACCGGGCGTGGGGACACCCATGGAGGACACGCGCTGGATGGTGCTTCGTGCGCGCACGACCTCAAGCGCGCACGCAAGGAACAAACTTACCAGTGGTGACCGCTGGCGGCCAAAACGCTCAGGTGCGGTGACGGGCGTGCTGTCCGGTGATGGTGAGGACGCATCGCTCCACGGCGTAGACCGGGTCCCGGCCGCCACCCTTGACCTCGAAGTCCGCTGCCGCGACGGCGTGCACGCAGGTCGCGAGCGCTTCGGCGGTCCACCCGC
This sequence comes from uncultured Actinomycetota bacterium, assembly GCA_963787805.1. Taxonomy (GTDB): domain Bacteria; phylum Actinomycetota; class Actinomycetes; order Actinomycetales; family Dermatophilaceae; genus Fodinibacter. The sequence continues at coordinate 74,507 of CAWBEJ010000025.1, read as the reverse complement.
CGAGCGCGCGGCGCGCCCTGTCCACCTGCCACGGGGCCAGGCCCAGGTCGCGGGCGACGTCGACCGAGCGGCCCCGGCCGGCGGATCCGACCGCGATGAGCTGCCGGGCCTGCTGGGCCAGGACGGCGACGATGGGGACAGGGTCGACACCGACGGCGATGGCGTGCCGAAGCAGGCGGAGCGCCTCCCCCGTGTCCCCGGCCATGGCGGCGTCGGCGACCCGGAAGCCCGTCGCCTCGACCTTCCCCCCGTGGTACGTGAGCACGACCTGCTCGTCGATGACGCCGGTGGTGTCGTCGATGAGCTGCTGGCAGGCCGCGGCGAGCTCGCGGACGTCCTTGCCGACGGCCTCGACGAGCGCGTGGACCGCCTCGCCCGTCGCCTTGCGGCGGGCCCGGCGGAACTCGTGGGCGGCGAAGTCGGACTTGTCCCGGTCCGTCTTGATCGCGGGGGCGTCGAGCACCCGGGCGCCGGCGCCCCGGAGGCCGTCGAGCACCTTCTTGCCGCGCACACCGCCCTTGTGCACGACCACGAGGGTGAGGTCGGGTTCCGGTTCCGCGGCCAGCGTCGCGAGCAGGTCGGCCTGCAGGTCGTCCGAGGCCTCGTCCAGATCGTGTACGACGATGCACTTGGCCCCGCCGAACAGCGACGGGCTCGCGTGGAGGGTCAGCTCTCCCGCCTCGTAGGCCGCGGCATACAGCCGGATGACCTCGAGGTCGGGCTAGGTCACCCTGAGCTCGTCGACGGTCTGGGCGACAGCGCGCTCGGCGAGGAGCTGCTCGGGCCCGGCCACGAGCACGTAGGGCGGCACCCGGTGCTGGACCACGACCTCGTCACCCATGGCGGTCACTCTGCCAGCCGAGGACGATCATGCGTGCAGACCAAGACCCGACAGCCGGGCCGCGACGGTGTCCACCGGCAGCTCCATCGACTCGGCGAGCTCGTCGAGGGTGAGTCCCAGCTCGGCCCCGTCGCGCAGCTCCTCGTCCTCCTGCTCGGTCCACGCATGGCCGTGGGTCACCGCGGTCCGCGACGACTCCGGTGGCGGAGGCGCCTCTGCCACGGGTCGGCGCTCCCCGTCGTCGACAGCGGCAGCGACGCCTCCGCTGAGGCCGCGCAGGGCCGGCTCGGTCACGGCCACGGGGGGCGGGGCCGTCTCGTCGAGCCGGCGCAGTGCGCGCAGGACCATCTCGCGGTCCGCGGTCGGCCAGAACGGGGGCAGCGACCGCTGGAGGAACCCGGCATACCTGGCGGTCATCATCCGCGAGTCGAGGAAGGCGACGACTCCGCGGTCATCGCCACGGCGGATCAGCCGACCGGCGCCCTGCGCGAGCCGGAGCGCCGCGTGGGTGGCGGAGACCGCCATGAACCCGTTGCCCCCCATCCGGGCGATGGCCTGGGAACGCGCCGAGGCCAGCGGGTCGTCCGGCCGCGGGAACGGGATGCGGTCGATGAGCACGAGCTGGCACGAGGACCCCGGAACGTCGACCCCCTGCCACAGCGAGAGGGTGCCGAAGAGACAGGTGCGCGCCTCGCGCGCGAACTGCCGCACGAGGGTGCTGATCTGGTCCTCACCCTGGCAGAGGAACACGACGGCTTCCTGCATCGAACCGCTCGCGCATCGCCTCCGCCGCCTCCTTCGCGGCACGCATCGAGGAGAACAACCCGAGGGTCCGGCCACCCGCGGCTCGGACGAGCGCCTCGATCTCGTCGAGTGTCTCGCCGGCGAGCCCGTCGCGTCCCGGCGGCGGAAGGTGGCGCGCCACGTAGGCGATGCCCTGCTGGGGGTAGGCGAACGGGCTCCCGACGTCGAGCCCGCGCCACTCGGGGGCGCCCTCGCCACGCAGGCCGATGGTGCCCGCCACCGCGTCGAAGGTGCCGCCCAGCTCGAGGGTGGCCGAGGTGAGCACGACGGTCCGCTCCGAGAAGACACGGTCGCGCACCATGTCCGCGACGCTCATCGGCGCCACCCGCAGGACGGCCCCCCGACGCGAGTCCCGGGCGAGCCACACGACGTCGAGGTCCCGCTCCTCGAGGATCCGTGAGGCGTTCTCGAACACCTCGTCGACGGCCGCCCGGGCGACCTGCCGGGCCCCGTCCGGCTCCTCCCCTTGCTGCGGCTTCAGCTCGCTCTGCACGGTGCGGGCCGTGTCGCGGACGCGGCCGAGCGCCATCCCCAGCGCGTCCGGGATGCCCGTCAGCCGCCCCTCGGGCGCAGGCTCGAGGACCGACTCGAGGAGGTCGGCCGCGTCGTCCAAAGCCTGCGCCGAGTCGGCCTGGCGCCCGGCCCGCTTGGCGGCGGCGCGCACCATGCCGGCCGTCACCTCGTCGGTGATCGTCGAGGTGACCCGGTCGACGAGCTCGTGCCCCTCGTCGATGACGAGCACGTCGTGCTCGGGCAGCATCTGCCGTCCCTCGAACGCGTCGATGGCCATGAACGAGTGGTTCGTGACGACGACGTCGACGTCGCGGGCCGCCTCCCGGGACCGCTCGACGAAGCACTCCGCCACCATCGGGCAGCGGCTGCCGAGGCACTCGTGCGCACTCACCGAGACCTGTCGCCAGGCCCGCTCCGACACGCCCGGGACGAGCTCGTCGCGGTCACCCGACTCCGTCGTCGCCGCCCACTCTCGCAGCCGCACGACCTCCCGCCCGAGCCGGGAGGCCTGGACGTCGACAGCACCCACGGACATGAGCGAGTCCGCGTCGTCGTCGGGAAAGCCGCCCTCGAGCTTGTGCGCGCACAGGTAGTTGCGCCGGCCCTTGACGAGCCCGTAGGTGGGACGACGGCCGAGCAGTGGCGTGACCGCATCCGCGAGCCGTGGCATGTCTCGGTCGACGATCTGGGCCTGGAGCGCGAGCGTCGCCGTCGCGACGACGGCCGGCCTCCCCGTGTCGAACGCGTGCTGCACCGCGGGGACGAGGTACGCCAGGGACTTCCCCGTGCCCGTACCGGCCTGCACGAGGAGATGGCGCTCCCCCTCGATCGCCTCGGCGACGGCGTGCGCCATGAGGACCTGACCGGGCCGCTCGGTGCCGCCGATCCAGCCCACGGCGGCGCGCAGGAGGTCGTCGAGGGAGGGCACCAGAGCAGGGTATGCCGTGCCGGCGTCACTGCTCGCGGGCCCGTCCACACCCCGCCCCACGTCCGCCGGTTCCCAGCGCGACCCGGTCTCCCAGTGCCACGATGGCCTGGTGAGCATCGACGTCGAGGCACCCACCCCCTTCCCGTCCGACATCGAGATCGCCGAGAGCGCCGACATCACCCCCGTCGTCGACCTCGCGCGAGAGTCCCTCGGCATCCCGGCCGAGGCGCTCGTCCCCTACGGCCACACCAAGGCGAAGGTGTCGCTCCGCTGGCTCGCGGGGCTCGAGGACCGGCCGGACGGGCACCTCGTCCTCGTCACGGGCATGTCACCCACCCCGGCGGGTGAGGGGAAGACGACGACGTCGGTCGGCCTGGCCGACGCCCTGCGCCGGATCGGCGAGGAGAGCATCGTCGCCCTGCGCGAGCCGTCCATGGGGCCGGTCTTCGGCACGAAGGGCGGAGCTGCGGGCGGCGGCTTCTCCCAGGTCGTGCCGATGGTCGACATCAACCTCGCCTTCACGGGGGACTTCGCCGCCGTCGCCGCCGCCAACAACCTGCTCGCCGCCCTGCTCGACAACCACCTCCACCATGGCAACGCACTCGACATCGAGCCTCGCACGGTGACCTGGAAGCGAGTCGTGGACCTCAACGACCGAGCCCTGCGCGACATCGTCGTCGGCCTCGGTGGTGTGGCGAACGGCGTCCCACGCGAGGACGGGTTCGACATCGTCGTCGCCTCCGAGGTCATGGCTGTCCTGTGCCTCGCCACCTCGCTGGCGGACCTCCGCCGCCGGCTGGGTGACATCGTCGTCGCGCACACCCGCGACAAGCGCCCGGTCACGGCGCGGGACCTGCACGCGCAGGGAGCGCTGGCGGTGCTGCTGCGTGACGCCCTCGCCCCCAACCTCGTGCAGACCCTGGAGCACACCCCCGCGTTCATCCACGGCGGGCCGTTCGCCAACATCGCCCACGGCTGCAACTCGGTGGTCGCGACACGGGCGGCCCTCAAGCTCGGCGGATGGGTGGTGACGGAGGCCGGGTTCGGCGCGGACCTCGGTGCCGAGAAGTTCATCGACATCAAGTGCCGCGCCACCGGGCTGCGCCCCGCGGTCGCCGTCGTCGTCGTCACCGTGCGGGCCTTGAAGTACCACGGCGGCGTGGCGGTCGCCGACGCCCACCGCGAGGACCTGCCGGCCATGGAGGCGGGGATGGCCAACCTGCGTCGTCACCTCACGATCGTGCGGGACGTGTACGGACTGACCGCCGTCGTCGCCGTCAACCGCTTCCCGAGCGACACCGACCGCGAGGTCGATCTCGTCGTCCGGATGTGCGACGAGGCGGGCGTGCGTGCCTTCCCGGCGACCCACGTGCGAGACGGCAGCGCGGGCGCCGAGGCCCTCGCCCGTGGCGTCGTCCATGCCGTGCGCGAGGGCCGCAGCGACGTCCGGTTCGTCTACGACGACCACCTCTCCCTCGAGAAGAAGGCCGAGGCGCTCGCGACGCGGGTCTACGGGGCGGCCGGCGTCGCCTTCGAGCCGCGGGCCCGACGCCTGCTGGAGCAGGTCGAGTCGGAAGGGTTCGGGCACCTTCCCGTCTGCGTCGCGAAGACCCAGTCGTCCTTCTCGACCGACCCGTCGCAGCGCGGGGCTCCCTCGGGGCACACGCTCACCGTCCGCGACGTGCGGCTCGCCGCGGGCGCCGGGTTCGTCGTGCTCCTCACCGACGACGTCATGACGATGCCCGGCCTTCCCCGGGAACCGGCCGCCCACCTCATGGACATCGACGATGACGGCAGGGTCACCGGACTCAGCTGAGGGTCGGGCGGTCAGGCCCGACCGTCGGCGACCAAGGGACGGTCGTCGAGGCGTCGGGCCATGACGACGCAGTCCCGGTCGTCGCCGGGTGCCACCCGGATCACGCCCGGCAGCCGGCCGACCTCGACGTAGCCACAGCGCTCGTAGAACCGGGTTGTGCCGAGCCCGCTGCGCACGTCGACCAGGCTGACCTCGACGTGCCGCTCCCGCGCGACCCGGTGCATCGCCGCGAGGAGCAGACGGCCCAGGTTGCGGCCCCGCATCCGAGGGTCGGTCATGATCCGGAAGGCAGTTCGAGAGTGACCCAGCAGCGGGTTGCGGTCCGCGACCCAGAACCCGGCCGCCACCACGCGCTCCCGCGCACCCCGCAGCAGGACGGGCGTCGTCAAGCCGTCCTCCATCTCCTCCTCATGCGTCGCGAGCGCGCCGGCGACCTCGTGGCGCGGCGTGCGGGGGAGGAAGCCGACGGCGCCACCGGCATCGTTGACCGCGCACCAGAGGTCGAGCAACGACTCGCGGGTCGCCTCGTCGAGCGCGTCCGGCGACTCCACCCGCGGGGCCTGCAGCACGGTGGAGAGCCCTCCGTCCGGACCTTCCGAGACGGTGCCGACAGGCTCGAGACCGGCCCGAAGGGCCACCCGCACCGACGGCTCGTTGGCCGGTCGAGACCGCAGGACGAGGGGCAACGCCGGCAGCCATTCGATGGCGTTCGCGGTCCAGGCCCTCGCCGCCTCGGTCGCGAGACCGCGACCCTGGACCCTCGGTGCCAGCCGGTAGGAGAGCGTGAGCTCCTCGGCGGCGTCGTCGAGCTCCCGGCGGCTCAGCCCTCCGACCCCGATCCCGCTGCGGGTGCCGGTCTCCTCGACGACGCCGTAGTCGAAGCCGACACTGCTCCAGCGCGACCGCGCCTCCTCGAACAGCCTGGTCGCATCGGCATCGGTCGTCGGCATCGCCCACGGCGCGTGTTCGTAGAGGGTCGGGTCCCGGTGCAGGCGCAGCCACAGCGACCTGTCGCCCTCGGTCGGAGGCCGGAGGGTGAGGCGGTTCGTCGTGATCTCTCGCGGCGCCGGCACGACCGTGACCGTACCGGGCGGCGGGGCCTCGACAGGGCTTGCCGTGCAGCCGAAAGGGTCAGACGGCGTATGCCGTGAGGTCACCGGCGAGGTCCGCGCGCACCCTGGCCGTGAGCCGCGTCCCGTCGGCCCGGTGCTCGCTCGCGAGGACCTCTCCGCCCTCGTGGATGCGGCTCACGAGGTCCCCCCGGTCGTAGGGGAGGAGCACCTCGACGTCGACGTCCGGCTGGGGCAGCTCGTCGGCGATGAGGGCCTCGAGCTCGTCCAGCCCTGCGCCCGTGCGCGCGGAGACGACGACCGAGTGCCTCTCGTGGCGGCGCAGCCGGTCGACGACCTCGGGATCGGCGAGGTCCGCCTTGTTGATGACGATGACCTCCCTGACGTCGGTGGCGCCCACATCGGACAGGACGGCGCGAACCGCGGAGATCTGGCCCTCCGGATCAGGGTGCGAGCCGTCGACGACGTGCAGGAGCAGGTCGGCTCCGGCCACCTCCTCGAGCGTCGAGCGGAAGGCCTCCACGAGCTGGTGCGGCAGCGAACGAACGAACCCGACGGTGTCGGTCAGCGTGTACATCCGCCCGTCAGCGGTCTCGGCACGTCGGACCGTGGGGTCCAGGGTGGCGAAGAGCTGGTTCTCGACGAGCACCCCGGCACCCGTGAGCCGGTTGAGGATGGAGGACTTGCCCGCGTTGGTGTAGCCGGCGATCGCGACGCTCGGCACCGCGTTGGCACGGCGGCTGCCCCGCTTGGTGTCGCGAACCGTCTTCATCTCCTTGATGAGGGCACGCAGCTTGGCGATGCGGCTGTTGATGCGGCGGCGGTCCAGCTCGATCTTGGTCTCACCAGGTCCGCGCGACCCCATGCCCTGCCCGCCGGCGGCCTGACCACCGGCCTGGCGGGACATCGACTCCCCCCAACCACGCAGGCGCGGGAGGAGGTACTGGAGCTGGGCCAGCTCCACCTGGGCCTTGCCCTCCCGGGACTTCGCGTGCTGGGCGAAGATGTCGAGGATGAGGGCGGTGCGGTCGATGACCTTGACCTGGACGACGTCCTCGAGCGCCCGTCGCTGGCTGGGCGCCAGCTCGGTGTCGCAGACGACGGTGTCGGCCCCCTCGGCGATGACGATGTCGCGCAGCTCGACCGCCTTGCCCTTCCCGAGGTAGGTCGCCGGGTCGGGGTTGGCCCGCCGCTGGACGACGCCGGCGAGCACCTCCGAGCCCGCGGTCTCGGCGAGGGCGGCGAGCTCGCGCAGCGAGTTCTCGGCGTCCCGGGCCGTGCCCTCGGACCAGACAGCCGCCAGGACGACGCGCTCCAGGCGCAGCTGGCGGTACTCGACCTCGGTGACGTCCTGGAGCTCGGTGGAGAGCCCCGAGACGCGACGGAGCGCCGCTCGTTCCTCCCGGTCGAGCTGCTCACCGTCGAAGGTCGGCTCGGCATCAGGATCCGCCTCTGCGGGCGGGACGACGAAGCCGGAGTCGTCGAAGGCCTCTTCGGCGAGCGCCTCGGCCCGCCCGGACAGGAAATCTCGTGCAGTCATGGTCCCCCTAGGTTCTCACCGGCCAACGCTGGCGGGCCAGCCGTTTCTTCCGGCTCGGCGCTAGCGTGGGTCTCGATGGGCGAGCACGACCACTACTTCAGCGCCGCACCGGTCAGCGCCGACGAGCGCAGACGGCTGCAGGTCCGCCTCGTCGGACGGGATGTCGAGGTCGAGGTGGCACCGGGGGTCTTCTCGCCCGGTGGCCTCGACAAGGGCACCGCCGTCCTGCTCGCCGAGGCGCCCGCTCCCCCCTCCGAGGGCACCTTTCTCGACCTCGGGTGCGGGTGGGGTCCCGTGGCGATCAGCCTCGCCCTGCTCTCACCGCGCGCCACGGTGCACGCGATCGACGTCAACGAGCGCGCCCTCGACCTCGTCCGCCGCAACGCCGCCACGCTGGGGCTGAACGGAGTCCGTGCGAGTCCGCCGGACGGCATCCCGGTCGCGGTGCGTTTCGACCTCATCTGGTCCAACCCGCCGATCAGGGTCGGCAAGGCCGCCCTCCACGACCTGCTGCGTACCTGGCTGCCTCGCCTGGCGCCGGGTGGCGCGGCCCACCTCGTCGTCCAGCGCAACCTCGGCTCGGACAGCCTCCAGGGCTGGATCGCCGGGGACCTCGGCATGCCGTGCACCCGCCTCGCGTCGAGCAAGGGCTTCCGCGTCCTCGAGGTGAGAGCGGCCTGACCCGCTCGGGACATCAGGTCCGCGCCGGCTCCCGAAGTGCCGCGAGGTCGAGGACGCCGTCGGCGACGAGCACCGCGGGGCCGGCCAGCTCGACACCGTGCTCCGGCAGGAGCCGGACGGTGAGCCGACCGCCCGGCACGTCGACGAGCCAGGTCGCCCCCGTGTCGAGAGATCCTGCCCAGAAGCTCGTCGCGATGGCTGCGGCGCACGCGCCCGAGCCGCATGAGCGGGTCTCCCCCACGCCGCGCTCGTGCACCCGCAGGGCGACGTGACCTGGGCCCATCGGCCGCACGAGCTCCACGTTCGTGCCGTGCGGGGGGTCCGGCCGCACGGCCGGTGCGGCACTGAGGTCGATCGCGTCGAGCTCGACCTGCTCGGGCAGGGCCACGACGGTGTGCGGGTTGCCGAGGTCCACGGTGAGCGCTGAGTAGGGGTCACCACCGTCGAGATGGACCAGCGCGTCGAAGCCGTCCCGCTCGGCGCTCTCCGGGTCGCCCAGGCGCCACGGGCCCAGGTCGACGGCGAAGCCTTCGCCGTCGCGCCGAACGCGCTTGACGCCGGCACGCGTGGCGATGGCGAACTCGTCCGCCGTCTCGAGGCCCTCGCGCCGGAGGAAGGCAGCGACGACCCGGGTGCCGTTGCCACACATCTCCGAGACGCTGCCGTCGGCGTTCCGGTAGTCCATGAACCAGCTCGCCCCGCCCGCCTGGGCGCGGACCTCGTCGTCCTCCGCCAGCCCGGTCGGGACCACCCGGATCACGCCGTCACCACCGACGCCCGTCCGGCGGTCGGCGAGCGCCACGGCGCGCGCGGCGGACAGGCCGAGCGTGCCGTCGAGGTCCGGCACGAGCACGAAGTCGTTCTCGGTGCCGTGCCCCTTGGTGAAGGAGAGCCGCTCAGCCATGCGCGCCATTCTCCCGCACCGCGGCACGCACCTCTGCCACGGCGGCCGCCAGGGCGCCGGGGTCGGTGGGGTCGACCCACCGGATGCGTCGGTCCGGCCGGAACCAGGACACCTGGCGGCGGGCAAGGCGGCGGGTCGCGACGATGGTCTGCTCCTGCGCCTCGTCGTCGTCGAGGAGACCGTCGAGCCGGGCGAGCGCCTGCGCGTAGCCGATGGCCGTGCTCGCCGTGCGTCCTCGCCGGATGCCGCGTGCCTCCAGGCCCCGGACCTCGTCGAGCAGCCCCTCGGCCCACATCCTCCGCACCCGGTCCTCGACGCGCCGGTCCAGCACGTCGCGTGACGTCAGGAGGCCGAGGACGACGGTCGGGCGCGCGAACTCCCGGCGGGGCATGGTTGCCGAGAAGGGTCGCCCGGTCAGCTCGATGACCTCGAGCGCGCGGACGATGCGGCGTCGGTTCGTCGCTCCGATGGCCGCGGCGGCGGTGGGGTCGGCCCGGGAGAGGGCGGCGTGCATGGCAGCGGTTCCCACGTCGGCTGCTCGGTCCTCGAGACGGCGCCGGACCTGGGCGTCCGTGGGGGGATGTCGAGGTGGTCGAGCAGCGCCCGGACGTAGAGCCCGGACCCGCCGACCACGACGGGTGTCCTCCCCCGCGCCCGCACAGCCTCGAGATCCGCGCGGGCGTGTCGCTGGTACGCCGCCGACGCTCGCCTCCTCGGTCACCTCCAGGACGTCGACCTGGTGGTGCGGGATGCCCCGCCGATCGGGAACGGCGAGCTTGGCGGTGCCGATGTCCATGCCCCTGTAGAGCTGGCTGGCGTCCGCCCCCACGATCTCCCCGCCGAGCTCTTCCGCGAGGCGGAGACCGAGGTCCGACTTCCCGGTGGCGGTCGGTCCGACGACGGCGACGACGAGCGGGCCGTCGTCAGTCGGCACGCTCCTCCTCGGGCGTGTCGTCGTCGCTCCCGAAGGGATCTCGGTCGACGCCCGGCATCCAGCTCTGACCCGGAACGCCCCACCCGTTGGCCTTGACCGTCTTCCGTGCCCTGCGCGCCCACTTGCCGGTGAGCCGGTCGACGTAGAGGAACCCGTTGAGGTGGTCGTACTCGTGCTGGAGCATCCGCGCGAACCACCCGGTCGCCTCGTACCGGACGTCCGTGCCCTCGAGGTCGACCCCGGTGAGGGTCGAGCGTTCACCCCGACGGAGCGGAAAGGACTCGCCGGGCACCGAGAGGCAGCCCTCGACCTCGTCGTGCGGATCGGGGTCGCCCACGACGGGCTTGGAGGAGGTGACGTACGGGTTGAGGACGACTCCGCGCGGGGGGATGCCGTTCTCGTTCGCGAGCTGCCAGGTGAAGATCCGCAGGCCCACACCGACCTGGGGCGCGGCCAGGCCCACCCCCCGTGCTGCGTCCATCGTCTCGAACATGTCCCCGACGAGCGCCCGGACCTCGTCGTCGATGACCTCGACGGCCCGGGCCCGCTCGTGGAGGACGGGTTCGCCGGTGATGACGACGGGGCGGATGGCCATGTCGCGGATTCTTCCAGAGCCGCGGGGCCGCCTCGTCGCCGGCTGGCGGTTGCGCCGGCTCCTAGGATCGTGCTCGTGAACCCTGCGATCGTCCTCGTCGCCCCCGACCACGGTGCGGTGCTCGCCGACGAGTTCGGCCGCTACGTCCGCGACTACGACGTGCTCCGGACCTCCTCGGTGGCCGAGGGGGAGGCTGCTGCCCGGCAGGTCGTCGCCGAAGGTCGGCAGGTGGCCCTCTTCGTCGCCGAGTCACAGCTTCCCGACGGACACGTGCTCGAGGCCTTCGCCCGCTGGCGTGCGGTCGTGCCGACGGCCCGGCGGCTCGTCGCCGCCCACTACTCGCGGTTCCTCACCGACGCCCCCGAGCTGCGCGCCGGACTGGCGAAGGGCAAGTACGACGCCTACCTGCTCATGCCGCGCGGCGTGCGCGACGAGGAGTTCCACACGGCGATCTGCGAGCTGCTCTCCGACTGGGGCTCGACGGTCGCTGCCCCGGAGGTGGAGTCGGTGCGCATCGTCACGCCCGCGCCGGACGCGATCACGCTCGCGATCCGGGACTTTCTCGACCGGATGGGCCTGCCGAACCGGACCTACACCCCGGAGACCGAGGAGGGCCAGGAGGTGCTGGCGGCGGCCGGTGACGACCCGGCATACCCCCTCGTCCGCGCGATGGACTCCGTGGTCTTCTCACCGCGGTCCGTCCGAGACGTCGCTGTGCGGGTCTACGGGAGCCCGACCGACATCGACGTCGACACGGTCGTCGACGTCGCCGTCGTCGGTGCGGGGCCCGCCGGGCTGGCCGCGGCGGTGTACGCCTCCTCGGAAGGTCTCTCGGCCGTCGTCCTCGAGGCCGAGGCCGTCGGCGGTCAGGCGGGCACCTCGTCGATGATTCGCAACTACCTCGGCTTTCCCCGTGGAGTGTCCGGGATGCGGCTGGCCCAGCGGGCGCGGAACCAGGCGATCCGCTTCGGGACCCGCTTCTTCACGGGCTGGTCCGTGACCGGCCTGGAGCCGGGCGTCGCCGGCGAGCCGCACCTCTTGCGCACCGACGGCGGCGACATCCGCGCCCGTGCCGTGGTCATCGCGACGGGCGTCACCTACCGCCGCCTCCGGGTGCCCGGGGTCGAGGCGCTGGTGGGACTGGGCGTCTTCTACGGCAGCGCGATGACCGCCGCCCGGGAGCTGGAGGACGCCGATGTCGTCGTCGTCGGCGGCGGCAACTCCGCCGGACAGTCCGCCATCCACCTGGCCCGCTTCGCCCGGTCCGTGACGATCCTCGTCCGCCGCGACGGGCTCGAGTCCACCATGTCGTCGTACCTCGTGGAGGAGATCGCCTACAACCCTCGGATCACGGTGCTGCCGTGCGCGGAGGTGGTCGATGCCGGCGGTGACGGTCGCCTCGAGTGGATTCGTGTGCGAGACACGACATCCGGAGGCACGGACGAGCGGGAGTGCCGCGGACTCTTCCTGCTCCTGGGCGCCGAGCCGCACTGTGACTGGCTGCCACCGGCCGTCGCGCGAGATGGCCGCGGCTTCGTCCTGACCGGCCGCGACGTGCCGCCTGAGCGGTGGTCTGGCGATCTCCCTCCCGCGAGCCTGGAGAGCACCGTGCCAGGCGTCTTCGCGGCGGGGGACATCAGGGCCGGGTCGATGAAGCGGGTCGCCGCGGCAAGTGGCGAGGGCGCGTCCGTGGTGCCGCTCGTCCATGCCTGGCTCGACCCGGCGGTTCGGGCCGCCGGATGACCGGCGAAACTCAGCCGTTCGGCCACTGTTCACGCTGATGAGCCGGTTCTCCCGCGGACATCGGTGGCCGATACCTACGCTTGGGGCACTTCCCACCGCCCCCTCGAAGGGTCATCAGTTGCCACACAACACCTCAGGGTTACCACCGCTCAACTTGGAGCCGTTCGACCCCACGACGCTGTATGCCGCCGCGAGCTCACCACGACCGGACGCCAGCCGCGCTGGGTCCCGAGCGCGCTTCACGCAGCGCCTCGTCGTCCTCGGGATCCCGTTCGTCACCGCGCTCATCGCGGGGGCGGCACTCCTGGTGCGCTGACCTCAGGCCGAGCACACCGACACGGGTACCGCTGCCGGTCTGGGCTGACCGACCGACGGCATCCCGAGTGACACCGCAGGCTTGCCGGGCACGGGGGAGTCCTGCAAGGCGGCCCAGGCGTCGCCACCTGCGGTGCGACGCACGGCATACGGACCACCCACCAGTGCGGAGTCGGCCACGAGGTGGTGCGGGGCGCCGTACGTGACGCCGACGGTCACCAGGTCTCCTGGCCTCGGGCGCCCGGCGCCCTCCGGCACGGCGAAGTGGACGAGCCGGTTGTCGCGGGCGCGACCGCTCATGCGCGAGGTCGCGCCGTCCTTGCGTCCCTCGCCGGGCGCCACGAGCACCTCGACGTCCCGGCCCTCCACGGCCCGGTTCTCCGCCCACGACACCCGCTCCTGGACGGCGATGAGACGGTCGAAGCGCTCCTGCACGACGTGCTTCGGCAGCTGGTCGGGCATCGTGGCCGCGGGAGTGCCGGCCCGGATCGAGTACTGGAAGGTGAAGGCGCTGGAGAAGCGCGACGCCTCGACGACCCGAAGGGTGTCCGCGAAGTCCTCCTCGGTCTCGCCGGGGAACCCGACGATGATGTCGGTCGTGATGGCGGCGTCAGGCATCGCGGAACGCACTGCGTCGATGATCCGGAGGTACCTCTCGCTCCGGTAGCTGCGCCGCATCGCCTTGAGGACCCGGTCGGACCCGGACTGCAGAGGCATGTGGAGGCTCGGCATGACGTTGGGCGTCTCGGCCATCGCGGCGATGACGTCGTCGGTGAACGCTGCCGGGTGCGGGCTCGTGAACCGAACGCGTTCGAGCCCCTCGATCTCACCACACGCACGCAGGAGCTTGCCGAAGGCCAGTCGGTCGCCGAACTCGACACCGTAGGTGTTGACGTTCTGGCCCAACAGCGTCACCTCGACGACGCCTTGGGCGACGAGAGCCTCGACCTCCGCCAGGACGTCGCCGGGGCGTCGGTCCTGCTCCTTGCCGCGCAGGCTGGGCACGATGCAGAACGTGCACGTGTTGTTGCACCCCACGGAGATCGACACCCACCCGGCGAAGGCCGAGTCCCTTCGGGTGGGCAGCGTGGACGGGAACCGCTCGAGCGACTCGAGGATCTCGACCTCAGCGCGCTTGTTGTGGCGGGCCCGGTCGAGCAGCGCCGGCAGGCTGGCGATGTTGTTGGTGCCGAAGACGACATCGACCCACGGGGCACGCTCCACGATCGTCGCGCGGTCCTTCTGGGCCATGCAGCCGCCCACGGCGATCTGGAGGTCGGGGTTGGCGGTCTTGGCGGGGCGCAGCTGGCCCAGGTTGCCGTACAGCTTGTTGTCGGCGTTCTCCCGCACGGCGCACGTGTTGAAGACGACGACGTCCGCGACGTCTGGCCGGCGGTCCGCGGGCACGCTCGCGACGTCGACGTAACCGGCGGTCTCGAGCAGGCCGGCGAGTCGCTCGGAGTCGTGGACGTTCATCTGGCACCCGTGGGTGCGCACGTCGTAGGTCTTCGCTGCGGTCATGGCGGGTCAAGGGTATGCCGCGTGGCCATCACAGGCGCGCGCCGTGCGCTAGCGCGGCTCGTCCCCAGTGTCCACCCTCCGCGTCGCGCAGCTCTCGCACCACTGCACGTCGTTGTCGTCGGCGCTGCTGCCGGCCTCGACGTCCTTCTCCCAGAGGGTCTTCACGATCTTGGGGGACAGGACCACCGCGTCGGCCGTGGCGAGGTGAGTGCACTTGGGGTTGGCGTGAAGGAACACGTGCCCGTCCTCCCTGCGCGTCGAGTAGTGGACCTCCCGGGGTGCTCTGAGTTCCCATGTCGCACCGTCCCGCGTGATGGTGTTCATCACTGCTCTCCTCTCGTTGGGTCCTGCCCACCGTAGTGAGGGAGGCGCCGCTTGCGGTACTGGCTCGTCGGTCGCCGGGACGCCTAGGCTGCCGGGGTGCGCGACACCACGGACGCGGTGACCCTTCATCCGGTGGACCGCGAGACCTGGCGCGACGTGGCGCGCCTCACCGTCACCCCCGAACAGCAGCGCTTCGTTGCGGCGCCGACGTACTACCTCGCGATGTGCGCATACGGGGACGTGTGGCACCCGATGTCGGTGCACGACGCGTCCGGTTCGGTCGTCGGGTTCCTCATGTGGGGTGTCGACGACGCCGACGGAAGCTGCTGGCTCGGCGGCATCCTCGTCGACGCGACCCACCAGGGCCGCGGGCTGGGCCGCGCCGCCGTCGTTCATGCGCTGAGCCTGCTCCGGACCGAGACCGGCCGGACCGAGTTCGCCCTGTCGTACCAGCCCGAGAACGTGGTCGCGAGGCAGCTGTATGCCAGCCTCGGTTTCGTCGAGACCGGCGAGGAGCAGGACGGCGAGGTCGTCGCCCGGCTCTCGCTGGCCTGAGTCATGTCAGCAGGGGCCGCATGACAGGCTGGACACGGCATCGGCATTCGTGAGAGGACCGTTCGTGCGCACCCTGCTCAACATCATCTGGCTCGTCTTCGGCGGCATCTGGCTCGCGATCGGCTACGCCGTGGCCGGAGTGCTGTTCTGCGTCCTCATCGTGACGATTCCCTTGGGTGTGGCCTCGTTCCGGATGGCGAGCTACGCCCTGTGGCCGTTCGGTCGCGCCGTGGTGCGCAAGCCGGATGCCGGCGCCGGGGCCGTCGTGCTCAACGTCGTGTGGATCGTGCTGGCCGGCTGGTGGCTGGCCCTCGGGCACGTGGTGACGGCGGTCGTGCAGGCCATCACGATCATCGGAATCCCACTCGCGATCGCCAACCTCAAGATGATCCCCATCTCGCTCGTGCCCTACGGCAAGCAGATCGTCCCCGCCGACACACTCCCGGCGGAGGACCGCCCGCTGCACTCAATCTGAGGCACCGTCACCGTCTCGGACCCGTTGGCAACTGCGCGCGGTCTGGCGCGGTGCCGAGCGCGCGCCCAGATGCGCGACTGGCACCCGTTCGAGCTCGACGGGCCTCGTCGCCCGTCAGCCATCATCCTCAGTCGCGTTGGTGCTCGGGCGCCTCGCGGACCGCCTCGCGCACGATGCGCATCGACAGCGCGGCGGGGTAGCCCTTACGGGCAAGCATGCCGGCGAGCCGGCGGGTCTGCACCACCGGGTCCAGGCCCGACATCGAGCGCATCCTCTTCGCCACGAGCGCCCGAGCCCGGTCCTCCTCGTCGATCGGGTCGACCTCGTCGAGCGCGGCCTTCGCGGTCTGCTCGTCAACGCCCCTGCGGTGCAGCTCCTGCACGAGGGCGCGACGCCCCAGCCCACGACTGGCCTGTTGCGAGCGGACGAGCATGCCGGCGTAGGCCGTGTCGTCGACGAGCCCGACCTCCTCCATCCGGTCGAGCACCGCAGCGGCGATGTCGTCGGGGCAGCTCCTCCTGCGCAGCGCCTGTTCGAGCTGGGCGCGGCTGCGAGGTGCGGCGGTGAGCTGACGCAGCACGATCTGGCGGGCCCAGTCGTACGGGTCGGCCCCCTTGCCGCGGGTGCGCGGGTCGGCCTCCGGATCCTCCGGGGTGAACAGCATCCGGATCGGTCCTCGTGGTCAGAAGTCCACCGGAACCTCGGGAACGGCCGGCGCGTCGACGCGCGGCCCCACCCCGAGCTTCTCCTTGATCTTCTTCTCGATCTCGTCGGCGAGGTCGGGGTTGTCCTTGAGGAACGCTCGGGCGTTCTCCTTGCCCTGCCCCAGCTGGTCGCCGTCGTAGGTGTACCAGGCACCGGCCTTGCGGACGAAGCCGTGGTCGACGCCCATGTCGATGAGGCCACCCTCGCGGGAGATGCCCTGGCCGTAGAGGATGTCGAACTCCGCCTGCTTGAACGGCGGGGACACCTTGTTCTTGACGACCTTGCAGCGCGTGCGGTTGCCGACCGGGTCGGTGCCGTCCTTGAGGGTCTCGATGCGCCGCACGTCGAGGCGGACCGAGGCGTAGAACTTCAGCGCCTTGCCACCGGTCGTGGTCTCGGGCGAGCCGAACATCACCCCGATCTTCTCGCGGAGCTGGTTGATGAAGATCGCAGTGGTCCCCGTCGTGTTGAGGGCACCGGTGATCTTGCGCAGGGCCTGGGACATCAGGCGCGCCTGGAGCCCGACGTGGCTGTCACCCATCTCGCCCTCGATCTCCGCCCGCGGCACGAGGGCCGCGACCGAGTCGATGACGATGATGTCGAGCGCGCCGGAGCGGATGAGCATGTCCGCGATCTCGAGTGCCTGCTCACCGGTGTCGGGCTGGGAGACGAGGAGGGCATCGGTGTCGACGCCGAGCTTCTTCGCGTACTCGGGATCGAGCGCGTGCTCGGCGTCGATGAAGGCGGCGATGCCGCCGGCCTTCTGGGCGTTCGCGACGGCGTGCAGGGCCACGGTCGTCTTGCCCGAGCTCTCCGGGCCGTAGATCTCGACCACCCGGCCGCGGGGCAGACCGCCGATGCCGAGCGCGACGTCGAGCGCGATCGAGCCGGTGGGGATGACCTCGATCGGGGGCCGGACGTCGTCACCGAGGCGCATGACCGCGCCCTTGCCGTGCTGCTTCTCGATCTGGGCCATGACCGAGCTCAGGGCCTTGTCCCGCTCACCGCCAGGGGCAGCGGCCGGAGGGTTGGGGGCGAGGACGCTCCCGCGGGAGCCGTTGGGACCAGCCATGTCACACCTTGTCTTCCACTCGTACGCGAACGCGCCCACCGGCGACCGTCTCTCGCCGTCGGTCTCGTCGCGAGGTCTGGTCAGACGCTAGGTGGCGGCACTGACAGTGGTCCTCGGCTGCCGTGGGCCTGTGGACGTTGGCCGTCGGGGTCGTCACCTGTGGACGACCCTAGCCGAACACCTGTTCGATGTGCGGCGATCACGGACGACACGCCGTGGCGTTCGCGAATCCGCACCCTTCCTCACGTGAGCAGGAGCTGCCCGATCCGGCGCGAGGCCCCGACGATGCCCACGGCACCGAGCACCGCGAGGTAGGCAGCGTTGCCGAGGAGGGACCAGCCGACCTCACCGAGCATGAGGCCGCGCTCGAGCGCGACCCCGTGGTAGAGCGGCGTCACCCGCACGACCCACTGGAGCGCCTCCGGGTAGGTGGAGAGCGGGAAGAACGTCGCCGAGAAGAGGAACATCGGCTGGATGGCGAGCGTGACGTAGTCGAAGTGCTGCCAGCTGCTCATGTACGTCGTGGCGAACATGCCCACGGCGCCGAACGCGAGGCCGATGAGGACCGCCGCAGGAAGTGCGAGCAGGGCCCACCACGAGTGCACCATCCCGGCCACGAGTGCCACGACGAGGAACATCGAGGAGTAGAGCGCCCCGCGCATCAACGACCAGGTGATCTCACCCACCGCGACGTCCCGCGGACCCAGCGGGGTCGCCAGCATCGCGTCGTAGAGCCGCTGGTAGCGCAGCTTGAAGAACACGTTGTAGGTGCTGTCGAACACGGCGCCGTTCATCGCCGACGCGGCCAGCAGCGCAGGTGCGACGAACGTCGCGTAGGACACCGTCGTGCCGCCGTCTGTCGTCACGCCGCCGACGAGGGCGCCGATGCCGACGCCGAGCGAGAAGAGATAGAGGACCGGCTCGGCGAACCCGCTGATGAGGAGGAGCCAGGCCCGCCGGAACGCGACGACGTTGCGTCCGACCACGTGGCGGGCCAGTCCCACGCCGGCGGGGAAGGGCAGCGCGCGGGAGGCGCGCGTCGCCACCGACGCGACGCTCACGAGACCAACCTCCTCGAGAACTGCCGGCGGGCCAGCACCCAGCCGACTCCGATGTAGAGCAGCAGCATCCCGAGGTGCCCCACCCCCAGCCATCCCGGCGGCGTGCCGGTCGCGGCGTCGCGGCTCAGCTCGACCCCGTGCCACAGCGGTGTCCCCCAGGCGATCGGCCGGAGCACCGCCGGCAGCTGCTCGATGGGGAAGAAGGTGCCCGAGAACAGCATGAGCGGGGTGACGACGAACCGGTAGAGGAGGCTGAACCCGTTGTCGTTGTCGAGCGTCGCGGAGAGGGCGAACGTGGGGACGGCGAAGGCGAGCCCCGTCAGGAGTCCGACCGGGATGGTGAGGAGGACCCACCAGGACGCGAACGCCCCGAACAGCGCGGCGACGCCGACGAAGATCGTGGTGGCGACGACGAGGTGCACCCCGACCACCGCGAGGTGACCGCCGAGGACCTCGGTGACGCGCAGCGGCGTCGCGAGCATGGCGGCGTACATCTGGTTCCACCGGATGTAGCCGAAGACGGCGTAGGTCGACTCGCCGAAGGACAGCCACATGGCCTGGACGGCGATGATGCCCGGCACGACGAACTGGAGGTAGGGGACGCCGTCGACGCCGCCGGCGCCGTCGTCGACCAGGGTGCCGAGGCCCAGGCCCATGGAGAGCAGGAAGAACAACGGCGACAGGAAGCGATTGATGATCGATCCCTTCCAGGTGCGCCGGTAGACGAGCAGGTGGTGGCCCATGACGGCGCCCAGGCGCTCGGCCTGCGAGAGGGCCGGACGGGGCCCGGTGTCCAGGCGGCCGCTGGCCGAGGCGGTCGCCGTGAGGCGGTCTGTGGCGGGCGCGGACATCAGTCCACCAGCGTCCGTCCGGTGAGGTGCAGGAAGACGTCCTCGAGCGTGGAGCGCCGCACGAGGGAGGAGAGGGGCTCCACGCCGCGGGCGTGCAGGCTCGTCAGGGCCGCGTCACCGTCGTCGACGTAGACGAGGAGGCGGTCGGGCAGGACCTCGAGGCGCTCCCCCACCCCGGACACGCCATCGACGTGTCGTTCCTGGTCGTCGGGGTCGAACCGGAGCTCCACGACCTCACGGGTCGAGTGCTCGGCGATGAGTGCGCGAGGGCTGCCCTCGGCGACGATCCGGCCGTGGTCCAGAACGACGAGCCGGTCACACAGCTGCTCCGCCTCGTCCATGTAGTGGGTCGTGATGATGAGGGTGACCCCCTCGCGCTTGAGCCGGAACAGCCGGTCCCACAGAACATGGCGCGCCTGCGGGTCGAGGCCGGTGGTCGGCTCGTCGAGGAGCAGCACCTCGGGGTTGTTCATGAGGCTCCGGGCGATGGTGAGGCGGCGCTTCATGCCGCCCGAGAGCGGCTCGACCCTGTCGCGGCGGCGCTCGCTCAGCTGGGCGAACTGGAGCAGCTCGTCGGCGCGTCGGTGCACCTCGGTCCGGCTGAGACCGAAGAACCGCCCGTAGACCCACAGGTTCTCCTCGACCGAGAGGTCCTCGTCGAGGATGTCCCTCTGCGGGCAGACCCCGAGCCGCGCGCGGATCGCGGCCCCGTCGGTGGCCGGGTCCATGTCGAGGATGCGCAGCTCGCCCTCGGTCACCGGGGAGACGCAGCCGATCATCCGCATCGTCGAGGACTTGCCTGCTCCGTTGGGTCCGAGGAAGCCGAATGCCTCACCTCTGCGGACCTCGACGTCGATGCCGTCGACCGCGGTGAAGGTGCCGAAGCGCTTGGTCAACCCCCGTGCACGCAGCAGGACGTCGTCGGTCACCGGCACGACGCTAGACGACGACCCCGACACCCTCCACCGCATTCCCCGCCCTGCGGGCACGCCGCCTCAGCGGCTCCTGGGGACATCACGTCCGAGGCGCCGGTCCGCGGGCACGTCCATGTCGGCGCACAGCGCGAGCCACACCTCCCGGGGCGGGATGCCGGCCTCGAGCGCCTCGACCGCCGTTCGGCCGCCGAGCGACGACATGACGTGGCTGCGCGCCAACGAGTGGGCGTACGCGGCACCGAACTCGTCCTCGACGAGGGTCCAGAAGCGGGAGACACGCACCGGCAGATCGTATGCCGGGCGTCCCCTTCTCCGGTCACCGTTTCCGCGTCCTCGAGCGGTGCCGGGCGGACGGCATACTGGCCGCCATGCGTCTCATCACCGCCGAGGTGCCGGCCTCGCTCGCCCGGGTGCACGAGCCGGCCGAGCCCCCCGTCCGGGTGGGTCTGGTCCAGCACGCCTGGGACGCGGACGCCGAGCGCCTTCGGGCGACCCTCCTCGACGGCATCCGCACCGCTGCTGATGCCGGCGCCCGCATCGTGTTCCTCCCGGAGCTCACCCTGTCGCGCTACCCCGCCGACGCACTGCCGTCCGGGCGTCCCGACGCGACCGCCGAGTCGCTGGAGAACGGCCCGACCGTGACCTTCGCGCGCGAGGCGGCGGCCACGTCGGGCGCGCTGGTCCACGCCTCTCTCTACGAGAAGGCCCCCGCCCTCGACGGAACGGACGACGGCCTCGGCTTCAACACCGCGGTGCTCGTGGCGCCGGACGGTCAGGTCGTGGCGCGCACCCGCAAGACGCACATCCCCGTCACGGCGGGCTACCACGAGGACAAGTACTTCCGGCAGGGTCCGCCGGAGGACGCCTACCCCGTCTACGACCTCGCCCACCTCGCGGGCCCCTCCGCCAGGATGCGGCTCGGGATGCCGACCTGCTGGGACGAGTGGTTCCCGGAGGTCGCGCGGGCGTACAGCCTGGCCGGTGCCCAGGTGCTCGTCTACCCGACCGCGATCGGGTCCGAGCCGGACCACCCCGACTTCGACACCCAGCCGCTGTGGCAGCACACCATCGTGGGCCACGCGATCGCCAACGGCCTCTTCGTCGTCGTGCCCAACCGCTACGGCACCGAGGGGCTCATCACCTTCTACGGCTCGTCCTTCGTCGCCGACCCCTACGGGCGGGTGCTCGTGCAGGCGCCCCGCGACGAGGCGGCCGTGCTCGTGGCCGACCTCGACCTCGCCCAGCGCCAGGACTGGCTCGACCTCTTCCCGTTCCTCTCGACCCGCCGCCCGGACTCCTACGCCGCGCTCACCGAACCGGTCCGCGACGAGCACCGGCGGGAGGGCTGACCGTGGCGCAGTCTGCCGGATCTCCGGAGCCGTGGCGGATGCCCGCCGAGTGGGCGTCGCACGAGCGGACCTGGATGGCGTGGCCCAGCTCGGGCTACACCCTCGGCGACACCGAGGCGGATGCCGACGAGGCCCGTGCCACGTGGTCGGAGGTGGCGCTCGCCGTCTCACGCTTCGAACCCGTCACGCTCGTCGTCGACCCCTCCGATGTCCGCGTCGCACGGCGCTGGGTCGGTGAGGGTCGGCACGGCAGGCATCGGGTCGACGTGCTCGAGGCACCGCTCGACGACGCGTGGATGCGTGACATCGGGCCGACGTTCGTCGTGTCCCGCTCGGGCGAGCTCGGGGCCGTCGACTGGGTGTTCAACGGCTGGGGCGCGCAGGCGTGGGCGACGTGGGA
The DNA here is from genome assembly GCA_963787805.1 of uncultured Actinomycetota bacterium. Classification (GTDB taxonomy): domain Bacteria; phylum Actinomycetota; class Actinomycetes; order Actinomycetales; family Dermatophilaceae; genus Fodinibacter. The sequence continues at coordinate 52,575 of CAWBEJ010000025.1, read as the reverse complement.
GCGGGACGAGCTGATCGGGACGTTCGTCGCCGGCCGGGCTGGGGCGACGCGGGTCCCGAGCCAGCTCGTCAACGAGGGCGGCGGCATCCACGTCGACGGCCTCGGCACCGTGCTGCTCACCGAGACGGTGCAGCTCGACCCGGGCCGCAACCCCGGACTCACCCGCGCCGACGTCGAGGCGGAGATGGCGCGCACCATCGGCGCGACGACCTGCATCTGGCTTCCGCGCGGGCTGACCCGCGACTACGACGAGTTCGGCACGCGCGGACACGTCGACATCGTCGCGACCTTCGCCTCCCCGGGGGTCGTGCTCCTGCACTGGCAGGGCGACACCGCACACCCCGACCACGAGGTGTCCGTCGAGCTGGAGGGCCTCCTGTCCGCAGCGCGCGACGCCCGCGGTGAGCCGCTGGAGGTGGTGCGCGTCCCGGCGCCGAGGACCCTCGAGGACGACGAGGGCCTGGTCGACTGGTCATACATCAACCACCTCGTCGTCAACGACGGGGTCGTCGCCTGCACCTACGACGACCCGCAGGACGCCGACTCCCTCGCCGTGCTCGAACGGGCGTATGCCGGCCGGCAGGTCGTCGGTGTCGACGCGCGCCCCCTCTTCGCCCGGGGCGGCGGCATCCACTGCATCACCCAGCAGCAGCCCCGCACCTGAGTCGGGGCTGTCCCGGTACCGACCCGTCAGCCGAGGTCCGTCCCCTCGAGACGACCGGACGGCCGCACGTCGGGCAGCCGCAGCATCCGGAACGAGTTGAGGAGCCCGAGCAGCGCCGCCACGAGGGGGACGAGCAGGGCGACCTGCAGCGACCGGTTGCGGGCCTGGGTGTTGATGGCCAGCACCTCGGCCTCCACCTCGGGCGGTTCGCCGCTGATCTGCCGCGCCAGCGCCGTGTTGCTCATGACCTCGGCGTCCTCCTCGAGGGTTGCGGCGATCTGCTGCTGCTGCGCCGGGGGGATGACCGTGCTGTCCTCGGTGAGCTGCGTGAAGCCGAAGGACAGCGCGGCCAGCAGCAGGCCACCGGCCACCGCCAGCCCGAAGGACAGGCCGAACGAGCCGGCGGCGGAGTTGACGCCCGCAGCCTCACTGACCCGCTCCTCCTCGATCGGCGCCAAGGTGTAGTTGTTGAGCTGGGAGACGAGCAGGCCCAGGCCACAGCCGGCGACGACGAGGGGGACCACGAGGTACCACCCGCTGTCCACCCGTGGGACGAGCGGGATGATCATCGCCATGCCGACGGCCGTCAGCAGGAAGCCGGCCCGGATGACCGACGCGGGTCGTCGGTCGCCGGTCCGCCGGCCTGCGACGAGAGCGGCGGCGAACATCGTCAGGGACAGCGGCGCCAACGACAGCCCGGCCTCCATCGCGTTGTACTCGAGGGTCATCTGGAGGAAGAGCGGGAGGGCGATCATCGCTCCGCCGAGGGACACCTGCTGGAGCATCTGGCCCGAGATGCCCGCCGTGAAGTTCGGCTTGGTGAACAGGTCGGGGTCGAGGAGGGTGACCCGCTGGAGGCGCTTGCGTCGGACGAGCCACCGAGCGAGGGAGAACAGTGCCACGGCGCCCACGGCCATGATGAGGAGGACGAACTCACCGCCCTCCTGCCAGACGAGGATGCCGAGGACCACGCCTCCCATCCCCACGACGGAGAGCCCGGCACCGACCCTGTCGATCTCGCGTGACCCGGTGTACGCCACGTCCTTGACCAGGCGGATCTGGCTCAGGATGACGGCGATGATGACGACCTCGAGCGCGAACCCGACGCGCCACGACAGGAAGGTCGTGACGAAGCCGCCGAGCAGCGGACCGACCGCGGCGGCGATGGCGGCTGCTGCACCGATCATCGCGTAGGCCTGCTTCTGCGCGGCGCCGGTGAAGTTGCCGTGGATCAGGGACTGCATCGCCGGGAGCAGCAGGGAGGCGCCGAGGCCCCCGATGATGGCCCAGAAGACGATGATGGCGGTCAGGCTCTGGGTCAGCGTCATGGCGAGCGCTCCGACCGCGTAGGCCAGGAGACCCAGGACGTAAGCGCGTCGGCGACCGATGAGGTCACCGACCTTGCTGTTGATGAGGATGAATGCCGCCGAGACGAGGGCCTCGAGGGCGATGGCGGACTGCACGCCGCTGGCTGTGGTGTCGAGGTCCTCGACGACCGCCGAGATCGAGACGTTCATCAGCGAGGTGTCGACCACGAGCACGAACATCGCCATCGCGAGCAGCACCATCAGCCGACGGCTGCCCTGCTCGACGGGCTCGTCGACGTCACGCGGTGCCGTGTCGCTCATCTGCTCTCCTCCGACGTGCCTCGGGGCAGGGGCCGGCATCCGCCACCACGGCGACCGTACAAGCACCCTCGGGAGCGCAACATCACCCCCGGGGGATGACCCCCGAGCACCAGGTCGACTCCCTGCGCCGGGTGTCGGTCGCGGGTGAGACGCTGGTCCCCACATGACCGGTGACGTCCTCGACCGCTTCTCCCCGGCCACGGCGGCCTGGTTCCGGGGCAGCTTCAGTGCGCCCACGACCGCCCAGGAGGGCGCGTGGGAGGCGATCAGCAGCGGCCACCACACCCTCGTCGTCGCCCCCACGGGGTCGGGCAAGACGCTGTCGGCATTCCTGTGGGCCCTCGACCGTCTTGCGTCGCAACCCCTGCCCGCAGAGCGCCGGCAACGCTGCCGGGTCCTCTACGTGTCGCCGATGAAGGCGCTGGCCGTCGACGTCGAGCGCAACCTGCGCAGCCCACTCGTCGGCATCCGGCACGCGGCCACCCGCCTGGGACTGCTCGAGCCGGACATCACCGTTGCGGTGCGTTCCGGTGACACACCCGCCGACGAGCGCCGCGCCTTCGCCCGCGCTCCCTCGGACATCCTCATCACGACCCCGGAGTCGCTCTTCCTCCTCCTCACCTCGGCCGCACGCGAGGCCCTCGCGGGCGTCGAGACGGTGATCCTCGACGAGGTGCACGCCGTCGCCGGCACCAAGCGCGGCGCCCACCTGGCGCTCTCCCTGGAGCGGCTCGACGCCCTCCTCCCGCGACCAGCACAGCGGATCGGGCTGTCCGCCACCGTCCGCCCGGTGGAGGAGGTCGCCCGCTACCTCACCGGGGGTCAGCCCGTCGACGTCGTGCACCCGCCGTCGACCAAGGCGTGGGACCTCAAGGTCGTCGTCCCCGTGCCCGACATGGCCGAGCTGGGCCAGCCCACCGGCGACCTGTCCGGGGCGGCGTCGGGACCGGAGCAGCGCGCCTCGATCTGGCCGCACGTGGAGGAGCGCATCGTCGACCTCGTCGCGGAGCACACCTCGACCCTCGTCTTCTCCAACAGCCGCCGTCTCGCCGAGCGCCTCACCACCCGGCTCAACGAGATCTGGGAGGAGCGCACCGACGCGGACGCCGTGTCGCAGCCCGCTGTGCTCAGCCACAGTCCCGCGCAGATCATGGCCCAGTCGGGTGCAGCGCGCGGCGCCCCCGCCGTGCTGGCGCGGGCCCACCACGGGTCGGTCAGCAAGGAGCAGCGCGCCACCATCGAGGAGGAGCTGAAGTCGGGGCGCCTCCCCGCCGTGGTGGCCACGAGCAGCCTCGAGCTCGGCATCGACATGGGCGCGGTCGACCTCGTCGTGCAGGTCGAGTCACCGCCGTCGGTGGCCTCGGGCCTCCAGCGTGTGGGCCGTGCCGGCCACCAGGTGGGGGCGGTCAGCAGGGGGGTGCTGTTCCCCAAGTTCCGTGGCGACCTCGTCCAGACCGCTGTCGTCGTCGAGCGCATGCTCGCCGGCCAGATCGAGGCGCTCCGCGTGCCCGCCAACCCCCTCGACGTCCTCGCCCAGCACGTCGTCGCCATGTGTGCGCTCGACGAGTGGAGCGTCGACGACGTGCTCACCCTCGCCCGGCGCGCCGCCCCCTACGCGACGCTCACTCGCCCGGTGCTGGAGTCCGTGCTCGACATGCTCGCGGGCCGCTACCCGAGCGAGGAGTTCGCCGAGCTGCGTGCCCGAGTCACCTGGGACCGCCTCTCGGACACCCTCACCGGCCGTCGCGGCGCCCAGCGCCTCGCCGTCACCTCCGGCGGCACCATCCCCGACCGGGGCCTGTATGCCGTCTTCCTCGCGACCGGCGACGGGCCCGGCCGCCGCGTGGGCGAGCTCGACGAGGAGATGGTGTACGAGTCACGGGTCGGTGACTTGTTCACCCTCGGGACGAGCACGTGGCGGATCGAGGACATCACCCACGACCGGGTCCTCGTGACTCCGGCGCCGGGCCTGCCGGGCCGGCTCCCCTTCTGGAAGGGCGACTCCCTGGGACGGCCCGCGGAGCTCGGCCGCGCGGTCGGGGCCTTCGTCCGTGAGGTGGTCGGGCTCGCGCCCCCGGCCGCCCGGGAGCGCGTGATGGCGGCCGGGCTCGACGAGTGGGCCGCCGACAACCTCCTCGGGTACCTGCGGGAGCAGCGGGAGGCCACCGGCCACGTCCCCGACGACCGGACGATCGTCGTCGAGAGGTTCCGGGACGAGCTCGGCGACTGGCGGGTCGCCGTCCACTCGCCCTTCGGGGCGCAGGTGCACGCTCCCTGGGCGCTGGCGGTCGGCGCACGGATGCGCGACCGGTTCGGCGTGGACGTCCAGGCGATGCACGGCGACGACGGCATCGTGCTGCGCCTGCCGGACCTGGAGCTCGACGACGTGACCGGCGTGGGTGGCCGAGGGGTGGGCCACGAGCTGCTCGACATCGTCATCCTCGAGCCCGACGACGTCCGAGGCCTCGTCACCGACGAGATCGGCGGCTCGGCGCTCTTCGCAGCCCGCTTCCGCGAGTGCGCGGCCCGAGCGCTGCTCCTCCCTCGTCGGCGCCCGGACCGCCGGCAGCCGCTCTGGCAGCAACGCCAACGGGCCTCCCAGCTGCTCGAGGTGGCGAGCCAGTACCCGTCGTTCCCCATCGTCCTCGAGGCCGTTCGGGAGTGCGTCCAGGACGTCTTCGACGTTCCCGGTCTCGTCGACCTCATGCGCGACATCGCGTCCCGCCGGGTCACCGTCGTCGACGTCGAGAGCGCCACCCCGTCCCCCTTCGCCAAGTCGCTCCTCTTCGGCTACGTGGCGCAGTTCCTCTACGAGGGGGACTCCCCGCTCGCGGAGCGCCGGGCCGCCGCGCTGGCCCTCGACCCGTCCCTGCTGGCGGAGCTCCTCGGCACCGGCGAGGGCCTGGCCCTGCGCGACCTCCTCGACGCCGAGCAGATCGCTCGCACGGAGGCCGAGCTGCAACGGCTCACACCCGAACGTGCGGCTCGCGACGCCGACGACACCCTCGACCTCCTGCGCAGCCTCGGACCGCTGTCGACCGAGGCCGTCCTCGTCCGGTGCCGCGAAGGCACCACGGGAGCCGACGTGGAGGCCTGGCTCGAGGGTCTCGCGGGCCTCCGTCAGGTGATCCCCGTCCGGGTCGCGGGCGAGGACCGTTGGGCAGCGATCGAGGACGCCGCACGGCTCCGGGACGCGCTCGGCGTCTCTCTGCCACCGGGTGTGCCGCAGGCGTTCCTCGAGCCGGTCGCAGACCCCCTGGGTGACCTCGTCGCCCGCTATGCCCGCACGCACGCACCCTTCCATGCCGGCGAGGTGGCCCGCGCCCATGGTCTCGGCCCCGCCGTCGCCACGGCCGCCCTCGCCCGGCTGGTCTCCACGGGACGCGTCGTCGAGGGCGAGCTGCTTCCGACCGGCGGGGGTGGCACCGAGTACTGCGACGCCGAGGTGCTGCGCATGCTCCGTCGACGCTCGCTCGCCGCGCTGCGTGCCGAGGTCGAGCCGGTCACGCCGGTCGAGCTCTCTCGCTTCCTCCTGGGTTGGCAGGGCGTCGGCGGGTCGTTGCGGGGTCGCGACGGGCTGCTGCGCGCCGTCGAGCAGCTGAGCGGAGCGGTGGTGCCCGCCAGTGCGGTGGAGTCCCTCGTCCTCCCCTCCCGCGTTCGCGACTACTCCCCAGCGCTCCTCGACGAGCTGATGTCGACCGGTGAGGTGCTGTGGTGCGGTCACGGGTCGCTCCCCGGCGACGACGGGTGGGTCTCACTGCACCTCGCCGACTCCGCTCACCTCACCCTGCCCGGTCCCGACCCGGAGCGTCCCCCCTCCGAGCAGGGCATCGCCGTGCTCGATGCTCTCGGCGGAGGTGGAGCGCACTTCTTCCGCGCCCTCTCCGACCAGGTCGGCGCCACCGACGACGACGCCCTCGCGACGACCCTGTGGGAGCTCGTGTGGGCCGGCCGGGTCACCGGTGACACCTTCGCTCCGGTCCGGGCCCTCCTCGGCGGCGGGCGCACGGCCCACCGGAGGACGGCGACGGGACCCCGCCGCACCAGGTATGCCGGTCGGCGGGGCCCCCTCGGCGGGCTCGGTGCGGCACCGCCACGACCGGTGCTCCCCACCCGGTCGGGCCCGGCACGGGTCACGGGTCGGTGGTCTCTGCTCCCCCCGGTGGAGCTCGACCCGACGCTGCGCACCTACGCCACGGCAGAGCTCCTCCTCGACCGACACGGCATCCTCACCCGCGGCGCCACGGCCGCGGAGGACGTCCCGGGCGGGTTCGCGGCGATCTACCGGGTGCTCGGTCGGGCAGAGGAGGCGGGCCGGGTCCGTCGCGGGTACTTCGTCGAGGGCCTCGGGGCGTCCCAGTTCGGCACCACCGGGGCCGTCGACCGGCTCCGCAGCGGATCGGCGCACAACGGGACCCGGGACAGCCCGACCGCGGTGGTGCTGGCGGCCAGCGACCCGGCGAACCCCTTCGGTGCCGCCCTGTCCTGGCCGGACCGCGCGGTCGACCCCGCGGCCGACGGGCAGGGGGAAGCTGCGTCGACCGCTCCGGACCGACGCCGACACCACCAGCCCGGCCGCAAGGCCGGGGCGGTCGTCGTGCTCGTCGACGGCGAGCTCCTTCTCTACGTCGAGCGCGGCGGGAAGACCCTGCTGACGTACAGCGAGGATCCCCGCCTCCTGGCCGCCGCGGCGACCGCGCTCGCCGACGCGGTGCGACGGGGGAGTCTCGGCCGGATCACCGTCGAGAAAGCCGACGGCGGGCAGCTGCTCGGCTCGGGTCACCCGGTGGTGGCCGCGCTCGAGGTGGCGGGGTTCCACCTGACCCCCCGCGGGCTCCGGATGCGGCGGTGACGCGCGGTGCCCGAGGGTGACACCGTGTGGCGGACGGCCGACCGCCTGGATGCCGCCCTACGCGGCGAGATCGTCGATCGCTGCGAGCTGCGCTGGCCGACGGTCCCGGACGTCGACCTTCGCGGATCGCGCACCGTGGAGGTCGTGGCGCGTGGCAAGCACATCCTCCATCGCTTCGACACCGGCGCCACCCTCCACACCCATCTGCGGATGGAGGGCCAGTGGCGGGTCGAGCACCCGGGGCACGACACCGAGCGGGCGTTGCGCCGGGCAGACCTGCGTGCGGCAGTCCTCACGGCGCGGTGGTCCGCCGTGGGTCTTCGCCTCGGCATGCTGGACCTCGTCCCCACGAGCCGGGAGGACGACCTCGTCGGCCACCTGGGACCCGACGTGCTCGGCCCAGACTGGGACGCCGACCGCGCCGCCGCACGCGTCACGGCATACCCGGGGTTCGTCGGCGACGCGCTGCTCGACCAACGGGTCCTCGCCGGGGTCGGCACGTTCTGGGCGAGCGAGACCCTGTTCCTCGAGGGGATCCTGCCCTGGACACCGGTCGCTCAGGTCGAACCCGAGAGAGTGCTTCGGCTCCTGCACCGAGCGCACCGGCTCATGGATGCCGCACGACGCACCGGCCGGCAGGCGAGCACCGGCGTGCGGCGCTCCGGTGAGGAGGCCTATGTGCACGCGCGCTCGGGCCGTCCATGCCGGCGCTGCGGTGACACGGTGCGGGTGGCGACGACGGGTGCGGCCCCCCGGGAGCGGACGCTCTTCTCGTGCCCGACCTGTCAGAAGGGCCTGGCGCCGACCGACGACGGCCGACCACAACGACCGCTCGGAGCGGGGGGACGCGGAGCGTACCGGGCCTCACGGTGACCGCCGCGGGGCGTGCTCACCGCGACACGGCGTCAGGCAGCGGAGGCGGAGACGCGAGCACCCGAGCGAGCCGCACCGACGGGGAGCGTCACGGGCTCCGTCAGGGTCTCGACCCGCTCGACCCGCTCGCTGACGAGCGCCAGGACATCCGAGAGGCTGAGCCCGAGTCCCGCGCACACGGCGGCCAGGAGCTCGGAGGAGGCCTCCTTCGTGCCCCTCTCGAGCTCGCTGAGATAGCCCAAGGAGACGGCGGCCGATGCGGCGACGTCACGAAGCGTGCGGCCCTGGTCCTGACGGATCTCCCGCAGGACCTCGCCGAGCTCGTGCCGAAGCAGGATCATGGCGCCTCCTCTCGATGGTCGTGCTGGGCGGATCGTCCCTCGTGCCGTCCACCGTACCCCCCGCTGCCGACCTGGTCGCGGAGGTTCTGCAGACCCTCCTCAAGGAGCTGGAGGGCGGCACGGACACTGGCTGAGCGGATATCAGCCCGATCGCCGGTCAACGCGTGCCGTTCGACGAGGATTCCCCACGGCCCGCTGGCGGCGACGTAGACCGTGCCCACGGCGGCGCCGTCCGCCGGGTCGGGTCCGGCGACACCCGTCGTCGCGACACCCACGTCGCACCGCAGAACCCGTCGCGCCCCGTCCGCCAGGTCACGAGCCACCGCGGCGTTGACGGCACCCTCCCGGTCGAGAAGTGCCCGGTCCACGCCGAGGACGTCGGCCTTCACGTCGCTCGCGTAGGCGACGACCCCACCACGCACCACCGCGGATGCCCCCGGCACGCTGGTCAGCGCGGCGCACACGAGGCCGCCGGTGAGTGACTCGGCCGTCCCGACGGTGAGCCCGGCCTCCTTGAGCCCGCGCACGACCCCCGTCGCCCGCTGCGCGGCGGCCGTCACGCGCCCGTGCGCCGCTGCCGGGCGGCCGCCCGCGCAGCGCGCTTGCGTGTCGCCCGCTCGCTGGTCCGACGCAGTCGGAGCGCCTGGATGAGGTAGTCCACGCCGGTCACCACGGTGACGACCACGGCGGCGCCCAGCGAGATCGCCGCCACCCAGTCCCAGAACGCCGGCAGCGGTAGGGTCCAGCGCGGCAGCAGGTAGAACCCGATGCCGAAGGTCTGCAGCAGGGTCTTGAGCTTGCCGCCCCGCCCGGCCGCCATGACCCCGTGCCGGATCACCCAGAAGCGGACCGCGGTGATGCCCCACTCGCGCACGAGCACGACCACGGTGACCCACCACCACACCTCCCCGATGGCGGAGAGGCCCACGAGGGCCATCGTGACGAGGGCCTTGTCGGCGATCGGGTCGACGACCTTGCCGAAGTTCGTGACGAGCCCCCGGCTCCGTGCCAGGTCGCCGTCGATCCGGTCGGTGAGCATGGCGACCGCGAAGACGCCGAAGGCAGCCCACCGGTACCCGGGGCTGCGGCCCGCGTCGACGAGGAGCAGCCACCCGAAGACCGGGACGAGCAGCAGCCGGAAGACGGTGAGGTAGTTCGCGATGTTCCATGCGCTCGGCCCGGTCGTCGGGACGACATCGCTGGCAGGGTCGATGCCGGCGCGGTAGGGGTCGGTGGCGCGCCCCTCCGCGAGTGGTCCTGGTCGGACGGGGCGGACCGGCTTCTCGGTCATCGCGCCTCCACGACGAGGTCGACCCCCACCGCGTCGACGACGACGGCGTGGACGAACGACCCGACCGTGACCGGGGCCGTCCCGGGCGACCCGTGCACGAGGCACACCCCGTCGACGTCGGGACCCTGGTGCTCAGCGCGGCCGACCGCGACCGTCGGGTCGTCCTCGTCGTGGTCCTCCACGAGCACGACGACGTTCTCACCGACCCGCTCGCCGGCTCGTTGGGCGGTGAGCTCCTCCACGAGGGCGGTCAACCGCTCCACCCGCTCCGCGACGACCGCATCGGGCAGCTTGTCCTCGAGTGCCTCCGCCTCGGTGCCGTCCTCGTCGGAGTAGCCGAAGACACCGACGACGTCGAGACGCGCCTCGCCGAGGAAGCGCTCGAGCTCCTCGACGTCAGACTCGGTCTCGCCCGGGAAGCCCACGATGACATTGCTGCGCACGCCCGCGAGGGGCTGCCGCGTCCGGACACGACCGATGAGGTCGAGGAACGCCTCGGTGCCCCCGAAGCGCCGCATCCGGCGCAGCACCGGGGTGGACGCGTGCTGGAAGGAGAGGTCGTACCAGGGCATGACGCCGGGCGTGGTCGCCATCGCCGCGAGCAGACCCGGTCGCACCTCGGCGGGCTGGAGGTAGGACACCCGGACCCGCTCGACCCCGTCCACCTCGCTGAGCTCGGGCAGGAGCTTCTCCAGGAGCGCCAGGTCACCGAGGTCCTTGCCGTACGACGTCGAGTTCTCGCTCACGAGGAAGAGCTCCTGCACGCCCTGTGAAGCGAGCCACCGGGCCTCGGCAACCACGTCGGTCGGACGCCGGGAGACGAACGAGCCTCGGAACATCGGGATGGCGCAGAACGAACAGCGTCGGTCGCACCCGCTGGCGATCTTCAGCGGCGCCCACGGGCGGGCGTCGAGCCTCGCGCGCACGAACCCCGCGTCCCCGCCGTCTCCATGACCCGGCGCCGACACGGCTGCCCCGCCCCCGGAGCGGTCGGCGGGCGCCAGCGGAAGCAGCCGGCGCCGGTCCGACGGCAGGTGGGATGCGGGTCGCTGCCCGTCCAGCACAGCCGTGAGGTGGCTGGACATCGCCCGGTAGGAGTCGAATCCGAGCACGGCGTCGGCATCCGGCAGCTCGTCGGCCAGCGTCTGACCGTAGCGCTCGGCGAGGCAGCCGACCGCGACGACGGCGCGGGTGCGACCGGTCCGCTTGAGGTCGGCGGCCTCGAGGAGGGTGTCGATCGAGTCCTTCTTCGCCTGCTCGACGAACCCACAGGTGTTGACGACCGCGACGTCCGCATCAGCGGCGTCCTCGACGAGCGTCCAGCCCTCCGCGGCGAGGCGGCCGGCGAGCTCCTCGGAGTCCACCTCGTTGCGCGTGCAGCCCAGCGTGACCAGGGCGACGCTGCCGCGGGAGGGGGACATGCCGTCACTCTAGTTGGGCACGCCGGCCGGCCCTGACCCCGCGAGTAGGGTCTGCGCATGCCTTCGGACAGCCTCGGCCGGATCCGCGCGCTTCTCGCCGAGCACCCTGTCGTCGACGGACACAACGACCTCCCGTGGGAGGCGCGGGAACGGGCCGGCTACGACTGGGACCAGCTCGACATCTCGAGTCGCCAGGCGACCCACACCGACCTTCCTCGACTGCGCGAGGGCGGCGTGGGCGCCCAGTTCTGGTCGGTCTTCGTGCCGTCCCATCTGCAGGGGCTCGCGGCCGTCACGGCCACGCTGGAGCAGGTGGATGCCGTGCACTGCATGACCGCGAGGTATGCCGGTGACCTCGCTCTCGCGACCTCGGTCGCCGGCGTCCACCGTGCCCGGGCCGAGGGCCGGATCGCCTCGTTGCTGGGCGCCGAGGGCGGGCACAGCATCGACTCCTCGCTCGGGGCGCTGCGGATGCTCTACGCCCTCGGCGTCCGCTACCTCACGCTGACCCACAACGACAACGTGCCGTGGGCGGACTCTGCCACCGACGAGCCCGAGCTCGGCGGCTTGTCCCCGTTCGGGCACGAGGTGGTCCGGGAGATGAACCGGTTGGGCATGCTCGTCGACCTCTCGCACGTCTCGGCAGACACGATGCGCGACGCCCTCGACGTCACGCAGGCGCCGGCGATGTTCTCCCACTCCTCGGCCCGCGCCTTGTGCGACCACCCCCGCAACGTGCCCGACGACGTGCTCGAGCGCCTGCGGCACAACGGCGGCCTGTGCATGGTGACGTTCGTCCCGCGCTTCGTCTCCCAGAGCGTCCGTGACTGGGACCTGGAGGCGAGCGAAGCCGCAGCGGCCGAGGGCATCGACGCGGACGACTCCACGGCATACGCCCCCTTCCTCGAGGCGCGGCGCCGCAGGATGGGCGGGCCGGTGGCCACCATTGACGACGTCGTCGCACACTGCGAGCACGCCCGTGAGGTGGCCGGGGTCGAGCACATCGGGCTCGGCGGCGACTACGACGGGGTCGACGTGCTGCCCCAGGGCCTCGAGGACGTCACCGGCTACCCGCGCCTGCTGGCCGCGCTGGCAGACCGCGGCTGGAGCGACGCGGACCTGGCGGCGATGGCCGGGGGCAACGCCCTTCGGGTCCTGGGTGCCGCCGAGGCGTGTGCGCGTGAGATCCAGGGCACGGCGCGGGCCGAGCCTGGCCCGCATCGAGGACCTCGACGGTCAGCCCGACCTGAACGCTCGTTCGCCCCGGTCGACGTCTCGACGTCACTGGCGGGCACGCATGACGGTGAGCGCCACGAGGCGCGAGATGACCATCGCGACGTACATGACGCCGGCCAGCTGCTCCACCGTGCCCATGGCCCGCGCCTCGGGGCGGATCGGGCCGACGTCGGAGAGCCCCACGCTCGTGAGGTTGGCACCCGAGAGGTAGAGGAGCTCGAGGAAGGTCCGTTGCCCCGGACCGTCGAAGGAGGTGAACGAGTTCGGGTACACCTCCTGGATCGCGAGGAAGACGTAGGCGAACGCGAAGACGAGCACGGTGAAGCAGGCGCCCACGGCGAAGAGCTCGTCCTTGGTCACCCAGGCGTCCTCGAACATGTACGAGATGAGGGCGTAGGCCGTGTAGAAGTAGAAGAGGGCGAGGAACGAGTGGGCGAGGGCCAGGATGGCCGAGCGGTCGTCGACGAGGCTCCAGATCTCGAAGACCGCGGCCGGCAGGGCGAGGGTCACCGACAGCCACGTGAGGGCGGGCGTGCTCCGGACGGTGAAGACGGCCGTGATGAGCGCCGAGAGGCTCAGCAGCGAGATGACGGCGCGACCGTACTCCGAGGACTCGAGGAACGGCAGCAGCAGGATGACGAGGATCTGCACGGTCAGCAGGAACGCCGACGGCTGCTTGCGCAGCGTGGCCTTCCATCGGGCCGATCGGGACGGAGGCTCCTTGAGGTCCTCCCACAACATGGTCATGGCACCACTGTAGAAGTCACCGGCGGCCGGTGAGCTCCCACGCGTCGTCGCTGCCGTCGTCTCCCGGAGTCCCCGTCGGCCCAGTCCCTCGCGACGGGGTACCGGTCGAGGTCGTCGGCGACGGCGTCGCGCTGGTAGGCGATGACCGGCACCTCCGAGGTGTCGTCCGTGGAGTCGTCGGTGACCGGCGACCCCCGGTCCCGGCGACACCGTCCACCGGCACGGCATACGGCTCGATCGCGACGTCCGGCACGTCCTCGCCGCGCAGCAGCGCGAGGGTCGTGGCGAGGTCGTCGGGCTTGACGAGGACGTCGCGCGCCTTGGACCCCTCGGACGGGCCGACGACACCACGGGACTCCAGCAGGTCCATGAGCCGGCCGGCCTTGGCGAAGCCGACGCGCAGCTTGCGCTGCAGCATCGACGTGGAGCCGAACTGCGTCGTGACGACGAGCTCGGTGGCCTGCAGCAGCAGGTCGAGGTCGTCGCCGATGTCGTCCTCGACCTGCTTCCTGGGTGCGCTCACCGTGACGTCGTCGCGGTAGGTGGGTCGCAGCTGCCCGGTGACGTGCTTGACGACGGCGTGGATCTCGGACTCGGTGACCCAGGCGCCCTGCACGCGCATCGGCTTGCTGGCGCCCATCGGCAGGAAGAGGGCGTCACCCTGCCCGATGAGCTTCTCGGCGCCGGGCTGGTCGAGGACCACCCGCGAGTCCGTGACGCTCGAGGTCGCGAAGGCCATCCGTGACGGCACGTTGGCCTTGATGAGCCCGGTCACGACGTCGACGCTCGGCCGCTGGGTGGCCAGCACGAGATGGATGCCGGCCGCGCGCGCGAGCTGGGTGATCCGGACGATCGACTCCTCGACGTCGCGCGGGGCGACCATCATGAGGTCCGCGAGCTCGTCGACGACGACGAGGAGGTAGGGGTAGGGGGTGAGCACGCGCTCGGAACCGGGCAGCGGGGTCACCTTCGCGCCCTTGACCGCCTTGTTGAACTCGTCGACGTGCTTGAAGCCGAAGGCGGCGAGGTCGTCGTAGCGGGTGTCCATCTCACGCACCACCCACTGCAGGGCCTCGGCGGCCTTCTTGGGGTTGGTGATGATCGGGGTGATGAGGTGCGGGATGCCCTCGTACGCGGTGAGCTCGACCCGTTTCGGGTCGACGAGCACGAGGCGCACCTCTTCGGGCGTCGCGCGCATGAGGATCGAGGTGATCATCGAGTTGACGAAGCTCGACTTCCCGGCGCCCGTGGCACCTGCGACGAGGAGGTGCGGCATCTTCGCGAGGTTGGCGACGACGTAGCCGCCCTCGACGTCCTTGCCCACGCCCATGACCATCGGGTGGTCGGTGCCGCGGGCCACCTGGCTGCGCAGGACGTCGCCGAGGCTGACCTTCTCGCGGTCGAGGTTCGGGATCTCGATGCCGATCGCCGACTTCCCGGGGATGGGACTGAGGATCCGCACGTCGGCGGAGGCCACGGCATACGCGATGTTCTTGGAGAGCGCGGTGACGCGCTCGACCTTGATCCCCGGGCCGAGCTCCACCTCGTACCGCGTCACGGTCGGACCCCGGCTGAAGCCGGTGACCTGGGCGTCGATCTCGAACTGGTCGAGCACCGTCGTCAGCGACTCCACGATGCGGTCGTTCGCGGCGCTGCGAGCCCTGTGCGGGCTGCCGGGCTCGAGGAGTGCGGCGTCGGGGAGGGTGTAGGTCACGTCACCGGCCAGCGACAGCTGTTCGACCCGCTGCGGCAGCGGGGTCGTGGGAGGCGCCTCCAGCGGCACTCGCTCCGGGACGGGGCCTCGCGCTGCCGGTCCGCCCATCGCGGTGGCCTCGCCTCCTCCGTCCGGGACGGCAAGGGGCGCCGTGGACCGCTTCTGCCCCGGGCGGAGACGCTTGCCGGTGACGGGGTCGACGAGGGCGGCCTGCTCGAACGCCTCGTCGCCGACCCGCGGGCCATCGCCGTCGAGCGCGGCGCCCCGGCCCGCCCGACGCCGGTCGTTCACCGGAGCGGTCGTGGCCGTGTCGTTCGGCGCGACGGGAGGGTGGCCGGTGAGCCGGTCCGTGACGGCCCGAAGTCGGGTGGGCACCTGGTGCAGGGGCGTCGCCGTGATGACGAGGACACCGAAGAGCCCGAGGAGGAGCAGCAGCGGCACGGCTCCGTAGACGGAGACGGCGGCCTCCAGCGGGCTGGAGGAGAGGAAACCCAGGATGCCGCCCGCCGCCCGCATCCCGTCGGCGCCCTCGGGTGGTGTGGGGATGCCGGCGGCGACGTGGGTCAGACCGCACGCGGCGAAGGCCAGAGCGGTCGTCCCGACGGCCGCACGCGAGGTCGCCGCCTCGTCCTGCGGCGCGCGCAGCATGCGGATGCCGAACGCGAGCAGCACGAGGGGGACGACGTAGCCGACCTTGCCGAAGGTTCCTGCGATGACGGCGTGGACGATCGTGCCCACATCACCCGGCATGCCCCACCACTCGCGAGCGGCGACGACGACGGCAAGGGCCAGAAGGAGCAGACCGACGCCGTCACGGCGGTGCTCCGGCTCGAGGTCGCGGCCGGTGTCGCCCACCTTGCGCGCCACCGCGCCGGTCGCGTGCGCAAGACCCATCCACGTGTTCTGCACGGCGCGCACGGGCAGCGGAAGACGCCCGGACCGGGCCTTGCGGGAGCGTCCGCTCGAACGAGCAGTGGGGCGCTGCCCCCGTGGACGCGTGGACGTCGTGCGGCCGCGCGGCGAGGAAGACGTACGAGTCGCCATGGGCGCAGGCTACGCGACAGTCACACCGGACACATGCGTCACACGCGGAACACTGAGGCCAAGATGAGCGCGATGAGGACCTGAGCGCCTGTGTCAGGCCTCGATGACCGTGGGGATGATCATCGGCCGACGGCGGATCTTCCGCCCCACCCAGCCACCGACCGACCGACGGATGACCTGCTGCAGCTGGTAGGTGTCCGCGACACCGTTCGCCGTGGCCTCGTCGAGGGCCCGAACGAGCGAGGGCATGACGTCGTCGAACACGACCTCGTCCTCGACGAAACCTCTCGCCGTGATCTCAGGACCGGCGATGATCTTCCCGGTCATCGAGTCGACGACGACGGTGACGGAGATGAAGCCCTCGTCGCGCAGGATGCGACGGTCCTTGAGCAGGCCCTCGTCCGCCCCGCCCACCGAGGCGCCGTCCACATAGACGTATCCCGAGGGGACCGCGCCCGAGACCGCTGCCTCCCCGTCGACGAGGTCGACGGCCACGCCGTCCTCGACGACGACGACGCGGTCACGCGGGACGCCCGTGGCCACGGCGAGCTCCGCGTTGGCGACGAGGTGGCGCCACTCCCCGTGCACCGGCATGACGTTGCGTGGCCGGACGATGTTGTAGCAGTAGAGGAGCTCCCCGGCGCTGGCATGCCCCGACACGTGCACCCTCGCGTTCCCCCTGTGGACCACCGCCGCCCCGAGCCGCATGAGGCCGTTGATGACGCGGTACACGGCGTTCTCGTTGCCGGGGATGAGCGAGGACGCGAGAAGCACGGTGTCGCCGCGGCCCACGTCGATCCGGTGGTCCCGGTTGGCCATGCGGGACAGTGCCGCCATCGGCTCACCCTGGCTGCCGGTGCAGATGAGCACGATCTGGTCGTCGCGCAGGTCGTCGAGCTGCTTGACGTCGACGAGGACGCCGGCGGGCACGTGCAGGTAGCCGAGCTCGGCGGCGATGCCCATGTTCCGGACCATCGACCGGCCCACCATGGCCACCTTGCGGCCCGCCTTCTGGGCCGCGTCGAGGACCTGCTGCACGCGGTGCACGTGGGAGGAGAAGCAGGCGACGATGACCCGCCGCTCGGCGTGGCGGAAGACCTTGTCGATGGCGGAGGAGATGTCGCGCTCGGGCGTCGTGAAGCCGGGGACCTCGGCGTTGGTCGAGTCGGTGAGGAAGAGGTCGACGCCCTCCTCTCCCAGGCGTGCGAAGGCCCGCAGGTCCGTGAGCCGGCCGTCGAGGGGAAGCTGGTCCATCTTGAAGTCGCCGGTGTGCAGCAGCGTCCCTCCCGAGGTGCGCACCGCCACGGCGAGCGCATCGGGGATGGAGTGGTTCACCGCGACGAACTCGCAGTCGAAGTGGCCGAGCCGCTCGCGGTCGCCCTCACGCACGCCGAGCGTGTAGGGCCGGATGCGGTGCTCCTTGAGCTTCGCCTCGACGAGGGCCAGCGTGAGCTGCGAGCCCACGAGCGGCAGGTCGGGCTTGAGGCGCAGGAGATAGGGCACCGCCCCGATGTGGTCCTCGTGTCCGTGGGTGAGGACGACGGCCTGGACGGCGTCGAGGCGATCCTTGATGTACTCGAAGTCCGGGAGGATGAGGTCGATCCCCGGGTGGTGGTCATCGGGGAACAGCACCCCGCAGTCGATGATGAGGAGCTGCCCCCGGTGCTCGATGACGGTCATGTTGCGGCCGATCTCGCCGAGACCGCCGAGAGGGACGACGCGAACCCCGCCGTCCACGAGCGGACCGGGAAGGTCGAGCTCGGGGTGGGGGTGGCTCATCGGGTCGGCAGCGTCGCGAGGGCGGACCGGAGCAGCTCGAGGTGCTCCGGTGGCGACTCGACGAGCGGCAGGCGGACGGTCGCCGACTCCAGGACACCGAGCTCGACCAGAGCCGCCTTGGCCATGATCGCCCCCTGGGAGGTCGTCATGATCGCCTCGACGACGCGGATGAGGGAGGTGTGCAGGCGGCGGGCCTCGCGGAGGTCGCCGCGGTCGACGGCGGTGACCATGGCGGCATACTGCTCACCGGCCACGTGACCGACCACCGACACGACGCCGACCGCCCCCTGGGCCAGGAGCGGGAGGTTGAGCTCGTCGGCGCCGCTGAACCACAGCAGGTCGGTCCCGGCCATGACCTTGGTGGACGCCCACAGGTCGCCCTTCGCGTCCTTGACGGCGGCGATGCGCGGGTGTTCGGCGAGGGTGATGAGCGTCTCCGTCGTGAAGGGGATGCCGGTGCGGGTCGGAATGTCGTAGAGCATGACCGGCAGGTCGGTCGTGTCGGCGACGGCGCGGCAGTGCGCGACGACGCCGGCCTGGGTGGGCTTGTTGTAGTACGGCGTGACGAGGAGGAGGGCGTCGGCTCCTGCCTGCGCCGCGCGCCGGGCCATGTCCACGGCGTGGCGGGTGTCGTTCGACCCGACGCCGGCGACGACCGCCGCGCGGTCGCCCGCACGGTCCTTGACGCGGCGCACGAGCGCGATGCTCTCGTCGTCGGTGAGGGTCGACGACTCCCCGGTCGTGCCGTTGACGACGATGCCGTCGTGACCCGTTCCGAGCAGGTGGTCCACGAGCGAGTCGGTGCCCTTGTCGTCGAGCTCGCCGTCCGGTGACATCGGGGTCACCATCGCGGTGAGGACACGACCGAAGGGGGAGCTCGTCATGCGCCCAAGGGTAGTGCGTCACGACGGTAGGCTCCCGGCGTGCGCCAGTACCTCGACCTGCTCGACCACGTGATGACCCACGGCGTCGACAAGGCCGACCGCACCGGTACGGGGACCCGGAGCGTGTTCGGCTACCAGATGCGATTCGACCTCACCGACGGGTTCCCGGTCGTCACGACGAAGCGGCTGCACCTGCGCTCCATCATCGGTGAGCTGCTCTGGTTCCTGCGCGGGGACACCAACGTGCGGTGGCTGCAGGAGCGCGGCATCACCATCTGGGACGACTGGGCCGACGCGCAGGGCGACCTCGGACCCGTGTACGGCCACCAGTGGCGCTCCTGGCCGACTCCGGACGGCCGCCGTGTCGACCAGATGTCGAAGGTCGTCGACGCCATCCGCACCGACCCCGACTCCCGCCGGCACATCGTCTCGGCCTGGAACGTCGCCGACGTCGACGACATGGCCCTGCCCCCGTGCCACGCGATGTTCCAGTTCTACGTGAGGCCCGCGGCTGAGGACGGTCCGGCCTTCCTCGACTGCCAGCTCTACCAACGGTCGGCCGACATCTTCCTCGGGGTGCCGTTCAACATCGCGTCCTACGCCCTCCTGACGACCATGGTCGCTCAGCTCACCGGCCTGCGGCCCGGACACTTCGTCCACACCCTCGGGGACGCGCACCTCTACTCCACCCACGTCGAGCAGGCCCGGCTCCAGCTGACACGAGACCCGTTGCCGCTGCCTCGGATGCTGGTGGCCCCCAAGGAGGGCATCGACGACTACGACCTCGACGACTTCGAGCTCGTGGGGTACGAGGCGCACCCGTCCATCAAGGCCCCGATCGCCGTCTGACGGTGCCACGGCCGCCGCTGGCGGCATCCCGGGCACCGCACCACCGCACGACCACCGACGTCAGGAGAGGGCGCGATGACCCGGATCTCGCTCATCGCGGCCGTGGCGCGCAACGGCGTCATCGGCAGGGACGGTGAGGTGCCGTGGCACCTACCGGAGGAGCTGGCCCACTTCAAGGCGACGACGCTGGGACATCCCCTCGTCATGGGCCGGCGGACGTTCGAGTCCATCGGACGGGTGCTGCCCGGACGCCGCACCATCGTCGTGACCCGCGACCCGCAGTGGCACCACCCGGGGGTCGAGACGGCCCACTCGTTCGCCGAGGCGGTCTCCCTCGCCGGTCCGGCCGACGAGGTGTTCGTCGCCGGTGGTGCCCAGATCTACGCCGAGGCCCTGCCGTTCGCCCATCGCATGGTCATCACCGAGGTGGACGCCGAGCCTGAGGGCGACACCTACTTCCCCGCGTGGCCCCGGGCCTCGTGGGCCGAGGAGTCCCGCGAGGACCACGAGGGCTGGTCGCGGGTCGTCTACGAACGGGTCTGAACCCTTCGCTCGAGCCGTGGGCAGTCAGCCCGTCGGCACGTTCCCGACCGCGATGGCCGGCTGGACCAGGCTCCCGAGCCACACCCTGCCCTGGTGCTCCCGAACCCCGGTGGGGAGGTGCCAGTGGGTGGCGTCGAAGTCGAGGTCGTGGACGGTCGCGCCGGTTCCATCGAGGGCCAGCACGCGGGCGGTGTGCCTCGGCTCGGGCTTGAGCCGCTCCGGCGCCCGGCGGACCAGGCCCCGGACGGCTCGGGGGCTCCGCTGGAGCAGGCGCAGGGCGCTGTTGGTCGGTGACGCGATCGTCACCCAGATCAGTCCGTCACTGCCGAGCGCGATGTTGTCGGGGTGGCCGGGCAGGTGCTCGACGAAGAGCGAGGACTCCCCCGGCTCACCGTCGACGAGTGAGACGCGGCGGATCGCACACGTTCCCGTCTCGGCCACGAGCACCGCGCCGGCATCCGCCGTGAGCGCAACGCCGTTGGCGAAGGCAAGGCCGTCGAGCACGGTGTCGACGCGGCCCTCGGGTGTGCGCCGGAAGAGTCGGCCGGTGCAGGTGTGCTCGATGAGGTCGCTCCTCCACTCCTCGACCGTCCAGACGCGGCTGCTGTCCGAGAACCAGATGGTGCCGTCCTCGGTCACCGCGGCGTTGTTGGGGAAGAGAAGCCGACGGCCGTCCACCTCGGTGAGCAGCGTCTCGAGGTCCCCGGTCGCCGGATCGAGGGCCAGGAGGCCCCGGTGGGCGTCACAGACGAGGATGCGGCCGTCGGGGAGAAGCTCCAGCCCCAGCGGGCGGCCGCCGGTCGCCGTGACCGTCCGGGTCGTCGCGGCAACCGGGTCGTGGACGTGGATGCCGCCGTCCTCCGTGCCGGTCCAGACGCGACCGTCAGCAGCGACGAGGACGTCCTCGGCACCCGGGCCGGGGATGGGGATCACCGTGAGCGGTAGCGGCATGGGTCAACCGTAGTTCGGCCTCGCGGCGCCGCCCGGGCGTGCAGGCGTCGCGGGCCCGGGCGTCGGCTACGAGCACCGCGACAGCAGGTCCAGCACCTCGCTCAGCGACGACTCCGCCATCGCGACCACCGAGTCGGCTGCGCCGTAGTAGAGCCGCAGCGAGTCGGTGTAGGGGTCGTGCAGCCAGCCACAGGGGAAGACCACACCCGGAACGTCCCCCTGCAGCTCGTACGACGTGGTGGGGCCGAGGAACCACTCCGGGGACCGCCGCACCACCTCGAGCGGGTTCTCGAGGTCGAGGAGCGCGATGCCGACGCGGTAGAGCTCTCCCGCCACGGTGTCGCGCACCCCGTGATAGGCGACGAGCCAGCCGTCGGACGTCTCGAGAGGTGGTGGGCCCATGCCGATGCGGGCGCTGTCCCACTGGCCGGCCCGAGCCCGGAACACCGGCTCGGGTGCCAGCCAGCTGCGCAGGTCGAGCGAGCGGGACATCCACACGTCGGCGTGCCCCCCGACGACCGTGCGGGGCCGGTGGAACAGCACGAAGTGCTCGCCGATCCTGCGGGGCAGCAGCGCGGCGTTCTTGTCGTCCGGGGGGCAGACGACGCCGATGCGCTCCACGGTGCGGAAGTCGGCGGTGGTCGCCAGTGAGACCGCCGGCCCGGTCGGTCCATAGGCGGTGTAGGCGATGACCCACACGCCGAGCTCCTCCACGCGGGTGACCCGGGGGTCCTCCGCTCCCCACATCTCCGCCTGGTGGTCGCCGGACGGGTAGATCAGCGGCTCCGGATCGATGGACCAGCCGTTGAGTCCGTCCGACGACCGGGCGACGCTCAGGTGGCTGCGCCCCTGGAAGTCCTCCACCCGGCACACGAGGACGGTCTGCTCGCCGTCGTGCGCGACGGCGGGGTTGAACACCGCATTCACCGGGTACGGCCAGTCGTCCGCGGTGAGCAACGGGTTCGCGACCGCCCTGCGGAAGACCCTCTGCTCACCCGGTCGCCACGACTCCGGCATAGACGTCAAGGTAGTCGCTGACCATCCGGGCCGCACTGTAGCGGCTCACCGCGCGCTCGCGACACCGTGACCGGTCGAGGGCGGCGGCGGCATCCACGGCGGTGACGGCCGCATCGGCATCCGACACGAGGTAGCCGGTGACTCCCTCGTCGACGACCTCGGGCATCGACCCCCGGCGGTAGGCCACGACCGGGGTGCCGCACACCATCGACTCCACCACCGACAGCCCGAACGGTTCCTCGAAGGCCACCGGATGCAGCAGCACAGCCGCCGTGCCGAGCACGACGAGCGCGTTCACGAGGATCGACGGAGCCCAGGTACACCACGCGGTCACCGTCGACGTGCGGGGCGACCTCCTCGTCGAAGTACTTCTGGTCGTGGACGATCCCGCAGAGCACCAGGCGTCTGCCGGTGCGGTGCGCGATGGCGATCGCCTCCGCGGTTCCCTTGTCGGGATGGATCCGACCCAGCGACACCAGGCACTCACCGCCCACGCCCAAAGGGAGGGCGTCGACGTCGACGCCGTGGTGGACCGTGGCGACGTAGTCCAGCCCCGGGGCGCGGTCCGAGTCCGAGATGGAGACGAAGGACGACGCCGCCTGCTGGTAGGCCGGAAGGATGCCTGGCCCCGAGAACCCGTGGATGGTCGTGACGAGAGGCGCTGCGAACTGGTGCGAGAAGCACAGGGGTAGCCAGTCGAGGTGGTTGTGGACGAGGTCGAACTCGCCCGACCGCGCCAGGACATGGCCCACGTGCAGGGCCTCCCACACCCTTCCGTTCAGCTGCGGATCGTCTCCGTACCCGTGAGGGATGACGGAGTCGAGCGCGGCGCGGGTCCGGGAGTCGCCCGTCGCGAACAGGGTGACGTCCACACCCCGGTCCGCGAGGCCGTCGGCGAGGAGCCCGGTCACCTGCTCCCAGGGTCCGTAGTGCTCCGGCGGCGTGCGCCAGGTGATCGGCCCGAGGATGGCGACCTTCACGCCGTCGTCCTCACTGGCCCAGGCCGACCGACTCCAGAGCCAACCACGCCTGGAGGTAGGCGAGGGTGGACTCCGCTCCCTCGTTGGGATTGAGGCCATCCGGGCCCACGCCGTCGTGGCAGCCGCCCGTGGACTCGTCGTAGAGGCGAAGACCCCACCGGTTGCGACCGTGGAACCAGGCAAAGGCGTCCCGCGCCCGCCGGCAGTAGGTGGGTGAACCGGTCACCCGGAAGGCCTCCACGCAGGCCTCGACGAGGGCCGCGGCGTCCAGTGGCTGCTCGTCGCCCTCGTCGCCGACGTCGTCGTGCTCGTCGGACCCGACCGGTGCGGCGTCGCGACGACGCCAGCGGTTGCCCACGAGGACCACGGCGTCCGAGTCGGCCGCGCACTGGCCGCAGTACCACTCGAGCGCCTCGAGTCCCAGGCGCACCTGGTCGGCGTCCCGTCGGGCCGCCCCCGCTGCGACGAGCGCCTGGGCCAGCCGGCCGTTGTCGTACGTGAGCTCGTCCTCGAACCACAGCCACTCCGGCGACGCCTGCGCCTCGTAGCGCGAGGCGAGATCTGCGCCCAGCCGTCGAAGGAGCTGCCGCTCCTCCTGGGGAAGCAGGTCGACGGGCAGGCGAGCCAGCCCGAGGATCGCCAAGGACGCGGACCTGGGACTGCTCAGCACCGGGTCGGCTCCCACCACGTCGTGGAGCAGGGCCCTGCTGCGGTCGGCGAGCGGACTCGACCCGAGCCCCATCTCGCCGAGTGCCCAGATGGCGCGGCCGACGTGGTCACCGTCATGCGGCTCGTCGAGCCACCGACCGTCGACCGCCCGGAAGTTGCGCATCGCGCCACTCCCCGGGTCCCAGGCCTGTTCCAGGAAGGCGGCGCTCCGGCAGGCCACCTCCGTCCAGGCGCCCTGTCGGGGGTCCCTTCGTGCAATGCCCGCCGCGACCATCCCGAGACGTGCCACGTCGTCGACGCAGTACCCCGTGGACGGGTCCGGCTCCAGGCCGACGGCGTGCTGCACGATGCCGCCGGCATCGACCAGCCGCTGGAGGTGGGTCAGCCGAGGGGTCCGCACAGCACCGCGTCCGGGTGACCCCGCGTCGCCTGGGCGCCCACCGTCGAGCCCGCGAGCCGCCTCCCCGAGGACCTTGAGGGTCTCGCGGCCGACCTCTGGCCAGGCGTACTGGGCGCCCAGCTCGAGCGCCGCGTGAGACGCACTGTCGAGCGAAGCCCGGTCGTCGAGGAGCTCCGACACGGCGGCGGCCATGCCCTCGTGGTCGTCGAGGCCCACGAGGCGGCCGGCCCCCGTCGAGAGCAGCTCCGTCGCGTAGAAGTAGGGAGTCGACACCACCGGACACCCGGCCACGACGGCGAACGTGAGCACCCCGGAGACCACCTGGTCCTCCGACCGGTACGGGGTGATGAACAGCTCGGTGCGGTGCAGGAGGCCGCGGATGTCCTCGTCGCTGAGGTAGCGGTCGACGAAGAGGACGTGATCCTGGAGACCGAGATCGGCGGCGAGGTGCTCGAGCATCGCCCGGTACTGCTCCCCCTCCCGTCGGATGACGTCGGGGTGGGTCCGACCGGCCACCACGTAGAGCACGTCCCCATGGGTCTCGACCACGGACGCGAGCGCGCGCAGCGCCACCTCGATCCCCTTCCCCGGTGAGAGCAGGCCGAAGGTCGAGAGCACCCGGCGGTCCGAACGCATCGCCAGCTCGGGGAGCGCGGGCCCCTCGGTGTCGTCCGCGGGTCGCCGGGGATCGACGACCCGCCTGGCGGGCTGGAGGTACTCGGGTGCGCCGTGGTTGACCACCGCGACGCGGTCCCACGAGGCGAGGCCGCTGCGGACGAGCTGGTCGCGCGCCATCGCCGTGAAGACCGTCACCCGCGAGGCCCCTTCGATGACCCTCCGGAGCACCGCTCGTCGCTGGCGACCCGGCTCCCGGAGCAGCGTGTGGAGCGTGACGACGTAGGGCACGGACAAGGCCTCCACGAGGTCGACGAGGTACTCGCCGGAGTCTCCGCCGAAGATGCCGTACTCGTGCTCCACGAGCACGACGTCCACCCCACTCCCGTTGAGGACCTGCGCCGCCCGGGCGTAGTCGTCCCGCTCGTGCTGGCGGACGGTGAGGAGGACCTCGGGTGCCGTGTCCTCCGGTGCCTCGTCGAGCACCGCCACGACGACGACGTCGGTGGAGCCGTCGGCAGCCACCAGGGCGTTGCGGAGGTCGGCGGTGAAGGTGGCCAGGCCACACCGCCTGGGCGGGTAGGTCGACAGGATCGCGACGCGCACGGCAACCCCTGCTACTCGCCCCGGCTGCCCCGGGCAGCGCGGCCGCGCGAGAAGTCCGGGCGCGGTGTGTCGTCACGCTGCCCGTCCTCCGGCCCGGTGGACTGGCTCGCGCGCTCGAGGCCCGCCAACGGGTCCACCCACCCCGGCGGTGGCGGAGGATCCGGTGTCACCGGGGGAAACGTCGTCCCGTCCGGGCGGAGCTGTGACTGATGGGGCTTGAGGTGCGAACTGCGCGGTCTCATGGTTCTCTCCTTGGTCTCCCCCATCTGCCCAGATGCGGGCCGGGAAAACGTCGGCACTGCGATCGGTAGGGTCGTGCCCGTGCCCATCCGCCCGACCGCGACCCGCTCGCAGCCGTGACTCCCGTCACGGGCACCGACGCAACGCCCCGGACGTCGAGGCCTTCTCCGAGCGCCGCCCGCTGGTCCTCACGGGGCGCGAATGACGACGCCGGCGTCGGGACACGACGATCCCCACGACCACGGGCACCATCTCGACCCGGGTCCGGTCGCCGATGCCAGCGTGCGCCGGGCGCGGCCCAACGACGCCCCTGCCGTCGGCCTCGTGCAGGCGACCGTGTTCCGCGAGGCGTATGCCGGACGCCTGCCCGACGAGGTCGTCGCCCTCTTCGACCCCGACGCCTTCGCCCGCGCCTGGCGCGAGAGCCTCTCTGCTCCGCCCGAGGGAGTGCACCGCCTCCTCGTGGCCTGCGCCGGCGAGCAGGTCGTCGGCATGTCCGCGGTCGGGCCCTCGCAGGACCGCGACGCAGGCCCGACGTCGGCGGAGGTGACCGTGCTCGCCGTGCACCCCGACGCTCGCCGCCAGGGCCACGGATCGCGCCTGCTCAACGCCGGCGTGGACCTCCTGCGCGATGCCGGCGCGGAGGTCGTCAGCTGCTGGCTGCTCGCCGACGACGAGGCCGCACGGGTGTTCCTCAGCGCCTCCGGCTTCGGCCCGGACGGTGCCTTCCGCGACCGGGTCGTCTCCCCCACCGGGCAGACGCTCCGTGAGGTCCGGCTCTCCACGCGGCTCGTGGAGGACTCGACGGCGTGACGCACCCGGAGCCAGCGCAGGACGGGGGGACCGGAGAGACGCACGACCCCACCGGCCCTGCGACGGCGGACACTCCTCTGCCCTCCTCGCGCAGGCGCGAGGTGATCCGCCAGGCCTGGTCCGTCGGTGGAGCCACCGGGACCTACGGCGTGTCCTTCGGCGCCCTCGCCGTCGCTGCCGGGCTCGACGTCTGGCAGGCGCAGGCACTCTCCTTCCTCATGTTCACCGGGGCCTCGCAGTTCGCCCTCGTCGGCATCCTCGCGGCCGGCGGCCTGGCAGCGGCACCCGCGGCCGTCGCCACCGCGTCGATGCTCGGCGTGCGCAACGGGCTCTACGGGTTGCAGACGTCCGTCATGCTCGGGGCGACGGGTCTGCGCCGTCTCGCGGCCGCCCACCTCACCATCGACGAGTCGACGGCAGTCGCGGTCGCTCAGCCGGAGCCGCCGGCCCAGCGGCTCGGCTTCTGGCACACCGGGATCGCGGTCTTCGCCTTGTGGAACGCGTCGACGCTCGCTGGGTCCCTCCTCGGCAACGCCTTCGGGGACCCTCGTCAGCTCGGGCTGGATGCCGCGGCCGCGGGGGCCTTCGTCGCCCTCCTGTGGCCACGTCTACGCAGCCGGGACGCCACGGCCACCGCCGTGCTCGCCGCCTTCGTCGCACTGGTCAGCGTCCAGATCGTGCCGGCCGGGATCCCGGTGGTCCTCGCTGCCGTGGCCGCCGTCGTCGTGGGCCTGCGGCACCCCGGGCGACACGAGGGGCCGCTCGAGGGCGGCGACGGCGTCCTCACCGGATCGGACCCCACGCCGTGACCATGTGGCTGGTCGTCATCACGGCGTGCGTCGCCTGCTACCTCCTCAAGCTCGCGGGCTACCTGGTTCCCGAGCGCGTGGTGTCCGGGGAGCGCAGCGGGCGCATCACCACCTTGTTGCCGGTCGCGCTCCTGTCCGGGCTCGTCGTGGTGCAGACGGTCGGAGGTCCGGGGGGCCAGCTGGTCGTCGACGCCCGGTTCGTCGCCGTGGGGGTGGCCGTCGTCCTCCTCGTCCTGCGCGCCAACTTCCTCGTCGTCGTGCTGGCCGCGGGCACCGTCGCCGCCCTCCTGCGAGCCGCCGGCTGGGGTTAGCGGATGCCGGCCGCGTCCACCGTCGTCCGGTAGCGCTCGACGACGATGTCGACGATGCGCGGATCCGGCGCCAGCGGACCGCTCACGACGTCGGCCCCGGAGTCGTCCAGGCGCTGCTGGAAGAGCCCGGGTGCGAGGAGGTACGACGCGACCGCGACGGGGCCGTCCCAGGAGAGGCGAGCCGCGCGGACGGCATCGGTCACCGTGGGTGCCGGGCCGGCGGCATACCCGAGGGTCACCGACCCACCCCAGGTCGCCTGGAGGCGGCGGGCGACCTCGGCGCTGTCCGCCTGTGCCCGGGGGTCGCTCGACCCCGCGGCGGCGAGGACGACGGGGGTGCCCGGCGGCGCTCCCGCCTCGCGAAGCCGGTCCGCGACCAGGCCGACGAGCCGGTCGTCGGGCCCCAGCGCAGGGGTGGCCAGCACGTCGCGGCGGGTCGCGACCGCCCGGACGATGTCGACGTGCACGTGGTAGCCGGCGGCGAGCAGCAGCGGGACGACCACCGCGCTCACGTTCGTCCCGTCGGCACGCGGCAGCCCCGCGACGACCTCGCCGAGCTCGGGGCCGTGGACGTCCACGTACGCCTGGCGGACCCTGACCTCGGGCAGCCGCCGCGCCACCGTCGACGCGATCTCCTGCACCGTCTCCCGGCCGAGGGGGTCGCGGGTCCCGTGGGCGCAGAGGACCAGTACCGGCCACCGGTCAGCCATCCGCGGCCTCCGTGGTGGGGTGGCGGCGTCGACGACGTGCTCCGCCGCCACGCGCCCCATGACCACGACGGCCGGAGCGCGCACGCGCATGCGCACGACCGTCTCGGCGGCGGTGGCGAGTGTCGCCCGGATGACCCGCGGGTGCGACGTGGACGCCCGCTCGACGACGGCCACCGGGAGGTCGGGTGGCACACCCGCACCGAGCGCGGTCCGGCAGATCTCGGGCAGGGAGCCGACCGCCCTGAGGAGCACGAGCGTCGCACCCTCGGCAAGGGCCGCCACGGCCCCGCGCTCGGCGCCGGCATGCCCCGAGCTCACGACGAAGGTCGTGGCCACCCCGCGACGGGTCACCGGGATGCCGGCCAGGGCCGGTGCGGCAAGTGCGGAGCTGACGCCCGGCACGACACTCACCGCGACCCGCGCCGCGAGGCACGCGTGGACCTCTTCTCCGCCCTGCCCGTCGACGAACGGGTCGCCGCCCTCGAGCCGCACCACGGTGAGCCCGCGGCGGGCCCGCTCCACGAGAAGACGGTTGATCTCCGTCTGGGGCACTGGGTGGCTCGCGGACGTCGTGCCGACGTCGACGACCTCCACATCGGGAGGGAGATGCTCGAGGAGGCCGGTCGCAGCCGACCGGTCCGTGACGACGACGTCCGCAGTGGAGATGGCCTGGAGGCCCGTGACGGTGATGAGCCCGGGGTCACCGGGGCCGCTGCCGACGAGGACGACCTTCCCCTCGTGCTGACGACGTCGCCGCAGGTCCACGGCGCCGGAGGCGACGTGCCGGGCGAGGGCGTCGCGCACGCCGGCGACCCTGCGCGGGTCCGGGACCCCGGTCGACACGACGCCCAGCAGGAGGTCGCCGTGGCGGCTCGACGCCACCGAGCGTGCCGTGCCGGCCTGCCCCCGGATGCACCAGGTGCGCCTCTTCAGGCACCACTGCGTCACTGCGTCGTCGACCGCCTCGTCGGCGGTCGCGGCGACCACGAGCCACGCCTCGTGCACGTCCGCCTCGGTGACCGGCCGCTCCACCAGCTCGACGCGGCCGACCGTCGGGGACGATGCGAGCACCCGCGCCTCGTCCGAGGGGGCCGGGTCGACGAGCACGACGTGCGCACCGTCGCCGGCGAGCGCAGCGGCCCGCCTGGTCCCGACCGCTCCGCCTCCGACGACGAGGACCCGACGCGCCGCGAGGTCCAGCCCGACGAGCGTCGTCACACCCGGCTCAGTCCCCGAGGCCCAGGTAGTGCTCGAGCCCCACCGTCACCCCGGGGTGGCTCGCGACCGCGCGGACCGCCGCCAGCACGCCGGGCATGAACGATGCCCGGTCGAAGGAGTCGTGCCGGATCGTCAGCAGCTCACCGGGCCCCCCGAACAGGACCTCCTGGTGGGCGACCAGCCCGCGCAGTCGAACGGAGTGGACCGGGACGCCGTGCACCCGGGCCCCCCGGGCCCCATGGGGGTCGCCGGTGGTCGCGTCCGGGACGTCACCGAGCCCGGCATCCTCGCGCGCGGAGCCGATGAGGTCGGCGGTCCGGCTCGCGGTGCCCGACGGGGCGTCGACCTTGTCGGGGTGGTGCAGCTCGACCACCTCGGCGGACTCGTAGAAGCGGGCGGCGCGCTCGGCGAAGGACATCATGAGGACTGCACCGATGGCGAAGTTGGGAGCAATGAGCACGCCGGTCGGCGGGCTGTTGCCCACCTGGTCACGAAGGGTGTCGACACGCTCCGCGCTCCACCCCGTCGTGCCGACGACGACATGGACGCCCCGGTCGACGCAGTGCGCGACATTCGCCGGAGAGGCGTCGGGCACGGAGAACTCCACCGCGACGTCGGCCCCGGCGAGGTCGCCGAGATCGTCGCCCTCGTCGAATCGGCCGACCAGCTCGAGGTCCTCGGCGCCCTCGACGACCCCGCACACGGTCGAGCCCATCCGGCCCCCGGCGCCGATCACCGAGACCTTGATCGCGCTCATGCAGCGAAACTGTAGTCAGGACGCCGCTGTTCACCTGCCGTTCATCTGCGCGACACCTTCCGTTACCCTTGGGCACCTGCGCGACGACGACCCCCGGAGGTCCCGAATGACGAAGGTCCGCCCGCCCACGACCCGTAGCGGCGTGGCCGTGCGCTGGGTGCCCGTCACGTCGGACCACGGCCGCATCCGGATGGAGATGCGCTGGAGCGCCCCACCCGTCGTGCGCAGGCGCCCTGCCTGAGCGATACGGCAGCTTCCGGGTCCGCCGCCCCCTGTGAGGGACGACGAGGGCCCCGCACTCTGACGTGCGGGGCCCTCGTCGTGCTGGCGTTCCGGGCGCTCAGGCGTCGGTCGGGGCGCTCTCGACGTCCGAACGTTCGCCGCGCCCGCGGTTGCCACCACGTCGGCGGTTCCGCTGGCGGCGCTCGCCGCGCTCCTCGTGCTCGCCCTCGCGGGCGGGACCGTCAACCGTGGTGTCGGCGTCGACCACCTCGGCCGGTCCTTCGGTCGCGACGGCGTCGCCGGCAGGGACCGCTGGGGACTGCTCGTCCCCGGTCTCACCCTCGGCGAGCACTGCCGCGAGCGACAGCTTGCCGCGCGGGTCGATCTCCTTGAGCTCCACCTGGACCTTCTGGCCCACGGCGAGGACGTCCTCGACGGCGTCGATCCGCTTGCCACCGACGAGCTTGCGCACCTCGGAGATGTGGAGCAGACCGTCCTTGCCGGGCAGGAGCGAGATGAACGCTCCGAAGGTCGTCGTCTTGACGACGGTCCCGAGGAAGCGCTCCCCGATCTCCGGCATCTGCGGGTTGGCGATGGCGTTGATCATCGCGCGGGCCGCCTCGGCGGACGGGCCGTCGGTCGCACCGATGTAGACGGTGCCGTCGTCCTCGATGGAGATGTCCGCGCCGGTCTCGTCCTGGATCTGGTTGATCATCTTGCCCTTCGGCCCGATGACCTCGCCGATCTTGTCGACCGGGACCTGCACCGAGATGACGCGAGGAGCGAAGGGGCTCATCTCGTCGGGTGCGTCGATCGCCTCGTTCATGACGTCGAGGATGTGGAGGCGGGCGTCGCGGGCCTGGGTCAGCGCGCTGCCGAGCACGTCGGCGGGGATGCCGTCGAGCTTGGTGTCGAGCTGGATGGCCGTCACGAACTCGCGGGTTCCGGCGACCTTGAAGTCCATGTCGCCGAAGGCGTCCTCGGCGCCGAGGATGTCCGTCAGGGCGGCGTACTGCATCTGACCGTCGACCTCGGCCGAGATGAGGCCCATCGCGATGCCGGCAACCGGCGCCCGGAGGGGGACACCGGCGTTGAGCAGCGACAGCGTGGACGCGCAGACCGACCCCATCGACGTCGACCCGTTGGAAGCGAGCGCCTCGGAGACCTGGCGGATGGCGTAGGGGAACTCCTCACGCGTCGGCAGGACCGGCATGAGGGCCCTCTCGGCGAGGGCGCCGTGGCCGACCTCGCGGCGCTTCGGGGAGCCCACCCGGCCGGTCTCACCGGTCGAGTAGGGCGGGAAGTTGTAGTTGTGCATGTAGCGCTTCCGGGTCACCGGCGAGAGGGTGTCGAGCTGCTGCTCCATGCGGAGCATGTTCAGGGTCGTCACGCCCATGATCTGGGTCTCGCCACGCTCGAAGATCGCCGAGCCGTGCACCCGCGGGAGCACCTCGACCTCGGCGGACAGCGCACGGATGTCCGCGAGCCCTCGACCGTCGATACGAACCTTGTCGCGAAGGATGCGCTCCCGGACGAGCTTCTTCTGCACCGAGCGGAAGGCGGCCGAGACCTCCTTCTGGCGGCCGAGGAACGGCCCCTGCACCCCACCGTCGGAGACGACGTCCCCGTCGCCGACGAGCTTGAGGTGCAGCGCGGACTTGATCTCCTCGAGACGGTCCTCCCGCTCCTGCTTGCCGGCGATGGTGAGCGCCTTGGCGGCCTCGTCGGCCGCCTCCGCCTCGACGGCCGCGTAGACGTCGTCCTCGTAGTCGAGGAAGATCGGGAACTCCTCCACCGGCTTGGCCGCCGTCCGGGCCAGCTCGGCCTGGGCGTCGCAGAGAGCCCGGATGAACGACTTCGCGGCCTCCAGACCCTCGGCGACGACCTCCTCGGTCGGCGCCGTCTTGCCCTGGGTCCTCACGAGGTCCCAGGTCGCGTCGGTGGACTCGGCCTCGACCATCATGATGGCGACGTCGTCCCCCGCGACGCGGCCGGCGACGACCATGTCGAACGTGGAGCGTGCGGCATCCGAGAAGTTGGGGAAGGCGACCCACTGGTCGTCGATGAGCGCCACGCGGACGCCACCGATCGGCCCGGAGAACGGCAGCCCCGAGATCTGCGTCGACGCGCTGGCCGCGTTGATCGCGAGCACGTCGTACTGGTGGTCGGGGTTGAGGGCCAGCACCGTGATGACGACCTGGACCTCGTTGCGCAGACCCTTGGTGAAGGTCGGTCGCAGCGGGCGGTCGATGAGGCGGCACGTGAGGATCGCGTCGGTCGACGGGCGGCCCTCGCGGCGGAAGAACGAGCCGGGGATCTTGCCCGCGGCGTACATCCGCTCCTCGACGTCGACGGTCAGGGGGAAGAAGTCGAAACCCTCGCGCGGGCTCTTTCCGGCGGTGGTGGTGGAGAGGAGCATCGTGTCCTCGTCCAGGTAGGCCGCGACGGCGCCGCCGGCCTGCTTCGCAAGTCGCCCGGTCTCGAACCGGACGGTGCGGGTGCCGAAGCGGCCGTTGTCGAGAACGGCTTCGGCGACGGTGATCTCAGGACCCTCCATGGGTCCTCCTTTTCTCTTGTCTCTGAGAGCTCTCGTGCATCGTCGTTGTGCACGGGCTTGTCCAACGGGTGGTGCCGGGGCACCACCCCTCACGCGAAAGGGCGGCCCTCACGGTTGACGTGAGGACCGCCCCTCGCGAAGTCCTTTATCGGCGCAGGCCGAGGCGCTTGATGAGCGAGCGGTAACGCTCGACGTCGACGCTCTCGAGGTAACGGAGGAGGCGGCGGCGCTGACCGACCAGCAGCAGCAGACCGCGCCGGCTGTGGTGGTCGTGCTTGTGCTCGCGCGAGTGCTCCGTGAGGTCCTTGATGCGCTGGGTGAGGAGGGCGATCTGCACCTCCGGGGAGCCGGTGTCGCCCTCGGTGGTGGCGTACTCGCTCATGATCTGCTTCTTGACGTCCGTGCTCAGGGGCATGGGGCGACGACTCTCCTTCTGTGGTTTCGCTGCGCGGCGCTCCCGGGCTGGTTCACCGGGGCTCTCTGGATCCGCGGCCGGTTCTCACGGCAGTGCTCAAGATTACCAGCGCGCCGAGATCCGCCCTAATCGGACGGTGGCGCGCGGCAGGGCACGGCGCCCGTCGCTGTGGTGGCCGCCCTCGTCGTCTGGCTCGCCAGCCGCTGAGCCACGCACACCAGTCCGCGCGGAGAGGTCCGCGCGTAGAGTTGAGAGCCAGGTCACCACTCACCGCAGAGAGGTCCGACGACGTGCGTCAGCGAGGCCCGGGTCCGGCACCGGCCCCCGCCCCGGCCGACCCGGGGCGAGCGGCGTCGGTCCGTGGCATCGCCGAGGAGCTCCGCGGTGCCCGAGGGCCCCTCCTCCCGGTGCTGCACGAGGTGGTGGCCACGTTCGGGTTCGTGCACGAGGACGACGTGCCGGTCATCGCCGAGGTGCTCAACCTCTCGCGCGCCGACGTGCACGGCGTCGTGACCTTCTACCACGACTTCCGGCGCACCCCACCGGCCGGCCACCGCGTGTCGCTGTGCCGGGGGGAGGCCTGTCAGGCGCGGGGGGCCGAGCAGACCTATGCCGTGGCATCCCACCGCTGGGCGGGCTCGCCCGACGTGGAGGTGGGCGAGGTCTTCTGCCTCGGCAACTGCGCGCTCGGTCCGGCCGGAACGGTCGACGGAACGCTGCACGGCCGGCTCTCCCCCGAACGGCTCGCACGACTGACCGAGGGCTGGCCGTGATGACGACGGTGTGGGTGCCCTGCGACGCGGCTTCCCTGTCCGTGGGCGCCGACGACGTCGCGGACCGGCTCTCGGCGGCCGGGGTGACGGTTCGGCGCAACGGCTCGCGGGGAATGCTGTGGCTGGAGCCACTCGTGGAGGTGGAGACCCCGCGCGGCCGGGTCGGGTACGCCGGGGTGTCGCCGGCCGACGTGCCCGCCCTCCTCGCGGGCGCGCTGGACCCGACCGAGCAGTGTGTCGGCGTCGTGGACGAGCACCCCTGGCTCGCACGACAGCACCGGGTCTCGTTCGCGCGAGTCGGCGTCATCGAGCCGACCGACCTCGCGGCCTACCGTGAGCTGGGCGGGCTCCGTGGACTCGAGCGGGCACTCATGCTCTCCCCCGAGCAGGTTGTCGCCGAGGTCACCGCCTCTGGCCTTCGTGGCCGTGGCGGTGCCGGCTTCCCCGCCGGCATCAAGTGGGAGACGGTGCGCACGGCATCCGCCGACGTGAAGTTCGTCTGCTGCAACGCCGACGAGGGTGACAGCGGAACCTTCGCCGACCGCATGCTCATCGAGGGGGACCCGTTCACGCTCGTCGAGGGCATGGCCGTCGCGGCGGTCGCGGTGGGGGCGAGCGAGGGATACGTCTACCTCCGCAGCGAGTATCCGCATGCCGTCCGCACGCTGCTCCGGGCGATCGACATCGCGTACGCGCACGGCGTGCTCGGCGAGTCGGTGCTCGGCAGCGGTCGACGGTTCGACCTCGACGTGCGGGTGGGCGCCGGGGCGTACATCTGCGGCGAGGAGACCTCGATGCTCGAGTCGCTCGAGGGCCGGCGCGGGGAGGTGCGGGCCAAGCCTCCGATCCCCGCCCTCGAGGGCCTGTTCGGGCGGCCGACGGTCGTCAACAACGTGCTCACGCTGGCTTCGGTGCCGATGATCCTCGCGGATGGTGGCGAGGCGTATGCCGCACTCGGCACCGGCCGCTCCCGGGGCACCCAGGTGTTCCAGCTCGCCGGGAACGTCGCCCGCGGCGGCATCGTCGAGGCCGACTTCGGGATCTCGCTGGGTGAGCTCGTCGAAGGGTTCGGCGGTGGCACGGCATCCGGGCGGCCGGTGAAGGCGGTGCAGGTGGGCGGACCGCTCGGCGCATACCTCCCGCCGGAGCGCTTCCACCTCCCCCTCGACTACGAGGCGTTCTCGGATGCCGGCGCGATGGTCGGACACGGCGGCGTGGTCGTCTGGGACGACACGATGGACGCCGCACGGATGGCGCGCTTCGCGATGGAGTTCTGCGTCAAGGAGTCGTGCGGCAAGTGCACGCCGTGCCGGATCGGGTCGATGCGCGGGGTGGAGGTTCTCGACCGCATCCGAGCTGCCCAGGACGACGGCGTGCGGCGAACCCAGCTCGTGCTCCTCGAGGACCTCTGCACGACGATGACGAAGGGGTCTCTGTGCGCGATGGGCGGGCTCACCCCGATGCCGGTGCGCAGCGCCCTCGAGCACTTCCCGGAGGACTTCGGCCTCCCGGCGCCCACCACGGAAGGGGTCCGGCCATGACGCTCCTCGACCAACCCGCACTCGAGACGCCGGACCACGGCACTCCCCCCGTCCTCGGCGAGGCGACCGCGCAGGTGACCGTCGACGGCATCGGGGTTCTCGTTCCGCCCGGCACGTCGGTCATGCGAGCCGCGAAGCTGGCGGGCGTCGACATCCCGAAGCTGTGCGCGACCGACTCACTCAAGGCGTTCGGCTCCTGCCGGCTCTGCCTGGTCGAGGTCGAGGGCATCAAGGGAACACCCGCCTCCTGCACGACGCCGTGCGTCGACGGGATGGTCGTGTCCACCCGCACCGACCAGGTGGCACAGCTGCGCAGGGGCGTCATGGAGCTCTACCTGTCCGACCACCCCGCGGACTGCCCCGGGTGCGCTCGCGGGAACTGTGAGATGCAGGAGCTCGCACACGAGGTCGGGGTGGCCGAGGTGCGCTACGGGCTGGGCGGGGCGTCACATCTCGCCGAGCCCGTGGACGAGTCGAACCCCTACTTCGCCTACGACCCCAAGGCCTGCATCGTCTGCTCCCGCTGCGTGCGCGCGTGCTCCGACATCCAGCAGAACGTTCGCGCTCACCGTCGAGGGGCGCGGATTCGACGCGCGGATCACCCCTGGTGGCACCGACTTCCTCTCCTCGGAGTGCGTCTCGTGCGGGGCCTGCGTGCAGGCGTGCCCGACGGACGCACTCACCGAGAAGTCGGTGGTCTCGCTCGGGATGCCGTCGCGCTCGGTGATCACGACGTGCGCCTACTGCGGGGTCGGCTGCTCGTTCAAGGCCGAGGTCCAGGGAACGGGAGACGGCACCCGAGTGGTGCGGATGGTGCCGTGGAAGGACGGCGGCGCCAACGAGGGGCACTCCTGCGTCAAGGGCCGCTTCGCGTACGGGTACGCCTCACACCGAGACCGGCAGATGGAGCCGATGGTCCGGGACTCCATCGACGACGAGTGGCGTGTCGTGTCGTGGGACGAGGCGATCGCCCGGGTGGCGTCCGGGTTCCTCGCGCTGCGCGAGAGGTATGGAGCCGGTGCCATCGGCGGCATCTCCTCCTCCCGCTGCACGAACGAGGAGGTCTACGTCGTCCAGAAGATGGTGCGAGCAGCGTTCGGCAACAACAACATCGACACGTGCGCGCGGGTCTGCCACTCCCCCACCGGGTACGGCCTGAACCACGCCTTCGGGACGTCGGCCGGCACCCAGGACTTCCCGTCGGTCGACTCGGCGGACGTCATGCTCGTCATCGGCGCGAACCCCACCGACGCCCACCCGGTGTTCGCCTCGCGGATGAAGCGGCGCATGCGAGCGGGAGCCCAGGTCATCGTCGCGGACCCTCGGCGGATCGACCTCGTCCGGTCGCCCCACGTCGAGGCAGCGCTGCACCTGCCGGTCCGCCCCGGCACGAACGTGGCGTTCGTCAACGCCATGTGCCACGTCATCGCCGTCGAGGGCCTGTACGACGAGGCGTTCCTGCGCGAGCGCTGCGACGACGTCGACGGCTACCTCGAGTTCATCGCGCGCCCGGAGCACTCGCCCGAGGCGACCGAGGGCGAGACCGGCATCCCGGCATCCGACCTCCGCACGGCGGCACGGCTCTATGCCGCGGGCCCCAACTCGGCCATCTACTACGGCCTGGGGGTCACCGAGCACAGCCAGGGCTCGACGATGGTCATGGGGATGGCCAACCTCGCGATGCTCACCGGGAACCTGGGGCGCGAGGGCGTCGGCGTCAACCCGCTGCGCGGGCAGAACAACGTGCAGGGGTCGTGCGACATGGGCTCGTTCCCGCACGAGCTGCCCGGCTACCGGCACGTGTCCCGACCCGAGGTGCGGGAGATCTACGAGTCGCTCTGGGGCGTGACGATCCAGGCGGAGCCGGGGCTCCGGATCCCCAACATGTTCGACTCCGCCCTCGGGGGGTCCTTCAAGGGCCTCTACGTCCAGGGCGAGGACATCGCCCAGTCCGACCCCAACACCCAGCACGTGGAGGCGGCGCTGCGGGCGATGGAGCTCGTCGTCGTGCACGACCTGTTCCTCAACGAGACGGCCCGCTTCGCGCACGTCTTCCTGCCGGGCGCATCGTTCCTCGAGAAGGACGGCACCTTCACCAACGCCGAGCGCCGGATCAACCGGGTCCGACCGGTCATGCCGTCACGGGTCGGCAAGGACGAGTGGCAGGTCGTCTGCGAGATCGCGACCGCCATGGGCTACCCGATGTCGTATGCCGCACCGAGCGAGATCATGGACGAGATCGCCGCCACGACACCGACCTTCGCAGGAGTGTCCTTCGCGCGACTCGACGCCGAGGGCTCGATGCAGTGGCCGGTCACCGATGCCGCTCCGCACGGGACGCCGACCATGCACGTCGGGTCGTTCGTGCGCGGGAAGGGGCAGCTCACGCCCACGGTCTACGTGCCGACGACGGAGCGGGCCAACCGCCGCTACCCCTTGGTCCTGACGACCGGGCGCATCCTGTCGCAGTACAACGTGGGGGCACAGACCCGCCGCACGCCGAACGACACGTGGCACCCCGAGGACGTCCTCGAGATCCACCCCTCCGATGCGGAGCTCCGCGGGATCTCGTCGGGTGATGTCGTCGAGCTGTCGTCGCGAGTCGGGAGGACGGAGCTCACCGCGGTCGTGTCGGAGCGGATGCCGGCCGGCGTCGTCTACACGACCTTCCACCACCCGGTGACCGGGGCCAACGTGGTCACCACCGAGAACTCCGACTGGGCGACGAACTGCCCGGAGTACAAGGTGACCGCGGTCCAGGTGACGGTGACGACGGAGGCGGCGAGGGCGGCATCCCTGGAGTCCGTGGAGTGCTTCAGTCCGCGGCGAAGGGCGGTGAGCGCGTGCCCGACGACGTCATGGCCACGGCGACCGAGGCGATGGCGCGCCGCCGATGAGCCACGAGGTGCCACCGGTCGTGCGTCTCGGCCACGACCTCGTCCGCAACTTCGAGCCGCTGGGGCCGGAGAAGGCCGCCTACGAGATCGCGACCCACATCCGCAAGTTCTGGGAGGCCCGGATGCGGGCCGATCTGGCGGCCCGGGTCCGCTCGGGAGACCCGGACGCTGCACCCCCTGCTGGTGCGTGCCGCCCAGGACCTCGTCGACGACGACTACGACCGGGCAGAGGTGAGGGAGTCCTCAGGCGGTTGACGAAGGCCGGGGCCTTTCGCGGCAACGACGGATCAGCAGCTCACCGGCACGCCTCAGCGGTCGACGACGACGACCTCGTAGGTCGGCGAGGCGGGTGGGAACCCGGTGTCGAAGTGCGTGTTGACCGCCGCCAGCAGGTCGCCGAACCGGGCCACCGTCGCTGGAACCGCGAAGAGCTCGCTCGTGATGACCTTGGTGACCGTGCCGGAGGCGAGGTTCCCGCTCAGCCGGACCTGGGCGATCTGCTCCAGGCCGTTCTGCACGGCGTACACGGTACGTCCCTCGAGAATGATGCCGTCGACGCTCTCCAGGCTCACCCCTGCGACCGTGGAGCTGGTGCCGGTGTCCGGGTCGACGAGGTTGAGCGCGCCCTGCGCGCTGTGCGCCACGACGAGGGTCGAGCCGTCGGCTGTGGCCTGGATGCCGTTGTTGTTGAACTCCCCGCTCGTGTCGGCCGCCGGCCCGCTGAGGGTCGAGGGCACGTGAACGGCCCCGGCTCGCCGTCGACGACCGGGACGAAGTAGAGCACTCCGGCGAGGCTGTTGGTGAACCACGCTCCGTCTGACGTGACGGCGACGTCGTTGATCACCGACGGGGCGGTGGAGAACTGGTACTCCTCCACGGTGGCACCGCTGTCGATGTCGTAGACGTACCCCTGGCCCGTGAAGCCTCCCGCGACGAAGAGCAGTCCGTCATCGAGGTCGACCCTCAGGCCGAGGGCGTTGCGGCCCGGGGGGTTGTCGATGAACTTCTCGGCGGTGCCCTTGCGGACGTCGCCGCGGTAGATGTCTCCGCCGAACAGGTCTCCGGCGTAGAACGTCGACCCCGGCCCGCTCGCGATGCCTTCGGCCGACGTCGCACCCGGCAGCAGGATCACCCTCTCGGCATGGTCGAGCCCCAGCCGGCGCACCCCCCGTCAGCAGTGCGAGCACTGCGATGGCGGCAGCAGTCATGGATGTCAGGGTCCGACGGTTCATGGCGACCTCCTCGACGACCTCGACACGCATCCTCCTCCTGGTCCGGCGCGCAGTCCATGAGGGACGGCGTCACGTCAACCGCCACACGAGGAAGCGGTGGTGGTTCCATGGAGGGCATGGCTGATCATGTGGCACGCGCACGAGTGGAGATCGACGCCACCCCCGCGGTGGTCTGGCGGGCGCTGACGGATCCGGAGCAGGTCGCGCGGTGGATGTCCGGCACGGAGGTGTCGACGGACTGGCGGGTGGGGAGCCCGATCACCTGGCGCGGCGAGATGAACGGGACGGCGTACGAGGACAAGGGCGAGATCCTCGCCGCCGACGAGCCGACCCGGTTGTCGATGACGCACTACAGCCCCCTCATGGGCGCCGCGGACGAGCCGGAGAACTACCACACCGTCACCTACGACCTCTCGGCCGACGGCGACCGGACGACGGTGGAGCTCAGCCAGGACGGGAACGACTCGGCGGAGCAGGCGGAGCAGTTCGGCGCCAACTGGCAGGGCATGCTCGACGCGCTGAAGAAGACGGTGGAATCCGGCTGAGCCCGTGGCGCCCGGCGCCCGCCCGCCGCCTCTCCATCGGCGTCGCTGAGGTGGTCTCGCCGGCGCGATCGGAGGAGATCGGCCTTTCGGACGACAGCACCCCGGGTGTACCATCGTCGGTTCGCCAGTATGCGAACCAACCCCGACACGAGAGGTGGCTCCGCCGTGTCCGCGCAGTCCGCCGACTCCGCCCAGGCCACCGAGACCACCACCGCGACCGCCGCCACCACCGGCTGCGGACTCACCCTCCACCGACGTCCTGGCCCGCGAGCAGGCTCACCTCGACCACGCCCGTGACCAGCTGCGCCGGATGCGCGAGGCGGCCGACCGCCTCGACGCCTCGACGGCCGGCGACGCGTACTCGAGCGAGCTGCCTCGGACGCGTCCTCGCCCGGCGAGTGGCGTCGCTCACCGACGACCCGCGCACCACGCTGTTCTTCGGCCGCATCGACGTTCGCACCCCCGACACCGTCGAGACGTTCCACATCGGGCGTCGGCACGTCTCCGACGACAGCGGGGACCCCGTCGTCGTCGACTGGCGGGCACCGATCTCGACCGCCTTCTACCGCGCCTCCCCGGCCGACCCGATGGGCGTCGAGCTGCGCCGACGGTTCGGCGTCGACCGGCGGTCGCCTCACGGCATACGAGGACGAGCGCCTCACCCAGGGCGACACCACCGACCACAGCGCGATCCTCGCGGCCGAGATCGAGAGGCCGAGGGCGGGGCCGATGCGCGACATCGTCTCGACGATCCAGCCCGAGCAGGACGAGATCGTCCGCAGCGACCTCTCGACGAGCATCTGCGTCCAAGGGGCCCCAGGCACCGGCAAGACGGCCGTCGGTCTGCACCGGGCCGCCTGGCTGCTCTATGCCTTCCGGTCCCAGCTCGACCGCTCGGGCGTCCTCGTCGTCGGACCCAACCACGCCTTCCTCGACCACATCGGCGCCGTGCTCCCGTCCCTCGGTGAGCTGCGGGTGCGCCACTCGACGATCGACTCCCTCCTCGACCACGGCCGAGTCCGTGCGACGGACTCGACAGGGTGGCGCACCTCAAGGGCGACGCCCGCCTCGCGGAGGTGCTGCGCCGAGCCGTCTGGTCACAGGTCCGCCGTGCCGAGGACCCGCTGGTGGTTCCGCGCGGGTCACGCCGTTGGCGAGTGGCGCCCACGGACATCCAGGACGAGGTCGACGCCCTCATCGCTCGCGGCGTGCGCTACTCCGCCGCTCGGGAGCTCCTCCCCCAGCGCCTGGCCCACCGCGTCCTCCTCCAGATGGAGCGCTCGGGGGACTCCCCCGACGACCGCGTCCAGGACTCCATCGCCCGATCCACGCCTGTCACCGCCTGTGTCCGGAGCCTGTGGCCGGTCCTGGACCCCGCCGGCGTCCTCTTCCAGCTGTTCTCGGATGCCGCCGCACTCGCTGCGGCCGCCGACGGCATCCTCACCGGCGACGAGCAGCGGTCGCTGCTGTGGACCGACTCTCCCCGCAGCAAGGGCGCCGCCCGGTGGTGCGCCGCCGACATGGCGCTCCTCGACGAGGTGGCGGACCTCCTCGACCGCACCCCGAGCATCGGCCACCTCGTGCTCGACGAGGCGCAGGACCTGTCGCCGATGCAGCTGCGAGCCGTCGGCCGTCGTGCGTCCACCGGGTCGCTCACCGTGCTCGGCGACATCGCGCAGGGAACGACGCCGTGGGCCACGGAGTCGTGGGAGGACGCGATGCGCCACCTGGGACGGCCAGCCGCCGAGCTCGTCGTCCTCGACCGCGGGTTCCGGGTACCGAGCCTCGTGATCGAGTTCGCCGCACGACTGCTGCCGCACATGGCGCCGGGCATCGGGGCGCCGGCGTCCGTGCGCGACGACCCCGGTCGGCTGACGATCGTGCCGACCGACGCGGATGGCCGGCTGGAGGCGGTGGCGGATGCCGTGCGCGCGGCTGTCCGTGAGCCCGGCTCGGTCGGCGTCATCGCCGTGGACACCGACCTCGCCCCGCTCAGCACCGCCCTGGCTGCAGCCGGGATTCCGCACGGCAGACTCGACGCCGACCACGGAGACGACGCGGACCACCAGGTCGAGCTCGTGCCGGCGAGCATCGCCAAGGGGCTGGAGTTCGACCGCGTCGTCGTGGTCGAGCCCGCCGCCATCGCCGCGGCCGAGCCGGACGAGCGCACCGGCCTGCGTCGGCTCTACGTGGTGCTCACCCGAGCAGTCTCCGAGCTGACGGTGGTGCACGCTGCTCCGCTCCCCGGGCCGCTCTCGGTCACCTGA
This sequence comes from uncultured Actinomycetota bacterium, assembly GCA_963787805.1. Taxonomy (GTDB): domain Bacteria; phylum Actinomycetota; class Actinomycetes; order Actinomycetales; family Dermatophilaceae; genus Fodinibacter. The sequence goes on along the minus strand of CAWBEJ010000025.1, from coordinate 10,164 downwards.
GCGTCCGCCACCATCGTCGTCCACCACTTGACAACATACAACCATTTGGTTGTATATTGGTCGGGTGAACGAGAACACCGAGGACACGGCGGACGCCATGTTCCACGCGCTCTCCGACCGCACGCGGCGCGACATCCTGCGTCGCGTGCTGGCCGGGGAGCACTCGGTCACCACCCTGGCCGCGAAGTACGACATGAGCTTCGCCGCCGTCCAGAAGCACGTCGCCGTCCTGGAGAAGGCCGGCCTGCTGACCAAGCGGCGCAACGGCCGCGAGCAGCTGGCCAGCGGCGACGTCCAGGCGGTCCGGTCCGTCGCCTCGATGCTCGACGAGCTCGAGGGCGTGTGGCGGGGGCGGGTCGCCCGAATCGAGGCACTACTCATCGAGGAGAACTGACATGCCTGTCACCGACATCACCAAGGACGTCGACAACCGCACGCTGACGATCACGGCCGAGTTCGCCGCTCCGGTCGAGCGCGTCTGGTCGCTGTACGAGGACCCGCGCCAGCTGGAGCAGGTCTGGGGCCCGCCCGACTACCCCGCGACCTTCGTCGACCACGACCTGCGTCCCGGCAGCCGCACGACCTACTTCATGACCTCGCCCGAGGGTGAGAAGTTCGCCGGCTACTGGGACATCACCGGGGTGGAACAGCGCCGCCGGTTCACGTTCCGTGACGGGTTCGCCAACGAGGACCTGACGCCCAACCCCGACCTGCCCGTCTCGGAGAACGTCTACGCCTTCGAGTCGGCCGGCGGCGGCACCCGAGCGGTGTACACGAGCACCTACGACTCGGCCGAGGCGCTCCAGACCGTCCTCGACATGGGGATGGAGGAGGGCGCGCGGTCGTCGATCAACCAGATCGACGGGTTCCTCGCCCAGAACGCCACGACGCGCTGAGCGGCCGTCCCCGAGTGCCCGGCGGCCGGCGCCGCCGGGCACTCGCTCGTCCCTGCGGTGCCGAAGGCCGGATGGGGACTCACCCGCGCGGGGTGACGCCCTCCGGTCGGGGCGTCCTTAGATTCGGGAGGTGACGCGGTACCGACCGTCGGCCGCAATGGCCAGGAAACCCGTCGCTGCCCCGGAAGAGGACGCTCATGAGCCAGGCAACCGACGCCAGCACGACCGCTGAGCTCGACGCGGAGGAGCGGGCCGAGCTGGAACGGCTCCGCGCCGCAGGTGGCAGGCGGTGGACCGACGGACCGCGCGACCCACCCCGCCCGTGGACGCTGGACCGGCGCGATCGTGCTCATGCTTCTGGCGGCGCTGCTGGCACCCCTGTCAGCCCTGGCGACGTGGACCCGCACGACGGTGCTCGACACCGACAAGTACGTGGCCATGGTCGCCCCGTTGGCGGAGGATCCCGCCGTCCAGGAGGAGATCTCCCGCCGCATCACCGACGCCGTCTTCGAGGCCCTGCGTGTCGAGGAGCTCACGACGCGCACGCTCGAGGCCGTGGCCGAGCGACCGCGGGTGGAGGGCGTCACCCAGAACCTTCCCGTCGACCTCACGACGTTCGCGGAGCCGATCTCCAACGCCATCCACGGCTTCACGGAGCAGCAGGTCACCAGGCTCGTCGCCTCTGACACGTTCGAGGACGCCTGGATTGCTGCGAACCGCGAGGCGCACGCCAGTCTCGTGGCCGCACTGACCGGTGAGACGGCGACCGAAGGGGTGACCGTCAGCGAGGGGCGAGTCTCGGTCAACCTGGCGGCGTTCATCGAGGCGATCAAACCCGTCCTCGTCGAGCGTGGGGTGCCGTTCGCCGACCGCATCCCAGAGGTGAACGCGCAGTTCGTCATCCTCGACAGCACGAGCCTTGCCAGTGCCCAGTCGGCCATCCGGATCCTCGACCTGCTGCGGTGGGTGCTTCCCGTCGTGGCCATCCTGCTGCTCGTCGCCGGGGTGGCGCTCGCGCCCAACCGTCGGCGAGCACTCGTTATCGGCGCCTCCATGGTCGCCTGCGCACTCGTGCTTCTCCTGCTCGGTGTCCAGGTGCTTCGTGCGCTCTATCTCGACGACCTCGAGGAGGTGCTCCTCGTCCCCCAGGTCGGTTCCGTGCTCTTCGACACGGTGTCCATGCCACTGCGGCTGGGGGTGCGCTCCACGGCACTGCTCTTCCTCCTCATCGCCCTCGCGGCGTGGGTCGCCGGACCGTCGACGGCGGCCGTCACCGTGCGGAGCGTCCCCGGCCGGCTGGCCGGGGCGACGTCCCGCCCGACGGGTGCGCTGGCGTCGGTCGGCCGCTTCGCGAGCCACAACGCGACCGCTCTGCGTGCAGCCGTGGGAGGGCTTGCGGTCCTCGCCCTCCTGGTCGGCGACCGCCCGAGCGCGGGCTCGGTGCTGCTCATCGCCGTCCTCGCGACGGTGGCGCTCATCGTCATCGAGGTGTTCCGTCGCTGGGGTCTCCAGGACGCCGAGTCCGTGGCAGCAGATCGTCCGGCCGAGGTCGCACCGGCCTAGAGCCGTCCCTCAGACGCAGAACTCGTTCCCCTCGGGGTCGTGCATGACGACCCAGTGCACTCCCAGGTCGGCATGGTCCTCGAGGCGGGTCGCCCCGAGCCCCTCGAGCCGCGTCACCTCGGCCGCGACCCGCTCGCGCTGCTCCTCCAGCGGCACGGAGGGTCCGCCGCCCGCGAGGAGGTCGATGTGCACCCGGTTCTTGACTCCCTTCACCTCGGGCACCCGCTGGAAGAAGATCCGGGGGTGGCCCTCCGCCTCGATCGCCGAGGCGTCGTTCCATCGCTCCTCCGGAACGCCCTGGGCCGCGAGGAACGCCGGCCAGTCGGCGAAGTCCCCCGGCGGCCCGGGGACGGCATACCCCCGGTCCGCCAGCGCGGCCGCCCAGAACGCGCTGAGCGCGGCGGGGTCCACGGCGTCGATGACCACTTGGATGGGAGCTGTTGATCGGTCCATCCCGACAGTCTCTCGCAGCCGACCGACAGGCCGGGCCCGTCGAAGCCGCGAAGGCGTCTGAGGTCAGGGTTCGCGACGCATGCTGACCGGGCCGTCCCGCACCAACCTGCGCAGCTGCTCGGTCACCCTGCGGGGGCGCAGCGCGGGTGTGTGGTCCGAGGCCGCCCCCGCATGCCGTCCAGGGTCTCGAGCAGCACCGACGGGCCGTCGACCGCGGGCGCCCAGCCGAGCACCGTCCGCGCCCGCGAGGTGTCGAGCAGCGGCACCGAGTAGCCGAGGTCGAGCCAGCCGGGGTCGACCGGCTGGAGCCTCGCGTGCCACGCGGCCGACATCGCCACGCGAACCGCAGCGGCGGGAACGTGCACGTGGCGCGCCCCCAGGGCCGCCGCGATGTCGTCCACCGTGACGGGCGGGTCGGCGGCGAGGTTGAACGCGCCCGCGGCGCGCCGCGCGAGGGCACTCAGGACGGCGTCGGCCACGTCGACCGAGTGGACGACCGGCACCCTCAGCCGGCGGTCCAGCGGCAACAGGGGGAGCAGGCCGAGGGCCCGAGCGGGGACGACGGCCGGCAACCCGTAGCGGAGCAGGGCACTGCCCGCGGACGACTGCCCGACGATGCCGGGCCGCATCCTCGTGACGACGGTCCCGTTGCCGCCCACCTCCTGCTCGTCGAGGAGCCGTTCGGCCGCTGCCTTGTGGCGGCTGTAGGGAGAGCTGGGGACACCGCCGGTGGGCCAGCTCTCGTCGACCGGGACGTCGTCGCGCTTGGGCGAGTACGCGCCGACCGAGGACATGTGGACCAGGTGCGGGACCTTCTCGTCGGTGAGGGCACGGACGACTCGCCGCGTCCCGCCCACGCCGAGGGCCTCGAGGTACGCCTCGTCGTGCGAGGGCTGGAACCCCCAGGCAAGGTGCACGACGGCCCCCGCGCCACGGAAGGCGTCGCGCAGCACCGGCATCACCCTGTCGGTGGTCAGGTCGGCGGCCCGCCAGTCGACCGCGTCGAACGGTGCACGGCCACGCTCGGGCGGCCTGCGGGCGAGCCCGACCAGCTCGTGACCGCCGTCGGCGAGAAGACGACGCACGAGGGCCGACCCGACGTTGCCTGTGGCGCCGGTGATGACGATGCGCACGAAGCCTCCTTGTGGTCGTCTGCCCGGCCGGTCGCGATGCGGACGGGGTCTCGATTCTGGCTCCTCCCCACGCCCACTCGACCTCGGCGCGACAGGTGCACCGTGCACGTTAGACACTCGGTGGATGTGGCGCGGCTCCGAGGCCTCCAACGGCTTGGCCCCATCGACGCTGGGTACATGAGCACAGTGACTGCACCCGGCGGGTCCGACGACGCGTGGGACGTCGTGGTGGTCGGCGCGGGCCCCGCCGGATGCGCAGCGGCGCTCGGTGCCCTGCGCGTCGACCCCTCACTGCGGGTCCTCCTGCTCGACCGCGCTCGGTTCCCCAGGGACAAGTGCTGCGGCGACGGCATCGCCCCCCATGTCCTCGACGTGCTCGGCAGCGTGGGTGCCGATGAGGTCGCCCGCGGCTGGACGCCCTTGCGGCGGCTGGAGATCGCCCGCGCCGGCCATGGCGTCGTGGGTCTCCTCGCCCGCCCGGCGTGGGTCATCCCCCGAACCGTCTTCGACGCCCGGCTGGTGACCAGCGCCGTGGCGGCCGGGGCGGTGCTGCGACGACAACGCGTGTCCTCCGTCCAGGAGGGCTCGGGCGGACTGGTCGTCGACGGCACGACGGTGGCCACGATCGTCATCGGGGCAGACGGCGCACACTCGGCCGTCCGTCCCTCCGTGCAGGTGCCCGCCCACCGTGTCCGCGCGCTGGCCTTCCGCGGGTACGCGCCCACACCGGAGCGCCGGCGGGGCGTGCAGGTCATCCGATTCGGCGGCCGACGACAACCCTCCTACGCATGGGCGTTCGACCGTGGAGACGGCCTGTCCAACGTCGGCTACGGGGAGCTGCTCGACCGTCACCCGAAGGCCCGAGCTCCCACCCGCTCGATGATGCTCGAGCAGCTCGACGAGCTCCTCCCGGGGGCTGCAGGGGACGGAGCGCAGTGGCGCGGTCACCACCTGCCCCTCTCGGGGTGGCGCTGGCACCAGCCCGACGGCGCCACGCTTCTTGCGGGTGATGCGGCCGGTCTCGTCAACCCCATGACCGGAGAGGGCATCTACTACGCGGTCGCGACCGGAGTGCTGGCGGGCCGGGCGGCCGCTCGAGCCATCGCCGCGGGGGCGCCGGCCGGGGCAGGGCGTGCGTACCGTCTCCAGGTCCGCGGGCTGCTCGCGAGCCACCTCCGGCACACCTGGGTCGTCTCGCGACTGTCCCGCCGGCCGAGGGTTCTCGATGCCGGCCTCCGGGCGGCCGGCCGCGACGCACGGGTCTTCGACGACCTCGTCGAGATCGGCCTGGGGGACGGCCGCATCACCCCTCGGCTGGCCGCCGGCCTCGTGGCCGGGCTCGCCGCCGACGTCAACCTCGTATCCTCCCCCCGTCGATGAAGGAGCCACCCGCCATGCAGATCCTCTCCGTCCGCGGGGCCCTGCCCGAGCACTGCTACCCCCAGGAGGAGATCACCGACGCCTTCGCCCGCGTCATCGCGCAGGGCGGCGTCGATGAACAGGTGCTGCGCCGCTTCCACCGGAACGCGGGTGTCCGCCAGCGCAACCTCGTCCTGCCGTTGGACGCCTACGGCCGGCTGGACGGCTTCACCGAGGCCAACGACCTCTTCATCGTGCACGCGGTGGAGCTCGGGGCGCGAGCCCTGCTCGACGCCCTCAAGGACGCCGGGCTCACTCCCACGGACGTCGACGTCATCATGTGCGCCACGGTCACGGGGCTGGCCGTGCCGACGCTCGAGGCGAGGATCGCCTCGCTCATCGGCCTCCGCCCCGACGTCAAGCGAGTACCCCTGGTCGGGCTGGGATGTGTCGCCGGCGCGGCGGGCATCGCACGGCTCCACGACTACCTCCGGGGGCATCCCGACGGCGTCGCCGTGCTCGTGGCCGTCGAGCTCTGCTCCCTCACCGTCCAGCGCGACGACGCGTCCGTGCCGAACCTCGTGGCGAGTGGTCTCTTCGGCGACGGGGCGGCGGCAGTGGTCGCCGGTGGCAGCGACCTGGACCTCGTCGCAGCGGCGGATGTCCTGGACACCCGGAGCCGGCTCTATCCGGACTCGGAGCGCACCATGGGTTTCGACGTCACGTCCGGGGGTCTGCGCATCGTCCTCGACGCACAGGTCCCCACGGTGGTCAACCACTACATCCGCGAGGACGTCGACGCCTTCCTCGCGACGCATGCCCTGACCCGAGCGGACATCGAGTGGTGGGTGTGCCACCCCGGTGGCCCCAAGGTGATCGAGGCCCTCGAGGCGGCGCTGGAGGTCCCGAGGGATGCCGTTCAGCTGACCTGGGACTCCCTGGCCCGCATCGGCAACCTCTCCTCGGCGTCAGTTCTCCACGTCCTCGAGGACACCCTGCGTGACCGACCCCCACGCCCGGGGTCCTACGGCCTCGTGCTGGCCATGGGTCCCGGCTTCTGCTCCGAGCTCGTCCTCGTGCGGGCGACCGAGCCTGCGACGGTGGATGCGTGACCGGCATCCTGGCCTTCACGGCACTCGTCGCCCTCGTGGGCCTCGAGCGCCTCGCGGAGCTGGTCGTCTCCACCCGCAACGCGGCCTGGAGCCTGGCGCGGGGCGGGGTCGAGTACGGCCGTGGCCACTACCCGGTGATGGTGGCGCTGCACTCCGGCTTCCTCGTCGCGATGCTCCTCGAGGCCTGGGTTCGGCGGCCCGACGTCCCTCCCGTCCAGGCCTGGTCGATGCTCGCGCTCGTCCTGGGCTCGCAGGCGCTGCGGTGGTGGTGCATCGGGACGCTCGGCCGGCGGTGGAACACGAGGGTGATCGTCGTGCCCGGTCTCCCGCCCGTCACCTCCGGCCCGTACCGGTTCCTCCGCCACCCCAACTACGTCGCCGTCGTCGTCGAGGGAGTCGCCCTGCCTCTCGTGCACTCCGCCTGGCTCACTGCCGTCCTGTTCACCGTCGCCAATGCCGTCCTGCTGACGGTTCGGATCCGGGTGGAGGATGCCGCCCTGGACCTCCTGCCGCGGAGTCGGGTCGATGCGTGACCTCCTCGTCGCGGGCGCAGGGCCGATCGGGATGGCGACGGCGCTGTATGCCGCGCAGGCCGGTCTCGACGTCGCCCTCGTCGAGCCGCGGGACGGCGCGATCGACAAGGCCTGCGGCGAGGGACTCATGCCCGGTGCCGTCGCGGCGCTGGCCGGGCTGGGAGTCGAGCTGCACGGTCACCCGATCACCGGCATCCGCTACCTCGACCACAGCCGGGCTGCCGAGGCGGCGTTCCGACGAGGGCTGGGCCAGGGGGTGAGGCGGACGACACTGCACTCGGCGATGTCGGATGCCGTCTCGGCTGCCGGCGTGAAGACGTTCCAGCGGGCCGTGCGCACGGTCGAGGACGAGGGTGAGCACCTGCTCGTGGACGGTGAGCCGAGCCGTCACCTCATCGCCGCGGACGGACTGCACTCCCCCGTCCGCCGGCTGCTCGGCCTGGAGCGACCGGCATCCGCGTCTCGCCGCTACGGCCAACGGTGCCACGTGGCGGTGCCGCCGTGGACCTCCATGGTGGAGGTCTACTGGGCGCCCGTCGGGGAGGCCTACGTGACCCCCGTCGGTCCCGACCTCGTCGGGGTCGCCGTGCTGAGCGACACCCGCCGCCCGCTGGAGGAGCTGCTCGGTGCCTTCCCCCGGCTCGCCCGCCGGCTGGACGGGCCGGTGGTGTCGCGGGTCCGCGGCGCCGGACCGTTGCGCCAGCGCGCTCGTCGCCGGGTCGCGGGGCGCGTGCTGCTCGTCGGTGACGCGGCCGGCTACGTGGACGCCCTCACGGGTGAGGGCATCGCCCTGGGGCTGGCCCAGGCCCGCGCGGCTGTGGCGGCGGTCGTCGCCGGCCGACCGCAGGCGTACGAGGCGCAGTGGCGACGGCTCGGGTGGCGTTCTCAGCTGCTCACCCAGATGCTCCTCACGACGACGCGCCATCGTGCGGTCCGCGAGCGCGTGGTCCCCGCCGCGGCCGCCCTTCCCCGGATCTTCGGCGCTGCGGTCGACCAGCTGGCCCGGCCGGCCTGAGCATGTCCGGACGGGACCACGCCGGGATCGGTGACGCCGTGCACGGGCATGGCGTGGATGACGAGGTCGCAGGTCGCCGCGCGTCGACGGTCGTGCCGGCCTTGGTCCGGGCGAGCCATCCGGGACCGGCCCTCGCCGTCGTCGCGTTGTCTGTTCTCCTCGGGGTGGCCGCCGGCCTCGAGACCGGCCGACTCGTGCTCGTCGGCCTCGCCGTCCTCGCCGGGCAGCTCTCGGTGGGCTGGTCCAACGACCTCGTCGACGAGGCGCGTGACCGTGCCGTCGGCCGCGCGGACAAGCCGCTCGCGGCGCACCAGGTGAGCACCGCGGTCGTCCGGGTCTCCTGTGGGCTGGCCCTCCTCGCGACCCTGGTGCTGTCCCTGGCGTGCGGTCTCGTCGCCGGCACCGTGCACGTCCTGTGCGTCGCGTCGGCATGGGCCTACAACGCCGGGGTCAAGGCGACGGTCTGGTCCTGGGCACCGTATGCCGCGTCGTTCGGTGGACTGGTCGTCTTCGTGTTCCTGGTCGGCGAGCCCCCGGAGCTGCCGCCATGGTGGATGCCGCTCGCCGCGGCGCTGCTCGGTGTCGGCGCCCACCTCCTCAACGTCCTGCCGGACCTCGACGAGGACGAGGCGACGGGCGTTCGCGGGCTCCCTCACCGCGTCGGCGCCCGGCTGCTCCCGGCCGTCGCGACCTCGGTTCTCGTCGCGGCGAGCGTCGTCGTCGCGGTGGGCACCGGCATCACCCGGGCGTCCTCGGTCGCTGCACTCGTTCTCGTCGGGCTCCTCGGTGTGGTCGCCGTCTCGGGCAGAGGACGGCTGCCGTTCCTGGCCGCGATCGGCATCGCGCTGACCGACGTCGTCCTCCTCCTGACGGCGGCGTGACCCCGGTCGGGGACGTCGTGGACCGTCGTGCTTCGTCGGAGAACAGGCACGGGAGTAGTCATTTCGGAGCATTGACCGTTCTCGGCCCCGGTCCTACCCTGAAGAGCCGACCGGACGACGGTCGCCCGGTCCGCGTTGGAGACCTGATGCTCGGCGACCTCGAACCCGTGGCCACTCTCCCGGCGAAGGACATGCAGCGGGCTCGGCAGTTCTATGAAGGAGTCCTCGGACTGACGCCCACGATGGAGGCCCCGGACGGCAGTGTCATCTACCGCGGAGGTGCTGGGACCTTCGGGGTCTATCCTTCGGCGTTCGCCGGCACGAACAAGGCGACGGCCATGTCGTTCCAGGTCCCGCGGGACCGTTTCGACGACGAGGTGGCGGCACTGCGGGAGAAGGGTCTGACGTTCCAGACCTTCGACGCCGAAGGGCTGAACTGGGATGACGGCGTCGCGTCGGCCGGTGACGACTACCGCAGCGTCTGGTTCGACGACCCGGACGGCAACATCCTCAACGTCGTGACCGGCCCCTGGAGCTGACAGCGTCGACGCCGCTACAGGTTGATCATGTGGCCGGCGATCCCCTCGACGGCCTCCTTGACCGACTCCGAGAGCGTCGGGTGCGCGAAGACGTTGCGCGACACCTCATCCGCCGTGAGGTCCCACCTCTGCGCGAGCGTCAGGACCGGTAGCAGCTCGGTCACGTCCGGGCCGATCATGTGCGCGCCGAGGATCTCGTTGTGCGTGGCATCGGCGACGATCTTGACGAAGCCCACCGTGTCCCCGAGGCCCATCGCCTTTCCGTTGGCAGAGAAGGGGAACTGTGCCGTCTTGACGTCGTGGCCGCGCTCGCGTGCCTGCTCCTCGGAGTAGCCGAAGGAGCCGATCTGTGGGTGGCAGTACGTCGCCCGCGGCGCGAAGTCGTACTCGACGGGCATGGTGGGCGCACCCGCCAGTGTCTCCGCGGCCACAACACCCATGGCCTCGGCAACGTGGGCGAGCATCAGCTTGGCCGTCGCGTCGCCGATCGCGTAGACGTTCGGCACGTTGGTGCGGCAGTACTCGTCGATCGCGATGGCCCCGCGGTCCGTCAGCGCGACACCGGTGGACTCGAGCCCGTAGCCCTCCGTCCGCGGCGCGAAGCCGATCGCCGACATGAACTTGTCCGCCTCCAGCACCTGCTCGTCGCCACCGGCCGCCGGCGACACGGTCACCCTGAC
>CAWBEJ010000024.1:0-165764 GCA_963787805.1 uncultured Actinomycetota bacterium | reverse complement strand
CATGAAGGGCATCATCCTCGCCGGCGGCTCCGGAACCCGGTTGCATCCCATCACCCGGGGCATCTCCAAGCAGCTCATGCCCGTCTACGACAAGCCGATGGTCTACTACCCACTCTCGACCCTCATGATGGCCGGCATCCGCGAGGTGCTCGTGATCACGACCCCCCAGGATCGCGAGCAGTTCGAGCGGCTGCTCGGGAACGGATCGCAGTGGGGCATCGAGATCGGCTATGCCGTCCAGCCCAGCCCCGACGGGCTGGCCCAGGCGTTCGTCATCGGGGCGGACTTCATCGGGAACGACTCCGTGGCCCTGGTCCTCGGGGACAACATCTTCTACGGCACCGGCCTCGGTACCTCCTTGCGGGCCCTGACGGATGTCCGTGGTGGGCACATCTTCGCGCACCACGTCAGCGAGCCCGGCGCCTACGGCGTCGTCGAGTTCGACGAGGACGGCAGGGTCCTGTCCATCGAGGAGAAGCCTGCCCACCCGCGGTCCGACTACGCGGTGCCGGGGTTGTACTTCTACGACAACGACGTCGTCGAGATCGCGTGCGCCCTCAAGCCCAGCCCGCGTGGGGAGCTCGAGATCACGGGAGTCAACGACGAGTACCTCAGCCGGGGCGCCCTGGCGGTCACGGTGCTCCCTCGTGGCACTGCCTGGTTCGACACCGGGACCTTCGAGGGGCTCATGGAGGCGAGTCAGTTCGTGCACGTGGTGGAGGCGCGCCAGGGGTACAAGATCGGCTGTGTCGAGGAGATCGCCTGGCGGGCCGGCTGGATCGACGACGACACCTTCCGCCGCCTCGGGGACGATCTCTCGAAGTCGGGCTACGGGGCCTACATCCACACCTGCCTGGCGCGCGGGAGGTCCGGGCACTGATGCACATCGAGCGCCTCGCCATCGACGGCGCCTACGTCGTCACCCCGCGCCAGCTGCGTGACGACCGCGGGATCTTCCTCGAGTCCTTCCGCGGTGACCGTCTCGCCGACCACCTCGGACACCGCCCGGACGTGGTCCAGACGAACGTGTCGGTGTCCGCGCGCGGCACGGTACGCGGCATCCACTTCGCCGACGTGCCGCCTGGACAGGGCAAGTTCGTCACGGTGCTGAGCGGGTCGCTCCTCGACTACGTGGTCGACATCCGCGTGGGGTCGCCGACCTTCGGGCACTCCGAGGTCGTGCTCCTCGACACGCTGGAGCGGCGCGCGGTGTACCTCTCCGAAGGCCTGGGACACGCGTTCTGCGCGCTGGAGGACGGCACGACGGCCATGTACCTGTGCACCGCGGCGTACAACCCGGCCGGCGAGCACGGCATCCATCCGCTGGACCCCGCCGTCGGCCTCTCCCTTCCGGGGGACGTCGAGCCCCTGCTCTCCCCCAAGGACGACGCGGCCCCCTCACTCGCCGAGGCGCAGGCCTCGGGGCGGCTGCCCTCGTATGCCGTGTGCACGGCCTGGGCGGCGACGCTGGCTCAGCGCGGGAACTGACGCTCCCACGTCGTGATCGTGCGCACGGCGGGCTCGAGCTGCTCCCGCATGCGCTCGAAGACCGCGTCCCCTCGTTTGAACGGGTCGACCACGTCACGGTCCAACGCGCGGGGCCGGCGCCAGTTCGCGCCGATCACGGCGGGGAGCTCCCGCCAGCGGGACACGACGTCCTCCGCACCCGCCGCGCGGAGAAGCGCGGCCCAGTCGTGGCGCTCGCCGATGTCGTCGAGGGCGTGCGCGAACTCGCGGATCGTGAAGGTGCGGCGGAAGGCCTGTGGCGACTCCTCCAGCACACGTTCCTTGTGGGCGGAGGTCATCACGAGGACGAGCGCCTGGTCGCGCAGCACGCGGCTCGTCGCCAGCCGCGCGCGGAACTCCGCGTCGGCCAGGCCCAGCGCGGCGAGGCGAGCCGCCGAGCCCTCGTCGATCGGGCGCCCGACGAGAGCCTGGGTACCCGCGCTCGTCACCTCGAAGGCGCCGGGACGCACCTCCTCCAGCCCGTGCCGCAGCAGGACCGCCGCGTAGGGCGACCGGCACACGTTGCCCGTGCAGACGGCGAGGATGCGGACCGGTCCGGCGGTCGTCGAGTCCTGGGAGGTGACGTGGTCGGGGGCAGTCATGACGCCCGCAAGCCTAGGTCACCACGAGCCGAGATGGTTCCGCGGCTTCGCCGCCGGCGCCAGGCCGTGCACCGCGTCGGCGACGGCCTCGGCCACGCCTTCCTGGAACACCGAGGGAACGATCCGCTCCGGCACCGGGTCCTCGACGAGGTCGGCGATGGCCCGGGCCGCCGCCAGCTTCATCGCCTCGGTGATCTCGGTCGCGCCGGCATCCAGGGCGCCCCGGAAGACTCCTGGGAAGGCCAGGACGTTGTTGATCTGGTTGGGGAAGTCGGACCGGCCGGTCGCGACGATCGCCGCGTGTCGGCGCGCGACGTCCGGGTGCACCTCAGGGGTGGGGTTGGCGAGGGCGAACACCATCCCTTTCGGGGCCATGGCCGCGATCTCCTCCTCGGGCACCACGCCTCCGGACACCCCGACGAAGACATCGGCACCGTCGAGGGCCGTCGCCAGCCGGCCGGTGAGGGCTCGCGGGTTGGTCGTCGCCGCGAGGCGGTCCTTGTGACCGGTGAGGTCCTGGCGGGAGGCGGAGAGGATCCCGCGGGAGTCGCACACGACGATGTCCCTCACTCCCGCCCGCTGGAGCAGTCGCGTCACCGCGACGCCCGCCGCCCCCGCACCCGAGATGACGACCCGTAGTCCTGGAAGCGGCCGACCGAGGACCCTGGCGCCGTTGAGCAGGCCGGCGAGCACGACGATCGCCGTGCCGTGCTGGTCGTCGTGGAACACCGGGATGTCGAGGCGGTCCTTGAGCTGCTCCTCGATGTCGAAGCACCGAGGCGCGGAGATGTCCTCCAGGTTGATGCCCCCGAAGGAGGGGGCGATCCGGACGATCGCCTCCACGAGCTCCTCGACGGTGCCCGTCTCCATGACCACGGGAAACGCGTCGATGCCTGCGAAGTGTCGGAAGAGGACCGCCTTGCCCTCCATGACGGGCATCGCCGCCAGGGGTCCGATGTCGCCGAGGCCGAGCACCGCGGTGCCGTCGCTGATGACGGCGACCGTGTTGCCCCGCGCCGTGTAGCGCGTGGAGAGGCTCCGCGTCTGCGGCGATCGCCAGGGACACCTCGGCCACACCAGGGGTGTAGAGGAGGGAGAGGTCGCGCGCGTCGCGCAGCGGCTGCGTGGCGTGTACCCCGAGCTTCCCGCCCTCGTGGGCGCGGAAGACCGCGCTCTCGGGGTCGAAGAAGGGGACGTGGGGGGACGCGGCCATCGGGGACGGCTCCTTCGGAGGCACGGGAGGGTCCACCGCGCACGGTGAGCCGTTCGGGGGGCGGCTTCTTCGGAGGCACGGGGACGGCAACCGCAGGCGGTAGAGCCAGGTCGAGGTGCGGTTCCGAGGGGGGTGCGTCTCGGGACGTCGCGCTGCGCGGGGGTGGCCCGCGGGGCTGCAATCATCGCACAGCGGGATTGTCATCAGGCTGTGACGCGCATCCCCCGACGCCCAGTGGCAGGATCGGCCACGTACCCGTGCTGGGGCGATCCCAGCATCCCGCGAAAGGACCGCTCCTCATGTTCCCCACCCGTGCCCTTGCGGTGGCCGCAGCCGCCACGACCGCCCTGGCCCTCGGCGCCTGCGGCTCCGACTCACTGTCCGAGGGCGACTCCACGACCAGCGCCCCGGCCACATCCGCGGCCACCTCCGGCCCCGACGAGGCGCTCGTCGCCAAGCTGCCCGAGAAGATCAAGAGCGCCGGCACCATCGTGATCGGCACCGACGCCACCTACCAGCCGAACGAGTACCTCGACACCGACGGCAAGACCGTCGTCGGCATGGACGTAGACCTCTTCAACGCCGTGATGTCCAAGTTCGGCGTGAAGACCGAGTGGGTGCCCTCTGCGTTCGACGCCATCATCCTCGGCGTGCAAAGCGGCAAGTACGACATCGGCATCTCGAGCTTCACCATCAACCCCGAGCGCCTGGAGCAGGCCACCATGGTGAGCTACTTCAAGGCAGGGACGCAGTGGGTGACGCAGAAGGGCAACCCCAAGGGCGTGGACCCCGACGACGCGTGCGGCAAGACGGTCGCCGTGCAGAAGGGCACCGTGCAGGCCGACGAGGACCTCCCTGCCCGCAACAAGACGTGCACGGATGCCGGGAAGCCGGAGATCAAGGTCCTCGTCGACGCCGACCAGGCGAAGGTCACGGCGACGGTCCAGTCCGGGAAGGCCGACGCGATGCTCGTCGACCTGCCCCCGGCCATCGCCGCGGTCGACCTCACCGGCGGCGCCCTCGAGCTGCTCGGCGAGCAGTACGACTCGGCGCCCTACGGCTACGTCCTCAAGAAGGAGGACACCGCCTTCGGCGAGGCCATCGTCGAGGCGCTCAAGCAGCTCAAGGCGGAGGGCACCTACGACGAGATCCTCACGCAGTGGAAGACCGAGGGCGGTGCCATCGACGACTTCGCGGTGAACCCGCAGGTGTCGTGACCTCATGACCTCGACCACGCCGGACCGGCCGGGCGCGATCGACGCCCGGCCGGTCCCGCACCCGCTGCGCTGGGTGGCCATGGTCGTCATCGCGGTTGTCGTCGCGATGCTCATCAGCTCGTTCGTCACGAACGACAAGTGGAACTTCCCGTTCGCGTTCGAGATCATGCAGCAGACCCCGGTCATCGAGGGTCTGTGGAAGGGCACCATCTTCGGCACGGTGGGGGCGATGGTCCTCGGCATCGCCCTGGGTGTCCTCATCGCCATCATGCGGCTGTCGGCCAACCCGGTCCTGCGTGGCGTCGCGTTCGTCTACACGTGGTTCTTCCGGGCCATCCCGCGCTACGTGCTGCTGGTCCTCCTGGGCACCGGCCTGGTGTTCCTCTACCCCGTCTTCGACATCGGCGTCCCCTTCGGCCAGCAGATCGCCGGCGTGCTCGGGCTGGAGAGCAACCTCACCTTCGCACAGTTCGACTACCGGTCACTGTCGAGCACCATCTGGGTGGGCATCATCGGGTTGGGGCTCTCGGAGGCCGCCTACATGGCTGAGATCGCCCGCGCGGGCATCCTGTCGGTCGACCGGGGGCAGGCCGAGGCCGCCCAGGCGCTCGGGATGCCGCCCGGGCGCACGATGCGGCGCATCATCCTCCCCCAGGCGATGCGGGTCATCGTGCCGCCGACCGGGAACGAGACGATCGCGATGGTCAAGGACACCTCACTGCTCATTGCGGTACCCGTCATCGTCGAGCTGTTCTACCAGTCGTACCAGTTCGGGCAGCGGACCTTCCAGATCATGCCCGGCATCGTCGCGGCGACCCTGTGGTACCTCATCGTCTGCTCCATCCTCATGGTCGGCCAGGCCTGGCTGGAGCGCTACTTCGGACGCGGCTTCGGAGCCGTGCCCACGAGGACCCAGCAGAAGCTCGCGAAGATCGAGGCGGACCACTGATGAGCCAGACGACCACCGAGCGCACCCCGACGCCAGTCGCACCTCGACCGGCCCCTCGTCCACGCCGTCAACGTGACCAAGGCCTTCCACGGCACCGAGGTGCTCAAGGGCATCGACATGGACGTGCACCGGGGCGAGGTCGTGGTGCTCTGCGGCCCCTCCGGCTCGGGCAAGACGACCTTCCTGCGCTGCATCAACCAGCTCGAGACCATCGACGGCGGCCGCATCTTCGTCGATGGCGATCTCATGGGCTACGAGGACCGTGGCGGTACCCTGCACCGGCTCCCGGACAAGCGCATCGCCGCGCAGCGTCGCGACATCGGCATGTGCTTCCAGCGCTTCAACCTCTTCCCCCACAAGACGGTCCTCGCGAACATCATCGAGGCGCCGAGGCAGGTGAAAGGCACCTCCCGGAGGGAGGCCGAGGCCAAGGCGCACGAGCTCCTGGAGCAGGTGGGGCTGGGGGACAAGCCGTCGGCGTACCCAGCGCAGCTGTCCGGCGGCCAGCAGCAGCGGGTCGCGATCGCTCGCGCGCTCGCGATGGACCCCAAGCTCATGCTCTTCGACGAGCCCACGAGCGCGTTGGACCCCGAGCTCGTCGGCGAGGTACTCAAGGTGATGCGCGATCTGGCCAAGGGCGGGATGACGATGATCGTCGTCACGCACGAGATGGGCTTCGCACGTGAGGTCGCGGACCGCGTGGTCTTCATCGACGGCGGTGTCGTCATCGAGCACGGCCCGCCGAACCAGTGCCTCCTGAACCCCCAGCACCCGCGCACCCGCGCCTTCCTGTCCCGGATGCGGCAGGAGGAGGCGGCGCACGCCGAGGCCGTCGTGGCGACGGTGACCGGCAAGGCCAGCGCCCTCGAGGCCGTCGCCGCCCCGGACGACGGGGCCGCGCCCGAGGAGGCGGCCGGCCGGCATCCCACCACGTGACCGGGTCGATGTCGGCGCTGGCTCGCCTGCCGTGGCCGGCGCTCGTTCGGGTGCGCGGCCGCTCGATGTGGCCGACGTACCGCGACGGTGACCTGCTTCTCGTGGTCCGGGGCCTTTCCCCGAGGGTCGGTCGGGCGGCGGTGGTCCGGCTGCCGCCGGACGCCGCAGGGCGGCCCCGACCGCTCTCCGTCAAGCGCCTCAGCCGCCGCGACGCGGACGACCCGCGCCGCTGGTGGGTCGACTCCGACAACGCCGTCGAGGGGGTCAGTTCCCTCGACGTCGGCGCCCTGACCAGCGACGACGTCGTGGCGGTCGTCGTCGCTCGGGTCCGCCGAGGGCTGGGGTAGGTTGGTCGGGAACCGCAGGCCCCGACCCGAGGAGAGACCCATGCTGTCCCTGTTCCGCATCACCGACGTCTCGGCGCACTGTGACCTCCCGTGCGGCGTCTACGACCCCGCGCAGGCGCGCATCGAGGCCGAGTCGATCAAGGCGATCATCGCCAAGGTGGCCGACAACCCCGACCCCGACTTCCGGATGCGCGCGACCATCATCAAGGAGCAGCGGTCCGAGCTCGTCAAGCACCACCTCTGGGTGCTCTGGACCGACTACTTCAAGGCGCCGCACTTCGAGAAGTACCCACAGCTGCACACCCTCTTCAACGAGGCCACGAAGCTCGCCGGCGCGGCGGGGACGAAGGGCGAGTTCGACGCCGGGAAGGCCGAGGAGCTCCTCGGCAAGATCGACGAGATCGCCCGGGTCTTCGCCGAGACGAAGGCCGCCTGACCGGTCGCCCGACCGACGCCACGACGCGGCGCCCGCGGCCCGGCCGCGGGCGCCGCGTCGGAGCACGTCACGCTCGGCCGAGGTCAGGGGTCGGGGACGGAGACGACATACACCTCTCCGTCACCGCCCAGGACCACCGACCCCTCGCCGGCCGGAACGAAGGCCGAGCCGGCGTCACCGAGCTCGAGAGTGCCGGCGCGGCTCGTCAGGGTGACCCGTCCCCGGAGGCAGAACACGATGCGCGGCGAGCCGTTCGCGGGAAGTGAGCGCTGCGGGCTGACCCGGTGGAGGCGGAACCGGTCCGAGGCGGTGTCGAACACCTCGAGGCCCGGTTCGACCGTGCGACCCCGGCCCGGAATGCCGTCGGCGAGGGGGTCCACCACGCGGAGCAGCTCCGGGACGTTGACCTCCTTGCTCGTCAGACCCGCGCGCACGACGTTGTCCGAGTTGGCGAGGACCTCGATGCCCAGCCCCCGCACGTACGAGTGCAGCACCCCTGCGGCGACGTCGATGAACTCGCCGGGCTGGAGGACGCGATGGCGCATGAGGAGCAGGACGACGAGGCCGATGTCGTCCGGATGGTCCTCGGCCACCCCGACGATCGCGGCACTGGCGCCTCCCAGCTCGCCGCCGGACGCCTCCAGCCGCACGCAGGCCGCCACGACCTGCCTGGCGAAGTCGGCTGCCTCCTCCGGCGGCGTGGACAGCACGCCCTCGAGCACGGCGTGCACCCGGTCCTCGGCGTCCGCGGCTCGCTGGACGATCGCCGTGAGCCGGCCGACCCCGAGCCGGGCGGCGAGCTCGGCAACCTCGTCGTAGGTCCGCATGCCGACGAACACCTCGAAGGGGGCGATCGCGAGCAGGAGCTCCGGTTTTGCCTCGTCGTCGACGTACACCGCGTTGCCCGTCGTGGCCCGCACCGCGGTGGCCCGCTCCGCCGTCGGGTGCACCTGGATCGAGATCGCGCGGCCCGGCGCGAGCACCTTGAGCAGGAACGGAAGTCGGGGCCCGAAGCGCGCGACGCACTGCTCGCCCAGCTCGCCCACCGGGTCGGCGGCGACGACCGCGGCGAGGTCGGGATGCCCCGGTCGGTCGGTGCCCGACGGACCTGCCTCGTGCGCGCCCATCCAGAGCTCGGACTCCGGCTCCGGGCTGGGGATACCGCGTCCCTGGAGGCTCGCGATGGCGATGTGGGAGCCCCAGGCGTCCGTGAAGACCAGAGGTGACAGGTGATCCACGGGACCTCTCCGGGACGGGTGCGGGTGGGCCCCGATGCTAGCGCCCGGCAGGCTCTCGCTCCTGGACCCGCGCCACCATGGCGTCGGCGGTCGCCACCGCCAGTGCCTCCACGACCTGGGGGTCGTACTCGTAACCCAGGCCGAGGTGGATCCGCTCCATGGCGGCGACGGCTGTCGAAGGATGGGACCGACCACCGGTCAGGTCGTCGAAGGCGTTGGCGACCTTGATGATCCGGCTCGGGAGAGGCACGACCTCGCCGAGCTCGCGCACGTGGCGGTACGGCGTGGTCTGTGCCTCCACGTACGCGGCCACGGTGTCCAGCTCCTCCGCACGGCGGATGATCCGGGCCCCTTCCACAGCGATGTCACGCTGGTCGCTCGGTGCCGCAAGGACCGTGGCACCCCCGGGGATCGGCTCCCGCAGGGACAGCTGGCCGAGGTCATGGAGAAGGGCGGCGTACTCGAGGTCCCGCAGCTCACGGTCCGAGAGGCCGAGAAGCCGGCCGATCCGCACGCTGAGGTCGGCCACCCGTTCCCCGTGCGCGACGGGGGTGTAGCCGCCGTGCTCCGTCAGCCGCGACAGCGTCGCGATCGTCTGCCGGTAGGTCATGCGGTTGCGGGCATAGCGCTCGACGGCGACGTAGGTGATGGCCAGCGGGAAGAGCGCCGCGGGCAGCGAGGCCAGGCCGAAGACCGGCGCCATGAGGGCCACCAAGGGGCCCGACGTGACGACAGCGAAGGTGAGAGGTGCAACCTCCCCGGTCTCGTCGCGAAGGGCCGCTGACCACGGCGCGCGCTGGCGCTCGGCACGCACCGCTGAGGACAGCACGATCTCCACGACGAGGCCCACGGCCGCCACGGCCACCATCGACGCCGCGACGAGGGGGCGGGGGACGGTCCCGTTGACGGCCAGATCCCACAGTGACCCGCCGTCACCCCCCATGTCACGGGTCAGGGCGGCCGCCACGGCGACCCCGATGAGCCGGGCCGCCAGCTGGTCGAGCCCAGCGGACCCTCCTCGCACCCGCCGGACCACCGCCGCGATCCCGAGACCCGCAGCGACGAGGAGCACGACGAACCCGCTCGGGACATCGAACACCGGCTCGCCGTAGATCAGGCCGAGGAAGGCGACGGCCAGGGCCGACGCGGAGGCGAGTGGGGCGGCATCCCGCCCACTCGGCATCCGGAGCCGGACGAGCTCACCGGCGGTGATGGCGACGACAAAGGCGAGAACGGTGACCTCATGAACGGCGATGAGCTCGGCGAGCTGCCTCCCGCCGGCAATGACTCCGTGCCCGAGGACGAGGCAACCCACGGCGAGGACCGACCAGGCCAGTGGCCGATCCGTTCGCACGGCCCGCACCGTTCCCATCGTCCGCGCCTTCACGTGGTGGGCCCGCCGGTGCGGAGGGCGTGCTCGAGGGCGCCGACGAGCTCCCGGCGACCTCCTGACGGGTCAGCCAGTGTGCGCAAAGCCTCCTCCGGCTCCAGGACCGCCCCGTCGGGAGTCCCCACCTGGGTCAGCAGGTCGTACTCGTCCGCCAGACCGACGATGCGCGCGGGCAGTTGGTCGGACTCACCGGCGTCGTCGGGC
Source organism: uncultured Actinomycetota bacterium (assembly GCA_963787805.1). Taxonomy (GTDB): domain Bacteria; phylum Actinomycetota; class Actinomycetes; order Actinomycetales; family Dermatophilaceae; genus Fodinibacter. The sequence continues at coordinate 155,726 of CAWBEJ010000024.1, read as the reverse complement.
AGACGGGCCTCGCGGTGGCGGCTGATGGCGTCGAGCGACCCGGACAGGAAGCTGAGGTCGCGCAGCAGCTCGGCGCCACGGACCGGGTAGCTGCGGAGGAGGTCGCCCCCGGTGCTCTCGCCACCGCGCACCAGGGGGGTCGGCAGCGTGGTCTGGCCCAGGTCGTGGAGCATTCCCGCGACCCGCGTGTCAGCCACCACCTGGCCGCGCAGCCCGAGGTGCTCGGCCATGCGGGCACTGAGCTCGGCCACCCGTTCGCTGTGCCCGGTCAGGTGCGGGGCCTTGGCCTCGACCGCGGCCACGAGCACGTGGAGAGCGCGCTCGTGCCCCTTGAACTCGTCCGCGTACTGCAGGTAGGCCCACCGGGCCACGAGGAGGGGCGGCAGGACGAGGGCGACGCTCGCCGGCCCGACGTCGGCGGGCTGCCACAGCACGACCAGGAGGAAGGCGATGGCGCCGTACCCGAGGTACGCCGGGCCGGTGCTGCCGAGGAGCCGGAGCATCTGGTTGCGCATGGGTGCCCCACCGGCGACCCGGATCACCCCGGCCAGCAGGACGAGGTTGACCGCCACCTGGACCAGGTCCGCGACGAAGATGGGTATCGCGACCTGGCGCAGGATGTCCCACGCGCCGATCACGTCGCTGCTGTCGGGCAGACCGCCTGCCGCGCGGTACGCCGCGCCGCCCAGCACGCCGAGGGCCGCGGACATCCCGGTGTTGAAGACGCCGCCCTCGTAGCGGGACCTTCCCCCGCTGGAGGGGGCCGAGGAGGATGCCGACGATGCCCGCGCCGGCAGGCCCGAGCAGGGCCATGGCGGCGAGCAGGACGATGCTCGAGAAGGTCAGGGCTGACGTTGTTGGCCACGACGATGCGTCCCGACCACCAGGTGAGCACCGCCAGGAACCCCAGCACGACGAGCGGCCCGTCGATGACGAGAGGCTCGTACGATCACCGCGGCGGTCGTGAGTCCGAGCCCCAGCGCGGCGACGAGGCCGATGTAGACCGTCGTCGCCGGCGTCCCGCGCGCCGGGGGCCGGCTCTGCCCGCCGGACTCAGCCGTCACAGGTCACCGCATCACGGAAGCCAGTGCCAGTTCTCCATCTTCACGATGACGCCACTCTTGTCCGTGGGGGCGGCGTCGGCGGCGGCCGGGACGAGCGCGGCCACAGCCACGAGCAACGTCGCGGCGACGAGGGAGCGCATCCTGCTCATGGGGGGTGTTCCTTTCCGAGGGGTCATCAGGGCCGCTGTCCGGGGCGGCTCTCCCGATGCCCAGAGTCTCGCACGGGCTCCGGTGTGCCACAATCTGTGGGACCGCGGCGTCTCACGACTGCCCGACGCAACGACCCGACGAAAGGCACCCGATGAGCAAGCGCGCCCGCAAGCGCCGCTCGCGCAAGGGCAACAAGGCCAACCACGGCCGAAAGCCCAACGCCTGAGCGCAGATGACGACGACGCCCGGTGTGCCGACAGGCACACCGGGCGTCCTTGGCGAGCAGGGTCCTGTCGACGAGGCGTTCGGTCAGTGCGGCGTGATGTCGAGAGGTCGTCTCACGCAGCGCCGTCTCACGCTGTGGACCGTCTCAGCCGTCGTGCTCCAGGCGGACGGCGGTGATCCGCTGCATGATCTGCAGGCGGACCGCCAGCGGCGCGGTCTCCCCGGAGCAGGAGCGGCGAACGACCTGCTTGAGGGCCACGTCGAGGTCGTGCTCGGCGAGGCACGGCTGGCACTCGCCGAGGTGGGCCGCCACGCGACGCACGTCGTCGGGGCTCATCTCGCCGTCGAGGTACTCGTAGATACGGTGCAGGACCTCGGAGCAGTCACCGTGGCCGGCGTGGGCGTCCTGGGTCATGACTCCTCCTCCGTGCCGAAGCCGCGCTCGCGCGCGTACCCCGTCAGCAGGCCGCGCAGCAGCCGCCGGCCGCGGTGCAGGCGCGACATCACGGTCCCGATCGGGGTTCCCATGATCTCGGCGATCTCCTTGTACGCGAAGCCCTCGACGTCCGCGAGGTAGACGGCCATCCTGAAGTCCTCGGGGAGCTCCTGGAGGGCACGCTTGACCTCGGTGTCGGGCAGGTGCTCGAGCGCCTGGACCTCCGCCGACTTCAGCCCCGCCGACGTGTGCGACTCGGCGCGCGCGAGCTGGTAGTCCTCGACCTCGGCAGCGTCGGACTGCAGCGGCTCGCGCTGTCGCTTGCGGTAGGTGTTGATGTACGTGTTGGTGAGGATGCGGTACATCCACGCCTTGAGGTTCGTGCCCGGCTGGTACTGGTGGAAGGCGGCATACGCCTTCGCGTAGGTCTCCTGCAGCAGGTCCTCGGCGTCGGCCGGGTTGCGGGTCGTGCGCATCGCGGCGGCGTAGAGCTGGTCCAGCAGCGGAAGCGCCTCCCGCTCGAAGCGCGCCTGGCGCTCGGCAGTGGTCTCGGTGGCGACGTCGATCTCGACGGTCGGGCTGTCCTCGAGGGGTGTCGGTGGAGTGCTCATCGTCTCCAAGCCTAACCGGGCCCGGCTGGGGGCTGAGGTGTCGAGGACGAACACGGGATGCCTTTCGGGACGCGGCGCGGACAGGTCGGTCAACGCCGTCCTCGTTCCGCTCATTCCCCCGGTGCCGGCCCGACGCGTGGCCGCGCAGCGATCGCGGAGGTCGTCAGCCGGGCGACGACGAGAGCGGCCACCTGTGCCGCCGACCCCCCGAGCGAGTGGGCACCGCGGACCGCGTCGAGGGTCCCGCCGGCCGGCAGTGCAGCGGCGACCTCACCCGGGTCGCCGAACGGGTCGGTGCGCCCCTGGACCACGTGGACCGGGATGCCGGCCGCACCGGGCAGCGCGAGCTCCTCGGCCCGAGACCGCTCCGGCCGTCCCGGCGGGTGGAGCGGGAAGGACAACGCGACGACGGCATCCGCCCGCACGGCAGCTGCGGTGCGGCACGCGACCCGAGCCCCGGCACTTCGCCCGCCGACGACGAGCCGACCATCCTCGGCCGGCCGCGGGAGGCCGTCGAGGACCGCCAGCCAGGCGAGGTCGAGGGTCGGCGGCGCCGGCCCCACCCGGCGTCCGGCGACCCGCCATGGCTGGTCGACGAGCACCACGGTCCACCCCGCCGTCACGGCAGCGTCCCGCACGGCGAGCACGTCCTTGGTCCACCGGAGCCCGCCTGCTCCGTGGCCGAGGACGAGGGTCCCGCCGCCGGGCTCCGGGGGCGTGGTCGTCGTCGTTCGTGCCGGACCCGCGGGCGTCTCCACCAGCCTGTCGTTCACCCGGCACTCCCGATCGCCTTGCCGGTCATCGGGTCGAGAACGCCGACGAGCTCTTCGGCGGGGACCGGCTCGAGCAGGTGGGCGCCGTTCGACCGGTTGCTGCTCACGGCTGTCGAGACGGGGTATGCCGTGAAGCGGCCCGGTCGGTGGGGCTCGAGCAGCCCAAGCGCGTCGGCAGCAGCGGTGCCGGGGTCGAGCCAGGCCTCCCATTCACTCTGCTCGAGGACGAGTGGCTGGCGATCGTGGATGCGGTCCAGGCCCGGCTCGGCAGGCCCGGTGATCACCGTGAAGGTGGTGACCCACGCGCGTGGGTCGTCCGGGTCCGCTGCTGCCGGGTCGCGCCAGAACTCGTAGAGGCCGGCCATGGCCACGGTCGTGCCGTCGACGCGTGAGGTGAAGAACGGCTGCTTGCGTGGCTTCCCCTTGGCGTCGACCGCGGTGGGCGACGCCTGCCACTCGTACCAGCCCCGGGCCGGGACGAGGCAGCGCCGAGTGGCGAGGGCTCGGGCGAACGCCGGCTTGTCCGCGACCGACTCCACCCGGGCGTTGATCATCCGCGCCGCACCCTTGGTGTCCTTGGACCAGCTCGGCACCAGCCCCCAGGTGAGCAGGCGCAGCTGGCGCCTCGGCCCCTCGGAGGGGTCGTCCCGGCTCGCCCTGGTGAGGACGACGGGCGCCTGCTTCGTCGGGGCCATGTTGTGGTCCGGGCGTCCGGGCGGTGGGTCCTGCGGGGCGGCGAGGATACTGCGCCCGGCCTGCGCCGTGCGGTCCTCGTCGATCTCGAACTCGACCACCAGCTCGTCCGGGTTGGCCGTCGCTGCATACCGACCACACATGCACCTCAGGCTACGCACCCCCTCATCGAGCAACTACCGTAGGGATCGACGTCCTGACCAGCAGGAGCCGACCGGAGGACCCCCATGACCCTGGTGCGACGAATCGCCCGCCCCATGCTCGCCGCGATGTTCGTCGCCGGGGGCCTCGACCAGCTCAAGCACCCCGGGCGCACCGTCCCCTCCGCGCGCCCGCTCATCGAGAAGGTGGGACCCACCCTGGGTCTTCCGGACGACCCCGAGCTCCTCGTCCGTGCCAACGGCGCCGCGATGCTGGGTGCCGGCACCCTCCTGGCGATGGGCCGGCTGCCACGCATCGCCTCGACCGTCCTGGCCGCGACGGTGATCCCGACCACCGTTGTGGCCCACCCGTTCTGGGCCGAGCACGACGATGCGGCCAGGGCCAGGCAGAGGGAGCAGTTCCTCAAGAACCTCGGGCTCCTCGGAGGGCTGCTGCTCGCGACCGTCGACACCGAGGGTCGCCCGGGCATCGCCTACCGAGCGAGGATGGTGGGGGACAGCGCGTCACGCGCGGCACGCACCACCCGGCGCCAGGCACGGCACGCGGCCCGCACGGCCGCCCGCGAGGCGAAGCTGAAGGCGGTCCAGGCCCAGCATGCCCTCGGCTGACTGGTCGGCGCCCACCGCCCCCGGTCCTCTCGATGCGGAGGTCGTGCTTCCGGGAAGCAAGTCCCTCACCAACCGCTACCTCGTCCTCGCCGCCCTCGCCAACGACGTCTCCCGGCTGCGGCTGCCCCTGCGCTCTCGCGACACCCTCCTCATGGCGCGAGCACTGCGCACCCTCGGCGCCACGGTCGACGACGTCGAGGGTGACTGGATCGTGGCGCCGGGTCACCTCGTCGGGGGTGGGACGGTGGACTGCGGGCTCTCTGGGAACGTCATGCGGTTCGTCCCGCCCGTCGCCGCTCTGGCCGACGGCGACGTCGGCTTCGACGGTGATCCGCACGCCCGACGCCGCCCGATGGCACCCGTGCTCGGGGCGCTGCGAGTCCTGGGTGTGGCAGTCGAGGACGGGGGCCGCGGTGGCCTTCCCGTTCATGGTCCGCGGGCGGGGGTCGGTACGGGGCGGCCCGGTGACGCTGAACGCCGCCGCGTCCTCGCAGTTCGTCTCCGGGCTGCTGCTGTCCGCCGCCCGCTTCGACCACGGGGTCACGGTGCACCACGACGGCCCGGCCGTCCCCAGCCTGCCCCACATCGAGATGACCGTCGAGACGCTGCGGGACGCCGGAGTCGTCGTCGACGACGGCGACCTCCACACCTGGCGGGTCGAGCCCAGTGAGGTCAACGCCCTGGACGTCCAGGTGGAGCCCGACCTCTCGAACGCCGCCCAGTTCCTCGCCGCGGCCCTCGTCACCGGCGGCAGGGTCCACGTGCCCGGATGGCCTCAGTACACGACCCAGGGCGGCGACTTCATCCGTGAGGTGCTCGACATGATGGGAGCCGACGTCGTCCTCGACCGGGCCGGTCTCACCGTCACCGGCGGCGACGGCATCTCCGGTGTCGACATCGACCTGAGCGGCTCCAGTGAGCTCACCCCCGTGGTCGCGGCTCTGTGCGCCCTCGCGGACACCCCGAGCGTCATCCGTGGCGTCGCCCACATCCGTGGGCACGAGACCGACCGGCTCGCCGCCCTCCGCGCCGAGCTCACCGCCCTCGGCGCCGACGTGGCCGAGACCGATGACGGCCTGCGAGTCATCCCCCGCCCGCTGCACGGCGGCACCTTCCGCACCTACGCGGACCACCGGATGGTCATGGCGGCGGCGGTCCTCGCCCTCGTGGTGCCGGGGGTGGTCGTGGAGGACGTGGCGACGGTGGCAAAGACGATGCCCGACTTCACCTCGCTCTGGGGGCGGATGCTGTCCGAGCGGGTCGTGGCGGACGTCTGATGGCTCGCTCGGCCGGCTCCTACGACGAGTCCGACGTCCGGATCCGACCGAGCCGGCGAGGGTCCCGGCCACGCAGCAAGGACCGGCCGACGCACGCGGATGCCGTGCCGGCGCGCGTCACGCAGGTGGACCGGGGCAGGTACACCACGCTCGTGGAGGAGGCCGGCTCCCGACGGGTCGTCATCGCGATGCGGGCGCGGGAGCTGGGGCGCAAGGGAATCGTCGTCGGGGACCTCGTCCACGTCGTCGGCGACAGCTCCGGGTCCGACGGGAGCCTGGCGCGCATCGTCCGCCTCTCGCCACGCGAGACGGTCCTTCGCCGAACCGCAGACGACACCGACCCGGTGGAGCGGGTTCTCGTCGCCAACGCCGACCAGCTCGTCGTCGTCTCCGCCCTGGCCAACCCGGAGCCCCGCCCGCGGCTCATCGACCGGTGCCTCGTCGCGGCGTACGACGCCGGGATGGAGCCGATCCTCGTGCTCACCAAGGCGGATCTCACCGATGCCGGGCCCTTCCTCGCGCAGTACGCCCCGTTGTCGGTCCGTCACGTGGTGACCGCTCGACGGGAGACCGGCACCGACGGCCTCGACGAGCTGCGGGCTGCCTTGTCGGGCAGGCGCAGCGTGCTCGTCGGTCACTCCGGCGTGGGGAAGTCGACCTTGGTGAACGCCTTGGTTCCGGACGCCCTCCGAGCGGTCGGCGTCGTCAACGACGTCACCGGTCGAGGGCGACACACCTCCAGCTCTGCCGTCGCCCTGCCCCTCCCGGAGGACGACGGCTGGGTCATCGACACGCCCGGCGTCCGCTCCTTCGGCCTGGCGCACGTCGACCTGTCGAGGATCGTCCAGCACTTCCCGGACCTCGAGCCCGGCACCGCCGCGTGCCCGCGCGGGTGCACCCACGACGAGGAGGAGTGCGCGCTCGATGCATGGGTCGCGAGTGGGGCGGCCGGACCGGCCGGCGCGGCACGGCTCGACTCGCTTCGCCGGCTGCTGCGGGCGAGGACCCCGGCGACCGGCGACTGACCGCGCGGTGCCTTCCTGTCAGCGCCGCCGGCGCCTCAGCGGGTCGGCCGGTCGTCGCCCGGCTGCTCGTCGACCAGCCGCGTGGTGTCCTGCGGAGCCTGGTCGGTGTCCGGGTGCAGCGCCGACGAGCGCTCGATGCCCGCATCGGCCGCGGAGGAGCCCAGGTCCTCGCCGCCGCCTGCGGCGCCCAGCCCCTCTCCGAAGTCGCTCATGTCCTGGGTCTCGGTGCCGGCGAACCGCGTGTCGGGCTCCAGGTCGCTGACGTCGACCGTCTCGAGGATCAGCCGCGGCTCCGCGAAGTGGCACCGGGAGAGATGGGCCCCCAGCCCGTCGGGGCGCATCTCGAGCTCCGGCTCGTCGGTGGTGCAGACCTCCTGGGCCTTCCAGCACCGGGTGTGGAACCGGCATCCGGACGGAGGGTTCGCCGGGGACGGCACGTCACCCTGAAGGACGATCTGGTCGCGCTTCCCCCGCAGCGTCGGGTCCGGGACCGGGACGGCCGAGAGGAGTGCCTGGGTGTACGGGTGGGTGGGACGGCTGTAGACCTCGTCCTCCTCCCCGAGCTCGGCCATCCGGCCGAGGTACATGACCCCGACCCGGTCCGAGATGTGTCGCACGACGGACAGGTCGTGGGCGATGAAGACGTAGGCCAGCCCGAGCTCGTCCTGCAGCTTCTCCATGAGGTTGACGACCTGGGCCTGGACCGACACGTCGAGCGCCGAGACGGGCTCGTCGCAGACGAGGACCGAGGGGTTGAGCGCGATGCCCCGCGCGATGCCGATGCGCTGGCGCTGGCCACCGGAGAACTGGTGGGGGTAGCGGTTGATGTGCTCGGGGTTGAGGCCCACGAGGTCCAGCAGCTCCTGGACGCGCTGGCGCCGCCCGCCCTTGGGGACCACGTCGGAGTGGATCTCCAGGGGCTCCCCGACGATGTCACCGACCGTCATGCGGGGGTTCAGCGAGGTGTACGGGTCCTGGAACACGATCTGGATGTTCCGGCGCATCTGGCGCAGCTTGCGACCGGTGGCACCGCTCCAGTCCTCCCCGCCGAAGATGACCTTCCCCGAGGTGGGCTCCTCCAGCCGCATGAGGAGGCGACCCAGCGTGGACTTGCCGCAGCCCGACTCGCCGACGATCCCCAGGGTCTCGCCCTTGTGCAGGTCGAAGCTCACCCCGTCGACGGCCTTCACCTGCCCCGCGACCCGACGCAGGACGCCACTGCGGATCGGGTAGTGCTTGACCAGGTCCTGTGCGCTGAGAATGACCTCAGGCATTGATGACCTCCTCGGCGAAGTGGCACGCGGCCAGACGCCCCGGCACCACCTCGCGCAGCTCGGGGCGGTCCCTGCGGCAGACGTCCTCGGCGCGGCGACACCGCGGGTTGAACGGACAGCCCGGCGGGATGCGCATGAGGTTCGGTGGCAGGCCGCCGATCGCCGCCAGGGTCTGGCCCTTCTGGTCCAGGCGCGGGATGGACTCGAGGAGCCCACGCGTGTACGGGTGCGCCGGAGCCGAGTAGAGCTCGACGACGTCGGCCTTCTCCACGAACCGCCCGGCGTACATCACCGCGATCCGGTCGGCCACGTCGGCCACGACCCCGAGGTCGTGGGTGATGAGGATGAGCCCCATCTGGCGCTCCTGTTGGAGCTCGTCGAGCAGGGCCATGATCTGGGCCTGCACGGTGACGTCGAGGGCCGTCGTCGGCTCGTCCGCGATGAGGACCGCGGGGTCGAGCGCGATGGCCATCGCGATCATGATGCGCTGGCGCATACCGCCCGAGAACTGGTGCGGGTAGGCCTTGACGCGATCGCGCGCCGCCGGGATCTGCACGCGCTCCATGAGGCGGATCGCCTGTTCGAGTGCGTCGCTCTTGTTCATCCCACGGTGCATGCGGAACATCTCGGCGATCTGCCAGCCCACCGGGAACACCGGGTTCAGTGACGACAACGCGTCCTGGAAGATCATCGAGACCTCGGGGCCGCGGGTGCGCCGGCGCTGGTCCTCGGGCATCGACAGCAGGTCCTGGCCGCAGTACCGGATGTGCCCGCCGGGGATGACGGCCGGCGGCGAGTCGAGGATGCCCATGATGGCCTGCGCGGTCACCGACTTGCCCGAGCCCGACTCCCCGAGGATCGCGAGCGACTCACCCTGGTGCAGGTCGAACGACACGCCGTTGATCGCGGTCGCGATGCCGTCCGGCGTGTGGAACTCGACGTAGAGGTCCTCGACCTCGAGGAGCAGGCCGTCCTCGGGGGTGTAGGTGATGCCCGAGGTCTTGCCCTCGGGCGTCGTGGCGTCCTGGGTGGTGGTCATCGGTTCTCCGTCGCCTCAGCGGGTCTTCGGGTCGAGGGCGTCACGCACGGCGTCACCCATGAGGATGAAGCCGAGCACGGCCAGGGACAGGAAGAGGCTGGGGAAGAACAGCATGTGCGGGGTCGTTCGGAGCCCGACGATGGCGGCACTGATGTCGATGCCCCAGGAGATCGCCGGAGGCTGGAGCCCGATGCCCAGGAAGGACAGGGTCGCCTCGAGGGCGATGTAGCCACCGAGGGAGATCGTCGCGACGACGATGAGGGGAGCCAGGGAGTTCGGCAGGATGTGCGAGCGGATGATCCTGGAGGGGCTGGCGCCCAGGGCGCGCGCAGCCTGGACGTAGTCGTTCGGCTTGACCTGGATGACGCTGCTGCGCATCAGCCGGGCGAGGCTGGGCCAGCCGAGGAAGGCCAGCGCGAGGACGACCTTCATGACGACGAGGAAGTAGTTGTCGTCGAAGAACTCCGGCAGCGACGACAGGAAGATGATCGCGCCGAGCAGCAGCGGGATGGAGAAGAAGATGTCGCCGATGCGGGAGAAGGTCGCGTCCCATGCTCCACCGAGGTACCCCGAGATCATGCCGATGCCGCCGCCGATGGCGACGGCCATCGCCGTCGTCAGCACGCCCACGAGGATGGAGGCACGGGCGCCGTAGATGCACCTCGCATAGATGTCGTAGCCCTGGATGTCGCGGCCGAACCAGGTGCCGTCACCTGGTCGGGAGCGCGACTCGGCGAGGATGGCCTCACGAGGGTCGGTGTTGGTGAACAGGCTCGGCCAGATGGCCATGAGGGTGAAGACGGCGATGAGCACGGCCGACACCCAGAAGATCGGGTTGTGCCGGAGGGCGCGCCACGCGTCGGAGGCGAGGGAGCGCTCCTCGTCGCGTACGCCGCCCTCCTGCGGTTCGGCGACGGTTACTTCGGCGACAGCGGCGTCAGTCATGACTGATCCTCGGGTCGAGCAGGCCGTAGAGCAGGTCCACGAGCAGGTTGACGAACAGGAAGACGATGACGAGCACGGTCACCGTCCCGACGACCGAAGCACCGTCCCTCGCACGGATCGACCGGAAGAGGTAACCCCCCACGCCGGGGATGTTGAAGATCGCTTCGGTGACGATGGCACCTCCGAGGAGGAACCCGAAGTCGAAGCCGATGAACGTGACCACGGGGATGAGCGAGTTGCGCAGCGCATGCAGGCCGACGGCGCGCCGCCGCCGAAGACCCTTCGCGGTCGCGGTGCGGACGTAGTCCGAGCGCAGGTTCTCGACGAGGCTGGTGCGGGTGAGGCGTGAGATGTAGGCGAGCGAGATCGAGCCGAGAACCATGGCGGGGAGCATGAGCTGGTAGAACGTCGGGTTCGCCGAGGTGACGGTCACGGGGAAGAGGCCCAGCTTGACGCCGAGGAAGTACTGGGAGAGACCACCGACCACGAACACGGGGATCGAGATGACGACCAGCGTCGAGATGAGGACGAGGTTGTCGAGGAATCCTCCCCTCTTGATCCCCGTGAAGACACCGACGGTGATGCCGATGATGGTCTCGAAGGCCAGGGCCATCAGCGCCAGCTTCGCCGTGATGGGATAGCGCGCCTTGAGCTGGTCGATGACCTTGATCCCGTTGGTCGTCTCCCCGAAGTCGCCCTGGGCGAGGTTGCCGAGGTACTTGCCGTACTGGATCGGCAGCGGGTCGTTGAGGTTGTACTTCTCACGGAACGCCGCGGCATACGCCGCCGGACAGGGCCGCTCCCCGCACTTCCCGGCCAGGGGGTCGCCCGGGAGGGCGAACACCATGGTGAAGATGAGGAACGTCGCGCCCAGGATCACCGGGATCATCTGCAGCAGCCGACGGATGACGTAGGTGCCCACGTCACCTCCCTGGGTCTCCGGCCGTCGCTCGGGGAGGACGGCATGCTGTCTGTACCGAACTGAACCTAGCCCAATGGCGGGCCGGCGAACACCCGATGGGTCGAGCCGCCGCGCGCGTCGCGGGCCACGCCGTCGTCGGCCTGCCAGCGAGTGCTGACAGGCCGACGACGGCGGGTGGTGGCACCGAGGTGCCGGCTACCTCACTTCAGGGCGAGCGACGAGTAGTCGATCGTTCCGAAGGCGGTGATCTTCACTCCGGTGACCTTGTCGGACCAGCCGACGGTGGCCTTGCCGTACCACAGCGGGATCGCCGGCATGTCGGCCGCGAGCAGTGCCTCGGCCTCCTGGTACTTGGCGTTCGCCGCAGCCGGGTCCTGCTGAGCAGCCGCGTCGGTGAGGAGCTGGTCGAACTCCGGGTTGGAGTAGTCGCCGTCGTTCGAGGACGCACCGGTCTTGTAGATCGGCGTCAGGAAGTTCTCGATCGAGGGGTAGTCCATCTGCCAACCGGTGCGGAACATGCCCTTCTGCTTCCGGTCACCGACCTGCTGGCGCAGCGTCGCGAAGTCGGCGACACCAACAGCGGCGCACTCGACACCGAGGTTCTGCTTGATGCTGTTGCAGGTGGCCTCGGTCCAGTCCTTGTGAGCCGCGTCGGCGTTGTAGGCCAGGGTGATCTTGTCGCCCTTGAAGCCGCCGGCCTCCTCGAGCAGGGCCTTGGCCTTCGCCGGGTCGAACTTGCAGAACTCACCGCACTGGTCGGCCTTGTAGCCGTCGACGACAGGGGACACCCAGCCGGTGGCCGGCACGCGGGTGCCGTTGAAGATCTGCTTGATGATCGTCTCGCGGTCGATCGCCATCGAGATCGCCTGACGGATCTTCGGGTCGGCGTAGAGCGGGTCCACGTTGACCGGCGCGAAGGTGATCGTCTGGATGACGCCTTCTTCCTTCTGCGCGTTGCGGTCGGGCAGGTCCGTCTTGTACTTGTCGTCGATCAGGGCGCTCGTCGGGATCTCGTCGGTGGCGTCGAGGTTGTTGGCGAGGACGTCGTTGTAGGCGGCGTCGGCGTCCTGGTAGATCTTGTAGTTGATCTTGTCGAGCTTCGCACCGAACTCACCCGAGTAGTCGGCGAACTTCGACAGGACGATCGCCTGGTCCTTGGTCCACGAGTCGACCTTGAACGGGCCGGAACCGATCGGCTTGTCACCGAACGCCTCGGGGTCCGCGAAGAACACGTCCGGGAGGGGGGAGAAGGCCGAGTAGCCCAGGCGGACGGGAAGGTTGGAGACCTTCTCCGACGTCTTGATCGTGAAGGTGTGGTCGTCGACGACCTTGAGGCCGGTCATCTCCTTGGCCTTGGGCGTGAAGCCCTCGCACGGGTCCTCGGGGTTGGCCGTGCCGGCGCACTGGAGGTCGGCGAAGCCCTCGATCGGCTCCATGAAGTAGCCGCTGGACTGGGCGTTCGGGGCGTAGGCGCCGTAGTTCCACGCGTCGACGAAGTTCTTGGCCTTGACCTCGGTGCCGTCGTGGAACTTGTAGCCCTTCTTGAGCTTGACGGTGAAGGTCTGGTTGTCCTCGGTCTCGATGGACTCGGCGATGTCGTTCTTGGGGGCCGCGGTCTCCGGTTCGTAGTGGACGAGCTTCGAGAAGGCAGCGTCGATGACGGTGCCACCACAGGTCTCGGTCGTGTTCTGGGGGATCAGCGGGTTCTCGGGGTTGCAGCCGCGAACCGTGATCTCGCCGCCGGTTTTGGCTTCGGCAGCCGGGGTGTCGGTCTCGCCGTCTTCGCCGCTGCCGCAACCTGCGGCGAGAAGCGCGACGGCGGACAGGGCCGCGACCGCGACCTTGCGAGTGGTTCCTCGCATGGATGTCCTCCTACTGAAGTGGTGTCACCACCCGTTGGTCGGGTGGTCGTGTCCATGAGGCGTCCCGGGTGAGGGACGTCTCGGATGCAGCGCCCTCCGGCGATGCGACCCCCATGAAAGACCATGGAAGGGGCCAACGGAAGCCTTAGGTACGGCCGAGACTGGATTGTGACCGAAGCGGGACCGGATCGTCTCCGGACCGAAGAATCTTCGGCGACGGGCCGCTAGGTTGAGCAAGTGCCCGGCTATGACGACGATCTGCGCCTCGCCCATGTGCTCGCAGACGCCGTCGAGAGGATCACGACGGCGCGGTTCCGGGCGGAGGACCTGCGCGTGGAGACGAAACAGGACCTGAGCCTGGTCAGCGACGCCGACCGGGACGCCGAGGAGCTCATCAGAGGCCAGCTCAAGCGCACCCGCCCTCGTGACGCCGTCATCGGCGAGGAGTTCGCACCGACGGGTTCCAGCCCGCGGCAGTGGGTCGTCGACCCGATCGACGGCACGCACAACTTCGTCCGGGGCGTGCCGGTGTGGGCGACCCTCATCTCGCTGGTCGACGACGGCCGGCCGGTTCTCGGTCTCGTCGCCGCACCCGCACTCGGTCGCCGGTGGTGGGCCGCCCTGGGGTCCGGGGCCTGGGCGGGCCGCAGCCTCACCTCGGCGAAGCAGCTCCACGTCTCGGGCATCGCGCGGCTCGAGGACGCGTCGATCTCCTGCTCGAGCTACACCTCGTGGTCGGGCGTGGGCCGGGAGCGAGAGGTGCTCGACCTCGCCCGGACCTGCTCGCGGGAGCGCGCGTTCGGCGACTTCTGGTCGTACATGCTGCTCGCCGAGGGCGCGGTCGACATCGCGGCGGAGCCCGAGCTCGGGCTGCACGACATGGCCGCGCTCGTGCCGATCGTCACCGAGGCCGGAGGTCGGTTCACCTCACTGGCCGGGGTCGACGGGCCCTACGGCGGGAACGCGGTGGCGACCAACGGCCTGCTCCACGACGAGGTCCTCCGTCGCATCGGCATCCCCTGACGGCATCAGACCCGCCGGCGGCATGAGGCCCGTCAGAACAGCGCGTCCTGGTCCGCCTCGGTCGGCACCCGCTCGAGGCGGAGGAGCAGCGCCTTGCGCTCCAGCCCACCGGCATACCCGGTCAGCGTCCCGTCGGACCCGATGACCCGGTGGCACGGGAGGACCACGGGAAGGGGGTTCGCGCCGTTGGCGGCGCCGACCGCCCGAGCGGCGCCGGGCGGCAGACCCAGCCGCGCTGCGAGCGCCCCGTAGGTCGTCGTGGTCCCCCACGGCACGGTGGCCAGCACCTCCCACACCCGGCGCTGGAAGTCGGTCCCTCGGGGCCGGAGCGGCAGCTCGAACCTCCGCCGCTCTCCCGCGAAGTACTCCGTCAGCTGGTCGTGCGCCCGGCTCAGCAGTGCCGAGCCACCACGCCCGTGCTCGGGTGACCCATCGGCCGCGGCGTCGAAGCGGATCGCCACCAAGGCGCCACCACTCTCGACGAGCTCGAGGCGTCCGATCGGTGACCCCAGGACCACCGAGCGCGTCCGGGCACCCTCAGAGGTCAACGGTGACCACCGGTCCGGCCACCCGGCCCTCCAGCGCGGGTACGACCGTCCCGGCATCCCCGACGAGGACGACGGTCCACTCTCCCGTCGCCACCCGCCGGTACGCGGCGTCGAGGTCCTCGCGAGTGAGCTCCGGGAGGGCCCGCAGCGTCCGGGTCGTGAAGTCCAGCGGAAGCCGCTCCAGGGCCAGGGCGGCGGTCTCGTCGGCCACCGCGTCGGCCGTCGCATAGCGTCCCGGGGCCGTCTTCGCGACGTAGTCCACGCCCGAGCGCAGCTCCTCGTCGGTGAAACCGGCTCGTGCCGCGCCGTCGAGGATCGTCAGGAGGATCTCGACCGCCTCCCCCGTCACCTCCGAGCGCACCGAGCCCGCGGTGACGAACGAGCCGCCCGCGACTCGCGGACGGAACGCCGAACGGATGCCGTACGTGTATCCCTTCTCCTCGCGGAGCACGGCGTCGATCCGGGCGCTCGGTGAACCGCCGAGGACGAACGAGATCACCGGGTGCGGCGCCCAGCCGTGCGGCGTCGACCGGTCCGGGCCGGGGCGTCCGACGGAGATCTCGGTCTGCACGGAGCCGGGTCGGTCCACGACGACCACCCTCGCTGCGTCGGGCGACGGCGCCGGGGCGGCTGGCGGCGGTACCGGCCGGTGGCGCGGCGCGGACCAGGTCCCGAGGGTGCGCTCGAGCACGTCCGCGACCGGGACGTCCGTGAGGTCACCGGCGAGCACCACCGTGGCGCCCTCCGGCCCCACCGAGGTCGCGTGGAACTCGACGAGGTCATCGCGGGTCAGCGCACCGACGGTCTCACGCGTGCCGCCGGTGGGGAGGCCGGCCCGCTCGCCGGGCGCCCACAACGTCCGTGCGAGCTCCTTCGCCGCACGGTGCGACGCAGAGGCGCGCTCCTGCTCGATCTCGGCCAGCCGGTTGCGCAGGATGCGACGGACCTCGGTCTCTGGGAAGACCGCGTCCGCGACCGCCTCCCGGACCAGGCCGGCTGCCGTCTCGAGGTGTC
Organism: uncultured Actinomycetota bacterium; assembly: GCA_963787805.1. Classification (GTDB taxonomy): domain Bacteria; phylum Actinomycetota; class Actinomycetes; order Actinomycetales; family Dermatophilaceae; genus Fodinibacter. Next base: position 140,075 of record CAWBEJ010000024.1, on the reverse strand, counting down.
GCTTCGGGACGTCGACGTCCACGAGCAGGCCCCCGTCCGAGACACCCGCCCCGAGCACCATCCCGTGCCGCTCCATGAGCTCGGCGAATGCCTCGGCGTCATGAGCTGACGTCCCCTCGTCGAGCAGCCGGGCCGTCATGGCGGCGATGCCCTCCTTGCCGGGTGGCTCGGCGGTCAGGGCCGTGGGAACCACGACGCGCAGTGAGAGGACGTGCTGCCCGGGCAGGTCGTGCGCGAGGACGCGGACGCCGTTGCCCATCAGGTGCTCGGTGGGGAGCGGGTAGGTCCACGGACGGGGCGGGGCGACCTGCGGCCGGACGACGCTCACGCGACGGCCTCGCTGCTGGCGGCCTCGGACGACCGCTCGGCCTCGGCATCAGGCTGCTCGTTCTCCTCCGGGATCTCCCGCGAGTCCTCCTCGGCAGCCTCCTCGAGCGCGAGGTACGCGACGACGGCCCGGCTCTCCGGGCGCAGCCACTGGCGGGCTGCCGCAAGCACCTGTTCCGCGGTCACCGAACGCAACCGATCGAGGTGGGTGTTGACGACCTCGGGGTCGTTCTGCAGCAGCAGGTGGTGGCTGATGAGGTCGGCTCTCTCCTCCGGGCTGGCCAGGGCCGAGAGCCAGGACCGCTCCGACTGCGCGAGGGATGCCTCGAGCTCGACCTCCGTCGGGCCGCCGGCGAGGAAGCCGTCCAGCTCCTCGACGAAGGCCGCCTCCACGAGTGCGGCGTCCACGCCGGGCGCGACGTCGAGCACGACGAAGCCCAGGGAGGACCCGTCCACGAGGCCCCATGCGGTGGCGTGCGCACCGAGCGCCGACTGCTCACGCCGGACGAGCCGCTTGACGAGGCGCGAGGTGCCGAGGCCGCCGAGGCAGTCCATGGCCACCGCCGCCGCCAAGAACTCGTCCGTCTCGTCCACCGGCAGGCGGAAGGCGATGTGCAGCCGGTCGTTGGGCACGACCTCACGCCGGTCGACGCGGACCGGGTCCGCGATCGGTTCGAGCTGCGCGTGGTCCGGCCGAGCCTCGAGAGCGCTGGCTTCCAGTCCGCCGAAGTGACGCTCGACCAGCTCGAACCCGGAGTCGGGCGTGATGTCCCCGCACAGCGTGAGCACCGTGTTGTCCGGTGCGTAGTAGCGACGGAAGAACGCGTGGACGTCCGTGAGGCTCGCGGCGTCCAGGTCCTCCATCGAGCCGATCGTCGGGTGGTGGTACGGGTGACCCTCCGGGAAGACGGCGGCGTAGACGTCGAGAAGGGCGGTGCCGTAGGGCTGGTTGTCGTACCGCTGACGCTTCTCCTCCTTGACGACGTCCCGCTGGTTGTCGAGGTTCTCCTGCGTCACGGCGTCGAGGAGGTGCCCGTGCCGGTCCGCCTCCAGCCAGAGGGCCAGCTCGACGGCGCCGGAGGGGACGGTCTCGAAGTAGTTCGTGCGGTCGAACCACGTCGTGGCGTTGAGCCGTCCTCCCTCGGCCATGAGCGCCTCGAAGTGCTCACCGCTGCGGACGTTGCGGGACCCCTGGAACATGAGGTGCTCGAAGAGGTGCGCGAAGCCGGTGCGTCCGAGCGTCTCGTGACGCGAGCCGACGCCCACCCACAGGTTGACCGTGACGTTGGGCACGGTGTGGTCCGGGCTCACGACGACGCGCAACCCGTTGGCGAGCGTCCGACGGTGGATGGGGTAGTCCAGCGGCATGCCGGTCACCCTACGTCGGGCTCCCGTTCACGGCTGGCGGATGCCGGAACCGCGGCTCAGGCGGTGGTGCGGCGGCGGTCCTCGAGCTCCGCGACGCCGCTGACCTCCCCGTCAGCCGGATCGCTGGGGATCGACGGCGCCTCGTCCTCGGTCAGCGAGTCCATGGCGCGGCGACCGAACACCTGCTGCTGGGTGGCGACCCGCTCGGCGCGGCCCCGTCCGAGGAAGCTGACCGTCCAGTGGAGGAGGGTCGTGACGCGGTGCTTGAACCCGATGATGTAGACGAGGTGGATGGCGAGCCACAGGACCCACGCGAAGAATCCCGAGAAGCGCAGGCGGCCGATCGAGGCCACGGCACTGAAGCGCGAGATCGTCGCCATCGACCCCTTGTCGACGTACTCGAACCGGGGCTCGGTCTCCTTGCCTTCGAGGCGGCGGGCGATCTGTCGAGCGGCGAAGCGGGCCCCCTGGATGGCGACCTGGGCGACGCCCGGCAGGTTGTCCAGGGACATCATGTCCCCGACGACGTAGACCTCGGGGTGCCCCGGCACGGTGAGGTCCGGGAGGACCATGACCCGCCCCGCACGGTCGATCTCGGCCCCCGACTGCTCCGCGATCTGTCGGCCCAGCGGGCTCGCCTGCACCCCCGCCGCCCAGACCTTGGTCAGCGCCTCGACGCGGGTGGAGCTGCCGTCGCGCTCCGAGACGGTGATGCCCGTCGCGTCGACGTCGGTGACCGTCGTGCCGAGGCGCACGTCGACTCCCATCCGGGTCAGCCGCGCGCGCGCCGCCCCGCCGAGGCGGTCACCGAACGCCGGGAGCACCTGGTCGACGGCGTCGATGAGGATGATCCGCGCCTTGGTGGGGTCGATTCGCCGGAAGTCGTTCCTGAGCGTCCGGTTCGCGAGCTCCGCGATCTGGCCCGCCATCTCGACACCCGTGGGTCCCGCGCCCACGACGACGAAGGTCAGGGCGCGCTCCTGCTCGGCCGGGGTCCGGGCGAGCTCGGCGAGCTCGAAGGCGCCGAAGATCCGGCCGCGGAGCTCCAGCGCGTCGTCGATGGACTTCATGCCTGGTGCGTGACGGGCGAACTCGTCGTTGCCGAACCACGACTGGCCGGCCCCGGCGGCGACGATCAGCGAGTCATACGGCGTGACCCTCTCGCGACCCAGCACCTGCGAGGTGACGGTGCGCGCTTCCAGGTCGACGCCCGTGACGGTGCCGAGCAGGACCGTGGCGTTCCTCTGACGAGCCAGCACCTCGCGCGTGCTGGGGGCGATCTCCCCCTCCGAGAGGATGCCGGTCGCGACCTGGTAGAGCAGGGGCTGGAACAGGTGGTGCGTCGTCGTGGCGATGAGGGTGATCTCGACGTCCTCACGACGACGGAGCGCCTGCGTGCCGAAGAGACCGCCGAAACCCGAACCGATGACGACGACGCGATGGGTGCTCACGGGGGTTCCAACGCGGGTCACCAGCGGAGTATGCCGATCGCCCGCCGTGGTGGAGGTCACGTCGCCGTGGCCCGTCGTCCCCGCACTCACCCCACGCGGATGATGCCCCGCGGATCCCGGCGGGCGTTGGCTGGACCCAGCGCCCAGCCCGGTGTCGGGTGGTGGCGGACCGGACCATCTCGACGTGTCAGGAGGCCGACATGTGTCGTTGGCTCGCGTACTCCGGCTCACCGGTGCTCCTCGAGGACCTCCTCTACAAGCCGGCGAACTCCCTGGTCGTCCAGAGCAAGCACTCCCAGCTGGGTGCGACGACCACCAACGGCGACGGCTTCGGCGTCGGCTGGTACGGCGCGTCCGAGACCCCGGGACTGTTCCGCAGCACCGAGCCGGCCTGGAACGACCTCAACCTGCGTGAGCTGTGCGCGCATGCCCGGGCCGGCCGGGTCTTCGCCCACATCCGGGCATCGACCGGCTCGGCCGTTCAGCAGACCAACTGCCATCCCTTCCGTCACGAGAACTGGCTGTGGATGCACAACGGCTACCTCGCGGGCTTCCGCGAGATGAAGCGCGACCTCGCGATGGAGGTCGACCCCGACCTGTTCGCCGACATCGAGGGCTCCACCGACTCCGAGGTGCTCTTCTTCCTCGCGCTCAGCTTCGGACTGCGCGAGGACCCCCGCGCCGGCGTGGCGCGCGCGGTCGGGCTCGTCGAGGAGGTCGGGCGCAGCCACGGCATCGACTTCCCGGTGCAGATGACCGTGGCCACCACCGACGGGGACACGACGTGGGCGTTCCGGTACTCCAGCGAGGGGATGTCGCGGTCGCTGTTCCAGAGCACGGACGTCTCGACGCTACGGGCGCAGTACCCCGACAACCCCGTGCTGCACGAGCTGTCGGACGACGCCCGCCTCGTGGTCTCCGAGCCACTGGGTGACCTGCAAGGAGCGTGGCGCGAGATCCCGGAGGCGTCCAGCGTCCTGGTGCACGGCGCCGATGACGAGGTGGTGCCGTTCGCGCCGACCTCCCCCATCGCGCCCTAGGCAGGGCCCTCCGAGGCGGGTCGGTGGCATCACGGCGCGCGTGCCAGCCGATCGACGTCGGTGGACGGCGGCCGGTCGAGGGTGGCGCAGGACCTGCGCGACGGTGCCCCGCCGGCACAGGAAGAAGGTCCGACCGGCTGCAGCCGGTCGGACCTCCATCTGGTAGCGGGGGCAGGATTTGAACCTGCGACCTCCGGGTTATGAGCCCGGCGAGCTACCGAGCTGCTCCACCCCGCGTCGAGTGAGTCGCGGCTCCGAAGAACCACGCTCGGTACTGGCTCGAGACTACGTGACGCAGGCGTTCCCGGCCAAATCGGGGCCCGCCGACGCGTCGAGAGGAGGCAACACGCACACCTCGAGGCCGAAGGTGTGTGCGTGTTGCCTCATCTCGACGGGGTGGAGGCCGGATTGGGCCACTCGAACGGGGGCCTTGGCTCTTCGGTGGACGGCTGGCTCGTCGGGCATTCTCGTCGGCGGCAGGCGCCTCGCCACCACCGTGACGGCCGATGGCTCAGCCGGTGGGAGACGGACTGGGTGAGGCGGATGCCGGCGCGTCCGGTGACGGGCTCGGCGAGGGTGAGGCGGCGTCCGGGACGAGCTGGGGGGCGATGGCCTGGGCCCGCTTGATCGCCGCGTCCAGCCGCTGCTGTGCGACGCCGTAGGCGGCGAAGTCACCTGCCTTGAGGGCGGCCTGACCCGCCGCGTAGGCGTTCTGGATCTCGGTGAGCGCGGCGGCGAGCTGCGCCGCCGCCGTGCCGCCCGGTGCGGGGGGCTCCTCCGGCCCCGGCGGCTCGTCGGGTTCGGGCGGGTTGTCACCGGGCTCCTCGGCGCCGAAGAGCCCGCTGACCGCCTGCTCGAGGGTGTCCCCCCACGCCACCGTGGTGCCGTACACGGCGACGTTGATCTTGTTCTGGGGGAAGGACCCGGAGCCCGATGCCGCCTGCACGTAGATGGGTTGGACGTAGAACATCCGGCCCTCGAGCGGGAAGGTGAGCAGGTTGCCGAAGGTCAGCTCCTTGCCCGACTGCGAGTTGTTGGTGATGTACTGCGCCAACGACAGCTGCTCGGCGGGGTTCTGGGACCTCACCGGCGAGTTCTGGATCTGGTTGAGCACCTGCCCCGGTCCGGCAGGGGTCGTCGAGCCGAACTCGAGGAGTCGCAGCGATCCGTAGTCCTCCGCCGGCCGGCCGGCCTCGGAGCCGGCGTCGGCGTCGACCGCGAGGAGGCCACGGAGGATCTCGCGCCCAGCCTCGTTGTTGCTTGCCGGGACGAACGGCGAGGTGATCGAGAAGGCCGCCTCGTCCTCCCCGGGCATCGCGATCGACTGGAAGACGACCGGCTGGTCCTGGGCCGGTGCGAACGGGTCTCGGGGCACCCTCCACCGGTCCGACCCGCTGTAGAAGTCACCCGGGTTCGTCACGTGGTACTCGGTGATGAGCTCACGCTGGACCTTGAGGAGGTCCTGCGGGTATCGGATGTGGGCCATGAGGTCGCCGGAGATCTCGGAGAGCGGGCGCACCGCCCCCGGGAAGGCCTTGCTCCACGCCTTGAGCATGGGGTCGCCGGTGTCCCACCCGTAGAGCTTGACGCTGCCGTCATGGGCGTCGACCGTCGCCTTGACCGCGTTGCGGACGTAGTTGACCTGGCCGGCGCCGACGGTCACGACGTTCGACCGCTGGGCGACGGAGTCGGACGTCGCCTCGGCCAGCTCGAGGAGTCGGCTGTTGGGATAGCTCGCCGAGGTGGTGAAGCCGTCGACGATCCACTGCACCCGGCCCTCGACGACGGCGGGATAGACGTTGCCGTCGAGCCGCAGCCACGGAGCCACGCGCTCGACCCGCTCGGTCGGGGAGCGGTGGTCGAGGATCCGGGAGGAGCCGTTGACCGCGTCGGAGAGGAGGAAGTTGGCTTCCCGGTACTTCACGGCGTAGGCGAACCGGCGCAGGGCCGAGCCGATCGGCACTCCGCCCTGTCCGGCATAGGTGTTGTTGACCGCGACCTCACCCTCCCCGCCCGCGGGGAAGTCGAACTCGCGCGGCGCCGCGCCCGATGGCGCGCCGACGACCGAGTAGGTCGGGGACAGCTCGCCGAAGTAGATCCGAGGCTCGTACTCCCCGAGCGAGCTGCGACCGCCGCCCTCGAAGAACACCGGGTCGCCTTCGGCGCTCCGCTGGTTGCCGTAGGCCGCGTAGAACCCGTAGCCGTGGGTGTAGATCGTGTGGTCGTTGAGCCAGTTGCGCTGGTTGTCGGGCAGGCCGTCGAGGTTGATCTCGCGGACGGCCACCACCGCGTCACGGGTCTGCTCGTCGATGGTGTAGCGGTCGACGTCGAGGGTGTCAGGGAAGGCGTAGTAGTCGCGCTGTCCCTCGAGCTGCCGGAACGTCGGGGCGACGACGTTCGGGTCGATGATCCGCACGCCGGGGATGTCGTTCGCCGCGGCCCGGACGACGTCCTGGTTGTCGGCCTCCGTGGCAGCCGGGTTGGGAATCCGCTCGACCCGGTTGAGCCCGAACGCCGTGCGCGTCGCGGTGATGTTCCGTTCGATGTACGGCGCCTCCAGCGACTTCTCCGAAGGCCGCACCCGCAGCGACTGGATGAGCGCCGGGTAGGCGCCGCCGACGACCACGGCCGTCACGACGAGCAGCACGACGCCGGTGATGGGCAGGCGCCAGCTGCGGCTCCAGATGGCGGCGAGGAAGAACCCGGCGCACATGAGTGCGGCGACGGCGAGGATGGCCTTGGTCGGGAGGACCGCCTTGTCGTCGGTGTACGTGATGCCGGTGAGCAGCTGGCCCTTCTCGGTCGCCAGGGAGTAGCGGTCGAGCCAGTAGGAGGCCGCGCGGGTGAGCGCGATGAGGGCGCCCAGGATGCCGAGGTGCACGTATGCCGCCCGGGTCGTCGGCCCGCGGCCCGGCAGCTGCAGGCCGCCGTAGACGTAGTGGGTGAATGCCCCGGCGATGAACGCGAGGACGAGCACGACCGTCACGAAGCTGACGATGAACCGCAGCCAGGGCAGCGTGAAGACGAAGAACCCGACGTCCATCCCGAACTGCGGGTCCTCGACGCCGAAGGGCTGCCGGTTGGCCCAGAGGAGGAAGGTGCGCCAGGCGCCCATCGACCCGGACCCGGCGAGCAGGCCGAGGACGACAGGGATGACGATGAGGGCGAGCCGGCGCAGCGGCTCGATGGCCTGGCGGTACTGCTCGAGCACCTGCTGGGCCTGCGTGACGGGCACGTACAGCGGGCGGGTGCGGTAGGCGACGACGAGACTGGCGGCGACCGCCGCACCGGTCAGGAGGGCCGCGCCGGCGAAGATGGCGAACTTGGTCGTCAGCTCCTTGACGAACACCGAGCGGAACCCGACGGAGTCGTACCACCAGATGTCGGTGAGCAGGTCCACCGCGATCCCGCCCAGGACGACCACGGCGAGGAGGACGACGATCGTCGTGCCGAGCGGCCCCCTCCGGCGCCGCATGGCGGGTCGGGCCGGAGCGGCAGGGCCGTCGCTCCCGCCCCGGGGGTGTGCCGAACCGTCATCCGGACCCGCGGGCCCGTCGAACCACTCCGAGCGACTCACTGCTCTCCTCGTCCCGTCGGCGGGGTGCCCCGCGTCGACCGTGGGCGACGAATGTACCCCGGCTTCCTGCACGACGATCGGGCACCATGGTCCGGTGCCCCCGACCCCGAAGCCCGTCACGGACCCCCTCACCCTCGCGGCCCTCGACACCGAGCGTCACGTGGCCCGGTCCGGCTGGGACCAGCCGGTCCGGCTCTTCGCGCTCGTGCCGACGGCCGAGCTGCTCGTGCACGAGCCGCACCTGGCCGACGGCCTCGCGCCCCACGACGCCGTGACGGGCGCCCTCAGCGCCGTCGAGCAGGACGAGCTGCCGGAGGCGGCCGGTCTTGAGGAGCTGCTGGGGCAGATCGCCTGGCCCGAGCAGGTCGCGGGGTGCGCCCTCGCGGTGGAGCGGATCGTCGTCCCCCCGGATGCCGAGCGGGACCTCCCCGAGGATGCCGACGCCGCGCTGCAGGCAGTGGCCGAGCACTCGCAGCGGGCCGACGTGCGCCTCCTCGTCGCGGTGACCCGCGACGGTGCGGCTCGGTGCCTGCTGCGTCAACGGGCGCATGACAGCGACGACAGGGTGGCGCTCGGCGAGGAGATCGCACCGGGCCTGGTCCACGCCCTTCGGGCCACCTTCGCTCCCGACTGACCTGGAAGCGCTCAGCCGCAGGTGGGGAGGGACCCCGCGTCGCCGGAGGCGATGCCGCGCACCGCGGCGAGTCCCTCGGAGAAGGTCGCCACCCGCAGCACGCGGAGACCGTCGGGGACATGTCCGACGACGTCGGCGCAGTTGTCTGCGGGTGCGAGGAAGAAGTCGGCGCCCGCCGCCTGGGCGCCGACGAGCTTCTGTCGAATGCCGCCGATGGGGCCGACGGTGCCGTCGTCCTCCATCGTCCCGGTCCCGGCGATGTCCTTGCCGCCGGTGAGCTCGCCGGGCGTCAGCACGTCGTAGATCGCGAGGCTGAACATCAGGCCCGCCGACGGACCGCCGACGTTGCCGGTCCGCAGCGTGACGTCCACCGGCAGGTCGTAGTCGAGCCGAAGCCCCACGCCGATGACGGTGCCCCGCTCGGACTCCGCCGTGCGAACCGCAACCGTCCGCTCCTCACCCCCGCGGAGGACGACGACGGGGACCGTGTCGCCGGGCTCCGCCCGCTGGACAGCGGCACGCACCGCATCCGAGGAGGACGCCGCGGCGTCGCCGACGGACACGAGCACGTCGCCCGACTCAAGGAGTCCTTCCGACGGGCCCCCCTCGAACACGTCGGCGATGACGACGGTCTGCTCGACCTCCCGGCCCATGGCACGCAGGGCCGTGGCGGTCGCGACCGACTGCGAACCCGCCATCTCGGCCGCCCCTTCCTCCTCGACCTGCTCCTGGCTGGAGTCGGGGGGGAACAGCTCGTCGACCGGGAGGACCTCTTCGGAGTCCGAGAGCCACGCGCGCGCGATGTCGTAGATCGTGACGGTCACCCCGGGCCCGCCGTCCACGCTGACGGTCGTGAAGTCGAGCCGCCCGGTCGTCGGGTACGTGGTGGCACCCTCGACGGCGAGCAGCGGCTTGCCGTCGATCTCGCCCAGGATGTTCGTCGCGGGACCGGGCGACATGACGACGAAGGGCAGCCCGAGGAAGGTCAGCGCGGCCGCGAGGGCGATGGCGACGAAGGTGGCGGTGAGCAGCGCAGCCGGGAGCAGGCCAGGGCGGTGGGCCGACCGGCCGCGCCCAGCCCCTCGCTCGGAACCGCGCCCGTCGGGGTCGCGGGGGTCACCCGGGTAGGCGCTGTTCGCGACGACGTCGGCGTACGGCCCGCTCACGGTGTCCCCACCCACTCCGACGACCCGTCGGCGAGGTGCTGGTGCTTCCAGATGGGCGTCTCCGTCTTCAGGGTGTCGATGAGATCACGGCAGGCGTCGAACGCCTGGCCCCGGTGCGGCGCCGCGGCGGCGACCACCACGGCCAGGTCACCGACGCGAAGGGCGCCCACGCGGTGGACCGCCGCCACCCGGACCGCGTCGGTCCGCTCGGCCACGGTCCGGCACGTGCGGGCCATCGCCTCCAGGGCATCCGGGTGCGCCTCGTAGTCGAGCGCACGGACACCGTCACCGTGGTCATGGTCTCGGACGACGCCGACGAAGAGCGCGACGCCTCCGCACGAAGGATGGCGAACGGCATCCAGCACCTCGTCGACCGACACCGTCTCGTCGCGAAGCGCGACGAGCGCGACGGCGTCGTCGTGGGTGGGCATGGGGCTCCTCGGTGACCCGGGCGCGGAACTCTCGGGGCGCGATCGTGGTTGGCTGTATCGAGACGACATCCTCTCACCCCCACGCGAGGGAGCCCGGCGTGACCAACATCCCCGACGACGACCAGCCCGACCTTCCTCCGGACGTCGAGCGCCTTCTGCGCGAGCTCACCGGTGGTGGGGAGCTGGACCCCCAGGTCGCCTCGATGATGCAGGGGATGGGGCTGGACAAGGTGGACCCCCAGATGCTCGCGATGGTGATGAGCCAGGTCCAGGCGATGTTCGCCGCCCCTGAGGGGAAGACCGCGGTGAACGTCGAGCTCGCCACGGACATCGCACGCAAGACGGTGGCCGCCGCGGGTGACGTCCTCGCCGGCGCCGCGGACCGCCGTGCCGCCGAGGAGGCGGTGCAGGTGGGCGGCATGTGGCTCGATGCCGTCACGGACCTCACCTCACCCGGTCTGCGGGGCGCCGCCTGGAGCCGCGCCGAGTGGGTGGAGGAGACGATGCCGGTCTGGACCGACCTCGTCGAGCCGGTCGCCGAGGGTGTCACCGTCGCGGTGGGGAACGCGCTGTCGAGCCAGCTCGACCAGCTCGGGGATGCCGGCCTGCCCCCCGGGCTCGTCGACCAGGCCGGCCCGATGCTCCGGCGCATGCACGGCTCCATGTTCTCGATGCAGCTGGGCCAGGGCACGGGGACGCTCGCCGGCGAGGTGCTGACCGGCTGTGAGGTCTCGCTCCCCCTCGTCGCCGCTCCCACCGTGGTGCTCATGCCTGCCTCGGTCCGGACCTTCGCCGAGGGGCTGCAGGTCGACGAGCCCCAGGCGCGCCTGTACCTCGCCGTCCGAGAGGTGGCCCGCGTGCGCCTGTTCGGGGCGGTGCCCTGGCTGGCCCCGGCACTGCTCGCCGCGGTCCGCGACTACGCCGCGGACATCCGCATCGACACCGACGCCATCGAGGAGGCGGTCCGCGCGATCGACCCGTCCGACGCGGAGGCGGTGCAGGGCGCCCTCCAGGGGCGGATGTTCGCGCCGCAGCAGTCACCTGCGCAGAAGGCCGCCCTCGCCCGGCTCGAGACGCTGCTCGCCCTCGTCGAGGGCTGGGTCGACGTCGTGAGCGACCGGGCGACGCGGCAGCATCTCCCGCAGGTCGATGCGCTCGGCGAGGCGGTCCGCCGTCGCCGGGCCACGGGTGGCCCGGCAGAGAAGGCCTTCGGTGCCCTCGTCGGCCTGGAGCTGCGGCCCCGCCGCCTGCGCGACGCAGCGAACCTCTTCGCCGCCCTCGAGGACGCCGGCGGCCCCGCCGCCCGGGACGCCGCCTGGCGCCACCCCGACCTGGCTCCCGGCGCCGACGACCTCGACGACCCGCTGGGCTACGTCGAGCGAGCCGGACGTGCGGGGGGCGACGAGCTGGACGACGAGCTCGACCGCCTGCTGAGCGGCGAGGACCCCGCGTGACCTCACCCTCCCCCGTGGAGGACGCAGGGGGGCTGCGAGGACCTGATCCCGTCGTCGCGGCCGCGTACGGCCATCTGCTGACCGACGCCCGAGCGGTCCTCGAGGGCTGGTCGGCGCCGGACCCGGATCAGGAGACGCTGCGCCGCGACTACCTTCGGCACCTGGCAGCGCACCCCGACGGCGTCGCGAGGGCGGGGCCACCGACGCACCTGACGGCGTCCTGCGTCGTCCTCGACCGGGCTGGGGAGCGGGTGCTCCTCACCCTCCACCGCAAGGCCCGGGCCTGGTTCCAGTTCGGCGGCCATCTGGAGGAGCGGGACGCCACGCTGCTGGCGGCGGCCCGTCGCGAGGCCCGAGAGGAGTCGGGAGTCGACGGGCTCGAACCCCTGCCGCGCCCCGTCCAGCTCGACCGGCACCTCCTCGTCGGCGCGTTCGGCCGGTGCCGCGAGCACCTCGACGTCCGGTATGCCGCGGTGGCGCCGGAAGGTGCATCGCCGCGGGTCAGCTCCGAGTCGGAGGACGTTCGATGGTGGCCGGTCGACGCACTGCCCGAGGGCACCCGCGCGGAGCTGGTGCCGGTCGTGTCAGCCGCTCGACGAGCCGTCCGAGAGGTCACCGACACGTCCGGGACCCGCGACCTCGCCGGGCTCGGCTGACTCCGGCCCGCCGCCGTCGAGCGGGTCGTCGGTGCCGGCCGGCCTCCCCTCTGCGTGGGCGAGCCCGTCGAGGAAGCCGCGGGCCCGCTCCAGCCGGGGATACGAGGCGAGGAGGCGCCAGAAGGCCGGGCCGTGCCCGGGCACGAGCAGGTGGGCGAGCTCGTGGAGCAGGACGTAGTCGACCACGTGGTCGGGCACGTCGCGCAGCCGGTCGGACACCCGGATCGTGCCGTCCGTGGGCGTGCACGAGGCCCAGCGGCGGCCCATCGTCGACACCCAGCGCACGCTCGCCGGCCGCGCGTGCCCGCCGAGGTAGTGGTCGGAGAGGCGGGTGGCCCGGGCGGCGAGCGCCTCGTCGGTCGTCTCTCCACGCCGGTCGCTCGCGGCCAGCCGGGCGAGCATCCGCTCCACCCAGGCGGCTTCCTCGACAGCGCTGAACGAGGCCGGGACGAGCACGACCGTTCGATCTCCGTCCCGGTAGGCGCTCACGGTGCGTCGGCGCCGTCGGCTGCGGCGGACCTCGACGTCCGGGGTGGTCACGGGACGAGCGTAGGGCGCCCCCGGTCGGTGCGCGCAGCGGCGCGGCTGTGACCGCTGGGACCGCTGGTACCGGTGGTGGATCCCCGCGCGGGCAGCAGGCGCGTCAACGGCTTCCGCGGCACCTGCGTGGCTAGGGTTGTGGGGTCCAGGCCGCCCGTGCGGCACCATCGCATCGACGCGGCGCGCCGTGGTCGACGAGAAGGAGAAGCTTCCATGGCTGACGAGACCTACAAGGGCGAGTTCTACTGCGTGAAGTGCAAGGAGAAGCGCGAGGCCGAGGGGAAGGTCGTCGTGTCCGAGAACGGACGCCGGATGGCCAAGGGGGAGTGCCCCGTCTGCGGCACCAACCTCAACCGGATCCTCGGCAAGGCCTGACTGGGCTCGAGTCGAAGGCCCCGACCCCGGTGGGTCGGGGCCTTCGCCGTTCGGGGCCTGTGGACGACGCAGGGCTGCCACGCCGCCCCCGGCAGGATGACAGGCGTCGAGGCGGCCCCTTTCGTGTGGGCGCGGGCACCGGGAGCAAGGGGGATCGCCGTGGCTGGCGTGGACGGCGGGCCGGCAGCCGGCGTGGGGGGCGCACGGATCCGCCCGGATGCCGTCGGCGCCCGTCCCGAGGTCGCGCCGGCTGTGCTGAGCGGTCACGTCGTCGTCGACGGCTGGGGGCCCCTCGCCGAGGAGGCATCCGCTCAGCTGCGCCGGTGCCGCGTCGTGGTCCAGGGCGGCCGCCACGCGGCAGACGGTGCCGAGCTCGCCCTCGGTCTCGACGGAAGGACACCGGGCGCGGTCGTCCTCGTCGCCGAGGGCCGCCGCCTCGGCTGGGTGGGCGCGCCCTGGCAGGCGCGAGGGGTGCCTCACCTCCCGATCGTCCTGCAGGTGGACCGGGTCGTCGTCGGACCACTCGTCCTCCCGGGGCGCACTGCGTGCCTCGAGTGCTCAGCGCCGTCCGCGTCGCGGGTCACCGCGCCGGGGGCGGTGCCGCCGGAGTGCGTCGTCCTGGCCGCCGCGGTCGCGACCGTGACCGTGCTCGCGGTGCTCCGTGGAGACCCGGCGCTCGGCGGGATCTCCACCGAGATCGGGCTCTCGCAGCTCAGCGTGACGCACCGCCTGTGGAACCCTGCACCGGGCTGCCGGTGCGCACGAGGGAGAATGGCCGGGTGACCGACATCCCCCGGAGCTCCATCGCCCGGACCGCCAAGCTCGTCGGACTCCCTCTCGGTCACGCCGGACGTGCCGCGCTCGGCATGGGCAAGCGCGTCGGTGGGCGCCCGGCGGAGGTCGTGGCGGCCGAGCTGCAGACCCGCACGGCCGAGCAGCTCTTCGCCGTGCTGGGCCAGCTCAAGGGCGGGGCCATGAAGTTCGGCCAGGCGCTCTCCGTCATGGAGGCGGCGATGCCGGAGGAGCTGGCCGGTCCGTACCGCGCAACCCTCACCAGGCTCCAGGAGTCCGGGCCACCCATGGGCGCTGACCGGGTTCACGAGATCCTCGCCCGCGAGCTCGGCCCCCGGTGGGCGACCACGAAGCTCGTGGAGTTCGACGACGTCCCGGCGGCCGCGGCCTCGATCGGCCAGGTCCACAAGGCCGTGTGGCGCGACGGGCGCGAGGTGGCCGTCAAGATCCAGTACCCGGGCGCGGCAGCCGCCCTCATGTCCGACCTCAACCAGCTGTCCCGCTTCGCCCGCGTGGCTGGCTCCTGGGTGCCGGGGGTGGACGTCAAGCCGATCATGGACGAGCTCAAGGCCAGGATGAGCGAGGAGCTCGACTACCACCTCGAGGGACGACACCAGCGGTACTTCGCCCAGGCCTTCCGCGACGACGACGACGTGCTCGTGCCCGACGTCCTCGTCGACTCCCACCACGTTCTCGTGACGGAGTGGATCGACGGACGACCCCTGTCCCGCATCATCACCGACGGCACGCAGGAGGAGCGCGACGAGGCAGCCACCCTGTACCTCGAGTTCCTCCTGCGCGCCCCGAACCGGGCACGGCTCCTCCACGCCGACCCCCACCCGGGAAACTTTCGCGTCACCGACGACGGCAGGCTCGGGGTCCTCGACTTCGGCGCGGTCAACCGGCTGCCCGCAGGGCTACCCGCATCGCTCGGCCGGGTGCTCACCGAGGCCCTCGCGGGGGACGGCGAGGCGTTGGAGGCGGTGCTCCGGTCCGAGGGCTTCATCCGCAGGGGCGTCGACATCGACCCCCAGGTTCTCCTCGAGTTCCTCACTCCGCTCGTGGAGCCGCTCATCCACGAGGAGTTCACGCCGACGCGCGCGTGGCTGCGAGCGGCCGCGGCGCAGATCCAGGACCCTCGCCGACCGCAGTTCCTCATCGGGCTCAAGCTCAACCTTCCGCCCGAGTACCTCCTCATCCACCGCGTGTGGCTCGGCGGCATCGGTGTCCTGAGCCAGATCGGCGGCACCGTCCCCCTGCGCGAGATGGTCTGCGCGTACCTTCCTGGCCTGGACGAGTCCCGGCTGCCGCCACCGCCGGACTGAGTCACCCTGCCTCCTCGTGCCGTCCTGTCGGCAGGCACCGGAGTCGGCCGCCCCTCCTCGGTGCCGGCTCACCACCAGGCGCGGTCGAGCTTCCCTTCGATGCTGCGCAGGTGGTCACGGCTGCACGGCGGACAGGTCCAGACCTCCACACCGTTCTCGACACCGCGTGTCCACGTGAGCCTGGCGACCCCGGCGGCGTGGGCGCCGACCGCGGACGTGCCGCACGTCGAGCAGACGAGCGGTGTGCCGGCATCCGGTTCGTCGAGGTCGGCCACGTCGTTCAGGAGGCGTCGCGAGCCGCGGCCTTCGCGGCCTTCTTGAAGCTCCGCACCTTCTCCAGCGACTCCGCATCCACGACATCGGCGACCGAACGGAAGGAGCCCTGCTCGGCGTACGCGCCGCAGGCGGCCTCCCAGCCGGGTGGGCGCACCCCCAGCTGCTTCCCCAGCAGCGCGGCGAAGATCCGAGCCTTCTGCTCACCGAAACCGGGCAGCGCCCTGAGCCGCGCCACGAGCTCGGCACCCGTCGCGGCGTCGCGCCAGATCGATGCCGCGTCCCCGCCGTAACCGTCCCTCACGACGACGGCGAGCGCCTGGATCCGCCCGGCCATCGAGCGGCCGTAGCGGTGGATGGCCGGTGGCGTCGCACAGATCTCGGCGAAGGACTCCGGGTCGGCGTCGGCGACCGCCGCGGGGTCGAGGGTGCCGAAGCGCTCGAGCACCTTGGCAGGTCCCGCGAACGCCCGCTCCATCGGGAACTGCTGGTCGAGCAGCATGCCGACGAGGAGGGCGAACGGGTCCTCGGACAGGACGCGGTCGGCGGTGGGGTCCTGGGCGATCGTCAGCGAGACCATGGCACCAGCGTAGTCAGCCCCTGCCCCCCGACCGAGGGACCGTGGTGTGATCGGGCGCGCGCCCCAACGGCACCGCCCCCGACGCGGTGTCGAGGGCGGTGCGTTCGTCGGTCGCGGGGGTCATCGCACGTGGATGTGCATGACCGCCCGCATCTGCTCGCGCTCGGCGGCGACCTGCCCCAGGCGCTGCGCCTCGTGGACGCGGCGCTGGTGGGCGGTACGGCGGATGCGGTGCATCGCCCTGGTGTACATGGTGCTCTCCTTGAGGATGTCGTCTCGGCTGTGCGGGTGGTGACTCGGCATGGGCCAGCCACGAAGGCGTGCGGTGTCTACGCGGCGACCTCGTCCTTGCGGGGCCGTCCGCGAGGACGCTTGCGGGCGACGATCTCGCCCTGGACGAACAGCTCGCCGCCCCAGACGCCCCAGGGCTCGCGCCGGTGGAGCGCTCCGGAGAGGCACGCCGCCCGTGCCGGGCACGTGCCGCAGAGCGCCTTGGCGAACTCGACACCGTCCGGGGTGTCGGCGAACCACAGCTCTGCGTCGTTGTCGCGGCAGGGAACGCCTTCGCCGGTCGTCACGGACGACTCGTGCAGGTCCAGGAGCTCGGTCAGCTGCATCGCGGTGTCACCTCCTTGCTCGGCGCGCCCGGTGGGGCGCTCGGTCGTCTCGGTGCGCCAGGTGCGGCGCGCGGTACTCGGGGGGCGGCCGGTGGCGGTCCGCTCGGTGGTCGTCGTCATGTCGGTGCCTCGCGTGGTCTCGGTCGGTGCTGGTGAGCGGGTACGAAAAGGCCGCGGATCCCGGTGTCGGGATCCGCGGCCTCGAGGTGACCTGTCAGCTGTCAGACAGGTGGTGCCTCGAGGCGTGGATACACGACTCCCGTGACCGGGGCGATGGCGTCGACGCCGGTGGTGCGCTGGTCGGCGACGAGGTCGCGACCGAGGAACCCGGCGAAAGGCACAGTGCGCCCCTGGACGGAGCGGAACGTGCCTGCGTGAGCGGTGTTGGCGCCGCGCCAGGGACGCACGGCGTCACGGACAGCGCTCGTCGCCGTCGTCGTGGTCGTCATCGTCTCCATCAGGGCCAACCCTCCTCACTGCTGCTCGCTTCGTCGCGCGCGTCCGGTGCGGACACGCGAGGTGCTCTGACGAGGGTAGGGGAGCCGGCGCGCGGGAGGCAACGCAATATTCTGCGGACTCTGCGCGATGAGGGGTGATCCAGCGCGAAAGCGACTGTCCCTCAAGCCGACTCGTCGTCAGAAAATTCTTGGAGCAGGGCGAGCACGGCCTCTCCGTAACGCTCAAGCTTCGCGGGGCCGACGCCCGTGATCCGCGCCAGCCCGGCGACGTCGGCCGGCATCTGCTCGGCGATGGCCATGAGGGTGGCATCGGTGAAGACGACGAAGGCCGGCAGGTCCGCTTCCCGGGACGTCGCGAGGCGCCACTCCCGCAACATCTCGAACAGCCGTTCGTCCATCGTTGTCGGACACGACGAACAGCGCCCGATCGTGCGCTCGCGGGCGGTCGAGAGCGCCGCACCACACCCGCGGCAGGTCGACCGCACCGGAGCCTGGGCCTTCCGGGCACCGGACGTGCGCCGCCCGCGCGGCTGTGAGCGAGCAGCCTCACCGAGGACGGCTGCCGTGCCCTCGAGGAAGCGTGACGGGCGGCGCGTCGGCTTCGCGCCCGGGGTGCGGGCTCCGGCATACGACAGGACGAGCCGCTGGCGCGCCCGCGTGACCCCGACGTACAGCAGCCGACGCTCCTCCTCGACGGCCTCCGGCGTGTCGGCCATCGTGATGGGGAGCAGACCCTCGGAGCATCCGACGAGGAAGACGGTGTCCCACTCCAGGCCCTTCGCCGCGTGCAGGGAGGCCAGCGTCACGCCCTGCACCGTCGGAGCGTGCTGCGCCGACGCCCGTTCGTCGAGCTCGCGAATGAGGGCCGGCAGCCGGGCCGTGGGGTCGGCGGCCCGCACGTCGTCGGCGAGCCCGGCGAGCGCGGCGAGCGACTCCCAGCGCTCCCGCGCTGCGCCCCCGCTGGTCGGCGGCTCGCGCGTCCACCCCGCCCCGAGGAGCACGTCACGGACGAGATCGGGAAGCGGTACCTCCCCGTCGTCCGAGCGTGCGGCGCCACGCAGGAGGACGAGGGCGTCCCGGACCTCCTTGCGCGAGAAGAAGCGCTCACCACCGCGCACGAGGTACGGGATGCCGCGCTCGGCGAGGGCCGACTCGAACCCCTCGCTCTGCCCGTTCGTGCGGAACAGGACCGCGATCTCCGAGGCCGGATGACCCTCCTCGAGGAGGGCCGCCACCCGCGCGGCGACGCCCGCCGCCTCGTCGGGCTCGTTGTCCGCGACGACCAGCTCGGGTGCCGGGCCGTCGGACCGCTGGGCGCGGAGCTCCACGGCTCCGGAGCGGCGCTCGCCCCCGGGGCCACGCAGGACGAGGTTGGCGAGCCCCACCACCTGCGGGGTCGACCGGTAGTTGCGCACGAGCTCGACGGTGCGCGCCTCGGGATGGCGGGCCCGGAAGCCGAGGAGGTGCTGCGGCGAGGCCCCGGTGAACGAGTAGATCGTCTGCGCGGGGTCGCCGACGACACAGATGTCCGCCCGCTCCCCCAGCCACAGCTCCAGGAGGGTCTGCTGGAGACGGTTGACGTCCTGGTACTCGTCGACGACGAAGTGGCGGTACTGGTCGCGGATCGCCCGGGCGACCTCCTCGTGCTCTCGCAGGATGCCGACCATGAGGAGGAGGACGTCCTCGAAGTCGATGACCCCTCGTTCGGTCTTGACCTCCTCGTAGGCGGCGACGAGCCGCGCCATCGCCGTGGCGTCCAGTCCGGCCGGCGGTTCACGGCGTCGGGTCGTGACCGCCGCGGCATACGACTCGGGGGTGAGGAGGGAGACCTTCGACCACTCGATCTCGGACGCGAGGTCGCGCACGGCCGGTCCGTCGAGCCGGAGGCGAAGCCGCGCCCCGGCCTCGGCCACGGCACTGGCCTTGTGCGGCATGACCTCCGGGGCGGCTCCTCCCACGGCCTGCGGCCAGAAGTAGTGGAGCTGACGCAGTGACGCGGCGTGGAACGTGCGCGCCTGGACGCCCGCCACGCGCAGGTCGCGCAGCCGTGACCGCATCTCTCCGGCCGCACGTGCGGTGAAGGTCACGGCCAGGACCCGCTGCGGCTGGTACACCCCGGAGAGCACCCCGTAGGCGATGCGGTGCGTGATGGCCCTGGTCTTCCCCGTGCCGGCCCCGGCCAGCACGCACATGGGCCCGCTCGGATGCGCCGCGACCTCGCGCTGCTCGGGGTCGAGGGCGTCGAGGACGGCGTCCGCTCCGGGGTGCACGGGGAGGCTGGCCATCGGCCCGATCCTAGGTCGCTCGGATGACGCCCCTGCGAGCCTGGGGATGAGGGTGGGACGGCTGTGGGAAGGATCAGGCCTTGCCGCGTGTTCACGGGACCGAGTCCCCACGATCTCGCGAGGAGCCCGTCCATGAGCGCCGCTTCCGGCCAGACCCTGCCCGCCCCGGGCACCGTCACGATGTTCACGACGACCTGGTGCGGTTACTGCCGACGGCTGAAGGTGCAGATGGAACGCGAGGGGATCGGCTTCACCGAGGTCGACATCGAGGGCGAGCCGGGGAGCGCCGACTTCGTCATGTCGGTCAACGGTGGCAACCAGACCGTGCCGACGCTGCTCTTCCCGGACGGGTCTGCTGCGACCAACCCGTCGATCGGACAGGTTCGCGAGCGCCTCGCCTGACCCAGGCCTCGCGCGTCAGCGGAGCGCGACGTCCAGTGCGTCGAGCGGGCGGCCGTACCAGCGCTCGATGAGTCGACGTGAGATCGAGATGCGCCCGGACACGACGACGGAGCCGTCGGCGAGCGCCCGGGTCAGCTCGTCCCGGGTGAACCACCTGGCGGCCTCGATCTCCGCCGCCTGGAGGTTCAAGTCGGTGGCCACCGCCCGAGCGGTGAAGCCGAGCATGAGCGAGGAGGGGAACGGCCAGGGCTGGTCGCCGACGTAGGTCACGTCCTGGACGTGGACGCCCACCTCCTCGGCGACCTCGCGCGCCACGGCACCGACGAGGGTCTCGCCCGGTTCGACGAATCCCGCGAGGACCGACATCCCCTGGGCGCGGAACCCGCGGCCGCGGGCGAGGAGGATGCGGTCGTCCGCGTCGACGACGGCCACGATGACGGCCATGTCGGTGCGGGGGTAGTGCTCGCTGTCGTCTCGCGGGCACCGGCGGATCCAGCCGCCGAGGTCCGGTGCCGTCGGCGCACCGCATCTCGGGCAGTGGCCGTGCGCCCGGTGCCAGTTCGCCAGCGCCAAGGTCGTGCAGTACGTGGCAGCCCCGAGGTCGTCGAGATCGGCACCGACCTGGCGGAGGGTCCGCAGTTCCGCGTCCCCGTCCCCCTCACCCACCAGGTCGTCCGCGACGACCCCCACGTATGCCGTGCCGCCGGCCTCCCCGAGGTAGAACGCGAGCCGGCCCCTGTCCGCATCCGAGGGTGGGCCCACGCTGACCCGCAGTCCCGGGCCCGCGACGTCCGCGACGCGCACCCGGTCACCGACGAGCCGGAGGACCGCGGTCGCCGGGTCGGCCAGCAGACGAGGCAGGAGCTCGGGGTCCGTGCGCAGGTCAGCCCGGCGGTCGAGGACGGGTCGGCTCATGGGCAGGTCGGAGATGACTGCGTGGCCTGGCACGGGTCCCAGCCTAGGGCGGGGTCGAGGCATACCGTGGCCACGTGGACCGCAGCCCCGCCTTCCTCGCCGCCCTCGCCAGCGCCGCGGTGCCCGGGCTCGACCCGGTGAGCGTCGAGGCGCTCCCGAGCACGCCGGACCAGTCCTTCGACGTCGCGTTCGTCCAGGACACCGAGCACCGCCGGTGGGTCGTCCGGGCGCCGCGCACCGACGTCGCCGGAGCGGAGATGGACCGCACGGTCGCACTGCTCGCCCTGCTGGGCCGGCGGATGCCCTTCGCGGTGCCGGCGCCGAAGGGCTTCGTGGCCCTCGCAGAGGGGGGTCGTGCCGCGGTCTACCCGTACCTCCCGGGCCACAACCTCGACTTCGCCGAGCTCCCGGCGGGGCCAGGGCTCGCGGCCGAGCTCGGCCGCGCTCTCGCCGCGCTGCACAACACCGATCCCGCCGTCTTCGACGAGGCCGGCGTCCCGAGCTACGACGCCGATGCGTACCGCACCCGCCGACTCGCCGAGCTCGACCGAGCCGCCGAGACGGGCCGCGTGCCGACGTCACTCCTCGGCCGGTGGGAGTCCGCCCTGGAGGACGTCTCGCTGTGGCGCTTCGCGCCGACCCCGACGCACGGTGACCTCACCGGGGACCAGGTGCTCGCCGTCTTCCGCGACGACTCGGACGCGTCCACCGGTCGGATCCGGGCCATGACGGGATGGGAGGACGCCAAGGTGGCCGACCCCGCCGACGACTTCGCCGCCCTCGTGGCCGACGCATCCCCCGACGCGCTGGAGACGGTCCTCGAGGCCTACGCACACGCCCGCGTGGAGCGGCCCGATGCGAACCTCCTGGTGCGAGCCCGTCTCGTTGCCGAGCTCGACCTGCTGTCCGCTCTCATGCGAGGCCTGGCCCGCAAGGACGCCGGGGCGGTGGAGGTGCTCACGACGCAGCTGCGGCGGCTCGATGACGCCGTACACAGCGTGGAGGAGCACGACGACTACCAGCGCACGTCGCTCGCCCCCGTCGAGATCCGCCCGACGGCGCGTCCGCCGGCTCTCGTCGTCGACGAGGACGAGGAGGATCTGCCGCAGGTGGAGTCGGCAGCTCTCTCCGGCGACATGGAGGCCGCGAACACCGAGGCCGAGCGGGCCGATCCGTTGCCCTCGCTGAGCACGGCCGCCGGCTCACCGCCGGGCGGCCTGGACGACGACGTGACCAGCCAGGCCGAGCTCAGTCCGGACGAGCGGCGCGCAGCACCCGGGTGATCTCCGCGGCCCCGGGCAGGTCCGGCCACTCGGTGTCCCCCGTCGCGGCGTGGAAGAAGGCGCCGCGCACGCGCGCCTCCGGGACCCCGCGCACCCGTGCCCAGGCAAGCCGGTAGGCGCCCAGCTGGAGGGCCTGAATGCTTCGCCCGTGCCCCGCTCGGTGGCGCCCCGGTCTTCCAGTCCACGACGACCCAGCCGGTCGTGCCGTCGGCGGCGAGCTCCTCGAACACCGCGTCGATCCGGCCTCGCACCGCGATGCCGTCGACAACCGTCTCGACGCTCGTCTCGACCTCGACAGGAGCACGGTCCGCCCACTCGCTCGCCAGGAACGCCGCTCGGAGCGCGCCGAGGTCGGCGTCGCCCGTGGCCTCGTCCGCGGATCCGGGGAGCTCGTCGAGGTCGACGAAGGCCGCTCGCGAGTAGTGCGCTTCCACCCAGGCGTGGAAGGACGTCCCCCGTCTCGCCGCCATCGCCGGTGGCTCGGGCATCGGCCGGCGCAGGTCGAGGGTGAACCGGTCGGCGTCCTCGGCGAGCGCGACGAGGGCTGACGTCGACAGATGAGCCGGCAGCATGACGTCGACCGGGGCACCGTTGCGCCGGGAGGCCCTCTCGTCGAGAAGCATCCTCAGCTCGGCATCCCACTGGCGACCGCTCGGCGGGCCCTGCGCCGTCGAACCCGGAGACACCCCTGAACCCGCCAAGCCGGCGCTGTTGCGACGCCCACCACTCGCGGTGCGCAGTGCGGCGACTGCGTCGAGGACGGCGTCAGCGGGACCGAGCAGGGCCGCGCGTCGCCCCCGGTGGTCCAGCGTGGGCCAGTCGACGCTCACCTGCTCGGCGGTCCGCGGGTTCTGCGGCGTCGGCTCCACGGGCGGCAGGTCCGCCCAGGGTCCCGGCGCGACCACTGGCGACTCCCGCACCTCGTCGAGGAAGCGGGAGGTGATCCGCGGCGTGCTCGCCGTCCCCCACACGTGCGCCGTGAGAAGCAGGTCCCGGCGCGCCCGGGTCACTGCCACGTAGGCCAGCCGCCGCTCCTCGACGATCCCGTGCTCGGCGACCGCCTCACGGAAGCGCTGGAGCTCCTGCGCGACGTCGTCCCAGCCCTGCTGGCCCGCCCACGCGAAGCGGGGTAGGCCCTCGGCGTCACCGCGCAGGTCGTACGGCAGGCTCGCGAGCCCGGTGAGCCAGCCCTTGTCGGTCGGTGGGGAATGACCCCACGCCCCGTCGCGCACCGACGTCCGGCCCGAGTGAGCCGGGAAGGAGGCCTCCACCAGTCCGGGGACCGCGACGACGTCCCACTCCAGACCCTTGGCCGCATGGACGGTCATGACCTGCACGGCGTCGGTGCGCGCCTCGATCCACCCGAGGTCGAGCCCTCGCTCCTCCGCGACAGCCGCGTCGAGCCATGCCAGGAAACCGCCGAGCGTCGCCCGCTCGGCGCTCGCCGCGAACGTGGCGGCGACATCCGCGAACGCGTCGAGGTGTGCCCGCGCGGCGCCCGGCGTCCATCCCGGGCGGGCGAGGACCTCGATGTCGAGGCCGAGCGCGACCTCTGCCTCGGTCGCCAGCTCCGCGAGCCCGAGACCCGTGAGCGCACGCAGTCGACGCACGGCCGCGCCGAGCCCGGCCAGCCGCTGGAGTGCCACCGGCGAGATCGACTGTCCCTCCGGACCTGACCAGGCGGACGTCGGCAGGTCGTCCAACGCCTCGACGATGCTGGCCTGCTCGCTCGCGTCGCGGGCGAGGTCGGCTCCCCGGCGGCCGCGACTCGATCGCTGCCGATGGCGGGCCCACGCTCCGAGCCCGTCGAGGTCTGCTGCCCCGAGCCTGCAGGACGGGCCGGTCAGCAGGCGCATCAGGCGGTCACCCCGGGTGGGGTCCTGCACCACCCACAGCAGGGCGACGAGGTCGGCGACCTCCGGTGTGTGCAGGAGGCCGCCGAGCCCGACCACCTCGTGCGGGATGCCGCGCGCCTCCAGGGCCTCGACCACCGCGTCGAACTGGGAGCGCTTGCGACACAGGACCGCCGCCGTCCGGCGGCCGGGGCGCGCCCGACGCTTCTCGAGCCACGCGGCCACGTGGTGCGCCTCGTCCTCCACCGTGGCGAGCCGCGCCGTGGCGACGTGCCCGACGCCGGCTCCCGGGCGCGCCGTCAGTGACGCGACGGGGACGCGGGTGCTCTCGGACAGCGGCCGGGCCAGGAGGTTGGCGAGGTCGAGCACCGACCGGTCGTTGCGCCAGCTCGTGGACAGCGGCAGCACGACCGGGGGGTCCGGGTCGACGAAGTCCGAGCGGAACCGGTGAAGGGTCGTCGAGCTCGCGCCCCGCCAGCCGTAGATCGACTGGTGCGGATCCCCGACGGCGGTCACGGGGACCGGTTCGCCCGGCGCGACGAACACCGCGCGAAGCAGCTGCAGCTGCGCCTCGGACGTGTCCTGGAACTCGTCGAGCAGAACCGCACGGAACCGCGTCCGCTCCGTCGCGCCCACCTCCGGCACCGTGATGGCGATGCGGGCGGCGAGGGCGACCTGGTCCGCGAAGTCCAGCGCGTCGCGCTCCCGCTTGAGCTGCTCGTAGCGCTCGACGAGAGGAAGGACGGCACGCCGCTCCCGGAGCACCGAGATGGCGTCGCGGATCTCGGTGGGCAGCGTTCGCCGTGTCGTGGTCCCGCTCGGAACCGCCTGCAGCGCGGTGACCACCTCGTCGAGGTGGCGGCCGACGTCGTCGACCCCCACGAGGTGCTCGGCCATCTCGGCAGCGAGGTCCACGACGGCGGTGGTGACGGTCGACTCGGCCTTCTCCACCCCCTCCATGGGCCCGTCCCAGGACGCAACCGCCTCGTTGGCCACCTGCCATGAGGCCGCCTCGCTGAGCACGCGGCTCTCCCCCTCCACACCGAGGCGCACCCCGTGCTCGCGCACCAGCCGGCCCGCGTAGGCGTGGTAGGTCGACACCGTCGGGACGTCGTCGAGGACCGACGCGCCCTCATCGGTTCGCGGGGTCCATATCCCCGCGGCCCGCAGGCTCGCGAGCCGCGCGGAGAGGCGCTCGGACAGCTCACCCGCCGCCTTGCGGGTGAAGGTCAGTCCGAGGACCTCGTCGGGGTCGACGAGCCCGTTCGCGACCAGCCACACGACGCGCGCCGCCATGGTCTCCGTCTTCCCCGATCCCGCGCCGGCGACGACGAGCAGCGGACGCAACGGCGCCTCGATGACGGCGACCTGCTCGGGCGTGGGCGAGTGCTCCTGACCCAGCGCCCGCGCGAGCTCCTCGGCGCTCCACCGCACGCCGAGCGTCCGGTCGCCACCCCCGGGAGCCGTCCGCACGCCGAAGGCGTTCTCCGCAACCGTTCCGCCGGCCCGGGTACCTCGCGAAACCGCACCCCCGGATGCCGTGCCGTCGTTCCTCACAGTCGTCGCCCCTCTGCGTAGGCAGGGCAGGAGTCCTTGAGCTGGCACGTTCCGCATGCTGCTCCCGGTGTTGCGGCGAAGACGGCGCCCCCCATCCCCTCAGCCACCTCCTCGACGAGGTCGCGAGCCCACCCGGGCTCGTCGTCCGACTCCAGCGGAGCCTGGAGCTGCAACGCCGTGCGGGCGCCCGCCGCCCGCCCCAGCTGGAGAAGGGCCGCCCCGCCGGAGCGGTCACCGTGCTCCCGGAAGGCGCCCTCCTCGACCGCCAGCTGGTAGGCCCCGAGCTGCCCGTGCCGGCGCAGCTCCTCGGCCGTCGGCTTGCTCGCCCCCGTCTTCAGGTCGATGATCCGCACCCGGCCGTCGGCAGCGACCTCGACGCGGTCGGCCCGGCCGGTGACCACCGCCCGACCGACGGCCACGGCCATCGCCGACTCGGTCGCGGCTCTCCGCCACCCGGCCGCACCGGCCTCGACGACGTGCCGGGCCAGCCGGTCGGTCATCGCCCGGGCCCGGGCGAGGTCACGTCGGCTGAGCCAGCCCGGTGCGAGCCCGAGCCTTCCCCACCGGCGCTCCAGCTCTGCGGCATACGTCACGGCGTCGGTGTCGCCGAGGTCGTGCGCCACCTCGTGGACCAGGGTGCCGATGTCCTGGGCACCCATCGACGGACCGTTCCCGCCGGCCGCGCGCAGGACCCACTGGAGCCGACACCGTCCGAACTGGTCGATCGCCGACGGTGCGACGGTCACCGGAGCCGACGGTGGACGGCGCGGCCGGTCGTCGGTGAGGTCGCGCACCGCCCACCACTGCGCCGGGTCGGCGCCGGGCACTCCCTCGACCGCCAGGGTGGCCAGGGCGGTGACAGCGGCGCCCCGGCTCGTCGGGTCGTCGCCGGCAACCTCACGCCGCAGCTCGGCCACCAGCCCGGGCAAGGTGGCCGGACGCGGCACATCGGTGAACTGCCGTGGCTCGGACAGGGGGTCCGACGACGTCGAGGTAGGGGGAGGGCTGCTCCTCCTCGCTGCGCACCGCCGTGACGACGAGACGCTGCCGCGCCCGGGTCACCGCGACGTGGAAGAGCCGTGTCTCGTCGTGGCGCACCTGGGCCCGGGCGGCCCGAGGGTCGGTGCCGCGGCCGGTCACGACGTCGACGAGGTGTGCGGAGCCGAGCAGGGAACCGCGCAGGCGCAGGTCGGGCCACACCCCGTCCTGCACCCCGGCGACGACCACGAGGTCCCACTCCCGGCCGGCGGATCCCGCGGGGGTCATCAGGGCCACCGACTCCCCCGCCGGTGCCCTGGCGACGAGCGTGTCACCCGCGACGTCCTGGCCGACGACGTGGTCGAGGAAGTCCGCCGGGGATGCCCCCGGGAGACGGTCGGTGAACCGGGCTGCGGCATCGAAGAGAGCGAGCACGGCGTCGAGGTCCCGGTCGGCGCGACGGCCACCGGGCCCTCCCGCCAGGGCCGCCTCCCGCCACGGCCGCGCGAGGCCGCTCGCGCTCCACATCGCCCACAGGACTGCCTCGACACCGGCTCCTTCCTGGAGCGCGTGGAGGGCGGCGGCAAGGACACGGTTCGTGCGCCGAGCGGGACCCGCCTCGGGCCCGACGCGGTCGAGCGGGAACGGGTGGAGAACCGCCTCCGCCAGGAGCACGTCGCTCGGGCGGCCACCACCGTCCTCGAGCTCGAGGCGGCGCAGAGCCCGGCGCAGTCTTCGCAGGCCCACGGCATCCGCACCACCCACCGGTGAGGTGAGGATGTCCACGACGTCCGCCGGGTGCAGCTCCTGCGCCCCCGCCCCGATGTCGAGGGCACAGCGCAGGAGCGTGAGGAAGGGGCGGACGGCCACCTCGTCGTGGACGGGAAGGTCGGCTGCGGCGGTCTCGATGGGAACGCCGGCGCCATGGAGCACCCGGCGCAGGGTGGCGCTGCGGGAGCCACCGCGCACCACCACGGCCATCCGGGACCACGGCACCCCGTCGAGGAGGTGGGCCGCCCGCAGTCGGGCCGCGATGTAGCTCGCCTCCTGAGCCGGAGTGCGCAGGAGGTGAGCCTCCACGGCTCCCCCCTGCGCGGCTGGAGTGACCTCCCGGTGACGGACGCCTCCGACGACGCCGACGTGCCCCACGACCCGGTGTGCCGCCCGGAGGACCTCGCCACCGCACCGGTAGGACCTCGTGAGTGTCAGGGTGCGAGCGTCGGGCCATGCGGTGATGAAGAGCCGCGGGTCGGCCCCGCGGAAGGTCTGCGTGGCGGCGTCGGGGTCACCGAGCAGCACGAGGTCGACCGCACCTGGACCGACGACGATCTCGAGGAGGCGCTGTGCGGCGGGGGTGAGCTCCTGGGCGTCGTCGACGACGACGAGGCGCAACCGCGAGCGGAGGCGGTGAAGGGCACCGGGGTCGGCATGGAGCGTGTCGGCGGCCGCACCGAGGATCCACGCCGGGTCGAAGGCGCCCGGTGCGGACAGGGCCGTCACCTCGTCGTACTCGCGAAGGACGTCGGCGGCCGCCACCCACTCCTCGCGGCGGTGCTCCCGGCCCAGGCGCTCCAGGTCCTCGGGGTCCAGGCCCAGCTCGACGGCCCGCATGAGCAGGTCGCGGAGCTCTCCCCGGAAGGTCCTGGTGGGAACGGCCAGGGCGAGCGTCTGGGGCCACGGGGGGCGCGGCGTGGCGCCCGCTGCGTGCCCGGCGAGCAGCTCGCGGAGGATGACGTCCTGCTCGGGACCGCTCAGCAACCGTGGTGCCGGGTCTCCGGCGAGCGCCGCGGACTCGCGCAGGATCCCGAACCCCAGTGACTGGTGGGTGCGGGCGAGCGGCGTGGTGGTCGTGCCACCGAGTCGCGACGTGACGGCATCCCGCAGTCGTCCGGCAGCTCGGCGGGTCGGCGCCAGGAGGAGGCACGCGTCCGGCTCGGCCTCTCCCCTCGCGATCCGGTCGACCACCACCTCGACGGCCACCGTCGTGGTGCCGGTTCCGGGACCCCCGAGCACCCGCAGGACCGGCTCACGGTGGTCGACGACGGCCCGCTGGCTCTCGTCGAGCACCGACACGAGGCCCGCCTTCGGAGGGGGCCGGCGGAGGACGAGCACGCGACGATTCGACCACGCGCCACCGACATCCGGTCGTCGGACATGCCGGGTGCGTGGGTTCAGCACGAGGCTCGGCGCGGGTCGACGGGAAGGCGTGCCCGGGACGACGAGCCGGTCCAGCGCGGACCACGCGGCGGTCGTCAGTAGGTCGCCAACCGGGGGTCGATCTCTCGGACCCAGGCGAGGACGCCTCCCTGCACGTCGACGGCGTCGACACCTCCGCCGCGCAGGAGGTCCACCACCTGGCCCGACCGGCTGCCCGACTTGCAGTAGACGTAGACGGTGGCGCCCGCCGGGATGCCGGCCAGTCCCGTCACGTCCTCGAACCGCCCGTGGGCCGTGGCAGCCTCACGGACCTCCGCCAGCGGCACCCACACCGCACCGGGGATCGTGACGACCTCCCGCTCACCGGGCTCGCGGACGTCGACGAGGACGGCCGTCCTGCCGTCGAGCGCCCCCCGCTCCAGCAGCTCGCGCAGGGCTGACACGTCGATGCCGGGGCGAGCGGATGCCGTGCCCTCCCCCGCCGTCCCTGCACCGTGGGCGGGACTGAGCCCCGCCGTCGCCCACCCGAGCGCCCGCGTGGGATCAGCGCCGGAGCCGCACACCCGGCATCCCGGGTCGGCCCGGACCGGGAGCGTGTCCCACGTCTGGCGCAGCGCGTCGTGGACGAGGAGGCGACCGACGAGCGGCTCTCCCGCTCCCGTCACGAGCTTGACCGCCTCCGTCGCCATCACCGAGCCGATGCTCGCGCACACCGCGCCCAGGACGCCCCCCACCGCGCAGGACGGCACGGCATCCGGGGCGGGTTGGGACGGGAACACGCAGGCGTAGCAGGGGCCTTCACCCGACCACCACACACTGACCTGCCCGTCGAACCGGTACACCGACCCCCACACGTGCGGGACGCCGAGGCGGGCGCACGCGTCACCGACGATGTACCGGGTCGCGAAGTTGTCGGCGCCGTCCACGACGAGGTCGTAGTCCGCGACGATGGGGAGCGTGGTCGTCGTGTCGAGGCGGGCGGCATGGGGCACCACCTCGGTCCACGGGCTGATGGCGCGCACAGCGTCGGCCGCGGACTCGGTCTTCGGTCGACCGACGTCGGCGACGCCGTGGACCACCTGACGCTGGAGGTTCACCGTCTCCACGACGTCGTCGTCGACCACGCCGATCGTGCCGACGCCCGCCGCAGCGAGGTAGAGCAGGGCGGGCGAACCGAGGCCTCCGGCCCCGACCACGAGCACTCGGGCGGCCCGCAGGCGGCGCTGGCCCAGTGCGCCGAGGTGAGGAAGGAGGAGGTGCCGGGCGTACCGGGTGCGCTCCTCGGCGCTCAGCTCGGGGCCGGGCGGCACCAACGGGGGTCGGGCCATGGCGCGACCATAACAAGCGGATCCCCCGGTTCCCCGGGTCGAGGGTTACCCGTCCGTAGGATGCTCACGTGACCCCTGAGCCAGGACGCGCATGACCAGCACCCACACCGCACGTGGACAGCGGATGCCGCGCAGTGAGCGTCGCGCCCAGCTGCTCGATGCCGCCCAGGCCGTCTTCGTGCAGTCCGGGTATCACGCCGCGGCCATGGACGAGATCGCCGACCGCGCCGGTGTGTCGAAACCGGTTCTGTACCAGCATTTTCCGGGAAAGCTCGAGCTGTACCTGGCGTTGCTGGACAAACACTGCGACACGCTCGAGTCGCTCGTGCGGGCGGCCCTCGAGGCGGGCGGGGGCGACAACGAGGTCCGGGTCGACCGGACGGTCGCCGCATACTTCGAGTTCGTCACCCGTGAGGGAGCGGCGTTCCGGATGGTGTTCGAGTCGGACCTCACGAGTGAGCCGCAGGTGCGCTCACGGCTCGATGCCGTGGAGATGAACTGCGCCGAGGCGATCGCCGAGGTCATCGCCGAGGACACCGGGGTCGACGACGAGCGTGCCCTGTTGCTGGGGTCCGCCCTCGCCGGCATGGCGCAGGTCGCCGCCCGCCACTGGCTCGCGCAGGACGGGGACGTCCCCGAGGCCGAGGCCGCCCGGATGATCAGCGGGCTGGCCTGGCGTGGCTTGGGGTCGTTCCCGAAGGTCGATTCCTGAGGCCGTGTCACGAGGGTTCCGCCCGCAGCGGATGCCGGAATGCCGCGCGTGCTTCGCGGGTTAGCCTGAGCCCGAAGAGCGCGGCTGGTTCGCGCCCCCGAACGAAAGGTGTGCACCCGTGGAGGTCACCATCGGCGTCCAGAACGTCGCCCGCGAGCTGACGGTCGAGACCGACTCAGACCCCGCCGAGATCAGCGCGGCGGTCGATGCGGCGCTTCGCGAGGGCGGTGTCCTGCACCTCACCGACACCCGTGGCCGCAGCGTTTTCGTGCCCGGCACCGTCATCGGCTGGGTCCAGCTCGGTGACGTCGAGAAGGGCCGGGTCGGCTTCACCGTCTGAGGAGAGAACTCGGCCGTTCCTGTTGCCCATATTCCATTCTGGGCGGCACTAGATTCGTCACGGCCCGCAACCGGCGGACCCGGCACCGCGCCAGCGGCGTCAGCCACACGAAGTCCTCAGGTCCTCTGGACCCCAGAAGGAGTACGAGCAATGTTGACCACCATCATCGTGACCGTGATTCTCGGCGCGATCATCGGCGCCCTGGCGCGTCTGGTCCTGCCCGGCAAGCAGAACATCTCCACCTTGGTCACCGTGATCCTCGGAATCCTCGGCGCCCTCATCGGCAGCTGGCTCTACACGGCCATCTCCGGGAACGAAGACACCAGCGGCATCGACTGGATCGCCCTGATCATCGGCGTCATCGTCGCCGCCCTGCTCATCGTCCTCTACGAGCGGGTCATCGCCGGCCGCACCACGCGTCGGGTCTGACCACCACCGTCGCGCGGCCCCCGTCCTCCCCGAGGACGGGGGCCGAGTCGTGTGTCGGAGCGCCCGGCGGGCGGACTCGGCGGGCGGACCTCGGCGGGCGGACCTCGGTGGAAGGAGCTCTGTGCATGGACATCGGAGACATCCGGGCCTCGTCATCGTCGGCGCCGTCATCGGCATCCTCGCCCGCATCGTGCTTCCCGGCAGGCGGACAGCAGCCGTCCCCTCGAGGGACGGGCCGCGTCGGTCCGATGGCCGATCAGGCGGCGAGCCCCAGCCGCGCCATCCGCTTCTGGTGGTTGTCCGTGAGGCGGGTGAACATCTGGCCCACCTCGCCGAGGTCGACGCCGCTGCCGACGAGCAGCGCGGACAGGGGGTCCCGCTCGACGGCCACGGCCTGCGCCTGGGAGAGCGCCTCACCGAGCAGCCGGCGGCCCCACAGCGCCAACCGACCCCCCGCGGTCCGATCGGTCTTCAGCGCACCACGCACGACGCCCACGACGAACTCCGCCTGACCGGCGTCGTCGAGCGCGTGCGCCATGACCGAGCGGGTGTCGTCGTCCACGAAGACGGACATCTCTCGGTAGAAGTCCTTCGCGATGCCGTCGCCGACGTACGCCTTGACGAGCCCCTCGACCCACCCCTTGGGCCGGGTGCGCTCGTGGTACGCCGCGAACGGCACGACGAAGGGCGCCATGGCGGTCTCCGGGTCGATGTCATGGCCGCGCATGTGGTCGACGAGCTGGGTGTACTGCACGTACTCGGTGTTGGCGAGGGCGGCCATCGAGGACTTCAGCGACAGGGTCGGGGCGAGGTCGGAGTCGACCGCCATCCGGATGAAAGCCGTGAGCTCGCCGTAGGCCAGGACGCCCAGCAGGTCGACAACGGCCGCTCGGTACGTCGGGTCCTCGATCGAGGTCTGCTCCATGGCGTCGCAGCCTAACGGTACGATGGACGGTGTCCACGGTGCCCGGTCGGCACAGATGACCCAGTTGCTTGACGTGGCGATCGCCCGGTGTCCCGGATGCCGCGCACGCCCCCGAAGACCTCCGATCGGCCCGCAGCCTTTGCGCTGGCGCAGCCGCGCCTGCCGACCGGAAGAGACCGCATGACCGACGTCACCGACGCCACCATCGACCAGACCACCGACCTCCTCGACGTCGACACCGCCCCGTCGACCAGCGGCACGACGGCCGCGCCGCCGGCACCCTCCTTCTCGGACTTCCCGATCCACGAGGACATCATCGGCGCGCTCGCCGAGCACAACATCACGAGCCCGTTCCCCATCCAGGCCATGACCCTGCCGGTGGCGCTGTCGGGCCACGACATCATCGGCCAGGCGAAGACCGGCACGGGCAAGACCCTCGGCTTCGGCATCCCCATCCTCAACCGCGTGGTGTCTCCTGCGGATCCGGAGTTCGCGACGATGCCGGGGTCCGGAAGGCCGCAGGCACTCGCCGTGGCACCCACGCGGGAGCTTGCGGTGCAGGTCGCGGGGGACCTCGAGCGGGCCGGGAGGAAGCGCGGCGTCCGCGTGCTCACGGTCTACGGGGGCCGTGCCTACGAGCCCCAGATCGAGGCGCTGCAACGCGGTGTCGAGATCGTCGTCGGCACACCCGGTCGCCTCATCGACCTCGCGAAGCAGGGGCACCTCGACCTGGGCCACGCACGCATCGTCGTGCTCGACGAGGCCGACGAGATGCTCGACCTCGGCTTCCTCCCCGACGTCGAGCGCATCCTCGCACTCACCCCGGCCGCTCGTCAGACCATGCTCTTCTCGGCGACGATGCCGGGCGCCGTCGTCGCACTGGCTCGCCGCTACATGAGCCAGCCGACCCACATCCGCGCGATGGGGGACGACCAGGAGAACGCCCACACCGTCAAGGCCGTCGAACAGTTCGTCTACCGGGCGCACGCGATGGACAAGGTGGAGATGCTGGCCCGGATGCTCCAGGCCCGTGAGCGCGGCCTGACGATCATCTTCAGCCGCACGAAGCGGACGGCCGCCAAGGTGGCCGAAGACCTCGCCGAACGCGGCTTCGCCGCTGCGGCGATCCACGGCGACCTGGGGCAGGGCGCGCGTGAGCAGGCCCTGCGTGCGTTCCGCAACGGCAAGGTGGACATCCTCGTGGCGACCGACGTCGCGGCCCGGGGCATCGACGTCGAGAACGTCACGCACGTCATCAACTACCAGTGTCCTGAGGACGAGAAGACCTACCTCCACCGCATCGGCCGCACCGCCCGCGCCGGCAACACCGGCATCGCCGTGACCTTCGTCGACTGGGACGACCTGCACCGCTGGGGCATGATCAACAAGGTCCTCGACCTCGGCATGCCGGAGCCGCAGGAGACCTACTCCTCATCGCCGCACCTCTACTCCGACCTCGACATCCCCGAGGGCAGCAAGGGCCGTCTCCCCCGAGCCCAGCAGACCCGCGAGGGTCTCGGCGCCGAGGTGCTCGAGGACCTCGGCGAGACCGGCAAGGGGGCCGGACGTCGTGGCCAGGCCGGCCACGGCGGCCACGGCCGGGCCGGGGGCCAGAGCAGCGGGCGCTCGTCCGGCAGCCGGTCCGACGGGCGCGGTGACTCCCGTGGCGGCCGGGGTGTCCGCGGCAGTGGTGAGGACCGCGCCGGCAAGAGCGTGGACGGCCAGCCCGCCGACGGCGGCTCGGACCGTCCCCGCCGCAACCGGAACCGGCGCCGGACCCGAGGCGGTTCCGAGTCGGCCGAGGGCTCGAGCTGACCCCCAGGCGCCCTTCGGCTCTGGTCGACATGCCCCACTGGCGCTGATCTGCGCGCCCGGCGGCGCGATGGCACCGCCATCCGGGCGGCTGGACCAGAACCGGGAACGCGGGCTGCCCGGGCCGGGGGGTGAGCGACCGGCGAGGTCAGTCGGCCGGGGTGATGGTGCTCGTGTCGATGACGCACCGGTAGCGGACGTCGCCGTCGACGACCCGGTCCCAGGCGGCGTCGACATCCGCCGCGGCCACGACCTCGATCGTGGCCGCGATGCCGTGCTCGGCGCAGAACTCGAGCATCTCCTGGGTCTCCGCGAGGCCGCCGATCTGCGAGCCGGCCACGGCCTTGTTGCCGCCGATGAGCGCGCCCGGACGGATGGAGTACGGCTGCATCGGCAGGCCGACGTTGACGACGACGCCCGCGGGCTTGAGGAGCCGCACGTAGTCCTCGATCGGGATGTCGGCGGAGACCGTGTTGAGGACGATGTCGAAGCTGCCCCGCACCGCCCTCATCGCCCCTCGGTCGCTCGACGAGACGTGGGCGGTCGCCCCGAGGGCGATCGCGTCCTCCGCCTTGGCGTCGGAGCGCGAGATCGTCGTCACCGTGGCCCCCATGGCGGCGGCGATCTTCACGCCCATGTGCCCGAGGCCGCCGACGCCGACCACCGCGACCGTGCGCCCGGTGGCGGCACCCCACCGCCGCAGCGGTGAGTACGTCGTGATGCCGGCGCACAGGAGCGGTGCCGCGACGTCGAGCTCCATGGCGTCCGGGATCCGGAGCACGAAGCGCTCGCGAACGACGACCTCCTGCGAGTAGCCACCCATCGTCCACTCCCCGTCGTAGCCCTGGGAGTTGTAGGTGCCCACCGAAGGCTTGGTGCAGAACTGCTCCATCCCGTCCTTGCACGGCTCGCACTCCCCGCAGGAGTCGACGAGGCAGCCGACTCCGACGCGGTCGCCGGGCTTGTGGCGCGTGACGTCCTCACCGACGTCGACGACGGTGCCCGCGATCTCGTGGCCCACGGTGAGCGGGAAGTGGGCGGCACCCCACTCCTCGCGCACGGTGTGGATGTCGGAGTGGCAGATGCCGGCGTACGCGATGCGGATGCGGACGTCGTCGGGTCGCAGGTCGCGCCGTTCGATCGTGCCCTGGCGGAAGCCGGAGGTGGCGGAGTCGGCGATGAGGGCGGGCGTCGTGGTCGGCATATCGGCACTTTATGCCGGTGGCAGGCGAGCCGGGACGCGAGAGCCCACCGGTCGAGATGGGGAGTCAGAGCACGGCGAGCAGGGACCCGGCCACCTCGCGGTAGGCGGCGGCGCCCTTGGAGCTCCTCGCCGTCGACAGGATCGAGCGACCCACGGCCGGCGCCTCTGCGAACCGCACCGTCTTGGGGATCGGTGGGGAGAGAACCGGGAGACCATAGCGCTCGCCGACGTCCTCGAGCACCTCCCTCGAGTGGGTGCTGCGCCCGTCGTAGAGGGTGGGGAGGATGCCGAGAACGCGCAGCTTCTTGTTGAGGATCCGCTTGACATCACGCACGGTGTCGAGCAGCTGCCCCACGCCACGGTGGCTGAGCATCTCGCAGGGCATCGGGATGACGAGGCCCGAGGCCGCGGTGAGGGCGTTGAGGGTCAGGACGCCCAGGCTGGGCGCGCAGTCGAGGAGGATGACGTCGTAGTCGGCGCGGACGGCATCCAGTGCGCCCTGAAGGACGTACTCGCGAGCGGGCCGGGACAGCAGGACCGCCTCGGCGCCGGCGAGGTCGATCGAGCTGGGCACGAGGTCGATACCCTCCTCACAGCGCACGATGACGTCGGCGACGTCCACGCCGCCGACCAGGACGTCGTGGATGGAGGACTCGACGGTGTCGGCGTCCACTCCCAGGCTGAAGGTGAGGCACGCCTGCGGGTCGAGGTCGACGAGCAGCACCCGGCGGCCCTGTTCCGCGAACGCCGCGCCGAGGGAGGCGACGGTGGTGGTCTTCGCGACGCCGCCCTTCTGGTTGGCGAGCGCGATGATCACGGCCTTGCGCTTCGGCGCCATGCGATGGCCTTTCCGGGGGACCGCGGGACGCGCCGATTCTCTCATCCGCCGCGGCGGGTCATGTCACCTCCGCACCCCCCGTGAGGACGAAGCGGCGGAAGGACTCCGCGGAGGGGAGGAGCGGGCGCCCGCGCACCCACGCGACGCCGACCTCGCGTTGGGCGTCGGCGTCGGTGACCGGCAGGATCCGCGTCCGTGCGAAGGTCGTGGGAGCCGGCAGTCCCATGGCCGGCACGACGGCGACACCCAGCCCGGCCGCCACGAGGCCACGGACCGTCGGCAGATCATCGGCCTCGAAGGCGATGTCGGGGGCGAAGCCTGCCGCCGCGCAGAGGGCGAGGGTCTTGGTGCGCATGCCCGAGGGGGCGCGCCGGACCACGAAGGGCTCGTCGGCGACCTCTCCCAGGGCGACGCGGTCCCGATCCGCCAGCCGGTGCGTCGTCGCGACGGCCAGGACGAGCGGCTCGACGAGAACCCGTCGCCACTCGATGTCGGGGCCGGTGACCCGGTCAGCGGTGAGCTCGACGTCGGCCCGTCGGGTCGCGAGCTGCTGGGACACGGCCCCGCTCTCGCCGACCTCGGTCCGCGAGAGCACCACGCGGACCCGTGGATGGTCCTGCCGGAAGGCGCGGATCAGACCCGGCACCAGCCATGAGCCCAGGCTGAGCGGGAAGGCGAGGGTGACCACCCCGCCCTCGGGGTCGACGAGCTCGTCGAGCGCGGCGAGCCCGTCGTCGAGGGCGTTGACGAGCGAGTCGACGTGCCGCTTGAAGGCCGCACCGGCGTGCGTCATCCGCAGCACCCGGCCGGAACGGCGGAGCAGCGGCGTGCCCACCTCCCGTTCCAGTCGGGCCAGGGCCCGGGAGACGCCGGGCTGGCTCACCCCGAAGACGTCACTGACCTCCGTGACGGTGTAACCGTCGGCGACGAGCTGGAACCAGCGCAGGGTGTCGGTGTCCATCCCATGACGATATTGCATGCAAGGCATGTTCCGATTTCATTGGACGCATGGGCCAAGGAAGCGCACAGTGGAGCCATGAACACGACAACACTCTGGACCACCGTCAAGGACGAGCTCCGCGCCCGTCGCGAGGCGCGCGACGCGCTGAAGGCCCTGCGGGCCGACCTTGCCCACTACCGCACCCCGGCCGAGATCGAGGACCTCCTCGCGAGCGTCGACACCGAGGACTCTCCGGAGGCCGAGCTCATCCGCGGCATCCTCATGGACAACCTCCACGCCTACCACTCTCGGCGCGCCGTCAGCGCCTGAGGCGGGTCGGGCGCCTGACGCCTGAGGCGGGTGGGGCGCCTGACCCGTCGACGGCTCGCACCGGCATCCCGGGGTCACGGCCGGGCGGTCGTGTCCGTCTCGGGCACGACCCGCTGACCGACGGGGCCGGGGTTCCACGCCACCTCCCACCGAAAGCCGTCCGGATCGGTGAGGTACCCGCTGTACCCGCCCCACTCGCGGGTCAGCGGACCACGGATCTCGGCGCCCGCCGCGCGCGCGACCTCGAGGACCTCGTCCACCTGCGCAGGCGTCGCGACGTTGTGCGCCAGCGTCATCGGGACGACCCCGACGCCGCTCAACGCCGGGGCGCCGACCTCCGCCTCGAAGGCGCGTCGGTCCCAGAGCGACAGGACGAGTCGTTCCCCGACGGCGAACATGAGAACCTCGCCCGGGACGTAGAGCTCCGGCGTCCACCCGAGACCCTCGACGTAGAACGCGCGGGAACGCTCGACGTCACCGACCGCCAGGGTCACGAAGGACACGCGCTGCTCCATGGGTCGAGCGTGCCAGACTCGCGGTCCTTCCGGCTCAGTGCCGGGTGCCGGCCGCGACCACCGTGGTCGTCTCGGAGGGCGCGTCCTGCAGCGCCGCCCAGTCGGACTTCTCCGGCGCCGCCGCCTGTCCCTCCGAACAGTGCGCCCGCAGGTCACACCATCCGCACATCGGTCCCGGCCGCGCCGGGAACAGCTCGGACGCCTCTCCCCTGGCCGTGAAGTCGAGGTCGGCTCGCTGGGCGTCTCGTGCGATCGAGCGGGCCTGTTCCACCTTGCGGGCGAGTGACTGCGAGGTGTGCTCGTGCACTCCCACGGTGCCGGTCGGCACGTGGTGCAGCTCCACCCGCAGGGTGCGTCGCCGGAACATCTTCCACACCGCGGCCGCATAGAGGGCGAGGGCCAGGGAGGTGCGCGCGTCGTCGTCGGTCGGGGGCACCCGCGAGGTCTTGTAGTCCACGACGACGAGCTCGCCGTCGCGGTCGTCGAGCCGGTCGACCCGTCCGGTCACACGCAGCTCGCCACTGACGAACGAGACGGTGCGCTCGATGCCGACCGGCTGGGTGCGTGGGTCCACACCCTGCAGGTATGCCGCCACCGCCTCACGCATGCGCCCCCGCCACTCCTCAGACTGCTCGCCGTCGCGGAAACCGACGTCGATCCACGACCGGTCGAGCAGGCCGGCCCCACCCGTGGGCGTCCGCTCCGGGAGGTCCCACCAGTCGCGGAGGGCGTTGTGCACCGCGTTGCCGACCGACGTGTGAGCTCGCTGCGAGCGGCGTGCTGGAGCCGGGCGGTCGAGGTACTGGAGCCGGTAGCGCCGCGGGCAGTCGAGGAAGGCCAGGAGCCTGCTCGGGCTGGCGGCATACAGCGGGGTGGGCATGCCCGGGAGCTCCACCTGGGTCGCCTCGCGCACCCGCTCCGACGTCGACTCCGCGCTCACGGTGCGACCGTAACGTCCCGCACCGACGACGCCTCGGCGCAACCCCCGGGTGTCGACACGACCTGACACACTGTGCGGTGATGGCCCTCAGCGCGTTCGACCTCTTCTCCGTGGGCATCGGCCCGTCCAGCTCGCACACGGTGGGACCGATGCGCGCCGCGCGCACCTTCACGGAGGGCCTGCGCGCCGACGGGCTGCTGTCCGGCGTGGGGCGGGTCCGGGCCGAGCTGTTCGGGTCGTTGGGGGCGACCGGGCACGGCCACGGTTCGGTCAAGGCCGTCGTCCTCGGACTGGAGGGCGAGGCCCCCGAGACCACCGACCCGCGGCGCGCCGACCCTCGGCTCGAGGAGGTCCGGGCCGCCGGCCGGCTGCGCCTGGCGGGCACGCACGAGATCCGGTGCGACCTCGACACCGACGTCGTCCTGCACCGGCGTGCCAACCTCCCCTTCCACGCGAACGGCATGCGCTTCACGGCATACGCCTCGACCGAGCCGACCGAGGGAGATGAGCCGCTGCGGCAACGCGACTACTACTCGGTCGGCGGTGGCTTCGTGCTCGATGAGGACGAGATGGGCGACGACGTCATCGTGCGCGACCACACCGCTGTCCGGTACCCGTTCACCACGGGCGAGGAGCTTCTCGCCCGGTGCGCGGAGTCGGGTCTGCCGATCAGCGGGGTCATGCTCGCCAACGAGCAGGCCTGGCGGTCCGAGGACGAGGTGCGCTCCGGGCTGCTCCACCTGTGGCAGGTCATGCAGGAGTGCGTCGACAACGGCTGCCGCGCGGAGGGTGTCCTACCCGGCGGGCTGAAGGTGCAGCGCCGAGCACCGCGACTCGCGCGCCAGCTGCGCACCGAGCACGCCGGCGACCCGCTGGCGGCCATGGACTGGGTGA
The DNA here is from genome assembly GCA_963787805.1 of uncultured Actinomycetota bacterium. GTDB lineage: Bacteria > Actinomycetota > Actinomycetes > Actinomycetales > Dermatophilaceae > Fodinibacter. The sequence continues at coordinate 100,374 of CAWBEJ010000024.1, read as the reverse complement.
CGCTGTATGCACTGGCGGTCAACGAGGAGAACGCCTCCGGCGGCCGGATCGTCACCGCGCCGACGAACGGTGCGGCGGGCATCATCCCCGCCGTGCTGCACTACTACACGCGCTTCGTGCCCGGTGCGGACGAGGACGGCGTCGTGCGGTTCCTCCTCACGGCGGCCGCCATCGGCAGCCTGTACAAGGAGAACGCGTCGATCTCCGGTGCCGAGGTCGGGTGCCAGGGCGAGGTGGGCTCGGCCTGCTCCATGGCCGCCGGCGCGCTCGCGGAGGTGCTCGGCGGCACACCCGACCAGGCGGAGAACGCTGCGGAGATCGGGATGGAGCACAACCTCGGCCTCACCTGCGACCCCGTGGGCGGTCTCGTGCAGATTCCCTGCATCGAGCGCAACGCCGTCGCGTCCGTGAAGGCCATCACGGCCGCCCGGCTGTCGCTGCGCGGCGACGGGAACCAGGTCGTCTCGCTCGACAAGGTGATCAAGACCATGCGTGACACCGGCCGCGACATGAAGGTGAAGTACAAGGAGACGGCCCGCGGAGGCCTGGCGGTCAACGTCATCGAGTGCTGACACCCGGCTCGCCTGGCGACGGGGTCGTTCCCGTCCGGGCGGGTGCCCCCGCGGTACGGTTCGACGCGCGGGACGGCCGGTCACGACGGCCCCGCAGCCCGCGTTCGGCGACCTAGCGTTGTCGCCATGTCCGTCGACGACGCCCACACCAGACCCTCCGGCACCTCCGACGCGACCGTCGAGGCGGTCGGCAAGCTGTCCGAGGCCTTCGAGGTCATCGAGGACGCCAGAGGGCAGCTGTTCAACTTCCATCGCAAGATCGGCCTGGCCGACCTCGCGCTCGGCGAGGCGGTCACCCTCCTCCGCGACGCGGGACACCCGGAGATCGCGGACCGGCTCGACGAGGAGGTCCTCGGGCGCAACATCCTCGCCGGGCGCTGGACCTTCCAGATCCTCGAGGAGTTCGAGGACGGCTACTACGCCGCCTTCAAGGAGCACGACCGACGCGTGCGCGAGCAGCTCATGAACGGGAAGCGCCACGTCTTCGAGGCGGAGATGAAGCAGGACCGGCGCACACCCGGGCAGGCCGGTCACGCCGCCACGCCGGACGAACCCGCGCACGGCTGAACAGGCGCAATTACCCGCCGAGAGCCGCCCGGACCCGATCGAGCACGGCCTGCTCCCGCTCGCTCACCTGCTCGGCCCCAAACCCCAGGAAGCCGCCCTCCTTCGCTGCGTCGGCCGCTGCCTGCGCCGCTGCGACGAGCCACCGACCGAACGCCCCCGCCTCCTCGGGAGTCGCCTTGGCCGCCACGACGCGCTGGACCTCCGTGAGCTCCGCCAGCACGGCCTCTCCGGGGCTCGCGCCGGTGGGCCGGAACCCGCTGAGAGGGTTCTGGCGCTGCTGGGCCATCCCCTGGATCTCCAGCGCCACCTCGCTGAGCAGCTGCTCGCGGCTGGGCGGGTTCGTCGCGTTCTTCAGCGTGGCCATCGACTCCTTGGCCGTCTCGATGGGGCCACCCGGGTCGGCGAGCGAGATGGCGAGCCCGGCCACCAGCGGGGCCCGCACGACTCGGGTCCACTCGTCCTCGGTGAAGTCGCTCTTGGTCGTCACGGCAGGTCCTTCCTCGTCGGAGGCCACCTGGTGTCAGTCGGTGGTGGGCCGATGCTATGGCGAGCCGGAGGTCGCAGGAGCGTCCCGCGACGCCGCAGTCTTGCGGCCGCTGTCCCTGCCAGGAGCACCCCGGGGCAGGACCGCTCTCTCGACAGGACGTATCACCGGGGGCGCCGACACCTCCTCGGGGGTATGCACATGATCACGCCCGGCGTCGCCGCCTCCCTGACCCCCCGGACTCTCCGGGCGCGCCCGCAGCGCGACCCCGAGGTTCCCCGTCGCCTGCACGTGCCGCACCTGCGCCTCTGGCACCTGCCGCACCTGCCGCAGGTGTTCCACCGCCACGCCTGACGGCCAGGCGTCGGCCCCGGCCGGCCCGAGGTCAGCTGAAGACGACCGTGCGGTCCCCGTTGAGCAGCACCCGCGACTCGCAGTGCCATCGCACCGCGCGGGCCAGCACCCGAGACTCGACCTCCTCGCCGGCGCGCACGAGGTCGGCCGGCGCCATGCGGTGGTCGACCCGCACGACGTCCTGCTCGATGATCGGCCCCTCGTCGAGATCGGCGGTGACGTAGTGCGCCGTCGCCCCGACGAGCTTGACGCCCCGCGTGAAAGCCTGGTGGTAGGGCTTCGCGCCCCTGAACGACGGCAGGAACGAGTGGTGGATGTTGACCACTCGTCCCGACAGGTCACGGGACAGGTCGTCGGAGAGCACCTGCATGTACCGCGCGAGGACCACCAGCTCGACGCCGTGGCCGGTCACGATCTCCCTCAGCCGCGCTTCTGCCTCCGGCTTCGTCTCCGGCGTGACCGGCACGTGGTGGAACGGGATGCCGTACGACTGCACGAGGGGCTCGAGGTCGCGGTGGTTCGACACCACCGCGGGGATGTCCATGTTCACCGCTCCTGAGCGCCAGCGGAACAGCAGGTCGTTGAGGCAGTGCCCGAACCGGCTCACCATGAGCAGCGCCTGGTAGGGGCTGGCCGCGTCTCGGATGGACCACTCCATGCCGTATGCCGCCGCGACGGGTTCGAAGAGCTCACGCCACCGACCCGTGCCCGGGCCCCCCACCTCGACGGAGAACCGGATGCGCATGAAGAACTGGTCGGTGCGGACGTCGTCGAACTGCTGGCTCTCCTCGATGTTGGCACCGTGCTCGAAGAGCAGGGCGGTGACCGTGGCGACGATCCCCCGCTGGTCGGGGCAGGAGAGGATGAGGACGTTCTCCGTGGGAGCGGTGGTGTCGGGCACCCGGCCACGGTACGTGCACCGGGCTCAGGGGCGGACCACGGCGGTCCCCGTCGCCTGCTCCTCGATGGCCTCGAGAACCTCTGGGGCCGTCGTGTGCTCGCCGATCCGGTTCCGCTTGCCGTTCCCGTGGTAGTCGCTGGACCCCGTCACGAGCAGCCCCAGGGCGGCAGCCAGCTCGGTCAGGTGCAGGACGGCATCCGCGTCGTGGTCGCGGTGGTGCACCTCCAGTCCGGCCAGGCCCGCGTCGACCAGCTCCTCGACGAGCGCGTCGGAGACGACCCGGCCCCGTGTCCCGGACCAGGGGTGCGCGACCACGGGCACCCCCCCGGCGGCTCGGACGACCTCGACGGCGCGCACCGGGTCCGGGGCGTAGTGGGTCACGTAGTACGGACTGTCGTTCCCCAGCCAGCGGGCGAACGCCTCGTCGCGGTGCGCGACGACGCCGGCGGCGACCAGGGCGTCGGCGATGTGCGGCCGGCCGGCGGTGGCGCCCTCGTCGACCTGCGCGCGCACGGCATCCACGGTGACGGGGATGCCGTCAGCCGCCATCCGTCGCACCATGCGCTCGAGTCGCGTGTCCCGGCTGGTGCGGGCTCGGGCGAGCTCGGCCGTGAGGTCACGATGGCTCGGGTCGGGCAGGTATGCGAGGAGGTGGATGCTCTGCCGACCCCTGCTGCAGGACACCTCGATGCCGGGGACGAGGGTCACGCCGTGCTCCGACGCGGCGGTGGCCGCCTCGGCCCAGCCCCGGGTGGTGTCGTGGTCGGTCAGCCCGACCGTGTCGAGCCCGCCCTGCGCCGCCCGGGCGACGACGACGGCGGGGGCCTCGGTGCCGTCGCTCGCGGTCGAGTGGGTGTGCAGGTCGATCGGCACCCGGTCAGCGTAGTGCGGCGACCGCTCGGCCCCCGGGGAGCACGCCCGGTGGTCACGGCCCGACGTCCTCTCGTACCACGACGGCCGGAGGCCTCAGGTGGTCGACGCCGGGCCCGGCCAGTTCGTGTCCGGGACCGGTGACGGACGGCCCGGCTGAGCGCCGCCGCGGGCCTGCAGGTAGCTCTCCTTCGGCACCAGGACCTTCCGCCGGAAGATGCACACGACCGTGCCGTCCTGGGTGTAGCCGATCGTCTCGACGTGGACGACGCCGCGGTCGTCCTTGCTCGTGCTCTCCCACTTGTCGAGCACGGTCGTCTCGCCGTAGAGCGTGTCGCCGTGGAAGGTCGGCGCCACGTGCCGAAGGCTCTCGACCTCGAGGTTGGCGATCGCCGTGCCAGACACGTCGGGAACGCTCATGCCGAGCAGGACCGAGTAGACGTAGTTCCCGACGACGACGTTCTTCCCGAACTGGGTGCTCTCCCCGGCGTAGTGCGCGTCGAGGTGCAGGGGGTGGTGGTTCATCGTCAGGAGGCAGAACAAGTGGTCGTCGTACTCCGTGACGGTCTTGCCGGGCCAGTGCTTGTACGTCGCCCCGACCTCGAACTCCTCGTAGCTGCGCCCGAACTGCACATGGCCTCCTCGTCGTCGGACCTGCGGTGCCCGGCGTCGACGGCGCGGGCGGTGAGGTGGCCATCCTCCCGTGACCGCCCGGCATCCGGCAGTCGTATGCCGCGTGCCCTTCCTCACGATGTGGTGAGACGCACCTGTCGGCTCAGGACGCAGGCCCGCAGCGCGTCGTCACGGCGCCTCTCGGCGATGAGTGCTGCTCTCCCGTCGGCGCCCTCGTCTTCACCGCACCATCGAACACACCCCACCCCTCGCGCTCGCCATCGCGGTGAGGCGCTCGTCCATGGCGGCCATGATGCGTGACGCGGCCACCGGCCCGGGGCGTCCTCCACAGGTCACACCGGTGACGACCGGCATACGCTCGGAGCATGGCGGACTTCATCGGTGCGGTCGACCAGGGCACGACGAGCTCGCGGTTCATCGTCTTCGACCACGACGGTCTACCCGTGGCGAGCCACCAGCTCGAGCACGACCAGGTCCTCCCCCGCGCGGGGTGGGTCGAGCACAACCCGCTCGAGATCTGGGACCGCGTCCGGACCGTCATGGGCAGCGCGCTCACGACGGCCGGGCTGTCGACCTCGGACCTCGCCGCCATCGGGGTCACGAACCAGCGAGAGACCGCGGTCGTGTGGGACCGGCGCACCGGACGCCCGCTCCACAACGCCATCGTCTGGCAGGACACCCGCACGGACTCGATCGCCAAGGCCCTGGACGCCGACGGCCGCGGTGACGTCATCCGGCACAAGGCCGGCCTGCCTCCGGCGACGTACTTCTCCGCCGGCAAGGTCCAGTGGATGCTCGAGAACGTCTCGGGCCTTCGGGATGCCGCCGAGCGGGGCGACGCCCTGTTCGGCACCCCCGACACGTGGGTCGTCTGGAACCTCACGGGCGGCCCGGACGGTGGCGTCCACGCGACCGATGTCACCAACGCCAGCCGCACCATGCTCATGGACCTCACCACCCTGGACTGGGACGACGAGCTCCTGGGCTTCTTCGGCATCCCGCGACAGATGCTGCCGACGATCCACGCGAGCAGCCACGACGCGGCATACGGCGAGACGACCGGTGCACGGGGGTCTTCGACGGTGCCCATCACCGGCGTCCTCGGCGACCAGCAGGCGGCAACGGTGGGGCAGGTCTGCTTCGAGGTCGGCGAGGCCAAGAACACCTACGGCACCGGAAACTTCCTGCTGCTCAACACCGGTGAGGAGCTCGTGCGCAGCCGCAACGGCCTCCTCACGACGGTCGCCTACCAGCTCGGGAACGCCAGGCCCGTCTACGCCCTGGAGGGGTCGATCGCCGTCACGGGCAGTGCCGTGCAGTGGCTGCGCGACCAGCTCGGCATCATCTCGGGTGCCTCGGAGGTCGAGGCCCTCGCCGCCTCGGTCGAGGACACCGGCGGCGTCTACTTCGTGCCGGCCTTCAGCGGCCTGTTCGCCCCCTACTGGCGCAGCGATGCGCGCGGAGCCGTCGTGGGACTCTCCCGGTTCAACACCAACGCACACCTGGCCCGGGCCACCCTCGAGGCGATCTGCTACCAGTCCCGCGACGTCGTCGACGCGATGGCGGCCGACTCGGGCGTCGCCCTCACCTGCCTCAAGGTCGACGGCGGCATCACCGCCAACCGGCTCTGCATGCAGCTCCAGGCCGACATCCTCGGCGTCCCGGTCTCGAAGCCGGTCGTCCCCGAGACCACCGCGCTCGGTGCGGCGTACGCCGCCGGGCTCGCCACCGGCTTCTGGTCCGGCACCGACGAGCTCCGCACGAAGTGGAGCGAGGACGAGCGGTGGGAACCCCGGTGGAGCGACGCCCAGCGCCGTGACGGGTATGCCGGGTGGCAGAAGGCCGTGCAGCGCACCCTGGGCTGGGTGGACGTCGAGTAGGACCGGGAGTCGCTCAGGCGAGTTGTTCGCCGAGCGCCTCGTGGCACAGCTGCACGACGCCCGACACGGTGCGGCGGCCATCGGTGAAGCCCCGAGGGCTGCTCGCCAGGACGCTGAGGACGTACTCGCGGTCGTCTCCCTGGACCCATCCCGAGGAGTTCACGCGGTAGCCGTCGGGGAGGGGGCCCCAGCCGTTCTTGGCCGCCACGTGGACAGTGCTCGACTCCGGGGCGAAGACGCCCCAGCGCTGAGCCGGAACGACGTCGGCCATGAGGAAGCGCGCGACGGTGCGGCGGGCGCCGTCGAGCACCCTGTCGGAGGACAGGACCGCATCGACCATGAGGTTGAGGTCCCCTGGAACGGTGCGCCAGTGACCCCACCACCCGCTGTCGATCTCCGTACGCCGCATCCCCACGAGGGCCGCGACCCGTTCGACCTCGTCACGGCCGACCTCGGCGAGGAGGGACTCGGTCGCCGCGTTGTCGCTGCGGGTGATCATCCGCTCGGCGAGGCGCCGCTGCCGCGACCCCAGGTCGGCGGCGTCCTCCTGGAGCTGCCGAAGGAGGGTGGTGAGGATGAGCACCTTGATCGTGCTGTAGCAGTAGCCCTCTCTCGCCTCGTACCGGAAGGACTCCCCGCGCTCCAGGTCGACGAGCTCGAGGCCGAGCCGGCCGCGCCGGCCCGCGAGGTAGCGATCGAGCCGGTCGGTGAGCCGCGGGGCCTCCACCAGGGATGCCGTGGCGGTCGTGGCACCTGCGGTCTCCGTGGGGCTCGGCGTGGACGTCGCAGCGGTGGGAGCGGTGGGTGCGGTCGGAGGGGTCGCCGAGGACGAGGCCGACGAGGTGGACGCCGCAGTCCCTGGGGCTGCAGTGCCCGTGCCGGGGGTCGCGGCGTCGCACCCGCCGAGGACGGCAAGACCGGCTGCCGCTCCTCCGCCGACGAGCAGGCGCCGTCGTCCGATCTCGGCGGGCATCACCGGCACACTGTACGAGCCGACGGCTTCCGCCCCAATTCGCCCTCAGCGGTGGAGCGTCACCGGCGGACCGTGGTGGTCGCACGTCGCGACGACCTCGCCGTCGACCTCGACGAACGGCATCCCCGGATCGCGCTCGCCCTGCGCAGCGTCCCAGTGGTGCTCCATCGCGATGTGGGCGAGCGGCATCCGGCCCCGGGCCTCCTCGACGGCGGCGTTCATGGCGTCGGTCTCCTCCCCGGGCCAGTAGAGCCGGGTCACCGAGTGCCAGACGACCGTGAGGACGTCGTCATCCACCGGTCGCGCCAGCTGCTCGGCCACCCACGCGGAGGCCCTGGCCCGGTCGACGACGACGGGATGCTCACGGGCCACCTGCAGCGCCGCCGCCAGCCGCTCGTGCCGGTCGAGCTGCCAGGGCCAGACGAACGACGTGAGGTATGCCGCCCCGGCCTCGCTCGCGGCGTCGACCGGGGCGACGTCGCAGCCGCGGCGGTCGACGACCTCGAAGGCTTCCGGCGAGAACCCCTCTGCGCCGCAGCCCTGCACGACGAGGGGCGACCCCTGCGGTCCTGCTGCCCATCCCTCCCCGACGAACCGGTAGTGGTCGACGAGCATGCCGAGGCCCCCGGACGCCCCCGGCTCGAGCAGTCGTACCCGACGAAGACCGGTCCGGTGCAGCGCCCTGGACAGCCCGACGAGCAGGGCCACGCTCCGGGCGGGCTCGTTGGTCTGGGGCGCCTCGCTGAGGGACTGGCGCAGCTCGTCGACGTGTGCCGCGAGCACCGGACGCACGGGCGCCCAGGCCTCGTGGTGGTCGAGGTCGCCGCCCAGGGACGGGTAGAAGCCCTCGAGCTGTGGTGCGTCACCGCGCAGCACGATGCGGTGGAGGCCGGCGAGGAGGCGCAGCTGCGGGAACTGCCGCGCGTCGGCGTCCTCCCAGCCCTCGAACAGCTCACGGGTGACGCCGCCCACGTCCCAGTCGTCCGCCATCTCCGCCAGCAGCGCGCCGTACAGGTGGTCGGTGTGGCCGAAGTGGTTGCGGAACCGGTCGGCCAGCGTCACCCCGTCGAAGGCTCCCATTGCGGGGAGCCTACTTCGAGGGCTTCGTCGGCCTCGTCGTCGGCGTCACACCCTTGCCCGGCTTCGTGCGCTCCGGCGTCGGCTTCACCGGGGGCACCGGCTCGGGCTCGGGTGCCGCGGTGACGCCCGTGCCCGACGCCGTTGTGGGCTCGTCCACGGCGGCGGACGGGCTGGGGACCACGCTGACGACCGGAGTGCTGGCGGTCGGGCTCGGCGTGGGGGCGGTGGTCAGCGGGCCGGACACATCCCCTCGCGTCGTCGAGGTGCCGCTGGGGTCAGGAGAGGGTCGGCTGGGGGGGTCGTCGCCGACCGCCCAGGCCAGCCCGGCGGAGCCGACGACCGCTGCCGCACCGAGCACCACGACGGGTCCGTGGCGTCGGGGAGCGCTGTGCCGACCCATCACGGCAGTCTTTCACAGCGGGGCGCTCAGGATCGCCGTGGCAGCATGGGCGGGTGAGCGAGCAGAGCGATGAGAGCGAGCAGTCGGACAACCGCGGCCGGCCCACGACCGACGAGTTCCGCGCCTTCGTCCGGGAGGGGTGGGCGCCCCGCCGACCTCGCGTGACAGGCCCTTCCCCGGCATCCGGCCCGGCTGCGGCGCGGCGCGCGGTGCTCAGCGCGGCATACCCCGCACAGCGCCTCATCGTCCCCGCCGGCGGTCTGAAGGTACGGAGCAACGACACGGACTACGTCTTCCGACCGCACACCGCCTTCGCTTGGCTCACCGGGCTCGGCGCCGACCGCGAGCCCGACGCCGTGCTCGTGCTGGAGCCGGTCACCGGCAGCGACGGGGAGGGCGGCGGGCACGAAGCCGTGCTCTACTTCCGCCCGCTCGGTGACCGCGACAGCGACGAGTTCTTCGCCGACCCCCGCTACGGCGAGTTCTGGGTGGGAGCGCGTCCGACGGTCGAGGACGTCGAGCTCGAGCTCGGCCTCGTCGCCCGGCACATCGACGAGTTCGAGGCGGCGGCGGCCAAGGATGCCGGCGAGGTGACCGTGCGCCTGGTGCGTGACGCCGACCGCGAGCTCACCGCCCGCCTCGACGCCGCCCGCGTCGAGAACGGCGCCGCCGCAGAAGGCCTCGAGGAGTCCGACGACGCCCTCGCCCACGACCTCTCGCACCTGCGCATGTGCAAGGACGACCACGAGGTCGAGCAGATGCGGGCGGCCGTGGCAGCGACCCAGCACGGCTTCGAGGCGATGATCACCGAGCTCCCCCGCGCCGTCGAGAAGGGCCGCGGCGAGCGATGGCTCGAGGGCACGTTCGCCCTTCACGCGCGGCACCAGGGGAACGGCGTCGGCTACGACTCGATCTGCGCGGCCGGTGACCACGCCAACACCCTGCACTGGATCAAGAACACAGGCGAGGTCCGGGAGGGAGACCTCGTCCTCATCGACGCCGGCGTCGAGGTCGACTCGCTGTACACCGCCGACATCACGCGCACGCTGCCGGTCTCCGGCACCTTCTCCGACGCGCAGCGCGAGGTGTACGAGGCGGTCCTCGCGGCGCAGGAAGCAGGGATGGCAGCGGTGAAGCCGGGAAACCGGTTCTCGGACGTCCATGCCGCCGCGATCCGGGTCATCGCCGAGCACCTCGACGCCTGGGGGCTCCTGCCGGAGGGGGTCTCCGTCGAGGACACCCTCGACAAGGAGCACGGCCAGTACCACCGGCGCTGGATGGTGCACGGCACGTCGCACCACCTCGGTCTCGACGTGCACGACTGCGCCCTCGCCACCCGCGAGGAGTACATGGACGCCGAGCTGAAGCCCGGCATGGTCCTGACCGTCGAGCCTGGGCTCTACTTCAAGGCCGACGACCTCCTCGCCCCGGAGCGGTTCCGGGGGATCGGGGTGCGCATCGAGGACGACGTGCTGGTGACCGAGGACGGCTGTGAGAACCTGTCGGCCGCGATGCCGCGCAGCGCCGACGACGTGGAGGCCTGGATCGCCCACGTGCAAGGCCACTGAACGACGGCGCTGCCACGTGCCAGCCCCACGCGGGATGCCCGGGGTTCACACGGCGTGACGATTCCGGTGAACCGCGCTCATCCCGTCGTGGGGCGCGCCGGACTCACCCCCGGCGGATGACGTCGAGCAGGAGCGCGTGGTCGAGACCCACGGTTGTCCCCCCGCCCCCCAGGATCCACTGGAGCAGCTGCCGCGGCGCCGGGAAGTCGCTCGGCAGGGCGGAGTTGTAGGCGTCGTGGGCCTCGAGCGAGTGCACGGCAGCCTCGAAGTGCTCGCCCGAGACGTCGACGAAGTGGGTCGGACGCTCGCCACCGGCGACGGCGAGAGCCGTGACGCCGCCCCAGGGCTCGAGGCCCTCGTCGGCGAGGTCGGTGTGGAGCCAGCGGTTCCCGGCATCCGCGACGGCATCCAGCGTCGCGAGCCCGACGGCGCGATGGTCGGCCTGGTTGACCATGCCGTTGGCGAACCTCTCGCTCCAGACCCCCGTGACGACCAGCTCGGGGCGGGTTCGGCGGATCGCCCGCGTGATGTCCCGCCGCAGCGCCACCCCGTACTCGATGGCCCCGTCCCGGTGGTCACCGAACTCCACGACATCGACGCCGACGCGACGGGCGCTCTCGCGCTCCTCCGCCTCGCGGACCGGGCCGGCCTCGTCCGGGGACATCGTGTCGATGCCCGCCTCGCCCCGGGTGAGGAGGAAGTAGGTGACCGTCGTGCCCTCCGCCACCCAGCGGTGGACGGCTGCTGCGGTGCCGTACTCGATGTCGTCCGGATGCGCGGCGACGCAGAGCACCGATGAGTGGCGCTCGTGGAAGGGCTCGAGGGACGGGGACTCGGCGGCTCCGGCTGGCTGGCTCATGGGCCGACAGTATGCCCGCGTGGCTCTTCCCGAGAGCACAACCGGTGCGACGGCACGGAGCCGGGCGCGTCGGTGACGTCGGTGCCCTCAGGGCTCACGGCTGGGACGGCGGCTGCTGCCCCGGGTGCGGGAACTGCGAGGGCGGCTGCGCCGGATACTGCGCCGGCTGCTGGCCGGACTGCTGCAGCGGCGCTGCGGGCTGCCTGGCGGCGCGAGCCTGCTCCGCCTCACGGGCACGGCGCACTTCCTCCTGAGCGGCGCGCATCGGGTCCATCTCCGCGAGCAGCTCGCGACCCCGGGCGATGTGCTTGTGTTCGCACAGGACCTCGTACTTGGCCGCGACGACCTGGCTCACCGACGTGAAGTCCCGCTCCCCGCTGGTGATCCGGTAGCCGACCATCGCCCAGATCGCGCCGAAGACCGCACCGAAGGCGACGGTGCCGAGGACATTGAGGACGTTGAACCCGCTCGGGTCGAAGAGCGCGAAGATCGTGCCGACGAAGAGGCCGAGCCACATCCCCGACAGTGCACCGGCCCCGATGACCCGCCCACGGGTGAGGCGCCCCGTCACGCGCTCCAGCTGCTTGAGGTCGGTTCCGACGATGAGGACGTCCTGCACGGGGAACTCGTGGTCGGAGAGGTAGTCCACCGCCCGCTGCGCGTCCTCGTACGAGTCGTGGACCCCGAGCGACATCGGGTACTCGAGGGACAGGGCGGCTCGAAGGCCGGGGCGCATGGGCTGCGTGCTCATGCCGGCCATTATCCCCCGCTCGTCACGGCGGCGGCCGGGAGCCACCTGTCCGGCATCCGGATGCCGTGCCCGCCGGGTCAGCGGGCGGGATAGTCCTCGAGGAGGCGGCGGCCGATGATCATCTTCTGGATCTCGGCGGTGCCCTCCCCGATGAGGAGCATCGGCGCCTCACGGTAGAGGCGTTCGATCTCGTACTCCTTGGAGTACCCGTAGCCGCCGTGGATGCGGAAGCTCTGCTCCACGACGTCCGCGCAGTTCTCGGACGCGAGGTACTTCGCCATCCCGGCCTCGAGGTCGTTGCGCTGACCGGCGTCCTTGAGCCTGGCGGCCTTGACCATCATCTGGTGGCTCGCCTCGATCTTCGTGGCCATGTCGGCCAGGCGGAAGAGGATGCCCTGGTGCTCCGCGATCTTCTTCCCGAACGTCTCGCGCTGCTGGGCGTAGGCGATCCCCAGCTCGAACGCCCGACGGCTCAGGCCACACGCGCGGGCTGCGACGTTGACCCTGCCCACCTCGACGCCGTCCATCATCTGGTAGAAGCCCTTGCCCGGCACACCCCCGAGCACCTGGGCGTCTCGCGTGCGGTGACCCTCGAAGATCAGCTCGGTGGTGTCGACGCCCTTGTAGCCCATCTTGTCGATCTTCCCCGGAACGGTGACGCCCTGCGCCGTCTCTCCGAACCCCACCTCCTTGTCGAGGAGGAACGCCGTCATGTTCTGGTACGGGCTGTCACTCTCGCCGAGATCGGTGCGGACGAGAACCGCCACGAGGTTGGCCGATCCACCGTTGGTGAGCCACATCTTCTGGCCGGTGACCACCCACTCGTCGCCGTCCCGCACCGCCTTGGTGCGGATGGCGGCGACGTCTGAGCCGAGCCCGGGTTCGCTCATCGAGAACGCACCCCGCACCTCGCCGGTGGCCATCCGGGGCAGGTAGCGCTGCTTCTGCTCATCGGTGCCGTGCTGGAGGATCAGGTAGGCGACGATGAAGTGGGTGTTGATGATGCCGCTCACGCTCATCCACCCACGCGCGATCTCCTCGACGACGAGCGCATAGGTGAGGAGGGACTCGCCGAGGCCGCCGTACTCCTCCGGGATCATCAGCCCGAAGATGCCCATCTCCTTCATGCCCTCGACGATGTCCGTCGGGTACTCGTCCCTGTGCTCCAGCTCGGTGGCGACCGGGAGGATCTGCTCGTCGACGAACTCCCGCACGAGCGCGATGAGCTCGTGCTGCTCCTCGGTGAGGCCGTCGGTGGTCTGGAGTCGGGACACGCGTGATCGCCGCCTTCGGTGGGGGTGAGGACCCTCCGAGTATGCCGTCGGGCCTGCGGCTCCTGAACGGCTCTGCCGTGTGAGGCCCCCCACGGGACACCCCGGGCCAGGAGGCGCAGGAACGGTGCGGTCGTCGGCCTGTCTCTCGGACGCCGATAAACCGGTGGCGGAGGACGCAGGGGGTGGGGCACGCTGGGCGAGCGCACGGCATCCGCCGTGACCGCATCGGATCGAGTGAAGGAGGGCCGTGATGTCGACGACCGTCCCGGGCTGCACGCTGCCCACCACCCCCTTCCTCGATCTGGAGCACCGCAGTGGCACACATGCCGTTCCACCTTCCGGAGAAGCAGGCCGCCTTCTCCGTCGACACCTCCCCTGACGCACCCCCCGAGGGTGACCGCTGGTCCTCCTGGGACGGCGCCACCCACGGACCCAAGCCGCGACCCGACTGGGTCATCACCAACCTCGGCGCGGTCGAGGCCGACCTCGGAGTCCTCAAGACGGGCAAGGAGGCCGACGTCCACGTCCTGCGCCGCTGGGTCCCGGGCACCGACCGGCTGAGCACGATGGCCGCCAAGCGCTACCGGAACGGTGACCACCGCCTCTTCCACCGCGACGCCGGCTACCTCGAGGGCCGCCGTGTCCGCAAGAGCCGGGAGATGCGGGCGATGGCCCGGCGAACCGACTTCGGGAAGCAGATGATCGCGGGGCAGTGGGCCGCGGCCGAGTTCGACGCGCTCGGTCGGCTCTGGGCGCTCGGCCTTCCCGTTCCCTACCCCGTGCAGCTCGACGAGGCCGAGATGCTCATGGAGTTCATCGGTCACGACGAGGCCGCGGCTCCCCGGCTCGTCTCGACCCGTCCCGCTCCGGACCTCCTCGAGGACCTCTTCGAGCAGCTCCGCTCGGCGATGCTCACCCTCGCGCAGCAGGGCTGGGCGCACGGGGACCTCTCGCCGTACAACGTCCTGCTCCACGAGGAGAGGCTCGTCCTCATCGACTGGCCCCAGATCGTCGACGTCATCGCCAACCCGCAGGGCTTCGACTTCCTCGAGCGCGACGCGACGACCATGGCGACGTGGTTCCGTCGCAAGGGTCTGGACGTCGACACCGGGGCGTTCCTCGGCGACCTCGTCGCCGAGGCGACGAGCCGGTTCTGACCCGGCACGGACGAGGGGTGGGGGTGCCGGCCCGGCACCCCCACCCCGTGTCAGCGCGTCGACTCAGCTCGCGTCGTCGTGCCCGTGGTCGTGGTCGGGGGACAGACCCCCGCCACTGGGGAGGTTGACCGTGCCCTCGGGCCCGGCGGGGGCCGGGAGGGAGAAGTCCTCCGGGAGCTCCTTGCCGACCACGCCGTTCACCGACTCCGTGGAGAAGGCGTAGGTCAGCACCGCCGTGGCGATGGCGTCACTGTTGACGTCCAGCGCGTGGAGGTCGAGGTTGTCGATGTCGTCACACGCGATGTGGTAGCAGGGGTCGTACTGCGGCGGTGGCCGCACCCATCGGGGCCAGCGCGAGGGTCGACGACCGCGGTCGTGATCCCGGCGGCCCTCGCCCCCTTGGAGAGCAATGCAGGTCGATACATCTCATGTCCCTTCTCACCGACCACCGGAGGAGGTCCGGGGGTGGCGTGAGCGTAAGGCGCCTCTGTGACCCCTGCCACTCGAGGGACTTCTGGGGTTCACGGGGACAGGCGCCTGGATGCGTGTGCGCCGACCTCGCCGCTCTCCAGCCGTGCCGTCCGGGTTCCCCACGGCGCCGCCCGTGCTCGTCGGCAATACGCTCGACCTATGCCGTCCCCCTCCACTGCGCTGGCCGCGCCCACCACGCCCGATCCGATGTCCGCTCCACCCGTGCGATGGGGGGTGCTCGCCCCGGGCGGCATCGCGAACCAGTTCGCGGACGCCGTGGGTGAGGGAACCACGTCGACCGTCGTGGCGGTCGGCTCCCGATCGGCCGGGCGCGCGGACGAGTTCGCCAAGCGGCACGATGTCGCCCGGGCGCACGGCACGTACGAGGGTCTCGTCCGGGACCCCGACGTGGACGCGGTCTACGTGGCGAGCCCGCACAGCGTGCACCACGAGCACGCCCTCCTCGCCCTGCGGGCCGGCAAGCCGGTTCTCGTGGAGAAGGCGTTCACGCGCAGCCTGCGCGAGGCCGAGGAGGTCCTCGCCGAGGCGGAGGTCGGCGGACTTCTGGCGGCCGAGGCGATGTGGAGCAGGTACCTCCCGCACTACGACGTCGTGCGCCGCACCATCGACGCCGGCACGCTCGGTGAGCTCGTCCTCGTCGAGGCGGACCACGGGCAGCGTCTGTGGCCCGACGGCCCGGCCCGGCTCTCCCAGCCGGAGCTCGCCGGTGGAGCGCTGCTGGATCTGGGGGTGTACCCCATCTCGTTCGCCGACCACGTGCTCGGTGGCCTGGCCGAGGTCGCCGCACGCGGGATGCTGAGCGACCTCGGGGTCGACGTCACCACCCAGATCAGCGCGCGCGGTCCCTCCGGTGCACTGGCCCACCTGTGGTGCACCATGGCGGCCGCCACGTCGTGCCCCGCCCAAGTCGTCGGCACGGCAGCGCGGCTCGAGCTCGAGGGTCGCTTCTACGGCCCCGGCCGCGTGCGCCTCGTCGGGCCCGACGAGACCCTCCTCGACGAGTACGTCCCGGACGTCACCACGCACGGGTTCCGCTACGAGATCGCGGAGTTCGCACGGGCCCTCGCACAGGGGCGGCGGGAGACCTGGTCGATGCCCTGGGACGCGACGCGGCGCGTCATGGCGGCCATGGACGACGTGAGGCGCCAGGTCGGGGTCGTCTACCCGGGTGAGTAGCCGTGCGGACGAGACCGCTGTGACGTCGGGATCCGGTCACCGGCACCCGTCATGGCGTGCGGTCACCGGACGACCACGCGGCTCCCGACCGGCATGAGGTCGCTGCCCCAGATCATGTCGATGGCCGCGTTGCTCACTCGGGCACAGCCGTGGGAGTCCGGCCACGCAGGGATGTGCCCCGACCCGTGCACCGCGATGCCTCGGTGGAAGAACCGAGGTCGCCACAGCTGCCCGAGGGAGTTGGTCACCGGGCCGTCGACCGCGCGGTAGACGGTGAATCTGCCCTTCGGCGTCGTGGCGACGGCATGGTTGCCCGCTGTCGAGATGTACCCTTCCCCGTTCCCCGTCGACGTGTTGAGGATCGTGCGGACCTCGCCGTCCCGCACGACGAGGAGCAGCTGTCGGCCGAGCACGATCTCGACCCCGTCGCCCTCGAGCGTCGGCTCGGGGCGGATGCCGTCGGCGAGGGCACGCGTCGTCTTCGGGCCGACGACTCCGTCGCGGCGGATGCCCGCCGCCTTCTGCAGGGCATAGACGGCCTGCTGGGTGAGCGCACCGAAGGACCCGTCCGGCTTCTCGAGCCAGTAGCCGAGCTCGCTCAGGCGCTCCTGGAGCTCGCGCACCCGGGGGCCCGAGTCGCCGCGACGCAGGCTGGTGGGGGTGGCGCTCGTGGCGCCTCGGACTGGGCCTCCCCGTCGGTGTCGGCGTGGCCCTCGGGGTCGTCGGGGGCTGGGGAGCAGCCCGCTTCGCGGTCGGCGTCGGGATGGGTGTGGATGTCGCCGTCGTGGTCGTGGTCGGCATCGACGTCGTGGTCGGCGTC
The DNA here is from genome assembly GCA_963787805.1 of uncultured Actinomycetota bacterium. GTDB lineage: Bacteria > Actinomycetota > Actinomycetes > Actinomycetales > Dermatophilaceae > Fodinibacter. Next base: position 83,563 of record CAWBEJ010000024.1, on the reverse strand, counting down.
GACGTCGGGTCGACGTCGGCGTCGGGGTCACCAACGGCTCGACGGGGGCGGACACCGCAGGGCTCCATGTCGCCCTCGGAGAGCTGCTCGGCGAGACCGCTCCGGCCCGGTCCCCCGACCCCGGCGGGCGTCCACGATCCGACCGCTCCACAGCCGGTGAGCAGCACCAGGCAGGCGACGGCAACCGCAGTTCCCGATCGCCCCACCGGCATCCGACCCGTGCCCACACGTGCTCCGTTCGCCTTGGCGGCCTTGGTCCCGCGCCAAGGACACTCAGCAAACGGCCCGGTCCGCCAGCCGACTCGCCGTCCGTGACCGGTTCGTTGTGGTCTCGCGAGCCAAGAGGTGGCGGCGGTCAGCGGCGGGAGCGGATCGCCTCGTCGGTCGCGATGACTCGCCGGGCGGTGTCCACGTGCAGGCTCTCGACCATGCGCCCGCCGTACGTGACGACCCCCGCCCCGCTCCCCGCCTCCCACGCCGCCACGATCCCCAGGGCCTCCTCGACCTCCTCGGGAGAGGGCGCGAAGACCCGGTTGCACGGCTCGACCTGCGCCGGGTGGATGAGCGTCTTGCCGTCGAAGCCCAGATCTCGGCCCTGCCGGCACTCGGCCTCGAGGCCCTCGAGGTCACGCACGTCGTTCCACACCCCGTCGAGGATCGCGATGCCGGCCGCACGAGCAGCCAGCAGGCTCAACGAGAGCGTGGCCAACAACGGCTGTCTCCCGGGTACGTGCCGAGCACCGAGCTCCTTGACGAGGTCGTTCACTCCCAGAACGAGCACCGCGAGCCGCCCGGATGCCGCCGCGATCCCCCTGACGTCGAGCACGGCAATGGGCGTCTCGATCATCGCCCACAGCGAGGTGTGCTCCGGGGCGCCGTGGCGCTCCAGCGCGGCGACGAGGTCGCGCACCTCGTCGGCGGAGCCCACCTTGGGCACGAGGATGCCGTCGGGACCTGCCGCGCAGGCGGCGGAGACGTCGTCCTCGTGCCACCTGGTCCCGCTCGCGTTGACCCGGATGGTGACTTCGCGCTGCCCGTAGCTCCCGGAGCGTGCTGCGCTGCAGGCGTTCTCGCGAGCGACCTCCTTGTGGTCCGGGGCGACGGAGTCCTCGAGGTCGAGGATGAGCCCGTCCGCGGGGAGGGTCTTCGCCTTCTCCAGGGCCCGCTCGTTGTTGCCGGGCAGGTACAGGACCGACCGGCGCGGGCGGTATGCCGTTCCGCCGCTCACCCGCGCGCCTCCGGGTCGGGCGTGGGAGGCCGCACGGCATACAGCTCGGCGAGCTCGGCGTCGTTCGCCGACAGTCGTTCCGCGAGCTCGAGGATGACGAGGCACTGCTTGAGGCTGGCGTCGTCCTCCATCCTGCCGTCGAGCATGACGGCTCCGGTGCCGTCGCCCATCGCCTCCTTGACCCGACGCGCGTGGGCCACGTCCTCGGCGCTGGGGCTGAACACCTTCTTCGCGATGGCGATCTGGGACGGGTGCAGCGTCCACGTCCCGACGCAGCCGAGGAGGAAGGCGTTGCGAAACTGGTCCTCGCAGGCGACGACGTCGGCGATGTCGCCGAAGGGTCCGTAGTAGGGAAGGATCCCGTGCATCGCGCACGCGTCGACCATCCGCGCGATCGTGTAGTGCCACAGGTCCTGCTGGGACGTCGCCCGCTGCCCGTGCACGTCCCCGCCGACGGGGTCCGCGCGCACGAGGTACCCCGGGTGGCCGCCACCGACCCGAGTCGTCTTCATCCGACGGTCGGCGGCGAGGTCGGCGGGGCCGAGGCTGATCCCCTGCATGCGAGGACTGGCGCCGGCGATCGCCTCGACGTTCGCCACACCACGCGCCGTCTCGAGGATCGCGTGCACGAGGATCGGCCGGCGGAGTCCGGCCCGCGCCTCGAGCTGGGCGAGCAGCCGGTCGACGTAGTGGATGTCCTCGGGTCCCTGGACCTTCGGGACCATGACGACGTCGAGCGTGTCACCCACCTCCGTGACGAGCGTCGTCAGGTCGTCGAGCACCCAGGGCGAGTCCAGGGCGTTCACCCGCGTCCAGAGCTGTGTGTGCTGCCCGAAGTCGGTGGCCCTCGCGATCGCGACGAGACCGTCGCGAGCAGCCTCCTTGCGGTCCGCCTTCACGGCATCCTCGAGGTTGCCGAGCAGCACGTCGACCGCGCCCACGAGCTCGGGGACCTTGGCGGCCATCCGCTCGTTGCCCGGGTCGATGAAGTGGATCATCCGGCTGGGCCGGACCGGCACGTCACGCAGCGGCGTCGGGGCACCGACCGCGAGCGGGGCGAAGAAGTCCTTGGCGCTGCGCATGGCGGGGGCCTCTCGTCGACGACTGCAGTCTGCCCGGGGACGCTAGCAGCGCTCACGTCGACGCGTTGTGGGAGAGTTCACGCTGTGACCGAGGACGCCCCGACGCAGGCCGTCGAGGTCGGTGTGCCGGTCAACATCACCCGGCTCACCCACGAGGCGGCGAGCCGCTCCGCGGTGCTCTGGATCCGCGTCCCGGATGGCGGTTGGCACGCCGTCTGGCACGTCTGGCACGACGACGGCGACGAGCGCGGGGCCGGCCCGGCGGCGTACGTCGTCTCCGGGCCGGGCGAACAGTCGCTGCCGTGGCTGCCCGACGAGGTCGAGCTCGTCCTGCGGAGCAAGGACACGGGCGGCCGGCTCCTCACCGTTCACGCCACCGTGCGGGAGGTCCCGCCGGACTCGCCGGAGTGGGACGCCGCGGTCGACGTGCTGCGCCCGGAACGGCTCAACGCCGTCGGCGACGTCGCCGAGCGGTGGCGGCAGTCGTGCACGATCCACGTGCTGACCCCGCACGGCCGACCGGTCGAGTCCCCCGGCGCCTATGCCGAGGAGTCCGGGCGGACGACGGTCGACCCTGCGGGTGCGGCGACGGCCGGCTGGCGCCCGTGGCACTGGCGCGGGCGCGCGCGGGCGCGACGCAACACCCGAGGATCCTGACTGCGCGGTGTCCTCATCCGCTGCGTGAACCACTCCACGAGAGCCGTTCCCGGCAGGCGACGGTGAGGCTCCCGGCATCCCCCAGGAGTCGAACGCGAAAGGCGGGGCGGGCGCATGCCTGGAGCGGCCGGGCTCCCGGGAGGCAGCGGTCTGCCCCGCTAGCCTGTGGCCGTGAGCACGCCGACCCGCGCCTTCGTCGGCCGACTCGCCGAGCTCAGCGTCTTCGACCCGCTCGGCGACCAGGTCGGCCGCGTCCGCGACGTCGTCGTCACCTTCAACGTCGCCCGCAGCAGACCGCGGGTCATCGGGCTCGTCGTCGAGGTGCCGGGCCGGCGCCGGGTCTTCGTGCCGATGACCCGGGTGACCTCGGTCGAGGGGGGCCAGGTCATCACGACCGGCCTGGTCAACATGCGCCGCTTCGAGCAGCGCGGCAACGAGACCCTCGTCGTCGCGGAGCTCTTCGAGCGCCGGGTGCAGGTGCGCACCGAGGAGGGCGAGGTCGTCGACGCGACGGTCGAGGACATCGGGATCGAGCAGCTGGGCACCAGGGGATGGAGCGTCGCCCGCGCCTTCGTGCGCACCGGCCCGTCCCGGAGCGGCCTCGGCCGGCTGGGGCGCCGCCGGGGCGAGACGCTGCTCGTGGCCATCGAGGACGTCCTCGGGCTGCGGGACCCCTCCCAGGGGCAGAGCGCCGCCCGTCTGCTGGAGGCGTACGAGGACCTCAAGCCGGCAGACCTCGCGGAGGTCATCCACGACCTGACTCCCCGCCGGCGGGCCGAGGTGGCCGCGGCGCTGGCCGACGAACGTCTCGCCGACGTCATCGAGGAGCTACCCGAGGACGACCAGGTCGAGATCCTGGCGAGCCTCGAGGTGGAGCGGGCCGCGGACGTCCTGGAGGCCATGGAGCCCGACGACGCGGCCGACCTGCTCGCCGAGCTGCCCGTGGACCGCCAGGAGGAGCTGCTCCAGCGGATGGAGCCCGACGAGGCCGCCGACCTGCGCCGGCTGCTCACCTACGACGAGAACACGGCCGGCGGCCTCATGACGACCGAGCCGGTCATCCTCGGCCCCGAGGCGTCCATCGCCGAGGCGCTCGCGGTCGTGCGCCGGGCGGAGCTCTCCACCGCCCTGGCGTGCACCGTCTTCGTCTGCCGCTCACCGCTCGAGACCCCGACCGGTCGGTACCTCGGGATGGTGCACATCCAGCGGCTGCTCCGCGAGCCACCGCACGCCCCGGTCGGCGGCATCCTCGACAAGGACGTCGAGCCCTTGCCGCCCGAGGCGTCCCTGGGGCAGGTGACCCGGATGCTCGCGACGTACGACCTCGTCGGCCTGCCGGTCGTCGACGGCGACGGGCACCTCCTGGGCGCGGTCACCGTGGACGACGTGCTCGACCACATCCTCCCGGAGGACTGGCGCGAGGACCGGCACGACGTCGTCGCTCCCGAGGAGGTGCTCGGTGGCTGACCGCGAGCGCCGGCCGCGGATCGACCAGCCTCGCGAGGCCGGTCGCCGTCGGTGGAGCTCCCCCACCCTCTTCACCGAGGAGACCTTCGGGGTCATCTCGGAGAAGTTCGCCCGCTACATGGGCACGCCGTACTTCCTGCTCGGTATGACCGTCTTCGTCCTCACCTGGCTGCTCTGGAACACCCTGGCCCCCGAGGAGCTGCGCTTCGACCCGTACGCCTTCATCTTCCTCACGCTCATGCTCAGCCTGCAGGCGTCCTATGCGGCTCCGCTGATCCTCCTCGCCCAGAACCGGCAGGCCGACCGCGACCGCTTCGCCCTGGAGCAGGACCGCTCCCGGGACGAGCGCAACCTCGCCGACACCGAGTTCCTCACCCGCGAGGTGGCGGCACTTCGGATCGCCATGCGCGACACCGCAACCCGCGACTTCGTGAGGAGCGAGCTGCGCGACCTCCTCGACGAGATGGAGGACCGCGGCCTCGTCGTGGCCCGAGCACCGGAGGGCGAGGAGGGCGGCGTCGGGGACGGCACACCGCCGACCTAGAATGGGGACATGCCCCAGGTCAGCTCCGACGCACTACAGGCTGCGCTCGAGACGGTCATCGACCCTGAGATCCGCAAGCCGGTCACCGAGCTCGACATGGTCGAGAGCGTCGTCGCCGACGAGGAGGGCCACGTCGCCGTCACGATCCTGTTGACCGTCGCCGCATGTCCGCTCAAGGACAAGCTCACCACCGACACGACCGCGGCCCTCTCACGGGTCGACGGTGTCACGGGCGTCACGGTGACGCTGGGTGTCATGAGCGACGAGCAGCGCGGTGAGCTCAAGACGAAGCTGCGCGGTGGGGTGGCCGAGCGAGAGGTCCCCTTCGCCCGCCCCGGCTCGCTGACCAGGGTGTATGCCGTGGCGTCCGGTAAGGGTGGCGTCGGCAAGTCGTCCGTCACCGCCAACCTCGCGGCATCCCTCGCCCAGCAGGGCCTGCGCGTCGGGGTCGTGGACGCGGACATCTACGGGTTCTCGATCCCCCGGATGCTCGGCGTCGAGGGTCGCCCCACGCAGGTCGACGACATGATCCTGCCGCCGCTGAGCCACGACGTGAAGGTCATCTCCATCGGGATGTTCGTCCCCGGAAACCAGCCCGTCGTCTGGCGCGGCCCGATGCTGCACCGAGCACTGCAGCAGTTCCTCGCAGACGTCTTCTGGGGCGACCTCGACGTCCTCCTCCTCGACCTCCCACCGGGCACCGGTGACATCGCGATCTCCACCGCGCAGCTCGTCCCCGGGGCGGAGATCCTCGTCGTGACGACCCCCCAGCAGGCCGCCGCCGAGGTCGCCGAGCGCGCCGGGGCCATCGCCCTGCAGACGCACCAGCGGGTCACGGGGGTCATCGAGAACATGAGCTGGCTGGAGCTGCCCGACGGAACTCGCCAGGAGATCTTCGGCTCCGGCGGTGGACGCCAGGTCGCCGAGTCACTCACCCGGGCCATCGGTGCCGAGGTGCCGCTCCTCGGTCAGATCCCCCTCGACACCCGGCTGCGGATCGGCGCCGACCAGGGCATGCCCGTCGTCCTCGGGGAGCCCGACTCCCCGGCGGCGGTCGCCCTGCGCGGTATCGCCAAGGGCCTCGGGACCCGCTCACGCGGTCTGGCCGGCCGCTCGCTGGGCCTCACCCCCGCCGGCCGCTGACCTGCCGACCCCCTCCGTCTCCCCGACTTCGTCTGTGGCGGTGTCGCCGACACGGCGCGTCGACGGCATCCCCACAGACGAAGTCGGGGAGGCGGGGGGCGTTCAGGTGGCGTCGACGTCGTACGGCGTCGGGCGGGACGGGTCCCACTGCGTCGAGCTCCGCGCCTTCGAGACGTAGACCGGAGGGCCTGAAGCGTCGGCCGCGGCCGCGCCCGCCACGGTTGCGCCACCGGCAGCGGCGACGGCGGCACCGCCCGAGATGCTGCCCGCGGACCGCATGGATCCGATCTCGTCGCGCACCGGCGAGACCGCGTCGTCGAGCGGGTCGAGGAGGGCCTCCTTGACGATGCGGCGAGGGTCGTACTGTCGCGGGTCGTACTGCCGCCAGTTGATGTCCTCGTACTCCGGGCCCAGCTGGTCCTTCAGCTGCCCCTTCGCGCCCTCGGCCATGACCCGGAGCCTGCGGATCCCGCGCGCGAGCTTGGCGGCGTACTCCGGCATCCGGTCCGGGCCGAGGATGAAGACCGTGATGAGCGCGAGGAGGACGATCTCCCAGCCGTTCACGCCGAACACCCGGTACTCACCGTCCTTCCGTCGATCCCCTGCGAGCGGGGTCAGTCTCCCGAGCCCTCGAGCACCATCGTGACATCGCGCAAGTTGCCGTCGCGACGGATGGTCAGGGTGACCCTATCCCCCACGGTGCGCGCCCGGATGGCGACGACGAGCTCGCCGCCCTCGGAGACGGGCCTGCCCTCGAACGCGAGGACGACATCCCCCGGGCGGAGGCCCGCTGCGTCCGCCGGACCTTCCGGGTTGACGGCCGGCTCGCCGTCGGGGCCCTCGTCGGCGATCCTCACCCCCTCGCCCTCATAGGACGGGTCGAGATAGACACCGATGACCGGATGGACGGCGCGCCCCGTCTCGATGAGCTGTTGCACGGTCGTCCGGACCTGCGCGCTGGGGATGGCGAATCCGACCCCGATGTTGCCGCTCTGTCCGAGCTCCGAGCCGGGGGCACGCGCGATGGCGGAGTTGACCCCGATCACCCGACCCCCCATGTCGAGCAGCGGCCCGCCGGAGTTCCCCGGGTTGATGGCGGCGTCGGTCTGGATGGCGTTGATGAAGGACTGGTCGTCGTCCTCGCCGGGGGTGACCGGGCGGTCGATCGCACTGACGATCCCGGACGTCACCGTGGAGTCGAGCCCGAGTGGCGCGCCGACGGCAACGACCTGGTCACCGACGACGACGTCCTCGGAGCGGCCCAGTGTGAGCGGTGTGAGGTCAGTGCGGTCCACCTTGACGACGGCGAGGTCGTACGACGCGTCGCGGCCCACGACCCGACCCTCGAGCTGCTTGCCGTTGGCGAGGACGACGGTGATCTCGCCGCTCTCGGCGGCGCCGGCGACGACGTGGTTGTTCGTCACGATGTGGCCCCGGCCGTCGTAGACCCAGCCCGACCCGGTGCCGGCGCCGTCCGCACCGGCGACCCGGAGGGTGACCACGCTCGGTGTCGCCGTGGCCGCGATGTTGGCGATGGAGCCGCTCGGCCGCGTGGTCGCCCCCACGCCGGCGCTCGGCGCGGCGTCGGGGGCGCTGGTGCGCTCGAACGCGCCACGCTCCGCGAGCACGCCACCCACGAGGCCGCCAGTGGTGCCCGCGAGAAGGGCAGCGGCAAGAGCGACGCCGACGACGGCACCCCATCCGGGGCCCCGCCGCCGGGTCGAGGACGCCTGGTCGGGCGTGCCGGTCGGGTGTGCGGGGTCATCCCCGGTGTGTGCGGGGTATGCCGGGAACGACGCCGCGGCCGGAGGAGCCGCGCCGAGTGCCGGCGCCGGCGCCCACGCTGCGGTGGGCACGGGCTGGGTCGGGGTGGACGGAGCACCGGCATCCCCCTGTCCGCCGCCCTGCACCCGGTCAGCGGGCGCGACATGGTCCGGGTGACGACCAGGGACAGGTCCGTCGTGGCCAGGCTCGGGAGACTCGCTCGGCGGGGCCGGGTCAGCCGACGGGTCGCCGGACCGGTCCCACGGGTCCCAGTCGCCGGCCCCGTGGCCCTGCTCGTCGGTCATGGGGTCGATTCTGCCTGCTGGCCCAGGCGCCCGACGACGACGGGGCGGGACAGCCCCAGCGAGGCCACCCCGCTGCTCGTCACCGGGCTCGGTGTCGTCGGCGCCGGCGACCGGCTGGACCGCGGGAACGCTCGTCGTGCCGAGGCCGGGGCGGACGGCGCCGGGCGCGCCGATGACCGTCAGGCTCCACGCGGCGGCGGCGGAGACGCCGGCAGCGGCGGCAGCGATGACGGTCGCCCGGAGCGCGCTGCGGTGGCAGGGCGGGGCGCCGGGGGCGAGGAGGGCCAGCGGGGGGCGGTGGTGCGCGCGTGGTGGGCCGATCCGTGGCGGGGGTCGCGAGGCTGCTCCCCAGCGCGAGGAGCGAGGAGCGCAGGTCCCCGGGCATCGACGGCGCGCCCGCGAGGACGCTCCGCAGGCGACGCTCCTGCGCCACGGCGTGCGCGCACAGCTGGCACGCCACGAGGTGACGGTCCCAGGCCCACTGCCGGTCGAGGGGCAGCCGGCCCGCGGCGTACTCGGGGAGCTCGTCCCCGAGGCAGCGCACCCGCATCGCGTCGGTCATACGGTCCCCGCGGCGGGCCGACGGACGATACGACCCCGGGTCGGCGCTGGAGCGGTGGACGGCTGGGGCGCCCGGTGCGCCAGGGCCTCCCGCAGCTGCGCGCGGCCACGGTGGATCCGCGAGCGGACGGTCCCCAGCTTGATGCCGAGGGTCGCGGCCACCTCCTCGTATGACAGGCCCTCGATGTCACAGAGCACCACGGCGGCCCGGAAGTCCGGCGACAGGGCGTCGAGGGCGCGCTGGACGTCGGCGTCGAAGTGGGCGTCGTGGTAGCTCTGCTCCGGGTTCGGGCCTCGGCTGGGCAGACGCGCGGCCGACTCGTCGGAGAGCGCATCGAAGCGGATCCGCTGCTTGCGACGCATCTTGTCGAGGAAGACGTTGGTCGTGATGCGGTGCAGCCAGCCCTCGAAGGTCCCCGGCTGGTACGTGTGCAGCGATCGGAAGACCCGCACGAACACGTCCTGGGTGAGGTCCTCGGCGTCGTGGACGTTGCCGGTGAGCCGGTATGCGAGGCGGTACACGCGGGCCGAGTGCTGCTCGACGACCTCCTCCCACGTCGGGGGCACCCAGCCGGCAGCCGGCGTCCCGCCGCCGGTGGCGGCATCCGTCGTCATCATCGGCTGTTCCCTCACCATGCTGGTCATGTACCCATGGGTACGCGTCGAAGCCGTGAATTGTTCCCGCTCAACCTGAACGCCCGCTGGGAACGGAGCTCTCTCGGCGGCCTGGAGCGTGGAGCCCTAGGGTTGGCGCATGAGCGCACTCAAGCCGGCCAGCTGGTCCTATGCCGAGGAGTTCGTGCCCGAGCCCGAGGTCGTCGAGGCGGCGCGTCGCCGGGGAGTCGAGCTCGGCGAGGCCACCCCGGTGGGCACCGGCGCGGGCGCCGCCCTGCGTTTCCTCGCCGCGGCCGTGCAGGCCCGGCACGTCCTCGAGGTCGGCACCGGCGCCGGTACATCCGGCCTGTGGCTCCTTGCCGGGATGCCGGAGGACGGCGTGCTCACGACGATCGACTCCTCCGCCGAGCACCAGCGGGCGGCTCGCGAGGCGTACGCCGCGGCCGGGTATGCCCACCAGCGCACCCGGGTCATCACCGGTCCGGCCGCCGAGGTGCTTCCCCGGATGGCCGACGGCGCCTACGACCTCGTGCTCGTGGACGCGGACAAGGGCGGCTACGCCACCTACGTGGAGCACGCGGTGCGGCTGCTGCGCTCCGGTGGGGTGCTGGCGATGGACAACATGCTCTGGCACGACCAGGTGGCCGACCCGACGGCCCGCGACGCGACGACGACGACCCTGCGCGACCTCGGCAAGAGCCTGCGCGACCACGAGGACCTCGTGCCCGCGCTGCTGCCGGTCAGCGACGGCCTGCTCGTCGCCGTGCGGCGCTGACCCGCCGTCGCCCTGCGGCGCCGACCCGCCACAGAGGTTTCGCCTCGTCAGCTGACGTCCGGGCCGGCACCCCGACGGAAGCCGGCCGGTCCCTCCGCGATCGCGACGACCTCCCAGTCCTCCACGAGCACTGGGGCGGAGCCGATGATCGCGCTGCCCGGGGACCGCTGCGCGCCCGGATCGAAGCCCTCACGGAACAGGGTGCGGTCCTGCTCGCTGTCGAAGACGTAGGTGCCCTCGAACCACTCGCCCTCGCGCATCCGCCACACCTTGAAGGCGAGCCCGTCGAGGAACATGAACCGCGCGATGGACGTCCCGACGACGTACTCGCGAAGCTGGTCGGCGACGTCGTCCGGAGCCTCCGCCAGCGACCAGCGCACCGTCAGCCCGTACCCGGCGTTCATCCCATCTCCTCCAGCCACCGCAGCAGCAGTCGTGTCCCGAACCCGGTGGCTCCCTTGGCGGCGATTCCCGCGTCGACCTCCGAGCGCCCGGTCCCCGCGATGTCGAGGTGGGCCCACCGGCGATCCCCCACGAACTCGCGGAGGAAGAGCGCCGCTGTGACGGCCCCGCCGCCGACGTCCGGTGCGATGTGGGTGAGGTCGGCGACGTCGGAGTCGAGGGCTCGACGGTAGGTCTCGGGCAGCGGCATCGGCCAGAGCGTCTCACCAGTCGTCGCACCGGCGGCGACGAGCGCGTCGCACAGGTCCTGGTCGGTCGAGAACACCGGTGCCGCGACGCGACCGAGGGCGATCCGCGCGGCGCCCGTCAGGGTCGCGACGTCGACGAGCCAGTCCGGGTCGAGGTGGGCCTCGGCGTAGGCGAGTGCGTCGGCGAGCACGATCCGCCCCTCGGCGTCGGTGTTCCGGATCTCCACGGTCCGTCCGGCGTAGTGCGTGACGACGTCGCCGGGCCGGTAGGACGCGCCGCCGAGGGCGTTCTCCGCAAGCGCGAGCAGCCCCGTCACCCGGACCCGCACCCCGAGGTCGCGGCACGCGGCGAGGACGGCGAGCACGACGGCCGCACCCGACATGTCGGTCTTCATGCCGAGCATCCCGTCGACCGGCTTCACCTGGAGCCCGCCGGTGTCGAACGTGATCCCCTTGCCCACGAGCACGACCCGCGGAGTGTCGGTCGTCGCGCCCGCCGGCTCGTGGTCGAGCTTGACCAGTCGAGGAGGCGTGGCCGAGCCCTGCCCGACGGCGAGGATCCCGCCGAAGCCGTCGCGACGCAGTGCCCGCTCGTCCCACACCCTCACCTCGACACCGGACCGGCGAGCAGCGGTCCTCGCCTGCCCGGCCACCCAGGCCGGGTTCTTCGTGTTCGAGGGAGTCACCGCCAGGCCGCGGGCGACGAGCTGTGCGCGAGCCCTGGTCACCGCGCGCGAGACCTCCTCGGCGGCCGTAGTGCCGGTGACCACGGCCGTCTGCGCCGGATCGGCGCCGGCGACCGCTCCTTGCCGGGTCCACCGCGGCGAGGCCCAGGATCCGAGGACGACGCCCTCGACGTATGCCGTGAGGAGGGCTGGGCCGGCCGCCTCGCCGACCGCATGCACCACGGCGTCGCACCCGCGGGTTGCGCGACCGACCGCGGCACCGGCGACCCGCCAGGACGCCTCGGAGTGGTCTCCGACTCCGAGAAGGAGTACGCGTCGGACGGCGTGTGCGCCGGGTGGAAGGAGCACGGTGGTGACCGTTCCGGCGGTACCTCCGGGCTCGTGGGTGGCGAGCACCTCGTCGACGTCGAGCCCGAGCGCGTCCAGAGCGGGGCGGGCGTCGGAGGGGTCGTCGTCCCCCACCGCGGCGACGAGCACGCCCGCCGACTCGTCATCGGGCCCGAGGGCGCGGAGGCTCGTCCTCGGTGGATGGGCTCACCGTCCAAGCGGATGTTCGGGGGTTGAGGATGACGTCGTCTCGGCGCACCCGGTGAACCCTATCCACTGGCTCGCGTGTCCCGGCCGGGGACCATACGCACGACGGGGCCCCCACCGTGGTGGGGGCCCCGTCGAACGTCTGAGCGGAGCTACTTCAGGCCCTCGCAGTTGTCGATGGCCTCGCCGAGCGCTCGAACCTCATCAGGGGTCATCTCGACGACGAGCCGGCCGCCGCCCTCGAGGGGCATGCGCAGCACGATGCCGCGACCTTCCTTGGTGACCTCGAGCGGGCCGTCGCCCGTCCTCGGCTTCATTGCCGCCATGGCTGAAATCCCTTCCTCACCGCAGCTGCGGGTGTTCGCGCCGCGTGGTGCTCGACGCCGGACCGTCGCGCCTGCGCTCCATTATCCCGTAGGCCTGCGACTGTGCGAAATCTGGCTCACCGACCCGCCGCTCACGGAGGGAAGGAGCCCCACGGGGTGTAGACGAGGAACGCGCAGGTCCACCAGAACACGCCACCGAGGAGGATGGCGAGGACGACGGCGACCCGGCGGCGCCAGTGCGGTACGACGCTCTGGCCGTTCGCCGTTCGCATGGCGACGGAGGCCACCAGCGCCGCGAGGGGGAAGTCGAGCAGCAGGAAGCGCCACATGCTCGTGATGGGGCGGACCACCGCGAAGAGGTAGAGCGGGTAGGCCAGTGCCCAGGCTCGCGCCTCGATGGAGATCCATCGTCCGTGCCGGCCGAGGACGAGCGCGACGTACGTGGACACGAGGGCGACGAGCACGAGGACGCCGGCGACTCCCTTGCCCTCCCAGGCCCACTCGAACCAGAGGACGAACGGGCCCTTGTCCGGGCGCTGGCCCCAGGCCGCCTGCACGTCGAAGAACGCCGTCGGCACGCCCGTCACCACGCCGGCGACGAGCGGCCAGGCGACCGAGCTCAGGGCGAGGGCGCCGAGCATGACGACGGCGCTCGCCCGCTGTCGGGCGAGCGGGCGGATGCCGCTGGAGCGGTCCTCGCGCCACCGCACCACGAGGTGGATGAGGGCGGCACACCCGAGGGCGGGCGCCACGCCGCGGGTGAACCCGAGGGGGATCGCCACCGCCGCGACGAGGAGGTACCGGCGCCGCACGAGGAGCAACAGTGCAGCCGCGACGAGCACCGCCGCGAGAGCCTCGGTGTACGGCTTGAACATCACGGCGGTCGTCGGGTAGAAGCACCAGAGGCATGCCGCGACGAGGGCGAGACGCTCGCGTTGCGGCTGCCGGTCGGCGTGCACCCCGGAACGCAGCACCGACCAGATGAGGAGCGCCGCTGCAGCGCCGAGCACGGTGCTGAGAACGCCGCCGGCCACCGTGAACGGCAGTCCGGTGGCCATGACGCCCCTCACGAGGTAGGGGTAGAGCGGGTAGAAGGCCCAGGCGCTGTAGGTGACCGCCCCGGTGTCGCCGTCGACGGGCAGCTCCACGGGGTAGCCCTCCCGGGCGACCCGCTCGTACCAGACGCCGTCCCAGAGGCCGAACATGTCCTTCAGGCCCGGCTCCGTGTGACCGACACCGGCGGGGTTCTGGAACCATGTCGCCGCCACCCAGAGGGCGAGGAGGGACACCACGCGGGAGACGAGGTAGACGACGAGCACCGTGCGCACGGGGTGGGCCAGCGCCCTCGCGCCTATCGCGTGCCGTCCCGCGGACGTGAAGGGCGTGGGCCGCTCGAGCTGCTCCCGGCGCGACGCCTCAGCGAGCGCCATCCGTCACGCTCCTCACGTCCCAGATGTAGACCCCACCCGTTCGTTCGGGTTCACCGAGCGCGCTGGTGACGGAGGCGAGCAGCACCGGAGCGTCCGCGCGGGCCTCCGGGAGCACGACGGCATCGACGCGTCCCGCTCGGAGGTCGGACCGGAACTGCTCGACCTGCTCCTGGTCGGCGGTCCTCGCAATGCCGGACTCGGCGATGCCGACGAGCCACTGGGTGAGCGCGGTCGGGGTGGCGCCGTACTGCCCGCCGCGCTCGGGCGTCGAGTCCGGTCCGACGAAGTAGCCGGCAACGACGGGAAAGCCCCACCGGGCCTCCGCCTGCCACTCCAGCGCGCGGGTGTCCGCGACGGCCGTCGGAGGCACCGCGAGCACCGACCCGCCCTCGTCGACGTGGTCGCGCCAGGTGCCGTCGGTGAAGAACGCCGGCATCGGGGCCCGGGTGTCGACGACGAGGGGAGTGGGCATGACCGGCAGCAGGACGACGAGCCCTGCCGCCGCGGCGAGGGCAAGGCCCGCGCCCGCGTGCCCGGCATACCCGCTGGCCGCGGAGCGGAGCGCCTCTATCCCGAGGGCGAGGAGGGCACCGAGCGCCGGAACGGCGACGAGCGCCAGGCGCGTGGGCAGCACGTTCTCGACGATGGGCACGTTCTCGAACAGGACCCAGGGGCCGGGGATGCCGGTGGGCCGCCCGTTGAGGACGACCTCCTCACCGAGAGAGAGCCAGCACGCCACGACGACGACGGCGGCCAGCGCCCGCACGACCGGGCGGCGCCAGAGGAGGACCACGACCGCACCGGCGGCGAGGAGCAGGGGGATGCCGAAGAAGGAGTTCTCCTCGGTGCGGTTCATCGACAGCGCGGCGGAGGCCCACGGGTCGGCACCGATGCTGCGGGTGGCCCTGCCCCACAGCTGGGCGAGGTCGTTCCCCGCCGGTGGGTGCCAGATCGAGGAGTAGCTCTGGGGCCCGGCGAACTGCCACCACAAGGGGATCGCGACGACGGCGAGGCAGACCGCGGCTCCGATCGCGAGCCCGGGCAGCAGCCGGCGCAGGTCGAGGCGCCCGTGCGCGAGGAGGACCACACCCGCGAGACCCATCCCGATGGCCGCGAGGAGGAGGGTCTCCTCCCCGATGAACAGCTGCCAGGCGGCCAGCAGTCCCAGGACGACACCGTCGTGGACCCGGCGGTCGCCGTCGACGAGGCGCAGGACACGGTCGACGAGAACGGGGACGAGGAACTGCGCGACGAAGTTCGGGTGGCCGTTGGCGTGCGAGACGAGGCCGGGGGCGAAGCCCGCGAAGCCGGCGCCGAGGGCCGCGGCGATCGGGTGCACCGGCAGCCATCGTCGGAACAGCCAGAACCAGGCGGATGCCGTGAGGGCCAGTCCGAGCAGCTCGACGAGCAGGAAGGTCAGCTGCGGACCGGCGAGGAGGGTGACCGGCGCGAGCGGTACTGCGAGACCCAGCACCGCTGCGTTCGCCATGAGGTTGACGCCGGTCGGGTAGTTCTGCAGGTCGGTGAAGAGCGGGTTGGAGAGCGTCGCGAGGTTGTGGGCGGTGGCGCCGAAGTACCACTCGAACGCCTGCTGGTCCTGGACGCCCTGGGAGAGGTACCCCGTCCGCAGGTCGGCGACGAGGCCGGAGAGCAGGAACGCCGCGAGGAGGAGGTAGGCCACCGGGGCGAGCAGGTCGTACCGGCGCAGGGGGGCGGGACGTCCGGCAGCCGGCGGGTCCTCAGGACCGGCTGCCGGACCCGGTCGAGGGGGCGGCTCGTCCTCCGCCTCAGGGGTGTGCCCTGCCTCCACGGCATCTCGCGCTGTGCGAGGCGGGGTGTGGGTGTGTGGCGCGGGGAACGCCGTGCGCGTCATGGCGTGAGACCGCCCCGGCGTCGGCTCTCCACGCAGGGCCGCGATGGCGCTGTCGTGCCGCGCGATACGGCCCTCGAGGGCGTCGACGACCGCGTCGACCTGGTCCATCCGGTAGCCGCGCATCTGGGGTCGGAAGCCGTCACCGGGGGTCGCCTGCGGCCACCTGCCCTGCGGCACATGCTCGTCGCCGTCCTCGACGAGGCCGCCGGCTTCGTCCGCGCCGATCGGCGCGGGCCGGGGCCTGGCGAGCAACCACGCACAGCCCCCGACGACCACCACGGCGAGCAGGGCCAGGCCGACCGCCCACGTCACGGGAGGTCCCCCGGACGGCCCGGCCGCACGGCATCCTCGACGTCTCCGGCGGCCCGAGCCAGCAGTGCGTCGACGACCCGGCCGAACAGCAGGGGTCCCACGCGGTCCCCGATGCGACGGGTCGGCCGCCGTAGCCCCGGCACCCACAGTTCCTCGGTCCAGTCGACGAGGGCGCCGTCCGGGCGGTCGGGGTCTGCTCGGACGGTGATGTCGGCCCATCCGCGCAGGAGCCGTCCGACCTTGACCAGGCGCAGACGCCGACCGGGCTCGAGGACGGTGACGAGCATCCGGTCGGCAACCGCGAGCGGTCCCAGCCGGGTCCAGGCGACGACCTCGGCCCCGAGGACGAGTCCGCCGGCCGGCACCTGCACGTCCGTGAACGGCACGTCGCGGGTGTGCTCGGCCAGGTCGGTCAGGGCCGACCAGGCGACCTCCGGTGCGAGGAGGGTGCTCCGGCTGATGGTGAAGGCCATCCGCTCACCCGCCGTCGCTGCGGTTCGGGGACACCGCCGGAGACGTCGGTCCGCGCGAGCGTTCCGAGCGCAGGTCGGACAGCACCCGCTCCCGCTCCGCGAGCTCGTCGCGGAGGACCTCGAGGTGGGCGTCCACCTCGTCGACGCGGTAGCCCCTCATGGCGGTGTCGAAGCGCACCGCGTCGACGTCGGACGCCGTGGGCTCGGCAGGGAGGCCCGTGTCGGGAGTGGTGTGGACGGCGTCCGCGAGCGGGTCGACCGCGATCCGGCCGCTCGCCACCCCGAGCACCGTCACGACGAGCGCGACGGCGACGAGGGCCAGGATGACGAGGGGGACCACGCGCCGATCCTACGGCGGCGCCCCGCCCTACTCCGGGTACATGACTCCGGACGGCGGAGGAGCGGTGGCCGCGCCCGGCGTCGTCCTGGGCCCGGGCGCGGAGGTGTCGGCGGCGACGATCGCGGCCACCGACTCGTCGACGTCGTCGGTGACGGTGAGGAGCTCGAGGTCCACCGCGCTGATCGTCCCCGACGCGGCCGCGGTGTCCCGCAGCCACGTGAGCAGCCCTCCCCAGTAGGACGACCCGAGGAGGACGATGGGAAAGCTCGTGACCTTCTGCGTCTGCACGAGGGTCACCGCCTCGAACAGCTCGTCGAGGGTTCCGAACCCGCCGGGCAGGACGATGAACCCCTGCGCGTACTTGACGAACATCGTCTTGCGCGCGAAGAAGTACCGGAAGTTCACGCCGAGGTCGACGAACTCGTTGAGGCCCGCCTCGAACGGCAGCTCGATCCCCAGCCCGACGGAGGTGCCCCCGGCCTCGAGGGCCCCGCGGTTGGCGGCCTCCATCGCCCCCGGTCCTCCGCCGGTGATGACGGCGTAGCCGGCCTCGACGAGGGCCCGACCGACCCGCGTGCCGAGCTCGTAGATCGGGTCGTGGGGGTGGGTGCGAGCGGACCCGAACACGCTGACGGCCGGGCCGAGCTCCGCGAGCGCCCCGAAACCCGTGACGAACTCGGACTGGATCCGCATGACCCGCCACGGGTCGGTGTGCACCCAGTCGGCCGAGCCCCGGCTGTCGAGCAGGCGCTGGTCGCTCGTCGAGCCCGGCACCTTCGAGCGGCGCATGACGACGGACCCCTGGTGGTAGTCACGGTCGGGGATGTGGTGGTCACGGTCGGGGATGGCGTGGTCACGGTCGGGGATCGACGGGGAGTCGGATGTCACGTCCACCGCGCCACTGTATGCCGCCCCTCCTCCCCGACTTCGTCTGTGGAGGTGCGGCGACACGCCGCCTTCGGCGGCGTCGGCCGGCGATCTGACAGACGAGGTGGGGCGCTCGGTGGGCGCCGGTGGCGGACTCGTCCCGGCCGGCCCGCGCCGGGGTCAGCCGAGCCAACGCAGGAGGGCCGCCTCGCACGCGGTGTACTGCTCGACCGGGCACTGCTCGTCGTCCATGTGAGCCAGGTTGGGGTCACCCGGACCGAAGTTCACCGCGGGCACACCCATCGCGGAGAACCTGGCCACGTCGGTCCAGCCCTGCTTGGCCTCGACCGGCAAGCCCAGCGCCTCCACGAACGCCTTGGCGGCGGGCAGGTGCAGACCCGGACGCGCACCGCCGGCGTTGTCGACCACCTCCACGTCGAAACCGGAGAAGACCTCGCGAACGTGCGCCTCGGCATCCGCCTCGCTCAGCGACGGTGCGTAGCGGTAGTTGACCGTCACGACGCAGCGGTCAGGGATGACGTTCGTGGCGACGCCGCCCGACACGAGAACCGCGTTGAGCGCCTCACGGAACTCCAGCTCGTCCACGACGTGGGTCTGCGGCTCGTAGGCGACCAGGCGGGACAGGACCTCAGCAGCGTCATGGATGGCGTTGTGCCCCTTCCACGGACGGGCGGAGTGGGCGGCGATGCCCTTCGTCGTCACCTCCGCACGGAGGGTGCCCTTGCAGCCGCCCTCCACCCGTGCGTCCGTCGGCTCGAGCAGCACGGCGAAGTCGGCGTCGGCGATGAGCTCGGGATGCTGCTCCTGGACGTGGAGGAGGCCGTTGAAGCGGGAGTCGATCTCCTCGGCCTCGTAGAAGACGAAGGTGAGGTCGCGGCTCGGCGCGTTCAGGGCGTGGGCGACCCGCAGCATCACCGCGACGCCGCCCTTCATGTCCACCGTGCCACGCCCCCAGAGCACCTCGCCGTCCTGGGCGCTGACCCTGCGCGTCGGGAGGTTGGCCGGGTCGGTGGTGAGCGGCACCGTGTCGATGTGGCCGGCCAGCACCACCCGCTCGGCGCGGTGGAGGGACGTGCGTGCCACCACGGTGTTCCCGACCCGGGTCACGTCGAGGTGGGGAAGGCCCGAGACGGCCGCCTCGACCGCATCGGCAAGAGTCGCCTCCGCGAGGCTGACCGACTCGATGTCGCACACGGCGGCGGTGAGGCGGGTGACGTCTGAGGTCAGGTCGAGCACGGGGGGCGTGGACGGCATACGGGCAGCGTAGTGAGCACCACCCAGCCCGCCAGGGCGGTGCCCGGCCCGGGACGGGGGCCACCTTCGGCCACCGTAGGCTTGCCGCCATGACGGACACCGCGTGGGGCCACGGCCTGCTCACCATCACTGACGACGGGACGGTGCTCGACGCATGGTTCCCCGCGCCGGTGCTCGGCGAGCCGGCGGAGGCAGGTCCCCCCGCCGAGCTGCTGGCCCTCATCGGGGCCGACGACGTGCGCGCGGTGTGCAGTGAGGTGCGGCTGGTCTCCGCCGACCTTCGCTCGGCCCCGGCGGACACCGCAGACGCCTACCTCCGACTGCATCTGCTGTCACACCGCCTGTGCCCGCCGAACAGCATCAACCTCGACGGCATCTTCGCCGTGCTGCCCAACGTCGTGTGGACCTCCCAGGGGCCGTGCGCCGTCGAGGGTTTCGAGGGCACTCGGGCGCGGATGCGAGCCCGCGCAGCGGTGCAGGTGCTCGGCGTCGACAAGTTCCCGCAGATGACGGACTACGTCGTGCCGAGCGGTGTGCGCATCGCCGACGCCAGTCGGGTCCGCCTCGGCGCACACCTTGCGAGCGGGACGACCGTGATGCACGAGGGGTTCGTCAACTTCAACGCCGGCACGCTCGGCAGCTCCATGGTCGAGGGGCGGATCAGCCAGGGCGTCGTCGTCGGCAACGGGTCCGACATCGGCGGCGGTGCCTCGACGATGGGGACGCTCTCGGGCGGGGGCACGGAACGGGTGAGCATCGGCGAGCGTTGTCTGCTCGGCGCCGAGTCCGGCCTCGGCATCGCGCTCGGCGACGACTGCGTCGTCGAGGCGGGCCTCTACGTCACGGCCGGCACGAAGGTGACCCTTCCCGACGGGACGGTCACCAAGGCCCGCGAGCTGTCGGGGCAGAGCAACCTGCTCTTCCTGCGCAACTCGGTGACCGGGGCCGTCGAGGCCCGTCCGCGCGACGGGCACGGCATCGTGCTCAACTCGGCGCTGCACTCCAACGACTGACCGCGGGCCGGGCCGGGCCGCGAGCAGTGCACCTGCGTCCCACCCCACGACGAAGGACATCGACCGTATGCCGCGCACGCCCAAGGGCGCCGTGACCCTCGCCGAGACCCGACCGCCCTCGCGCGGCCGGAGGCGGTTCGCGCTGCTGCTCGTGCTGGTCCTGCTCGGGGTCGCGGGCACTGCCGGCTATCTCGGCGTCCGCCACCTCATGGTCCTCGTGTCGCGCGAGCAGTGCCGGGTCACCGCCGCCGGGTCCACCTTCCAGTGGGCGCCCGACCAGGCGAGCAACGCGGCGGCGATCACCGCGATAGGGGTGCAGCGGGGCCTGCCGCCCCGCGCGGCCACGATCGCCATCGCGACGGCGATGCAGGAGTCGAAGGTGCGCAACGTGAGGTTCGGCGACCGTGACTCGCTCGGCCTCTTCCAGCAGCGGCCGTCGCAGGGCTGGGGAACGCCGGAGCAGATCCTCGACCCCGAGTACTCGACGAACAGGTTCTACGACGCGCTCGTCAAGGTGGACGGCTACACCGAGTTGAACATCGCCGAGGCGGCCCAGGCGGTGCAGCGTTCCGCGGCGGGTGAGGCGTACGCCCAGCACGAGTCGCAGGCCCGGGTGACGGCATCCGTGCTGTCAGGGCAGACGGCGGAGGGGATCGGCTGCGCCCTGGAGGACCCGGAGTCCGCGGGCGACCCGGACGCCCTCGTCACGCTGATCGACAAGGACTTCGCTGTCCCGGCGGAGGTGGAGGGCAGCACCGTGACGGTGCCGGTCGACTCCGAGGAGCTCGCCTGGGCCGTGGGGTCGTGGGCGGTCGCCCGGGCGGCGGACACCGGGGCGGTGCGTGTGGTCGTCGGCGACCGTGAGTGGCGGCGCAGCATGGAGGAGTCGGCGTTCGAGTGGGGCACGGCGGGCGACGAGGCCGGCGACCCGAGGACCGTCACCATCCACCTCGCCTGACCCCGCAGGGGCACTCGCGCTGCCCGTCCACTCCCCGCCTCCCGCCTCCCCGACTTCGTCTGTCGGTGTGCGGTCGACACGCCGTTCAGGCGGCGTCCCGGCCGCGATCTGACAGACGAAGTGCGGAGGAGCAGGCGCAGTCATCGATCTCCTGGCTGCACGGTCCGCAGACCAGGCGAGCACGAAACGGGCCGGACGGGGTGGCCCGCCGGATGCGCGCCGCCAGGACGTCGGGCCGGCCGAGGGCCTCGGACCCCCAGCGCACGACGCCCAGCCCGACCTCCCGAAGCCTGGCCGCGCGTTCCTCGGCCCGGATCAGGCGGTCGGCGACGCCGCGCTCGGAGCGGTCCCCGTCGAAGTCGCCCCGGAACTTCCCCTTCCCGTCTGCCTCGCCCGCGACGCGCAGTGACCGCCACAGCAGGTCGACCCGTCCGATGAGCACGCCGAGCTCGTCGTACACCTCGACCTGCGGCACGGGATGCGGCAGGCCCCAGCCGTCGAGGTGAGCGACGGAGGACGACTCCAAGGGCGACTCCCGCCGCCCGTCCACGAGCCCGATGCCGCGGCGAGCAGACCGGATGCCGGGCCACCGGGCCTGCGCCTTCCTCACCTCGACCAGATCACCCACCGGAGCTCCACGGCGCACGGCGACGTCGGCGATGGCCAGGGAGTCGGCGAGCGGCAGGGACCTGAAGCAGTCCACTGCGGTGCGCGCGAGCGTCGTCACGTGCACGCCGTCGCGAGTCAGGACATGCCGAGACGGCAGGCCACAGCGCAGCACCCTGACCCAGTCGGAGTCGTCGCTCTGTCGAAGCCGGAGCGGGACGGTGAGCTCGGGCCTATCCGGGATCCGTCGGGGAGCAGGGAGCTCCCACCAGAGGGCCGCACTGACATGGCTGAGCGCTGCCCCGTCGAACGCCGCGCCGGCCGCCAGAGCAAGTGCGAGGTGTCGTGCACTCTCGCTCGCCGTGGCCCAGCGCACCGCCTCGGCATAGTGCCCCGGTGCCACGAGGACGAAGTCCCCTCGCCGGAGCATGCGCTCGAACCTCGCTCTGCGCAGGCCGAACGCCAACGCGGTCGCGCGGCTGAGGACGAGCGGGAACGAGTCGAGGTCCACCATCCGGCGACCCTGACTGCCCAGCCACGCGGACGGCATACGCCCGGCGACCACTGTGGACGAGCGGGCGCCCTGCCGCGGCCTGTGGACCGCCCGCACCTCGACTGTCAGAACGTCGGTCCGACACCGCCGATACGGCGTGTCGGCGACACCGTCACAGACGAAGTCGGGGAGGTCGGGGAGGAGCGGGCGAGGGGAGGTCAGCGGTCGGCCACCGGGACGTAGTCGCGCTCGGGCTCACCGATGTAGACCTGGCGCGGGCGGCCGATCTTCGTCATGGGGTCCTCCATCATCTCGCGCCACTGGGCGATCCAGCCCGGCAGGCGGCCGAGGGCGAAGAGCACGGTGAACATCCGGGTGGGGAACCCCATCGCCTTGTAGATGAGGCCCGTGTAGAAGTCGACGTTCGGGTACAGCTTGCGCTCGATGAAGTAGTCGTCGGCGAGGGCGATCTCCTCGAGCCCCATGGCGATCTCGAGCAGCTGGTCCCCGCTCGAGGTCTTCGCGAGGATGTCGTGGGCGGTGTTCTTGATGATCGCGGCCCGGGGGTCGTAGTTCTTGTAGACCCGGTGGCCGAAGCCCATGAGCCGGACGCCCTCCTCCTTGTTCTTGACCTTGGCCATGAACTCGTCGGTGGAGTAGTGCGCCTGCTGGATCCGCTCGAGCATCTCGAGGACCGCCTGGTTCGCCCCACCGTGCAGCGGGCCGAAGAGCGCGTTGATGCCGGCCGACACCGACGCGAAGAGGTTCGCCTGCGAGGAACCCACGAGACGGACCGTGGACGTCGAGCAGTTCTGCTCGTGGTCGGCGTGCAGCACGAGGAGGAGGTCGACCGCCCGGACCAGGTCGGGGTCGATGTCGTAGTTCGTCGCCGGCACGCCGAACGTCATTCGCAGGAAGTTCTCGACGAGGCTCAGCTCGTTGTCCGGGTAGAGGAACGGCTGGCCGATCGACTTCTTGTACGCGTAGGCCGCGATGGTCGGCAGCTTGGCGAGCAGGCGGATCGTCGAGATCTCGACCTGCTGCTGGTCGAACGGGTCGAGGCTGTCCTGGTAGAAGGTCGACAGCGCGGAGACCGCCGAGGACAGCACCGGCATCGGGTGGGCGTCGCGCGGGAACCCCTGGAAGAACCCCTTGAGGTCCTCGTGCAGCATCGTGTGCTGGCGGATGCGCCCCTCGAAGCTCGACAGCTCGGTGGCCGACGGGAGGGCGCCGTAGATGAGGAGGTACGAGGTCTCGAGGAACGTCGAGTGCTCCGCCAGCTGCTCGATCGGGTAGCCGCGGTAGCGCAGGATCCCCGCGTCGCCGTCGATGTACGTGATCGCGCTCGTGCAGCTCGCCGTGTTCGTGAAGCCGCTGTCGAGCGTGACGTTTCCCGTCTCCTTGAGCAGGGCCGAGATGTTGTAGCCGTTGTTGCCCTCGGTCGCCTCGACGAGGGACAGGTCGAGCTGCTTGCCGGAGGCGGAAAGGGTGGCACCGTCGGTCATGTCAGGGTCCTTCTCGTCGGGCACGGTTCGTTTCGACCCTACCGTCCACCCTCCTGCCCGCGAGCCGGGAGCCGTGTGGCGTCTCCGGTCGGGCGACTCACCACCGGAGTCAGGCGAGGCGGCGAACGGCTGCCTCCACGCGCTCGTCCGTGGCGGTGAGGGCGATGCGCACGTGATGGCGGCCTGCTGGCCCGTAGAAGTCGCCGGGAGCGGCGAGGATGCCGCGGGCCGCCAGCCGCTCGAGGGTCGCCCGCCCGTTCTCGCCGGCGGTGGCCCAGAGATAGAGTCCCGCCTCCGAGTCGTCGACCCGCAGGCCGAAGCCGCCGACCGCCCGGAGCAACGCCTCCCGGCGGGCGGCATACCGAGCCTTCTGCTCCACGACGTGCGTGACGTCCCCGAGCGCGGCCAGCACCGCCCGCTGCACCGGCCAGGGCACCATCATGCCGGCGTGCTTGCGCACGTCGAGGAGCCGAGCGACGAGGCTCGCGTCCCCCGCGACGAACGCACCGCGGTAGCCCGCGAGGTTCGACTGCTTCGACAGCGAGTAGACGCAGAGCAGCCCCTCGTGCGAGCCGCCCGTCACCCGTGGGTCGAGGATCGACGGTGTCGTCGGTGGTTCCCGCGAACCGGCGTGCCGCTGGCGCCAGTCGAGCTCGGCGTAGCACTCGTCCGAGGCGACGACCACGCCGTGCTCGCGAGCCCAGGACACCACCTTCGCCAGGTGCTCGATGCCGAGGACCTTGCCGGTGGGGTTGCCAGGAGTGTTGAGCCACAACAGCTTCGGCGTCGTCGCCCCCGTCAGCGGCCCCAAGGCCGTGAGCGCGTCGACGGCGACGGGGGTTGCGCCCGCCAGGCGCGCACCGACGTCGTAGGTGGGGTAGGCCACCCGTGGGAGGGCGACGACGTCCCCGGCACCCAGTCCCATGAGGACCGGCAGCCAGGCGACGAGCTCCTTGGAGCCGATCGTCGGCAGCACCCCGGCCGGGTCCACGTCGGGCACCCCGCGCCGGGCGGCGAACCACCCGGCGACCGCCTCCCGCAGGTCCGCGGTCCCCCAGGTGAGCGGGTACCCGTGAGCGTCGGATGCCGCCGCGAGCGCCTCACGCACGACGGCGGGCGTGGGGTCGACGGGGGTGCCGACCGACAGGTCGACGAGGCCGCGACCGGCATCCGGGCCGAGCGACGGGTCCGAGAACGCGCTCGCCCGCTGCTTGAGCGCAGCGAGCGAGTCCCAGGGGAAGTCGGGCAGCTGTCGCACCCGGTCCGGCACCCGGCCGCTACTCGTCGTGCTCCTGCGGGGGGAGGTCGGCGATGATCGGGTGGTCCTTGGGGATGAGGCCGAGCTTGGCCGCGCCGCCCGGGCTGCCGAGGTCGTCGAAGAACTCGACGTTCGCCTTGTAGTACTCGGCCCACTGCTCCGGCACGTCGTCCTCGTAGTAGATCGCCTCCACCGGGCAGACCGGCTCGCACGCCCCGCAGTCCACGCACTCGTCGGGGTGGATGTAGAGACTGCGCTCGCCCTCGTAGATGCAGTCGACGGGGCACTCCTCGATGCAGGCCTTGTCCTTGAGGTCCACACAGGGCTGGGCGATCACGTACGTCATGGCGGACATACTATGCGGGCCATGGAGGCACCCACGCCCCGCCCGGACGGTGACCTTCGGGTGGGCTCGAGGGTCGTGGTGCGGCACCGTCTGGACGCGCCGGACCCCCTGTCCGGGGCCACCCTGACCGACGTCGTCGGGCGGCTTCTCGACTCCGACGCGGACGGTCTCGTCGTGCTCACCCGCAGGGGCGAGGTGCGGGTGCGGAGGTCGCTCGTCATCGCCGCCAAGGAGATCCCTCCCACGCCGTCTCGGCGCGGCGCACCCCACCGGGCGCTGTCGGTCGAGGCCCTCCAGCGGGTCATGGTCGGCGCCTGGCCGGCGATGGAGACCGAGTGGCTCGGGGACTGGTTGCTGCGGGCGTCCCGCGGGTTCACCAACCGCGCGAACTCGGTCGTCACCGCGGGCAGTCCCGGCGTCCCCGTGCCGGCCGCTCTCGACGCCGTGGAGCGCTGGTATGCCGGGCGCGGCCTTCCCGCCAACGTCGCCGTGGCCGGTCCGGTCAGCCTCGACGTGGCGAGCGACCCGGTCGGTGCGGAGGCCCTCGCGCGGGGCTACGTCCCGCGGGTGGCCACCCTCGTCCTGACCGCTCCCACGCGTCTCGTCGCGGGTGCGGAGACGGCAGCGGGCGCAGGGGTCGCGGCCACAGGACTCGAGACACCGGGAGCCGTCCCACCGGGACACCACCGGGTGGAGGTCGGCGAGGATCTCACCGACGAGTGGTTCACCGCCTACCGCTCGTACCGCCAGGTCGACCCGGTGGCGGCCCGCGCGATCCTCACCGGGTCGCCCGCACAGGTCTTCGGGACGGCGCGCGACGAGCACGGGGGCGTGGTGGGGATCGGTCGCCTCGCCGTCTCGGACGCCTGGGGAGGTGTCGCCGCGATGTGGGTGGCGCCGCGCGCGCGGCGCCGAGGACTCGCCTCCGCGCTGCTCGTCGCGCTGGCCCGGTCGGCTGAGGACCGCGGCGCCGCGTCGCTTCACCTGCAGGCCGACGCCGACAACGCGGACGCCCTCGCCTTCTACGCCGGGCGTGGCTTCGAGCGCCACCACGCCTACGTCAACCTCATCCGGCGCTGACCGGGCCGTGCCCTCAGCTCGCCTGAGGGTTGGTGCAGGTGACGTCGTCCTCCGGGCGGTAGGTCGTCGTGTACTTCTCGGTCTTGACGACCTTGCCGTTCTGCTTGAGGATGCGCCCCACGTCGACCGTGAAGCCCGGAACCGGAGCCTGGGTGATGCACTCAGGCCCGTCGTCGACGATCTTCTTCGGCTCGGTGATGTTCCGGCGCGGGCTCTTGGTGGCCTGCACGTCGTACTTCTTCGTCCCGTAGAAGCTCACCGTGATCGAGGTGTCCGTGGCGCTGACCTGGATGAGGACTCCGCCGTCGGTGACGTTGGTGAACTTGTTGTGCAGGTCGGGCCAGGAGATCGTCGCCTCCCGGCCCTCCGGGTAGCGCGAGATGTAGTAGTAGTGCGGCGTCCAGGCGTCGAGCTGCATCCCGGAGAAGAAGGCGGCGTTGAAGATGGTCGTCGAGACCTGTGAGATGCCGCCGCCGTACTGCGTGGCCGCGCGGCCGTCCCGGATGATGCCGGCCTCGATGTAGCCCTTCTCGGGGGTGCGCTGGCCGAGGACGCCGTTCATGCTGAACTGCTCGCCCGGGCGGATGTACGTGCCGTTGATGATGCGCGACGCCAGCTTGATGTTGGAGACGCGAGGCTGGCCCGGCTGGTAGTACGTCGTGAAGGAGGAGATCCGCTCCTTCGGCAGCGTGGCCTTGGCCCGCGCCGTCGTGAACGTGGGCTCCGAAGCCTTCGTCGCCACGGTGGCGGTGCGCTCGGTCCCCCCGATCGCCTTCCACACCTCGGTCCGCAGTGAGGCGTCGTCGAGCGCCACGCCGGACACGTGCGGTGCCACGCTCGGGGTCCGGCCCGAGAAGGTCACCACGGCGTCCTTGGCCTCCACCTCGGCACCGGCCTTCTTCGCGGCGGCGTGGAGGATCGCGCTGAGCTTCTTCTCGTCGGCCCGGGGGGTGATCCGGCCCGAGGCGTCGGGCTTGAGGACGATCGCGGGGCCGAACTGCTTGGGCGACACCTGGAACGACTTCTCTCCTGCGGAGACGGTCACCGGGGCCGAGACGGCGACGTCCGCGAACTCGGTGCGCACCCGGGCGAGCTCTCCTGCGGAGACCACCGGCTTGAGCGTCTCGCCCACGACGTCGACCCTGCTCTCGGAGGGCCACCAGCGGCGGAGCATGTCCTGCGTGCCTCGGACATCGGTGCGGGTGCCGGTGACGGGCTGCTTGACGGTCACCGTGCCCTTGGCCACCGAGATGGACCCTTCGACCGGCGCGGCGTCCAGCTCACCACGAGCCTTCTCGAGTGCCGCCGTGAAGACCGCCTCGTCGACGGTGACACTCGCCGGCTCGTCGGCACCGCCGGCCAGGTGGTGCCAGAGGGTCACCGGCGAGAGCGAGAACCCCACGAGGCCCTCCAGTGAGGCGTCGACGTCGACGCCCAGACCGAGGTCCTTGGCGGAGGTCTCGAGCTCTCCCGCGCTCGACGCGAGCACGAGCGGCTCAGCGGCACGCTCTCCGACCGAGCTGGTCAGGGTAGCCCGTGCACCCTCTCGGGTCATGCCACCGACGTCCACGCCGGCCACGGTGGTGCCTCCGGGCACCCGCCCTCCGAGCCAGACCGCCGCGACGACGTACAGAACGAGGAGCGCGAGACCGACGGCGCCGACGACGAGCGGCCAGCGGCGCCGGCTGCCGAGTGAGGGCTCTTCCCACTCGGTGTGGTCGTACAGGCTCTGGAGGTGGGTCATGCGATGCTCCCGTAGCGTCCTCTGAAGTGGACCAGTGCTGGGCCCACGGTGTCCGGCAGTGAGATGGAGAGGACCTCTGCGACGACGATCGCATGGTCACCAGCGGCGTGGACGTCGATCGTCCGGCATTCGAGATGCATGAGCGCCCCGTCGAGCAGGGCCACCCCGGTGTGCTCTCCCCGGTGATGGGGTGCCCGGTCGAGCTGGCCGTGCAGCGGCCGTCCCCGGGTCGCGAACCACTCCGACAACGGCCGCTGGTCGGCGGCGAGCACGCTCGCCCCGAACACCCCCGCGTCCATGACCGCGTCGTGCCACCTCGTCTCGTACTCGACGCAGACGAGCACGAGGAGCGGTTCGAGGGAGACCGAGGTCAGGGTGTCCGCCGTCATGGCGTGGTCGTGGCCGTCGGCGACCGTGGTGAGGACGCTGACACCGTCGACGAGCCGCCCCATGGCCTGGCGGAAGCGCGCCGGGCTCAGCGACTCGTCGGTCATGCTCCTCCCGCTCACTCTGCCCCCTCGCTCACGGGTCGGCCGGTCGCCGCGTCGAGGCGGGCGTAGCCCTCCCGGCCGGAGAGCCGGGAGACGACGCTGTTGGACAAGGCATACCACCCGTCGCCGACGACGACCTGCGTCTCGTGGAATCTCAGGGCCCGCACCTGCACCGGCACGACCGAGGGGTCGACGACGCGGTGCGTGACGACCTCGTCCGGCACGACCGACGACGGATAGGGGTCGTCGACGCCGGGCACGACGAGGCCACGCCCGCTCGGCACGTGCTGGGCGAGCCACGCCCGGTCCTCGACCGCCCACGAGAGGGGCGTGAGCACGGCATACACGGCGGGCGCGTCGGCTGACCCCGCGACGGCGCGACACGTGGCCTCGTGGGTGCGCACGTGGTCCGGATGCCGGTAGCCGCCGCTGGCGTCGTAGGTCACGACGACGTCGGGGCGGACGCGGTCGACCACCGAGCGGATGGCCGCGGCCGCCTCGGCGAGGTCGACGCCGGCCCACGCCCGAGGGTGCGACGCGGCGGCCGACCCGGCCATCCCCGAGTCGCGGTATGCCTGGCTCTCGTCCTCGCCGCCCGCGTCGAGCAGGTGGGAGGTCACCCCGAGCACCGCCATGGCCGAACGCAGCTCCTCGAGGCGGTGGGTGGCGAGCGGGTCGCCCTCGGCGCCCTCGAGCCGGGCGAGGTGCGCCGGGATGACCTCGCCCTCCTCGCCGAGGGTGCAGGTGAGGACGTGGACCTCGTCGCCGCGCGCCACGTGGTGGGCGAGCGCCACCCCCGTGGCGAGCGTCTCGTCGTCGGGGTGGGCGTGCACGAAGAGGAGCCGAGGCGCCCGCTCGGGCACCTCGAGACCGTCGAGAAGGCCTTTCACAGGACGACCGCGATGTCGGCGAACTCGACGACGCCGCCGTTCACCGTGTTGGCGGAGAGGTTGCGCACGTCGGATCCCGCCACGTAGAGCGCCCTGCGCTCGGCGAGCCCGATGTACGCGCCCCGCTCGAGCAGCGAGGCGTCGACCTCGCCCCAGGCCTTCTCCCGCTGAGCGCGGTCGGGCGTCGCCGAGATCTTCGCCATCTGGGCGTCGAGCTTCGGGTCGGTCCAGTAGCCGTAGTCGCGCCCGGGCCCGGCGGCGGTGATGTTGATCGAGCTGTCGAAGAGCGGCGGGAGCACGGTGGACGCCGAGGCCCACGCGGGCGCCCAGTTGGACCAGAAGACGTCGACCTGGGCGGCGATCTTGGGATCGCTGATGGCGGTGAAGTAGTCGTCGGTGATGGGACGGGTCTTCGGGTCGAACCCGGCGAGCCGCCAGCCGGCGACGAGGGCGGCGACGGCCTTGTCGGACGTGGGGGTCGACCGGTAGGCGATGGTGAAGGTGACCGGCTCGGTCAGCCGGGCCTCGGCGAGGAGCGCCTTGGCCCGCGCGGGGTCACCCTTGGTGCCGGCGCCGATGGGATCGGCGTCGTGCGCGGCGGGCAGGGAGCTCGGGATGAGGGAGAGCGCGGGGTCGGCGGCGCTCGCCCCCCCGATCGCGGTGACGTACGCATCGCGGTTCGTCGCAGCCGCAA
This sequence comes from uncultured Actinomycetota bacterium, assembly GCA_963787805.1. Classification (GTDB taxonomy): domain Bacteria; phylum Actinomycetota; class Actinomycetes; order Actinomycetales; family Dermatophilaceae; genus Fodinibacter. The sequence goes on along the minus strand of CAWBEJ010000024.1, from coordinate 53,578 downwards.
GCGCACGCCGGACCGTCTCGTTCCTGAACACCGGGCTCCTGGTGTTCGGGACGAGGTAGTCGACGACGCCCGTTCGCGGGTTCACCGACCGCTCCCGAAGACTCTGGACGGCAGTGATGTGCTGCTGGATCGCGGGGGGTGCCGACCCCAGCGACACACTGAGCCGTCCCGCGTCGCCGTCGGCCATGACCTGTTGGGCGACCGCCTGGGTGTCGAGGCCCTCCTGGTAGCGGATCTGGTCGGGATGCGCGCGGCGCACCGGGTCGCTCCCCTTGTTCCAGTACGGGTTGCGGACGAACGTCCCTCCCTCACCGGCCTGCCAGGTGCCCCGGAGCATGTACGGACCCGCTGAGAAGATGTCGTATCCACCGTCCTTGCCGCGGTCCGCCGACTTCTTCACCGGCCCGAATGCCGGCTGGCTGACGAGCTCGTTGAAGTCGCTGAGCGGCGAGCTCAGGGTGAACGTGATCGTGCTGCCCTTGCAGGCGACGGCCTTGTCGAAGGCGGCCTGCGCCTTCGTGGCGGCGGGTCCGGTGGCGTACGGACCCGGGTAGGTGCTGCTGCCGTCCATCTGACGCGGGATGGCGAGGACGGCGAGCGCGTCGGTGGGGCCGCCGGCCACGACGTCGGTGGCGAAGGTGCGGGAGATGCCGTACGCGACATCGGCACAGGTCACGGGGCTGCCGTCCTGCCATCGGACCCCCTCGCGGAGCGTGAAGGACCAGGACCGCATGTCCTTGCTCGGCCTGCCCGTGTCCGTCGCGAGGTCACCCACGAGCCGGGCCTGGGCGTCGGGGTCGGTGCTCGGCGCGTAGGCGGTGAGCGTTCTGGCGAAGACCCGGCCCGCGAAGGCCATGTCGTCGCGGGAGGAGATGCGCTGGGGGTCCCACGTCACGACGGGACCGAGGGCCAGGGCGTGCAGGGTGCCGCCGTCGGCCTCGACGCGATCACCGACGACCGAGGTGGGGGTGGCCTTCTCGGGGTCGGCGGGAGCGATCTCGCCGAAGAACACCACGCCGGCCACCGCCAGCGAGGCGACGAGGAGCACGCCGAGCACGATCAACAGGCCCGGACGGCGGCGACCTCGATGGCGCACGTCGCGGCGGCTCGTCCGGCTCCCCTGCGTCTCGTCGATGTCTCCCTCGCCGCCGTGCGGAACGCCCGTCCTCCCGACCCGTGGCGTGCCCCGGCCGCGGCTCGCGCGCCTCGGAGTGCTCGCCCTTGCCGCACCGCCGGCCCTGGTCGAGCGGCTGGCGCGCGTGTCGCCGCCGTCGCCGGCGGGCCGGGCAGCGCGGTTCTCGCCACGGGCGGTGCGACCCTCGCTGCGGGCGGCGCGGCCCTCGCTGCTCGACCGGGCGGCGGCGCGACCCTCGCTGCGGGCCGCGCGACCATCGCTGCGGGCGGCGCGACCATCGCCGCTGTGCCGGGCGGCGCGGCCGTCGCTGGCGGAGCGGCGCTGACGGCTGGCGCGACTGGCGCGGTTGGCCCGGCTCGCCCGCGTCTCCAGGGTCGGTTCCGAGCCTGGCTCAGGAGAGCCCGAGCCGGGGTCCTTCTCCACCACGTGCGGCTCAGCCCTTCCTCGCGCGGGCCGCGGCGCGGGCGCGCAGGGTCTGGTCGAGCTCGACCTTGCGGATCCGGATGCCCTCCGGGGTGACCTCGACGCACTCGTCCTCGCGACAGAACTCCAGGGACTGCTCGAGCGAGAGGCTGCGGGGAGGGGCCAGGCGCTCGAGGATGTCGGCACCGGCCGAGCGCACGTTCGTGAGCTTCTTCTCCTTGGTGATGTTGACGTCCATGTCGTCCGCGCGAGAGTTCTCGCCGATGATCATGCCCTCGTAGACCTCGGTGGTCGGCGGGACGAAGAGGCTGCCGCGCTCCTGGATGTTGGCCATCGCATACGCCGTCGCCACGCCGGACCGGTCGGCGACGAGCGAGCCGCTCACCCGGGTCGAGATGTCGCCGAACCAGCGTTCGTACCCCTCGAACACGTGGTGCGCGATGCCCGTCCCCCGGGTCTCGGTGAGGAACTGTGTCCGGAAGCCGATGAGACCGCGGGACGGCACGAGGAACTCCATGCGGACCCACCCGGTCCCGTGGTTCGTCATCTGCTCCATGCGGCCCTTGCGTACGGCCAGCAGCTGCGTGATCGTCCCGAGGTACTCCTCGGGGCTGTCGATCGTGAGGCGCTCCACCGGCTCGTGGAGCGTGCCGTCGATGGTGCGGGTCACGACCTCGGGCTTCCCGACGGTCAGCTCGTAGCCCTCTCGGCGCATCTGCTCGACGAGGATCGCGAGCGCCAGCTCGCCCCGGCCCTGGACCTCCCAGGCGTCCGGACGCTCGGTCGGGAGCACGCGCATCGACACGTTGCCCACGAGCTCGCGGTCCAGGCGCTCCTTGACGAGTCGGGCGGTCACCTTGGCGCCCTTGACCCGGCCGGCCATCGGGCTCGTGTTGATGCCGATCGTCATGGAGATCGCCGGCTCGTCGACCGTGATGAGCGGCAGGGCTCGCGGGTCGTCGGCGTCGGCGAGCGTCTCGCCGATGGTGATCTCGGGGATGCCGGCCACCGCGATGATGTCGCCGGGACCAGCCTGCTCTGCGGGGCGACGCTCGAGGGCGTCGGTCATGAGGAGCTCGGTGATCTTCACGCGCTCCACGGCGCCGTTGCGGCGGCACCAGGCGACCTGCTGGCCCTTGCGGATCGTGCCGTTGTGCACACGCAGGAGGGCGAGGCGGCCGAGGAAGTTGGAGGCGTCGAGGTTCGTCACGTGGGCCTGGAGCGGCGCCTCGGGATCGTAGGACGGCGCGGGGATCGTCTCGATGATCGTGCGGAACAACGGCTCGAGGTCGTCGCCGTCCGGGAGCCCGCCGTCGGCGGGGCGGGTCAGCGAGGCCCGGCCGGCCTTCGCCGACGCGTACACGATGGGGAACTCCAGCTGGTCCTGGTGGTGCTCGACGTCCTCCAGGAGGTCCATGAAGAGCTCGTACACCTCGTCGACGACCTCGCCGATCCGGGCGTCGGGGCGGTCGACCTTGTTGATGCAGAGGACCACGGGCATGCCGGCCGTGAGCGCCTTGCGGAGCACGAAGCGCGTCTGGGGCAGCGGCCCCTCGCTGGCGTCGACGAGCAGGACGACGCCGTCGACCATGGAGAGACCGCGCTCCACCTCGCCCCCGAAGTCGGCGTGTCCCGGGGTGTCGATGATGTTGATCGTCATGCCGTCGGCGAGGCCGGCATCCAGGGCTGCCTTGCCGGCATACCGGACGGCGGTGTTCTTGGCGAGGATGGTGATGCCCTTCTCGCGCTCGAGGTCGCCGCTGTCCATCGCGCGCTCCGCGATGTGGTCGTGCTCCCCGAAGGCCCCCGACTGCCAGAGCATCTTGTCGACCAGAGTTGTCTTGCCGTGGTCGACGTGAGCGACGATGGCGACGTTGCGGACATCGTCACGGCGGGAGACAGGCATACCTGTCAGTCTCTCAAACCTTGCGGCCGAGACCCAATCGGTGTAGTGCCCCCGAGGCCCCCGTCCGAGCAGTGCGTGGGGCTGGGTCTCACTTGGATAACCAATCGCCGACGGTGCGTTCCGGGCGCGATTTTGCCGTTATGGTCGCCCGCAGCGGTCGAAGGTGCGGCCTTCTGGGCTCGCCGCCGGACCGTTGTTACTCGGGCGCCCGCTCCGGACGCCGCGAGCGTTCGCACACCAAGCGAGGTTTATCGATGATGCTCAAGCGGAAGGTGCCGATCGTCCTCATGGCGGCGGCTGCCCTCACCGTGACCGCCTGCGCGGAGTCCGACCGGGACTCGGGAAACACCGACACCGGTACGGCAGCCGCCGGCGATCTCAAGGACACGTTCACGTTCGGGGCGGCAGGGGCTCCGGAGCTGTTCGACCCGTTCTACGCGACGGACGGCGAGACCTTCCGGGTCACCCGGCAGATCCACCAGGGCCTGCTCGGTGTCAAGCCCGGCTCGGCCGACGTCCAGCCCGAGCTGGCCGAGAGCTGGGAGCCGTCGGCCGACGGCCTCAGCTGGACCTTCAAGCTCAAGCAGGGCGTGAAGTTCTCCGACGGCGAGCCGTTCAACGCCGAGGCGGTCTGCGCGAACTTCACCCGCATGTTCGAGCAGAAGGGTGCGGGACAGACCGCGGCCGAGTACTGGGGCTACTTCTTCGGGTCGTTCAGCGACAAGCCCGAGGGTTCCCTCTACAAGTCGTGCCAGGCGCAGGACGAGTCGACCGCGGTCGTCCAGATCACGCGCACGACGTCCAGCTTCCCGACGATCCTGTCCCTCGACTCCTTCTCGATGCAGTCGCCGAAGGCGCTCGAGGCCGGTGACGCCAACAACGTCGTCGCGCAGGGCGAGGGCTTCAAGTTCCCCGAGTACGCGATGAACCCGGTGGGTGTCGGACCGTACAAGCTCGAGAAGTACGACGAGGCCAACAAGACGGTCACCCTGGTGGCCAACGACACCTACTACGGCGACCCGCCGAAGACGAAGACCATCGTCTTCAAGATCATCGCCGACGAGAGCACCCGTCGCCAGGAGCTGCAGGCCGGTTCCATCGACGGCTACGACCTGCCCAACCCCGTGGACTGGAAGGGGCTGGAGGACGAGGGCAACAAGGTCGAGGTCCGTCCCGCCTTCAACATCCTCTACATGGGTCTGAACCCGGAGAAGAACCCCAAGCTCAAGGACCTCAAGGTCCGGCAGGCGCTGTACCACGCACTGAACCGTGACCAGATGGTGAAGTCACAGCTGCCCGAGGGTGCGAAGGTGGCCTCGCAGTTCATGCCTGACACCGTGAGCGGCTACAACGCGGAGCTCCAGCCGTACCCGTACGACCCGGAGAAGGCCAAGACCCTCCTCGCGGAGGCGGGCGCCGAGGGCATGACCCTCCAGTTCGCCTACCCGACCGAGGTGACCAGGCCGTACATGCCGGACCCCCAGAAGATCCACGACGCCTTCAAGAAGGACCTCGAGGCCGTCGGCATCAAGGTCGAGGTCGTCAACAAGCCGTGGAACGGTGGCTACCTCGACGACGTCAACGCCGGCAAGTACGACTCCTTCCTCGTGGGCTGGACCGGTGACTACAACGCCGCGGACAACTTCGTCGGGACGTTCTTCGCCAACCTCGAGGAGAACGACTTCCACACGAGCGTCATGCCGTGGGGCAAGACGCTGGCCGACGACCTCAAGAAGGCCGACGCCATCGTCGACGAGGGCGAGCGCGAGGCGGCCTACCAGAAGATCAACCAGCAGATCGCCGAGGAGTACCTCCCCGGCCTGCCGATCAGCCACTCCCCGCCGGCCCTGGTGACCAGTGCCAAGGTCAACGGTCTGGTGGCGAGCCCACTGACGGCAGAGACGTTCGACACCGTCACGGTCTCCAAGTGAGCATCGGGGGCTCCGGCCCCCGCTGAGCACCGGCACCACGCGCGGTGGCCGCCTCCGACCCACTAGGGTCCGAGGCGGCCACCGACGTCTCGACGGAGTCCCAAGGAGCCAACGTTGGCGAGATTCATCATCCGACGCGTCATCCAGATGATCGGTGTCGTGTTCGTCCTCTCCCTGCTCCTCTTCGTGTGGCTCCGTTCGCTTCCCGGTGGCACCGTGTCCGCGATCCTCGGCGAACGGGCCACCCCGGCGACGCGTGCGGCGCTCACCAAGGCGCTCGGGCTCGACGAGCCCATCCACGTCCAGTACCTCAGGTTCCTCCAGCGGGCAGCGCAGGGGGACTTCGGCGCGTCGACCGGTGTCCTTCCCGGGCGGGACGCCTTCGACGTCTTCCTCGCCCGGCTGCCGGCCACCATCGAGCTGACGATCACGGCGATGATCATCGCCGTCATCCTCGCGATCCCGCTGGGCTACATCGCGGCACGTCGGCACCACTCGCCCATCGACAACGGCGCGGTGGTCCTGTCGCTCATCGGCGTCGCCGTTCCGGTCTTCTTCCTCGCGTTCCTCCTCAAGTACTGGTTCGCGATCGAGTACCCGATCTTCCCCGTGTCCGGCCGTCAGGACCCGTCGCTCGGGTGCACGCGCGTCACCGGCTTCTTCGTCCTCGACGGCCTCCTGACCAGGGAGTACGACTGCGCCGCGGACGCCGTCCGGCACCTCGTCCTGCCGGCGGTCGCCCTGGCCACCATCCCCTTCGCCGTGATCTTCCGCATCACCCGCGCCTCCGTGCTCGACGTGCTCGACGAGGACTACGTTCGGACGGCGGAGTCGAAAGGGCTCACGAGCCGGGTGATCCGCGGCCGTCACGTCATGCGCAACGCGCTCCTGCCGGTCGTCACGACGGTCGGACTCCAGATCGGTGGCCTGCTCGCCGGTGCGGTGCTCACCGAGAGGGTCTTCAACTGGGGAGGCATCGGGGAGGCCCTGGCGCTGTCCTACGAGCGACGCGACTACGCCGTCCTCCAGGTGCTGATCCTCGCGGCCTGCTCGATCTACGTCATCGTCAACCTCCTCGTCGACATCTCGTATGCCGTCATCGACCCGAGGGTGCGCACCCGATGAGCCCGTTGAACCCGATGGCCCGCCGGAAGGAGCGGATCGACGCCCTCGCCGCCTCGACCGCGTACCCGCGGGAGCACGGCGGCCGGACCGGCTCCTCGGCGGTCGCCGTCGACGACGCCGGCTCGATCGACGAGGCACCCGGCGTCTCCCTCATCGCGAGCGCCTGGCGGCGGCTCCGGCGCAATCCCGTGTTCCTCGTGGGTGCGGCCATCACGCTCCTCTTCATCGTGCTGGCCATCGTCTCGCCGTGGGTCGCGCCGCACGAGCCGGACGCCCGGCTGCTCCTGGACCAGGTGCGCCAGCAGACCAACCCCATCCCCGCGCCGCAGGAGGGGTTCCCCCTCGGTGGCGACGACAGGGGGCGTGACCTCCTGTCCCGCCTGCTCGTCGGTAGCCAGCAGACCCTCCTCGTGGGTGTTCTCGCCACGGCACTCGGCCTCGTCGGCGGGCTCGTCCTGGGGACGCTGGCCGGCGCTCTCGGTGGCGGGGTGGACGCGGCGGTCATGCGCGCGGTCGACGTCCTGCTCTCGATCCCCTCCCTTCTCCTCGCGATGTCCATCGCCGCGCTCGCGAGCCGGCCGAGCCAGTGGACGGTCATCGTCGCCATCGCGGTCACCCAGGTGCCGGTGTTCGCGCGGCTCCTGCGGGGCTCCATGCTGGCCGAGCGTGCGAGCGACCACGTCCTGGCGGCCCGGGCCCTCGGTGTCCGGCAACAGGCGGTCGTCTTCCGGCACATGCTGCCCAACTCCGTCGGACCGGTGATCGTGCAGACCACGCTGGTCCTCGCGACGGCGATCATCGACGCAGCCGCCCTGTCGTTCCTCGGCCTCGGCAACCCGGACGACAGCAAGCCGGAGTGGGGACAGATGCTCGGGGCGTCGACCAAGTTCATCTACGACCATCCCCACCTCGCGGTGTACCCGGCCCTGTGCATCATCTTCGTCGCGCTCGGTTTCACCCTCATGGGGGAGTCGCTGCGCGAGGCCCTCGACCCGAAGACTCGGAGGTGAGGTGCGGATGACCGCCACGGCGACACCGCCGCCCGTTGCGGCACGCGGGGATCAGCCGCTCCTGTCGGTACGCGACCTGCGGGTGACCTTCACCCGCCACGGGGAGGCGCCGTTCGCAGCCGTGGACGGCGTGAGCTTCGACGTCCGGCCGGGGCAGACCGTCGGCCTCGTGGGCGAGTCCGGGTGCGGCAAGTCGGTCACCTCGCTCGCCATCATGGGTCTCCTCCCCCATCGCGGCAACCGCGTCGAGGGGACGGCGTCCTTCGAGGGCACGAACCTCCTGGAGCTCGACCAGAGTGCGATGCGGGACCGCCGTGGCCGGGACATCGCGATGATCTTCCAGGACCCGCTGTCGTCGCTGAACCCCGTGGTGCCCGTGGGCCTGCAGGTCACCGAGGTTCTGGAACGGCACCGGGGAATGTCGCGCAAGGCGGCCCGGCCCCTGGCCCGCGACCTGCTCAACCGGGTCGGCATCCCGGACCCCGACCGTCGGCTCAAGGACTACCCGCACCAGATGAGTGGCGGCATGCGCCAACGGGCCCTCATCGCCATGGCCCTCGCCTGCGCACCTCGCCTCCTCATCGCCGACGAGCCGACGACGGCCCTCGACGTCACGATCCAGGCCCAGATCCTCGCCCTGCTCAAGGAGCTGGTCCAGGAGAGCGGCACGGCGCTCGTCATGATCACCCACGACCTCGGCGTCGTCGCCGGACTCTGCGACGAGGTCAACGTGCTGTATGCCGGCCGGATCGTCGAGCGCGGACGTCGTCATGAGCTGTTCGCCGATCCGCGCCACCCCTACACCCACGGCCTGCTGAGCTCCATCCCTCGGCTGGACGCGCCCCGTGGCGAGCGGCTCACGCCGATTCCGGGGTCGGTCGCCGACAACCTCCCGTGGGACCACGCGTGCGCCTTCGCCCCACGGTGCCCGAACGCCATCGACGTCTGCACCGAGGTCACGCCCGCCCTCGAGGAGTCCGCGACTCGGGCCCTGCGCTGCCACAACCCGGTGAGGTGACCACATGACCGAGACCGCAACCAGCGCCCGGCCGGGTTCCGGAGGGGACGACGACGTCCTCGTCGACGTGCGTGGTGTCAAGGTGCACTTCCCCATCAAGCGGGGAGTCATCTTCGACAAGGTCATCGGCTACGTGTACGCCGTCGACGGGGTGGACCTGCAGATCCTGCGGGGAGAGACCTACGGCCTCGTCGGCGAGTCCGGCTGCGGCAAGTCGACGCTGGGCAAGGCCATCCTCAACCTCGAGCCACCCACGGCCGGCACCGTGCTCTTCGACGGCACGGACATCGCCTCGCTCAAGGGCGAGGACCTGCGCCGGAAGCGCAAGGACATCCAGATGGTCTTCCAGGACCCGATGAGCAGCCTGGACCCCCGGCAGTCGGTGGAGTCGCTCCTCGTCGAGGGCATGCGGGCCCACGGCCTCGACGCCGACGGCCCGTCGACCGCGAGGCGGCTCCGGGAGCTGCTGGCCGCCGTCGGCCTGCCGGCGGCGGCCCTCACGAAGTACCCGCACGAGTTCTCCGGGGGCCAGCGGCAGCGCATCGGGATCGCCCGCGCGCTCTCCGTCGAGCCGAAGCTCATCGTGGCGGACGAGCCCGTCAGCGCGCTGGACGTGTCGGTGCAGGCCCAGGTCATCAACCTGCTCGAGGAGCTGCAGGACGAGTTCCACCTCACCTACCTCGTCGTCGCGCACGACCTGGCCGTCGTCCGCCACATCAGCGACCGGATCGGTGTCATGTACCTCGGCGGCCTCGTCGAGGAGGCGACGGCCGACGACCTCTACGCGCTCCCCCTCCACCCGTACACCCGCGCCCTGCTCTCCGCCGTCCCGGTGCCGGACCCGACGGTCGAGGACACCCGGGAGCAGATCCTGCTCACCGGTGACCTCCCCTCGCCCTCCAACCCTCCTGCCGGATGCCGGTTCCACACCCGCTGCCCCTGGCGTCAGCCCACCCGGTGCGACGACGAGCGACCGGCGCTGCGCACCGTCGAGCTCGCGGGGGTGCCCGCCGGCCACCGCGTCGCGTGCCACTGGGCCGAGCAGATCGAGAGCGGAGAGCTGCAGCCGCACGCGGTCACCCCCGAGATGGTCGAGCAGGTCGACACGAGCTCCGACCACGAGGACTTCATCGGTCCTGCCTCCGTCACCGAGGCCCTCTGAGCGACACGAGCCGTCCCGGCATCCGAAGGAGGTCCAGGTGCAGGAGCGGAGGTCTCGGGCAGCGTGGACCACAATGGGCTCATGAGCCGACTGCTGAGCGATGACGAGGTGACCACCCAGCTGCGTGGGCTGACCGGCTGGGCGCGCCGGGGCGACGCGCTCGTCGCCACCGTGGAGGCGCCGGACTTCCCGGCCGCCATCCGGATCGTGACGGCGGTCGCCGACGAGGCCGAGCAGATGGACCACCACCCCGACATCGACGTCCGCTGGCGCACCACGCGCTGGTCGCTGACCACCCACGACGCCGGCGGGCTGACCCAGCTCGACATCGAGCTCGCCCACCGGATCTCCGCCGCCGCCGAGGCCGAGGGGGCGACCGTCGGTGCCTGACCACCACGTCAGCGTCCCCGGGCACGTCGAGGCGCACACGAGGTCGTCCGCCGGGCGGCTGAACTGGCTGCGGGCGGGTGTGCTCGGTGCCAACGACGGCATCGTCTCGACGGCCGGCCTCGTCATCGGTGTCGCCGCGGCGACGTCCGACCGCGCACTCCTGCTCACTGCCGGTCTGGCCGGCCTCGCCGCCGGCGCGATGAGCATGGCGGTCGGCGAGTACGTCTCGGTGAGCACCCAACGTGACTCGGAGCAGGCCCTCATCGCCAAGGAGATCCGTGAGCTGCACGAGGAGCCGGAGGCCGAGCTCGCCGAGCTCGCCGGGATCTACCGCGGGAAGGGTCTCTCCCCACGCCTGGCCCAGCAGGTCGCCGAGGAGCTCACCGCCCACGATGCCCTCGGGGCCCACGCAGAGGTGGAGCTCGGGATCGACCCGGAGAACCTCACCAACCCCTGGCACGCCGCCTGGGCGTCGATGGCCGCCTTCACGGTGGGTGCGCTCATCCCCCTCCTCGCCATCGTCCTGCCACCACTCGGCTGGCGGGTCCCCGTCACCGTGGCCGCCGTGGTCCTCGCGCTGGCCGGAACCGGGTGGCTCAGCGCGCGGCTCGGTGACGCCGACGCGGGTCGGGCGACCGTGCGTGTCGTCGTCGGTGGTCTGCTCGCCATGGCGGTCACCTATGCCATCGGTGCCGCGGTCGGCACCCGCGTGGCATGAGCACGGGTCCACGGCTCCTCGTCATCCAGCACGAGCCGGACGCACCGCTCGGGTGGCTCGGCGACTGGTGGAGCGAACTCGGGGTGAAGGTCACGGTGGTGCGCGCCGACCGGGGCCAGGTCGTGCCCGATCGGGCGGACGGGCACGGCGGTCTCGTCGTCCTCGGTGGGGCGATGGGGTGCTCCGACGACGCCCTGGCGCCCTGGCTCCCCGCAACGAGGCGGCTGCTGGCCCACGCGGTGACGACCGGAGTGCCGACCCTCGGCGTGTGCCTCGGCCACCAGCTCGCCACCGTCGCGCTGCGGGGAGCGGTGACGCGCAACCCGTCCGGACGGACCGTGGGGCTGGTACCCGTCCGCCTCACGGCGGCGGGCGCGGACGACCCCCTGCTCGCCGGCACGGACGGGCTGCCCGCCGTCCACTACAACGACGACGTGGTGCTCGAGCCCCCGATCGGCGCACGGGTGCTCGCCACGCTCCCGGACGGACGGCCGCAGGCACTGCGCCTCGGACCTGCCGCCTGGGGCGTGCAGTTTCACCCGGAGACCTCACCGGAGATCTTCGGCACGTGGCTGCGGTGGGACTCCCCCGACGGTCTCACCACCGAGCAGGAGGAGCTCCTCGCCTCCGTCACCGGCGCTCGAGAGGTGCTACGGGCTGCCTGGCGGCCACTGGCCGAGCGCTTCGTGGCGATCACCGTCCGGAACGCCGTCGCTCGACGTGCGGCGCCGGTCACGTCCTGAGCCGTCACCTTCGGGCGCGGGCGTAGCATCGGCAGCGGCGGGTCCCGCACCCTGCGGTGGACCCAGCCGCCACGGAGATCGCCATGAGCGCACCGACCTCGGCCTCCTCCCGGGAACGCGTCGTCATCCTGGGCGCCGCCGGCCGCGACTTCCACGACTTCAACCTCCTGTACCGGGACGACCCCACGGTGGAGGTCGTGGCGTTCACGGCGACCCAGATCCCCGACATCGACGGTCGCACGTACCCCCCGACGCTGGCCGGCAGCCTCTACCCCCGCGGCATCCGCATCGTGGACGAGTCGGTCCTCGAGGACCTCGTCGCCGCCGAGCGCGTCGACACGGTGGTGCTGGCCTACTCCGACCTCGCCCACACCCAGGTCATGCACCTGGCCTCGCGCGCGATCGCTGCCGGGGCCGATGTCGTCCTCCCCGGGGCACGCCGCACGATGCTTCGCTCCCGCCGGCCGGTCGTCGCCGTGACCGCTGTGAGAACCGGGGTCGGCAAGAGCCAGACGACCCGGTACGTCGCTCGGCTGCTGCGACAGATGGGGCTTCGGGTCGTCGCCGTGCGTCATCCGATGCCCTACGGCGACCTCGCCGCCCAGGTCTGTCAGCGCTTCGAGAGCCTGGCGGACCTCGAACGCCACCGCTGCACGATCGAGGAGCGCGAGGAGTACGAGCCGCACATCGAGGCGGGGTGTGTCGTCTATGCGGGCGTCGACTACGGTCGCATCCTCCGCGAGGCGGAGGCCGAGGCGGACGTCGTGCTCTGGGACGGCGGCAACAACGACCTGCCGTTCTACGCGCCCGACCTGCACCTCGTCCTCGCGGACCCCTTGCGTCCCGGTGACGAGGCGGCATACCACCCGGGGGAGGCCAACGTGCGGATGGCGGATCTCGTCCTCGTCGCCAAGTGCGACTCTGCACCGCTCGCCGACGTGGCGGCCGTGGAGGCGTCGGTGCGCCGGCTCAACCCCACCGCCGACGTGCTGCGGTGCGACAGCCCGGTGACACTGGACGACGTTCCTGCCGTCGCTGGTCGACGGGTCGTCGTCGTCGAGGACGGGCCCACGCTGACCCATGGCTCCATGAGCTTCGGCGCGGGTGTCGTCGGGGCCCGGGCAGCCGGTGCCGCGTCCATCGTCGACCCCGCCCCGTATGCCGTCGGGTCGCTCGTCGCGACGTTCGCGGCGTACCCCAACGCGCGCGGGGTCCTCCCCGCGATGGGCTACGGCGAAGGCCAGACGCGCGACCTCGAGGCCACCATCGGGGCCATGGTGGAGGCCGGCGTGGTCGACGTGGTCGTGTCCGGCACGCCGGTCGACCTGACCCGGGTTCTCACCGTGGACGTCCCTCTGGTGCGGGCCCGGTACGAGCTGCGTGAACAGGAGGCCGGCCGGCTGGAAGCGGCCCTGCGCCGCGTCGTCCCGGCCCCTGCCGCCGTGAGCTGAGGACGGCCCCGGCGCGCCGTCAGTCGGGTGACCGCTCGCCGCGCAGGGCGGCGAAGAGCACCGGCGCCAGGTCGGCCTCCCGCACGCCCTCGAGGGACACGGGGCGGCCGTCGGGCCCACTCAGCGGGATCCGCCAGTTGGGGTACTCGTCGTTCGTGCCCGGCTGGTTGACGGCCCGTCGGTCGCCGACGACGTCGGCGAGGGACACGGCCAGCATCCGGCTCGGCGTGAGAGCCATCCAGCGGTGGAGCGCCTCGACCACCGCGCTGACTCCGGCCCCGGGGTGGAGGAGTCCGCGCTGGACGCAGGCCTCCCGCAGGCGGCTGATGGAGGCCTCCTCGTGGGCTCGCTCCTCGGCCACCGGACGGGTGAGGAGCCCGAGGTGCTCACGGACCGCCACGTGCTCCAGCGACAGGTAGCCCGCCGAGGGCGGGAGGTCGTGCGTCGTCACCGTCGACAGGCACAGCTCGCGGTAGCGCTCGGGGGGCTTGGGTCCGTCCTCGTCCCACTCGAACCACAGGATCGAGGTGCCGACGAGTCCTCGCTCGCTCATGTCGTCGCGCACGTGCGGCGCCACGACCCCGAGGTCCTCCCCGATGACCACGGCACCCGCCCGCTGCGCCTCGAGCACGAGGATGCCGAGGAGGGCCTCGTGGTCGTAGTGCACGTAGGTGCCGTCCGCGGGGGTTCCGCCCTCGGGGATCCACCACAGCCGGAACAGGCCGATGATGTGGTCGACCCGGATGCCGCCGGAGTCCCGCAGGATGGTGCGCAGCATGTCGCGGAACGGGGCGTAGCCCAGCTCCTGGAGCCGGTCGGGACGCCAGGGCGGCTGGCTCCAGTCCTGACCGAGCTGGTTGAACTGGTCCGGCGGAGCACCCACCGTCACGCCACGAGCGAGGGCGTCCCCGAGGCCCCATGCGTCGGCGCCCGAGGGGTGCACACCGACGGCGAGGTCATGGATGATGCCGAGCGGCATTCCCGCGCCTCGGGCCTCCTGCTGCACGGTGGCCAGCTGCTGCTCGAGCAGCCACTGCAGCCACCGGTGGAAGTCGACGTCGTCGGCGTGGGATTGCCGGAACGTGGAGACGGCCTCGCCGTTCGGGTCCCGCAGCTCGGCCGGCCAGTCGGTCCACGGAAGCCCGTGCACCTCGGCGAGCGCGCTCCAGGTGGCGAAGGTCTCGAGCCCCTCGCCCTCGCGAGCGCAGAACAGGGCGAACGAGCGCGCGCGCTGCCCGGTGAGTCCCACGTCGAAGACCAGGCGCAGCGCCTCCTTCTTCGCCGTCCATGCGGCGTCCCGGTCGATCCGGTCGAGCGCGTTGAGTGCTCGCGCGCCCGCGGCGATCGACAGCACCTTCCGGTGGGCCGTGTGGTCGAGCCGCGCCAGCTCGGGCACGTCCTCGACGCGCAGGTAGAGCGGGTTGACGAAGCGCCGGGTGGTCGGCAGGTAGGGCGAGGGCTCGACCGGCGGCATGGGTTCGGCGGCGTGGAGGGGGTTGATGAGGAGGAAGTCCGCGTCGTGGGCAGCGGCCGCCCAGGTCGCGAGGTCGGCGAGGTCGCGCAGGTCCCCGATGCCCCAGGACTCCGCCGACCGCACCTGGTAGAGCTGCGCCTGCAGGCCGACGACACGGCCCTCGGCGAGGGCCGCCGGGAGCTGCAGTCGCTGGGGTGTCACGACGAGGGTCGCGTCGGTGGAGCGCTCGTCGACGGCCGGCGCGTCGAGGTGCGCCACGAGGCGGTGCCAGCCGGTCGGCAGGTCGCCCGGCAGCTCGAACGTCGCCTGACCGATGGACCGCCCGTCGACCTGACGGTCCGGCACCCACCGGTCGACCTGGTGCGCCGCTCGGACGCTTCCGTCCTCGAGGACGACGTCCAGGCGGATGCCGGTGCCCGCCGCGAGGTGGGTGTGGACGTGTGGCGTCCATCCCTCCCGGGCGACGACCGTCGGCGGCAGGGTTCGTCGCCACTGCCCGAGCTCGATCTCGGCGATGGCGTGCTCGACGGCTTCGTCGTGGGCGGCCTCGACCCCGAGCGCCGTGAGCACGGCGCGGATGGCGGAGGTGGACACCGTGACGTGCCGGCCCTGCCAGTCCCAGTAGTCCGTCGCGACGCCGTGCGCATGGGCGAGCTCGACGAGCCGGGTCGGCGGGGCGGCGGGGTCCATGTCGCCCATCCTGCCAAGAGTCATCGGGGGGGTCGGACCTCGTCCCGCCAGGTGTGGCGGGGGTCGTAGCCCAGCACGCGACGCGCCTTGTCGATCGAGAGCAGTGTCTCGTGCTCACCGAGCTCCTTGCGGACCTCCACCCCCGGGAACACCTCGGCGACGAGGTCTGCGCTGGAGCGGCTCATCACGGTGTCCGGCGAGGCGATGACGAAGCTCTCGAAGCCGGACGCGGTGTCTTGTAGCGCGCGCTCCACCGCCAGTGCGCCGTCACGGCCGTCGATGTAGCTCCAGAGGTTCCACTTGCGCAGCATCGGGTCGGCATCGAAGGACGGGAACGCGCCGTAGTCCTCGGGGTCCATGACGTTGGAGAACCGGAGGGCCGTGATCGAGAGCTCGGGATGCCAGCGGCAGAGCTCGACCGCCATGGTCTCCTCGAGGTGCTTGCCGAGGGAGTAGACCGACTCGGGGCGTGCGGCATACTCCTCGTCGACCGGCACGTAGGGCGGCGGCGTGTCGAAGGGCAGACCCAGCACGGTCTCGCTGGAGGCGAGGACCACCTTGGTGATCCCGAGCCGAATCGCGGCGTGGAGGACGTGGAAGGTCCCGAGCATGTTGCTGGCGAAGGTGACGGCGTCCGGTCGGAGGCCCGGCGCCGGGATGGCCGCGAGGTGCACCACGGCCTCCGCCGCGGGTTGTTCGCCGTGGATGCCGCCGAGGGCGTCCACGACCTGCCCGTAGTCCGCGATGTCGACCTCGATCCAGCCGGTCCACCGCTCCCCGTGGACGTCGAGGTTGACGACGTCGTGACCCAGCGAGCGCAAGTGCTCCACGACGTGCCGCCCGAGCTTGCCCGACCCTCCGGTCACCGCGATCCGCATAGCGAGAGGGTATGCCGCGGGCTCGAGGGAGAAGACTGCGCCCACCGGCATCGCGGAGGGTCTCGAGCGGCATCCTCGGTCAGGGGTTCGGGGCCTCCTGGTGGATCGGCTGGAGCACCTTCTGGACCCGGGGGTCGCCGGCGTCCGCGAAGTAGTCGCCGCGGATCGTCTCGTCACCGCCGGTCGGTGCCTTCGTCGCGCGGAGAACCAGCGTGAGCACGACGGCGACCACGAGGTTGAGGACGAAGGCCGTCAGCGCGATGTACCCCAGTTCGCCGATGACCGGCATGAGCGCGAGCGAGCCACCGAAGTGCTCTGCGCCCCCTCGCGGGTTCGCGACGTTCCAGGCCTGCCAGGTGCCGTAGACCATGCCCGCAGCCCAGCCGACGAGCAGCGCCCACCGGTGCAGCCACCTGGTGTAGAGCCCGAGAACGACGGCGGGGAAGGTCTGGAGGATCCAGATGCCGCCGAGAAGCTGGAAGTTGATGGCATTCTGCTTGTCGAGGGTGAGCACGAAGACCAGCGCGAACGCCTTGACGGCCAGCGACGCGATCTTGGAGACCCTCGCCTCCTGCGCCGGCGTGGCGTCGGGCTTGAGCCACTCCTTGTAGATGTTGCGGGTGAAGGTGTTGGCCGCCGCGATCGACATGATGGCCGCCGGCACCAGGGCCCCGATCGCGATCGCCGCGAAGGCCACGCCCGCGAACCACGACGGGAAGGAGTCCTCGAAGAGCTGCGGGATGACGAGCTGGGCGTTGGGTTTGCCGTCGGCCCCGATCGGCGTGGTGCCGGCCGCGATGGCGACCCAGCCGAGGAGGGCGAGCAGCCCCAGGACGAAGCTGTACGCCGGCAGGATGGCCGCGTTGCGCCGAATCGTGTTGCGGCTCGCGGCCGACAGGCTCGCCGTGATCGAGTGGGGATACATGAACAGGGCCAGCGCCGAGCCGAGCCCCAGCGTCGCGTACGCCCAGTGCTGTGCCTCCCCGGGGATGAACACACCGTTCGGCTTGCCGTCGACCGGGTTGGGAGCGGCCATCTTCTCCTCGGCCGCGCCGAACACGGCATCCCACCCGCCGACCTTCGTCGGGAGGTAGATGATCGCCACGATGATGACGAGGTAGATCAGGGTGTCCTTGACGAACGCGATGACCGCCGGTGCGCGGAGGCCGCTGGAGTACGTGTAGGCCGCGAGGAGGGCGAACGCGACGAACAGCGGGAGGTCCTTGGCGAGGAGGCTGTCGCCGCCGCCGAGCCCGACGACCTCGAGGACCGCCTGGATGCCGACGAGCTGGAGCGCGATGTACGGCATCGTCGCGAGGAAGCCGGTCACGGCGACGGCGAGCGACAGCCCGCGCGACCCGAAGCGGCCGCGGACGAAGTCGGCCGTCGTGACGTAGCCGTGGCGGTGGCTGACCGACCACATGCGGCCCATGAAGATGAAGATGATCGGGTAGAGCACGATCGTGTAGGGCACCGCGAAGAAGCCGGAGACCGAGCCCGCCGCGAACATCGCGGCCGGCACCGCCACGAAGGTGTATGCCGTGTAGAGGTCACCGCCGAGCAGGAACCAGGTGACCCAGGTGCCGAAGGACCGTCCGCCGAGCCCCCACTCGTCGAGCGACTCCATGCTCGTCGGCCGGCGCCACCGCGTCGCCCAGAACCCCATGCCGGTGACGAGCGCGAAGAGGGCGATGAGGACGGCGAGTGCCACCCCGTTGACGTCGCTCATGACGGCTCCTCCCGACCCTCGCCGGGCGGGTGGGGTGCGCCAGAGACCCACTCACGCCCCTCACCCAGCTCGTCCATCGGCCGGTGCGGCCGGGCGGCGAGCACGATGCGGTAGGCGGTGTACGTGAGCGCGGAGGTGAGGAAGACCCAGAGGAACTGGTACCAGATGAAGAACGGGAAGCCCGCGAGCCGCGGCTCGTCGCGGCTATAGCTGCTGACCCACATGAGTGCGACCAAGGGGATCGCGAGGAGGAGACCGGCGAGGACGAGCAGGCCCGTGCGGGCGGGTGGCACGGTGTCGTGGTCGACGTCCTCCGGACGGCCTCGGTCGACGGTGTCTGACGAGCTCATCGGAACCTCCCTGTCCCCGGTGGGCCGGCGCGAACCACCATCGATCACCGTATTCACCTCACGAGCCGCTGCGGGGTTTCGAGTGCAGTCGGTCGCCCTCGGCATGATGGAGCCATGCCGACCATCGTCTTCCTCCACGCGCATCCCGACGACGAGGCCTCCCAGACCTCGGGGTCGATGGCCCGTGCCGTCGCCGAGGGGAGCCGGGTCGTCGTCGTCTTCGCCACCCACGGCGACCACGGCGAGGCCCCGGACGACCTCGAGCCCGGGGAGACCGTCATCGACCGGCGACGCAAGGAGGCCGAGGCGGCCGCGGCGGTCATCGGCCTCCACCGGGTCGTCTGGCTCGGCTACGCCGACTCGGGGATGAGCGGCTGGGAGCAGAACTCGCACGAGCGCGCCTTCGCCGCAGCCCCGCTCGACGAGGCGGCCGCCCGGTTCGCCGCGGTCCTCGACGAGGAGCGCGCCGACATCGCCGTCGGCTACGACTGGCACGGCGGCTACGGCCACCCCGACCACGTCCAGGTGCATCACGTGGTCCACCGGGGGGCAGAGCTCGCCGCGCGGCCACCGCGGGTCCTGGAGTCCACCATGAACCGAGACGCCATGCGCCGCTTCATCGAGGCCTCCGGCATGGCAGGCAACGAGGACTACGACCCCGACCGGCCGATGGACGATGGAAACCCCCTCGGTGAGCCCGAGTCCGCGATCCACTGGCGGGTCGACGTCAGCCCATGGCTCGACCGGCGTCGTGCTGCCCTGCAGGCTCACGCGAGCCAGGCCACCGACGTCGGCATGATGCTCGCGATGCCACCGGAGGTGTTCGCCGTCCTCTTCGGCCACGAGCACTACATCGAGCCCGGACGCCCCGACGGGATCGTCGACGGGTGGCCCTTCGTCGGATGACGCCGGAGGGTCAGTCGGCGGAGTAGGGCACGACGAGGACGACACGGCCGGCGTGCTGGACCACCTGCCGGCTCACCGAGCCCAGCAGCAGGCCGCTGAAGCCACCGTGCCCGCGGCGGCCGACGACGATGAGGTCGGCGTCGAGCTCGGCTCCGGCCTCCACGACCGCCTTAGCCGGGGACCTGTGCCGGATGTCGACGGTCACGTCGACGCCCGGATGGCGCGCGGCCAGCGGGTCGACGACCGCATGCACGAGCGCCACATACCGCTGCTCGACCTCGACCCAGCTGTCGCTCCCCGGCTCGGTGACGACCACACCGTTCTGGACCTCGAGGTGCCAGCCCAGCACGCAGGTGACGGATGCACCGCTGGCCTGCGCGCTCGCCAGCGCCGTCTCCACCGCGTGACCGCTGGCCTCGCTGCCGTCGACCGCGACGACGATCCGGCGGGGTCGGACCACCTCGGTGTCGGCCGGTACCACGGCCACCGGACAGCGCGCGTGGGCGACGACGGGCAGGGCGACCGACCCGAGCAGCATGCGCTCGAGACGGCCACGGGCGGGCGCGCCGACGACAACCCGGAGCGCTCCGGAGGAGAGACGGACGATGGCAGCCGCCGGCGGACCCCACGGCACGGCGGTCGCGACGTGGAGGCCCGGCTGGCGCCCGCGCGCCCGGGCGGCGGCCTGGTCGAGGACCTGCCTGGCTCCCTGCTCCAGGTCATCGGCGAGGCTCGGTGACCCCGAGACCAGGACCTCGTAGGGGGTCAGCTGGACTCCTGGGTCCACGACGCTCACGACACGGAGCGGCGCATCGAGCCGGGCCGCCTCGTCGATGGCCCAGTCGACCACCGGTTCGTCACCGGGGGAGCCGTCGAGAGCGACGACCACCGCGCCCGCCGTCCCGAGGCGCTCATCGGGACCGCCGGGATCCGTGGCGAAGGTTTCCCTGACCCCGTGCTCGGCCACACCCTCATTGTCCTCCTCAGGGGACGGTTGGGCGCGGTCTCGTCGCTCACATCGGGAAGGGGTGCAACGATCACGTGGTGGGCTCGAACGTCGGAGCGGCCGAGGACTTCTTCGCGACCTCCCCGGTCGGCCTGGCTGTCCTGGTGCGGGTGCGTGAAGTCCTCGCGGACCACGCCGATGTCACCGAGCGCGTGGGGCGCAGCCAGGTCGCGTTCCGGCGGCGGCGCGGCTTCGCCTACCTGTGGAGGCCGGGTCAGTACCTCAGCAACCCCAGGGCCGAGGTGGTGCTGTCACTCGGCTTGCCGTGGCGGCTCGACGTCCCGCGTTTCACGGAGGTCGTCCACCCGGCTCCCAGCACGTGGATGCACCACCTCGAGCTGCACGCCGCAGCGGACGTCGACGACGAGGTCGCGCAGTGGCTCGTCGCAGCTGCCGATGCCGCCGGACCCGTCGCACCGTGACTCCTCAGGAACTCGAGCAGTCCCACGCCCATGGCAGACGGGCTCACGACCCACGCGCCACGTGCCCTTGCGGCGTCGACGGCGCCTCCGCTGCCGATCATCATCGTGCGCATGAGGGTGTCTCCCAGCCCGGGGACCCGGGGCTCTCCCGAAGGGTGGTGGCCATCGCCCCCGGCGCCGATGTTCACGGCGACGACGGACCCCTCGTCAGCTTCGACGAGGAGGTCGGTCGGCATGTTGTCGAGCACGCCGCCGTGGCCAGAGCCCTCAGACGCTGCGAGGCACCTTCCCGGTGAGCGTGAGGCAGCCGCGCATGAACCTGTGGCCGCGATCGGAGGCCGCCCCGAACATCAGCGGGCAGCCGCCGTCGATCACCGTCATCCCGGCGCCCCGGCCCGCTGCCGTCGCCTCGGGCGACACGCTGCCGGCACCGAACGCGCGGTGCATCCAGGCACGTGAGATCCCCAGCTCTGCGGCCTCGCGCACGGTGGACTGGGCGTGCTCCGGGCGGGTGGCGATCACGACGGCCTCGACGCCGCCCGGGATGGATCTCAGGTCCCGGTATGCCGGGTCGCCCTCGACCGTCTCGGCGTTCGGGTTCACCGCGAACACCTCGAACCCTCGCTCTCTGAGGCGCGTGTAGACGACGTTTCCGCCGTGGTCCTTCGGTTCTCGTGACACTCCGGTCACGGCGATCCTGCGGCAGGACAAGAAGTCCTCTGCGGCGTCGGCGATGGTCGTCATGTCCCTCTCCCTTCACCTGGTGGGGTCTCGCCGGCACGCGAGCCGGCCCCGTCCTCACGCTAGAACCGCGTCGGGTGAGTGGCTGGGGATGGTGAGGGCTCTCACTCGTGAGGGAGCCCGAGGCAGTGGGGGACGGCATCCAGTCGACCTGGAGTGGACCGCACGTACGGCCGAAGGCCGCGCTCCCCCGACGTGCGACCGCCCAACCGGAGCGGCGCCCCCTCGGGGTCTGCCTGGTGACGGTCCGGTGGAGGGAAGCGCAAGCCCATCGGGAAAACGCTTGCTCCACGCGCGTGCAGGCAGGCCCAATGGTGAGGTGACCACGCCGCCGCTCGCCGTCGTGCTCGTCGAGGGAAACAGCGACCGGGTGGCGCTCCACACCCTGGCTCAGCGCTTCGGGCGCGATCTGGGAGCCGAGGGCGTCGAGGTCGTCGCCATGCACGGCATCACGAACACGCGGACGTTCGCATCGCGATACGGCCCACATGGGCTCGACGTCCCGCTCGCGGGCCTCTATGACGCCGCAGAGGAAGCGATCCTTCGGCAGGGACTTGCGGCGGCGGGGCTGGTTGCCGCGCTGGAGCCGAACGGGCCGTCGCGTCTGGGGTTCTTCAGGTGCTCCGCCGACCTGGAGGATGAGCTGATCCGAGCGCTCGGCACCGAGGCCGTCGAGGCCGTCATCCAGCAGGCGGGAGAGGCGCACTCGCTCGGGCTCCTGGCGCGGATGCCCGCCCAACGGGACTGGCCGCGGGAGGCCGTGCTCCGCCGTTTCCTCGGGGCCCGGTCGGGGCGGAAGGCGCGCTACGCGGCGCTGCTGGTCAACGCCGTGGAGCCTTCGCGGGTACCGGAACCGCTGACGGCTCTGCTTTCCCGGGTCTCAGCCGGGTAGCCCTCGACTGCGGCTCGCCGAGACGGTCAGATCTCCACACGCATCAATTCCTCTGGCCCTTGGCTCGCACGTAGCTGAACCCGGCCTCCTCGAAAAGGCTCCGTGTGCCGACGTAGCGGACCGACACCTTCCGGCCCTCGGTGTCATGCGGATACGCCTCCCCCATGCCGCCGCCGGGCCCGAGCGATGAGGTCCAGAGCACCCCGAAGGGCCACTGCCGTGACTCCCCGGTGTCGGTACCTCTTGTCCACGAACATGCAACGTGATCCGGTAGTCCGGCAGCCTGTCGAGCTTGGCCTCGTACTGCTTGCGATGGTTGAGCCGAGCGAAGGCGTGGCCTTGCCAGAGCCGGATCGGCGGCACGCGGTGCACGATGGCGCAATGAGCGATCCCCCACTGCTCCGAGGAGTCGACGCGATCACCATTCCCGTCCCCGATCTGGACCAAGGGATCCGCTTCTATGGTGACCGGCTGGGTCACGCCCTGCTGTGGCGCCACGACGCCCTCGGTCAGGCGGGCCTGCGCATCCCGGACAGCGACACCGAAATCGTGCTGACCACGGAACTCGACTACGCGCCGAACTGGCTCGTCACCTCGGTTCCCGATGCGGTGAGGTCCGTCGTCGCCGCCGGCGGTCAGGTCCTGGTCGGGCCTACGCCGATCCCGGTCGGAACGGTGGCGGTGGTCGAGGACCCGTTCGGAAACCCCTTGACCCTGGTCGACCTCTCGGCCGGACGCTACGCCACCGACGCAGCCGGAGTTGTCACCGGAGTCGACCCCCCTGACCCGAGCGGGTAGCTCGGTCCTAGCCGCGCACTGCCCGCACCCGCACGCCCACGCTCAGTGACACCCGGGGGCGGCGAGCGCTTCTGTGGATGGCCGAGGGGGAGATCTCGCGCTGCGCCTGCGGGGGCTACTAGCGTGACGTGGATGACGGTGGAATCGGGAACCAGCGTGCATCCCCGGCCTCAGATGACGCGCGAACGCTGGTTCGACCTGTCCGGTGAGTGGCAGTTCTCGTACGACGACTCCGATGTCGGTCTGAACCGGTGCTGGTATGAACACTGGGACGGGTCCCAAGGCGTGGCCGAGCGCGCCATCACCGTGCCGTTCCCTCCGGAGTCGACAGCGAGCGGGATCGGGGACACCGGCTTCCACCGCGTGCTGTGGTACCGGCGCACCTTCACCGCCCCGCACCGTCCTGACGAGCGGCTCCTCCTGCACTTCGGCGCTGTGGACTACGCCTCGGACGTGTGGGTCAACGGACAGCTCGTCGCTCAGCACACCGGTGGTCACACCCCTTTTCACGCCGACATCACCGAGGCGCTGGTCGTCTCGGCGGAGCAGGTGGTGGTGGTCCGTGCAGTCGATGACCCCCACGACCTCGAGCAGCCGCGTGGCAAGCAGGACTGGCAGGAGGTTCCCCACGCCATCTGGTACGAGCGAACGAGCGGCATCTGGAAGTCCGTCTGGCTCGAGCCGGTGCCCGCCGTGCGGATCGAGGAGCTGCGGTGGACTCCCGACCTCGAGACGGCGACCCTGCGCCTGGATGTCCGCCTCAACGCAGTCGCCCAGCAGCCTTTGCGCGTGCGGCTGCGGCTGACGCACGAGGGTGCCGAGCTCGCCGACAGCTCGGTGATGGTGGCGCGGGACCGTGCCACCATTTCGGTGCCCCTGCGGCAGTCCCACATGACCTTGGAACGACGCCGGATGCTGTGGTCCCCCGAGACACCCAACCTCTTCGAAGCCGAGGTCTGGCTGCATCGCGCGGGGAGCGAGGCGGGTGCCACTGAGCCGGTCGACGTGGTGCGCAGCTATGCCGCCATGCGCAGCATCGGCGCATCGAGCAACCGGATCCTGCTGAACGGACGTCCGTACTTCTTGCGTCTCGTGCTCGACCAGTGCTACTGGACGGAGTCGCACCTGGCGGTCCCCGACCCCGACGCCGCCCGCCGGGAGGTGGAGCTCGTGCGCAGTCTCGGCTTCAACGGCGTCCGCCTGCATCAGAAGGTGGCCGACCCCGGCTTCCTCTACTGGTGTGACCGGTTGGGTCTCCTGGTGTGGGCCGAGATGCCGGCCGCCTATGAGTACTCGACCCGGACGGTGGATCGGGTCACCCGGGAATGGCTGGAGATTCAGCGGCGGGACTACAGCCATCCGTGCATCATCGCCTGGGTGCCGGTCAACGAGAGCTGGGGCGTGCCGAGCCTGGCCACGTCAGCGCAGCATCGCAGCTTCGTCTCTGCGCTCTACCACCTCACCAAGGCCTTGGACCCCACCAGACTGGTGGTGGGCAACGACGGCTGGGAGCAGGTTGTCTCCGACGTCATCACGGTGCACGACTACACCTCACGCGCCGAGGTCCTGACGCAGCGCTACGGCAGCGCCGCCAGCATCGCCGACACCCTGAAGGACGTTCAACCCATGTACCGCACCGTCCTGCTGCCGGGTATGCCCGGTGAGGGTCGTCCACTGATGATCACGGAGTTCGGAGGGATCTCCCACGACGGGGACGGCGGACCGTCGTGGCACGGGTACTCGGTGGCGCGAACGTCGGAGGAGCTGGTCGAGCGCTACCGTGCCCTCGTCGACGCGCTCCTCGACGCACCCGCCATCAGCGGGTTCTGCTACACCCAGTTCACCGACACCCTGCAGGAGAAGAACGGGCTGCTGACGGCCGACCGTGAGCCCAAGGCGGACCTCGCGACGTTGCGCTCGATCACCCGGCGACCATCCGCCGCTGTGCCGGCCGACGAGATCAGTTCGTTCCAGCACGACGACTACCCGCCCACGGTGATGGGCAGGGACACCCCACGGTGACGCCGTCTCCGCCCTGGTCCCGCCGACGGCGCCCGTCTCCTGCGGGCGGTCAGATGTGCCACGCTGCAGGACGGCGAGCCTGTCCACGAGCTCAGCCAGACGGCCGCTTCATTCCGCCCTCGACCGGCGTCAAGCCACCGACCGGGCGATATCCGAGATTCGGTCAGCGGTCCAGGCCCCGCGAACCCCGGGAGCGCGAGCCAGGTATGTTCCGATCCTCTCGGCGCCCCAGCCATGTGCTTCCTGGAGGCCAATGGCGATCTGTGACAGGTACGCGATTGAGGGGGCCGCGGGAGCAAGGTCTCCGACGTCGCGATGCGTCACGGTGAGCAGCGCAGCGCCTTGGAAGGTGCCGAGCCGGACAACGGTCTCGTAGAGGCCCGGACCGAACGTGTGCAGAGACTCAACCTCGGTCAGCAGGTCCTCCAGCTCTCGGGCGAACTCGCCGCCCGGAGGGCGTCGCATCTCCTGAGCCGTCACGTCCGCGAACTGCTCTGCCGAGATGAGGTAGGCGCGGCACGCGATCCGACCCGGCGTCCCTCGGTCGAGGAAGGCCATGCCACCACCCCATACGGAGGAGCTGCCCGCGAACACGAGCCCGCCCGTCACCCGCAGGCTGACGAGGCGCGCCGGGTCTCGCGCATCGCGACATCCGGCGTAGTCGCGCAGCCCGCCCGACGGACGCCCGCCGCACAGGTAGCTTCGAAAGCGGTCGAGAGCGAGGTTTGACGCGTAGGCGACGTACCAGACCGCCTGTGCTGCGAACCGGTCAGACACGAAGTGGTTGCTCCTGCAGGGCCAGCCGAGCCTCGCCCAGCAGAATCCTCTCGGCCTCGCGATAGCGGCGGTCTGCCTCCGCGCGAGTGTCCCCGACTGACGTCATGCCGACGCGGCCGTGCTCGGTCAAACAGCTGATCATGTGGAAGACGATGCCCTCCTGACGCGACTGGTCGAAGTGCAGCCCGTGCCGGGCCACGATGTCGAACAGGTCGGCAGGCACGAGGCCGCGAAGATCCGGGGACTCCAGGTGGTCCGTCGCCACGAGGTGCTTCTCCCGACCTCGGGGCGTTGTGAACAGTGCGGTTGCGGGGTCGTACCGACCGTCGGTGAGGAACTGCAGCGTGAGGAACGGATGGGTCGTGCCGCCCCTGCGCAGGTTGAGCTCGATGGCGTACGGCGTCCACGACCCACCGGCATCGCGGACAACGACGAAGTCCACGGCGAACCTGCCGAGTGCGCCCTCTCGGGCGAGCCGCTCCCCGATCCGCTCCGCATGCGTGGTGATGAGCCTCGCGTACTCCGCGGCGGCTGGAAAGACGCATCCGAGGTACATCTGCCCGCTGGGCCCGCCGAGCAGCTGGTCGTGGGTGGAGAGCAGCTCGACCTCGCCGCTGGGCAGGACCCTCAGCTGGACACTGGGGCTCTCCAGCTCCTGTCCGGTGATGCGTTCCTCCACGATTCCGCCCCCCTGGGCGAACTTGGCGACGTAGACGTCGAACGGTGTGGTGTCCGACTCGAGGTCCATGTGCTGGAGGCGAGTCATCACCTCGGCCCTCTCGTCCGACGAACCGGGCCTCGGAAGCCCGGTGAGGGTGACGACGGCGTTTCCTGACCCCGAGACCCCCTCATTGAGCTTGACGATGGCACTGGCCATGGAGGGCCGTTCCCGCCGCATCTCGACCAAGGCATCAGCGACCTCATCGAGGCTGTGCAGGTCCTCGGCGCCCAACGGGTGGGGGACCCCGACTTCGGCGAAGAGTCGCCGGCATCCGGTCTTCGACCCGAGCTCGGCCAGCCGCGGGTCGGCGCCGTACATCGGGACGCCGATGCTCAGGGCGACGTCACGCTCGAGCTCGGTCGTGTTGTAGGGGACCATGTGCGATCGAGCCGGGTTCGGGACGAGGTCGGCGATGCGGCGAAGCAGTCGGGGCCGCGCCAGCAGCTTCTCGCTGAGCGAGCGCCCGGACGCGTCGTTGACGGAGATGAGGGAGAGGCGCGCCCGGGCGTGGCTCGGGATGACTCCGCTGAGGAGCGCCAGGTAGTACTCCACGATCTCCGGAGCGATCGGCATCGACGTCACGTAGATCATCCTCAGCCGCGGTTGGCGCAGCAGAACGAGCAGGAAGAGGAACCGCTCCTCGTAGGCCTGGGACATGCTGCCGCTCGCGGACACGGCGCGGTCGAGCGAGATGGAGGGGACGACGACGATCGACTCGTCGTCGTGGTTGAGCCGCATCGCGTTCCACACGCCGGGCATGCGTGCCTGCAGCGCGTCGAACCGCCGGTAGCGCTCCTCCTCGGTCAACGCCGACAGCACAGCTGGGCCTTGCGGGGGCGCGGTCCACAGGGCGCCGGTCACGAGACGGTCCTCGCGCTGTCCAGCCCCATCACGCTGAAGGCGTGCACCGGGCGGCTGAAACCCTTGACCTGGCGGTCGCCGGCGTCCTCCCCCACGACGGACGGCCCGGCGGCTGAGAAGACTCGCTCGGTGGTCAGGATCTGCCAGGGGCCGGCATCGGCACAAAGTCGTGCCGCGAGGTTCGTGACGTTACCGATCGCGGCGTAGTCCTGGCGACCCTCGAAGCCGATCGTGCCCAGGGTGGCGTAGCCCTGCGCGATCCCGATTCCGAACCCGAGGTCGTGACCTCGACGCGCCCACGACTCCGCCAGCCCCATCACACGCGTGCGCATCGCAACCGCCATCCGGACAGAGCGCAGCGGCCCGTCGTCGCACCGGACCGGATCGTTGAAGAAGACCATCATCCCGTCACCCTGTGAAGCGCTCGAGCGTCCCCTCGAACCGGAAGATGAGGTCGCCGAGTGCATGGTGGTACTCCTGCAGCACCGCGATCACCTCCTCCGGCTCGCTCGACTCGGCGAAGGTCGTGAAGCCGCGCAGGTCGCAGAACACGACCACGATCTCCCGCCGATGGCTCTCCAGAAAGGTCTCGTCGCCGGAGTCGACGATGAGCTCGGCGAGCTGGGGCGACAGGAACCGCCTCAGCCGCCCCATGCGCTCCAGCTGGGACACCTGCGTCTCGACCCTCGACTCCAGCTCGCGGTTCCAGTCGGCCAGCTCTTCTGCCTGGCGCCGGATGGTGTCCTGGTATCGCTTGATCCGAGCAAGGGACGCGACCCTGGCCAGCAGCTCGCTCCGGTCGATCGGCTTGGTGAGGAAGTCGTCGGCTCCCGCCTCCAGGGCCTGGATCTTCTGCTCGTTCCCGCTGGCGGTCACCATCACGACCGGCAGGTATGCCGTCTCGGTCTGCTCGCGGATGCGCCGGCACACCTCGTAGCCGTCCATCCCGGGCATGACGATGTCGAGCAGGACGAGGTCGATGTCGGCGTCGGCGCCGTCGAGCGCTGCGAGCGCCTCCTCGCCCGAGGCGGCAGTCCTCACGTCGTACCCGCGAGGGCTGAGGATCGCGTCGAGGAGCCGGATGTTCTGCGGCTGGTCGTCGACGACGAGCACTGTCGCCTGCGGTGAGGTGTCGCCCGTCATGTCGCGCTCCCGGGGGTGTTGAGGAAGTCGTGGACCTGCTGCTGCAGACCGCGCACGCTGATGGGCTTCTGCACGTAGCCGTCGAAGCCGGCGGCATACGCGCGGTCTCGGTCCTCGTTCATGGCGGATGCCGTGACCGCCACGACGGGCACCGCGCCTCCTCCGTTGCCCCCGCGGATCTGCCGCAGCGCCTCCATTCCGTCGATCCCCGGGAGCTGGAGGTCCATGAGGATGAGGTCGGGCTCGTGCTGCCCGGCGAGTCGCACGCCGTCCTCCCCCGTCGTCGCCTCGATGACCTCGTACCCCGAGAACTGGAGGACGTCGCGGACCAGCTTCATGTTCTTCGGGTTGTCCTCGATGACGAGGATGCGCTCGCCGCTCACGACATCACGTCGCGAGAGTCGTGTTCCGCCCGCCCGGCAGGGACGCCGACGGACTCGAGGGCTCCGAGCAAGGCGTCGCGGCTCACGGGCTTGACGAGGTACGCCGCAGCCCCGAGGGCCGCTCCGCGGGGATGCTCGTCGACGATCGACACCACGACGACGGGAATGTCCCGGGTGCTGGCGTCGGCCTTGAGGGCCTCCAGGACTGCCCAGCCGTCCATGCCCGGGAGCCGGATGTCCAGGAGGACCACCGCGGGCCTGATCCTTCGCACGGCCTCCAGCCCCGACGGGCCGTCCGTGGCGGTCGTGACCCGGAGGGCGCCACCCGCAAGGTAGGCGCTAAGGAGGTCCAGCGACGGCCGGTCGTCATCGATCACGACCGCATCGGCCAGCTCTGTCGCCGGGCGGGGCTCGCCGACCCAGCCGGCGGCACCCGGCCTCTGCGCCGGGAGCGAGAACCCGAACGTGCTGCCCACCCCGACCTCGGACTCGAGCCACATCCGCCCGCCCAGCAGCTGCACGATCCGCCGCGACAGGGTGAGGCCGAGGCCGGTCCCCTCCTCCCGCGTGGGTCCGCGCCCGCCCTGCTGGAACGACTCGAAGATCCGCTCGCGGTCCGATGGCGGAACCCCTATCCCGTTGTCGGTCACGGTGATCGTCACGACGTCCGCGTCGGACCGAGACACACGTACCACCACCGATCCCCCGTCACCGGTGAACTTGACCGCGTTGGTCAGCAGGTTGATGGCCACCTGCTTCAGCCTCAGCTCGTCGGCCTCCACGGCGCCCACGTCGTCGTCGGCCTCGACCACGATGTCGATGCCCTTCAAGCCGGCACGCTCGCGGAGCATCGACGCTGCCTGGTCGAGCACCGGCGCCAGCTCGAAGGTCGTGTACTCGAGCTCCATCTGCCCGGCCTCGACCTTGGAGAGGTCGAGGATCTCGTTGAGCAGCTCGAGCAGGTGCCTGCCCGAGCCGTGGATGTCCCTGAGGTACTCCTCCTGGCGCTCGTTGATCTCTCCGAACATCTGCTCGAGGAGCACCTCCGAGAAGCCGAGCACCGCGTTGAGCGGCGTCCGCAGCTCGTGCGACATGCTGGCGAGGAACTCCGACTTGTGCCGGCTGGCGACCTCGAGCTCGGCGCTGCGCTGCTCCAGCTCACGGAACAACTGTGCGTTGAGCAGGGCCAGCGTCGACTGGCTCGCGAAGGTCTCCATCAGCTGCACGATCTCCGCGGAGAAGCTTCCGGTCCTCTTCCTGCGCACGATGAGGGCGCCGACGATCTGCCCTTCCCGCAGCATCGGGACCGCGAGCACGGACCGCCAGCCCGACTGCTGCAGGATGCGCAGATGCGCGTCCAGGTCGACCGCGTCCAGGTCGGTGACAGCCAACGGTTTGCGTTCCCTGGCCGCCCGGCCGACCAATGTCGCGCCGAGCTCTATCCGGATGCTGCGTAGCCGGTCGATGACGGTGGGCTCCGTCTGGTACGTGGCTCGAACGATGAAGGAGCGGGCGTGCTCGTCGTACTCCATGATCGAGCCGCCATCCGTTCCGGACAGCTCGACGGCGTGCATGGCGATCGTCGAGAGCACGTGCTCGACGTCGAGGCTGGACCCCACGGCCTCGCCCACCTCGCGCAGTGCTTCCAGCTCGTCGACCTTCCGCGCGAGCTCCGCTCGGCGGGCCTCGAGCTCCTGCACGAGCTTCACCCCGTTGATCGCCATCGCCGCCTGAGCGGCGAACGCAGTCACGATGGCCATCTCGCGGTCATCGAACGGACTGACCTCGTTGCGCCAGACGGACATGCTGCCCACGACCTCGTCGTCGATCAACAGGGGCGCGGCCATGGTCGTCCGGAAGTGCGCGACCCGCTGAAGATCTCTGCGGCCGAAGCCCGGGTCCGCGAGGACGTCGGGAATCTGCTGTGTCGTCCGGTCGAGGCCCACGCGCCCGATCAGCGTGTCCCGGTCCATCGGCATCGGGTGCTCGGCGATGTACGCGATGGACTTCTTTGACACCCCCACCGCCTTGATGAGGCGATAGACGCCGTCCTCCAGGAGGTAGAGGTGGGCGGCCTGGGACTGGCAGATCCGCCGGGCACTCTCGACGATCGTCGTGAGAACGGCATCCGGATCTCCAGCCGACCGTCCGAGGGCGAGCAGCACCTCGTTGGCGGCCTCGAACTGGTCGTTCAGGGCCGCAAAACTCTGCTCCAGGCGCTTGTGCTCCGCAGCCCCCACGGTGCCCGCGGCCGACGCCTGCTCGAGCATCGGTCCCTCCTCGCCCGCCAACTCGTGGCGATGCCTCCTCGAGTCTGCCGAAGATCCTCAGGGGTTGCAATCGTTTCGCGGGCTCAGGGATCGCATCGTCGGTAGAAGAGGCAGCAGGTTCGCCCCTCATAGTCGGCGCACCACCCTCACAATCGCTGGCGTCGGATTCAGCGCTCAGGTGTGGAGCGCATCGCCATCTGTCGGGGCCTTTCGACCAGGGCGTTCGCGAATGGGGCCGGATCAGCCGCTGAGCGCGAACAGGAATATTGCGGCATTCACGGGCCCGAACATCCTCTTCCCGAAAGACGATGTGGCGATCGGACTGTGCGACAACAACAACGTCGTCCTATCGCGTCCACCTGTCCGCGAATGTGGGTGGTCCGCGTGAGGAGGACTTCGATGCGACGTCGGTTGAGCGTTCCTTCCTCTGATGTCCTGCTGGGGGAACAATGACGACCTCAGCCGTCGCCACGACCAACGGGGTGCGGCGCCTCCGTAGACGCCCCCGGCCAGGCACGCGCGCAGGAGCGGTGCGAGACCGTCCGGAACTGCCTCAGCAAAGGGCTGAGGGCTGGGGGTGGCCCCGAGTCCGGTGTCTCGGAAGGACCGGTCGGCACGGATCCGGAGGGATACCGCCCGACGGGCTGCGATCACGCCTGGCAGCTCAGCCGGCGATCGGCGACGGAGCGAGCCGAATTCACCGCCCGGCATTCGCTCGTACCGGGCTGAGAAGCACGTGTCGTCCTTCCGTCCCTCGCTGCGCGGCCCCCGCCCGGCCAGGGGACAGAGCCGAAGGGCACGGGGGGCTCTGAGGCCCTTCCGTCTGACCGCCCGAACATCGGTAAGAACCTCTGCGCGGGAGTGCGCTAACAGCGCAAGCCAGTGCCGCATCCGAGGAAGGCCGTTCATGAGCTCGTCGTCGCCCGCTCCGTTCGTGGGACCATCGGCAGCGACTCTCGACGAGCCGTCCGTCGCCCGGCCGGGCGCGGAGCCCCAGGGGCCCTCCGAGCGTGCGCGTTGGCACGGTCCGGAGGCCGTTCCGCTACCTGACCTCGTCCTGGCCACGGGTGCGGCACGTGACCTGCTCGGGGCCCTGGGGCTCGACATCCGCACCGAGTCGCTGGCTCGTACCCCGGAGCGGATGGCGACGGCCCTCGCGGAGCTCA
Organism: uncultured Actinomycetota bacterium; assembly: GCA_963787805.1. Classification (GTDB taxonomy): domain Bacteria; phylum Actinomycetota; class Actinomycetes; order Actinomycetales; family Dermatophilaceae; genus Fodinibacter. The sequence continues at coordinate 21,337 of CAWBEJ010000024.1, read as the reverse complement.
TGACGCCTCGACCCTTCCGGATGACCACCTTTCCCAATGACGGCGGCTACGACGAGCTCATCGTGGCGCGCGGCATTCCCGTTCGGTCGCTGTGCGAGCACCACGTGCTGCCCTTCGTGGGCACGGCGCACGTCGGCTACCTGCCGGGGCGACGCATCCTCGGCCTGTCCAAGCTCGCCCGGGTCGTCGAGCACTTCTCGCGGCGCCCACAGGTGCAGGAACGCCTCACCGTGCAGGTCGCGAACTGGCTGGACGCGCAGCTCGCTCCGGCAGGCGTGGGAGTCGTCATCGAGGCCGAGCACCTGTGCATGACCCTGCGCGGCGTGCAGGCGGCCGGCACCACGACCGTGACCTCGAGTCTGCTGGGGACGCTCCGCACCGACGGGCGCTCGCGCGCGGAGTTCCTGGGCCTGACGCATCCCGCGCGGTGACTGGACGGCGGCAACCTTCAGGTGCCCGAGCCGGTGAGGAGGCCGAGGAGCGAGTCGGCCTCCTCGGCGCAGGCCGGGCACCCGCGCAGGTGTGCCGCCATGGCCGGGTCATCATCGCCGTGCCACGCGCCGTGGATGAGAGCCTCGACGTAGGTGTCCATCCGCTCGAAGCAGTTGTCGCACGACAACCACGGGCTGGTGTCGAGGAGAAGGGCAGCGACTGCGGCCGGTGTGAGGGCCCGGTCCGGCGTAGGTGGAGTGGTGCTCATGACGTTCCTGCCGAGGTCGATGGAGGGGTGACGGCGGTGAGGTAACCCGTGACGACGAGCTCGGCGCGCAGCCGAACCCGCACGTCGTGCACGGTCTTGTACAGAGCCCCGCGGGTGGAGCCCAGGCGCTCGGCGAGCACGTCGATCGGCACCCCGTCGACGAGCAGCGCAATCGCGACGCGTCGCTGGTGCGGGGTCAGCACCGACCGCATGGCGCGGGCGAGAGCGGCGCCGAGGTCATGGACCTCAGCGGCGTGGTCCGGGCCGTTGTGCACGGGCGCCGCGACGTCGAGGTCGCGCAGCTCCACCTCGCGATGCTGCCACTGGAGCCGACGGACCTCCGCGGCGGCCTGGAGGATGGCGAACTTGAAGGCCCAGGTGGTGAACCGGCTGCGCCCCTGGAACGTGTGGAGCTTGCGGAGAAGGGCGGTCATTGCCTCGTCCGCCGCTTGGTTGGCGAGGTCGTTCACCGCGTCGCGCGACGGGTCGGGGAGGGCGGCCCGCATCCGCCACACCTGATGAGCGGCCGCCCGCACCATCAGTGCGTGCAGCCGACGCATGGCGTCGTGCTGCGCCGGACCCGGGGTGGCCAGCGCGGTGACCCAGTCGTCCGGCTCGGTGTCGCCGACGGGCGCCTCGCCGGCCAGAGACGGCGACACGCCGACGGGCAGCGGCTCGTCACGGTTCATGGTGCTCACTGGGGAGTGTCGTCGGGGCCGAGGATGCGTGCTGCGAGATCAGGTGGACAACCCCGGTCCACGAGCTGGAGGAGGGCGTGCAGGTCGACCCGCTCTCGGGCGAGGGTGTGGGCGAGACCCGCCGGGAAGCCAGCGTCCCGGAGCCGGCTGGCACGCCAGCTCACGACGTCGACGGGTTGGCCCCGGCGGGCGCCCGCAGTTGCGGCGGGGCTCGCTGCTCGAGTCGGCTGGGTGGTCATGACTGTTCGCTGCACCGGGGGGTGCAGGTCTTACCGATACCGGCCGTCCCGGTCAGACGGCGGGGCTGCACTGGCACCAACACGGAGTCAGCGTCCCACCGGGCCCGGCGAGGACCGCCGAACCGGGCAGCCGAGGACAGACCACCCACCGAGGAGGAGCCCATGGCCACATCGACACCCCGTCCCGACGCGGTGCCACCAACCGTCCGGGCGGCTCGGCCCGTGCAGACCACCGCCGATGACACGGCATCCGTCCAGGCTTCCCAACCGTTGCTCCGGCACGACCCGGTGCGCCAGGCGTACGTCGTCCTGCGCACCGTGTTCGTCGTCGCGCCGGTGGCCTTCGGCCTCGACAAGTTCACCAACTGGCTCGTGGAGTGGGACCAGTACCTCGCCCCGCTGCTGTCCGACCCACTGCCGATCGGTCCCCACCAAGTGATGTATGCCGTGGGCGTCGTGGAGGTCGCAGCAGGGGTGCTCGTGGCCGTCCACGCGCGCCTCGGTGCACTCGTCATCGCGGGGTGGCTCACCGGCATCATCATCAACCTCCTCCTCATCCCAGGCTTCTACGACGTGGCCCTGCGAGACGTCGGCCTTCTGCTCTCCGCCGTCGCACTGCAACGCCTCGCCAGCCGCTACGACCCGCGCCCCCTCGACTGGCCGCTGCGGCGGGGTTGACCCGGGCGCACCGCCTTCGCGCATCGGCGGGGACAGCCTGCGCGTGGTGCAGGCCGGGATGCTCGCTGCCTGTGGCGCCGCATCTGGGTCACGTCGCCGCCTGCCGCCCCTGACGGCGCTCTGCGGGCTGGTGACGCAAGGGTCAGCCCGTGGCGATGAACTCCACCTGGACGCCGCGTGATGTGTCGAATCGGTACCAGAGCTCGACGACCCGGAAGAGCCCGTCGAAGGCCGGGTCAAGGGTGGTCAAGCTGAGTCGACTGTTCCAACGCAGGCCGAGGGCGGTGGACACGCCGTGAGCGGTTGATGTGTGTGTTCCGTGACGCACTGAGACTGCCTCGACCTCCGCGCCGAAGCGAAGGGGAATTCTCGCCAACGCACCCCCATCCGGTGACGTGCCATCAGCGAACAGGACCGTGCGGTGACCGGCGTCGGACATCCGCGCCTCGATCCCGGTGAGACGGCCCGAAAAGCACGTCTCGTCAACGGAAAGCATGATCGCCAGGCTGGTCTGCTCGATGTCAGCGCGCGTTGAGGGAGCGTCGTGTACGGGACCGACGAGCACGACTTCCGCAGTTGCCCGCCCCTCAACGACGTGTACAGACAGCGTTTCGAGGTTTCCGGTGAGCTCCGCCGATGGGGCGCCGTTGACGAACAACCGTGGGGCAGGGCCCGGGACCGGTTCCATGGTGGCACTGTAGGGCGACGAAGAGATCCCCGACGCCGCCATACCATCCCGGGGGCGCCAGTCCCACGAACGTCGGGTCGATCCGCTGCAAGTCCCTCCAGCAGGACGGATCAGCTCTGAATCACTGTCAGTAGCAGCCATCGGCGCCGGCGATGGCCTTGGCCGATGGTGCGTCACTCCGCCGCCCACGCGGGAACTTGCTCCTTGCCGCGTTCCGCGGTGGTTGGCGTTGTCCTCACCCTCATGACGGGCTCGAGCCACGTCGTTGGGGCCGCCTGGGTTGACATCCGGCCGGAGAGGGCCGCTAATAGAAGCGCCTCCAAGGGCGCGGGGCTGGCAGGCACCAGCGGTGCCACAGCTGATGAGGTACCACGATGATCCCAGCGCCACGCACCCCATCCGTCCGCGAGCTGATCGCGGAGTACGCCACCATCGAGGACCGCGTTCGGTCTCTGGAGGCCCGCGTCCACGGCGGCTCAGCGAACGGCCTCAATCCGGAACTGCTGCAGCTCGTCAAGCGCGAGCGTCAGGTTCTCGCCATGCTTCGTCGCCACCGTTCCGCGGAATGAATCGGGATGCCGCCCAGAATCTCGCTGACTCGGCGGGTCGACTGTCGGGCGGTCACCCGTGCCGGGGGTGGTACCGAGCTGGCCACCGAACTGGCGGGACCAGCCGGCCAGGGCGTTGGTGGCAGCGGGACCGCCGAGGGTGTCACTCAACGGGTCAGGAGTGACCGATAGGCGCAGCCGCATCGAGGAGCAGCTTTGCCGGCGAACAGCTTGGGTTCCTGGTGTGGCTTGTGGTTGAGGTTGTCGGGATCGACGTGGGGGTCCCCGAGCCGCAGTTGCGGGCCGAGCCGGCGCGCAGCCGGACTTACTGGCGGAATCCAAAACTGAGTGACTCGCGCAACTGGTCGAGCTGTGGATGATCGCGACACCGGGGGTGCCCTCCTGACGCGCCTCGACGACGATGGGTCTGCCTTCGAGCGTCAGGACCCAGAACTCGATGAGGACCTGTCGATCGGGTCGATCTGGGACTCGAGCTCTGGTTCGTACCTCAACATGTGCTTCTTCGACGCTTGGTGACGCTATGGAAGGAGTCCGGACGCTTCGATTGCAGTCGCGTCCACTCGCCTCCCGCGTCAGGACCATCGTGACGGGCCCCTGTCCGGGTCCTCGTGGGCTTGGCTGCGCGGCGCTCGAAGTTCTCGGGTGGTCCGTCACGGCGGCCGCAGTGGTGTGTCGGGAGCGAGAGGATGGGTCATGGCTGAGACGCGGCATGAGGAAGTGGAGCGCAAGTACACGGTCCGCCCCGACGTGGTCCTTCCCGACCTCACGGGGGTGGATGGCGTCGCGGATGTTCATCCCGTCCGGGAGGCCGACCTGGCCGCGACGTACTTCGACACGGCCGAACTGGCTCTCCTGCAGCACCGGGTCACGCTCCGGCGGCGCGTCGGCGGGGCCGACGACGGATGGCACCTGAAGGAGCCCTCTGGCCGGGACTCGCGATCCGAGACCCACCTGCCGTTGGGGCGTGCCGTCCACACGGTCCCCAAGCGGTTGCGCAGCACCGTCGAGCACCTGACCGGGGGACGCCCACTGGTTCCGGTTGCCCAGATCTCGACTCATCGGACGGAGGTCACCCTCGTCCACACGGACGGCACCGAGATCGCCGTCGTCGCCGACGATGACGTGCACGCCGCACGGCTTCTGGCGCCGGCGCTCCGTCAGCACTGGAGGGAGTGGGAGGTGGAGCTCGCCGGCGCCGCCGCCCCTTCGGATCTGCTCGAGCGCATCGAGACGACGCTCTTGAGGGCCGGCGCCCGTCCGGCAGGCGTCTCGTCCAAGCTCGCCCGAGCACTCGCCGAGGAGTCGCCCGGCCACGGGCGTGCATCAGGCGAGGCCCTCCATCCACGCCGCTCCAGCATCCGGGAGGTCATGGCGGCCTACCTCGCCGAGCACCTCGCCGTCCTCGAGGAGCACGATGCGGGGTTGCGGGGTGAGACGGTCCACAGGCTCCGCATCTCGGCCCGCCGGCTCCGGTCTGCCCTGACGAGCTACCGGACGATGTTCGAGCCCGGTGCCGTCGACTCGTTGCGCGAGGAGCTGCGCTGGCTGGGTGGCGAGCTCAGCGACGCCCGCGACTCGGAGGTCATGCGTGGCCACCTCGACGCCGTGGCCGCGGACGAGCTGCACCCCTCGATCCACCCCACGCTACGCCGTCGCATCGACAGCGACCTCGAGACGGCGCACCACCGCGGTCACGCGGCGGCGGTGGAAGCGGTCGCGAGTGAGCGCTACCGGCGGCTGGTGCGGTCTCTCGACGCCGTCATCCAAGCACCAGCGCTACGCCCCAAGGCCTCCAAGCGGGCGCGCAAGGCGCTGCCCAAGCTCCTCGAGCGTGACGCGCGACGACTCCGGCGAGCCGCAAAGGCAGCACGTCGAACCAACGGTTCCGCGACGCGCGACGAGGCCCTTCACGAGGTGCGCAAGAAGGCCAAGCGGCTGCGCTACGCGGCAGAGTCCGCCATCCCGGTGCTCGGCAAGGGCGGCAAGCGGCTGGCCAAGCGCGCCAAGAAGGTTCAGGACGCGCTCGGTGCCCACCAGGACACCGTGGCGTCCCGGGCATGGCTTGAGGAGCTGACAGCACGCGCCGACGGCGATGCAGCCAGCGGGTTCGGCGCCGGCCGCCTTCACGCATACGAGGAACAGCGCGCGGAGGCGGCCGAACGTGCCTACGAGAAGGCCTGGGGACGGCTTCCACACAAGCACGTCGACCGATGGGTCACAGGCTCTTCCAGCTGACAGCCAGCCTGGGCCGTGAGGTCAGGGTCCGCCGTGGTCCGACGGCGATGGGGCGGCAGCGCTCCACGCGGCGTAGACACTGTCCGTGTCGTCGCACTGGCCAAGGACTCCCTAGCCCTACATTGCAGGAATGACAGACATCGTGCTGGGTCTCTTCGCCATCCTCGCTGGAGGCGTCGTCCTGTTCGCCGGGCAGTTCGTGCTGCGGCTCGTGATCCCCATCTGGGGGTTCTTTGCCGGGTTCGCCTTCGGCGCCGGGCTCTTCGCTGAGCTCGCGGATGAGCGATTCCTCGGCACCGTGTTGGGTTGGGTCAGCGGGTTCGTGTGCGCCCTGATCTTCGCCGTGTTGGCCTACTTCTTCTACGCGGTGGCCGTGGTGCTGGCGATGGCGGCCTTCGGCTTCGCGATCGGTTCTGGACTGATCGTCGCCCTGGGGATCGACTGGAGCTGGGTCGCTGTTCTCGTGGGCCTGGCGGTCGGTGCGGTGCTCGGTCTGCTGTCGATCTTCGGCAACATGCCGATGGTCGTGCTCGCGGTCGCCAGCTCCATCGCCGGTGCGGTCAGCGTGGTCGGGGGTCTGATGTTGCTTTTCGGCTCGCTGAACTCCAGCGACTTCACGCAGGTCACCTTCACCGACGCCATCCAGAACAGCTGGGGATGGACGCTGCTTCTGGTGGTGCTGGCCCTGGCTGGCATCATCGTCCAGACCCGGGCACGGGTTACCACGGATCGCACCGTCCGCGAGACCTGGTACGCAGAGAGCCGCTGACCGGTAGCCGGTCTCACCCGCCTCGCGACGGAGTAACCGCAGGATGCGTCATCTCGCCCGACAGCTGGCTCCGCGATGGGCCCTCAGCCCGCCGAGACGGACCCGTGGTGGCCGACCTTTCGACGGCTCCGAGCGTCGAGTTCGTGACCCATCTGGTGCTTGGGCTCGCCGCTCATTCACGATCAGGTGGCGGGGGTGCCTCGTCCTCGGCGTGACTCACCACTTCGATGAGGATGCCGTGGCGATCGATGAAGTACGTGGCGTAGGTGCCCTCCCCGTACTCCGGGAACTCCTTGGGCTCATGGTGCACCTCGCACCCCCGCTGGACCGCCCATCGGTACGCCTCCTCCACCGCTGACCGACGAGGCACGGCGAAGGCAAGATGCTGCAGCCCAACCCCGTGGCGCGAGTAGCCATCGGTCTGTATGGCTCGGTAGAAGAACAGTTGAGTTCCAGGGGTACCGGCCGGGCCGTAGTTGAACTGATGCTCGTCCGCAGGGAACCACTCCGAGAATCCCAAGAGCGGCATGAGGTCGTCGTAGAAGTCCTTGGCGACTGCAAGGTCCGGCACGCCGATTCCGATGTGGTCTATCGATGCTGAAGCGCTCACGAGGACTCCTCCACTTCGGCGCGCCGTGTTGGTCTCCACAGTGGGTCGATGCTGCCAAGCGCCACACGTGCGTGCAACAGGGCGGCGTCCCCCTACCCAACGTCGTGACCGTCTCAGGCCGAGCGTCACATCGGCCCCCAGACACGTGGTCGCCGACGAGGTCGAGCCCGATCGCTGCCGCGGCGAGGCGAGCTCCGCCGATCGAGACGTCCTTGTCGGTCGAGTCGAGCCCGCGGCCGCGGAGTACGCCACGGTTCTCAGTGCCTACACGGCCTCGGTCAGGACGCTCAGGCATCTCCTTTTGCTGCCCGGCCGATGATGTCGGCCAGCTCGGCCGGCCTGCTCCACATCGGCCAGTGGCCTGTCGGCAGGTCGACGAGCTCCAGCCGTCGGTGCTGCAGCAGTCCCGCGAGGAACGGCATCCCTTGCTCGGCGTAGCTGCGGTAGTCCGCCGCCGAGAACGCGGTGCACACGACGGTGCCGGGCACATCGAGACGACGCTCGTCGGTGAGAGCGACCGCCTCGCGGATCGTGGAGGCCGGTTGCGGAACCGCGCGCTCCCGGAACGTGGCCAGCTGCTCCTCGCTGAGATCCCTCATCGACCCTTGCTCGAGCTCCTCGTCGTACTGCGCCGAGAGGGGGTGCTCGCTGCCTGCCACGTCCGGATCCATGGCGTAGCCGTCGACCGCGGGCGCCGTGTCGACCCAGACGACGTGGTCGACATCGTCGACGTGCCGGTCCAAGGCTGCGGTGGCGGGGACCGCCGCTCCGCTGTGCGCGACGAGCACCGTGCGAGCACCCTGCGGTGCGCGGGACAGCGCCTGCTCGATCGCGGCGACGTGGTCCTCCAAGCGCACGGAGCCGCGGTCAGGGTGGTCGGGTTCGAGCCCCGGCAGGGTGAGGGCGATCGCTTCCACCCCCTGACCGTGCAGGTGGGCGACGACATCGTCCCAGGCCCAGGCACCAAGCCAGAACCCCGGCACCAGGACGACGTGGGCAGGGACCTGGGCTGTGGGAGTACTGCTCATGACGCCATTGTGCCGTCTCGTGCTGGCCGGTCATTCGTCCGACCGCACGTTGAACCCGAACGATCACGCGGGCATCCGCCTGTTGGCGCTCATCGTCGGTCGCCACCGGAGAAAGCGGTTTGACCGCAGAAACGCGATCACGAGAGCGTTGGACGTGGTCGGCAATCGTCGGTCCCGGCTGGACTTCCTGCGTACTTGCGGACTGCGGGAGGCTTGGCCCTCCTCCGCGCCCGGTCGAACTCGGCGGCCACCGCGTGAACTTCAAGGTCAGGGCTGCAGCCTCACGTCGAGCCGCACTCCGCAGCGAGGATTAGCCGAGGCTCTCGACTCCGCCATCCTGCGAGACCACCCAGACGTCTGCGGTCAGTCGCCCGTTCGCAGCCCTCTCCTAGATGCCACCGTAGGCGCCCGGCGGTGGAGCCGCTTGGAAGACGTTGTCCACCCGTAGCAAGAGGTTCGGTTTCTCCACCGCAAACTGCTGCTGCACGAGAGCGACATTGGGCTGAGGCGACGCCGTTTCGACCAATGTGTATATCTGCCCAACGGGCAGTTCGACGGGACACACCCCGCGGCCATTGGACGCAGTGCTGAACTGCGAACCTTCGATCGTGGTCCCCGATGCGTCACGAACCTCGAACGTGAAGTCGGCGCGCGCGAACCGCCGGCCTGGATCGTTCGGGTCTCGGACGACCTTGTTGATGGCCAGTCGCCCTGTCTTGGGCTTGCGGGACTTGGTAGGTGTCAGGGTGGCGGTGACGCCCTCCGAGTTGTAGGGCGGGACGAAGAAGATCCCGCCGTGCTTCACCTCGACCAGTGGCCCCGCGGGCGACTGGCCGCTCATGAGTGCGTCCGAGCCTGGGATGGTGCCGTCGCTCCGCGCGGGGAACTGCTGGTTCAGCATCCAATCGTTGAAGATGGCATCGAACTGGTTCGGGCTCGACTGGAACGAACAGAAGTGCATGCCCACGTGGATCGATCCGTTCAGGAACTCGACGTATGGCATGCCACGTCGGAAGATCTCGTTGTCGTCGTGGCGCCCTCGCGGGCCCGCTTTGCGAACGTGGGAGTTCGGTGGAAGGTCAGGGACGTCCGCACTCTCCTCGTGTGGGTGCGACTCGGCCGGTAGGTCCAGCCGTGTCCCGTCCTTCGTCCGCCCGACCACGGCGTCGCGGGCGGCGTCGTCGGCCAGGCTCGCAAATGCTGCCGTGTTCTGCTGAATCTTCATGGCCACCATGTACGTGCCGCCGTCCGCCCACACGGGCTCGTCGGGCTGTCCGCCGTTGCGGTGGACGTAGACCACGCGGGTGCGGTCCGAGGACCTCACGTTGCGCACGCCGTCGCGGTAGCCAAATGGCTCCGACTCGTCGAGGCGCTGGTAGCCGCGCTCCAGCCCAAGCACCTCGACGACTGGTGAGGACGTCAGGTCGCGGAGGAACTGCTCGACTCGGGCCTCCATGACGGAAGCAACGTAGAAGAGCATGTCCGCTGAGAGCTCGGGCGCGCCGCCGAACCTCGGGGATGGCGGCGCTGCTTCGCTCGTGAAACCCGCGGGCCGTTCGAGCGGGATGCCAACGCTTGCCAGCCGGTCAAAGAACGAAGGGGCAAGACCCACCGCGACAGACGCAAGCTTCTCGCCCTTCTCCTTGGCACTGGTTGACTCTGCGCGTTGTACGAGCGTGTCGATGGCTTGGTCCAGGGACGACAACCACGCCTGGATCTGCTCGGCGCTGATGTCTGAGCGCAGGCGAACCGGTATGAAGTAGCCGCAGGTCCGAGGGTCCTTGTACAGGTTCTCTCGATCACCTTCCTTGTTGGGGAGGATTCCCTTTGCCTGTGCCATGACCGCCTCTTTCCTTTCGGTCTCGCGGTTCGGGGCTGCGGGTAGCTGCGCCTCCACAAGAGCCCCATTGGCGATCTTCTGGGGGATACGATGACGCTGGCCCGGAGGGGTGACCCACGATGCCTGATGGCGCATGCACTCGCACGGTACTCAGACCCCGTCGAAAGGTTGGTGCCTCCATGCACCGTTGCCTGGTCAAGTCCTTCGCCAGCATGATGGGGGCATGCGCCCTTATCGTGGCGCCCATTGCCCTCGCCGCACCTGCTCATGCTGCTGTCGTGGCCGCCGAGCAGCAGTTCCTGGAGCCTGACGATGTCGTCCCCTTCTCCATCGAGGCCACCGACCCCGACTTCTGGGAGGGATACCTTTCGGACGTTGGATACGCCTTCGCCATATGCACGAAGGACGACAACCCGGATGACTCTCCGTATGAGGTGCCCGATCTCCGCATAGTCCTCGCGGTCGTCATCCTGAACGACGGGCTGGAGATGGAGACTGCCAACGAGGTGTACCTGCGCCCACCGACGGGCGGTCTCATCGAGCACGAGGGGCTCTTACACGCCATTGTCTGCACCCCCGAGCAGCAGGGCCCACTGCCGACGAGCACGACTCCGGTCGTCGAGACCGACCGCGTGGGTGACACCGGCGGGACCAACGCCGCCCTCGTCCTTGCCGCTGGCGCCATGACCGCCGGTGCCGGTGCGCTCTTCCTCAGCCGTCGTCCTGAGGGCGCCCCCCGCTGATGCGCCGCCGCCCCACCGCCTCCGGTGGCTTAACACTGACCATCCTCGCCGTCGCGCTTTCCGATTCTTTGGAGCGCGACGAGCGCCGCCACATCCGTGGGCGGTGGTCTACATACCGCAGAATGAGGGGCGATGGATAGACCGGCAGCTAAACAGACGGCTCGCGAGAGACAGTGCAAGCATGGCGGCGTGACACCCCTGCGTGCGGCGTTGATGGTGTTGGCCGCTGCAGGCGCATGCACCGCCATCGCCTATGCCACCTTCGGTAGCGAGGCACGCCGGACGATGCCGAGGAGACTGATGATCGGCCTCTTGCTCTGGTCCCTTGCCTGCTTCGGCGCGCTGACCGTCCTCATCCAACCCTCCTTGATGCCGTGACAGCGGTGGCGCGCCCCCCGGGGAGCCTGAGTGGGCTCGACCCGGGGCGCTGAGACCTGGTCGCTCTGGGGGTGAGCAGCACCGGTCCTGGCGGCGAGTGTGGCATCCGGACCGCTGGGCCCGCGTCAGAACGCGCAGAACCGCCGCACGAAGGGATCCGCCCCACCCTCCTCCAAGGCCGATCCTCTGAGGCCGTCACGCGCGTCCCGGCTCGACCCGCACGACCAGTTCCGTGCCGGTCGACGCACAGGAGCTCCGCCGGCCGGTCGCCACTCTTGAACCTCCCCGACCTTGGCGTCCCGGCCATCTGGTGTTGCGGTAGCTGGGGTCCTGCCACGCCCTCAGTCGGCTAGCTGGACCGCGATCTCCTCGGCGAGGTCGTAGCCCTCCTGCATACCGGACTCCATCCCGGAGTCGATGATCGCGTCGCGGGTGCCCTTGTCGGGTACCTCGGTGAGCAGGGTGAGTGTTGTGCTGCCGTCACGCTCCGTGAAGGTGTAGGTGCACAGGGCTGGGGGCGCGTCTGTCGTGGGTACGCCCTCGAAGATCTCCGTTGTGACGAGACGCTCATCCGGGACGACCTCTCGGAACTGCCCGTGGAAGGCGACGTCGAGCCCGCCGTTTGACTCCATGACGTAGCGCCAGTGGCCGCCAACCCGCAGGTCGACCTCGACGCTCGTGACCGTGCCGCGGTGGCCGGCCCACCAGCGTCGGATCAGCGCCGGCTCGGTGAAGACCCGGTAGACCGAGGCGACGGGGGCGTTGAACTCCCGTGTGATGAGGATCTGGGTGTCGCTGGGCAAGGTCACGACGGCGCTGCCCTTCGTCGTGTCGACCATCTCGTTCACTCTCCTTTTCGGGATCTGGATTCGTCGAGAACTGTGTCGACGAGGTCGAACCGCTCGTCCCACATGGCTTCGTACCTGCTCACCCACCCGTGGATGCCTTGGAGCGGTCGCCCGTTCATCCGGTAGAGGCGCCGCCGACCCTCGTCCCGCACGTCCACCAGCCCGACCTCGCGTAGAACCCGCAGGTGCTTGGACACCTGCGGTTGGGCCACGCCGAGCCGCTCGACGATCGTGGTCACGGAGAGTTCGCCTCTGGCCAGGAGGTCCAGGATCTGGCGCCGCCGCGGCTCGGCCACCGCGTTGAACGCGTCGGTCGTCGTTGCCGCTCTGGCCATCGTGCAATTACATACCTATATGGGCATGCGACGCAAGGCCTGGAGCCGGCGGGCGATGCCAGATCTGGGGAGCCGAGCCGCTCAACGAGTGGTTGCAGAGTGTCGGAACTCCACGACGTCGCCGTCCTGCATCACGTAGTCCTTGCCCTCCATGCGCACCCGCCCGGCTGCCCGAGCCGCGGCCATCGAGCCAGCGGCATCCAGGTCGGTGAAGGACACGACCTCCGCCTTGATGAACCCGCGCTGGAAGTCGGTGTGGATGACGCCGGCGGCCTGAGGCGCGGTCCAGCCCTTGTGGATCGTCCAGGCGCGTGACTCCTTCGGCCCAGCCGTGAGGTACGTCTGCAGACCGAGGGTGTGGAAGCCGACCCGGGCCAGCTGGTCGAGCCCGGACTCCTCGGCGCCGAACGACTGAAGCATCTCCTCGGCGTCCTCGGCCGACATGTCCATGAGGTCCATCTCGAGCTTGGCGTTGAGGTACACCGCATCGGCGGGTGCCACGAGGTCACCCAGCCGGCGATGGAGCTCCGTGTCGGCGAGCTGCTCCTCGTCGAGGTTGAAGACGTAGATGAAGGGCTTGGTCGTCAGGAGCCCCAGCCCGGACGCGAGGGCGAGGTCGACGCCCGCAGCGGCGCCACCGGCATACAACGTGGTGCCCTCTTCGAGCACCTTCCGGGCAGCGAGGGCGTTGTCCAGGAGCGGCCTCGACTCCTTCTTGATCCGCGCCTCCTTCTCGAGACGCAGCACGGCCTTCTCGAGGGTCTGGAGGTCGGCCAGGATGAGCTCGGTGTGGATCGTCTCGATGTCTGACCCGGGTGACACCTTGCCGTCGACGTGGACGACGTTGCCGTCCTCGAACGCGCGCACCACCTGGCAGATGGCGTCGGCCTCGCGGATGTTGGCAAGGAACTTGTTCCCGAGGCCCTCCCCCTCCGAGGCACCACGGACGATGCCGGCGATGTCGACGAAGGACACGGTCGCGGGCAGGATCCTCTCGCTCCCGAAGATCTCGGCGAGACGCCCAAGCCGTTCGTCCGGCAGCGGGACGACGCCCACGTTGGGGTCGATCGTCGCGAAGGGGTAGTTCGCCGCAAGCACGGTGTTCTTGGTGAGGGCGTTGAACATCGTCGACTTGCCGACGTTGGGCAGACCGACGATTCCGATGGTGAGAGCCACGAGGCCGAGAGTCTAGTGCGCCGCTCTGCGCCCGAATGCCTCCGGCCGTCGGCCTACTCTCAGCACATGGGGCTCGCCGAGGATCTCGACTACCACGTGCGACCCGCCAACGCGGTGCAGCGCGCCGTGCAGGGCGTGGCCGCCTCCAGGCCTGGTTCGTCGGTCGTCTCGCGGATCCTGCCGCCCCTCGACACGTGGGTGCAACGCCTGACCCACGACCGCCATTCGGCGCCCAGCCTGCTCGTCGGGCTGCCCGTGCTCGACGTCACCACGACCGGTCGACACAGCGGCCTGCCGCGGACCAGCCACCTCATCGCCATCCCGTACGGCGGCACCCTGGCCCTCATCGGCACCAACTTCGCGCGTCGAGCGACTCCCGCGTGGGTGCACAACCTCGAGGCCGACCCGAGGGCGGCCGTGTCCTACCGCGGGACGACCGTCCGGGTCATGGCGCGCCCGGCCACCGACGACGAGGTCGTCGGTGTCCTGTCGCGATCCGAGGAGGTCTACGTCGGGTACCGCAGGTACCAGGGGCGCATCAACGCCCGGCGCCTTCGGGTGTTCGTGCTCGACCCACTCCCCGACTGAGGAGACGGGCCGACGGCCTCAGCGCGCCGTCGGCTCGCTGTTCTCCAGGTATGCCGTGTGCTCCGCGTTCGCGGCCACCTCCAGCATCCGCGCAGTGTACGGGGCGACGTGGGCGCCGGCATCCGTCACCGTTCGCCAGTGCGCTCCGGCGATCTCCCGGCGGAGGAATCGGGCCGGGTCCAGCTCTCCGTCCTCGTGCAACCCGAGGTCGAACAGGTAGAGCAGGGCGTCCTCCCAGCCACGCCACGGCGGTAGCCAGTTGACGGCGAGGAGTCGACCGGCGGTCACCTCGAGGCCCAGCTCCTCCTGGATCTCTCGCTCGACGCACGTCGCCGGGGACTCGCCCGGGTCGACCACTCCGCCCGGGAGGTCCCACTCCCGCTTGTAGCTGAGCTCGCACAGCAGCACCTTGCCCAGTGGGTCCCGCAGCAGCCCTTGGGCGATCGTCCGCTTCCTCGGCAACCGAGAGTTGAGGATCGCGATGCGGCGCCGCCGTTCCTCCTCACTTTCGTCTCCGCTGGGCATGTCCCGAGGCTACCTGCGGGCCCTGTCGGCGCCCGCTGGCAGAGTCCGCCCCATGAACGGATGGGTCTGGGGTGTGCTGGGGGTCGTGGTCGGCTCCGGCCTGGCCGTGCTGATGTGCAGGCTGCTGTATGCCGCGCGCTCGGCCGCCGTCGTCGCGGAGCGCGACCTGCTCCGCGAGCGGGTGATCGACCTCGAGACGTCCCTGGCGGAGGACCTGGAGACCGCGGCCCTCCTGGCTCCCCTCAAGGAGGCGCTCGTGCGAGTGGAGCACCACGTGGGGTCCCTCGAGCGCGACCGGATGGCGCAGTTCGGCTCGATCCGCTCGCTGCTCGCCCGCGTGGAGGGTGAGACCCAGCACCTCGGGCGCGCCACGGCGTCGCTCGCCGGGTCGCTGCGGTCGTCCACCGTGCGCGGTGCCTGGGGTGAGGTGCAGCTGCGACGGGTGCTGGAGGCCGCAGGCATGGTCAGCCGCTGTGACTTCGACGAGCAGGTCACCGCCGTGAGCGCCCACGGTCGCGGTGTTCGCCCCGACGTCGTCGTGCGACTGCCCGGTGACAAGGTGCTCGTCGTGGACGCCAAGGCGCCGATGACCGCCTTCCTCGACGCGCAGTCCGACGAGATCGGCGACGACGAGAGGTCCGCACTCCTGCGCGACCACGCCGTCGGCCTGGGTCGGCACGTCGCCGCGCTGGCGGCCAAGGAGTACTGGTCCGGGTTCCGGGAGACTCCCGAGATGGTCGTCTGCTTCGTGCCCAGCGACGCCATGCTCGGCGCCGCCCTGGCGGCCCAGCCGGGGCTGCACGAGCGTGCGCTGGGGCAGCGCGTCGTCCTCGTCGGCCCGGGGGCGCTCATGGCGCTGCTGCGTACGGTGGCCTTCACCTGGCAGCAGGAGGCCTTGTCCACCAGTGCCCGGGAGCTGCTGGACCTCGGCCGCGACCTCTACAGACGCCTCGGCACCCTCGGCGCCCACACTGCCAAGGTCGGTCGCAGCCTGCAGGGCAGCGTCGAGGCGTACAACGCGATGGTCGGTGCCCTGGAGTCCCGGGTCATGGTGACGGCGCGGCGGATGCACGACCTCGACCTCGTGGGCGAGGCGCTTCCGCTGCTGGTACCCGTCGAGACGGCGCCGCGCCCCCTGACCGCACAGGAGCTCATCGACGCCGCCGTCTCTGGCGAGGAGCGCCCCGAGCTGTTGCTCGACCTCGAGGCGCCGGTCAGCGGTGTGCGATCCGCTCGCCCAGCCGGCTGACGAGGCGACCGAGCAGCGCCCCCGTGGCCGCGCCCACCAGCACGTCGCCGGGATAGTGCACCCCGGTGTAGACCCTCGAGAAGGCCACCGTGCCGCCGACCATCCGGAGGGGCCAGCGCAGGGCGGGGATGACGTCGCCGACGGCCACCGCGAAGGCCAGGGCCGATGCAGAGTGCCCCGAGGGGAACGAGGTCGACGTCGGCATCGCCACCCAGCGTTCCTCGGGCACCTCGTGCCCGGCGCGGTCGGGGCGGGCGCGGTTGCCGAGCAGCTTCATCGGCTGGTTCACGACGAGCGAAGCGGTACCGATCGCGGCGACGCCCGTCACCGCCGCCCGCCGCCCGACGGGCCCGCCGAACGCCGCGAGCGCCGCCGCCACGAGGAACCACGGCTTGGAGTGGTTGGCGAAGTGCGACAGCCGGCTCAGGGGGACGTCGAGGACAGGGGTGGACAGCTCCGCCACCGCGACGTAGACGGCGCGGTCGTAACCACCCAAGCGGTGCAGGAGGTGTGAGCCTCGCACTGCGACCGGATGACCCGGTGCCGCGCGGCGCTCCAGCCGACGCGCCAGTCGTTCCTCCACCGGCTCGACCGGGGGCGGGCCGTCTCGCGGAGCCTGGCGCGCCGGGTCGGGCTGCATCACGTCGACACGGCGGGTCGCCCCAGGGCGGTCCGCCACAGGGCGGTCAACGTCGGCGCCGAGGCGACCTGCACGGCGGGGGCTGCCACCTTTCGGGACAGCACCGACCTGGCCAGCCGCACGGTCAGCGCCCCCGGGCGGATGACGAAGCGCAGCGGCGGGTCCATGGTCAGCGCCTCCCCGTCGACGCCGACCTCCACCGGCCCGCTTGATGACACCTCGAACTCGGTGGCGGTCCACTCGTTCCATCCCGCGAACCGGCTGACCTGCCCGGCGGCTTCGAGCGCAGCGAACCGCTGTGCATCGGCGGCGCCCCGCACGAGCACCGAGACGATGCCGAGCATCCCGACGTCGAGGCGCGGCCGTGTCGATGCGCCCCGCAGGTGCGACAGCTGGTAGGGGTTGTTCGACACCAGCACCAGGTTGGCAGACGTCGCCTGCTCGCCCGAGGGCAGGGTGAACCGCAGGTCGAGCGGCACGGCACCCGGGCCGAGGAGGTCGGGCAGGGTGTCAGCCGCGGTGCGCACCTTGGCGTCGCGGTACTCGGCGGACTGCACGACCCTCGCGTAGAGACCCATCGACGAGTTGTTGACGAAGACGCGGCCGTTGACCTCCGCAAGGTCGATCCGCCGGTCGATCCCGTCGTCGTAGGCGTCGAGCGCCCCCACGACGTCGTCGCGGTCGACCCCGAGGTCGAGCGCAAAGTGGTTCCGTGTGCCCGCCGGAACCACGACCATGGGGATGCCGTGCCGGCTCGCCACGGATGCGACGAGCGCCTGCGAACCGTCACCACCGGCCATGCCGATGACGTCGGCTCCACGCGACACGGCGTCCTCGGCGAGAGCGAGCAGGTCGGAGCCCTTGACGAGGACGATGGGCTCGACGCCGCGCTCACGGCACAGCCGCTCCAGCTCGAACCGCTCCACCTTACCGCCGCCGCTCCACGGGTTCATGATGAGCACCGCGTGGCTCGCCCGAGGTGCGGTCGGGACGTGGTCCGGGTCGACGGACGGAGGGCGGAGGGCGACTCGTGCCGCCCCGGTCGAGAGGGCGGCGAGAAGCAGGCCCACCACCAGGACCCGCACGCTGCCGCTCGCCACCATGAGCCAGACGAACAGCACGAGGGCCGCCGCTCCGGCACCCAGGGCCACCAGGCGCGTCGTGCCGCGACGGGACACGGCGAACCACGCCGCGACCACCAGGGCCGCCAGCGTCACCAGGCCGGCGATCACCACCTCCCACCGGCGGAACGAGACGACGACGAGGAACATCACCGCCAGGGCAAGGCTCGCGTAGGCCAGCCATGCCGCAGCCTGCTGCTGCCTCGGCGGGCGGGTGCGCTCATCCTGGTGTGTCGTCACGGTCGTGCCTCTTCCGCGGTCGGGTGGGGTCCTGCCAGGTCGCTCCCGTCGCGGCCATGTAGGCCGCGACGGCCTCGTCGAGGGTCGGGTAGAAGTGCGCGGGGTCGATCGTGCGCTCGAGCTCGTAGCGCTGGATCTTCGCTCGCACCGGGTCCTTCACCTCCGCGAAGGCCAGCGACACCCCCCGGGCGTTGAGCCACGAGTCCAGCTCGACGAGCATGTCGGCCGCCGTCGTGTCGACGTCGGTCATGGGTTCGGCAGCCACGAGGACCCACCGCAGGTCTGGCTGCTCCTCTGCCATGGCCCTGACCGCGTCACCGAACATCCGCGAGTTGGCGAAGATCAGGGGCGCGTCGAACCGGTAGACCACGAGGCCGGGAAGCAGTTCCGAGTGCGGGTAGTTCTCGGTGTCGTGCAGCCCCGCCAGGCCGTCGACCCGGCCGAGCTCGGCCTGGTGCGGCCACCACACCCGCCTGAACACGTTGAGGATCGACAGTGTGATCGCGAGGAGGATTCCGGGCAGCACGCCGAGCAGGGCCACCCCGAGGAACGCCGCGACCGAGAGTGTGAACTCCGTGCGGCGTTGGTGCCACAGGCGTCGGGTGGCCGGCAGGTCCGCGAGGGAGAGAGCGGCGGCGATGACGATGGCTCCCAGGGTGGGCTGCGGAACGTACTGCATGACCCCGGTGGCGAAGACGAGCACGACCGTGATCACCGCGGCACCCACGACCCCGGTCACCTGCGACCGGGAGCCCGCCTGCTCCGACACGGCGGTGCGCGAACCGCTCGTGCTCACCGGGAAGCCCTGGAAGAAGCCGGCGAAGATGTTGGCGGCACCGATGCCGATCATCTCCTGGTCGCCGTGCACCCGTTCCCCGCGGCGCGCCGCGAAGGACGAGGCGGTCGACATCGTGTCGGCCAGCGCGACCACGGCGATCGCCACGGCGCCGAGGAAGAGCTCGGGCAGGTCGCCCCACGCCACGGTCGGGACGGTCAGCGGGGGGAAGCCCTGTGGGAGAACACCGATGGTGTCCACGCCGTCGTCCTGCAGGCCGAGCAGGTTGACCGCCAGCGCGCCGAGCACCACGACGACCAGCACGGCGGGAAGCCGCGGCACGAGTCGTTGCAGCAGCAGGATGCCGACCAGCGACCCCACCCCGATGACGGCGGCGGTGGGGTTGATGAGCTGGTCCGCCACCCCCGCCAGGAACGCCTGGGCCTCGCCGATCAGGCCGTCGGCGTCCACCGAGAAGCCGAACAGCTTGGGCAGCTGGCCCACGACGATGGTGAGGGCCAAGCCGTTCATGTACCCGATCTGGGTCGGCTTGGACAGCAGGTCGGCGACGAAGCCCAGATGTGCGAACCCCGCCACCGTCATGATGATCCCCACGAGGACCGCGAGGACCGAGGCCAGCGCGATCGCCTTGTCCGGATCACCGCCGGACAGTGCGAGCGGAGCGATGGTGGCCGCGATCATCGGCCCCAGCGAGGAGTCGGGACCGAGCACCAAGATCCGCGACGGCCCGAACAGCGCGTACCCCAGCAGGCACATGATCGACGTGTACAGGCCGGTCACGGGCGGGAGGCCGGCCAGCTCGGCATACGCCATGCCCTGGGGAACCAGGAGGGCGGACAGCACGAGACCGGCCACGATGTCCTTGCCCAGCCAGCCCCGCTGGTAGCTGCGGAAGAGGACGATGCCGGGAACGAACTCCTGGAGGATCTCGCCGCGGCGTCGCGACTGAGGTGGGGCGGTGGGCACGCTCATCCGGCGACGACCGTCCTTCCCGCCATCACGGCGCCGTCCGCCCACGGGCGGCACGCTCCTCGGCCTACAGTGCGATCGTGGCGACGACGGGACCGGCGGTCATCACCCGGGCCGGGTGAGAGATGGAGACGATCAGATCTGCCGCTCGTAGTGGAAGGTCAGCGGGCCGCCCTCGCCCTCGGTGCGCCGGAAGCCCTCGGACTCGTAGAGGTGCCGAGCGGCCGCGTCGTCCTCGCTCGTCGAGAGGTCCATGAAGTCGCATCCGCGCGCTCGTGCCCGAGCAACGCAGGCCCGCAGCAGCAGACGACCGACACCACTGCCCCGTCGCGCCGGCACGACATAGAGCTCGGCGAGGTAGCACTCGTCGGCCTCGCTCCAGAGCGACGGCCGGAAACGGAGCACCGCGACGCCGTCCGCGTCCCCGACGAGCAGAACCTCGGTCGAGCCGTCGGCCACGAGTACCCCGAGCCGTGCCGCCAGTGCATCGGCACCCGGGCTCGGGTCCTCGTACTCGGTGTTGAAGTCGTGCAGCAACCGGCCCGCGATCGCCTGCTCGGCCGGACTCACGGCAGGCGTCACCGGCGCGTCCACGGCATCCCTTGTCTGGCCGGCATCCGAGCGTCAGTGCAGGCCGGACCCTGCGCCGGCGAAGCTGGCGTCGTGGCGCATCTTGTCGGACATGCCGGCCGCCTTGAGGTCGCGGCGGATCTCGGTCGGCAGCGCGAAGATGAGCGACTCCTCCGCGGCGACGACCGGTGTCACGTGCTCGAAGCCGTGCCGGGCCAAGAGGTCGAGGACCTCACGAACGAGGATCTCCGGCACGGACGCCCCGGAGGTGACTCCGACGGTCGAGACGCCCTCGAGCCATGCTGCGTCCACCTCGTCGGCGTAGTCGACGAGGTGCCCGGCGCGCGACCCGTGCTCCAGCGCGACCTCGACGAGCCGCACGGAGTTGGAGGAGTTGCGCGACCCCACGACGATCATGAGATCGCAGTCGGCAGCCATCTGCTTCACGGCGAGCTGGCGGTTCTGGGTCGCGTAGCAGATGTCGTCGCTGGGCGGGTCCTGCAGGCTGGGGAAGCGCTCGCGCAGGCGACGCACCGTCTCCATCGTCTCGTCGACGGAGAGCGTGGTCTGCGAAAGCCACACGACCTTGTCGGGATCACGCACGGTGACGTTCGCGACGTCTGCGGGGCCGTCGACGAGCTGGATGTGCTCGGGCGCCTCCCCGGTGGTCCCGACAACCTCCTCGTGCCCCTGGTGGCCGATGAGCAGGATGTCGAAGTCGGCGTCGGCGAACCGCACCGCCTCGCGGTGCACCTTCGTCACCAGCGGGCAGGTGGCGTCGATGCTCCGCAGGGAGCGGGCACGCGCCTCGTCGTGCACCACCGGCGCCACGCCATGTGCTGACAGCACGACCGTGGCGCCTTCGGGCACCTCGTCCGTCTCGTCGACGAAGATTGCGCCGCGCTTCTCGAGCGTCGTGACGACATGGACGTTGTGGACGATCTGCTTTCGCACGTAGACCGGGGCGCCGTACAGCTCCAGCGCCTTCTCCACCGTGACGACGGCTCGGTCGACACCGGCGCAGTATCCGCGGGGCGCCGCGAGGAGCACGCGCTTGGTGGAGTCGTCCATGTGGCCCATCGTAGGTGCCGCCCACGTCCCGGCC
>CAWBEJ010000023.1:0-156299 GCA_963787805.1 uncultured Actinomycetota bacterium | reverse complement strand
GTCCTCGCCCATGAGGATCGAGAAGATCTCGTCGGCCGCCGCGGCGTCGTCGAGGGTCACCTGGAGCAGCACCCGGGAGTCCGGGTTCATCGTGGTCTCCCAGAGCTCCTGGTAGTCCATCTCGCCGAGGCCCTTGTAGCGCTGGACCGGGTTGTCCTTGGGGACGCGTCGGCCTTTGCTCTGCCCCTCGGCGATGAGCGCGTCGCGCTCACGGTCGGTGAAGGCGAACTCGTGCGGGGCGTTGCTCCACTTGATCCGGTAGAGCGGCGGCTGCGCGAGGTAGACGTAGCCCGCCTCGATGAGCGGCTTCATGAACCGGAACAGCAGCGTGAGCAGGAGGGTGCGGATGTGCATGCCGTCGACGTCGGCATCCGCCATGAGGACGATCTTGTGATAGCGCGCCTTCTCGATGTCGAAGTCCTCGCCGATCCCGGTGCCGAACGCCGAGATGAGCGCCTGGACCTCCTGGTTGCCGAGGGCCTTGTCGAGGCGGGCCCGCTCGACGTTGAGGATCTTGCCCCGGATCGGGAGGATCGCCTGGGTGTGCGGGTTGCGGCCGCGGACGGCCGAGCCACCCGCCGAGTCGCCCTCGACGATGAAGACCTCGGAGACCGCGGGGTCCTTGGCCTGGCAGTCCCGGAGCTTGCCGGGCAGGCCGCCCGACTCGAGCACCCGCTTGCGGGTGGCCTCGCGGGCCTTGCGGGCCGCCATCCGTGCCGCAGATGCCTGGATCGCCTTGCGGACGATCTCGCGGCCCTCGTTGGGGTGGCTGTCGAGCCAGCCGCCGAACTCGTCGGTCATCGCGCGCTGGACGAACCCCTTGACCTCCGAGTTGCCGAGCTTGGTCTTGGTCTGGCCCTCGAACTGCGGCTCGCCGAGCTTGACGGAGATGACCGCGGTCAGCCCCTCACGCACGTCGTCACCGGTGAGGTTCTCGTCCTTGTCCTTGAGCTGGTTCTGCTTGCGGGCGAAGTCGTTGACGAGCTTGGTGAGGGCCGCCCGGAAGCCCTCCTCGTGGGTGCCGCCCTCGTGAGTGTTGACGGTGTTCGCGTAGGAGTGGACGGACTCCGAGTAGGCGTTGGTCCACTGCAGGGCAAGCTCGAGGGAAAGGCTCCGGGACCTGTCCTCCACCTCGATGCTGATGATGTCGGCGTGCACCGGGTCGGACTTCTTGGAGCCGACGAGGTGGTTGACGTAGTCGACCAGTCCGTTGTCGTAGCGGTACGACACCGAACGGGCGGTCGTCGAGCGGGCCGGGCCCCCGGCCTCGTCGTCCTCGTGGTCCTCGACCACCGCGATGTCCGCGTCCACCCCGTCGAGATCGGGCTCGCCGTCGTGTGCGGGGGGCACCCGCTCGTCGACGAGGTTGATCCTCAGGCCCTTGTTGAGGAACGCGTACTGCTGGAACCGGGCTCGGATCGTCTCGTAGTCGTAGTCGACGGTCTCGAAGATGTCGGGGTTCGCCCAGTACGTGATCGTCGTGCCGGTTCGGTCGGTCTCCTCCATCTTCTCCAGCGGCCCGACGGGCACACCGTGGTCGAAGGACATCCGGAAGGCGTGGCCGTTCTGGCGGACGCAGACGTCGAGGCGTGAGGAGAGCGCGTTGACGACCGAGGAGCCGACACCGTGCAGCCCGCCGGACACCTTGTAACCGCCGCCGCCGAACTTGCCGCCGGCATGGAGCTGGGTGAGCACGAGCTCGACGGCGCTGACGCCCTCGGTGGGGTGGATGTCGGTGGGGAT
The DNA here is from genome assembly GCA_963787805.1 of uncultured Actinomycetota bacterium. Taxonomy (GTDB): domain Bacteria; phylum Actinomycetota; class Actinomycetes; order Actinomycetales; family Dermatophilaceae; genus Fodinibacter. Next base: position 154,556 of record CAWBEJ010000023.1, on the reverse strand, counting down.
GCCGCGGCCGTTGTCCTTGACGCGGATCGCGCCGTTCTCCATGAGCGTGACGTCGATCGTGTCGGCATACCCGGCGAGGGCCTCGTCGACGGCGTTGTCGACGATCTCCCAGACGAGGTGGTGCAGGCCGCGCTCGCCGGTGGAGCCGATGTACATACCCGGGCGCTTGCGGACCGCCTCCAGACCCTCCAGGACGGTGATCGAGCCGGCGTCGTATGCCGTGGACTCGCCGTCGAGGACCGGGGTCGCCGCCCGCTCGGCCGGCACGGCCCCTGTCTCGATCGTCTCGCTGTTGAGGTCGGGCTGCTGCTCCGCCACGGGTCTCCTTCTCGGCAGTGCCCGCCGGTGGAACCGGCGGGACGCATGGCACGCGCCCAAGGCGCGAACGCCTTGGGCGCGATGTCTCCCCTCATCCTACCGGTCACCGCGGACACGACATGCCCCGGGGAGGCCCGTAACGGCACTTTTCCCGCGAACGAGGGCCCGAGGCGACCCCCGTCACGGGACCCGCCCCTTCCACGCCGTCGTGGCCCTCCACGAGGATGCCGCCGCGGGCCCCGGTGTCAGCCCGCGGGACCTGCCGTCCGGGGGGCCAGAGTGCGCTCCAGGAGGGAACGGACGTCGGCGGACAGGGTCATCTCGGGCAGCTCGACGTCGATCGGCGGGCGGTTACACGTCACGGCGTAGCAGAACGAGTCGGGCACGGGTCGCACCGCGGCGGCCTCCTGAGCCAGCGTGGGGAGGCTGTCGTCGGCCAGGAGCGACTGCCAGGCGCGCGCGTCGGGCCGGGGGAGCTCCGCCAGGGTCACCGTGCGCTCGACGGTCCGGCCCGCGAACCCCCCGGTGCGTCGGACGCTGACCTCCGTCGCCGGGGTTGGGGAGCGGTCGCCGTCGGGTGGGGCCGAGCTGTCATCGGCCGGGCTTTCATCGGTCGGGGGCGACGCGTCACCCTCCTCTGCTCCCTCCGCCGCCGGCGGGCCCTCGCGGGTGTCACCCCCGACGGCCACCCCGACCGCCTCCCACGCCGCGCGAACGGCCGCCACCACGTCGGAGTCCTCGCCGTGCCGCGCCGTCGCGGCGGCCACGGTGAGCCCAGCGAACGTCGGGAAGTCGCAGTCCGCCCGGATGTCGCCGGTGATGGTGTCGAACCAGACCTGCCCGGCGACCTCCCAGGCCGGGCCACCGAGCGTCGTCGCGAGGATGTGGAACGCCTTGTTGGGGATGCCCGAGTTGATGTGGACGCCCCCGTTGTCGTCGGTGGTGTCCACGTAGTCGCGCATGTGCCCCGGCTGGGGGTCCGTGCCCAGCCGCGGGTCGTCGTAGGCGGTGCCCGGCGCCGCCATCGACCGGATCGCCACGCCCGAGACGTCCGGGCCGAGCAGCTCGGCACCGATGAGCCAGTCGGCCTCGTCCGCGCTCTGGCCGAGCAGCCGCTGCTTGACGAGCACACCGAAGACGTCCGAGATCGACTCGTTGAGGGCACCCGACTGGTCCTGGTAGTTCAGCCCGGAGGTGTACTGGGTGACCCCGTGCGCCAGCTCGTGCCCGATGACGTCCAGGCTCCTCGTGAACGGGAGGAACACCACGCCGTCACCGTCGCCGAACACCATCTGGCTGCCGTCCCAGAAGGCGTTGTCGTAGTCCCGCCCGAAGTGGACCGTCGCGATGAGCGGCAGCCCCTTTCCGTCGAGGGAGTTGCGCCCGTATGCCGCCGACCAGAGCGCCCAGGTGGAGCCCAGCCCGTCGTAGGCCTCCGTCACCGCCCGGTCGCCGGTGTCGGGGTCCCCCTCCCCGCGCACCGCCGTACCCGGCAGGTCGGTGCCCTGCATCGCGTCGTGGATCGAGCGCTGCGGGCCGTCAGGCGTGCCGCGCGCGAGCCGGGGACGCCTGGCGCGCGAGCGGGGGGCGCGCAGGTCGGCGGTCCGGCGGTCACGACGCAGCTCGGCGTCCACGGCGAGGGTCGCCGCGGCGTGCGCCTCGAGATGCGGGTCACCCGAGCTGGCGAGTGCCTCCAGCATGTAGGGGGGCACGAACGAGCCCGGGGAGGCGTGCGGGTGTCGCGGGCGGGATGTGGACGGCATACCCAAACCCTGCCTCGCGGCACGGACACGCGCACCTTTGGTGCGGCCCGGCCGAGTCACCGGCCTGCCGACGTGGCTCACCGCTGGCACCCACGAGTCCTGCACGTCGCGGCCGTCAGCGGCGGAGGGCGGCGGCCATCCGCTCGCGGGCGACGTCGGAGTGGAAGAGCATCCCCGACAGGCGCGCCATCTCATCGCCGCGGGCGTCGAAGTCCGCCACGAGCTCAGCGGTGAGGAGGCGCTTGGCCTCGACGAGTCCCTGCCGGGCCGCCGAGCGGAGGTCGCCGAGCACCCGGGCGACGACGGCATCCATCTCGTCCGCCGACGCGACATGGGTGACGAGACCGTGCTGCTGGGCCTCGGCGGCACCGACGGTCCGCCCGGTCAGGAACCAGTCGGATGCCGCTCGCGGGCTGAGCCGGGCGAGCAGGGGGATCGAGATGGTCGCCGCAGCGAGGCCGAGGCGGACCTCGGTGAGCGCGAAGGTGACGTCGTCACGGCATACGACGATGTCGGACGAGGCGACGAGGCCCAGGCCGCCCGCGCGGACGGCTCCGTCGAGCCGGCAGACGACCGGAACCGGGAGGGCGGCGATCGAGCGCTGGAGGGCGACGATGGCCCGCGCGGACTCGACCATGTCGACGGTCGCCGCCTCCCTGAGGTCCGCACCGGCGCAGAACACCGGGTGCGAGGAGCGCAGGAGCACCCCGTGGAGGGACTCGTCGGCGCCGGCCTCGGCGAGGTGCTGGGTCAGCGCGGCGACGAGGCGGCGTGAGAGGGCGTTGCGGTTGGCCGGGGAGTCCAGGGTGACGACCGCGATCCGGTCGTCGTCGGTCCGCTGCACCAGCGCGTCGTTCACACCGGCGACCCTAACGCCACGGGCAGGGGGCCTGCCGGGGTCAGCCGTAGGTGTCGCGGGGTCCCCGGCCGTCCTGGACCCGCCGCTGCCCTCGCGACCACGAGGGGGCGCCGGGGCCGACGACCCGGATCTCGGTGACCGTGCCCTCGCCGACCTCCTCGGTGAGACGGGTGAGCAGGCTGGACGAGAGCAACCGGAGCTGCGTCGCCCAGGCCGTCGAGTCGCCCCGGACGGTGAGGATGCCGTCGACGAACTCGACGGGCGCGCAGTGATGGGCGATCTCCGAGCCGACGATCTCCGGCCAGCGACCGAGCACCGCACCGACCGCGACGTCGACCGCCCAGCCGCGCTCGACGACGAACTGGTCGAGCTGCTCCCCGAGCAGCTTGGGGTCCCGGCCGGCGCCCGTCCGCTCCCCGACGGGGATGTCCTTGACCCGGCGCCGGGGTCGCAGCCCGGGCCGCAGCCCCTTCGCGCGGGCTGCGGCCCGAGCCCGGGCCAGGGCCGCGGCGGCCGCCTCGTCGGCATCCCCGATGACCGGCTCGGCGCCCTCGTCGACGTCGTCGTGGTCAGGCACCCGGGGTCACCGAACCCAACGTCACGGCATACGTGCGGCCCATCAAGGTGTCGGGCACGTCGGCCGGCACGGCGGCGGTGATGAGCACCTGCTCGCAGTCGGCCACCATTCCGGCGAGCCGCTCACGGCGACCCGTGTCGAGCTCGGCGAAGACGTCGTCGAGGACGAGCACGGGGTCGTCACCGAGGTCGTGCCGAAGCAGCTGGAACGCCGCGAGCTTCAGCCCGAGGGCGAACGACCACGACTCGCCGTGGCTCGCGTACCCCTTCGCCGGCAGGTCGCCGAGGGACAGCACGACGTCGTCGCGGTGCGGCCCGACGAGGCAGACGCCGCGCTCCACCTCCGCTCCCCGCACCTCCGCCAGGGTGGCGAGCACCTCGTCGTGCAGCTCGCCGACCTCGGGCACCTCACCGGCCGCGATCCGACCCGCCGTCTCCTCCCGCAGCGACGAGCGGTAGGCGACGCGGGTGTCGGACTGGCCTGCGCTGACCTCCTCGTAGGCCTTGCCCAGGTAGGGACCGAGGTCGCGGAGCAGGCGGAGCCGGGCGTAGAGAAGCTGGGAGCCGACCTGCGCGAGGTGGGAGTCCCAGACGTCGAGCGTGTGGAGAGCGGACTCCCGCTCGGATGCCGTGTCGACCCCCTCGTCGTGCGCCGGGCGGGTGCCACGCCGGCCGCCTCGGCGCAGCACCGGCGCCGCCGACTTCAGCAGGGCGCCCCGCTGCCTGAGGACCCTGTCGTAGTCCGCCCGGACGCCCGCCCACCGCGGCTGCCGGGCGACGAGGAGCTCGTCGAGGAAGCGCCGACGCTCTGCCGGGTCACCCTTGACCAGGGCGAGGTCCTCGGGGGCGAAGAGCACGGTCCGCAGGCTCCCGAGCACGTCCCGCGGCCGCGCCAGGGGCGAGCGGTTGAGCCGGGCCCGGTTCGCCCGACCCGGGGTGATCTCGAGCTCGACCATCGTCTCCCGCCCGTCGCGGACCACGGCGCCGCGGATCACCGCCTGGGTCGCACCGAACCGGACGAGGGGTGCATCGGTGGCGACCCGGTGGCTCGACAGGCTGGCGAGGTACCCGATGGCCTCGACGAGGTTCGTCTTGCCCTGCCCGTTGAGGCCGACGAGGGTCGTGACCCCCGGCTCGAGCGGCAGGTCGGCGCTCGTGTAGCTGCGGAAGTCGACGACGGAGAGGTGCCGAAGGTGCACCCGTCAGCTCTTCTTGGTGGCGGGCTTCCGCGTCGCACCGGTGCCGGACGTCGGACCCTCGGTCGGCCCGGAGCCATCCGAGGACGTCGCGCCGCCACCCGACGAGGGGCCGGCGCTCGCCGCCTTGCGACCCTTGGCGGCCGCCTCCTCGGGTGACGCGGGGTGCGCCTCCTTGCGGGCGACCTTCTTCCGAGCCGTGTCGGGGCTCTTGGGTCCGGCCGCCGCCTCGGCGCGCAGCGCGTCGCCCTCGCCGATGGTCATCACCTGGTGGCCACCGAACTGACCGCGCAGGGCGGAGACCGCCTGCATCGTCGGCGAGGACTGCTGGCGCGACGCGAACCGGGCGAAGAGGGAGGCCGAGATGACCGGCATCGGCACGGACATGGCGATCGCCTCCTCGACGGTCCACCGGCCCTCACCCGAGTCGGGGGTGTAGTCGGAGACGTCGTCGAGGTCGGGGTTCTCCTCCAGGGCCTTGACCATGAGGTCGAGCAGCCAGGAGCGGACGACGGTGCCACGGCTCCACGCCTTGAACGCGCCGGGCACGTTCTCGACGATGTCCTTCTTCTCGAGCAGCTCGTAGCCCTCGGCGTACGCGTGCATGAGGCCGTACTCGATGCCGTTGTGCACCATCTTCGTGTAGTGCCCGGCCCCCACCTTGCCGGCGTGCACGAAGCCCTCGTCACGCGGACCTTCGGGCCGCAACGCGTCGAAGATCGGCATCGCCCGCTTCACGTTGGCCGCGGAGCCGCCGACCATGAGCCCGTAGCCGTTGTCGAGGCCCCAGATGCCGCCCGACACGCCACAGTCGAGGTAGCCGATGCCCTTGGCCTTGAGCAGCTGTTCGTGCTCGACGTCGTCGGTGAACCTGCTGTTGCCACCCTCGATGACGAGGTCGCCTTTCTCGAGGACGTCGCCGAGCTTGGCCACCGTGTCGCGGGTCGGCGCCCCGTGCGGGACCATGACCCACACGACGCGAGGGGCGCTGAGCTTCTTGGCCATGTCGGCCAGCGATCGCGCGTCGGACACGGCCTTGTTCTGGTCGAAGCCCACGACCTCGTGCCCGGCGCGGCGCAGGCGCTCGCGCATGTTGCCGCCCATCTTGCCCAGACCGACCAGACCCAGCTGCATCTCGTGCTCCCTCGTGTGGTGTGGTGCGCGACGACCGGTGCGTTCCTCGCGAAGGCTACTGCCGCGGCATCCCCGATGGTCCGGTCAGGACGCGAACCGCACGGGCATGAGCACGTAGCGGTAGGAGGTGTCGGCCTCCCCGTCCTCCTCGGCCTGGCCGGAGAGCACTGCCGGACGTGAGGGCTGGGTGAAGGAGATGCGGCTGTATGCCGTTCCCACCGCACCCAGCCCGTCCAGGAGGTAGGTGGGGTTGAAGGCGATCTCGATCTCCGGGCCGGTGAGGGTCGCCTCGACGGCCTCGGAGGCCTGGGCGTCGTCGCCGGCGCCGGCTTCGATGGTGACCTGCCCCTCGCTGAACCGGAGCCGCACCGGGGTGTTGCGCTCGGCGACGAGGGCGACCCGCTTGACGGCCTCGACGAGGTCGGCGGTGCGGATGACGGCCTCGGTGTCCGAGGTCGTGGGGAAGATCGAGGACACCTTCGGGTACTCGCCGTCGAGCAGCCGCGTCGTCGTGCGCCGCTGCCCGGCCTCGAAGCCGACGAGACCGTCTCCTCCCGCGGCGGTGCCGAGCGCGACGTCGATCGAACCGCTCGCGCCGAGCGAGCGGGCCGTGTCCGACAGCGTGCGCGCCGGGATGAGGACGACGTGGCTGGCATCGGTCGCCGCGGGGTTCCAGTGGAGCTCGCGCATCGCGAGGCGGTAGCGGTCGGTGGCGAGCAGCGTCATGGTGTCGCCCTCGATCTCGACCCGCACGCCGGTGAGGATCGGCAACGTGTCGCCCCGGTCGGCGGCGACGGAGACCTGGGCGACCGCCTGGGTGAACAGGTGGCCGTCGATCGAGCCACTCGGTTCTGGGGACGTGGGCAGGGTCGGGTAGTCGTCGGCCGGCATCTGCAGCAGGCTGAACCGCGACGACCCGCACGTCACCTGCACCTTCGAACCGTCGGTGCTGACGTCGATCGGGCGGTCCGGCAGGTTGCGGGAGATGTCGGCGAGCAGCCTGCCCAGGACGAGCACCGTCCCCGGCTCGGCCACCTCCGCGGCGACGGTGATCTTCGCCGAGACCTCGTAGTCGAAGGCTGACAAGGTGAGCGTCCCCTGGTCGTCGGCCTGCATGAGGATGCCGGCGAGGACCGGGACCGGGGGGCGGGCGGGCAGCCCACGGGCGACCCAGGTGACGGCCTCGGCCAGGACGTCGCGCTCGACGCGGAACTTCACGACTTACCACCTTCGTCCGGCGCGGCTCTCGCGCCTGCTCGTGCACGCAGCAGGGGTCCCCGTCCGCACGGGCCGACGGTACTCGGGAGCTCCGACGGTGCTCGGGTGCTCCGACGCAGGCGGGGTCATGACACTAGTGCACGCCTCCTCGGCGTGGTACCTGCTCTTCGGGAGCGGATCGGGAGCTCGTTGCGGGTTGCTGGTGCCGGCCCTGGGAGTGTGCGTGGCGGGTCGGGTCGTGCTCGGGGCCGGAGCGGAGTTCTGGGATCTCTTCGTGGTCGTCGGTGCTGTGGATGCTGTGGACCGAACGACGTCGACGCAGGTCGGCTCGGCTCGCGCTGGTGTGGACGGGACGTGGACGACCACGTGCTCACGGGCTGTCGCCTGTGCACGACCGGGTGCCGTTCACAGGGCGTCCACCTCGAGGTCCCGGTCGGTCCACCTCGACACGCTGCTCCTCCACAGCCGTCCACAAGGGCTGTGGACAAGTGCGGTGCCGACACGTGTGACGCACGGGTCTCGTTCGCGGTTGTCCACAGGCTTGTGCACATCTCGTGGACGCCACCCGTGCGGGCAGTGCGACGGATCACGGCGGGTGGCGGGCCGTCCCCAGCGGCCCGGTGCTTTGACAAAGGTGCGACGGATGGGTGTGGACGAGGTGTGGACAACCTGGAAGGCGGGCGTCAGTGCGACTGCTGCTTGATCCTGTTCGTCAGCTCGGTCACCTGGTTGTAGATGGCGCGCCGTTCCGCCATGAGCTGGCGGATCTTCTTGTCGGCGTGCATGACCGTCGTGTGGTCCCGGCCCCCGAACTGCTGGCCGATCTTCGGCAGCGACATGTCGGTCAGCTCACGGCACAGGTACATCGCGATCTGCCGGGCGGTGACGAGCACCCGCGAGCGCGACTGGCCCTGCAGGTCGTCGAGGGTCAGGCCGAAGTAGGCGGCGGTCTGGGCCATGATCGTCGCCGGCGTCACCTGGCTCGAGGCGTCGTCGGGGATGAGGTCGCGAAGCACGATCTCGGCGAGGCTCATGTCGACCGGCTGGCGGTTGAGGCTCGCGAAGGCGGTGACCCGGATCAGCGCCCCCTCGAGCTCGCGGATGTTCGTCGAGATCCTCGAGGCGATGAACTCCAGGACGTCGTCGGGGACGGAGAGCCGCTCCTGGATCGCCTTCTTGCGCAGGATCGCGATCCGGGTCTCGAGGTCCGGCGGCTGCACGTCGGTGAGCAGCCCCATCTCGAACCGGCTCCGCATCCGTGCCTCGAAGCCGCTCAGCAGCTTGGGCGGCACGTCGCTCGTGATGACGACCTGTTTGTTGGCGTTGTGGAGGGTGTTGAAGGTGTGGAAGAACTCCTCCTGGGTCTGCACCTTGCCCTGGAGGAACTGGATGTCGTCGATGAGCAGGACGTCGACATCGCGGTAGCGGCGCTGGAAGTTCGCTGCCTTGTCGTCACGGATGCTGTTGATGAAGTCGTTCGTGAACTCCTCGGAGTTCACGTAGCGCACCTTGACGTGAGGGAACAGGTTGCGCGCGTAGTGCCCGATGGCGTGGAGGAGGTGCGTCTTGCCCAGGCCGGAGTCGCCGTAGATGAACAGCGGGTTGTACGCCTTGGCAGGCGCCTCGGCGACGGCGACCGCCGCAGCGTGGGCGAAGCGGTTGCTCGCGCCGATGACGAAGGTGTCGAAGGTGTACTTGGGGTTCAGCCTGGTGAGCTCGACCTGCTCGGGGAGCTGGCTGCCGGGGCGCGGCCGGCGGGCACCGGGCACCTCCACGAGCCGCGGGACGGCCGCCGTGCCCTGCGAGACCGCCGCGACCGTCGCCGCGCTGCTGTCCCCTCCGAACCCGTCCAGCTCGTCCTCGCCGATGTCGAGGTCGTTGATCTGGCGCCGCCGGTCCGCGACCCGCAGGTCGTGACCCTCGTCGCCCGGGTATCCCGGCCCCTCCTCCTCCTCGTCGGAGGCGGCCGGCACGTCGAGCGATGGGTCGACCGTCACGGCGAGGCGCACATCACGGCCGAGCTGTGCTCCGAGCGTGGCGGTGACGACGTCGCGCAGCCGTGTCTCCACGACGTCCTTCGTGAAGTCGTTCGGCACGGCCAGGAGAACCGTGTCGTCGAGCAGGCCGACGAGGCGGGCCAGCGAGAGGAAAGCCCTCTGCTGCACCGGAACTCCGTCGGAATCCAGGACCTCGAGCGTGGTCCGCCACAGCTGGGCCATCGTCGCATCCGCCACCCGCCGCCCCCTCCTTCCGGTGCCACGCAGGCCCGTCGTCTGCGCCCGACATCAGGGATCCCACCCCCGTCCACATGGTTGTCCACAGACTGTGGGGATCCCTGCGTGGGCGCCGAGGGTGTGTCGCTCCGGGAGGCGGGCCGTGCTCCGTGAGATCCTATGGCGTTTTGGCCCCGCGGCGATACGCTTCCACTGGTTTGACCCTCGGTGCCGCTCTCGCGTACCGTGGACGGGCCTGTTGGTCGGCTGTTTTCGCATGCCCATGACCCGCGCCCGCGAGGGTGCAGCCCGCGTTCGGTCGTGCGCTTCCGAGGGCAGCCGACCACCTCCGAACACCGGGCCACCGCGGCCCGCCTCCAGATGAGAGACCAACGTGAGCAAGCGGACCTTCCAGCCGAACAACCGCCGTCGGGCGAAGACCCACGGGTTCCGCCTGCGCATGCGGACCCGCGCGGGCCGGTCCATCCTGTCCGCCCGCCGTCGCAAGGGTCGCTCCGAGCTCTCCGCCTGAGGGCATCGGTGCTGCCGGCGCCGAACCGACTGCGCGCCCGGTCGGACTTCACGTCGGCGGTCCGTTCCTCCGGAGGCTTCCGGGTCGGCTCACAGCTGCTCGTGGTTCACGCCACCTCGACCGACACGCGTGCCGGGCAACCGCCGCGAGTCGGTTTCGTCGTGTCGCGGGCGGTGGGTGGGGCAGTCGTCCGCAACCGCACGAAGCGGCGTCTGCGAGCCCTGGTCGCCGAGCGGCTCGAGAGACTTCCGAAAGGGCTGGACGTCGTGGTCAGGGCCAACCCACCGGCTGGCGCTGCCAGCTACCGGGAACTTCAGGAGGCGTTGAACCCGTTGTTGGAGAAGGCGATCGGTCGAGTGGGAGGCGGAGCATGAGCACTGGGTCGATTCTTGCGAAGCCGCTCATCTGGCTGGTCCGCGGCTATCAGTGGTTCCTGTCCCCGCTGCTGCCGCCGAGCTGCCGTTACTACCCGTCCTGCTCCGCGTATGCCGTGACGGCCCTCGAGCGCTTCGGTCCGGTCCGTGGGACCTGGTTGGCCGCCCGGCGGCTCGGTCGCTGCCACCCGTGGACTCCCGGAGGCGTCGACCACGTACCCTTGCGCGATCCGGCCACCGGGCGCCCGGTGCCCGGGACCACTGGACCACGCGGCATCCCCGACGACGCCGAGCCAGGCTCCCCACGGAGCGCCGTTACGGCGCACCCCCACTGACCATCGTCACGACGTGACATCACCTCGCGGGCCTCGGCCGGCACTTCCGTAAGGACACCATGGGCGACATCTTCAACGCCATCCTGGCGCCGATCGAGTGGCTGGTCGCCTGGATCATGTACGGCTTCCACCAGGCCCTGACCGCGATCGGTCTGGACCCGGCATCCGGCTGGACGTGGTCGCTCTCGATCGTCGGACTCGTCGTCGTCATGCGCGCGGCGATGATCCCGCTGTTCGTCCGGCAGATCATGGCATCTCGCAAGATGCAGATGATCCAGCCCGAGCTGCAGAAGATCCAGAAGAAGTACAAGGGGAAGTCCGATCCCGAGTCCCGCCAGGCGATGACCCAGGAGACGATGGAGCTGTACAAGAAGGAGGGGACCAACCCCTTCAGCTCGTGCCTACCGATCCTCGTCCAGTCCCCGTTCTTCTTCGGCCTGTTCCGGGTGCTCAACGGCCTCGACGAGGTCGCCTCGGGTGCGACGGAGGCCATCGGACCGATCACCCAGCCGGTGGCGGAGCAGTTCGAGCAGGCGACCATCTTCGGTGCCTCGCTGTCCGCGACCTTCCTCGGCTCGACCAGCCTCAACGTCAAGATCGTCACGACCGTCCTCATCATCCTCATGTCGGCGACGACCTTCCTCACCCAGCGCCAGCTCATGACGAAGAACATGCCGGCGTCTGCGCTGGACAACCCCTTCGCCAAGCAGCAGAAGCTGCTGTCTGTACATCCTCCCGATCGTCTTCGCGGTGTCCGGCGTCAACTTCCCCATCGGTGTCCTCATCTACTGGTTCACGACGAACGTGTGGTCGATGTGCCAGCAGTTCTATGTCATCCGGCGGATGCCGGCTCCCGGCTCGTCCGCCGAGAAGGCGTACCACGCGCGCCTCGAGAAGAAGGGCAAGCCGATCCCCGGCGCCGCTGGTGCGGCGATCGCCGCGGCGGCCGCTGCTGCCGAGGCCGAGGAGGCGGCCAAGCGATCGGGGCAGCGTCAGCAGCCCACCTCCAAGAAGCGCAAGAAGTCCAAGCCCGGCGGCCAGAAGGCGCCGGGCAAGCCCCCCGGTGGCAAGACGCCGCCCCCACGTCCCGAACCTTCCCCGTGACCGCAGGAGAGCCGATGAGCGAGACCCACACCCAGGACGCCCTCGAGACCGAGGAGAGCGCGGCACCGGGGACCATCGACGTCGTGCGCGAGGAGGGCGAGGAGGAGGCGCCGACCGACGACCTCACCGTCGAGGACGACGACTCCGTCCCCGAGGCCGAGCGCTCGGCATCCGGCCGTCGGGGCCAGCTCGAGAAGGAGGGGGAGGCGGCCGCCGACTTCCTCGAGACGCTGCTCGACATCTGTGATCTCGACGGCGACATCGACGTGGACATCGACGGCGACCGTGCGGTGGTCTCGGTGGTCGACTCCGAGGAGGGCCGGGTCCCCCGACGCCTCGTGGGACCGAACGGTCAGGTGCTCGACGCGCTCCAGGAGCTGACCCGCCTCGCCGTCCAGTCGGCGACCGGCGAGCGCAGCCGGCTCATGCTCGACGTCGCGGGCCATCGCGCAGAGCGACGGGAGGCGCTCGTCGCCGTCGCCGAGGAGGCGATCAACGAGGTGCGCAGCACCGGCGAGCGCAAGCCGCTCTCCCCGATGACGGCGTTCGAGCGGAAGGTCGTTCACGACGAGGTGCTCGCCGCTGGGCTGGTGTCGGAGTCGGAAGGGACGGAGCCACGTCGCTTCGTCGTCATCCTTCCGGCGTGAGACGTTTCACGTGAAACACGACGGCGTGGACGAGCCGTCCACGCCACCACCAGCCGCACCTTCGGGTGCGGCTGGTGTGTTCCGCGACCGGATGACCCAGGCCGCCCGGTTCGCCGCAGTGCTGGCCGACACCGGGGTGACGCACGGCTTGATCGGGCCCCGGGAGGTGCCCCGACTGTGGGAGCGTCACCTGCTGAACTGCGCCGTCATCTCCGACGCCTTCCCTGACAGCGCCCGGGTGGTGGACGTCGGGTCGGGCGCCGGCCTGCCGGGTATCGCGCTCGCCATCGCGCGTCCCGACCTCGACATCCACCTCGTCGAGCCGATGCTGCGGCGGACCGACTGGCTCGCGGACACCGTCAGTGAGCTGGGCCTGGAGTCGGTGACCGTGCACCGCGCTCGAGCGGAGGACCTCGCCGGCGTGCTTCGGGCTCCGTGGGTGACGGCCCGGGCGGTCGCCGCGGCTCGACACGCTCGCGCAGTGGTGCGTCCCCCTGCTCGAGCCGGGCGGCACCCTCGTGGCGATGAAGGGACGTTCGGCGCAGGAGGAGCTCGACAAGGCGCGGCGCGCGCTCGAACGCCTCGGACTCCTCGATGCCGTCGTGACGGAGCACGGAACGGCCATCCTCGATGAGCCCGTGCTCACCGTCGACCTGCGTTTCGACGCTCGCCGACGCCGGGCCGGCGAGAGGGGCCGAGCCGTGGGATCCCGACGCCGCAAGCGGTAGAGAAGCCGGACTGGCTGGTGGTGGGCCGAGGGACGGTGGTCCAACCAGCAGCCGGTGGCGCAGCGAACGACCGTCCCGGGGCGGGAGTGGCGCCACCGCGAAGCCGGCACGTCGGCGGCGAGTGCGGCCGGCGGCCAGCCGCACCCCGTCCTCCAGCCATCGATCATCGGTCTTAGCCACACCAGGGGGGCGCACCGACGCCATGGCGCGTCGGGTCTCGTGGCCGCCGACCATCACCTGCGTCGGGGCGGTGCCAGCTCGGTCCGTTTGTTGCTGGGCTCGCAGCGAGGAAGTGCCGGAGGGGCGGTGGGGTGCGCGTTCGGCACGCGTGCCGCCCCAGCTGCCTCGATGACGGGTGCCGGAGGGGCGGCGGGGGTGCGCGTCTGGCACGCGTGCCGCCCATGGTGCGCCGGTGGGGGTGCCGGAGGGGCGGTGGGGGTGCGCGTCTGGCACGCGTGCCGCCCCAGGTGCGCCGGTGGGGGGCGCCCAACCGAGCGGTGGGGTGCGCGTCTGGCACGTGTGCTGCCCGGGTGCGCCTGATGACGGGTGCCAGGAGGGGCGGTGGAGCCACCTCTGGCACCGCACTGTTTCACGTGAAACGGGGGCCAATGAGTGCAGGGTCCTGCCTCCGGCTGGTCGCTGCGGACCAGTTCGTGGTCCCGTGATTCCCGTAGAGGGAACAGACCACGGTGATGAAGGCACACCCGGGATGGCAGAACATCGCCGGCATCCAAGGCGGCCCCTGTCGACAAGCACATCCCAGGGTCCGGCGGCCAAACCCGGGTGGACATCAGCCTTGGCAGGGGCGCGACCACCCAGCCCGGCTGCCGGCTCCTCCGGACAAGGACATGGTGCGATGGGCCGCGGCATTCCCAGGGGAGGAAGCCGAGGTTGGGCTCCCGATGTCGCCGATGCTCTGGCCGGTGGTCCTGATCGGCTGCGGCTTCGTCGAGGGGCCACGACACGCCGAGCCGGCGGGTGTCGCTTCCGCGTGTCACGACCCCTCGAGTCCCGATGGTCGTGAGGGCCGGCACAACAATCGAGCGGCGTTTCACGTGAAACACCGCCTCCACCCGACGCCGGCCGAGAACCGGCGTTTCGGGAGTCCAGCTCGTCGGGCGATGGTCCGGACGGACGGTGCCTGAGGGCTGCTCAGTCGGTCGGAGTGCCGAGGACGGTCGTGATCAGGCGAAGGCCGTCCACCGAAGACTGGACGACGACGTCAGGCGTTGCAACGACGACGACGCCGCCGGGGGCACGATCTCTTTGGCGTGTCGGCGTGTCGTGGGGTTGGATGGGCGACGCCCGGCCTGGACCGACGAAAGTAGTGGTGTGATCACTCTGGTCGTCGCGAACGAGACCCGCACCGTGGCGGCCGGCCTGGGCTTCCCGGCGCTCTCCGGCCCCCCGACCAGCCCGCTCGGCTGGCCGGCCCCCGACACCGTTTCACGTGAAACGCGAGGGGACGGCTCGACGGGAGCAGCGGGGGCCGAGGCAGCGAGCGAGAGGGACAACGGGGACATGGCGTCGATGACGGCAGACACGAGGGGGGACGTCACGGACGAGGTCCCACCCCACGACTCCGACGCCCGGGCGGAGATCGCCGCGGCTCTCCCCGGGGCCGATGAGCAGACCCCGCTCGCCCGCGCCGTGGCCGACGACGCGCGCAAGAGGATCACGCTGAGCGGCCGTTCCGTTCCGCGACCGACCCGCACACGCGCCCTCACGGTCGCCAACCAGAAGGGTGGCGTGGGCAAGACGACGACGGCGGTCAACATCGCGGCCGCCCTCGCCCAGGCCGGTAGTCCGGTCCTCGTCATCGACCTCGACCCCCAGGGCAACGCGAGCACGGCGCTCGGGATCGCGCACCATTCCGAGGTTCCGAGTGTCTACGACGTCCTCGTCGAGGGCCGGGCGATCTCCGAGGTGGTGCAGACCTGCCCGGACATCGACGGGCTGTGGTGCGTGCCGGCCACCATCGACCTCGCCGGGGCGGAGATCGAGCTCGTCTCGCTCGTGGCCCGTGAGACGCGCCTTCGGAACGCGGTCGCGGCATACGTCGAGGAGCGCGCTGCGGCAGGGGACCCGCTCGACTACGTCCTCATCGACTGCCCGCCGAGCCTCGGCCTGCTCACCGTCAACGCCTTCGTCGCGGCGGACGAGGTCTTCATCCCCATCCAGTGCGAGTACTACGCCCTCGAGGGCCTCTCGCAGCTGCTGAGGAACATCGAGCTCATCCGGAGCCACCTCAACCCGCGGCTCCACGTCTCCACGATCCTGCTGACGATGTTCGACGGTCGGACGCGCTTGTCGTCGCAGGTCGCCGACGAGGTGCGAGAGCACTTCCCCGACCAGACGCTGCGCGCCAGCGTCCCGCGCTCGGTGCGCATCTCGGAGGCGCCCAGCCACGGGCAGACCGTGATGACCTACGACGCGAACAGCAGCGGCGCCCTGTCGTACCTGGAGGCGGCCGTGGAGCTCGCAGAACGCGGGGCTGAGCCCGCCGCCATCGAGGAGACCGCATGACCGAGAAGCGTCGGGCGCTGGGCCGTGGCCTGGGTGCCCTCATTCCCAGTGGTGCGGGCGCTGCCGAGCGACCGGTGGACGTCCTCTTCAGGGACCGCGAAGAGGGTGCACGCCCTGACGGGGCCGCGCCCCCAGCCGACGCCGGGAACGGCACATCAGCCACCCCGCCCGGCGGCGCCAGCGGTCAGGACGGCGTGGCCCTCGTGGGAACCGGCACCCGCGGTCCCACCGTGGTGCAGGCCGGGGAGGACGCCGACTCCGGCGGTCTGCGGCCGGTGCCCGGAGCCGAGTTCGCCGAGATCGCCCTCGACGACATCCGCCCCAACCCCCGCCAGCCGCGAGGCATCTTCGACGACGACGAGCTCGCCGAGCTGGCGCACTCCATCCGGGAGATCGGCGTGCTGCAGCCGGTCGTCGTCCGGCGGGTTCCGGACGGAACACCGGCCGGCGAGGCGCGCTACGAGCTCATCATGGGCGAGCGCCGGTGGCGGGCGTCCCGTGAGGCCGGCAAGGACACCGTTCCGGCGATCATCAAGGCGACGGAGGACGACGACCTCCTGCGCGACGCGCTCCTCGAGAACCTCCACCGGAGCCAGCTCAACGCCCTCGAGGAGGCTGCGGCCTACCAGCAGCTCCTCGACGACTTCGGCTGCACGCAGGAAGAGCTCGCGCGTCGCATCGGCCGCTCGCGGCCACAGATCTCGAACACCCTGCGGCTGCTCAAGCTGCCACCGCTCGTCGCCCGCCGGGTGGCCGCGGGTGTCCTCAGCGCGGGTCACGCCCGCGCGCTGCTCGCCCTGCCCGACGCCGCGGCCATGGAGCGGCTCGCCCAGCGGATCGTCGCCGAAGGGCTGTCGGTCCGATCCGTCGAGGAGCTCGTCATGCTCGACGAGGGCGGAGCACGGCCGGCGCGACGTGCTCCCCGGCCCGGCACCCGCAGGCCCCAGCTCGACGACCTCGCAGCCGACCTGTCGGACCGGCTGGAGACCCGGGTGCGCATCGCCCTCGGGCAGCGGAAGGGGCGTCTCACCGTCGAGTTCGCCTCCGTGGAGGACCTCAACCGCATCCTCGACGCGATGCACCTGCGCACCGACGGGCAGCCCGTGGACGCCCCCGGCTGACCAGCCACCCCCGGCCGGGGAGCTAGAGCCGCACCACTCATCACGGCATACGCAAAGGACGCGTAACACGCTGCGGCACAACGTGTTACGCGCGCTCGCACCGGCGCGGAACGCTCAGCTGAGGTAGGGCTCGAGCTCTCGGAGCAGCTTCGGCTTGGGCATGGCACCGATGATCGTCTTGACGATCTCGCCGTTCTGGTAGACGTGCATCGTGGGGATGCTCGTGATGCCGAGCTTGCCCGTGATCGACGGGTTCTCGTCGGTGTTGAGCTTGACGATGGAGACCTCGTCGTGGTCGCGGGCGATCTCCTCGAGCACGGGCGCGACGGCGCGGCAGGGGCCACACCAGGGGGCCCAGAAGTCGACGAGGACGGGCTTGTCGCTCTGGAGGACGTCGGCCTCGAAGGTGGCGTCCGAGGTGGCGGAGATGGCTCCCATGTCGGGATCCTTTCGACGGGGTAGGGGGTGCGGGTGGTCTGGGGACGATGGTGTCGGAGGGGTCCGACACCGGAAGGCTCTCAGTGCGCGAGGAACCGCTCGGCGTCGAGGGCCGCGGCGCAGCCGGAACCGGCCGCCGTGACCGCCTGGCGGTACGTGTGGTCGACGAGGTCGCCGCAGGCGAACACCCCGGGGATGTTGGTCCGGGTCGAACTGCCCTCGACGAGGACGTACCCCTCGGCGTCGAGCTCCACGACGCCCTTGACGAGGTCGTTGCGCGGGTCGTGACCGATTGCGACGAACAGACCCGTCACCGGCAGCTCGCGCGACTCCCCGGTGACGGTGTCGCGCAGGGTGATGCCGGTGAGCTTGTCCTCGCCGTGGATCGCGTCGACGGCGCTGTTCCACGCGAAGCGGATCTTCGGGTTGGAGAGGGCACGCTCGGCCATGATGGCGCTCGCCCGGAGCTCGTGCCGGCGGTGCACGAGGGTCACCGACCGGGCGAACTTCGTGAGGAAGGTCGCCTCCTCGACCGCCGAGTCGCCCCCGCCGACCACGGCGATGTCCTGGTCGCGGAAGAAGAACCCGTCACACGTGGCGCACCACGACACCCCGTGGCCCGAGAGTCGCTTCTCGTGCGGCAACCCCAGCTCGCGGTAGGCCGACCCCATCGCGAGGATGACCGCGCGGGCCCGGTGCTCGGTGCCCTCGGAGTCGGTGACGACCTTCACGTCGCCCTCGAGGCGCACGGACTCCACGTCGTCGGTGACGATCTCGGTGCCGAAGCGCTCGGCCTGGGCCCTCATGTTCTCCATGAGGTCGGGGCCCATGATGCCGTCGCGGAACCCCGGGAAGTTCTCGACCTCCGTCGTGTTCATCAGCGCCCCGCCCGCAGTCACGGCGCCCTCGAACATCAGCGGCTCGAGGTTGGCCCGCGCCGCGTAGACGGCGGCCGTCCACCCCGCCGGGCCGGAGCCGATGATGATGACGTTGCGGACGTCCGAGGTCACGAGACACATCCCCTGGTGGTGGAGGCTGGGCGGGACCGCAAGATATGCGGTGCCTTCGTGGAACCGATCCTAGGGCCGCGGTGTTCCCGCACCGGGATCGCCCCGCCGGTCGGCCTACCTCTGCACCACCGCCGAGCGGACTCAGTCCAAGGTCACCGGGCCGCTGATGGGGCCGGTGGTTCCTGTGGTGCAGGAGCGCTCGACGACGTATGCCGTGCGCCCGCTGCTCTCGAGCGCGACGAGGACGGCCGCCGGTCGGCCGTCGAGCTCGGCCAGGTCGACGAGGAGTCCGGCAGATCCCGGGATGCCCAGCGCGTCCGCGCACGACCGTGCCCCCACGGGCGTGCCGATCGGGCCGATCGTCGGCGCCTCGGCCGCGAGGTCGGCGAGCGGGGCGAGGGCGGCACCGGCGACGCTCCTGGCCGACACCACGAGACCCTCCTCGGTGTAGTTCGTCCCGCTCATGACGACCACCACCTCTCCCGAGCCCGGGGCAGGTGCGACGCGCACGGCCGGACCGGGACCGGACTGCCCCTCGGCGGAGTCGTCGCCGGAGCGTTCCATCGATCCGGACGAGGTGTCCGAGCCGGAATCGCCCCTGCCTGCCACCGCGTCGAGGGACCCCACCCCACCGCCCTGCACCACCGCGACACCGTAGGTTCCCAACCCCACCACCGCCATGACCGCGGCTGCGACCCCGAGGTGGCGAAGCCGGGAGGACCGGCGGCGGAGGGGCACGACACGGCCACCGGCTTCACCCGCTGGACGAGGAGAGGCGTGCGGTTCCGTGCCGTTCGGGCGAGCACCGGCCGGTGCCTGGCCGGCATCCGCCTCGGCGGCCAGAGCGGCGGTGATCCGGGACACGAGCTCGTCCGGCATCGGCCCCGGGTCGGGAAGCCCCGCGAGAAGGGCACGCATCCCCGTGGGGTCGTGCTCGACGGGAAGGCCGTCGTCGTGCGGCTGGGTCACAGGGTCCTCCGGGACAGGCCCTCGGGGCATCGGAAGCGGGCGAGCGGCGGCAGGACGCAGGGGTCCGGTCGTAGGTAGGACGTCACGGCGCCCCCCGTAGTTCCGTCGTCCCAGGAACGGAGGTGTCGGGTCGAAGGCCGAGGATGCCGGCCAGCGCCTCACGACCGCGGAAACACCGCGACTTCACCGTGCCCTCGGCGACGTCGAGCACCTGGGCTGCCTCCGTCACCGACAGTCCCTGCATGTCGACGAGAACCAGAGCGAGGCGTTGGCCCTCCGGCAGCCGCGCGAGGGCGGCCTGGACGTCGAGGCGCGTCTCCGCCGAGCCGTGGTGGTCGTGCGGGTCTGCCAGGTCGAGCTCGCCGAGGTCCCCAGCCCGTCGCAGCGAGGTCCGTTCGCGACGCAGCCGGTCGAGGCAGGCGTTGACGACGATGCGGTGCAGCCACGTCGTCACGGCCGCGTCCCCCCGGTAGGCCTCCGCCCGGCGGAACGCCGAGAGGAAGGCCTCCTGCACGGCATCCGCGGCGAGCTCGGGCTGGGAGGTGGTGCGCAGGGCGACGGCGTACATCCGGTCCCGGTGGCGCCGGAAGAGCTCGCCGAAGGCGGCGCCACGGTCACCTGCCACGTGCCGCTCCAGGAGGTCACGGTCACTCAGGGACCTCAGGTCATCCGGCATCCCGACCGCCCGGCATCAGCCGGTGACGACGACCTCGTTGAGCCGCGCCCGCCGCTTGCCGTTGTCGTCCTCGGTGAGCTCGGTGAACCACACGACGACGTACTGGCCGCTGACGTCGGCCGGCACGGTGAACTTCACCGTGCCCTCGGCACCCTTCTTCTCGCCGATCCTCGTCGCCCCCTCGAGTCGGTTGTCGGGTCCGACGTGCACCTCGACGTCCGCCTGCTGCGGCATGACGAGCTCGACCGTCTGGGGTTTCTTGTTGGGCCCGAGGTCGACGATGACGCCGAGGCCCTTCTTGAGCCCGCCGAACTTGTCACTGCGGTAGTTCTCCGAGACCCAGCCGCTCTCCCGGTCACCGTCGTAGATCGTGGGCGTGAGCCTGTTGTTCTCCTCACCGTCCCCCTCGGGGTCGTAGGCCTCGACCTTGAGGATGGCGAGGGGCTCGGGGCTGGCGGCCGGCTGCCCCGCCGAAGGGCTGGGGGACGCCGCGCCGGGGGAGGGCTGCGCGGTCGCGGTCGCGGCGCGGGTGGGCGGTCCACCGAGGGAGAAGTCGCTGTTGCCGCCGATGCGCGACATGCCCCAGATCCCGATGATGAGGGCGAGGATGAGGAACCCCGCCACGATGCCGAGGGCGAGCCGCGACTCGTCCTTGGTGAGTGGCTCTGCCGGCACCAGTGGGGCCGGGTAGTCCAGACGCTCGAGGCCGGCCCCCGCGGTGGAGTCCGGGCTCAGCTCCGAGACCTTGTCGACGGCACGACGGGCCAGGCCGCCGACGCGCTCACCGACACCGCTCAACGCGCCGGCCATGGCACCGCCGGCGGCACCAGCACCCGCGGCCGCGGCGCCGTTGCGGCGTGAGCGAGGTCCCGCATCGTCCTCGGTGTCCAGGTCGGTGGCCGGCCCCCGAGGTGCGGAATGCTCGTCCCACCGCACGTCGTCCCAGCCGCCCCGGCGCTCCGGCGCCGCAACCGCGTCGTCGGGGCCGGATGGGTTTCTCTGCCAGTCCGACTCCGGGGGCAGGGGAAGGACGCGGGTCGCCTCCCGGCCCGGGACGTCGACGGGTGGCGGCTCGGCCACCGCGCCATGGGTACTGGCCGGCCAGGCCGTCGTCTCGGCCGCCGCCGCGACGGGGTCGGGCGAGGCCGCGCGCCCGGCGATCGCCGCGAGGTTCGCCGCCCCGGCGGTCGACGCCGCCGCGCTCCCCGCCGCCGCGCTCCCCGCCGCCGCACCGCCCGCAACGCGAGGCGCCTCGCCCGCCCACCACGTCGCCTCATCGCCCGTTGGCGACGGGTCCCCTGCAGTGCGGTCGGAGGCGGGCTGCTCGAGCGTCTCCGGAACCCTCGCTGCCACGACCGGGGGTGAGGCGGTGCGCGTGACGGGGCGGCCGACGACCTGCCGCGACGGCCATGGGGCCACCTGGCGGGCGTAGTCCCCGGGGCTCGTCGGTCCCTGGTCGTCGTTGAGGGTCAGCCCGCAGATGGCGTCGAGGTCTCGGGGAACGCCGGCCGCGATCTCCGAGGGCACCGCCACGCCACCCGGCACCCGTGGCGCCGCCCCGAGGCCGGCCCCGCCGGCGCCGAGTGGCCACAGCCCGGTGAGACCGGCATACGCCAGCGCGACGACGCCCACCGCGTCTCGACGAGCTGCCTCCTCCGCCTCGGCGCCGTCCTGGCCGGCGCGGACTGCTGCCGTCTCCAGGCCGCGCAGCCGGATGTCCCCGTCAGAGGTGCGGAGGACGTCGTCCGGGGTGAGGTCGAGGTGGTGCATCCCGCGCTGGCGGGCGGACTCCAGGGCCGAGGCGACCTCACCGGTGATCCGGCGCACCTCGTCACCCGGCACGCCGCCGTCGATGACGAGTGACCCGAGGGTCCGCGAGTCCCCGAGGTCCTCCTCGACGACGTACGCGACGTCGTCATCGGTGCCGACGTCGAGGATGCGGACGAAGACGACGTGGGTCACGGATGCCGCGCGGCGGGCCGCGTCGAGGATCACGGGCGTCCGGTGGTCGTCAGCGGGGATGCAGAGGATGGACACGCTCCGGCCGAGCGTCGTGTCGTCGGCGGACCACCGCTCGACGCCGTGCAGCTGCTCCAGGCGACGGTGGACGGTGTACCGGCCGCCGAGGACGGTGCCCGGACCCACACCCCTCACCGCGGCTCCTTTCGATCGTCCCTCGCGGCGCGCAGGAGCGCCGGCACCCGCAGCCGAACGGGTGTGCGCCCATCGTAGACACTGCAGGCTCAGCGCCGCCCGAGTCGACGCCTCACCGGCTCGAGGGCGGCGGCCACCTCGCCGACGCCCAGGGCAGTCGCCACCGACCAGGTCACGGCGAGCTGGACCAGGCCCGCGCCCGCCAGGACGAGCCCGCCCGAGACCAGTCCCGCGATGCCGCGCGTCTCCCCGAGATCGGGAAACACCTCGCGGATGAGCCAGAGCAGGGCCAGGGCCGTGAGGACCGAGGGAACGAGCAGCTTGAGGTACATCGATGCGACGCCGCGCAGCCCGAGGTGGCCGAGCCGGCGGTGCAGCACCCAGAAGCCCACGGCCGCCGCGACGACGAATGCCGTCGACTGGCCGAGGCTCAGCACGAACGCCGTGAGGTTCGGGTCCAGGGTGGAGGCCACCAGTGCCCCGACCGTCGCGAGGCCGGTCGTGACGCACTGGAGCCGGAACGACATCCACGTCATCTGGTGCGCGTAGAACACCCGGTCGTTGAGGTATGTCCAGGCCATGGGCAGGACCATCCAGACCAGGCCGGCGAGCACCAGCGCGATGGCACGGGTCTCCTCGAGGGTGTTGGTGAAGAAGAAGGTGGAGGCGACGTACGGCGCGAGCACACCGATGAGCACGATGCCGGGCACGAGGATGACCGACGGCATCCGCAGCCCCTGCCCGTGGTAGCGCAGCACCTCACCGTGGTCCTCCCGGCTGGCCGCCTCCGAGAGGCGGGTGTACAGCGCGGTGACCAGGGAGACGGTGACGAGGCCGTGGGGGAGCATGACGATGAGCAAGGCGGGGTTGAACGCCGCGAGACCGGCCGCTGGCTCGCCGCTCGCCTCGCCGAGCCGCGTGGCCCGGGTGAGGACACGGGAGGTGACGACGAACCCGAGCTGGCTCACGACGATGGAGGCGAAGGTCCACTTGGCGACGTTGCTCACCTCCCCCAGGCCGTAGCCGCGCAGCCCCCACACCGGTCGGTAGCGGAAGCCGATCCGCCGGAGGGGGACCACGAGGCACAGCGCCTGCGCCACGATCGAGAGGGTGGCCGAACCGGCGAGGACCGCGACCATCTCGGGGGTCCAGTCCGCGGGTGCGGCCCGCTCCGGGAAGCCGGCCGCCATGAACCACAGCAGTCCTGCGACCGCCACGACGTTGGCCAGGGCCGGCGCCCACATGTAGCCCGCGAACCGGCCGTGGGCGTTGAGCACCTGCCCGAGGATCGTGTAGAGGCCGTAGAAGAAGATCTGCGGGAGACAGATGACGGCGAAGACGGTCGCCAGGGCCAACGCCTCGGCGTTGTCGACGTCGTAGTAGATGGGGACGATGACCGGGGCGAGGGCGGTGAGGAGCACGGTCGCGACGGCGAGGATCACGAGGGAGATCGTGATGATGCGGTTGACGAAGTCGTCGCCGTCCGGTCGCAGCCTCGCCCGGACGATCTGGGGCACGAGGATGGCGTTGAGGGTGCCGCCGGCGATGAGCAGGTAGAACGAGTTGGGCAGCGTGTTCGCCGCGGTGAACGCGTCGGCGGCGAAGCCCGTGGTCCCGATGACGCCGGCGAGGAGGGCGGCCCGCACGAGGCCGACCACGCGGGACACCAGGGTGCCCGAGGCCATGATCGCGCCGGCCCGGCCGAGGCTCTGCCGCGGTGCGGGGAGCGGGGCGTCGCTGGGCCCCGCGGCGGAGGTGTCACTCATCGGGAGGTGGCGGCGGCGGCTCAGGCGTCGCCGGCGAGCCGCTGCCAGGCGACCCGCGCGATCCGGCGCTCGTTCGGGAACGTCAGGTGCCGGTGCGCCTCGCGCAGCGGCAGCCACGCCACGTCGATGGCCTCGTGGTCGGGGTCGTTCTCGATCGTCAGGGTGCCACCGACCGCCTCGAGGAGGTAGTGGTGGACGTACTTGTGGATGCGTCGCTCCCCGGCGGCGAACCAGTAGTCGATCGTCCCGAGCTCGATGAGGACGCGCCCCTCGATGCCGGTCTCCTCCGCCACCTCGCGCGCCGCCGTCTGCGGCAGGGTCTCCTCGCCCTCGATGTGACCCTTGGGGAGGCACCACTCGACCCGTCCGGCCCGGTTGCGCCGGGCGATGACCGCGATCCGGGCCTCGCCCTCGTGGACGTCGACGACCACGCCGCCGGCGCTCCGCTCCTCCACCGCCGGAAGCCGCCGGGGTGGCACCCCGGTCGGATCGGTGGCGGCGTGGCTCATCCCGTCACTGTAGCCAGTGGGGCTCGGGGTGCCCCTGACGACGCGGAGTCCCCTCCCGTGCCGAGCGGGGGCTGCGGGTGCACCAGCGGTGGACCGGACGGGGCGCCCGCCTGCCTGCGCGCCCGGCATACCCTTGGTCCTCGTGTCCACCCGCCAGCCGCCGGCCGCCCTGCTCCGGCAGGCGGTCGCCCACCTCGCGCCCGTGCTCCCCCTGCTGACCGACCTCGGCCGGCGCTTCGCGGCTGCGGGGCACGAGCTGGCTCTCGTCGGCGGGCCGGTGCGCGACGCGTTCCTCGGCCGCACCGCCATCGACCTGGACCTCACGACGTCGGCCCGCCCGGACGACACCGAGGCGGTCCTCACGGCCTGGGGCAGCGCGACCTGGGACATGGGTCGGGAGTTCGGGACCATCGGTGCCCGCCGCGGCAAGCTGGTCGTCGAGGTCACGACCTACCGGGCCGACGCCTACGACGGCGCGACACGCAGGCCGGTCGTCGCCTTCGGCAGCTCGCTGCACGACGACCTCGTGCGCCGGGACTTCACCGTCAACGCGATGGCCCTGCGGTTCCCGGACCTCGAGTTCGTCGACCCCTACGGCGGCCTGAGCGACCTGGACGCCGGCATCCTGCGCACCCCCTCGCCCCCGGAGGTCTCCTTCGGTGACGACCCCCTGCGGATGATGCGGGCGGCGCGGTTCGTCGCACAGCTCGGGCTCGTGCCGACCACCGAGGTGTATGCCGCGATGAGGCAGATGGCGAGCTCGATCGAGATCGTGTCCGCCGAACGGGTGCGCGACGAGCTCGTCAAGCTCCTCCTCGCCCCTCACCCACGTGCGGGGCTGGAGCTCCTCTGCGCGAGCAGCCTGGCGACCCACGTGCTGCCCGAGCTGCCGGCCCTCCAGCTCGAGGTCGACGAGCACCACCGCCACAAGGACGTCTACGAGCACTCGCTGACCGTGCTCGAGCAGGCCATCGACCTCGAGGGAGCGCCCGGTGGCCCTCCGCAGTCGGTGCCGGGACCCGACCTCGTGCTGCGGCTCGCCGCGATCCTGCACGACATCGGCAAGCCGGCGACGCGCCGGTTCGAGGAGGGTGGGGGCGTCTCCTTCCACCACCACGAGGTGGTCGGTGCAAAGCTCGCCACCAGACGACTCAAGGCGCTGCGGTTCGACAAGGAGACGACGAAGGCGGTCGCCCGGCTCGTCGAGCTCCACCTGCGCTTCCACGGCTACGGGAACGGCCAGTGGACCGACTCGGCGGTGCGCCGCTACATCACGGATGCCGGTGACCTCCTCCCTCGGCTGCACCGCCTCACCCGAGCCGACTGCACGACCCGCAACGTGCGCAAGGCCCGTCGCCTCGCCGCCAGCTACGACGAGCTCGAGGCACGGATCGAGGCGCTGCTGGCGCGGGAGCAGCTCGAGGCGGTGCGCCCCGACCTCGACGGGAACGAGATCGCCGAGACCCTCGGCATCCGTCCGGGACCGGTGCTCGGACGGGCCTACAAGCACCTGTTGGCCGTGCGCCTCGACGAAGGGCCCCTGGGGAAGGAGGCCGCCCGCGAGCGGCTCCTCGGCTGGTGGGCGGAGCAGCCGGAGTCCCGGGCGTGAGGGCGGCCGGCGCCCCGGACACGACCTCGCGAAGGACACGCCTCGTCGCCGGACGAGGTCACGGCTAGGCTCGGCATCCCAGTCCGTCCTTCCGAGAGGAGCTCGTCGATGCAGGTCCTCGCCCTCCTCGGCCGCACGGCCGTGGCCGGGACCGGTCGTGGTGTCGGGCGCGCCGGACGAGGTGTCGGATGAGCGTGGCCGAGCGCCGGAGCCTGGGGAGGACCGGACTGCTGGTCCGCAGCGGGGCCGCCACGCACGTCGGCCGCGTACGGGACCACAACGAGGACGCCGTGGTCGCGGGCAGCCGCGTGTTCGCCGTGGCGGACGGCATGGGTGGACACGCCGCCGGTGAGGTGGCGAGCCGCATCGTCGCCGATGCCCTCGCCGAGCTCGACGAGCGGCCTCCCGCCCGCCCGGAGGACGTCGCCGGGGCCCTCCACGAGGCCAACAAGCGGATGCTCGACTCCGAGGCCAGCCACCCGGAGCAAGGGGGAATGGGCACCACGGCAACCGGGCTGACCCTGCTCGAGGACGAGGGGCGCTCCGACTGGCTGGTCTTCAACGTCGGCGACTCGCGCGTCTACCGCTTCAGCGAGGGCCGACTGGTCCCGGTGACCCGCGACCACTCGGAGGTGCAGTCGCTCCTCGACTCCGGGGTGATCGAAGCCCATGAGGTCGCCCACCACCCCCTGCGGAACATCGTCACCCGGTCGCTGGGGTCCGATCCCCCGCCCGAGGTGGACGTCTGGGTCCTACCGCCCACGGCGGGGGAGCGCTTCGTCGTGTGCAGCGACGGTCTCACCGGCGAGCTCGACGACCGCGACATCCAACGGCTCGTCGCCGAGCACGACGACCCGCAGGTCGCCGCCGAGCAGCTCGTGGCTGCTGCCGTGGACGCCGGTGGGCACGACAACGTCTCCGTCGTCGTCGTGGCCGTGGACGACGCACCGGCCGAGTCCGGCTGACGGCATCCGGAGAACACTCCGGATGCCGTCCGTCCGGACGTGACGCGTCAGCGCGAGGTCAGCGCTCCTCCTCGCCGCGGATGAACGCCTCGAGCTTGGCGCGACCCAGGTCGTCCGGGCGCTGCTCGGGTGGGGACTTCATGAGGTAGGACGACGCCGAGAGCAGGGCGCCGCCGATGCCGCGGTCCTTCGCGATCTTCGCCGCGCGGATGGCGTCGATGATGATGCCCGCCGAGTTCGGGGAGTCCCACACCTCGAGCTTGTACTCGAGGTTGAGCGGGACGTCGCCGAAGGCGCGACCCTCGAGGCGCACGTAGGCCCACTTGCGGTCGTCGAGCCAGGCCACGTAGTCGGACGGGCCGATGTGGACGTTGCGGTCCTCGGTCTTGCCCGCGAGGGACCCGGTGAGGTTCGAGGTCACGGCCTGGGTCTTGGAGATCTTCTTGGACTCCAGGCGCTCGCGCTCGAGCATGTTCTTGAAGTCCATGTTGCCGCCGACGTTGAGCTGGTACGTGCGGTCCAGCCGCACGCCCCGGTCCTCGAAGAGCTTGGCCAGAACGCGGTGCGTGATGGTCGCACCGACCTGGCTCTTGATGTCGTCACCGATGACCGGCACGCCGGCCTCCGCGAACTTCGCCGCCCACTCGGGGTCGGAGGCGATGAACACCGGCAGCGCGTTGACGAAGGCCACGCCCGCGTCGATGGCGCACTGCGCGTAGAACTTGTCGGCCTGCTCCGAGCCCACCGGGAGGTAGGAGACGAGCACGTCGACCTGGGCGTCCCGAAGGGCGGCGACGACGTCGACCGGCTCGGCGCCCGACTCGTCGATGGTCTGGCGGTAGTACTTGCCCAGGCCGTCGAGCGTGGTGCCGCGCTGCACGGTGACACCGGTGGTCGGGACGTCGGCGATCTTGATCGTGTTGTTCTCCGAGGCGTTGATCGCCTCGGACAGGTCCTTGCCGACCTTCTTGTCGTCGACGTCGAACGCCGCGACGAACTCGACGTCCCGGACGTGGTAGTCACCGAAGGTGACGTGCATGAGGCCGGGCACGACCATGGTCGGGTCGGCGTCGCGGTAGTAGTGCACGCCCTGGACGAGCGACGACGCGCAGTTGCCGACGCCGACGATGGCGACGCGGATGGAACCCATGTGCTTCTCCTGGGAGGTCGGGGTGGATGGATGGACGGGGTATGCCGGAACGCCGGGGCGGCGCGCTCGGCACCTACGGCTGGGGGCCGGGGTCTGTGGGGTGGCGGCGCTCGGCGTCGATGAGCTCACTGAGCCAGCGCACCTCGCGCTCGGTGGTCTCCTCGCCGTGGCGCTGGAGGGCCGAGGTGTAGGCGTCGATCCGCTCGCGGCTGCGCGTGGCGGCCTCCCGCACGCGGTCGAGGTCCTCCTGGAGACGCGACCGCCGACCCTCGAGGATCCGGAGCCTGACCTCGTGCTCGGTGCGGGCGAAGAAGGCGAACCGGACGTCGAACCCGTCGTCGTCCCACGCGGAGGCGTCCGCGCGGGCCACGAGCCCGGCGAAGTGCTCCTTGCCGGCGGCCGTGAGCTCGTAGACGACGCGCTGCCGCCGGCCCGACGGCCCGGCAGGGTCGCTCGTCTCGGCGATGAGGCCGCGGTCGAGCAGGCCCTTGAGGGCGGGGTAGAGCGTGCCGTAGGACAGCGCGCGGAACGGGCCGAGAGCGGTGTTGAGGCGTCGCCGCAGCTCGTAGCCGTGGGTGGCTCCCTCGTGGAGGAGGCCGAGGATGGCGAACTCCAGCAGGCGCGAACGACGGCTGACCACGGGACCACCTCCTGCGCTCTGGAACCGGACGGACAAACTCGCCGTTTGTCTGGACTGACGCTAACACGGGATATATCGCTTCGATACATCGAGGCCAAGCGGCGCCGGCGTCCGTCCGGCGGCGGCATTCAGGTTTCCTCAAGGAAGCCCGTCATACTGGACTGCGCCCGTGCGCCGAGATCCTCGTCTGGCACGCCCCCGAACCCCCGCCCCACGCCCCTCTGTCCGGAAGCAGTATGAGTTCACCGCAACCCCTCACCCGCGCCGAGGTCAAGGCGGCCCGTGCCCGCGCCGCCGCCGCTGCCACGACGACCGGCCGTCCCTCCCGGGCAGGTGGCCCCTCAGGACCCTCAGGACCCTCAGGCCCCCACGGGCCCGCGGACGCGGGGGAGCGCTCCCGCGGCCGCCGCTGGCTGCGTGGTGGCCTGTGGACGCTGCTCGGCCTCTTCGTCCTCGGCGTCCTCGGGGTGGGCGTGGCGTACGCGATGACGGACCTCCCGGAGGCCAACGAGATCGCCACGGCCCAGGCCTCGATCGTCTACTACGCCGACGGCAAGACCGAGATGGCCCGGCTGTCCGACGCCGAGGGCAACCGCGAGTCCGTGCCTCTGGACACCGTGCCGGACCACATGCAGAAGGCGATGCTCGCGGGCGAGGACCAGGACTTCTACCAGAACAACGGCATCTCGCCGACCGGCATCGCCCGGGCGGTGTGGGTGGCGGTCAAGGGAGGTCAGGCGACCCAGGGCGGGTCGACGATCACCCAGCAGTACGTCAAGAACTACTTCCTCACCGCGGACCGCACGCTGTCGCGCAAGGCGCGCGAGATCCTCATCGCCGTCAAGATCGACCGGCAGCAGTCCAAGGACGAGATCCTCGAGAACTACCTCAACACGATCTACTACGGCCGCGGCGCGTACGGCATCCAGACCGCGTCGAAGGCCTACTTCAACAAGGACGTCTCGAAGCTCACCGTCGCCGAGAGCGCGTTCCTCGCCTCCGTCATCCGGGGTCCGTCCCTCTACGACCCGGGCCTGGGTGAGGACCAGCGCGCGAACGCCGAGGAACGGTCCGGGTTCATCCTCGATGCCATGGTCGAGAACGGGTGGCTGAGCCGGGAGAACCGCGCCGCGGCCACGTTCCCCGACACGTTCGTGAAGTACACCCAGCGCAAGCAGAGCGGCCCCACCGGGTACATCGTCGAGATGGTGAAGAACGAGCTCGTCACCAAGCACGACCTCACCGAGGCCGACATCGACCGCGGTGGGCTGCGCGTCGTCTCGACGGTGGAGCGCCCGAAGCAGGTCGCGATGCAGAACGCCGTCAAGACCGAGCGACCCGAGGACACGCCCTCCGTCCACGTCGGCATGGCGTCGATCACGCCCGGTGACGGTGCGATCGTCGCGGTCTACGGGGGAGAGGACTACGCCAAGCGCCAGCAGAACGCCGCGACCCAGGACAAGATGCAGGCGGGGTCGACCTTCAAGGTCTTCACCCTCATCGCCGCCCTGCAGTCCGGCGACGTCAGCCTCAAGTCGCGCTTCGACGGCTCCAGCCCGCGCTACTTCGAGGAGTTCGCCGACGAGGAGGCGGACACCGCCGCGGCCCGTCGCGGCCGCGTCAAGAACTTCGGCGACGAGTCCTTCGGCAAGATCGACCTCCGGCGGGCCACCGGTCGCTCGGTCAACACCGTCTACGCGGAGCTCAACATCCTCGCCGACCCGAAGAACACGATGAAGGCCGCCCAGGACGCCGGGGTCCGCTCGAAGCTCGAGCCCAACGTCGCCAACGTCCTCGGCACCGACTACGTCACCGTGATGGACATGGCCAGCGCCTTCGCCACGATCGCCGCCCAGGGCGTGCGGTCCGACCCCTACATCGTCAAGGAGATCCGGTTCCAGGACGAGAACGTGCCGACGATCACCGCCGAGCCGAAGACCCAGCAGGTCTTCGACAAGGACCTCATGGCCGACGTCATCGACGCGATGACGTACCCGGTCGAGGGCGGGACCGCGCGGTACGTCGGGGAGAACCTCGGCCGCCCGGCCGCCGGCAAGACCGGCACGTCCGAGAGCTTCCGGTCGGCATGGTTCGACGGCTACGTGCCCCAGCTCCAGGCAGCCGTCGGCCTCTACCGCAGCGGCAAGAACGGCGAGGAGCTCCAGATGGAGAACCTGCCGAATGCCGGCGACATCACCGGGGGGACGTTCCCCGCGCGGATCTGGACGGCATACATGAAGAAGGCGCTGGAGGGCACCGACGTCGAGCAGTTCCCTCCGCCGGCCAACATCAACAAGGACGCCGACCCGCCGCCGCCGACCACCACACGTCCTGCGACCACACAGGCGCCCACCACGTCGCAGCCGCCGTCCACCGCGCCACCGCCGACGCGCGGCCCGCCGACGCCGACGGAGACGAAGACCAACGGCAACCCGAGTCCTGGTCCACCGACTCCGGAGCCCACCGCGACACCCACCGAGACCTCGTCCAAGGGCCCCGGCCCACCGCCACCGGGCGGCTGACCGGGGGAGATGACCGTGGGACGCGTGAACGACGCGCCTGAGCCGGTGCTGCCCGCAGGCCTGACGACGGCTGTCGGTGGGCCCGCGGGTCGGCGCCTGCGCCGACCGGATGCCGGGCCGCTGGCACCACTGGCCCCGGCGGTCCTCCTCCTCGCTGTGCCGTTGTCGGTCGCGGCGCTGCGCCAGGCGGGCTGTCTCACCGCCGGCTGGCGCGGCGGGACGCCGCTGTGGCGCCAGTGCGCCTCTCCGCTCGTCGAGTCGGTGCCGGCGGCCGGCCTGGGACGCGGGCTCACGGCATACCTGTCAGGTGACGTCCGGCTCGACGAGCCGGTGCTGAAGGGCGCCGTCACCTCGACGCTCGCCGGCCTGTCGCCAGGGGCCGGCACCGCCGAGCAGCGCTGGTTCCTCGTGCTGTGGATGCTCCTCGCGTCGGTGCTCCTCGTGGCCCTCGTCCTCGTCGTCGGAACGGTCCGGCGGCACCCGGCGGCGAACGCCGTCGTCGTGGCGCTCTCGCCGGTGCTGGCCCTCACCGTCCTCCTCTCGGCCGACCTCGTGCCGATCCTGCTCGCCGTGACCGCGGTGTGGGCGTGGAGCCGCGACCGTCCCCGGCTGGCGGGTGCCCTCGTGGGTCTGGCCTTCCTCGGCGGCGCCGTCGCGGCCGTCGTGCTGCTCGTCCTGGCCCTGCTTCCCGGGCCGGGCGGTGCGCCGGCGGTGAGACGCCTGCTCGTCACGGCGGGGGTGACCGTCGTCGGCCTCGCGGTGTCGGTGTCGCTCCTCGAGGTCGACACCCTCACCAGGCCGTATGCCGCCTGGCTCACCGCCGGCGCCGGCCCGGGGTCGCCGTGGTACCTCGCCACGCTCGCGGGCCACCCGGCGGACGTGAGGCTCGTGGTCGCCGGCGCCGCGCTCGGGTGGGTCGGGGCGGCGGTCCTCGTGGTGGTCCTCGTGCGGCGGCGGCCCCGCCCCGTCGCGGCCGCCGGGGTGGTCGTCGGCCTGGCGGTCGTGCTGCTCACCAGTCCCTCGCTGCCGCCGCAGGCCGCCCTCTGGCTGCTGCCGTTCCTCGCCCTGCTGGGCCTGGGCTGGCGTGACCACCTCGTGTGGGCCGCAGCGGAGGCCGTCTACGCGGTCGCACTCCTCGCCTACCTCGCGGCGGCGGCCGACCCGGGGCGGGGTCTGCCGGCCGGGTGGTACGGGATCGCCCTGTCCCTGCGCCTCCTCGCGGTGGGCTGGGTCGCCGGCCGCGCGTGGCTGGCAGCAGGGGACCGGGGCCCCGGCCGCGGCGGTGAGCCTCCCGGCGAGGAGGTGCGCGGCACGGGGAGCGGTGCGAGTTGGGTGGATCCCGAGGCGGCCGGTACCCTTGCGTGGTTGCCCACACGACGCCCTGTGGAAAACTCCACGGGCCGTGTCGGCGGCAATGCATACCCTCCTGTCACGGAAGGACCGTGACCGCCACAGACCAAAGGAGGCGGGTTAACGCATGCGTCAGTACGAACTCATGGTCATCCTCGACCCGGAGCTCGACGACCGGACGGTCCAGCCGTCGCTGGAGCGGTTCCTCAAGGTCGTGACCACCGATGGCGGGACCGTCGACACCGTCGACATCTGGGGCCGCCGTCGCCTCGCCTACGAGATCACGAAGAAGTCCGAGGGCATCTACGCCGTCGTCAACTTCACCTCCGAGCCGGCGACGGCCAAGGAGCTGGACCGCCAGCTCGGCCTCAACGAGTCGGTCATGCGGACCAAGCTCATGCGCCCCGGCGCCTGAGCGGTCCATCCACCGCACCCCGTCGGCACGGCTGAAGAAGGAGCCCCTGACCCATGGCAGGCGACACCACCATCACGATCGTCGGCAACCTCACCGCCGATCCCGAGCTCCGGTTCACCCCTTCGGGGGCCGCCGTCGCGAACTTCACCGTGGCGTCCACGCCACGCACGTTCGACCGGCAGGCCAACGAGTGGAAGGACGGCGAGACGCTCTTCATGCGCTGCTCGATCTGGCGTGACGCGGCGGAGAACATCGCCGAGTCCCTCCACCGCGGCACGCGCGTCATCGTCACCGGGCGCCTGAAGTCCCGGTCGTACGAGACGAAGGAGGGCGAGAAGCGCACCGTCATCGAGCTCGACGTCGACGAGGTCGGCCCGTCGCTGCGCTACGCCTCCGCGAAGGTCACGAAGGCCGAGCGCGGCGGCTCCGGCGGTGGCTTCGGCGGCGGCCAGGGTGGTTCGCAGCAGGACCCGTGGGCCACCGGTGGCTCGCCGCCCGCTGCCCAGCAGGGTGGCCAGGGCTCGTGGGGCGGACAGCAGACCCCGCAGCAGCCGCAGCCGCAGGGCGGTCAGCAGGGTGGCTGGGGTTCGGCCCCCGGATACGACGAGCCGCCCTTCTGAGCACCACCCGACGTCACGGGACGACCGCCGCACGGTGACGGCCGTCCCACCACGAGAACGACACCATCCCTGGGACACCAGGGCTCATCCGCCGGGACACCTCCGGCAGAAGGAGAGCACCACGATGGCCAAGCCCGCCATTCGCAAGCCCAAGAAGAAGGCCAACCCGCTCAAGGCGGCGAAGGTCGAGAACATCGACTACAAGGACGCCGCGCTCCTGCGCAAGTTCATCTCCGACCGCGGCAAGATCCGCGCGCGCCGGGTGACGGGCGTCAGCGTCCAGGAGCAGCGCCTCATCGCCAACGCCGTCAAGAACGCGCGCGAGATGGCACTCCTGCCGTACTCGAGCTCGTCCCGCTGACCGCCCGAGAAGGAGCCACCACGATGAAGGTCATCCTCACCCACGAGGTCACCGGCCTCGGCACCGCCGGTGACGTCGTCGACGTCAAGGACGGCTACGCCCGCAACTTCCTCTTCCGCCGAGGTCTCGCGACGGCGTGGACCAAGGGCGGCCAGAAGCAGGTCGACGCGATCGCCAAGGGCCGTGAGGTCCGCGCCGTGAAGTCGCTCGAGGAGGCGAAGTCGATCAAGGGCAACCTCGAGTCGCGGGCCATCCCCGTCGCCGCGCACGCGGGCAGCGGCGGCCGGCTCTTCGGCGCCGTCTCCACCGCCGACATCGCCGCTGCGGTCCGCGCCGCCGGCGGCCCGGCCCTCGACAAGCGCAAGATCGAGGTGCCCACCCCGATCAAGACGACGGGCACGCACTCCGCCCTCGTCCGCCTGCACCCGGAGGTGCAGGCGACGGTCGAGCTCGAGGTCGTCGCCGGCTGAGGGACGGCCCCCAGAACGCCCCGCGCCTCCCGCGCGGCACGAGGCCCCGGACCTGTGGTGTCCGGGGCCTCGTCGCGTCCGGCACAGCGCACCGCAGACGCGAGATGACGGCTGGCGGGAGGGCGCCGCGGCATCGTCGGTCGTGTCGGTGCGACCCGCCTACGGTGTGCCGCGTGACTCCCTCCCCCGCGCGCCGGACCGCTCGTGGCGCCGCGGCGTTCCGCTGTTCGGAGTGTGGCTGGCAGACCGCGAAGTGGGTGGGTCGGTGCGGTGAGTGCCAGGCATGGGGCAGCGTCTCGGAGGTCGGTGCTGTCTCGGCCCGCACGACGGCGGCGAGCACCGTGGAGCGCCCCGCCATCCCCATCGGGGAGGTCGACGCCAGGCGCGCCGTCGCCCGCGCCACCGGGGTGCCGGAGTTCGACCGGGTGCTCGGTGGCGGCATCGTCCCGGGCGCGGTCGTCCTCGTCGCCGGCGAGCCCGGCATCGGAAAGTCGACGCTCCTGCTGGATGTCGCCGCTCGTGCGGCACGCTCGGGTCCGCACGGCGAGCGGCGGGTCCTCTACGTGAGCGGGGAGGAGTCGGCCGCGCAGGTGCGGACCCGCGCCGAGCGGATCGAGGCGATGGCCCGCTCCCTGTACCTGGCCAGCGAGACCGACCTCGCCACGGTGCTGGGCCAGATCGAGACCCTCGAGCCCGAGCTCGTCGTCGTCGACTCCGTCCAGACCATCAGCAGTGCGGACGTCGAGGGGTCCGCCGGCAACGTGACCCAGGTCCGTGAGGTCGCGGCGTCGCTGATCCAGGCGGCGAAGTCGAAGGGCATCGCCGTGCTGCTCGTCGGACACGTCACCAAGGACGGCTCCATCGCCGGGCCTCGCGTGCTGGAGCACCTCGTCGACGTCGTC
This sequence comes from uncultured Actinomycetota bacterium, assembly GCA_963787805.1. GTDB lineage: Bacteria > Actinomycetota > Actinomycetes > Actinomycetales > Dermatophilaceae > Fodinibacter. The sequence goes on along the minus strand of CAWBEJ010000023.1, from coordinate 119,386 downwards.
GTCCAGTTCGAGGGGGAACGGCACTCCCGCCTGCGCCTCGTGCGTGCGGTCAAGAACCGCTTCGGCCCGACCGACGAGGTGGGGTGCTTCGACCTCTCCGACGTCGGCATCGTCGGTCTCGCCGACCCGAGCGGGCTCTTCCTCTCCGGCCGCACGGTCGCCGTGCCCGGCACCTGCGTGACGGTGACGCTCGAGGGGCGGCGTCCGCTCGTCGCAGAGGTGCAGGCCCTCGTGACGCGCTCGAGCCTCGCCACGCCCCGCCGGGCGACGAGCGGCCTCGACGCCGCGCGGGTCAACATGATCGTGGCCGTGCTCGACAAGCGGGCCGAGGCGCCGATCGCGGGCAGTGACGCATACCTCTCCACCGTGGGCGGGGTCCGCCTCACCGAGCCGGCCGCCGACCTCGCGATCAGCCTCGCGCTCGCGGGGGCCATCACGGACCGGCCCCTGCCGCACGGGACGATCGCCTTCGGCGAGGTGGGGCTCGCAGGCGAGATCCGTCCCGTCACCGGCGCCCACCGCCGCCTCGCCGAGGCGGCCCGCCTGGGGTTCACCCGGGCGGTCGTGCCGCCCGGTGTCCTCGGGGCCGGGCCGGTGCCTCCGGTCCTGCGGGTCGTGGAGGCGGCAACGGTGGGTGACGCGGTGGTCCGTGGGTTTCACGAGATCGACACGAGGTCGGACCGCGCACCCGGCTAGGATGCCCGCAGACGCCGTGGACCCCGCGGCAGGGGGAGTACCGGCCGAGGAGGAGAGCGTGGGCGCCGTGCAGTCCGACGAAGAGCTCCTGCGCGCCACGATGGCCGCCGTCGCCCCCGGCACCGAGCTGCGCGACGGTCTCGAGCGGATCCTCCGGGGGCGGACCGGTGCCCTCATCGTCCTCGGCAACGACCGTCTCGTCGAGACGGTCTCGACGGGCGGGTTCCCGCTCGACGTCGAGTTCTCGGCGACCCGTCTGCGCGAGCTCGCGAAGATGGACGGTGCCATCGTGTGCGACCGCGAGGTGTCGCGCATCCTGCGGGCCGCGACCCAGCTCGTGCCCGACGCGAGCATCGAGACCAGCGAGTCGGGCACCCGCCACCGGACCGCCGAGCGGGTCGCGAAGCAGACCGGTTTCCCCGTCGTGTCGGTGAGCCAGTCCATGCGGATCATCGCGCTCTACGTCCTCGGGCGACGGGTCGTCCTCGAGGACTCCAGCGCGATCCTCTCCAGGGGCAACCAGGCCCTGCAGACGCTCGAGCGCTACAAGTCGCGTCTCGACGAGGTGACGGGCACCCTCTCCGCGCTCGAGATCGAGGACCTCGTGACCGTCCGCGACGTCGCCAACGTCCTCCAGCGGCTGGAGATGGTGCGCCGGATCAAGGACGAGATCGCCGAGTACGTCGTGCAGCTCGGCACCGACGGACGCCTCCTCAGCCTCCAGCTCGAGGAGCTCACCGGTGGCCTGTCCGACGACCTGGGTCTCGTCATCCGCGACTACCTCCCCGAGGCGAAGGCCGGGTTCAGCCTCGCCGAGGCCATCGCCAACCTCGAGGGGATCGACTCCACCGAGCTGCTCGACCCCGCGGCCGGGGCCCGCGCGATCGGGTTCACGATCATCGGCGACTCGCTCGACTCCTCGGTGAGCCCGCTCGGGCACCGCCTGCTGTCCAAGGTGCCGCGGCTCCCCGGTGCCATCGTCGACCGGCTCGTCGAGCACTTCGGCAGCCTCCAGAAGCTGCTCGCCGCCAACATCGACGACCTCATGGACGTCGACGGTGTCGGGGAGGGCCGCGCCCGCCTGGTGCGAGAGGGCCTGTCTCGGCTTGCGGAGTCGAGCATCCTCGAGCGCTACGTCTGACCCGTCCGGCCGTGCGTCCCAGCGACCCGCCCGGCGGTACCCGCCGCGGATCGAGGGTCGTGCCGGCGGGGTCCCTGCTCCACGAGCCGGTGCTCGAGTGGTATGCCGTCCACGCCCGGCCGCTGCCGTGGCGCGATCCAACGTGCACCCCCTGGGGCGTGCTCGTGTCCGAGGTGATGGCGCAGCAGACCCCGGTCGCCCGGGTCGCACCGGTGTGGGTGGAGTGGATGCGACGCTGGCCGACCCCGTCGGCGCTCGCCGCGGAGTCGCCGGGGGAGGTCGTGAGGTCCTGGGGCCGGCTCGGCTACCCGCGTCGGGCGCTGCGCCTGCGCGAGGCCGCGGTGGCGATCAGGGATCGACACGGCGGCGTGGTGCCCGACGACGAGGCGGAGCTCCGGGCACTGCCCGGAGTCGGCGGCTACACGGCCGCCGCGGTCACCGCGTTCGCGTTCGGACGCCGCACGACGGTCGTCGACACCAACGTCCGGCGAGTGCTGGTCCGGGCAGTGGAGGGCCGTGAGCACGCGGCTCCGGTCCTCACGTCGGAGGAGTCCGCCCTTGCCGCCGCCCTCGTGCCCGAGGCGGTGGAGCGGTCGGCCACCTGGAACGTCGCGGTCATGGAGCTCGGCGCTGTGGTCTGCACGGCACGCAACCCCCGGTGCGACGTGTGTCCGGTACAGGACGTCTGCGCGTGGGTCCGGTCCGGACGACCGGAGCACGACGGACCGCGGCGTCGTGCTCAGGCGTGGCACGGCACCGACCGGCAGGTCCGGGGCGCGGTGGTGCAGGCCCTGCGTGATGCCTCCGGCCCCGTGGCGCGCGGCGCCCTCTGGGACGTGGGGCCGGACGCTGCCCAGGTCGACCGGTGCATCACCTCCCTGGTCGTGGACGGTCTCCTCGAACCCACCGAGGACGACGCGTTCCGCCTTCCGGCCTGACCACCGGGGCGTCCCCCGGTCAGGGCAGACTCTGCAGGCATGACGGCGACATCGGCACGACCTCCCGACGAGACGGAGGCACCCGCACTCGCGGCGGCACGGGTGTCGACGGCGGACGGCACGGCCGCGTGGCATCGCACCGCCGGGGAGCTCACCGCCTTCCTCCCCACGCTGCAGAGCGCACCCCGCGACGTCGGCAGCCTCGAGCTCGTCGTACGGCGGCCGGCGCCGGCGGAGCGGGAGGTGCTCGAGGAGGGGGAGCTCGACCTCGTCGTCGGGTTGGTCGGCGACTCCTGGAGCGCCCGCCCCAGCTCGCGCACGGAGGACGGCCTCGCCCACCCCGACATGCAGCTCACCGTCATGAGCTCGGCCGTCATCGGGTTCCTCGCCGGTGATGATCCCGGGCGGCGCGCCCTGGCCGGCGACCAGCTGTACGTGGACCTGGACCTCTCGCACGACAACCTCCCCGCGGGCTCCCGGCTCACCATCGGGAACCTCCGGGGAAGGAGGGCGGTCGTGGAGGTGACCGACCAGCCGCACCGAGGGTGCGCGAAGTTCGTCCACCGCTTCGGTGCCGACGCGATGCGGGCGGTGAACGGGGCGGAGGGCCGCCGCAGTCGGCTCCGGGGTCTCAACGCCCGGGTCGTCGTCCCGGGGAAGGTCCGCCCGGGCGATCGGGTGACCGTCACGCGAGCAGGAGTGTCCGCCTCGGACCGGGAGACCTCGACCGGCTGACGGAGGGCGGTGCCCGGCATACGCTGCTGCCCAGCGTGCGCCGGACGGACGGCCGCAGCGGAGCGGGAAAGGGTGTGACGGTGGGGGTAGGGAGGGCACGGCGGACGCCGTGGGCGGCGGCGCTCGTCGTGTGTGCGGCACTGGTGGGGCAGCCGGCTCTCGCGCAGGAGGGTCTGTCGACCGAGGCGACGAGCCGCTACGTCCTGGACGCGCGGAGGACCACCGTCGAGGCGAGCATCACCGTCCAGCTGCGCAACGTCGCGCCGGACCAAGGGGACGTCTACTACTACTTCGACGCCTTCACGGTCCCGGTGCCCGCCGGGGCTCAGGACGTGCGCGCCACGAGCGGTGGTTCGTCCCTCGACGTCTCCCTCCGCCGCACCGAGGACCCGTCGACACGGCTGGCCCGCATCTCCTTCCCGGACCTGCGCTACGGCCGGTCGCGCACCATCGAGCTCACCTTCGACGTGCCGGGCGAGAAGCCCCGCTCCGACGACAGCACGCGCGTGGGCCCCGGCTACGCCACGTTCGCCGTCTACGGTGTCGGGGACCCGGGGCGCAGCAGGGTCGAGGTGGTCGCCCCGTCGTCGATGACGTTCGACGCGACGAGCGACGCCTTCACGGCCGACGAGGCCGGCTCGACGACCACGCACACCGCCACCGCCGCCGACGAGGAGGGAGGGTTCTGGGCCGTCGTCTCGCTGCGCGACCCCGAGAAGGTCGAGGAGCGCCCGGTCGACGTGGCGGGCACCTCCCTCCTGCTCAGCGGCTTCCCCGACGACCCCCGGTGGGGCGACTTCGTGGCGGAGCAGGTGGTCAAGGGCATCCCCGCCCTCGAACGGCTCGTGGGGGCGCCGTGGCCCGGCGGGCTCGAGCGCATCCGGGAGGACGCCTCGCCCTCCTTGCGAGGCTACGACGGGTGGTTCGACCCGACGGACGACGAGATCGTCATCGGGGAGGCGCTCGACGAGGACCTCCTCTTCCACGAGCTCTCGCACGCGTGGGTGTCCGGTGAGCGTTTCGACGACCGGTGGGTGTCCGAGGGCCTGGCCCAGGTCCTCGCCGAGCGCACGGTCGTGGCGACCGGTGGGACGCCACGGAAGCAGCCCCCGGTGTCCCGCCGGTCATCCGACGCGGTGGCCCTCAACGCCTGGGGCGGATCGGCGGGCAGCCGCTCCGCGGACGTGGATGCCTACGCGTACCCGGCCGCCTACGCCGCCACCGGCGCCCTCGTGAAGGACCTGGACGACGAGGAGCTCGCCGCGGTGGTGGGCGCCGGCATCCGGGGCGAGCGGGCCTACGATCCGCCCGGGACGAAGGACGACGGCGGCGGCGGCCGCACGTCGTGGCAGCGGTGGCTCGATCTCCTGGAGACCCGCGGCGGCGTCGAGACGGCTCCGGAGGTGTTCGCCCGATGGGCGCTCACCGAGGAGCAGCGGACCCAGCTCGCACCTCGGGAGGAGGCGCGCGCTGCGTACGCGGGCCTGGACCGGGCGGACGGCGCCTGGCTGCCACCTGAGGGGCTCCGCGATGCGATGACGGCCTGGGACTTCGAGCGAGCGGCTGCGGTCCACGACAAGGTGGCCGGGCTCGGCGCCGCCGCGACCCGGTTCCAGGCTGCCGCCCAGCGCGTGGGTCTGCAGGTGCCCGATGTGGTTCGTTCGTCGTACGAGCAGGCGGAGCAGGACGAGCACTACGCCGCGTTGGGCACCGCCCTCCCCAAGGCGGCGTCCACGGTGACTGCCGTGGGGCGAGCCCAGGCCCTGGCCGCCTCGGAGCGCGACCCGGTGAGCGGGCTGGGCGCGGCGATCCTCGGTGTGGACGACCGGGCGCAGGAGGCGCTCGACGCCTTCGAGGAGGGTCGGCTCGACGCGGCATCCGAGGCAGCGGAGGACGCGACCGGCCGCGCGGACCAGGCGCTTCTCGTCGGGCTGGGCGTGCCGCTGGTCCTCGTGCTCCTGCTCGTCGGCGGCATCCTCGCGGTGCTGTGGGCCGGGGGCCGGCGGACCCGGCGTCGGGCGGCGCTGTCGGAGGAGCGCGAGGCTGCGCTGGCGCGGCTGGCCGCGTCGCCGTTCTCGGAGTACCCGCCGTCGCTGATGCCGCCGGCCGCGCGCGAGGGCGGCGCTCCACCGGGGCCGACCCCACGGTCGCCGGTCGATCTCGGCGGCGATCACCAGGCGGGAGCCGGCACACCGAACCGGGGCTGAGAACAGGCCAGGCCAGGTGACCGGAGGGAAGGCCGGTTCAGAGCAGGCGCAGCATCCGCGTGTTGCCGAGAGTGTTGGGCTTGACCCGTTCGAGGTCGAGGAACTCGGCGACGCCCTCGTCGTACGAGCGCAGGAGCTCGGCGTAGATCTCCGGGTCCACCGCCTGGCCGTCAATGGGCTCGAAGCCGTGCCGGGCGAAGAACGTCGTCTCGAAGGTGAGGCAGAACAGCCGGCGAAGTCCGAGGGCGCGAGCCCGGTCGACGAGCCGCTGGAGCAGTGCCGAGCCGACACCACGACCGAGCGCGGCCTCGTCGACGGCGAGGGTCCGCACCTCCCCGAGGTCCTCCCAGAGGACGTGCAGCGCGCCGCAGCCCACGACGTGCCCGTCGAGCTCGGCCACGACGAAGTCGGTCACCGACTCGTAGTACGCGACCGCCTCCTTGTCGAGCAGCACCCGTCGCTCGGCCAGGGGTGCGACGAGAGCCCGGATGGCTCGGACGTCACTCGTCCTGGCCGGCCGAACCACGACACCGGTGGCGCCGTGCGGCGACGAGTCCGGGGGGGCAGGCGGCACGGTCCGAGCGTAGTGCGGCGCACGGACCGCCCCCGGGTCCCCGCCGGAGGCCGCGTGCGCTGGCCGCAAACCGGCCGCAGACATGGGAGCGGCCCGCCACCGCAGGGGTGGTGGCGGGCCGCCGGTCGCAAGTGCCCAAGGGACCCCTGCGACCAACAGTGTGCTCCGGTCTGCGCACCCGTGGGGTAAAGGGCACTCAAAGTTTTGGTCAGGAACGTCTCAGCACCGAACCACCCCCGCGGTCGACGCGACGGATCCCCGACCGGCTCGGTCGGGGCCCCGTGAGCGTCTGCCGTGGTCCGGCATCCGGGCTCAGCCCTCGGCGACGACCACCGGCACCTCGATCGACTGCGAGTGCGGTGTCCCCTCGAAGGTGAACGTGTCGTCCTTGCCCTCTCCGGTGGCGTCGACCGTGACGATCTCGCCCGACTTGAGCTCGCCGAAGAGGATGCGCTCGGAGAGCACGTCCTCGATCTCCCGCTGGATCGTGCGCCGCAGCGGACGGGCGCCGAGCACGGGGTCGTAGCCCTTGGTGGCCAGCAGGTTCTTGGCCGCGGGCGTGAGCACGAGTCCCATGTCCTTGTCCTTGAGGCGCTTGTCGAGCTTTGCGATCTCGAGGTCGACGATCTGGACGATCTCCGACTGGCTCAGCTGCGGGAAGACGATCGTGTCGTCCACGCGGTTGAGGAACTCGGGCCGGAAGTGCTGCTTGAGCTCGTCGATGACCTTGTTCTTCATCCGGTCGTAGTCCGAGCGGGTGTCCGGGCCGGCCGAGAACCCCAGCGTGCCCTTGGAGATGTCCCGGGTGCCGAGGTTGGTCGTCATGATGATGACGGTGTTCTTGAAGTCGACCACCCGACCCTGGGAGTCGGTGAGCCGGCCGTCCTCGAGCACCTGGAGGAGGGTGTTGAAGATCTCCGGGTGGGCCTTCTCGACCTCGTCGAAGAGTACGACCGAGAACGGCTTGCGCCGCACCTTCTCGGTGAGCTGGCCGCCCTCCTCGTACCCGACGTAGCCCGGAGGCGAGCCGAAGAGCCGGGAGACGGTGTGCTTCTCGCTGTACTCCGACATGTCGAGCTGGATGAGGCTGTCCTCGTCGCCGAAGAGGAACTCCGCGAGCGTCTTGGCGAGCTCGGTCTTCCCCACGCCGGTCGGGCCGGCGAAGATGAACGAGCCGCCGGGGCGGCGGGGGTCCTTCAGCCCGGCACGCGTACGCCGGATGGCCTGGGACAGCGCCTTGATCGCGTCGTCCATGCCGACGACCCGCTTGTGCAGCTCGTCCTCCATGTGGAGCAGGCGGCTGGACTCCTCCTCGGTCAGCTTGAAGACCGGGATGCCGGTCGAGGCGGCCAGGACCTCCGCGATGAGCTCCTCGTCGACCTCGGCGATGACGTCCATGTCGCCGGACTTCCACTCGGCCTCGCGCTTGGCCTTCTCGGCCCGCAGGTTCTTCTCGTCGTCGCGCAGGCGCGCGGCCTTCTCGAAGTCCTGCCCGTCGATGGCCGACTCCTTCTCGCGCACGACGGCGGCGATCCGCTCGTCGAACTCGCGCAGGTCCGGCGGTGCGGTCATCCGGCGGATGCGCAGTCGAGCGCCGGCCTCGTCGATGAGGTCGATCGCCTTGTCCGGGAGGAAGCGGTCGTTGACGTAGCGGTCGGCCATGTTGGCCGCCGCGACGAGGGCGCCGTCGGTGATCGAGACACGGTGGTGCGCCTCGTAGCGGTCGCGCAGGCCCTTGAGGATCTCGATCGCGTGGGCCAGCGTGGGCTCGGCGACCTGGATCGGCTGGAAGCGGCGCTCGAGCGCGGCGTCCTTCTCGATGTGCTTGCGGTACTCGTCGAGGGTGGTGGCACCGATGACCTGCAGCTCGCCGCGGGCCAGCATCGGCTTGAGGATGGAGGCCGCGTCGATCGCGCCCTCTGCCGCGCCCGCGCCGACGAGGGTGTGGATCTCGTCGATGAACAGCACGATGTCGCCGCGGGTGCGGATCTCCTTGAGGACCTTCTTCAGCCGCTCCTCGAAGTCACCGCGGTAGCGGCTGCCGGCGACGAGGGCGCCGAGGTCGAGGGTGTAGAGCTGCTTGTCCTTGAGGGTCTCGGGCACCTCGCCGCGCACGATGTCCTGGGCCAGCCCTTCGACGACGGCGGTCTTGCCGACGCCGGGCTCGCCGATGAGGACGGGGTTGTTCTTCGTGCGGCGCGAGAGCACCTGCATGACCCGCTCGATCTCCTTCTCGCGCCCGATGACCGGGTCGAGCTTGCCCTCGCGCGCGGCGGTTGTGAGGTTGCGGCCGAACTGGTCGAGGACGAGAGAGCCGGCGGGGGCGCCCTCCGCCGGGCCACCCTGGCTCACGCTGGAGGACCCCGAGGAGCCCTCCTTGCCGCCCTGGTAGCCGGAGATGAGCTGGATGACCTGCTGACGGACCCTCGAGAGGTCGGCGCCGAGCTTGACGAGCACCTGGGCAGCCACACCCTCGCCCTCACGGATCAGGCCGAGGAGGATGTGCTCTGTCCCGATGTAGTTGTGGCCGAGCTGCAGCGCCTCGCGCAGGCTCAGCTCGAGGACCTTCTTGGCCCGGGGCGTGAACGGGATGTGTCCGGTCGGCGCCTGCTGGCCCTGCCCGATGATCTCCTGCACCTGCTCGCGGACGGCCTCGAGGGAGATCCCGAGGCTCTCCAGGGCCTTGCTCGCGACGCCTTCGCCCTCGTGGATCAGGCCGAGGAGGATGTGCTCGGTCCCGATGTAGTTGTGGTTGAGACCGCGCGCCTCCTCCTGGGCGAGCACGACGACGCGGCGGGCGCGGTCTGTGAACCGTTCGAACATGGTGCTTCTCCTGACGTCGAGTCCCCTCGATGCTAGTCGCGCCGCCTGAATACGGGCCGCTCGATGTTGCTGAGCGGTCACCGAATGCGGCGGCGCGTCCGACACGGGGTCAACGCGGTGGTCGGGTCGTCGTGTTCCGCGTTCGCTGTCGGCATAGCGTCCGGAAGACCTTGCACCCGCCGCGCGCGCCCCGGTGTCAGGTCGCGGACGTCCACCCGGCCCCGGGCGGGGCCGACCGGTCGATGCTTCTCTGGGTCTCCACGGCCTGGTGCACGTCGTCGTGCACGTGGTCCTCGCCGAGGGCGTCGAGCACGCCGTCCCGCTCGAGCACCGCCAGCACCGACGGCTTGACCCTGGCCAGCCGAACGCGGATGCCGTTGCTGCGGGCCAGCTCGACCATCTCCCCCAGGCTGGCCGAGCCCTGGGAGTCGACGAACGGGATGTCGGCGCAGTCGAGCACCACAGCGGTCACCGGCGCCGGGCTCGCCATGACCAGTCCGCGCAGCCGGTCGCCGAGCGCGTCAGCCGTCGCGAAGAACAGCCCGCTCTCCAGCCGAAGGGCGATGATGCCGGCATAGACCTCGTCCTCGGGGTGGGCATCGAGCTCACGGAACACGTGGGATCCCGGCATCCGGCCGAGCACCGGCATCTGGGGGCGGGTCGTCACGTACACCAGCCAGCCGACCGACAGCAGGGCACCGAGAACGATGCCGGCGAGGACGCCGAAGGTGAGCACGCCGACGGCGGCGGCCACCGCGATCCAGAAGTCGCCTGGCTTGACGCGACGCAGGCGGCGCATCTCCGGCACGTCCATCATGCCCATGACGACGGCCTCGATGATGACGGCGGCCAGCACCGGCTTGGGCAGGCCCGCGAACAGGGGGGCCAGGGCAAGCAGGGTGAGGACGACCGCACCGCCCGTGCTCAACGACGCCACCGGGCTTCGGGCTCCCGCGTTGTCGTTGAGCGAGCTCGCCGAGAGACTCGTCGACACCGGCATGCCCTGGATGAGGCCCGCGCCCACGTTGGCGACGCCCTGCGCGACCGTCTCCTGGTCGATGTCGACCCGGTAGCCGTGCTTGGTCGCGAAGTGCCGGGCGTCGCCCGCGGTCTGTGAGAACCCGACGAGCACGATGCCGGCCGAGGCCACGAGGACAGTCAGGAGGTTGTCGACAACGAGGGTGAGGTCGGGGATGCCGGGTGTGGGCAGCCCGCGCGGCACGTCCCCGACGAGCGCGACACCGTGGTCGCCGAGGTCGAGGACGACTGAGGCGAGGATGCCGACCGCCACGACGATGAGGGTGTTCGGCAGTCGCGGCGCGAGCAGCCGCAGTCCGAAGAGCCCGACCAGGGCCAGCCCACCGACCAGCAGGGTGGTCCCGTGGAAGGCATCCAGCCCGCGCAGCCACGAGCCCAGCTCGCGCCAGGCGTTGTCGCCGTCGCCTTCGGTGCCGGTGATCTTCGGCAGCTCCCCGATGGTGACGTCGATGGCCGCCCCGAACAGGAACCCGGTGGTGACGGCGCGGGAGAGGAAGTCGGAGATCCAGCCCAGCCGAAAGACCGCCATGAGCAGGAACATCACCCCGGCGACGAGGGCGATGCCTGCCACGAGCGCCGTCGACTGTGCACCTTCGGCCACGCCGACGGTGATCACCGCGCTACCGGCGACCGCCGCGAGGGCGGAGCTCGGGCCGGTCGAGACCTGCCGCGAGGTGCCGAACAGCGCGTAGAGGATCGTTCCGGCCGCGGCGGCGTAGAGGCCGTTCTCGATCGGCACGTTGGCGATGCCGGCGTAGCCGAGGGCCTTCGGCACCACGAGGGCCGCGACGGTGAGACCCGCGAGCACGTCGGTGCGCAGCCACGTCCGGTCGTACCCGGGGGCCCAGGCGAGCACAGGCACGAGTCGTCGCACTCGTGCGCCCGCGCCGCCGTCCACGCGCCGCATCATGCACCCGACGCGGTGGCTGCGAGGGCGAGCGGCAGGACAGGGAGGACGACGACCGCCACGGTGCCCATGCGAGCACCCTTCCCTTGGGCCGGGCGCGGCACGACACCCTCAAGGGGTGACGGTGCGGTGACCGACGGGTGACGGTGGGCTCGGTGGCCGGCTGGGTGGCGGAGCCGGGTGGGGTCAGCGGCGGCGCTGGCAGCGCCCGCACCAGAAGAGGTTGCGACCCCCGACGAGGCGGGTGCGGACCTTCGAGCCACAGACGCGGCACGGCATCCCGGGCCGCTTGTAGACGTAGGACGAGCGCTCCGGGAGGTGCGGAACCTCACCCCGCCCGAGGGCCGCCTCGACCTCGAGCACCTCCTCCTCGATCGTCACGATCCGACCGGTCGCGACGCCGAGGGGGAGGAGGCGGAGGAGGTCGGCCCAGATCGCCTCCCACGAGCGGCGGCGCAGGAGCCGACCCTCGGTGAAGGGGTTCAGTCGGTGGCGGTAGAGGATCTCGCAGCGGTAGACGTTTCCGACGCCGGCGAGCACGGTCTGGTCCATGAGGAGCTCCGCGACGGTGCGGGACGACCGCGAGATGTGCGCCCAGGCGACGGCCGGGTCGGCGTCGGCGCGCAGCGGGTCGGGCCCGAGGCGGGCGAGCACGGTGTCGACGTCCTCCGGCGAGGCGACCTGGCAGAGGTTGGGTCCCCGCAGGTCCGCGACGTGGGCGTCGGTGCGCAGCCGAAGGCGGACCGCGCCGACGGCGGGGACCTCGGCGGTCCACTCGTGGCTGTCGACGGTGAACGACCCGATCAGCCCGAGGTGCACGTGCAGCCAGCGGTCGTCGGCGAACTCGACGAAGAGGTGCTTTCCCCGCGAGGTGGCCCGGAGCAGCTCCCGCCCCGAGAGCAGCGCCGCTCCCTCGGAGAACTTGCCCTGCGGGCTCGTCACCTCGGGAGACGTCCCGGCGAAGGCCTCGTGGAGGTCGCGGGCGAGCGCGAACAGCGTGTGGCCTTCGGGCATGCGCGTCAGCGTATGCCGGGTGGGGTGCCCGGAGCGCGGGGGTTCGCGCGTCCGGCATCCGTATGACAGGAACCGGGGGTGCCGATGGCGCGGGGGTTCGCGCGACCGGCACCCTGTGCCTCAGCGCTCCCGGGACGCGCGCAGGATCCGCAGCGCCTTGGGTCCGAAGCCGTGCAGCGCGAGGAGGTCGCGGTCGGACGCCGCGTCGACGGCATCCCACGTCGTGATGCCCGCCGCAGCGAGCGCCCGGCGTGCTGGGGCGCCGATGGCGTGCACCTCGTGAGGTGGCACCTGCCGCTCGCCCGCCACGGTCAGCTCGCCTTCTTCTCGGCCTTCTTCGTGGTGGCCTTCTTCGCCGCCGTCTTCTTGGCGGGAGCGGACTTGGCGGTGGTCTTCTTCGCGGCTCTCTTGCTGGGCGCTCGGCCGGAGGAGGACGACTCCTCCGGTGCCTCACCGCGCGAGGCCTTGGCCTTCTCGACCGAGCGGGCCAGTGCCGCCAGCAGGTCGACGACCTCGCCGGACTCCTCCGGCTCCGCCGCCGTCACCCGCACCTCGCCACCCTCCACCTTGGCCCGGACGAGCTCCTTGACCGCGATGGCGTAGTCGTCCTCGTACTCGTCCGGCTCGTAGTCGCCGGCCAGCTGGTCGATGAGCATCTTCGCCATGTCCATCTCCTGCTTGGAGGCGTGCTGGTCGTCGGTGACCGTGGCGAAGTCGGCGGCCCGGATCTCGTCCGGCCACAGCATCGTCTGCATGACGAGCACTCCGTCGCGGACGCGCAGGACCGCCATCGTCATCCGGGTCCGGATGGACACGGTGCAGATGGCCATCCGCCTCTCCTTCTCCAGCGCGTCGCGAAGCAGGATGTAGGGCTTGGTCGCCGACTTGTCGGGCTCGAGGTAGTAGGACTTGTCGAGCCACATCGGGTCGATCTGGTCGGCCGGGACGAACTTCGTCACCCCGATCTCCTTCGACGTGCGCGACGGCAGGTCGGCGAAGTCCTCGTCGGTGAGCACGACCATGTCGCCGTCCTCGGTCTCGTAGCCCTTGGCGATGTCGTCGTAGGACACCTCCTCGCCGTCGATCGAGCACGTTCGCTTGTACTTGATCCTGCCGCCGTCCTCCCGGTGCACCTGCCGGAACTGCACGTCGTGGTTCTCGGTGGCGGAGTAGAGCCGCACCGGCACGTTGACGAGGCCGAAGGAGACCGCGCCCTTCCAGATCGCCCGCATTGCGTGTTCCGCCCTTCCGGTATGCCGTCCGCCCGGTTGCGCGCGGACGCAGACTCCCAGCGTAGAGCCGGTTGGCTGTGGCGGGGAGGCTGGCGTGGTTCGACTTACGTTCGGCAGCGGGCGAACGGTGAGTCAGAAGGGCGGTGGGCCGTGCGCGGCCATCAGCACGCGGCGTCGGGGGCGGGCGGCCCTCAGGGAGGAGGCGGTCGTGCAGCGCCGGTGGAGCGGCCGGTGCTCGAGCAGGAGATGGACGCGCGTCTCCAGGGCGCTCCAAGGTGCTGGGTCGGCGTCGACAGTCGCCCCCGTGTCGCCGGGCTCGGCCGGGCCGCCGGTGTTGCCGGGCTCGGCCGGGCCGGCGGTGTGCGCGGCGCCGGCGTCCGCGGTCTCCGGCACCAGCACCACGGCGTCAAGGGCGTCGAGCGCAGACGTGGTGCGCGTCCGGCCAGCGGGGTCGGTCCAGGTCGCCGTGCCGTCCCTGGCCAGCCGTACGCTCCACCCCGGGGACTGCTTCACGCGGTGGTGACGGCGGCAGAGGCACATGAGGTTCGCCGCCTGGGTCGACCCGGCTGGCCAGGGACGCGCGTGGTCCAGGTCGCAGAACCGAGCCGCGACCGCGCAGCCGGGGAAGCGGCACCGGCCATCACGTGCGCGGACCAGGGCAACGAGGGCGGCGCTGGGACGGTAGGCAGCAGTCGCCAGGTCGTCTGCTGCATCGAGGCGGGCCCCGCTGAGTGGGTCGCACGCCGCGACGGTCGGGTGTGGTCGCTTGCGCGGCCGCCGCTCGCGCTCCGCAGCGGCGGCGGGGTCAGGTGATCGAAGAGCCAGCTGCGAGGGACGAGGAGCGGCTCGGACGGCCTGGCCCCCTGCACCTCGAGGAGGTCATCCTCGCTCCGGGGTTGGCGTCGAGCCGAGGGCTCGGTCACCGTCGCCGGCACGGTGAGCACCACACTCGACGTCGACGGTTGCGCTTCCCGTGACGAGGTCGGTGAGGGCCCTGCCGCGGGCCTGCTCGACCGAGGAGCACACACCCGTGGTGACCAGCTCCTGAGCCAGGCGGTCGATGGCGGCCCAGGCCACGGCGGCCTCCTCGCTGGGGAAGGTGCCGAACCAGGCGTCCACGCCCGGTTCGGACACCCAGCGGCGCAGACCGGTCGACGACCGAGCCCGCTCCGCGCGCTGGCGGAGCAGGTCGGGCGAGATGCGAGCCACCAGGCGCCGAGTGCGTCGGCGCAGTGTCGGGGCGTCGTCGTCGAGGTGCGGGTCGAGAGCAGTGACGACCGCATCGGCGACGGCCGCGGGCACGCCCTCGAGCTCGTGCGCGACCACACCGGCGCGGTAGCCGTCGAGACGTCCCGCGCCCATCGCCACATGGAGCGCCTGCAGACCGCTGGCCTCGGGCGGTGCACCACCGTCGGCCTCCACCGGCACCCGTCCGGCGGCGAGGCGCACGGCCTGCTCGATCCGGAGCTGCGCCTGTGCGTGCGAGGCACCGAGCACCGGGGCCGCGACGTCAGCCGCGTCGATGGTCACCCGCCCGGGGCCGTGGACCGTCTCGCCGAGGGTGCCGTCCTCACACCAGACACTCTCCCGCCGGGCCGCCTCGGCCAGGGCGAGGTCCTGAACGGCCGTCACGGTGTTGAGGAGCGACTGGCAGTCGGCGGCCATGGCCAGCCACTCGTCCCGCGGCCTCCCCGACGCGTCCCTCGTCAGGGAGGCGACGACGCCGTGTGCCGATGCCCGTACGGCATCCGCGAGCGTGTCGTCACCGCTCCTGCTGGTCGTCATCACGCCCCCTCCCCTCACGCCCGATTCTACTCGGCGAAGCGCAATCGAACAAGCGTTCCCACACACCAATTTCGTTGCGGCACACGGGAGCATCTCGTGCGGCCGCCGCAGACATCACACCATGACCGGCCCTGGCCCCGGCGTCTCGCAGCACGGGGCGTGACAACCCGGCAAGGGGCACGGGCAGGATGTCCCCATGCGACCCATGCTCGCGACCGTCGCGGACTCGGTGCCCAAGGGAGCCGCGTGGGTGCACGAGGTCAAGTGGGACGGCATGCGCGTGCTCGTGGACGTCCGTGCGGGCCGCGTCACCGTGTGGTCTCGCACCGAACGTGAGGTCACCGCGGCCTTCCCGGAGCTCGACGCCCTCGCGGAGACCTACGACGACATGCTGCTCGACGGGGAGGTGGTCGCGCTGGACGCGGGACGCCCGAGCTTCCACGCCCTCGCCGAGCGGATGCACGTGTCCGAGCGCCGACGCGCCGAGCGTCTCGTCGCCACCCGGCCCATCACCTTGATGATCTTCGACCTGCTCCGCCTCTTCGGCAACGACCTCACCTCCCAGCCGTGGTCCGCCCGGCGCGAGCTCCTCGAACGCCTCGCCCTGCACGGCCGGCACTGGCAGGTGCCGCCGGTGTACGACGACGGGGAACAGCTCCTCGCGGCGACGGCGGACCAGGGCCTCGAGGGCATCGTCTCCAAACGCCGTTCCGCTGCATACGCGGCCGGCCGACGGTCCCCGGACTGGCGGAAACGGCCGCACCGCAACAGCCTCTCGGTGGTCGTCGGCGGCTGGCGCCCCGAGGTCGGCACCACCGGTCGGATGGGCGCGGTGCTCGTCGGCCTCCCCGACGGTCGCGGAGGTTGGCGGTATGCCGGCCGCGTCGGTGCCGGACTGGCGGGCACCGCAGGTGAGGCGCTCGCGATGCGGCTGCGCCCCCTGGCGATCGACACCTCCCCGTTCGCCGACGAGGTGCCGGCCATCGACGCACGGGGCACCACCTGGGTCGAGCCGCGCCTCGTCGTCGAGGTGGCCTCGCTCGAGCTGACGGGGCAGCACCGGCTGCGCCAGCCGGCATACCTCGGCCTGCGCAGCGACCTGACCCCGGCCGACCTCGCGGAGGTGGACGATGCCTGACCCGGTTCCCCAGGTCGCCCGCGTGGAGGTGGCCGGGCGCAAGCTGCGACTCACGAGCCTGGACAAGGTGATGTATCCCTCCACCGAGACGACCAAGGGGGAGGTGCTCAACTACTACGCCCAGATCGCACCCGTCCTGCTGCCCCACGTCATGGCGCGGCCGGTCACCCGGGTGCGCTGGCCGCACGGCGTCCAGGATCAGATGTTCTTCGAGAAGAACCTCCCCTCCGGCGCCCCGAGCTGGCTGCCGCGGGTGCCGGTCGACGACGTCACGTACCCGCTCGTCACCGACCTGTCCGACCTGACCTACCTCGTCAACCTCAACTCCCTGGAGATCCACGTCCCCCAGTGGACAGTCGACGACGAGGGTGGGCGGAAGAACCCCGACCGGCTCGTCATCGACCTCGACCCGGGGAAGCCGGCGGGCCTGCACGAGTGTTCCCGGGTGGCGCTCCTCGTCCGTGAACGGCTGACGACTCTCGGGCTCGACCTCTTCCCCGTGACGTCGGGCAGCAAGGGCATGCAGCTCTACGCCTCCCTCGGCGGCGACCTCACCTCCGACGAGGTCCGCGACCTCGCCATGCAGCTCGCACAGGAGATGACGAAGAAGCACCCGGACCTCGTCCTGTGGAAGATGACCAAGTCGCTGCGGCCGGGCAAGATCTTCCTCGACTGGAGCCAGAACGTCGCCGCCAAGACGACGATCAGCCCCTACTCCTTACGCGGCCGGGAGCTGCCCTGCGTGGCCGCGCCGCGCACGTGGGCCGAGGTCGAGGAGGGAGCGGAGGAGCCCGACGCCCTTCGCCAGCTGATGTTCGACGAGGTGCTCGAGCGGGTCGCGGCCGACGGCGACATCATCGAGGACCTGCCCTGAGGCTGTCAGGACCGATCTCGGGATCCCGCAGGCGTGGGCAGCCGGCGCACTCGACGCATCCCGGCAGGGCGTAGATGAGACAGCACGACTCGCGATGCGAGAGGCCGGGGCGGACCAGCCCTGCAGCGGACTCCGCCTCACGCCGGGCGGCCGTCCACATGTCGTCCACCATCGCTGCCCGCGTGTGCGGTCCGAGGCGGACGATGGAGGGGTATGCCGCCGCGGCGGGCTCGGCGACCGAGCGATAGACCCGCTCGGCCCGCTCGAGCCGGTCGGGCATCGGAGCGTCGTCGGGGACGAGCCGGGCGAGTCGAACGGCCGCGGGCACGAGCGAGGCGCCGACCGTGAACGTGAGTCCGGAGAGGTCCGCGCGCCACGGTCCGGCGGCCGCGGCATACGCAGCGGCGTGGGCCGGGACCTGGAGGATCCACTGGAGGACGAAGGCGGCGGCGACCTGCGGAGGCGCGTCGACGGCATACCACCGGCTCTGCTGGCTGCGCACCGCGTGCTGCCATGAGCGGGGGTCGGCGCCGATGTCGAGCGGCAGTACCGGCCCGCCGCACACGAACGTCAGCCAGGCGTGCCGCCGTGACATGAGCGCAGCGGCACCCGCCGGGTCGACGGGCGCCGCTGCGTGAGGTGGCCGCTGCGCCGTCAGGCGTGCGCCTTGTCGTAGGCCGCCTGGACGTCGGCGGAGATCCGGCCCCGGTCGCTGACCTTGTGGCCGTTCTGTCGTGCCCAGTCACGGACAGCACCGAGGTCCGCCTTGCGGCCCGTGCCCTTGCCGGCCGAGCGTCCGGACGAGCGTCGCCCTCCCGTCCGCTCGGCGTGGCCGATCCAGACGGCGAGATCGTCGCGCAGCTTCGTGGCGTTCTTCGAGGTCAGATCGATCTCGTAGCTGACGCCGTCGAGCGAGAACGACACGGTCTCGTCGGCAGCGGAGCTTTTGTCGACGTCGTCGACGAGGAGCACCTGGACCTTCTTTGCCATGATTTTCCCTTCAGGGTGTTCTCTCCCCGGCCATTTCGTGACCGGGCGGGGCACCGCTCAGGATGCCGTGAAGACCTTATCCCGCGCGTCGGCCAAAGGTAAAGGAAAGGTAAAGGTTCACGGCAATGACGTGGAATTCCCGGGGGTCTCGTCCGAAGAGGGCGTGGCCGACGGTCCGGGCCGGGTGTCGTTCTCGGCAACGCGTCGACGGGCGTCCTGCTCCCTCTCGAACGCGGCCTGGGCGATGCGCTCGCGGCGGTCCCCCTCGATCATCGACTTGACGAGGAAGTAGAAAAGGGTGGCCACGAGAATGGTCGGGATGATGGCTGCCAGATAGGGCCACACGCTGGACATCTCAGGCCTCCGGCTTGAGGTGGGGGAAAAGTATCGTCTCTCGGATGCTCGCGCCGGTGAAGAGCATGACGAGGCGGTCGACCCCGAGGCCGAGCCCTCCCATCGGTGGAGCGCCGTACTCGAGGGCGCGCAGGAAGTCCTCGTCGAGCTGCATGGCCTCCGGGTCGCCACCGGCGGCGCGCAGCGACTGCGTCGTGAGCACCTCACGCTGCACGACCGGGTCCACGAGCTCGGAGAAGCCGGTGCCGCGCTCGACCCCGGCGATGACGAGGTCCCACGCCTCGATGAGGCCCTCGGTGTCGCGGTGGGGCCGGGCCAGCGGCTGGGCGATCGCCGGGTAGTCGCACAGGAACGTCGGTTGGAGCAGGGTGGGCTCGACGAGCTCGCCGAGGAGCTCGAGGAAGACCCCGTCCTTCTCGAGGCCCGGGTCGACGTCGACGCCATGCCGCTCGGCGTGCCGGAGCAGCGTCTCCTTCGAGGTCTCGAGCGTGACCGGTTCGTCCACGACCTCGCTCACCGCGTCGTAGACCGGCAGCCAGCGCCACTCGCCGCCGAGGTCGACAGTGCCCATGGCGGTGTCGACCACGCGTGAGCCGAGCGCGTCGCCGACGCCCAGGTAGAGGTCGCGGATGAGGGCCCCGATGCTCCGCTGGTCACCCCACGCCTGGTACGCCTCGAGCATCGTGAACTCCGGGGAGTGCGTCGCGTCGACGCCCTCGTTGCGGAAGATCCGCCCCATCTCGTAGACCCGGTCGACCCCGCCGACGACCGCCTTCTTGAGGTTGAGCTCCAGTGCGATGCGGAGCACCATCTCGTGGTCGAAGGCGTTCATGTGGGTGCGGAACGGGCGGGCCGCGGCCCCGCCGTGGACGAGCTGGATGACAGGGGTCTCCACCTCGACGTAGCCCTGGGCGTCGAGCACCGCCCGGATGGCGCGCAGGGCGGTGGCCTTGGTGCGCACCATGTCGCGCGCCTCCTGACGGACGACGAGGTCGGCGTAGCGCTGGCGCACCCGGGCCTCCTCGGACAGCTCCCGGTGCAGCACCGGAAGGGGGCGCAGCGCCTTCGACGCCATCCCCCACCGGCTCGCGAGCACCGACAGCTCGCCCCGGCGCGAGCTGATGACCCGGCCCTCCACGAAGACGTGGTCGCCGAGGTCGACAACCGCCTTCCACGCGGCGAGGGCCTCCTCGCCGACCTCGGCCATGCTGAGCATCACCTGGAGCCGAGTTCCCACACCCTCCTGGAGCGTGGCGAACGCGAGCTTGCCGGTGTTCCGCACGAAGACGACCCGACCCGCGACGCACACGACGTCCGAGGTCTCCTCACCCTGCTCGAGGTGGCCCCACCGCTCACGCACCTCGGCGAGCGAATGGGTGCGGGGGACCGAGACGGGGTATGCCGGGATGCCGGCGTCGAGGAGGCGGTCGCGCTTCTCGCGGCGGATCCGCAGCTGCTCGGGGAGGTCCGTCTCGGGGAGCGACGTGGTCGGCGTCTCGGTCACGAGGGTCAAGGCTACGGTGGCGCGGCCGGTGGACCGACCGCGTCCCGTCCGATGGTGCGCGGAGTCCCTGACCAGTGCGGGGTGGTGTCCTCCGCCGGCGCCACCCGAGCGAGCGTCAGCGCTCGTCGAGCATGAGGTCCAGGGAGTAGTCCTCGGCGCGGTAGCAGTGGTCGCCGAACTCGATGGCGTCGCCGGCCGGCCCGAACGCGGTCCTCGTCATCGTGAGCACCGGCTGCTGCCCGCGGATCGCGAGCTGCCGGCGCTCCTCGCGCGTCGGCATCCGCGCCCCGACGTTCTGCGAGGCGACCACCGGGGTCGCCCCCCGGGCGCGCAGCGCCGCGTAGAGCCCGTCCGCCGCCAGCTCGTCGGCGGTCACGTCGGCGTATGCCGGTGGCAGCCAGTTGTGGAGCACCGCGAGGGGTGCGCCGTCGGCGCACCGCAGCCGGACGAGGGCCAACAGCTCGGTGTCGACCGGAAGGTCCAACGCGGCGGCGGCGCGCGCCTCGCGCACCGTGCGGACGTCGAGAACCGTCGTGCTGGGGGCCTGGCCGGAGCGCAGGAGGTCGTCGTGCAGGCTGGAGAGGGCAGCACGCCGGTGCACCTTGCGGTTGGCGACCGTGGTGCCGACGCCGCGGCGGCGCACGACGAGCCCCTGGTCGACGAGGGCCTGCATGGCACGTCGCACGGTGGGGCGGGAGAGCGAGAGACGCGCCGCGAGCGCCACCTCGTTCTCGACCGGGTCGCCCGGCTGGAGGCGTCCCTCGTGGATCGCTGCGGTCAGCTGCTCGGCGAGCTGGTGCCACAGTGGGACCGGCGAGGCGCGGTCGATCCGCACGTGCAGCCTGCCTGCCACCATGACAGGGACTGTACAGCGCGGGCCCCGAGATGTCAGTATGTCAGGACAAAGGAGGTCACATGCGGATCGGACTGGCCGGCGCGGGGCGCATCGGGGCGTTCCACGCGACCACCCTCTCCTCACTGGGCGGGGTCGAGGAGCTCGTCGTCGGCGACGTCGACGCCGGAACCGCCCGCGCCGCCGCATCCGCTCTCCCCGGCGCCCGTGCGGTCCGGATCGAGGACCTCCCGGCCGCGGGCCTGGACGCACTCGTCATCGCCACCTCGACGCCGGGCCACGCAGCGCTCATCCGCGCGGGCGTCGAACGCGGCATCCCGACGTTCTGCGAGAAGCCGGTGGCCGCGACGCTGGCCGAGACGATCGACGTCGTCCGGTTCGTCGAGGCGTCGGACGTGCCGGTTCACGTCGGCTTCCAACGCCGTTTCGACACCGCCTACCGACGCGCCCGGGAGGCGGTGTGCTCGGGCGACCTGGGCTTCGTGCACACGCTGCGTGCGACGACGAGCGACCGGCGTCCGCCGCACGCCGGCTACATCCCGACATCGGGCGGCATCTTCCGCGACTGCTCGATCCACGACGCGGACGTCATCCGCTTCGTCACCGGTCGCGAGGTCGCGCAGGTGTTCGCCGTCGGCGGCACCAAGGGTGAGACGTTCTTTCCGGACGGGGGTGACGTCGACACCGGGGCCGCCGTGCTGACCCTCGACGACGGGACGCTGGCCCTGCTGTCGACGACGCGCTACCACGGGCAGGGCCACGACGTCCGGCTCGAGGTCGTCGGCTCCGAGGGCTCCGTGGCTGTCGGCCTCGACGACTCCCTCGCGCTGACGTCACTCGAGGACGGGGTCACCTTCCCCGCGGGGCCGGTGCACGACTCCTTCATGGACCGCTTCGAGCCGGCCTACCGCGCGGAGCTGACCCACTTCCTCGCCGTCGCCCGCGGCGAAGCGCCCAGCCCGTGCACCGTCCGCGACGCGCTCGAGGCGTTCCGGGTCGTCGAGGCGTGCACGCTGTCCCGTCTCGACGGACGACCCGTCGACCTGTCCGACATCCCGACGACCTGAGAAGGACCACCAGATGACTCCCGCGACGGCAACCCCGCTGCGCGACCGTGTCGCCGGCGCCCCCATCTCCTGGGGTGTGTGTGAGGTGCCCGGGTGGGGGCACCAGCTGGACCCAGCCGACGTCCTCGCCCAGATGCGCCAGGTGGGCCTTGCGGCAACCGAGTTCGGTCCGGACGGCTTCCTCCCGGAGGCGCCCGAGGCGAAGGCAGCCGTCCTTCGCGATGCCGGCCTCCGGGCGGTGGGCCAGTTCGTCCCGGTCGTCCTGCATGACCCCGGGTACGACCCCCTTCCCGTTGTCGAGGAGGCGATGGCTCAGCTGGTCGCCGCCGGCGCCTCGACCGTCGTCCTCGCCGCCTCGACCGGTGCCGACGGGTACGACACCCGGCCGGTGCTCGACGACGCGCAGTGGTCGACCCTCCTCGCTGCGCTGGACCGCATCGCCGACGCGGCCGTGGCGCACGGCCTGCTGGCGACGCTGCACCCCCACGTCGGCACGATGGTCGAGTCCGGTGCGGAGACCGACCGGGTGCTCGCGGGGAGCCGCATCGCCCTGTGCCTGGACACCGGCCACCTGCTCATCGGCGGCGGGGACCCCGTGGCCGTCGCCGTCGCCCACCCGGGGAGGATCGGGCACGTGCACCTCAAGGACGTCCGCGAGGACCTGGCCCGCCAGGTGCAACGCCGTGAGCTGACCTACACCGATGCGGTCGCGGCCGGCATGTACGTGCCCCTGGGGTCGGGCGACGTCGACATCGCCGCGATCGTCGGCGCGCTGGAGGCGGCAGGGTATGCCGGGTGGTACGTCCTCGAGCAGGACACCGTCCTGCGTGGTCCGCCGGACGAGACCGGCGTCGACCCCGCCGCGGACGTGCGCGCGTCGCTCGTCCACATCCTCGCGCTCGCCGACACGTCCGCGGTGACCCGATGACGGCCACGCCGGAGGTCGTGACGATGGGCCGCACGGGGGTCGACATCTATCCCCTCCAGCACGGCGTGGGGCTCGAGGAGGTGCGCACGTTCGAGAAGTTCCTCGGGGGCAGCGCGACGAACGTCGCCGTCGCCGCCGCCCGCCACGGGCACTCCGTCCGCCTCGTCACGAAGGTGGGCAACGACGCCTTCGGCCGCTACGTGCGCATGGAGGCGGAGCGACTCGGTGTCGACCCGGCATCCATCTCGGCGCTCGACGGCGTGGGCCCGCCGACCCCGGTGACGTTCTGCGAGGTCTTCCCACCCGACGACTTCCCGCTGTGGTTCTACCGGTGGCCGACCGCGCCCGACCTCCTCCTCCAGGAGGAGGACCTCCCCCTCGAGATCATCCGCGGTGCGGAGGTGTTCTGGGCGACCGTGACCGGCCTGTCCCAGGAGCCGTCCCGCGCCACGCACCACGCCGCGTGGGCCGCGCGCCGTCGTGCCCGGAACACGGTGCTCGACCTCGACTACCGGCCGATGTTCTGGGCCGACGCGGCGGAGGCACGCGCCGAGGTGGAGCGCGCGCTCGAGCTCGTCACGGTCGCCGTCGGCAACGCCGAGGAGTGCGAGGTCGCCGTCGGCGAGACCGACCCGCAGCGGGCCGCCGACGCGCTCCTGGACCGGGGACTGGAGCTGGCCGTCGTCAAGCAGGGCCCACGGGGTGTTCTCGCGGCCACTCGCGACGAGCGGGTGGAGGTCGAGACCTTCCCGGTGGAGGTCGTCAACGGACTCGGCGCCGGGGACGCCTTCGGTGGCGCTCTCGTCCACGGGCTCCTCGAGGGCTGGGCCCTCGAGCGCACCATCCGCTTCGCCAACGTCGCCGGGGCCATCGTCGCCGGTCGGCTCGAGTGCTCCACGGCGATGCCGACGACGGCCGAGGTCGAGGCCGCGCTGGCCGGAGCCGGGAGGTGACCGCCGTGCAGGTGCGTCGGGTGGACACCGCCGCCCTCACCGAGCTCCGCGCGCGCGAGCCCGGGCGCATCCTCGCGGCGTGGGACGAGCGCGCACTGCGCCCGATGCTGGCCGACGACGGCCGGCTCCTCCTCATCGCGGCGGACCACCCGGCCCGGGGCGCCCTCGGGGTCGGATCGGACCCGATGGCGATGGCGAGCCGGTCCGAGCTGCTCGGCCGCCTCGTCACCGCCCTGGAGCGACCCGGCGTCGACGGCGTCCTCGGCACCCCGGACGTCCTCGACGACCTCCTGCTCCTGGGAGCGCTCGAGGGCAAGGTCGTCATCGGCTCGATGAACCGAGGCGGTCTCTCGGGCTCCGCCTGGGAGCTGGACGACCGCTTCACCGCCTACACGGCGCGCGAGATCCAGGACCGAGGGCTCGACGGCGGCAAGATGCTCACCCGCATCGCGCTCGGCGACCCGGGGTCGCTGGACACGCTGGAGGCGTGCGCCCGGGCCATCGGCGAGCTGGCCGCCCACGGCCGGATGGCCATGGTCGAGCCCTTCTGGACAGTGGTGGGCGACGATGGCGTCCGCAACCTCCTCGACCCCGACTCGATGATCCGCGCCGTCCAGGTCGCCTCCGGCCTCGGCCCGTCCAGTGCCCACACCTGGCTCAAGCTGCCGGTCGTCGACGACCTCGCCAGGGTCATGGACGCCACGACGCTGCCGAGCCTGCTCCTCGGCGGCGACCCACAGGAGGCGCCGTCGCAGACCTACGCCGCATGGGGCCGAGCGCTCGAGCTGCCCGCCGTCCGCGGGCTCGTCGTCGGACGTGCCCTGCTCTACCCGCCTGACGGCGACGTGGCCGCCGCCGTGGACGTCGCCGCCGACCTCGTCCACGGTGGTGCCCCGTGAGCACGGACCTCTCCGGCGGCGCCTTCGGGGCCCGGCCCGGCACCGGGACGGACAACGCCGCCTACGTGCGCCCGTTCGGAACGGCCGACGAGGGCGACTTCTCGGTCGCGATCACGCCCACCGCGAGGAACGCGGTGCCCGGCTGGGAGCACACCCGTCTCCGGGTGGACCTGCTGTCAGCCGGAGGTCACGTGGAGCACGACAGCGGGGACGAGGAGACGCTCGTCGTGCCGATGGTCGGGTCCTTCCGCGTCGAGGTCACGCAGGCCGATGCCACGACGCACGACATCACGCTGACCGGTCGTGGATCGGTCTTCGAGGGGCCGACCGACGTCGTCTACGCGGGTCGCGGCTCTCGGCTGCGGGTCACGGTCGTGGGTCCGGATGCCGGCCGGGTCGCCCTGTGCGGCGCCCCGGCGAGGAAGGCGAGCCAGCCCAAGCCGTTCCGCCACCTCGCGGCATCGGAGGTCCCCGTCGAGCTGCGCGGCGCAGGTCGGGCCAGCAGGGAGGTGCGCAACATCGGCCTGCCCGACGTGCTCGACGCCGACTCGATCCTCGTCTGCGAGGTCGTCACGCCGGCCGGCAACTGGAGCTCGTGGCCGCCGCACAAGCACGACGAGGAGCGCCCGGGTGAGGAGACGGCGCTCGAGGAGATCTACTACGTCGAGACCCGGTCCACGGACGTGCGAGGCACCGACCCGGCCGGCTATCTCCGGGTCTACGGCACCGCCGAGCGGCCGCTGGACGTCGTGGCCGAGGTGCGCACCGGTGACGTGGTCCTCGTGCCGCACGGCTGGCACGGCCCCGCCATCGCCTCGCCCGACGCCGACCTCTACTACCTCAACGTCATGGCGGGCCCGGGTCCGGAGCGCGCCTGGCGGATCTGCGACGACCCGGCCCACGCCTGGGTGCGCGACACCTGGGCCGAGGAGGACGTCGACCCGAGACTGCCCGTGGGAGGCACCCGATGAGCGACATCGTCCGGCTCACCGTCGCGCAGGCGGTGGTGCGCTTCCTCGCCTCGCAGTTCAGCGAGCGCGACGGCGAGCGACAGCGCCTCGTCGCCGGCTGCCTCGGCATCTTCGGGCACGGCAACGTCGCCGGGATCGGTCAGGCGCTCCTCGAGGAGGAGCTGCGGGCCACCGACGCCGGCGAGCGACCCGGCCTGCCCTATGTCCTGGGCCGCAACGAGCAGGCCATGGTCCACACCGCGGTCGGCTACGCCAAGCACCGCGACCGGCTCTCGACCTGGGCCGTGACGGCATCCGTCGGCCCGGGCTCCACCAACATGCTCACGGGCGCCGCCCTCGCGACGATCAACCGCATCCCGGTGCTCCTCCTCCCGTCCGGCACCTTCTCGACCCGGGTCAGCGCCCCGGTGCTCCAGGAGCTCGAGCTGCCGCACGCCGCCGACGTCAGCGTCAACGACGCGTTCCGGCCACTCTCCCGGTTCTACGACCAGGTGGACCGGCCCGAGCAGCTTCCCGCTGCGCTCTTGGGCGCCATGCGTGTGCTGACCGACCCCGTCGAGACGGGTGCCGCGACGATCTCGCTGCCGCAGGACGTCCAGGCGGAGGCATACGACTGGCCGGTCGAGCTCTTCGCCGAGCGGGTGTGGCACGTGCCGCGCCCACCGGCCGAACCGTCGCGGGTGCAGGCGGCGGCGGATGCCGTGCGGTCGGCCCGGCGGCCCCTCGTCGTCGCGGGGGGCGGAGTGCACTACTCGGGAGCCGAGGACGCCCTGGCCGCGTTCGCCGCAGCGACCGGCATCCCGGTCGCCGAGACGCAGGCCGGCAAGGGCTCCCTGCTCCACGGGCACCCTCAGCTCGTCGGAGCGGTGGGCTCGACGGGCACCACCGCCGCCAACGTCCTCGCCCGGGAGGCCGACCTCGTCGTCGGCGTGGGCACCCGGTGGTCCGACTTCACCACCGCCTCACGCACCGCCTTCCGCGACGCCGACGTCCGCTTCGTCAGCCTCAACGTCGCCTCGTTCGATGCCGGCAAGCACAGCGGGCTGGCCCTCGTCGCCGACGCCAGGGAGGGCCTCGCCGCGCTCACGGCCGCACTCGAGGGCCACGCCGTGGACCCGGCATACGCACAGCGCATCACCACGCTGTGGGGTGAGTGGGACGCGACGGTGGCCACGGCATACGACCCACCGTCGGAGGTGACGGAGCGGCTCGCGCCCGGCCTCCTCACCCAGGCGGCCGTGATCGGTGCGGTGAACGAGCTCACCGACCCGCGTGACGTCGTCCTCTGCGCCGCAGGATCCATGCCCGGTGACCTCCACAAGCTGTATCGGGTGCGGGACCGCAAGGGCTACCACGTGGAGTACGGCTACTCGTGCATGGGGTACGAGATCCCCGGCGCCCTCGGGGTGGCGCTCGCCGACGACACGCGGGACGTGTTCGCGATGGTCGGCGACGGCGGCTACCTCATGATGCCGACCGAGCTCGTCGTCGCCGTGCAGGAACGGGTCAAGGTGGTCGTCGTGCTCGTGCAGAACCACGGCTTCCACTCGATCGGTTCGCTGTCCGAGGGGCTGGGCTCCCAGCGGTTCGGCACGAGCTACGAGTTCCGCGGCGACCAGGGGCGGCTCGACGGCGGAGTGCTTCCGGTCGACCTCGCGGCGAACGCCCGCAGCCTCGGCGCCCGGGTCATCGAGGTCAACGACGCCAACGGCCTGGCTGCCGCCATCGCCGAGGCCAGGGCGGCGCCGCGTGACGGTGGCCCGGTCGTCATCCACGTGGAGACCGACCCACGCGTGCATGCCCCGGGCAGCGAGTCCTGGTGGGACGTTCCGGTGGCGCAGGTCTCCGCACTCGACAGCACGCAGGCCGCCTCCGCGGCCTACACCGAGGCCAAGAAGCACCAGCGTCACCACCTCGCCCCCACCGTGGCCGAGGAGCGGCGGCCGTGAGCCACCCTCTCCTGCGCGTCGGGATCGTCGGCGTCGGCATCATGGGCACCGACCACGCCGAGCGGCTCGCCCACCGCACCGCCGGAGTCACCCTCGCCGGCGTGACGGATCCCGACGGCGAGCGGGCGGCGGCGCTCGCGGACCGGCTGGGGACGGTCGTCCATGACGACCCGCTCGCACTGGTCACCTCCCCCGATGTGGACGCCGTCGTCCTCGCCTCCCCGGGGTTCGTCCACGAGGAGCAGGTGGTCGCGTGTCTCGACCACGAGAAGCCGGTGCTGTGCGAGAAGCCGCTGACCATGGACGACGCGTCGTCCCTGCGGCTGGTCGAGGCCGAGGCGGCGCTCGGTCGGCGGCTCGTCACGGTGGGCTTCATGCGACGCTTCGACCCTGAGTACGCCGCGGTGAAGGCAGCCCTGGCCTCCGGCGCGTACGGGCGGCTGCTCCTGCTCCACAACGTGCACCGCAACCGGTCGGCCCCGAACACCGGCTTCCGCTCGGAGATGATCGTCCGCGACAGCCTCGTCCACGAGGTCGACGCGTCCCGGTTCCTCTTCGGCGAGGAGGTCGTGGAGGTCACCGTCCTGTCGCCGTCGGCGACGTCGCACGCGGGCGACGGCGTGGTCGACCCCCAGGTGGCCATCTTCCGGATGTCCGGCGGCGGTCTCGTGACGAACGAGGTCTTCATCAACAGCCAGGTGGGCTACGAGGTGCGTTTCGAGGCGGTCGCCGAGTGCGGCAGCCTCACCGCGGGACTGGCGCCGAACGGCGTGCTCGCCACCGCTGTGGGGCCGGGCGGGGGCACCTGGGGTGGTCCCGTGCCCGAGGACTACCGCGCTCGTTTCGCCCGCGCCTACGACACCGAGGTGCAGGCCTGGGCGGATGCCGTGCGTGCCGGCCGCGCCGTCGGCCCCTCCGCCTGGGACGGTTACGCCGCCACGGCGGTCAGCACGGCGGGCATGGCGTCGCTGGCGTCCGGCCGACCTGTTCCCGTTCGCCTCCCCGACCGGCCGGGGCTGTATGCCGGTGCGCACTGATCCGTCGTGTGACCGGCAGCCGGCCACGCATTCCACCACCGTTGGTGCTCTGACACACTGAATCCACCCGCTCGCACGACAAGGACCGATAACCGTGAGCACGACCCCGACCCGCATCACCCACCTCGTCGGTGGCAGCCCCTGGACGGGCACCGCCGAGCGCACCAGCCCGGTGCACAACCCCGCCACCGGGGAGCACACCGGCAACCTCGATCTCGCCTCGGCCGACCTCGTCGACGAGGTGGTCACCTCGGCGCGGAACGCCTGGGAGGCCTCCTGGCAACGGGCCTCCCTCACGCAGCGCACGCAGGTCCTCTTCCGCTTCCGGGAGCTGCTCAACGAGCGGAAAGGCGAGATCGGCGCGCTCATCACCGCCGAGCACGGCAAGGTGCTCTCCGACGCGGTCGGCGAGGTCACCCGTGGCCTCGAGGTCGCGGAGTTCGCCTGCGGCATCCCGCACCTGCTCAAGGGCGGCTTCTCGGAGAACGTCTCGACGAAGGTCGACGTCTACTCGATCCGGCAGAGCCTCGGCGTGGTCGCCGTCATCAGCCCGTTCAACTTCCCGGCCATGGTGCCGCTCTGGTTCGTGCCGATCGCGATCGCCTGCGGCAATGCCGTCGTCATCAAGCCCAGCGAGAAGGACCCGTCGGCGGTCAACGCCGTCGCCGCCCTCTGGAAGGAGGCCGGCCTGCCGGACGGTGTGCTCAACGTCGTCCACGGCGACAAGGAGGCCGTCGACGCGCTCCTCACCCACCCCGACGTCAAGGCGGTCTCGTTCGTCGGGTCCACCCCGATCGCGAGGTATGTCTACGAGACGGGCACGTCCCACGGCAAACGCGTGCAGGCGCTCGGCGGCGCGAAGAACCACATGCTCGTCCTCCCCGACGCCGACCTCGACCTCGCCGCCGACGCGGCCATCAACGCCGGCTTCGGGTCGGCCGGCGAGCGGTGCATGGCCATCTCGGCCCTTCTCGCCGTCGAGCCGATCGGCGACGAGCTCGTCAGCAAGATCACCGACCGGATGGGCAAGCTCGTCACGGGTGACGGCACCCGCAGCTGCGACATGGGTCCGCTCGTCACCGCCCAGCACCGCGACAAGGTCACCTCGTACCTCGACGAACGGCACGGAGGAGGGCGCGACGCTCGTCGTCGACGGGCGCGAGGGTGACGTGGACGCCGACGGGGACGGCTACTTCCTCGGGCCCACGCTCTTCGACCACGTGACGCCGGAGATGTCGGTCTACCGGGACGAGATCTTCGGCCCCGTGCTCTCGGTCGTGCGTGTCTCGTCCTACGACGACGGCCTGAGGATGATCAACGAGAACCCGTACGGCAACGGCACGGCCATCTTCACGAACGACGGCGGCGCCGCCCGCCGGTTCCAGAACGAGGTCGAGGTGGGCATGGTGGGCGTCAACGTGCCGATCCCCGTGCCGATGGCCTACTACTCGTTCGGCGGGTGGAAGAACTCGCTCTTCGGGGACAGCCACGCCCACGGCATGGAGGGCGTGACCTTCTTCACCCGTGGCAAGGTCGTGACCTCGCGGTGGCTCGACCCGAGCCACGGCGGTATCGAGCTCGGCTTCCCGCAGAACACCTGACCCGCCCCACGCCGAGACCTCCGACGGGCGAGGTCGGTCAGGCCGGTGCCTGGGCGGCAGCGCGGAAGGCCGCGGTGAGGGAGGCCGGGTCGCCCCCCGCGGTCCGCAGCTCCCCGAGGTCGACCCGACCGCCGGCAGCGATGACCAGTCCCGCCGCGCGGACCGGTCGGGCGATCCACGGCCCGTGGCCGACCCCGCACGCCGCCGTGAGCCGGCCGTCGTCCATGGAGAGCACCAGTGGCGCCTCGGACGTGCCGACGACCACCTCCCGGGCACCCGGCGGCGCCACGCCGATCGACTGGAGCGTCGCGTCGTACTGGTCCGACCACCACCACGGGACGTCGGTGAACGTGTCGTCGCCACCGAGCATCGTGTGAGCCGCCACCTCACCCTGTCGGCCGGCCGCCGAGAACGACTCGAGCCGGATGCCGTGCGCCTCGCCCGCGCGCCGCATCCGCACGGCGTCCCCGGCCGCGAACACCGCTGGGTGGGACGTCCGGCCCGACGCGTCGACGAGGATGCCGTCGTCACAGGCGATTCCGGCGGTGCGGGCCAGGTGCTCTCGCGGATCGATCCCGATCCCCACGACGACGGCCTCGGCGGGCAGGACGGTCCCGTCGTGCAGCCGGACGCCGGTGACGGCGCCATGAGGGGACCGCTGGACGGCATCCGGGGCCCCTCCGGGGCGGAGCCGGACGCCGTGCGCCTCGTGAAGGGCGACGATCCACCCGGCGATCGGCGCGGGCACGCCGCGGCCGAGCACGCGCGGCCCTGCCTCGACGACCTCGACGTCGACCCCCCGCGTCGCGGCTGCGGCCGCGACCTCGAGCCCGATCACCCCGCCGCCGACGACGACCAGGCGGCGCACGCCACCGAGGGCGTGGGAGATGGAGAGGGCGTCGGCGGTGTCCCGCAGGTGGTGCACCCCCGGCCCGCCCGCTCCCGGCACCGTGAGGCGGCGTGGCTCCGCTCCGGGCGCCAGGAGCACCGCCGCGAACGACACGTTCTCGCCCGCTGCCGTCGTCACAGTCCGGCCGACCGGGTCGATCGCGACCACGGGGGTGCGTGTCCGGACGTCGATGCGTTCCCGCCACTTCGCTCCCGGGGGCCAGACCTCCGGCACGACCGCGTCCGCGTGCAGCAGGAGCTCGGTCGAGAGGACCGTCCGGTCGTAGGGTGGGCGGTCCTCGTCGGTGAGGAGCACGACCTCCGCCCCCGCGGCCGCCAGCGCGCGGGCCGCCGCACCCCCCGCGGGACCGCCGCCCACGACGGCATACGGGTGCTGCGGCATGCCGCCACGGTAACCGCGGACCCAACGGAGCCGACCGGCGGGCATCAGGCGAGGAGCAGGACGGCTGACGACAGCGCCGACGCGAGGAGCACCGCGATGTCGAATCGGCGCTGGCTGATCCGGCGCACGAGGGCGTAGCCGAGCAGCCCGCCGAGCACGACGACCGGCGCCAGCAGGGCCGCCCGGCTGACGTCGTCGACGTGGAGCAGGCCCAGACCCACGGAGAACGGCACCTTGGTGAGGTTGACGATGAGGAAGAACCAGGCGTTGGTGCCGACGAACCGCCGCTTCTCGATGCCGGACGCGGAGAGGTAGAGCGTCATCACGGCACCGGCGGCGTTCGCGGTCATCGTCGCGAAGCCCATGCCGATCCCCGCACTCCAGGAGGCCGCCGGATGCCGATGCGCCTCCGAGGGCTCACCGTCCCCGCGGGTGCGCACCCAGAGCTGGAGGACGAGGAGCACGAGGAGCACACCGCCGATCGCCCGCCGAAGGGTGATGTCGTCGACGGCCCGCAGGAACAGCGCGCCCGAGCACGAGACCCGGCAGCACTGCCGGGAGGAGCCGCCTGATGAGGCGCCAGTCCGCGTCGCGGCGGTAGTGCCAGCAGGCGACCACGTCCCCGACGAGGAGCACCATGAGGATCGCCGCGGTCGACTCCTTCGCCGGGAGGATCGTCGCAAAGATGGCCACGGCAACCACCGCCAGACCGCCGATCGCGGTCTTGGAGAACCCGATGATCAGCGCAGCCGTGGCCATGAGGGCGGCGGCCGCGACGGAGCCACCGAGGACCTCAGCCACGCGCTCATTGTGGAGGGGGCTCGGGAAGGACGTGACTCGTGTCCGCCCCGAGCGCCGTTCGCGCCCCCGTGCAGGACTCCGTGTGAGCCACGATCACGGGCGCCGGCGCCCGCTGGCTCAGAACCGGCCGAGCGACTTCTTCCGCCAGGCCTTCTTGGCCGCGAGCCGCACGATGTCCCGGCGCCGGCGGCCCGGCACCTTGTTCGGCAGCGACAGCTCGACGACCTTCCAGTAGACCGACGCGGCCTGCTTGCCGAGGCTGCCGGTGACGTAGGGGAGGTCGTACCGCTCCATGAGGTCGCGGATGCGCGGGGCGATCTCGGCATACCGGTTGCTGGGCATGTCCGGGAAGAGGTGGTGCTCGATCTGGTGGCTGAGGTTGCCGGTCATCACGTGCATGGCCTTGGAGCCGCTGATGTTGCCCGAGCCGAGCATCTGGCGGACGTACCACTCACCGCGGGTCTCGCCCTCGATGGAGGTCTTCTCGAAGGTGGCGATCCCGGGCGGGAAGTGACCGCAGATGATGACGGTGTTCGTCCACACGTTGCGCACGAGGTTGGCCACCACATTGGCGGTGAGCGTCGTGCGGGCCGAGCCGGTCGCCGCGGACAGAGCCGGGTGGACGAGGTAGTCCTTGGTCGCCTGGCGCTTGATCTTGTCGACGACCTCCCTGGCGTCGTTCCTGAACTTCGCCTTCTCCTCCTCGCTCATCCGCTTCTTCGTCGCGACGTAGCGGCCGAGCTCGAGGTCGTAGGCCGCGATGGAGTACTCGAAGAGGAGGGCGTTGCCGACGTGCCAGATGGGCTGGAAGAGGAAGAAGAGGTTCCACTTCTGGTCCTCGTCGACGCGCAGGATGCCGTAGCCGAGGTCGTTGTCGCGGCCGAGGACGTTCGTGAAGGTGTGGTGGATCTCGTTGTGGCTGTGCTTCCACTGCGAGGACGGGCTCGCGTTGTCCCACTCCCACGCGGTCGAGTGGATCTTGGGGTCACGCATCCAGTCCCACTGGCCGTGCATGACGTTGTGGCCGATCTCCATGTTCTCGAGGATCTTGGCGACCGAGAGGCCGGCGGTGCCGAGCCACCAGGCCGGTCGGACGCCCTTGACCTTGACGCCGGAGAAGAGGAGCAGCGCCCGGCTGCCCATCTCGAGGTAGCGCTGGGTCGCGATGACCTTGCGGATGTACGCGGCGTCACGGGCGCCGCGGCTGTCCATGACCTCCTTGCGCAGGGCGTCGAGCTCGACCCCGATCGCCTCGATGTCCTCGGGGGTGAGGTGGGCATCCGCGTTCGGCCGGCCCGACTTCTTGTATGCCGGCCGCGGCGGCCGCGCCGTGTCGCTCGTCACCGACAGGCGGGGGTTGATCCCGGAGGGCCTGCTCGATGCGTGCTGGGCGCCGGTCTGGTGCGCCTCGGTGGGGGAGATGGCTCGTCGTTCGGGGGCGAGGGTCATGGGCTGTGGTCCTTCCGGTCTCGCTCGGGGAGTCGGTGGTGGGGACGGGGAAAGGCTCTAGAGCTCGATGTCACAGGAGCCCGCGACGGCGTTGACGCAGGTCTGGACGGGCAGCTCGTCGCCGGGCTCGACGACGGTGATGTCGCCGGTGCGCAGGTCGCGCACCGCGCCCTGTCGCATCGTGACGACGCACCCGAAGCAGATGCCCATCCGGCATCCGCTCGGCATGAGGACGCCGGCCTCCTCGCCGGCGTCGAGGATCGGGGTGCCGCCGTCGGCGTCGACGGTGACGTCGCTGGCGAGGAAGGTGATCTCGCCGCCCTCGCCGGGCTCGACGACCGTCGGCCGAAATCGTTCGGTGTGCAGGCGCTCGGCGATGCCGGCGTCGGCCCAGTGGGCCTCGGCGGCGTCGAGCAGGCCGGTGGGGCCACACGTCCACGTCTCGCGCTCGCGCCAGTCGGGCACGAGGGCGTCGAGTCGCGCGAGGTCCAGGATTCCGTGCTCGTCGTCGAGGTTGACGGTGAGCGCGAGGCGACCGCTCGCGGCATACGCCTCGAGCTCCCGCGCGAAGATGACGTCACCGGCGGTGGGCGAGCAGTGCACCTGGGCGACGTCGGGGAGCTCATCGAGGTGGTTGCGCAGCATCCCCATGACCGGCGTGACGCCGCTGCCCGCGGTGAGGAAGAGGACCTTCGCGGGCGCCGGGCTGGGGATGGTGAAGTCCCCGGTCGCCTGGTCGAGCATGACGAGGGTGCCGGGGCGCGCCTCCCGCACGAGGTGGTGGGAGACCCTGCCGTCGGGGATCGCCTTGGACGTGATGGCGATGCAGTCCTTCGGGATGCCGGCCGCGGGCGAACCGTCCGCCCGGTGGGTCAGGCTGTAGGCGCGCCAGTGGCGCACGCCGTCGATGTCGATGCCGATCCGGATGTACTGACCCGGGACGTGTCCCAGCCACCCGCGGCCCGGGCGGATCACCACGGTGACGGCGTCGGCGGTCTCGGGGCGGACCTCGACGATCCGGCCCCGCAGGTCGGCACCGGAGCGGAGCGGGTCGAGAAGGTCGAGGTAGTCCTCGGGAACGAGGGGTGTCGCGAGCAGCTCCGCGACCCGGCGACCGCTGCGCAGGAGGGTCCGGACCGGCCCGGATGCCGTGGGGGCGCCCACGCGCGGACGGGTCACCCCCGGGGCGGGGGCTGGTCGGGCGATGGCTGGCGCACTCACGTACCCGAGCGTAACCTACGCGACCGTAACCTACGAAAACGTAACCACAGGTTCGTCTCAGCGCGGGTGGTGAGGATCAGCGCCCCGGGATGCCTGGCGCCTCGCCACCGGCCCGGTGTCACGCAGCCCGCAGCCACGGGTGCCGAGGGGGAGGTGGAGCGCGCGTCTGGCACGCGTGCTGCCAGTGGGCGCCGTCAGCAAGGTGTGCCGGGGTGCCGAAGGGGCGATGGAGCGCGCGTTCGGCACGGGTGTAGCCAGGTGGTGCCGTCAGCAAGGTGTGCCGGGGGTGCCGAAGGGGCGATGGAGCGCGCGTCTGGCACGCGTGCTGCCAGGTGGTGCCCTCAGCAAGGCGTGCCGGGGGTGCCGAAGGGGCGCTCGGAGCGCGCGTTCGACACCCGTGGTGGCGCTGGTCCGCGGTGAGGGGTGCCGGCGCCGCGGTGAGGTGCTCTCGCGACGGCTCGTCAGTGGTCGCCGGCCATCAGGCGACCGATCTCCGTGCGGTCGGCGCTGACGCAGGCCATCTCCGCGACGACCTTGCCGCCGTGGACGACCGCGACACGGTCGGCGAGAGACAGGATCTCGTCGAGCTCGGCGGAGACGAGCAGGACGCCCGGCACCGGCGTCGCGGGCGTCGACGATGCGGCGGTGGATGAACTCGATCGACCCCACGTCGACGCCACGGGTGGGCTGCGCCGCCATGAGCAGCCTGGGGGTGAAGGACATCTCGCGCGCGACGACGACCTTCTGCTTGTTGCCACCGGAGAGCGAGGCCGCGCTCTGTCCGACGCCCGAGGAGCGGATGTCGAACTCCGCCCGCACCTTCTCGGCGTACTCGCGGACCGCGTCGAACTGCCGCACGCCGCCTTTCGCATAGGGCGGCTGGTCGAACTCGTTGAGCACGAGGTTGTCGGCGATGGAGTATGCCGCGACGAGCCCGTGCTTCTCCCGGTCCTCGGGGATGTGGCCGACCCCGGCGTGGTGCGTCTGGCTCGGGTTGGCCTTGGTGAGGTCCAGGTCGCCCAGCCGCATGCTGCCCGAGACCACCTTGCGCATCCCGGCGAGGGCCTCGACGAGCTCGCGCTGGCCGTTGCCCTCCACACCCGCCACACCCACGATCTCGCCGGCCCTCACCTCGAGGGTGAAACCGTTGACGGCGGGCAGGTCGCGGTCGTCCTTGACGTGGAGGTCCTCGATCGCCAGGACCGTCTCGCCGGGCGTCGCCTCCTCCTTGTCGATGGACAGGACGACCTCGCGGCCCACCATGAGGGTGGCGAGCTCGCGCGCGTCGGTGTTTCTCGTCTCGACCTCGCCGCAGACGGTGCCCTGGCGCAGGACGTAGACCCGGTCGGAGACGGCCAGGACCTCCCGCAGCTTGTGGGTGATGAAGACGATCGAGGTGCCGGACGCCGCCAGCTCCTTCATGACCCCGAGCAGCTCGTCGGTCTCCTGGGGGGTGAGGACCGCGGTCGGCTCGTCGAGGATGAGCAGGTCGACCTTGCGCGAGAGGGCCTTGAGGATCTCGACCCGCTGTTGCGTGCCGACCGGCAGGTCCTCCACCTCCGCGTCGGGGTCCACGGCCAGCCGGTGCTTCGCCGAGAGCGTGCGCACCATCTCGCGGGCGCTCTCGATGTCGAGCATGGTCCCGGCCCGGGTCGGCTCGTGGCCCAGCATCATGTTCTCGGCGACCGTCATGACGGGGACGAGCTGGAAGTGCTGGTGGACCATGCCGATGCCGCGCCGGATCGCGTCGTGCGGACCCGTGATCGGCGTGGTGTCGCCCTGGACGCTCACGGTGCCGGCATCCGGGGTGATGAGGCCGAAGATCTGGTTGACCAGGGTCGACTTCCCCGCCCCGTTCTCACCGAGCAGGGCGACGATCTCGCCGCGGCGGACGGTGAAGCTGATGTCCCGGTTGGCCTTGACCCGGCCGAAGCTCTTGGACAGGCCGGTGATGTCGAGCACCACCTCGCCGACGACACCTTCGCCGAAGCCGGACCTCTCCGGCGGCAGCTCGCGGACGGCATCCGTCGTGGCAATGGCCTCGAGGTGGTCCGGGCGGGTGTCCGCGGGTGCCGGGCGAGGGTCGTACTCGATCTCTTCGGGCATCACTGGTCTCCCTTGACGTATGGCTGCCCGACCGCGGCCGGCGCGCGAACCCTGCCGGCGGCCACGGCGAGGACGATGATCGTCACGACGAAGGGCAGGGTGCCGGTGAGCTGCGGTGGGAGGTCGATGTTCCCGCTCTGCTGCAGCTGGGACGCCACCGCGTTGATGAACCCGAAGAAGATCGCCATGACGAACGCGCGCAGCGGCCGCCAGGCCCCCATGATCATGATGGCGAGGGCGAGGAAGCCTCGACCCGCCACCATGCCCCGCTCGAACGACGACGACGCGTCCATCGAGAGATAGACGCCGGCGCACCCGGCCAGGGAACCGGCGAGGGTCACGTTGACGATGCGCAGCCACTCGACGTTGATGCCGGCCGTGTCGGCCGCCGAGGGGTACTCGCCCACGGCGCGCGTGCGCAGGCCCCACCTCGAGTGGAACAGCGCGACGTGGACGCCGATCGCCGCGAGGATGGCCAGCGTCGCGAAGATGCTCGTCCCGGTGAAGAAGACGTCGCCGATGAGCGGGATGCTCGAGAGGATCGGGACGTCGAAGCTCGGCATCAACCCCGGGAGCACCTGGCCGGGTGTGTAGTAGAACGAGGTGATGCCGGTGGCGACGATGTTGAGGACGACACCGGCGATGATCTGGTCCATCCGCCACTTGACGCTCGTCCACGCGAGGAAGCCGCCGAGGATCAGGCCGCTGCCGATCCCCGCGAGGACCCCGACGAGGAGGGACCCGCTGTAGGCCGCCGCGAAGAACCCGGCGAAGGCCGCGACGAGCATCTGGCCCTCGATGCCGATGTTGACGACGCCCGAGCGCTCGCCGATGACCCCGACGAGGGCGGCCAGGACGAGCGGGATGGCGTACCCCCACGCGGAGGCGTACATGCTCGGCGCGATGTCGTTCTGCGCGTAGTAGAAGATGTAGGCCGCGACGAGCACGACCGCCCCGACGACCAGGGTCGTCCGGTTCTTGGTGACCCACGACGTCGTCATGTCAGCTGCCCCAGCTCGTCGAGGCGGCGGTGACCTTGTCGGCCCGGCTACGGAAGATCCACTTGCCGAGCACGGGGATCGAGACCATGAGCAGGATGATCGCGAGGAGCAGGTCGACGACCTCGGGAGCGATCCCCGTCGCGAACTGCAGCCCCGGGGCGCCCGTGCGCAGCACGCCGACGAGGAAGGCCGCGGGGATGGTCGCCAGGGGGTTGGCCCGGGCGAGGAGGGCGATGGTGATGCCGTCGAAGCCCAGGGTGCCGCCGATGGCCGGCTCGAACCGGTGGAGCGTGCCCATCGCCTCGAGGGCACCCGCCAGACCGGCGAGCCCGCCTCCGAGGATCATCGACAGGGTGACGATCCGGCCGATCGAGATCCCGGCGTAGCCGGCTGCGTGCTTGTTGGCTCCCACGGTGTTGAAGCGGAAGCCGAGCGTGGTGCGGCCCAGCATCCACCAGCACAGCACCGCCAGCAGGACCGCGAAGACGAAGCCGATGGGGATGCCGGACGCGGCGCCGACCCGGGACGCCTCGGGGATCAGCTCGGTCTGCGGGATGCCGCTCGTCTTCGAGGACTCCGCCTGGAGGGGGCCGATGACGAGCCACCAGGTCACGCCCGCGGCGATGTAGTTGAGCATGATCGTCGTGATCACCTCGTGCACGCCGCGGGTCGCCTTGAGGATGCCGGCGATGAAGCCGACGAACGCGCCGGCGAGGGCTCCCGCCACCATGCCGAGGACGGCGCCCGCGAAGCCCGCGCCGCCCGCGGCATACGCGACCCACGCGCCGAACATGGCGCCGAAGACGAGCTGCCCCTGCCCCCCGATGTTGAACAGGCCGACTCGCAGCGGGAGCACGACGGCGAGGCCGGTCAGCACGAGCGGCGCGGTCTTCTGCAGCGTCCGGGTGAGGCCGCCCGGCACGAACAACGCCTCACGCAGCAGCGTCTCGTACGCGTACCACGGGTTGACGCCCTGGTAGCGGATCAGGGCCGCGCCGACGAGGAGGGCGATGACGAGAGCCACGAGGATGACGACGCCACTCTGGTGGCTGAGCAGGTACGCCAGCGGCTGGGCGGGGCGCTGTTCGGCCGGCGGCGGTGCCTTGGCCGGCGGGGGTGCTGCCTGCTCCGCCACCGTGGGTGTCTCGGACATGTGACTCCAATGTCGGTCGGTGCCCACAGTGTTGCGTGTCGTGGGCCGGGGCAAAAGGGCCACGCCGTCGCTGCGACGACGCGCTGGGGGCGGGCACCCGGGTGGGTGCCCGCCCCCAGCGTCGAGGTGGTCGGGTCACACGTCGGCGTGGCCCGGACGTTCCGATGTCAGAGCGTGACGCCGGTCTTCAGCGTGCCGGCCTCCATCTGCTTGACGACCTCGTCGACCTTCGTCTTGACGTCCTCAGGGACGACCGAGTCGAAGTCGTGGTACGGCGCGAGGCCGGCCTTGCCGAGCGTCTGGAGCTCGCTGAAGTCGCCGTCCTTCCCCTGGACGACCGTGTCGGTGACGCCCTCGTTGATGAGCTTCATCGCCGAGGTGATGAGGCACGGCTGGGCGGCGGGGACGGTGTCCCACTGGTCGGTGTCGACACCGATGCAGAACTTGTCGGTGCCCGCACCGGAGGTCTTCGCGACCTCCTGCAGGGCGCCGTTGCCGGTGTTGCCGCCGGCACCGAAGATGATGTCCGCACCCTGGGCGAGCTGCTTCTTCGCCTCGCCCGCGCCCCATACCGGGTCGTTGAAGGCGTTGTCGGCAGCGGGGTGGTAGACGGTCGTCACGCTGACAGCCGGGTTGGCCGCCTTGGCGCCCGCCTCGAAGCCCTTGGCGAACTTCTCGACCGGCGGGATCTGGAGGCCGAGGACCTGGCCGAGCTTGTTCGTCTTGGTCATCAGGCCGGCGAGGTAGCCGGCGCCGTAGCCCGCCTGGTCCTCGGGGAAGACGAGGCCGGTGACGTTCTTGGCGGTCACCTTCTTGGCGTCGTAGCCCTGGTCGACACCGATGAACCGGGTCTGCGGGTTCTCGGCGGCGGCCTGAGCGGTGGCGTCGGTCATGAGGAAGCCGACCGTGATGAGGACGTCGTACTTCTTGTTGGTGAACTGCGCGATGTTGGAGGCGTAGTCCTTGGCATCCTGGGTCTCGACGTACTTGTAGAAGCCCTGGGTCTCCTCGGCGGCCGCCTGCGCGCCCTCGTGGGCGGACTGGTTGAACGACTTGTCGTCCACCTTGCCGGTGTCGGTGACGAGACCGACGCAGAACACCTCGGCATCGGCGCAGTTCGAGTCATCGGCGGGCGCACCTGCCGCGGAGGAGGCGCCGGAGGCGGCCGGGGTGTCGCTGGTGCCGGTGCTGCCGCCACAGCCGGCCAGGGCCAGGGCGAGCGCCGCCGGCGCTGCGACCAGGTAACGCGTGGACTTCATGAAGTTCTCCTTGGAGATCGGGTGAGACGGGCTGATGTTACGTCGTGGGTGCTCTGCACGGTGGGCCCCCTGAGTGTCGTTGCCGGGTTGTGACCTCGCCAGAGGGGGGTCGTGACGAGAAGCACACCCCCGGACTGGCGACAGTCACCAACCGGGGGACGCCGACCACCCCGCATCCACGGGGATGGTGGTGCCGGTGATGCCGGATGCGGCAGGTGAGGCGAGGAAGGCGACGGTCTCCGCCACCTCTTCGGCCCGCACCGGCCGGCCCAGGGCGGACGCCCGGCGCCACCGCTCGACCCCCTCGGGCCACGCGTCCTCCAGTCCCTCGCGGGCCACCAGGCCAGGGGCGACGCCGACGACCCGGATGCCGCGTGGTCCCAGCTCGGTGGCCGCCGCGGCGGTCAGATGGTGCAGTGCAGCCTTGGCGACGGCATACGGCGCATGTCGGGGCGTGGGTCGCAGTCCCTCGATCGAGCCGATGACGACGACGACCCCACCGCGTGCCAGACGCACGGCGGCGCGCTGAAGGAGGGCGGTCGTGGGGCGCAGGCCCGCCCGGTGGAAGGCGTCCCACACGGCGGTGTCGAGGTCGTCCCAGTCGACGTGGTCCTGGGGGAAGGCGTTGAGGACGACGACCGTCACCGGGCCGACGGCGTCGTGGCACCGCGTGAGGAGGTCGTCGCAGGTGGCATCGAGGACCTCCCCGTCGTCGACGCCGAGGTCCGCATGCAGCGCCACGGCCTGCCGACCCATGCCGTGCACCTCGTGGACCACTCCCTCCGCCCCCTCGAGGTCGCTCCGGTAGTGGACGCCGACGTCGTGGCCGCCGCGGGCCAGGGCGATGGCCACCGCACGGCCGAGGCCACCGCTCGCCCCGGTGACGAGCGCGCTCACCGCATCCGCCCGACGGGCTCGTCGCGGGTGAGCAGCGCGATCTCGGACGCGTACGAGGGGTAGGACCGGACGAGCTCGTCGCGTCGGCCCAGCTCGAAGTGCTCGGGGCGGAAGGCGGGCGAGCACCAGCAGGAGAGGAGGCTCCACGCACCGAGCGTGGATGCGCCCATCCAGGTGCCGCGCCGCACGAGGAACTGGGTGGCCTGCGGACCGACGTAGTTCAGCACCCCGGAGCCCCCGGGGCGCAGCCGCAGCAGCGCGGCCGGAGCACCGTCGAGCCACTGCCACCCCTCGTCGATGGCGAGCCGGTGCATCGCCGAGAAGCCGTCCGGGCCGTCGGTGAGCAGCACGGTGATCGCGTTGAGGCCCTGCGTGCGTGGTCCCGCGACGAACCACGCGCCCTCCTCGGGGATCGGCTCCATCCCGAGGCGGGCGATGACCTCCTCCGCCGTCTCCACCGTCTCCTCGGTCACGACACAGCCACTGCCGCCCATGCGGCCCGTCCTCTCTCGTTGGCCCGGGCAAGGAGGGCCGGCACGTCGACTCGCGTGCTGCGCCGCTCGCGCACCACGGGCTGCCCGTCGACGAGGACGTCGGTGACGTCGCCACGGCCTGCCGCGAAGACGAGCACGGCCTCGAGGTCGTGGACGGGTGTGAGGTGCGGCGCCTGCAGGTCGATGAGCACCAGGTCGGCGCGCTTGCCGACCTCCACGGACCCGATCTCGTCGCCCAGACCGAGGGCACGGGCCCCCTCGATCGTGGAGGCCCGCAGCACCTCGCCCGCGCTCGCCACGTCGGGCCGCCCACTGGTGAGGCGGGCGAGGAGCGCGGCCTGGCGCATCACGAGCCACATGTCCAGGTCGTTGGAGCTGGAGCAGCCGTCGGTGCCGAGCCCGACGCGGATGCCGCTCGAGCGCACGTCCTCCCACCGAAGGGCACCGCTGGCGAGCTTGAGGTTCGAACCGGGGCAGTGCCCCACCGCCGCGCGCGCGGCCCCGAGCAGAGTCCGGTCGCCCTCGGTGAGGTGCACCCCGTGGCCGACGACGAGGGGGAGGTCGCGCTCGACCCAGCCGGAACGGGCCAGCACCTCCGTCGGCGTCGCGCCGTAGCGCTCTCGGATGCCGTCGTTCTCGGCCTCGTTCTCCGAGACGTGAGTCGTCAGGAGACCGGGTCGCGGACCCTCGGCGAGGAGCTCGCGCAGCACGGCGACCACCTCGGCCAGGCCGTCGGGTCCGCAGGTGTAGGTCGCGTGCGGCATCGCCGCGACGGGGATCTGGGGGCCGCCGAGGCGGTCGAGGACGTGGGGCCAGTCGCGCAGGTTGTCGAGGCGTTCCTGCCAGGTGAGGCCGTCCGGTCCCGGCCCGTCGAAGAAGACCGGGCCGATGACGTGCCGGCTGCCGGCGGCCACGGCGCCACGGTGGGCTGCCTCGTGGTGGAAGTACATGTCGAGCTGCGTCGTGCAGCCGCCCAGGAGCGACTCGACCGCGCCGAGGGTGGCACCGAGCTCCACGGTGTCCGGGTCCATGACGGCTCCCTCGGCGGCCCAGACCCGGGTGAGGAAGCCCTGCAGGTCGACGTTCTCGGCGAGGCCACGCAGCAGGGTCATCGGGAGGTGGGTGTGGAGGTTGACCAGACCGGGCATCAGCAGCTTGCCGCGGGCGTCGATGACGATCTCGTGCGTGCTCTGGTGGGCGCCGCCGGCCCCGCCGGCTTCGTCGGGCGGCCGCAGGCCATCCGTGGCCGGGTCGCTCGGCGTGATCTCGGTGATGATGCCGTCCTCCACGACCACCGAGGTGTCCCGAAGGATCGTGCCGGCGTCGTCGACGGTGACGACGTAGGTGGCGTTGTCGACGCGGATCCGGCTCATGCGGTGGGGTCCGCCGGGTCGTCGGGGTCGGGGAACGTGGCGCGGGTGTGGACGAGCTCGTCGAGAACCGCCAGCACGTCGGCGGAGGTGGCCGAGAGGACCTCGGTGATCTCGTCCATGGTGATGGGTTCGTCGCTGTCACCGACGCCCGAGGCGGGGTTCACGACGAGGGAGATCGCGGCATACCGCAGGCCCGCCTCGAGGGCGAGGGTGACCTCCGGCACGCCCGTCATCCCCGCCACGTCCGCGCCGGCGAGGCGGGCCAGCCGGACCTCCGCCCGGGTCTCGAACCGGGGACCCTCGAACGCGGCGTAGACGCCACCGTCGCGGACCGGCCGCCCGGCCGCCGCGGCGGCGTCGAGGATCTCGCGGCGCAACGCCGGGTGGTACGGCTCGAGGACGTCGGTGTGCACGACACCCTCCGGGCCGGAGCCGTCGAAGAAGGTGACCGGCCGCTGACTCGTGAAGTCGACGAAGTCGTCCAGGCAGAGCAGGTCACCGGCACGCAGGTCGGGGTCGATGCTGCCGGTGACATTGACCGCGACGACGTCGCGTACGCCGAGGTCGGCGAGCGCGCGGATGTTCGCCCGGTAGTTGACGAGGTGAGGTGGGACGGAGTGACCTGCGCCGTGCCGCGTGAGGAAGACGACGGGGATGCCGTGCCAGGTGCCGCGGGTGAT
The DNA here is from genome assembly GCA_963787805.1 of uncultured Actinomycetota bacterium. GTDB lineage: Bacteria > Actinomycetota > Actinomycetes > Actinomycetales > Dermatophilaceae > Fodinibacter. The sequence goes on along the minus strand of CAWBEJ010000023.1, from coordinate 75,453 downwards.
CCGGGCGTCGCCGAAGGCGGTGGTGATCGTCTCCGCGGAGGGGTCCTGCAGGGCCGAGAGGTCATAGAACCCCGTCCCGGCGATGATCCCCAGGGGCGGTCGCGTCATGAGCGGCCACGTTACCTCGGTGACGGCGGTGGCAGGATGCCCTCCATGCGAGCACCCGTGGCCATCGCCGCGACGGGTCCGGTGTCCCTCGCTGCGGCGCGCCAGGTCGCCCGCGCGGGCGGCAACGCGGTCGACGTCGCGGTCGCCGCCGGGCTGGCCGCGATGAGCACCGAGCCGGGGATCGTCTCCCTCGCCGGTGGGGCGTTCGTGGCCGCCTGGGTGGCCGGCGGCGAGCCGGTGGTCATCGACGGGAACGTCGAGATGCCGGGCCGCGGACTGGGGCTCGACCGGTTCGGATCGGGCGTCCGGGAGGTCGTCACGGACTACGGCGGTGGCGTGCGCCTGCATGCCGGGCACGGCTCGGTGGCGACGCCCGGCGCCGTGACCGCCTGTGAGGCCGCGGTCGAGGAGCTGGGACTGTTGCCCTGGCGCGACGTCGTCGCGCCCGCTGCGGCGGCCTGCCGGGACGGGTACCCGATCGGCGGGGCGGCGGCCCGGTACCTCGCCTTCACCGCCGAACCCCTGTTCGGTGACGACCCCGAGGCCCACGGCGTCGTCACCCGTCCCGACGGCTCGCCGCTCGAGGCCGGGGACGTGGTGACGAACCAGCCCCTCGCCGAGGTGCTCGACCTCGTCGCGGAGAAGGGGGCGTCCGTGCTCACCACGGGTCAGGTGGGGCGGGCGATGGTCGAGTCCATGGAGGCGCACGGCGGCCTCGTCACCCACCGCGACCTCGCGGAGTACACCGCGCTCCTCCGGGAGCCGGTGCGCAGAAGGGTCGGCGACTGGGACCTCGCGGTCAACCCGCCCCCGTCGGTCGGGGGCCCGATGCTCGCGGCCATGCTCGGGGAGCTGGGACGCCGTGGGGACTGGCACTGGCCGGACATCATCGAGATCCAGCGGGCCGTGCTGAGCTACCGGCTCCAGGTTCACGACTTCGCCGAGGACCTGGATGCCGCGGGGCACGAGCTGCTGCTCTCCGTTGACCGCCACGGCCTGGCCGGCCTCCCCACGAGCTCGAGCACCGCGAACGTCTCCGTCGTCGACGCCGAGGGCACCGCGTGTGCCGTGACGATGTCCAGTGGCTACGGTGCCGGGATCACCGTGCCGGGCACCGGGATGCTCCTCAACAACGCCCTCGGGGAGCCGGAGCTCAACAAGCTCGGCCTCCACCGGCTGGTCCCCGGCACCCGGCTCGCATCCAACATGGCGCCCACGACGGGGCGCACCGCCGACGGCCGGGTGCTTGCCATCGGCTCTCCCGGCGCCGACCGGATCACGACCGCGCTCATGCTCGTGCTGGGTCAAGGCTGTCTCCATGGCGCCGACCTCCGGCACGCGATCGAAGCACCACGACTCCACGTCCGTTTCGACCCGGACGGCTCGACGGTCGTCGACCACGAGACCGACCCGGACATCGCGAGCGCGGTCGTCGCGGCCGGGGTACGCGGTATCGACCACGGCACCCAGCAGATGTACTTCGGCGGCGTCGGGGCGGCATACCGGCGCGCCGACGGGTCGCTGGAAGCCGCCGGTGACCCCCGGCGCGAAGCGGCCGTGGCGGTCCTCGCGCCCTGACCGTCGGGCGTGGTCGGGCGCCCGCTGAGCGGGCCGCGAAACGCCCGGTGGTGCCCGTGAGGGGCGCTTGGTAAAGCGGAGGGCGGCCAATGGTAAATGTTTGGTCTGGAGTGTGTTCCTGGCTCTGGATCGGCGTTCTCTGCGTGGTCCACTGTCGCGGCGCCACGCCTACCGGCCGGCCATCCCCCCTTGTTGCGACAGGATCCGCGATGACACCACCACTCCCCAGACGCGCGCGCGTGGCCCTCGCCTCGCTCGCGGCCGCTGCCCTCGCCACGGGCGTCGTCAGCACGACCGCCTCCGCCGAGCCACCATCCGGCGGGAACGCCGAGACCAGCCGTCCGAAGGCCCAGGAGCAAGAAGGACAAGCTCGGTTCGCACGACCGTTCCCTCCTCGCGCAGGCCCGCGCCGACGGCGACGAGCGCGTGACGGTCATGCTCGCCACGACGACGGGAGCGGGCACCGCGTCCGCCGCCGCCGCGGTGGAGGCGGCCGGCGGTTTCACCGCCACCGTGAGCGAGCGCTACGGCTACATCAGCGCCAGTGTTCCCACCGACCGCGTCGACGCTGTTGCGAAGTCCGCGTCCGTCCTGGCCGTCGACCTCAGCGAGTCCATCCCCCTGCCGGAGCCCCAGGACCTGGGCGCCGGCACGGCGGCGGCGACGACGGTGGCGAGGCCCTGGCAAGGACACCCCCGACGACAACCCCTACATGCCGACGCGAGACATCGGCTCCGTCGCGTTCAAGAAGGCGAACAGCGTCTGGGACGGCCGAGGGATCACGATCGGCGTCATCGACTCGGGCGTCGACCTCGACCACCCGGCGCTGCAGACGACGACCACCGGGGAGCGCAAGGTCGTCGACTGGGTCACGGGCACCCACCCACTGCTCGAGAGCGATGGGTCGTGGCGGGCCATGCTCACCAAGGTCAAGGGGCCGTCCTTCACGGTGCCGAACATCACCGGCACATGGAAGGCACCCGACGCCGGGTACTACCGCTTCAACCGCGTCGCCGAGAACATCTCGATCAACGACGAGGCAGCGGGCGACTTCAACCGCGACGGTGACACCACCGATCGCTGGGGAGTCCTCTACAACGAGGACACCAACGACGTCTGGGTCGACGTCAACCAGGACCAGACCTTCTCGTCGACCGAGAGGATGCGCCCCTACAAGGAGCAGTTCGACATCGGCCACTTCGGTGTCGACAACCCCGCGACGGCGATCGCCGAGTCCATCCCGTTCGTCGTCGAGTTCCGTGAGGACGTCGACCTCACGGCTGCAGGCCTGACCGGCCAGAAGGCGGACTTCGTCAGCATCGGCATCGTCCAGGCGGCCCACGGCACGCACGTTGCCGGCATCGCCGCGGGCAACGGCCTCTTCGGCGGGGAGATGGACGGCCAGGCGCCCGGGGCGAAGGTCGTCTCGAGCCGCGCCTGCTCATGGGGCGGCGGTTGCACGACGGTGGCCCTCACCGACGGCATGGTCGACCTCGTCGAGAACCGTGGGGTCGACGTCGTCAACATGTCGATCGGCGGCCTCCCGGCTCTCAACGACGCCAACAACGCGCGGGCCCGGCTCTACGACGCGCTCATCGACGGTGGCGTCCAGCTCGTCATCTCGGCGGGCAACAGCGGGCCGGGAATCAACACCATCGGGGACCCGTCGGTCGCCGGCAAGGTCGTCAGCGTCGGTTCCTCGATCACCAAGGAGACCTGGCTGGCCAACTACGGCTCAGAGGTCTCCACGCCGCTGACCCTGCACAACTACTCCTCGCGCGGCCCGCGTGAGGACGGTGGCTTCAAGCCCAACGTCATGGCGCCCGGCTCGGCGATCTCGACGATCCCGACATGGCAGCCTGGCGGACCCGTGGCCGAGGCCGGTTACGCCCTACCCCCTGGTTATGCCATGTTCAACGGCACCTCGATGGCCTCACCGCAGACCGCGGGTGGCGTGGCGCTGCTGCTGTCAGCGGCGAAGGCGACCAAGGTGGACGTCACCCCGCGCCAGATCCGCGACTCGCTCTACAGCTCCGCCGACTTCGTCGAGGGAGTCGAGGCCATCGCGCAGGGTGCCGGCCAGGTCGACCTCCCGGCCGCGTGGGCGCTGCTCAAGGGCCGTCCTGCCGCGCAGGACTACATCGTGTCAGCACCCGTCTGCACGCCGATCTCGGGATTCCTCGCAACTCCCAACGCCGGAACGGGTCTCTACAACAGGTGTGACGGCGCCCACGGCGGCCAGGTGTCGGGTGAAACGAAGAGCTACGTGGTCCGGGCGACCCGCACGTCCGGCAGTGGAGGGCCGGCCACCGCGAACCTGCGCCTGGTCGGGAACGACGGGACGTTCGCCCTGTCGTCCGCGAGCATCTCCACCGCGAAGGGCTCCGCGACGCAGATTCCCGTCACCGCGCGCACCGGCACCCCCGGCGCGCACTCGGCGATCCTGGAGATCGACCATGCGGACACCCCGGTCGTCGACCACCGCGTCCTGCTCACGGTGGTCCTGACGACCGACCTCGTCGGGCCGTCGTATGCGACCAGCCAGTCGGGCACGGTGGAGCGCAACCTCACCAAGAAGCTCTTCGTGACGGTGCCGGAAGGTGCCAAGGCCCTGCAGGTCAACCTCTCCGGCGTCGAGGGCCAGGACCAGGTCCGCTGGATCGCCATCAACCCCTATGGCGTCCCGGTGGAGTCGACCTCCTCTCTCGTCTGCTTCACCAACTTCAGCGCTCCCAGCTGCAACAGCTCCTCGCGTGCCTACGCGAACCCGCTGCCGGGCATCTGGGAGATCGAGGTGGAGGCGCGTCGCACGTCGCCGAGCCTGGTGAACCCGTACACGGTGTCGGCCGCCGCCCAGGGTGTCACCGTCGACCCGGCATCGCAGACGTTGGCGTCGGTGAAGACCGGAGTGCCCTCGGACCTGTCGTGGGAGGTCACGAACGACTTCGGTGCCGTCTCCATGGTTCCGCAGGGTGGCAACCTCGGCAGCGCCGTGTCGGAGCGCAAGACCATCGCCAACGAGGCTGTGCAGGAGTTCACGGTAGCCGTGCCGGAGAGCGGCGCCGAGCGCCTGACGGCGACGATCGGTCGCACGTCGGACCTCGGCGCTGACCTCGACCTGTACGTGCTCAACGCAGCGGGAACGATCGTCGGCCGAGCCGCGGACGGTGACTCGGAGGAGTCGGTGACCATCACCAAGCCCGAGGCCGGCACCACGTACACGGTGAGGGTCGACGGGTACTCGGTTCCCGCGGGCACCACGCAGTACGACTACCTGGACGTCTTCATCTCGGAGGCTCTTGGTGCGCTGACCACCTCGGGCGTCACGGTGGATCTCGCCGTCGGCGGGTCCGCAACGGTGACCGGCGCGGTCACGGCGAAGTCCGCTCCGGCGGCCGGCCGACAGCTGTTCGGCGAGATGAAGGTCGTCTCGACCGCCGGCGCCGTTCTCGGCACGGGATCGGTCCTCGTCGGCTCGGTCACGCCGTAACCTCACCTGCCCGACCACTGGACCCCACGGCCTCGGCCGTGGGGTCCAGTGCATTGCCCTCGTCACAGGCCCGCCCGCACGTCGTCGATGGGCAACTGCTCATCCTTCAGCCCTGGCGAACGGCGCCGGTCACCATCCACCGGTCGGTGCGCACGCGAGCCCACATGAGCATCGCCCGCACGGACATGAAGACGGTGAAGGCGATCCACAACCAGGTCACGGCGTTGACCTGGCCCCGCGTGGTGCCGCCCTCGAGCAGCCAGTCCCCGGCTGCATGGACGGCGAACACGACCGGGAGGTAGACGGCGAGGGTCGCGAGCATCGCCCGCGCAAGCCACCGGCCGTCCCCCGCGCCGATGAGGACGCCGTCGATGACGAAGACGAAACCCGAGAGCGGCTGGCCCAGGGCCACGACGACGAGGCCACCGGCGATGGCTGCCTGCACCGCCGCGTCGGGCGTGAAGAGCGGTCCGATGACAGGCCGGAGGAGGAGGACGAGCACACCGAGGACCATGCCGACGACCACCCCCCACCGCAGCATGAGAGACGTCGCCTCGCGGGTGCGGTCCACCTCACCGGCTCCCAACGTCCTGCCGGTGATGGCCTGTGCGGCGATGGCCAAGGCGTCGAGGGCGAAGGCGAGGAAGGTCCAGATCGTCGCGGTCACCTGGTATGCCGCGAGCGGGACGTCCCCGAGGCCGGCCGCGACCCAGGTGGTGAGCAGGAGCACCGCCCGCAGCGCCAGGGTCCGCACGAGGAGCGGGACTCCGCCGCGGGCTGCCTCGAGGACCCGGCCCGGGTGCGCCCGCATGGGCACCGCCGCTCGCACGGCATACCGGACGAGCACGGTGATCAGAGCAGCCGCCATGCCCGTCTGCGCGATGACCGTGCCCCACGCCGACCCGGCGATCCCCCAGCCGAGCCCGTGCACGAACCACACGTTGAGGGCGATGTTGAGGCCGAAGCCGCCCACGGCGGCGAGAAGGGGCGTCCGGGTGTCCTGGAGGCCGCGCAGCACACCGGTCGTCGCGAGGACCACCAGCATCGCCGGGATGCCGAGGGCCGAGATCCGCAGGTACGTCACCGCCATGTCGAGGGCCACCGCCGAGGCGCCGAAGAGCCGGCACACCGGGGCCGCGAGGAAGGCGACCGCAGCGGCGGTGACGGCCCCGAGGGCGATCGCGAGCCAGGTGCCGTCGATGCCTGCCGAGATCGCGCCCGCGCGGGAGCCGGCGCCGAGCTGGCGGGCGACGACGGCTGTCGTGCCGTAGGCGAGGAAGACGAAGATGTTCGCTGCCGTGAGCAGCACCGCGCTGGCCACACCCAACCCGGCGAGGGGCGCGACCCCGAGGCGTCCGACGATGGCGGCGTCGGCGAGCAGGAACAGCGGTTCGGCGACGAGGGCGAGGAAGGCCGGCACCGCCAGCCTCAGCACCTCCCGGTGCTGGCTCCGGGCCGTCTCGCTCACGGCACGCACTGTTCCAGACCCGCGCCGAGCACAGGACGGCAGCAGGTGGCCAGGAGCCCTTCTGCCCGAGCGGTCGTGGAATCCGGCTGAGGGGGCTCCCTCGTCCGTTCCAGGGAGAGCGCGATGACACATCGGCCAGCGACCCGTCGCACCGCCAAGGCATCGGCGTGTGCCGCAACCTGGGGGCGACGACGCCGACCCGCCCCAGCCGCGTCAACTGCTGACCTGCAACGGCCGCGTCACCTACCGGAGCGTCCTCTCACACGTGCTTCAGCGCCTCCCGCCGCGACAGGCTCGAGAGGCGAGACGCGCGGGAGTCGACGTACCCCCGCACCCAGTCGGCGTCGGTGCGCGCGTGCTGGCGCAGCGCCCAGCCCACGGCCTTGCGGACGAAGAACTCGCGACCGTGCAGGGAGTCCTCGAGGTTGGCGTCGAGCACCTCGGTGAGCAGCGCGAGGTCGGTGTCGCCGCGGTGCTTGAGCTGGGCGAGGACCGCGGTTCGGCGGACCCAGAGGTCGTCGTCGAGCGCCCAGTCGCGGACGGTGGGCGTCGCGGAGTCCCGGTGGTGCAGGAGGATGGGGCCGACCCGGTCCGCGGCAAGGGGGTCGACCAGGTCCCACCACGCTCCCGTCTCGACGAGGTGCCGGTAGAGGGAGAGCGAATGCGGGTCCTGCCACTCGCGGGCGGCGCGGTGCCCGGTGAGGGCCAGCGCGGCATACCGCTCCTCACGGTAGGCCGGCGCGTCCCAGAGGGCACGGACGGCCGCATCCCACTGCTGCCGGGTCGCCGGCGCGAGCGCGGGATCGGCGAGCAGCGGTCGGAGCAGGGCTCGGAGCTGCGGTGAGGTGATGCCTCGGTACGGGATGTCCGACTTCATGTAGGCCTGCTGCGCAGCGGCCCGCTCGGGGTCGCCCACGGCAGCGAGAGCGTCCCGGACGGCGACGACCAGGGGAGGCTCATGACCACCGCGAGCTCTGCCGGGTGTTCGGGCGCCACGGGGTGCCACGTCAGGCGAGCCCGAGCTGGGCCGCCTCCTCCCACAGCTCCTCGCGAACCCGCGGGTGGGCGGCGTCACGGATGATGTGCCGGCACTGGGCCTGCTGGTCGTACCCCCACAGCTCGGCCACCCCGTGCTCGGTGACGATGGCGCTCTGCTGGAAGCTCGTCACCGGCTCGTCGAGCAGAGGCACGACGGTGGACACGTCGGCCTTGGGGTGCCACGAGCGCAGGGCGATGAAGGACTGCCCACCGGCCGAGTGCAGCGCCCCGACGATGAAGTCCGTCTGCCCGCCGAACCCGGAGTAGATGCGGGCGTTGATCCGCGACGCGTTCGCCTGGCCGAAGAGGTCGACCTCGAGCGCGGTGTTCACGGAGGTCATCATCCGCTGCTGCGCGATGAGCCCGGGGTCGTTGGTGTGCTCGGTGCGCATCATCCTCACGCGGTGGTTGCCGTCCAGCCAGTCGTAGAGCTCGCGGGAGCCGAAGAGGAACGAGGCGGTGAGCGGGTGGTGCGGATCGAGTGCCCCGACGCGGTCGAGCTCCAGGACGCCGTCGGAGAACATCTCCGTCCAGACCCGCAGGTTCCGACGGGTCGTCAGGGCCCGGAGCGTCGCGTCGGGGACGGCCCCGATGCCCATCTGCAACGTCGCGCCGTCCCCGACGCGGCTCGCGACCCGTTCACCGATGGCGGCGCTGTCCGGGTCCGGCGGGAGGGGCTCGTGGGCTGGGAGCGGTGTGGAGACCTCGACCGCCAGGTCGACGGCCTCCACCGGCACCTGCGCGTCGCCGTACGTGTACGGCATCTGGTCGTTGACCACGGCGATCACGCGGCCGGACCGGCCACGGCATCCCTCGATGGCCGAGGGCAGGACGTTGACCTCGATGCCGAGCGAGAGCTGCCCGTCGCGCGGGGGCGCGCAGTGGACGAGCACGACGTCCGGGGGAAGGCGCCGCTGCAGAAGCACCGGCACGAGGGACAACCGGCTGGGGACGTATGACAGGTCGGGATGGCGACGCATGCCGGCTCCGACGAAGCACGTCTCCGCGGTGACTCCCTCGCGATCGGGGATGCCCGGTGGGGCGTTGAGGGCGTGGATCGTGTAGGTGTCCTTGTTCTCGTCGAGCGCTCGGACCGCTTCCCAGGGGACGGCCACGTTGCCCGAGACGACGACCCGCGGCTTGCCCGGCACGGATGCGAGGTGGCGGCCCAGCTCCTCGATGCTCACGGTCCTCATGGGCCCATCATTCTCTCGTTCTCGCCGACCGTCAGGTGAGGGTCGGCTTGCCTTCCCCAGACCGCGGATGCCGTGCCGGCCGCCTCGTGGCGAACAGTCGCGGGAGGCGGGACCGCGGCATACCGTGGAGTCATGTGCCGCAACATCCGTCCGCTCAACAACTTCGCACCACCGGCCACGCCGGACGAGGTGCGGGCCGCCGCGCTCCAGTACGTCCGCAAGGTGAGTGGCATGACGAAGCCGTCCATCGCGAACCAGGCAGCGTTCGACTCGGCGGTCGAGGAGGTCGCCGCCGTGACCGCTCGTCTCCTCGACGCGCTCGTGACGACGGCCCCACCCAAGGACCGTGAGACCGAGGCGGCCAAGGCGCGAGCCCGGTCGGCGGAACGGTACGGCCGAGTCGGCTGAACCGAGGGCGGCAGCGTCCCTCACCGGGTCCACGGATCCGGCCGGCGCTGTCGTCCGCAGTGCTTGCGGCGCCGGTCCGGGTTCTGCTACGGCGCGCGCAGCAGGCGCGGGAGCTCTCGAGTGTGACCTGCGTCATGTGGACCGAACACGCCCGGAACTTTCTCCGCTCCACACACCGTGGACGACATCGTCGCTGGTCAGCGCGGTTCGCTCGGGTGAGATGTCCAGTTGTCCACAGGGTTCTCCACGTCATGTGCACACACGCCACGGGCGTTTTGCACACCTTGTCCCCATCCCGTGCACAGCCGTTCGGCCATAGTCGCCGGGTGGGGCTTGGTGGCTCGCCCGCCGCAGCCCTACGGTGACTCGTCGGGTGGTTGTCGGTGGTCTCTGGTGTCGTTCTCCCAAGGGCCGGCGGCCCCCCTGAGGTACTGGTCATCGACACCGGCGTGGGCCGGACGGGAGGGGGTGTGCGGTGTCGATCGCGGAGCTGAGCGCGGCGCTTCGAGAGTCGAGCCGGTGGTCCGCCCGACGACCGTGTCCCTCCGCAGGACCTCCACGCCGAGCAGTCGGTCCTCGGCTCCATGCTCATCAACAAGGACGCCATCGCCGACTGCCTCGAGGCGGTCAAGGCCCACGACTTCTACCGGCCGGCACACGAGCTCATCTTCGACGCCGTCCTCGACCTGTTCGGGCGGGGGGAGCCGGCCGACGCCATCACCGTGGCCGACGAGCTGGGCAAGCGCGGCGACCTCACCCGCGTCGGCGGGCAGGCGTACCTCCACCAGCTCATCCAGGCGGTGCCGACCGCGGCGAACGCCGGCTACTACGCCGAGATCGTCCACGAGCGGGCAGTGCTGCGCCGGCTCGTCGAGGCGGGCACCCGGATCGTCCAGATGGGGTACGCGCAGGGCGAGGGCGACATCGACGACATCGTCAACCGCGCCCAGGCCGAGGTGTACTCCGTCGCCGAGAAGCGTGGCGGCGAGGACTACCACCTCCTCGGCGAGCTGCTCAACGAGACGATGGAGGAGATCGAGGCGGCCTCGGGGCGCACCGACGCGATGATCGGGGTGCCGACGGGCTTTCTCGAGCTCGACGAGCTGACCCACGGCCTCCACCCGGGGCAGATGATCGTCATCGCCGCGAGGCCGGCCACCGGCAAGTCGACCCTCGGCATCGACATCGCCCGTGCCGCCGCCATCAAGCACCAGATGGCGACGGCGGTGTTCTCGCTCGAGATGAGCCGTACCGAGATCACCATGCGCATCCTCTCGGCCGAGGCGACGATCCAGCTGCAGGACCTCCGCAAGGGTCTGAAGAACCAGGACCAGTGGACCAAGCTCGCCCGGATCATGGGCAAGATCTCCGACAGCCCGCTCTTCATCGACGACAGCCCGAACATGTCGCTCATGGAGATCCGCGCCAAGTGCCGCCGGCTCAAGCAGCAGCACAACCTGCGGATGGTCATCATCGACTACCTGCAGCTCATGAGCTCCGGCAAGAAGGTGGAGTCCCGCCAGCAGGAGGTCGCCGAGTTCTCCCGTGCCCTGAAGCTCCTGGCCAAGGAGCTCGAGGTCCCGGTCATCGCCATCAGCCAGCTCAACCGTGGACCCGAACAGCGCACCGACAAGCGCCCACAGATGTCGGACCTGCGAGAAAGCGGATCGATTGAACAGGATGCCGACGTCGTCATCCTCCTTCACCGCGACCGCTCGGACCCCGAGCGCGACGGCGAGGCCGACGTCATCGTCGCCAAGCACCGCAACGGCCCGACCAAGGACATCGTCCTGGCCTTCCAGGGGCACTACAGCCGGTTCAACAACATGGCCCGCGACGGCGGTTTCTGATCGTCCCGACACGGGTGGACACAGGGCCGGGCGCCGGCGGAACGGGGCTGGGTGAGGACGGCCGAGGCGGGGCGCCGACCTCCGGCACCCCGCCCCTGCAATCTCCACCCTCAGTACGTCACACAGGCCAGGTAGTCGAAGCCGTCTCCGCCGCCTCGAACGGGTCGAAGGTGGGGTCGCCGAAGCGCGGGTCATGCTCGACGACGTAGTAGCGCGATGCCGCCGCCCGCGCCGCGAAGATCGACGGGAAGTCGATGATCCCCTCGCCGACGATCTCGATGCGGCCCGGGAACATCCCGGCAGCCATGTCCTTGACGTGGAACAGCTCGATCCGGTTGCCGTACTCCTCGATCAGCTCCACGGGGTCGGCGCCACCGCGTTCGTGGCCCAGTAGAGGTCGAGCTGGAAGACGACGTTCCGCGGGTCCGTGTACGCCAGCAGGATGTCGTATGCCGTCATGTCGCCGAAGACGCGCTCGAACTCCCAGTTGTGGTTGTGGACCATGAGCGTCTGTCCGGCCTTGCGGGCCTGCTCACCGACCGCGTCGAGGTACTCGGCATACGCGATCCACTCCGCCTCGGTGGCGAAGTTCGGGGTCCCGCCGGAGCCGAAGTACCTGATGCCGAGGATGCGGTTCTCCTCGAGGATCGCGTCGATGTCGGCGGGGTTCGTCGGCGTGCCGACGTTCACGTGGCGTGCGGATGCCTTGAGGCCGTACTCGTCGAGCAGGGCGCGGTACTCCTCCGCGGTGAGCCCACTGAGGGTGAACGGCTCGACGTTGCGGTAGCCCATCTCGCTCAGCGCGGCGAAGACCGTCCGGGTCCGCTCGATCGTCGCGGCATCCGTGCCGAACCCGATGAACTCGGCGAACGTCCACAGCTGGATCGAGATCTTGCTGGCCGGCACGCCCCGACCGGCGCAGTCGGGCTGCGCCGCACTTGCCGTGGTCGCGGTGCCGGTCACGAGGCACCCCGCGAGGACCATCGCGGTGAGGAGGCCGCGCAGAACGCGGCGTAGCGGTTTCATCATGGAGCTCCCATCCCGTGGTGACGTCGAGCGGCTGCAACCGCCGGCGAATCCCGCTCCCCCGGGAGCCGGATCCCCACCCACGCTACCGACGGGGGCCGCAGAGAACCCCGCACCGTGCACGATCGTCGTGTCGAACGCTCTCAACGGCCGCCGTGGGTGGGGCGCATACTCGGCGTGTGATCCCTGCGCCCCGCAGACCTCCGGGCGCCCCGGCGCGAACCGCGGCCGTGGGGGCCACGATGCTCGCCCTTGCAGCGTGCGGCACCGGGGCGGGCTCGGGCAGCGGTGAAGGTGGAGATGGCTCGAGCGCGGACGGGATGGCGGAGGTGGAGTCCCACGAGTACCTCCCGGGGCTCGAGGCGCATCCGCACGTGCCGCAGGACGTCGGCTCGGCGCCCGTCGTCGTGATGATCCCCGGCGGATCCTGGCAGTCGGCCCACCCGTCCGGTCTCGAGCCGTTGGCCGAAGCGCTCGCGGGGGCAGGTATCGTCGCGGTGCCCGTGACCATCCGCGCCGCCACGGACGACGTCGTCTACCCCACGCCCGTCGAGGACGTCCTCTGCGCCCTGGCCGACGGCGCCGCGACGGCCCGCGCGGCCGGCATCGCACCGGACCGGCTGGTGCTCCTCGGACACTCCTCGGGCGCGCACCTCTCCGCCGTGGCCACTCTGGCGACCGGCCGGTTCTCGCCCGACTGCGAGGACCCTCTCGTGGTGCCCGACGCCCTGATCGGGCTCGCCGGGCCCTATGACATCCGGCGGTTCGCGGATGCTGCTGACGCACTCTTCGCCGAGCCGATCGACGAGGCGCCGGCCGAGTGGGACGCCGCGAACCCTGTCGTCCACGCCGACCTGCGGCCCGAGGTGCCCGTGCTCCTCGTCCACGGTGACTCGGACGACGTCGTGCCCGTGTCGTTCACCACCGACTTCGGCACGGCTCTGCGCTCCGCCGGCCACCCGACGACGGTCCGCCTCCTCGCCGGCGAGGACCACGACACCGTCTACGCGGCCGAGACGGTCGCCCGACCCGTCGTCGACTGGCTCGAGACGCTGCCGTAGTCGCGGCTCTCGAGGCTGCCGCGCACCGCGCACCCGCGCCATGACACGGGTCCGACCAGCCGCCGGGGCGGCAGCGCGCCCCGCCGCTCAGCGTGGTGGCGCGTAGGGCGTCAGGAGCTGGTCGACCGGCGCGTAGTCGTCGGTGAGCACGGGCACGTCGCCGATCCAGGCGTCGAGCTCTGGCCCGTCGATCACCGCCCACCCGACCTCCAGCTCGTCCATCTCGGACTGCCACCCCGCGGAGTCGAGGGGCGCGTCGGAGGCCAGGACGACGAGGTTGCCTCCGCCGCGTCCCTCCGTCGCCTCGGGCCGCGCGGCGACCGCGACGTTGTCGAAGAGGGTGGTGAGCGTGCCCACCATCGCCCTCGCGAAGGCCAGCGGCTCGTGGTCGATGATGTTGGCGGCATACATGCCGTCGGCCCCGAGGACCCTCTCGACCTCGGCGATGGCCTCGCGCGTCGTGAGGTGCCACGGCACGCTGACTCCGCCGAACGCGTCACCGACGACGAGGTCCAGGCTTCCCGACTCCACCCGCTTGATGCCGAGCCGAGCGTCCTCGACGCGCACCTCGAGGTCCGGTCCGACCTCCAGGCCGAGCCGTTCCACGTCGACGGCGACGACGCCCGGGTCGATCTCCGACACGGTGCTCCGCGTGCCCGGTCTCGTCTCGGCGAGGTAGCGCGGCAGGGTCAGGCCGCCGCCGCCGAGATGGTGCGCCTCGATCGGCTGCCCGGTGGGGAAGTGCGCGTCGATGGCCGCGGCCAGCGACCTGACGTAGCCGAACTCCAGGTGGGTCGGGTCCTCGACGTCGACGTAGGAGTGCCACAGGTTGTCCAGGACCAGGCGGCGACCGGTGTCCCGGTCGGGGTCCGACGCGACCACGGCACAGTGGTATGCCGTCTCGGCGTCACATCCGCTCGGAGCGACGCCGGCACCCAGCCCGCCCACGGCGAGGACGACGCCCGCGACGACGCCCGCGCGACGGCGCCGGCCGACCTCCACGAGGACCCCGGCTCCGGCGAGGAGGATGCCGAGACCGACCATGATCCAGGTGACCGGCACGCGGGAGATGAGGACGAAACCCGTGAGGACCGTCCCGAGGATGGCACCGGTCGTCCCGATGCCGGAGAGCCGTCCGACGACCGACCCCGTCTGGGCGAGGCTCGCCAGCCGCAGCTTCGTGACGATCGGCGTCACGGCCGACAGCAGCAGCCCAGGAACGATGATCGTCGCAGCAGCGGCGAGGAGGAGGAACGCGCCGCCGGCGGCCGCGCCCGCACCCCGGAGCACGAACGGGGTGGCCGCCACGACGGCGCCCGACGTCCCCAGCAGGGGACCCAGCATGCCGCGCGAGTCACGCTCGTCGGCCCACCGCCCGCCGATCCAGGACCCGCCGGCGATCGCCGCGAGCGCCAGACCGATGACGAGGGTGCTCGTCTCCAGGGTCAGGCCGAGGTAGGGAGCGAGCAGTCGGAGGGCGACGATCTCCACGACGAGCACGGCCGCCGAGGAGCCGAAGACGAGCGCGGCCGCGAGCCCGGCGCCGATCGCCGGCTGGCGGTCGGCGGCACCACCCGTCGGCGTCCCCGGTCGCTCGCCGGGCTCGGGGGAGGGCGTCGCCCCGGCGCTCACGCCGGTTCCCGCGCGTCGAGCGCCTGTCTCATCCGCCACTCCTCCTCCTCGACCGCTCGCACGCTACGGCACGGTCATGGTGCCGCGGCCTCGAGGTCACCGTCCGAGCAGTGCGCGCAGACGCATGGCGTTCGCCACGGCATACCCGAACTGGTCGTTGTTGAAGTAGCCGTAGACGCGGTGGCCCGCTCCCTCCCACTCGAGGAGCCGGTCCCCCCACCATCGGAGGTCGCCCTCGGAGTAGGAGCCGGCATAGAGGTGCTCGGGGCTCGGCCCGTGCCAGCGGACGTACACCACGTCGGTCGTCGCACGCAGGACGCACGGGAGCTTGGCGCCGCTCATGACGACGTAGGCCGTGCGGTGACGCTCGAGGATGCCGAACACCTCGTCGTGGAGCCACGAAGGGTGCCGGAACTCCACGGCCAGGCGGAGAGAGGACGGGAGGTGGGCGAGCGCGTACTCGAGCCGGGCGTCGTCGCGCTCCATCGTGGGGGGCAGCTGGAGGAGCAGCAGCCCAGCCCTGTCACCGAGCAGGCGGAACCCGCGCTCGATGATCTCGGACCATCGCTCGGGCGAGTGCAGCCGGCGGGCGTGGGTCAGTGCCCGCGGCGCCTTGACGGTCATCTCGAACCCGGACGGCAGCCGGTCGTGCCACCCCTGGAACGCGGTGTCGCGGGGCCAGCGGTAGTGGCTCGCGTTGAGCTCGACCGTCCCGAGGTGCTCGGCGTAGTACTCCAGCCATCTGCGCCGGGCGACGCCGCTCGGGTAGAAGGGCCCGGCCCAGCTGCCGTAGGTCCAGCCCGAGGTCCCGATGAGGATGGTCACGCGACCCATCGTGCAGCCCCGCGGCGCCCGGCGGCGCCGCGCGGTGGCCGTCGGAGCCAGCGGCTCATCCGGTGAGCGCGCAGGCGGGCCGAGCCAGCCCGTCTAGGCTCACCGCGTGGGACATGCCTCGCCTCCCGAGCTCGTCGTGCTGCACGGCGTGCGGGTCAGCGGGATGGCCGACATCGGCCGACTGGCCGGCCGCACCGGGCTGGATCGCGCTGAGGTCCACGAGCAGCTCCTCGACGACGAGTCGCGGGGCTGGGTGCGCCGGGTCGCGTTCGCCGACCTCTCCGGCTGGACGCTCACCGAGAGCGGACGCGCCGAGGGTGAGCGCCGCCTCGCGGAGGAGCTCGACCGCACCGGGTCCCGACCTGTCGTGGACCGTGCGCACACCACCTTCGCCCGGCTCAACGAACGGTTCCTCGGCACCCTGACCCGCTGGCAGATCCGCCCCCAGCCCTGGGATGCGATGGCGGCGAACGACCACGCCGACCACCGGTGGGACGACCGCGTGCTCGACGAGCTGGGCGCCTACGGAAGGAGGCTGGCTCCCGTCTGCGCCGAGCTCACCGCTGAGCTCGAACGCTTCGCCGGGTACGGCGACAGGTACGCCGGCGCACTGACGCGCGTGGCGCGCGGTGAGCGGGCCTGGGTCGACGGCACCGGGATCGACTCCTGCCACACGGTGTGGATCGAGCTGCACGAGGACCTGCTCGCGACCCTGGGTCTCGAGCGAGGGCGGTACGGCTGACCGCGACCGAGGAGCACACTGGGCACATGGGAAAGCCGTACACCGTCATCCGCACGACCACCATCCATGCACCGGCGGCCCGCATCCGCGAGCTCGTCCGCGACTTCCACGCCTGGCGTCGGTGGTCACCGTGGGAGGACCTCGACCCGGACCTCCGGCGCAGCCACTCGGGACCGGACGCCGGCGTCGGGGCGCACTACGCCTGGGAGGGCAACCGCAAGGCGGGGAAGGGGTCGATGACCATCACCGAGGACCAGCCGCACCAGGTCGACGTGGACCTGCACTTCGAGAAGCCCTTCCCCGCGCGCAACCGCATCGAGCTCGTGCTGACCCCCACCGGTGAGAGCTCGACGGTCGTCGAGTGGCGGATGCACGGCGAGCTGTCCGGGGTCATGCGGGTCTTCTCGGCCGTGCGGTCGATGGACGCGATGGTCGGACCCGACTTCGAGAAGGGGCTGGCTCGCCTGAAGCACGTGGCCGAGGCGGGGGAATGACCCGGCCGGCTGCGGGTGCACGCGTTCTCGGTGTCGCCGAACGGGATCGGAACGGTGAACCGCTGACGGCCGTGCAGCGGTTCGGGCACGCGGGACGTCGGGGCCGCTGACGTCACGCGAGGCCGGCGAGCCGCGGCTGCCGCGCGGTCCACACCAGCCAGCTCATGAGCACCAGCTCGCCGAGCATGAACGGGACCAGCGCGGACCCCTGTGCCTCGTCCGTCGAGCGGGCCAGCAGGTCGTCGACGAGGTAGGCAGCACCGGCGATGCCGGTGGCGACGACGACGACGCCCGGCGCGAGGCGGGAGCGCCACAACGCCACCGCGGCAATGAGGAGGTGGACGCCGAAGACCACGAGGGCAAGGTCCCAGTCGGCGCGGAATCCGGCCACTCCCTCGCCACCCGGCACCAGGAGCACCAGCGCCGACACCGCGAGCAGCACGGCATACCCCGACCTGCTCACGACGGTGGCGACGGAGCTGGGAAGCGCGTGGCGTCGCAGCAGCAGGTGGAGCCCCCATCCCACGGCGACATCGAGGGCGGCGACGACGAGGAACGTCGTGGCAACGACGGCGCGCGGACCGGACTCCTCCGCCCGGTCGAGCAGGGCGGCCGCCGGTACCGAGAGAAGCGTCATCAGCAGGAGGGCGCTGCCGGCGATGCGGGCACCATGTCGCTCGCCGGCGCTGAGCTGCCGGGTGCTGGGCGCCCCTGAGGTCGTCCGCGTCGTGGTCGTCGTCATGCGGTCAGCGTCCCGTGGCACGCGGGGCGGCGTCCCTCGGGGACGACCCTGACCGGACCCCGGTTCCGCCGCCGCACCACCGTCCGAGCCGACGGGCCGTCCGAGATCAGGCGGCGTGCTCGTCGGGCTGGTGGATGCCGAACGTGTTCCCCTCGGTGTCGATGAAGTAGCCCTGCCATGCCATGCCCGGCACGGCGAACTTCGGCATGGCCACCCGCCCGCCGGCCCGCTCGACCAGGGCGGCCGTCGCGTCGAAGTCCGCGACGCTGATCGTCAGCACGGCAGCGTTGGTGCCGTGGCCGTCGCCGGGTGCCGGAGCGGGACGGGGCTGGATGCCGCCGTTGATGCCCGGCTCACCCTCCTCCCCGGTCGTCACGCCCCAGTAGGGCGAGCTCATCACCTCGCTGTAGTCCTGGAACGACCACCCGAAGACGTCCTCGTAGAACCTCTTGGCACGCTCCACGTCGTCTGCCTGGAGCTCGAAGTGCACCGGACGTGACATGTCGGCTCCTCTCACCGGGCCCGAAGGGTCACGTCGACCTCTCCGGTCGACTCCTCGATCTCGTGCTCGGCGGTCGCGAGCACCTGGTCAGCGAGCCGTCGCAGTGCGCGGGCCACCGCGATCTCGTCGCCGATGCGTGGGTCGCTCGAGTCGCCGGAGCTGCGGTGGCTCGTCCCCCGGGCGGTGAGTGCCTCCGGGGCCTCGGACACCAGGGCCACCGTGGCCGTGGTGTCGTCACCGCGCTCGAAGATCGTCACCCGGACCGTCCACTCCCGCAGACGCCCCTCCTCCGGCGGGGTGGCCGGGGGTGGGCTGGGCTGCGCCCGATCCCTCGGCCACCCTCAGCACCGCTCCGGGCCCCGGGAACATCGTGCTCGTGTGGCCGTCCTCCCACTGGACCACGTAGGGCGGGCCCCCGTCCGGGCCGCGAGCCTCGACGACCTCCCCGGCTCTGGTCGGCTGGTCGACGAGCTCTCCCGCCAGGATGATCCGGTCGCCGGCTCTGGCTCTCATGGCTGCTCCTCATGCACAACACACTCGCCACCGTGCACCGGGATGCCGGGGCGGTGGCGACGACCACGGCACCCGTCCCGATTGTCCTCCTCGCACGTCGGGCGCGCACGCCTCGAGCCGGCGTCACCTGTCGCCCCCGAGGCCGAACAGGGCGGGGAAGTGCGGAAATGTGATCACGCAAGCCACCCATCAGGAGGGAAAAAGAGGTACACATCTCGGAACAGGCACGAAGGCGTGCCCGAGCCACCAAGGGGGTAAGCGTTGCGAGAGACCCACGCCGAACTCCACCCGAGGTCGCGGGGTGGAGGCGCACGGACCGCCGCCTGCCCCGCCCGGACCCCTGCATCACTCGAATCCCACCCATGTCTCATCCACGCCTGACCACGTGCTGCCGCCCGGCGCCCTATCAAGGAGAAGTCTCATGACGCACACCCCCTCGTCGCCGATCCTCCCCCGCCGTCTGTTCCTCGGCTCCCTCGGTGCGGTCGGCGCCAGCGCCGCCCTCGCAGCGTGCGGCGGGGAAAGCACCCCGCCCGGCGCCGCCCCCTCGAGCGGCGCCTTCGGCAAGGGCGACACGTACACCGGTCCCAAGGTGGCCCTCGCCTTCTGGAACGGCTTCACCGGTGGTGACGGCCCCTTCATGAAGCAGATGGTCGAGGACTTCAACAAGGCCAACCCCAACGTCACCGTGTCGATGAACACGCTCCAGTGGGCCGACTACTACTCCAAGGTGCCCAACGCGGTCGCCTCCGGCGCCGGTCCGGACGTGGGCATCATGCACATCGACTCAGCTGGCGACGAACGCGGCCCGGCGGGTCATCGTGCCGCTCGACGAGATCGCCTCCGGACTGGAGCTCGAGGAGGGCGACTTCGCCCCCGTGGTATGGAAGGCCGGCGTCTACCAGGACAAGCGCTACGGCATCCCGCTGGACATCCACCCGCTGGGCTTCTACGGCAACACCGCCCACCTGGAGAAGGCCGGCATCTCCGAGCTGCCCGAGGACCGCGAAGGGTTCGAGGCCGCCGTGAAGGCGCTGCAGGACAAGAGCGCGGTCCAGACGCCGTTCTGGGTCACCGCGACCTGGCCCGCGCACCTCATGTTCAACTCGCTCATCGCCCAGTTCGGCGGCAGCATCTACGACGAGGAGGGCGCCAAGGCGACCTTCAACTCGGAGGCCGGTGTCGAGGCGCTGGAGTGGCTCAGGAGCTTCGTCGACAGCGGTGCCAGCCCGAAGAACGTCTCCAACGACGCGCAGGCGGTGGCCTTCCGCCAGCAGCGCAACTCCTTGACGTGGGACGGCATCTGGATGATGAACGAGTGGGAGAAGGTCAAGGATCTCCAGTGGGCTGCGGCCCCCCTGCCCACCATCGGCGACGAAGCCGGCCGTGTGGGCGAGCTCGCACAACTTCGTCGTCACCACCCAGGCGACGAAGGACCAGAACAAGCTCGCCGCGTCCCGAGCCTTCATCTCCTACATCTCCGAGCGCTCGATCGAGTGGGCCAAGTCCGGTCAGGTCCCGGCCCGCAACAGCGTCCGGGAGTCGCAGGAGTTCAAGGACCTCACGGTGCAGTCGACGCTGGCCGACCAGCTGGACAACGTCGTGTTCCCGCCCGCGGTGCCGGGCATCGGCGACGTCACCCAACCGACCTGGGAGACGGCGGTCAACGAGGCCATCCTCGGCAAGAAGGAGACCAAGGCGGCCCTCGACGGCGCGGCCAAGAAGGCCGACGCGATGCTCAAGGCCAACCAGGCGAAGTACCAGGCCTGACCATGGCCACCATCACGCCCGTCTCCGCCACCGCCCCGGCGCAGGAGGTGCGTCGGGGCGGTGGCCGGGCGCCGAACGCGGACCCGGCCGTGATGCGGGCCGGGCTCGGGACCGCGCTGCTCTTCGTCGGTCCCTACCTCGTGCTGTTCTGCACCTTCGTCCTGGCGCCCATCGTCTACGGCCTGTGGATCAGCCTGCACCAGTGGGACTTCCTCCTCCCGGGAAAGCCCTTCGTGGGCCTGCAGAACTACATCGACCTCTTCACCGGCGGGTCGACGACCTCCGAGACGTTCTGGAACTCGATGCGGGCGACGGCGGTCTTCACCGTGCTGAGCGTCCCGCTGCTCATGGCCCTGCCGCTCGCGCTCGCGGTGGCTCTCAACAAGAAGTTCCCTGGCCGCAACGCCGTGCGGGCGGTGTTCTTCGCACCGTTCGTCCTCGGTGTCGCCGTCATCGGCCTGCTGTGGCGCTACCTGCTCGACCCCAACGTCGGTGTCATCAACTACTACCTCGACCTCCTCGGCTTCGAGCGGATCCCCTTCACCACCGCCACGCCATGGGTCTGGCTTGCCCTGGTGGTGCCCACTCTCTGGTGGACGGCCGGCTACAACATGGTGATCTTCCTGGCCGGCCTGCAGGACATCTCGGCAGAGCTCTACGAGGCGGCCGAGCTCGACGGGGCCAACTCGTGGCAGCGGTTCCGCCACGTCACCCTCCCGGGGTTGCGCCCGGTGACGATCTTCGTCCTGACGATCACGATCCTCGCGTCCGCCAACGTCTTCGGCCAGCCCTACCTCATCACCCAGGGGCAGCCGGGAGGCGAGACGCGCAGTGTGATCATGCAGATCGGTGAGGAGGGTCTGCGCAGGTTCAACATGGGCAGCGCCTCCGCCATGAGCACGGTTCTCACGCTGGCGCTGCTCATCGTCAGCGCCATCTGCCTGTCGTTCCTCCGGGAGCGCACTCCGAAGGAGCAGAAGCGATGAGCACCGCCACCACGGCTCCCCCGGCGAGGACCGAGCCGGCCCTTCAGGAGCCCGGCAGCCGGTCGCGCATCCCCTGGCGGATGATCTTCCTCGGTCTTCTCGCGCTGCTCTTCCTGACCCCGCTGCTGTGGATGGCGTCGACGTCGTTGAAGTCCACGGCCGAGGTCTCGCAGGCCGATCTCAGCATGCTGCCGCAGGACCCGACGACGGAGGGGTACGAGAAGATCCTCGGCGCGCCCCAGACGCCGGTCGAGCAGTGGTTCCTCAACTCGATGATCGCCGCCACGGGACAGACCATCCTCGTCCTCGTCGTGGCCACGATGGCGGCCTACGCCCTGGCGCGGCTGTCCTTCCCGGGCAAGCGCATCATCACCGCACTGGTCCTGGCGACTCTCTTCGTCCCGCCGATCTCCCTGCTCATCCCGAACTACGTCATCGTGTCCGAGCTCGGGTGGCTCGACAGCCTGACGGCGGTCATCGTCCCCGGCGCCGCGGGCGCCTTCGGGGTGTTCCTCCTCCGGCAGTTCTTCCTCTCGCTTCCGGTCGAGCTGGAGGAGGCGGCGCTGCTCGACGGCGCCAGCCGGTGGAAGATCTTCCTGACGATCATCGTGCCGCTGTCCCGTCCGGCGCTGGCCACCCTGGCGCTGCTGACGTTCCTCGCCAACTGGAACGACTTCCTGTGGCCGCTGTACGTCCTGTTCAGCCCCGAGCGGCTGACGATCCAGCCTGGGTTGTCGACGCTCCAGAGCGCGTACACCACGGACTACGCGACGATCATGGCCGGTGGTGCGATCGCGAGCATCCCGGTGCTCATCCTCTTCCTCATCAGCCAGCGCTTCGTCATCGAGGGCATCGCCCGGGGCGGACTCAAGGGCTGAGAGTGACCGACGATCCCGCGCCCCCGCCGGACCTCGCGGCGGAGGCGGAGCTCCCTCGAGCACACGAGGGAGGAGCGCGGCCACCGCCGGTCCTGTGGAACGGCTACTGTGCCGACCCGTTCGTCCTGCGGGCGGAGGACGGCCGGTACGTGATGTACGGGACCGCTCCGGGCCTCCTCCCGGACGGCCGTGCCTTCCAGATGCTCGTCAGCGACGACCTGGACACGTGGGAGCCGGTGGGCGGGGCGCTCGTCGTCGGCGGCGACGCTCCTGACGGGGACCGAGTGGTGGGCCCCCGAGGTCGCCCGGGCCGACGGCAGGTACTGGATGTACTACTCCCGGGGCGTCGGCGACAGCGGCCACCAGCTCCGGGTGGCCTCGTCCGTGGACCCCACGGGCCCCTTCGAGGATGCCGCTCCTCCACTGACGAGCGACGTTCCCTTCGCCATCGACCCGTCACCGTTCCAGGACGTGGACGGCCGGTGGTGGCTGTTCTACGCGACGGACCTCGTCGACGGGGCCCGGCCCGGGACGGTGCTCGCTGTCCAGCGGCTGCGCACGATGACCGAGCTCGAGGGCGGCCCGAACGTCATCCTCCGGGCCTCCGCCGACTGGCAGCTCTACCTCGCGAACCGGTTCATGTACGGCGCGCACCACGACTGGCACACGTTGGAGGGCCCCTCGGTGCTGCAACACGCCGGTCGCTACTGGCTGTTCTACTCGGGCGGCAACTGGCAGACCCCGGGGTACGGGGTGGCCGCCGCCACCGCGGCCTCGGTCGAGGGACCGTGGCACGAGCTGGAGCCGGCGGGGCCGTTCATCACGAGCGCGAGCACCGGCCTCATCGGGCCGGGACACTGCAGCCTCGTGCGTGACGGGTCGGGGAGGATCCATGTCTTCCTCCACGCATGGGACGAGACAGGAGAACGCCGCCGCCCGCACCGACTGGCGCTCGACCTCGACGGGGAGCGCCCGAGGGCGTCGCCCTGAGCCCCAGACCGCGGCGGCTCGTCTCAGTGCCGGAGGGCCTTGCCCTCGACGTAGTCGGCGAGCCGACGCTCGGCCTGCTCCCCGAAGAGGATCTCCGCCACCTCGCGCAGCCCTTCTGAGCCGAGGATGTCGCGGTCCCGGACGACGAGGTCGATCTTGGAGCGGCGGCGCATGAAGTCGTCGAGCGTCACGATCATCTCGTGCTCGGCGGCGTTGTGGAGCTCGGCCCGGAGGTAGTCGGCCGACCCCATGATGTCCTCACCCAGGGTCGGGTCGGCGCGGATCGCCTCGAGGAGGTCGAAGGCGCGGCGACCGTACCGCCTCCAGAGCCGGTCGGTGAGTGGCTCCGTGTCCGGCTTGGTGCGCAGGGAGTCGAGCCGCATGAGCCGGGCCAGCCGGTAGAACTCGGTGCGCGTCGCCGAGGCCGGCTCTCCGTACCAGTTGCGCAGGTCCTTCTCGAGGGGGACACCGAGTGACTGCACGTGCTCGGCGACCTCCTCGCCGACGTTGAGGCAGTCGGTGAGCTTGCCGCCGAACACCGTCACGACGGCGCGCGCGGCATCCCGTTCCACCTCGTGCTTGCGCGAGAGGGAGGTCCAGTCGGCATCGGCCTGGTCACCGGACCCTCGACGCACCACGAGCGGCCGGACGCCGGAGCGCTCGGCGATGACGTCGTCGCGGGTGAGCGGCTCCGACCGGTCCACGCGGGCGTTGATCTGGTGGAGCAGGAAGTCCCGGTCCTCGTCCGTGACCTCGGTGTAGGGGGTGTCCACTCGCGTGTCGGTCGTCCCGATGACCGACCGGCGACCCATCGGGATGACGTAGAAGAGCCGCTCGGTGTCGTCGAAGAACGCGAGGACACGGTCGTGCTCGGTCGTCGTGAGCCGAGGGACGACGAGGTGGATGCCCTTGGAGTACAGGATGCGGTGCTCCGTCGTGAGTCCCCACGACGCGTTGAGGTCGTCGACGAAGGGGCCGGCGGCATTGACGACGACCCGAGCGGTGGTGGTGAGCTCCTCGCCGGAGTCGGTGTCGCGCAGCCGGCAGGCCCACCGGTCGCCCACCCGCTCGGCCGACACGAGCTCGACGTAGTTGGCGACGGCCGCACCCGCCTCGATCGCGGAGCGGACGAACGAGAAGACGAATCGGGAGTCGTTGTCGACGAGGTAGGCGTCCTGGTACTGCACGGCTCCGCGGGCGGTGCTCGCGTCGATGACCGGCTCCACCGTCGCCAGCTCGCCCGCGCTGAAGACCCGCGGCCGCCCCGTGCCGAACAGGCCGATCCCCCAGTACGCGGTGGCACCGAGGGCTGCGAACCACGGCCGGAAGGGCGCCCGCTCGTCGAGCGTCGCGAGGAAGGAGATCTCCTTGACGTTGTCCGGGTAGGCCTTCATCAACCGGTTGCGCGAGCGGCAGAGCCCGAAGACGAGCGGCAGCTCGTAGTTCTCGAGGTACTTGAAGCCGCCCCACACGAGGTTCGAGGACTCCTGGCTCGTGAACCCGCCGAAGTCACCACGGTCGACGAGGGCGACGGACGCGCCCCGCCCGGCGAGGGCCGCTGCCGACACCGCACCGTTGATCCCGGCGCCGACGACGAGGACGTCGAAGAGCCCTCCCGAGATCCGGGAGAGATTGGTGCGACGCAGCAACATTCCTCAAGCCTCCCAGATGAGACGTGCGGCCCTTGCCGTGAGATGGCGCCGCTCGGCGAGGTTCGTCGTCCGACGAGAGGCCTCGAGGTAGTGCCGCCGAGCCGCCGTCCGGTCGCCCCGAAGCTCGGCGACATGCCCCCGCACCGCGTGCAGCCGGTGGTGCCCACCGAGCGGGCCCTCGAGCCCGTCGAGGACGGCGTCAGCCGCATCAGGGCCTTCCACCTCGGCGAGGGCGACCGCCCGGGCCAGGGTGACGAACGGACTGGGCGCCACGCGCTCGAGTAGCCCGTAGAGCGCGAGGACCTGGGACCACTCGGTGTCCTCGGCGCGCGTCGCCCGGTCGTGCACTGCCGCGATCGCCGCCTGGATCTGGTAGGCGCCGGTCCGCCCGCGCCCCACCGTCGAGTCGAGGAGTGCCGTCCCTTCCCTCACGAGCGACCGGTCCCACAGCGACCGGTCCTGCTCGGTCAGGGGGACGACCTCCCCGTCCGTGCCGACCCGGGCCGGACGCCGCGCCTCGAGGAGCAGGAGCAGGGCG
Organism: uncultured Actinomycetota bacterium; assembly: GCA_963787805.1. Classification (GTDB taxonomy): domain Bacteria; phylum Actinomycetota; class Actinomycetes; order Actinomycetales; family Dermatophilaceae; genus Fodinibacter. The sequence continues at coordinate 49,957 of CAWBEJ010000023.1, read as the reverse complement.
AGCAGGGCCGTGACCTCCGGGTCGTCGGGCACCAGCCGGTGGGCGAGCCGCGCCAACCTGATGGACTCGGCGGAGAGGTCGGTGCGCGTCAGCTGCGGACCGGACGTCGCGGCATACCCCTCGTTGTAGAGGAGGTAGAGCACGGCCAGGACGCGGGCGAGCCGGTCGTCGAGCTCCCCGGGCGAGGGCAGCGAGAAGGCCTGGCCGCTCTGGCGTACCTGTCGCTTGGCGCGCGAGATGCGCTGCGCCATGGTCTCCTCCGGGACGACGTATGCCGCGGCGATCTCCGCCGTGGTGAGACCTGCCACCGCTCGAAGCGTCAGCGCGACCGCCGAGGCGGGGGTGAGCACCGGGTGGCAGCACATGAGCAGGACGGTGAGGGTGTCGTCGTGCTGGACGGCATCCGCTCCCTCCGGCTGAGCGGCGACCCATGCGCGCTCGCGCCGGGTCCGAGCCATCTCGCTGCGCTGTGCGTCGAGAAGCCGGCGGCCGGCGGCGGTCACCAGCCAGGCCCTGGGCTGGGCCGGGATGCCGTCGCGGGTCCACGCCGTGTGGGCCGCGAGGAGCGCCTCCTGGACGGCATCCTCCGCGGAGGCGAAGTCCCCGGAACGCCGCGCCAGCACGCCGACGACCTGCGGCGCGACCTCGCGCAGCAGGTCCTCGACGGCCGGTCGCCGGGCCGGGGTTCCGGTGCTCAGCGCCCGCCTCCGGCGCCCTCCATCCACGTCTCCATCTCGGCGACGTCGGACGGCGCGGCATCCATGATGCGGCGGACGTGGATCGGCTGCTGGAGCGGCACGCCGCCGGGCCCCGGGACCGCGGAGAAGAGTCCGGCGATCTCGAGTGCCCGCTCCTCGGACTCGACGTCGAGGACCTGGAACCCGGCGACCCACTCCTTGAACTCCTGGAACGGCCCGTCCGTGACGACGCGCGCGGTGCCGTCGGAGCGGACGACGCGAGCGGCATCCGGGGGGGTGAGCACCTCGGACTGCACCTGCTCGCCGGTCTCGACGAGCTGGCGGTTGAGCGCACGGTAGTAGTCGAGGTGCGCGGTGATCTCGTCGGGCTTCCACTCGTCCATCGGCGCGTCGACGACGCCGGGCTCGAACGTGACGATGAGCAGGTACCTGGCCATGGGTCATCCTTCCGTGGGGCGGGCTGATGGGCCCGCTGTCGATACTGACACCCCCTGGACGGAGCCGCCGAGACGATCTCGACACGGTCGGCGCGCCGCAGCCGGCTCGTCAGGGCGAGAGACGGATGCCGGTGAGCTCCTCGCGGCGCTCCCAAGAGCCGCCCGGGCCCTGGACGCCAGGGTTCGACAGGTCCTCGCGACGCTCGGGAGCCGTCGCACCGGTCGGTAGCCGCCAACGCCGGTGTACGTTCGAGCAATGGCTGAGGTGCCGGACGAGGACAGGGTGGAACGGCGGTCCGAGCTGCTGCCGGAGGAGCAGGCCGTCGGGAGCGAGGACCCGCAGGCCCAGGCACGGGCGATCCTCGAGGAGTCGGACGAGCGGACGAACCAGCCGGAGCGCACGAGGCGCGAGTCCACCCAGACCCCGGACCCACCCGGACGGACCTGACGCTGCGGCCGTGCCGCGGTGGTACCGACGCCGGCTGGCTGCGACGAGGTCTTCCCGGGGGTCAGGTCTGCGGCGAGGGCGCTGCGGCTCGTTCGGCCGCGCTGCGCAGGATGCAGAACTCGTTTCCCTCGGGGTCGGCCAGGACGACCCAACCGCTTCCGGGGCCGTACTTCCCCCGCAGGTCGGCCACCTCCACGGCACCGTGGGCGATCAGCCGAGCGAGCTCGTCGTCCCGACGTCCCTCGACGGGCTCGAGGTCGAGGTGGATCCGGTTCTTGCCCGACTTGCCCTCGGGCACCTCGATGAAGAGAAGCCGGTGTGAGCCGTCCCGGCTGACGATCATGCACTCGTCGTGGCCGGGCAGGTTGGGGTCGCCCTCGATGTCGACGTAGTCGAGGACGCCCTTCCACCACTCCGAGAGCGCGTACGCGTCCTTGCAGTCGACCGTCGTGTGCGAGACCCGTGCCGTCATGGCGCCACTCTGGCACCAGAGCGGCTCCCACACGAGCCCTCGGCGGTCATGACGACGGGGAGTCCCCGGCGTTCCGTGGCGTGCGCAGGTCGCGCAGGTCCCCCTGGTCCATGCCGGCCAGCCGAGGGAGATCGGCGGACTCGGTGCGCTGGAGTCGGGTGGTCATCGTGGCGAGGACCAGCCGCTGGACCTCCGGCACGGACATCGTGGCTCGCAGGGCCTCGCCCGGTACCTCCAGCAGGACACTGTCGACGTCGGCCATGACATCCGCCGTCCGGGGGCTCCCGGTCAGGGCGGCGATCTCACCGAAGTAGTCGCCCGCCGCCATCGTCGACAGCCCCCGGTACCCTCCGTCGACCGGGATGCCGGCCGTCGTCGCTCCGTCGAGGATGAAGTAGGCCGAGGAGGCGGGGTCACCGTGCTCGACGATGCGGGTCCCGGCGGGCACCTCACGGACCACCGCGGCCGAGAGGAACGACGTGCGCTGCTCGGGCGACAGGCGGCCGAACGCGGTGAGCCGACCGACGAGACGGTCGAAGTCGCGCACGGTGGCCGACCTGGTGGCCATGACCTCCGGACCGGCCTCGGAGCCACGCAGCCGATCCTCCGTGGCTCGCCAGGTGGACCGGCTGAGGCCGGGAGCGAAGGCGGTGACGACGGCCGCCACGAAGAGGAGGGACGACGCCACGAGGATGAGCAACCGGATGTTGACGACGTCGGCGAGGCCTGCGGCCGCCATGCCGGTGACGAAGATGACGTCGCGGAGGACGTAGAACGCCGAGAAGACCCGTCCACGCATGTCCCGAGGGGTGTTCCGCTGCAGCAGGACGGACCGGGCGATGGCCGAGGGCGCGTTGAAGAACCCCGACACGGTGACGAGGAGGATGGCGAACCAGATCTCGGTCGCGAGTCCGTAGAGGACCCCTGCGACGCCCATGCCCACCATCGCCACGACGAGCCACAACGGCTCGGGCAGGAGCCGGGAGAAGCGCGCCATGAAGAACGAGCCGACGACGAAGCCGACGGAGGTGAGCGCTTCCTGGAGCCCGTACTGGAACTCGGTCGCCCCGAGCTCCCGCAGGGAGAAGGGCAGCAGGAGGACGTTCCACAGCCCGAACGAGAAGAACATGAACGCGCCGACGACGAAGAGGGAGCGGATCGTCGGCGTGCCGACCAGGGTCCGCAGTCCCGAGCGGAGGTTCTCCACGATGACCTGCACGCTGGCCTCGTCGTCGGGAGTGGGCATCCGGTAGCGGCCCATGAGGGAGATGCACCCGGCGCAGAACAGGAACGAGCCGGCGTCGAGGACGAAGGCCCACACCAGGCCGACGCTGCCGGCGAGCAGCCCGGCGCCGGCGAACCCGATGGCGGTGGAGCCGAAGCTCGCGATCGACAGGAACGAGTTCGCAGCGGCCAGCTCCTCGTCGCTCGCGATCTCCGGGATGAGACTGTCGTGTGCCGGGTCGAAGAACTGCTTCACCCCGGCGTTGAGCAGCAGGAGGAGGAAGAGGGCCGGCAACGCGATCGAGTCGATCCCGATGACGATCGCGATGAAGGCCACGACGACCGCCTGGATGAGGCAGGTCCCCATCATGATCCGCTTGCGATCGTGGCGGTCGACATAGACGCCGGCCAGGAGCCCCACGGCGAGGCTGGGCAGCGCCGTCACCATGAGCGTCAGCGCGACCGCCAGCGTCGACTCCGTCGCGCGCCACACGAAGATGCCGGCCGCGAGGTCGGTGAGTGCGGACCCAGCGGTGGACACGAGCTGGGCCAGCCAGAGGAGCGTGAAGTCGCGGCGTCGGAACACCGAGAACATCGAGGGAGTCGGCGTGGCCACGGCGGTCAACCCAGTCTCCTCACGCGAAGGCTGACTGGAGCCTAGTGGCCCCGCACGACGACCGTGACGCACGTCGTGGACCCGTGCGGGCCCTCGATCAGGCTCGCGCTGTGAGCCGAACCCTGTCCCCGGGCCGGAGCTGCGCCGCCCGATCCGCAGCGGATGCCGTGAGCACCGCGACGACCGGGTAGCCGCCGGTCACCGGGTGGTCGGTGAGGAAGACCACCGGCTCCCCGCCGGGCGGGACCTGCACGGCACCCCGGACCAGCCCCTCGCTGGAAAGCTCGACACCGCTCCACGCCTCCGCCCGCCCGACACGGGCACCACCGAGGCGAAGGCCCACCCGGTCGCTGTCGCCGGTGACGTGCCACACCGGTCCCAACAGCCCGCCCAGGTCACCGCCCCACCCGCCGACCCACGCCGCTCGCGGTCCGGGCAGCACCTCGAGCAGGGAGACACCTGGGCGGGCGGGCGGCGGCACGGCCACGTGGTCGACGGTGGGGAAGGCGCCCCCCGGAGCCCCCACGGGCAGGACGTCTCCGCGGCGTGGCGGCGCCGGCCCGACGAGCGAGAGGGTGTCCGTCGACCGCGAGCCGAGCACGGGTTCGACGTCGATGCCGCCGCGGACGGTGAGGTAGGAGCGCAGACCGCTGGCCGGCATCCCGAGGGTGAGGACCGACCCTGCCGTCACGTCGACGAGCGTCGCGTGGGCAACCGGCCGCCCGTCGAGGCTCGTCGGCGCTGGGGCCCCGGTCACCACCACGGTCACCCGGCCAAGGGCGCGCACCGCGAGCCCGCCGAGCAGGATCTCGAGCGCCGCCCGGCCCTCGCCGTGACCTGCGATCCGTGCTCCGAGCCGGTACGCCCCGCGGTCGGCCGCCCCGGACCGCCCCACGCCCACCGCCGCGTGCCCCGGCCGACCCTCGTCCTCGACGAGCACCAGCGGCCCGGTCGAGAGGACCTCGAGCGCGCGGGTCACGAGTCGCTCCCGACGTCGACGAAGCGGACCGTCGTGCCGGGGGTGAGGAGCGCAGGAGGATGCCGCTCGACGTCCCAGAGCACGGCGTGGGTGGTGCCGATGACCTGCCAACCCGCCGGGTGAGGTCCGCGGGTAGACCGCCGAGAACTCTCCCGCAAGGGCCACCGAGCCGGCCGGGACCGATGCTCGGGGGGTGTCCCGACGAGGCACGCCAAGCCGCGAGTCGCCACCGACGAGGTAGGCGAACCCGGGGGCGAAGCCGCAGAACGCGACACGCCACGGAATCTGTGTGTGGGCGGCGACCACGTCGGCCACCGTGAGGCCGGTGATGACGGCGACGTCGTCGAGGTCGGGGCCGTCGTAACGCACGGGAATGTCCACCACCGGTGCGGCGTTCTCGGTCCCTCCCGGGTTCGGGGAGCGCTCGGCAGCCGCGGCCACCTCGCGCACCGAGCGGCCCAGCGCGACGAGGTCCGTCCCCTCTCCAGCCACGACGAGGAGGGTCCGTGCCCCGGGCACGAGGTCCGTGACCGAGCGCCACGGCCCGGTGCCGGATGCGACGACCGAGCGGAGGGCGGCATCGAGTGCGAGCACGTCGTCGAGATCCGCCACCTCGACGAGAACGGCCTCCTCACCGGCGGGCAGGACGTCGACGGGGATACCTGTCGACGAGTCCATGAGCGACGTGCCCTCAGGGACCGGTCGTGCCGGTCGTGCCGGTCGTGACGAAGGGCGCCACGGTGATGCCGGCCGCCTCGAGGCGGGCGCGCACGGCGCGGACCATCGCCACGGCGCCCGGAGTGTCCCCGTGGGTGCACGCCGACCTCGCCGGCAGGGCGACGAGCGACCCGTCGACCGCGATGACGGTGCCTTCGGTCGCGATGCGCAGGACCCGACCCGCGACGGCATCGGCGTCGGTGACGAGCGCGCCGGGGCGCGAGCGTGGCACGAGCCGGCCGTCGGGCAGGTAGCCGCGGTCGGCGAAGGCCTCAGCGACCACCGTCACGCCGGCCTGCCCCGCCACGGTGTGGAGCACCGAGCCTGGCTGGCAGAGGATCGGCAGCGCGGGGTCGTAGGCGAGCACCGCCTCGACGACGGCCATGGCCTGACCCTCGTCGACCGCGGCCGTCGTGTAGAGCGCCCCGTGGGGCTTGACGTAGGCCACCCGGGTTCCGGCCACACGACACATCGCCTCGAGTGCGCCGAGCTGGTAGAGGACGTCCGCGGTGAGGTCCGGGGCCTCCATGTCGATCCGGCGGCGCCCGAAGCCGGCCAGGTCTCGGTAGCCCACCTGCGCTCCCACGACGACGCCCCGTTCCGCGGCCCGAGCCACGGTGCGGCGGATGGTGGTCGCGTCGCCGGCATGGAAGCCGCAGGCGACGTTGGCGCTGGTGACGACCTCGAGCATCGCGTCGTCGTCCCCGAGCACCCACGTGCCGAAGGACTCGCCGACGTCGGCGTTGAGGTCCATCCGCACGGTCATGACCGCACGCTAGTCCGCCACCTCCCCGGACGTCGCACGACCGCCGCCCGGAGTCCGGACGGCGGTCGTGTGAGGTGCCCGTGAGGGCAGAGGCGGAACGTCAGCCGATGACGGTGATGTTCGCTGCCTGCGGGCCCTTCGCGCCCTGCTGGGTCTCGTACTCGACCTTGGCGTTCTCGTCGAGCGAACGGTAGCCGTTCGAGTTGATCGCCGAGTAGTGGGCGAAGACGTCGGCCGAGCCGTCGTCGGGGGCGATGAAGCCGAAGCCCTTGTCGGCGTTGAACCACTTCACGGTGCCAGTAGCCATGGGAAGCCTACTTTCTGAGGGAGGGGCCACCCGCCTGTCGGGGGGCTCCGCGTTGGTGATGCCTGTGATACCTCTGCTCAGAAAGTGCTCAGTCCCGGCGGGACGTTCTGCAACCACTTCACAACGGAAAGCTCAACAACTGCGGTCAGCCTAGCGGGCGCCGAGCGCAATCGCCCCATCGGGCGCGCCTGGTCTTCTGCGGTGACCAGCGACCCCGCCGCACGACCGGCATCCCGACCGGATGAACGCGTGGCTCGCACGCGGCTGGACGTCAGGCGTGCTCCGAGCGTCGGCCGCCCGACCGCGGACGGCTGAGCCCAGGGTCGCGGGGCGTCGGCGCGCGACGCGCCTCGACGAGCAGCCAGACCCCCGCGACGGTGATCGCCGCGAGTCCCACGAGGTAGCCGACGCCGGCGACGCTCGACCAGTCGACGCTGTCCCCGTACCGGAGAAGTGCCACCGCCTGCAGTGCCCCGAACAGCACCGCGGTGAGGCCGATGGGGGCCAGGGACGGCGCGTCGTCGATGAGCCAGGAGTGTCCGGCCGCCACCCCGAGACCGATGCACCATGCGCCGACGGCCTGCCCGACGAGCGGGGTCAGCGGCCAGGGCCACGCGACCTCCGCGACGCGGGTCGGCGCGACGAACAGCGCGATCCCGAGAAGCAGGAGCACGACCGCGAGGACGGCCAGCAGCGCGCGCAGGGCCGTGGGCAGTCCGGTCGGCGCCGGCACCGCCGTTCCGGCACGGGACTGCAGCCACCACGCGAGTGCCATGAGGACCGGAACGACGGCATAGACCCCGAGCCATCCCCATGCCACGGCTCGGACACTCGCCGGCAGCTCGGCCGCCAGGTGGAACTTGTGGAGGTGGATCATCGAGGCGACGAAGGTCAGGGTGGAGAACACGAACACGGCGGGCACCGCGACGCGGGCGACGCTCCAGCGCGTGGCGAGCGCCCCACTGAGCTCGAGGCCCACCGCCGACCAGTACGACGCCCCGAGGAAGACCGCCGTCATCGGGAAGGGGATGGTCCAGGCGAACCTGGTCTCCGTGTCGAGGGGGAAGAGGAAGAGCTGCACACCGGCGAGGAACACGAGCACCGCGGCGAGCCCGAGGAGCCAGCGCATGGCCGGCACGACCGGGTCGCCGCGCTCGGGTGACGTCTGTGTCATCGGTGCATCCGATCCGTTGTGTGGTGGTGGACTGCCGCGACGACGGCGGCTCCGTCACCCACCGCGGTCGCGACCCTCTTGATGGACCCGCGGCGGGTGTCACCGATGGCGAAGACTCCGAGCCGGCTCGTCTCGAGCGGATGCCGGACATGGTGGCCCTCGTCCGCGTCATCGGCGTCGCCGGTGGCGTCGGTGCCCACCTTGACGAACCCCGCGTCGTCCCGCGCGACGACACCGTCGAGCCAGTCGGTGTGGGGTGAGGAGCCGATGAGGACGAACAGGCCGTGGCACGGGCTCCACTGCTCGGTCCCGCTGATGCCGTCGGTGATCTCGATCTCCGTGAGGCGTGCGTCGACGGCGCGTGCCCCCGTGACGACCGCGTTGTGGATGATGTCGACGTTCCTCGTGGCCCGCATCTGCTCGATGAGGTACTCCGACATGCTGGCCGAGACGTCCGCCCCGCGCACGAGGAGACTGACGTGCCGGGCGTACTTGGCGAGGTGCAGTGCGGCCTGCCCCGCCGAGTTCCCACCGCCGACGACGTGGACCGCCTGCCCGGTCATCGAGCGGGCCTCCGTCACCGCAGCCCCGTAGAAGACGCCCCGACCGCTGAGCTCCTCGAGCTCGGGGATGCCGAGCCGCCGGTAGTCCACGCCCGTCGCCACGATCGTCGTGCGCGTCCGCACCGCCGTGCCGTCCGACAGCAGCACCCGCTGTTCGTCGTCGTCGACCTCCAGGCCCGTCGCGGAGCGGAAGAAGTGGAACACCGCCCCGAACATCCAGGCCTGCTGGAAGGACCGGAACGCCAGGTGGGTGCCGCTGACGCCTCGCGCGAACCCCGGGTAGTTGCGGATGAGCGAGCTCGTCCCTGCCTGGCCGCCGATGGCCTCTCGCTCGACGACGAGGGTCGCCAGACCCTCGGAGGCGGCATAGACCGCCGCCGCGAGACCGGCCGGGCCGGCGCCGATGATCACCGTGTCCCACACGGTCTCCGGGTCGAGCTGGGCGGTGAGGCCGAAAGCCTCCACGAGGTCCGTGTCGCTCGGGTTCGCGAGCGCCCGAGGGGGCGAGGTGAACCTCAGGTCGAGGACGGGGAACTCCGGGTCGTCGAGCCCCAGACCACGCAGCACGCGGCGGCTGTTGTCCTCGTCGGCCTCGTAGAAGCCCACGGGGATGTGGTTGCGAGAGAACGCGTCGCGCAGCATGTGCGTGCGCTCGTCGTCGTGGCCGAAGATCCGGACCGCCTCGAAGCCACTGGTCCCCTGTGCCCAGTGCCAGTCGTGGAGGAGGTCGCGTCACGCCCCCGTGGAACTCCTCGTCCCGTGCCCGCTCCGGGCGCACGAGGAGGTTCTCCAGGTGTCCCTCGGCGATCGCGCGGAAGACGGGTCCGCGACTCTCGAAGTTGCCCCACTCCACGACGACCACACGCTTGGCGGACGGGTGGATCGAGCGTGCCCGGCGCAGGTAGCGCAGTCCTTCCCTGTCCCGGGGGCCGTAGAACGACAGGATCAGGGCGACGTCGCGCTTCCAGCGCCGCAGCCCGTCGAGGACGGCCTGGGCGTGGCTGTAGCTGTGGCAGGTGAGCACCTCGTAGTCGGCGGCGTAGCGACGACGCATCTCGGCGTCGAGGACGGACAGCGAGTCACCGTCCGTCGTCGCCAGCAGGATCACGGGCAGCGACCGGTACCCCGGGGTACCCCCGGAGCCGGCCGCTTCCCCGCCCGCCCTGTCGGTGCTCGGATTCGATCCGGCTGCAGTCCCGACATGGAACCCACGATCGCAGAGGTGACCCGCCGCTGTCACCGCCCTTTCACAGGACGCAGGTGTCGGGACGTGCAGCACGACGGGGGAGCCAGCATGTCGGTGGAACCGGAGCTCGGCGCGGCGGGATCGACGCCGTGCTCGAAGGAGAGCCGCAGGGGGCCGGAGCGGACGCTCCACGACCAGGTTCGGGCCACGTCGTCGACGGCGTCGATGCGGAAGAGGGCGACGACGCCACCCACACCGGTCACCCGACCCGTGCTGCCCGGGGTGACGGCGGCCTCCGGGTAGTCGACCTCGCGGATGTGCGGAGCCCACTGCGGCCACCACACGGGCTGGGTGTAGCGCTCCCACACCTCGTCGGCGGGCAGCGACCCGCTCGCGGAGAGGCGGAGGCTGCCGGACAGAGGGAGCGCACGATGCACGTCTGGCGAATCGCGGCCGGTGGAGCGATGACGGACAGCCGACGGGTGCCGCGAACGACCGCCACGCGCATGCCGACCCCCGGGTTCGACAAAGCGTGGCCCGCGCGCTGGCGTGCTGGTCCTCGCTGGGCGGCTGGGGCTAGCGTGATCGCGTGAGCCTGCTCCGCATCGACCGTTCCTGGCGGGAGGAGGTGCGCGGGCGCGTGCCCGTGCGCTACCTGCCGCAGACCACTCCGGACCACCTTCGCGGCACCTGGCGGGAGGCCAGGCCCGCCCGCATCGAGGCCGCGCTGGCGGCCGCGCTCCAGCGCCCGACCCACGGGTGGCTCGTGGCGGCGGCATCCTCCGAGCTCCGGCCGGACCGGACGCTGCTGCGGACGGTGGCCGGGCGGGAGGTCGTGCTCTGGCGGGACTCGGACGGCTCGCTGCTCGCCGGTCGAGGCGCCTGCCCCCACCTCGGTGCCCGGCTCGCCGACTGCGTCGTCGTGGAGGGAACGGTGCTCTGCCGCTGGCACGGCATGCAGCTCGGCCGCGACACGCCCACCCCGTGGGCGACGTACGCCGCCTTCGACGACGGTGTGCTGCTCTGGGTCCGGGTCGGCGAGCTCGAGGACGGCGACGAGCCGACCGACCGCCCGGTGCTCGCGGCCCGCCCACGGCTCGAGGAGTCGCTCGCGTCGGTCATCTCCCTCGCGGCCGACTGCGAGCCCCGGGACATCGTCCAGAACCGGCTCGACCCCTGGCACGGGGCATGGCTGCACCCCTACGCGTTCAGCGACCTCATGGTCGACGACGACGCCTCGAGCAACGACCGCCTCGTCCTCGAGGTCGCGTACCGGCTGGGCCGCACCTTCGCCGTGCCCGTGCGCGCCGAGTTCACCTGTCCGGACTCTCACACCATCGTCATGACGATCACCGACGGTGAAGGCATCGGCAGCGTCGTCGAGACCCACGCGACGCCCCTCACACCGCCCGGTACGCATCCCGCCCGCACGGTGATGACCGAGGCGGTCATCGCCACGTCGGACCGGATGGGGTTCCGCGTTGCCAGGGGCCTGGCCCCGCTCGTGCGGATCGGGATGCGCGCGTCCGCGACGCAGCTGTGGTCCGACGACATCGTCTACGCCGCCAGGCTCTACGAGCTGCGCCGCTCCGCCGCCGAACGGTAGGTGCGGATGCCGCGGCGGGCCAGTCGCGGCACCGGGCCGAAGCGCGAGCCCATCGGCACCGACCACACGCCATGGCCCACGTGTCCCCAGCTCGTGAGCAGCTGGTCGGCGGCCATCCAGCCCGTCGTCGCGGCGCGCTCCATGAGGGCCACGGGCAGGTCGCACCGCACCGTGTCGCCGGCGAGCACGACGCGCGGATCCGGAGTGCGGACCCCCGGTCGCGACCGCCACGGCTCCAGCCCCACGAGCACGCAGTCGCGCTCCACGAGCCACTCCTCGTGGACGATGTCGAGGTCGGAGGTCTCCGGATAGACGCGGTGCAGCTCTGCCAGCAGGCTCGTGCGCAGCGCGCCCTCCTCGGTGCCGTCGGGCAGCGCGTACGCGTGCAGCTCGACGACCGAGCCGTCGTGCTCGTCGCTCCAGCGCGTCGCGTGGTCCTCGAACCTCTCGAGCACCGAGACGTTGTCGAGGGGTCCGAAGCCGCTCGTGCCGAGGAACGGCGCTCGCTCGGGGCAGACGGTGCCCGACAGCCACAGCCTCCACACGGCGAAGGCAGGCGCCGACCGGATGCCGGCCACGCGCGCGCGCCAGGCCTCGCCTGCGGGATCCGCTCCGCCGAGGCCGCCCGACGCCCCGACGAGCCCGCGCAGGCCGGTCGGGTCCAGGGCGAGGACCATCCCGTCCGCCGGGTCGGTCGCGGGTCCGCTGTCCCCACGGGCGGCGGCGCGGTGCGTCACGACGAGGCGGTCCGGACCCGGCTCCACGCGCGTCACCTCGCGCCCGGTCAGCACGCTCACCCCGAGCCGCGTCAGGTGGTCGGCCAGGGGACGCCACAGCGTCGAGTCGTAGTCGTCGCGCGGCACGTCGAAGAGCAGGCCCTCCGCCGAGCCGACGAAGTACATGTGGAACATCGCGACGAGCTCGGCGCCGGAGAACTCTCGCGGGTCGGCGAAGAAGCTGCGCGCGAAGACCTCGAGCGCGAGGTGGCGGGCCTGCTCCGGGAAGCGAAGCCGGTCGAGCACCTCGGCGGCGCTCACCCCGTCCAACGCGGAGTACGTCGAGGGAAAGTCGACGTCGAGCAGGCCGAGGGCCGCGTCCACGTCGACCGCAGCCAGGCCGGCGAGGTCGAAGCTGGGGCTGCGCGCCACGAACGCGGCGAGGTTCCACGGCGGAGTGCGTGGGATCCGAGCGAAGGAGTCCGCGCCGCCACCGGCGCGGACCAAGGGGTAGTCCGGCAGGGGGCGCAGCCGCGCGAGGGTGGGGTCGGTGCGGCGCAGCACTGCCCTGAGGTTGTAGTACTGCCGGAAGAAGGCGTGGAATCCGCGGCTCATCTGGCCTGAGCCGCCGTCCGGAAGCGTCACCGGCCAGGACCGGACCCTGCCGCCGAGGTGTTCGGCCCGCTCGACCACCGTGACGCGAACCCCGCGCTCGGCCAGGCCCAGCGCCGCGGTGAGGCCCGCGATACCGCCCCCGACGACGACGACGCGTCGCTCGACGCCGGGATCCGGCACCTGCGCCGGCGCGGGCGGCGGGTGGAAGACGGCACGGCTGTCCAGACCGGGACGCCATCGCGGCCGACGGCGGCTCCCGATCACGACGGCCGCGACCCCACGACGGTGTGCACGAGGTCGCGCTGCCACCCGGCATACGACTCGTGGTGGAGGTCGACGACGCCGGCGTCGAGAAGGCGCTCACAGATGCGCCCGACGGAGTCGAAGTCGCGCACGCTCGTGTAGAGGTAGCGGTGCAGCGGCACGTCGGAGCGCTTGATCGCCGCGAGCGGGATGATGACGCCGTGGCAGATCGCCGCCCACGTCACCCGGGCCCGGGTGTTGCCGGACACGGAGTAGTCGTGGATCGCGACCGCCCCTCCCGGCCGCAGGACCCGGGCGACCTCCCGGACGAGACGCTCCCGGTCGGGGACGTTGCGCAGGAGGTAGGCCGCGATCACGCCGTCGACCGAGGCGTCCGACAGGGACTCCAGGTGGGCCACGGCATCCGACACGAGGAGCTCGACACCCACCGGCCAGGCCTTCGCGCGCGCCTGGACGACCATGCCCTCGGAGGAGTCGACGCCCCGGACGGTGAGGAGGTCGGGGGTGCCCGCGAGATCGGCCCACGCGTCGAGGAGCGCCCGGGTCGACGCCCCCGACCCGCAGCCGAGGTCGAGGACACTCACCGGCCGGTCACCGGCCTCCGGCCGCGGCAGTCGCTCGACGAGGAGCTCGGCCGCCGTGCGCAGCTGCGCGTGGTAGCCGGGTGAGAGTGCCACCATCGCGTCGTAGGTCGGTGCGGCCCGGTCGAAGGCGTCCGCGAGCACCCATTCCCCGGTGCGCTGCTGCTCCGTGGTCATGCTCGCTCCTCGGTCGTGCGGTCGCCGCTCCGCGTGACGGGGGTGCCGTCGCCGGAGGTGTGGCCCTCCGTGGCGTCGGCACGCTCGTCGTCGTCGCCGATGCCGAGCCATACCAGCAGCGTCAGGGTGATCATGCTGAACCCGAAGAGGTAGTCCTCCACGGGGATGTCCCACGGCACGCGGAGGCCGATGATCTCGCCGCTGTCGTAGATGACGATCGGCGCGGAGAGCTTGGTGAGCCACCCGTCGACGAGCACGTGGAAGAGGTAGACGATTCCCATCGAGATCCAGTACTGGCTCTTGCGGAAGACGCCGGTACGCAGCCAGAAGACCTCCACCGCGACGGTCCCGAGCACGGACGCCACGGCGAGCAGGGTGTACTCACGCATCGCGGCCTCGCCACCGGTGCACCCACCCGAGCACCGTGCCGACGGCCTCGTACGTGAGCAGGCCGCAGAGCGGGATGACGACGAAGAACACGTACTCCTCGAGCGGCACGCGGGCCGGGCGGATGCCGGTCGTGTACTCCGGGCTGTACCGCCAGTGCCCGCGCCAGATCCCGAAGGCGTCCCACGCCAGGAAGAGGACAAGCATCGGGAGCAGTGACAGCAGGAGGCGGCGCGGCCGGCGGTAGACCCGGGCGCGGAGGACGAACTCCAGGGGCAGGGTGATGACCAGGCAGCCGGCCATGAGCAGGAGGTACTGGTAGCGGTCGTCCACGGTGGTCCTCAGGCCGCCTCGGCGTCGGGCCCGAGCGCGGCCGCCGGTGGGAGCTCGGCTCTTGGCCCGGCCGGCCATGACCTCGGGTCCGGCCCCAGGGCAGCGAGCATCGGCACCTGCTCGGCACACCACGGCGAGACGGTGCGGGCGCCCTCGAGCACGTCGGCGCTGAAGTCGGTCCAGGGAACCCATTCCGCCCCGTCGACCTCCTCCGGATCCGGGCTGATGGACGCGTCGTCGACCCAGCCGACGAACACCGGGCACCGCTCGTGCTCCACGACGCCGTTCATCACGGCGCGGTAGCCGAAGCCCGGCAGGACGAGGCGCAGGTCGCGGACGTCGACGCCGAGCTCGCTCCTGGCCCGTCGCCGCACGGCCTCCGCGAGGTCCTCACCGGGCAGGGGGTGCCCGCAGACCGTGTTCGTCACCACCCCCGGGAAGCTGGGCTTGCTCGTGGCCCGTTTGGTGACGAGCAGTCGTCCCTCGCGGTCCAGGACGTAGCAGGAGAACGCCAGGTGCAACGGGGTGTCGTCATGGTGGATCGCCGACTTCGGTGCGTGACCCACCGGGGCTCCTCCCTCGTCGAGGAGGACGACCGGGTCGTCGGACACCCAGGCACCGTTCGACGGCTGGCGAGCCGCCCGGTCCGCGTGCACGAGACGCATCGGCTCGCGTGAGGCGACCATCCGCACCGCCAGTGCGGCCTTGAGCGGGGTGGGCACGCGTGCCCGGGTGCCGAACACGTCGTAGTCGGCGGCCTCGATGCGCTCGAGGATGCGGGCGTAGAGGACGCGCGCGGTCGCGACGCACCTGCGTGACGCGCCGGGCAGAGCGGGGATGCCGTCGTCGGCCTCGCGGTAGAGCCGCCGGTTGCGCTCGATCTCGAAGGCCAGAAGTGCGCGCCACTCGGGGGTCACCGCGCGCGCGTGCGGGTCGGCGCCGAACCGCCGGAGGTCCTCCTGCGGAACGTAGACCCGGCCCCGGTCGAGATCCTCACCCACGTCCCGCAGGAAGTTCGTGAGCTGGAAGGCGAGGCCGAGCGAGCGAGCCGGGGCGACGGCATCCGTGCCGGGTCGCAGGACGGGGAGCATCATCTCGCCGATGACGGCGGCGCTGCCGTCCATGTAGCCGAGCAGGTCTCCCCACGTCTCGTACGTCCGCCGGGTGAGGTCGGTGCGCATGGCACCGAAGAACCGGGAGAAGCACTCCTCCTCGATACCGCACTCCCGCACGGTGGTGACGACGGCGGCCATGACCGGGTCCGCCGACCTCCCTGCGGCCAGGGAGTCCCAGAAGGACTGCTCGAAGACGTCGAGCGCGGCGGCGGTGTCGGGGCCGGGATCGGGCCCGGCGAGGTCCACGATGTCGTCCGCGAGCCGGGCGAGCGTGTAGACGGCGTGGACGTGGCGACGTGAGGCGGCGGGGAGCAGCCGCGCGCCCCAGTAGTACGTCGTGCCGTGCTGGCGGGTGATCGCGGCGCACCGGGCATAGCCGACGGCGAGCACCTCGGGGGAGGCGACCGGGGCGACGTGGCTCACCGGACCACCGTACGCGGCACCGGCCGGGCGTCGCGGGCGTACTCCTGGACCCGCTGTGCGGCGAGCTTCCCGCTCACGAGGACCATGGGGACGCCGACCCCCGGCTGGGTGCCCGAGCCGGCGAAGACCAGCCCGGGAACCCGGCGGTCCACGTTCGAGGGCCGGAAGGGCCCTGACTGGAGGAACGTGTGCGCGAGGGCGAAGGGCGTGCCGAGGTGCAGGCCCTGCGCCTGCCAGTCGTCGGGGGTCACGAGCAGCTCCTCACGGACGTCCGTCGGGTAGCCGCCGGCCTCGAGGAAGGTGTGGAGCCGCTCCCGCATCGGCCCCGACTCGCGGCGCCAGTCGATGCCTGCGCCGGTGTGCGGCACCGGCTCGAGGACGTACAGCGCGGTGGAGCCTGCCGGGGCGGCGGCGGGGTCGGACACGGTGGGAACGGTGACGAGCCGGGACGGGTCCGGCATGAGCTCACCGCGGTCGATGATCGCGTCGAACGAGCCGTCCCAGTCATGGCCGAAGTGGATGTTGTGGTGGCGCAGGTGGGGAGCGGGCGTCCCCGCGGCCCCCACGTGCCAGACGACAGCGGACGGTGAGAAGTCGCCGCGCCGCGCGGCCCGCGGGGCGGGAACGCCGGGCAGCATCCGGTCGTAGGCGACGGGGAGGTCGACGGTGCACACGACGGCGTCCGCGCAGAGCTGCTCACCGTCGGTGGTCGCCACACCGACGACCGCCCCGTCGGAGCGCCGGAGGATCTCGCGGACGTCGACGCCGAGGTGGATCGGCACCCCCGCGTCCGCCAGTGCCTGGGCCATCGCCCGGGGCACCGCGTGCATCCCGCCCTCGGGATAGAAGACGCCGCGGACGGTGTCCATGTACGTGATGACCGCCAGGACGGCGCGGGCCCTGGCCGGGGCGATGCCGGCATACAGGGCCTGGAAGCTGAAGATCCGGGTCAGCCGGTCGTCGGTGAAGAAGCGGTCTACCGCCGGGCCGAGGGCACCGAGGCCGCCGAGCCGGAGGAGCCTGAGCGCCTTGGCTGGTGAGCGCACGAGGTCGAGGGGGGAGGAGTAGTTCGCGTCGACGAAGGTGTCGAACTCCGTCTCGTAGAGGTCCTCGAGCCACCTCAGGAAGCGGTCGAACCCGGCCGCGTCGGCCTCGCCGACCTTGGTGCGGATCTCCTCGCGAAGGTCAGCCATGTCGGCCCGGATGTGCAGCTCGCTGCCGTCGGGGTAGACCGCCCGGTATGCCGGGTCGAGCCGCTCCATCCGGATCAGCCGGTCGGGGTCACCGCCGACCGCGCGGATCGGGTCGTGGAGCAGCTCGGGCATCGTCATGACGACCGGTCCGGGGTCGAGGCGGAAGTCCCCGAGGCGGAGCAGCCCCGCCCTGCCACCGACGACCGACTCGCGCTCGAGAACCGTGACGTCGTGCCCGGCGCCGGCGAGGTGGCAGGCGGCGGCCAGACCGGAGAGGCCGGCGCCGATGACGAGCACTCTCATGCGGAGCGCCAGGCGATGGTGTCGGCGAGGTCGCGCAGCGCCGCGTCGGCGGCGGGCTCGACCGCGAGCTCGTCGAGGGCCCGATGGGCGCGGGCGACGAGCTCGGTCACGGTGTACTCCGCGCGCTCCCGGACTCCGGCGTCGGCCATGGCCCGCTGCAGGGCCTGCACGCCGTCGTCGTCCAGGGTGCCGGCATCGCAGGCCGCGAGGAGCGGGCGAGCCCGCTGGGGCAGCAGCTCCGCGGCCCACGCGAGCAGGGCCGTCGGCTTGCCCGAGCGCAGGTCGTCACCGGCTGGCTTGCCGGTGCGAGCCGGGTCCCCCCACACGCCGAGGACGTCGTCGCGCACGGCGAAGGCGTCACCGACGAGATCCCCCCACCCGACGAGGCCCCGGACGAGGTCGCTGTCCGCGCCCGCGACGAGAGCGCCGAGCTGGAGCGGCCGGGTGATCGTGTAGCGCCCGCTCTTGAACCGGGCGATCCGGCGCGAGGTGGACAGGTCGCGCCGGCGGCCCGCCGTGTGGGTGACGTCGAGCAGCTGGCCCTCGACGAGCTCGACCGCCATGAGGCGCCAGGCGGCCCGCACCGGCGGCGGGGTCGGCCCGACGAGCAGCGTGGCCTCGCTGAGGGCGAGGTCGGAGACGAGGGTGGCCACGCTGTCGCCGAAGAGGCAGGCGTCACCGAGCCCCGCGGCCCTCCGGTGCCGCTCGCTGGCGACGACGTGGAGCGTCGGCCTGCCCCGCCGCGAGTCCGAGCGGTCCATGACGTCGTCCTGGATGAGGGCGAAGAGGTGCAGCAGCTCGAGGGCTGCGGCGATGCGCACCAGGTGCGGGTGCGTCTCGCGCTGCCCGCCGCCGAGCGCCCAGCCCCAGTGGGCCAGGACGGGCCGCAGGCGCTTGCCGTGGTTCCGGGTGCGCTCGGCGAGCTCGCGAACGAGGTCGACGCCCAGCGGCCCGGGTTCCGGGTCGCCGCCCGACGGGGACCCCTCGACGGCGGCGCGGAGGAGGGCGTCCGAGAGCTCGACGAAGGTCGTCTCGAGCAGGACGTCGGCCTCGGCGAGGGTGTCCTCCGGTGATGTCACACGACGTCGGGAGTCCAGCGGCGGGGAGGTCACCTCGGTACTCATCGACACAACCGCCTTGCCCCGTTCGTTCGTGGGCCTCGATTCAACCAGAGGCCCGGGTCGGTGGGTACGAGCGTAGGACCTGCCGGTCGGCCGCGCGCAAGGTTAGACAAAGTCTCGGCGATGAAGGTGCTCGTCCGATGAGAAAGGGCGGTCGTTGGACCGTGCGGTCACCTGACCCGGGGGCGGTCGGCGGGTCAGCCGAGCTCTCGAGCGGCGCTCCTCAGCCGGGGGTCGGAGGCGTTCATCGGAACGTAGGTCATGACCTCGCCCGCCCCGTCGACGAAGGCGATGACGCCCGTCGTCATGCCGTCGTCGACCTCACCGACGTTCGCTGCCGCGTCGAGGAACCACACGGCGGGAAGGGGTATGGCGGCATACCCGACAGGCGCAGGAACCGGCTTGTCCGCCTGACGCTCCAGGTCCGCCAGGGGCCGCGGGTTGCCCTTGTCGGCGCTGAGCTCCACGACCAGCCCGACGACCGCCGGTCGTGACGGCGACTCCGAACTGAGCGGGACCAGTCGATCGAGCGTTGGCAGCACCTGGTCCAGGGATCCGACAGCAACGATCACGGGCCGTCCCCGGTAGTCCGCCCACGCGAGCTGTCCTCCGCCGAGTGCGTCCACGGTGAAATCGGGAACGTGGGTGTTGTCCAGTGTCTCCCCCGGCTGCTCGATCGGATGCTCGACGGTCTCGCCGGGAGTCGAGCCGCACGTCGTGTCGACCCAGGCCGCGAGGTCCGGGACCGGTGGCGGAAGTGGGCGGGCGGGGCCGTCTGCCCCGACGGCCCGCAGGGCGGGCAGGAGCTCCAGGCCGTTGTCGAGCGCCCTGCCGGTGGCGTCCTCGACGGGGAGGACGCTCACGAGAACGTCGTCCGTGAAGAGGGTCAGCTCCCCGCTGACCCTCGCGACCGGGACCCCCAGCTGCGGCTCGAGCCGCTGGCACGAGATGCCGGTGACGTCGGCCCGCCACGCGCGGGTGCCGACACTCAGGGGGTCCGCGCACCCGCCCTCCTCGAACATCCCGGCCTGGCACCGACCGTAGGACGCCCAGAACTGGAAGTCCGGCCCGTTCTCGGTCACCCTGTCGACGTGCGTGAGGGCGAGACCGTTCGCCTCCGGTCCCAGGTAGTAGCCGGTGCGGCCCTCGGCCCGGAGCTCCTCGGCCATCGACGCCACGGCGTCGTTCCCGACGTAGTCGCCCGTGGACGTGCCCGCGCGGGCGCACGCTCCGAGAAGGCCGAGAACGGCGACGAGGCCGAGGCCGACCAGCAGAGCACGGACCCGCCTGGTGGCTGTGCACGACCCCATGGCGGCCCTCGATCCTCGACGTCCCAGTGTGCGCCCCTGCCGGTGCGGCGGCAACGGGTTCGGTCGGCCCACGAGACCACGGGAACCTTGGACACGGGGCAACAACTCCCCGATGGGGCGCACCCAAGACCCTGCCCGGCATCCCGGCTCGTTGACGTCGATGGCCCGACCGGCATGACCCGATGCGAAAGGAGCACCATGTCTCACGACGTGAACGGCGCGGAGCACGTCCACGACCTCATCAAGGACCAGCGGACAGCCATCCTCACCACGGTGCACGACGAGAGCGGGAGGCTCACGGCGCGGCCCATGGCGTGCCAGCAGGCCGACCCCGACGGAACGCTGTGGTTCCTCGCGTATGTCGACTCGGAGAAGACCGGCGAGATCCGCCGCCGGCCCGACGTCAACGTCTCGTTCACCGAGGAGGGCAAGTGGGTCTCCGTCTCGGGCAGCGCCGAGGTGCTGCGCGACCCGGCGAAGGCCCGCGAGCTCTGGAACGACTTCGCGCAGGCCTGGTTCCAGTGCGATCCCGAGGATCCCAGGGTGGCGGTCATCCGCGTCGACGGGGAGAGCGCGGAGTACTGGGACAGCCCGGGCAAGGTCGGCCAGCTCGTCGGCATGCTCAAGGCGAAGGTCACCGGCGCCCGCCCCGACGACGGCGAGAACGAGACGGTTCGCCTCTGAGCTTCTGCCGGGTGGCAGCCGGGCGTCGCTCAGCCGGTGGGACCGTGCCAGGACCAGTGCGGCACCGGGAGCCCGTCCGGCACGGATTCGGGCGACTCCGGGTGCATCCCCATCCGGTTGGTGGACCACGCGAAGTAGTCGTGCAGCGTCGTGCGAAGCGGCTCGTCGGTGATGCCCACGTCGGTCATCGCCGCGTCGAAGCACTCCACCGCCCGGCGGTCCATGTCGCGGTGCTCCCCGTTCCCGGCGTGCATGCGGAGCACGCTCGACTCGTCCCCGATGTCAGCACTGAAGGCGGCAGGCCCGCCCAGCGCCTCCGCCCAGTACGCCGCCAGCCGCTCGACGTGCTGCGGGTGTCCGGGATGGGAGAAGGGGTGGCTCATCACGGGGTCCGCCAAGCACCGTTCGTGCCACGCGCGCGCGAGCGCCAGCAGGCCGGGATCACCACCTGCCGCCTCGTGCACGGTGCTCATCGCCCGATCTTGTCATCCCGGGGTCGTGGTGGGGCAAGGGCACGATGTCGCCGAGTGCGGACGTCGGCGCCCAAGGTGTCCGTCCGCTCAGCCTCCCGGTGTCGGCGCTCCGGCGTAGCGTCGGATCACGGGCGACCACCGCCCCGCCACAGCACACCACCGGTTCGAGGAGACGACGATGGCATCACGGCTCAACCCCTACCTCACGTTCCAGGGCACCGCACGCGACGCGATGACCTTCTACCACCAGGTCCTCGGGGGCGACCTCACCATGAACACCTTCGGCGAGTACGGCCAGGAGGGCGAGGGCTCGGACGGCATCATGCACGCCCAGCTCGAGACCCCCGATGGGTTCGTCATCATGGCCTCCGACACCGCTCCCGGGCAGGGCGAGGGATTCACGCCCGGCAGCAACATGTCGGTGAGCCTGAGCGGCGACGACGAGTCGCTGCGTCGCTACTGGGAGGGACTCAGCGAGGGTGCGACGGTGACGATGGCGCTCGAGAAGCAGATGTGGGGCGACGAGTTCGGCATGTTGACCGACCGGTTCGGCATCCCGTGGATGGTCAACATCGGGTCCATGTCGGCGGAGCCGCAGGACTCAGCCGGAGCCTGAGACCGCCGCCTCCAGCTCGTCCAGCGCCTCGCCGGTGTGCACGGCGAGGCGCTGGAGGTGCGGCAGCGCATCGCGATCGCCGACGAAGCCGACGTCGAGTGCTCCCGCGTACGAGTGTGCGGTGATGTTGAGGGCCATGGAGTGCCCGGGGATCGACACCGGGTAGGTCGCCTCGAGCCTGGCACCCCGCAGGTAGAGGTGCTCCTTGGGACCCGGGACGTTGGAGATGCAGACGTTGAGGGTCTGCGGAACCGGGAGCGGGATACCGGTCATCGCGCGAACCACCTGGAGACCGGCAGGAGCGAGCAGCAGCGCGCTGTAGGCGATGACCGAGTCGGCGCTCATCCCGCTCATCCGCGCCTTCGCCGCGCGTGACGAGGAGCGGATCGCAGCCAGGCGCGCGAGTGGGTCCTCGACGTCCGTCCCGAGGGACACCAGGGTGGCGCCCACGGCGTTGCCGCCGCCATGGCTGTCCTTGGGCCGCACGTTCACGGGGACGAAGGCGATGAGCGGCCGTTCCGGGAGTGCCGCCAGGTCGGAGAGGAACCGCCGAAGGCCGCCGGCGCAGATGGCCATGAGGACGTCGTTGAGGGTGGCGCCCTGCGCACGGGCGATGGCCCGGAGCCGCTCGAGGTCGTACTCCTGGGTCGCGAACCGCCGCGCCCGCCCGACGCGCTGGTTGAGGATGGAGGAGGGTGCCTGGTAGGACGTCACGGCCTTCGTGGCGGTCCGACCTCGGCCGAGCTGGGTGTCGAGGACGGTCCGCGCCACCGACGGCATCGCCCGGACGGAGTCGGCCATCCCGCGCACGATGGAGGTGACGTCACCGACCGGGTCGGCGTCCCGCGGCGGGCGCGACGGCTTGGTCAGTCCGAAGAAGAACGGGTGGTCACGGTCGCCGGGATCCGGGGAGAGGCCGCGCTGGAGGATGCGCATCCCGGTGTAGCCGTCGACGAGGGAATGGTGGATCTTCGCGTAGATCGCGAACCGGCCGCCACGGAGGCCTTCGATGACGTGCATCTCCCACGGCGGGCGGCGGAAGTCCAGTGCGTTGGAGTGCAGCCGGGAGACGAGGATGCCGAGCTCCCGCTCGCCGCCGGGGCTCGGAAGGGCCGAGTGCCGGACGTGGTAGTCGATGTCGAACGCCTCGTCCTCCACCCACCGGTGCACGGGCTGGCGCATGAGCATCCGGGTCTGCAGGCGGAGGTTCCAGGGTGTCTCGATCGGACCTGCGCGCAGCTCGGCGAGGAGCCGCGGGAGATAGGTCCCCTCCTCGCCGGATGGGAACGTCAGGTGGAGCAGGGAGGCCACGTGCATGAGCGTCTCCGGCGTCTCTCCCATGAGGAAGATCGCGTCGAGAGGCGAGGCCCAGCGGGAGTGGGCCACGCTGCTCAGCCCGCCTTGCCGCGCGCCCGGCGCCCATGCTCGTGCGGCTCGTCGGGGTCGACACTCGTCCCGACGACGGTGGGTGCGGCGGGTGCCACGGGGCCGGCGGGTACGGCGGGTACGGCGGCGGCGTCGGGAGCCGCGTCGGGCCGTCCGGCATACGGGTGCCACGCTCCCTCGGGCTGGGAGAGCCGGTCGGCGATGATGCGCAGCGTCTCGTACTCGTGGCCGTAGCCGAGGTGGGTGGCGCGGACCTCGATGTTCTCGGTCTGCGGTGCCGGCACGGAGGTGCAGCACTCCCACGCGACGATGCCGTCGGCCCGAGAGTAGATGCACGTCGTCGGCACGGCGAGCGGTGACGCCCGGACCGTGCGCGCCTCCTCGGTGAAGAGGGCCTCGTGGTGGTCGCCCCGGTTCATGAGGGTGTACATCCGCCAGGCCCGGCTCGCCATGGGGTTGCCGCGGAAGGGGCTGCCCAGGGTGATGACCGAGCGGGTGTAGTCGGGGAGGGCACGGGCCATCTCCCGGGCGTAGATCCCGCCGGCGCTCCAGCCGACCAGGCTCACCGTGCGGCCGTAGCGGTCGTGGATCTCGAGCAGGACGTCCTCGAGGGTGTCGGTGAGCCCGGGGCGCGAGCCGAGGTTGCGGCCCTGGCGCCAGTCGTGGGCGCGGTAGCCGAGCCGGCGCAGGTGGGAGCGGAGGAAGACCGTCGACTCCGGTCCTGCGAGGAAGCCGGGCAGCACGAGAACGGGGTGGCCGTCACCCTGCGGCCACCGCTGGAGGTCACGGGTGCGGACGGCCGTGGACGCGAGCTCGAGCGCCATCCGCCACTCCCGGCGCACCATCCGACGCGTCGGCGCGAGGGCACCGTCGGCATCGGGGAGGTCGAGGGGGTCCGGCATGGCGCGCTCTCCTGGTCCGGGCGCCGCCGAACCGTCACCGGATCGCGACGCTGCGAGTCGGGTACCTGAGAGTGTCTCAGATCCGACCGTCCGTGGGGCCTCGACCTGCCGGGATGGGGAACCATGCTGGGGTCGTCACCAGTTGAGAGGTGTGGATCGGACCGTTGGGTCGCCGAACCAGGAAGGGAAGCACCGATGAACGCCACCGACCAGCTGCGGGCCGCCTTGCGGGACCTCGAGGCGAAGGCCCGCGAGCGCGAGCTCGACAAGAAGATCGAGACCTTCGCCGACCAGGCCGACCAGTTCCTGCGCACCGCCGCGGCGCGCGCGGGGGAGTTCGCCGCCGAGAACCGCGAGCGCATCGACGCCAGGCTCACCCAGGCGGGTGCCTCCGTCGACAGCCGCACCGAGGGCAAGTACCACTCCTACGTCGACAGGCTCCGCGCGGGCGTGCTGAGCGGGGTCGACTGGGTCGCCGAGCAGCGGGAGTCCGCGGCGTCCCCCGCGGCGACGGCGAAGAGCTCGGCCCCGAGCGAGTCGAGCGTGTCGGACGCGGCACCCACCACGCCAGCGGCCGACGACCTCGGGGACGAGGGCATCACGGGGGAGGGCGCCTGGACCTCCGCGACCGACAGCGACCCGTCGGAGGATCGGTCCGAGCGCTGACCCGTTCGTCCCGGGGCATCCACCATCCCCCAGCGCGAGGGCAGCGGCATACGGTGGGGTATGGCCACCCGCATCGAGAAGGACACGATGGGCGCCGTCGAGGTGCCCGAGGACCGCTACTGGGGAGCGCAGACGCAGCGCAGCCTCGAGCACTTCGACATCGGCCGGGACACCTTCGTGTGGGGGCGGGCCGTCGTGCGCGGGCTCGGTCTGCTCAAGAAGTCGGCCGCCCTGGCGAACGCGGACCTCGGCCTGCTCGACGGTGAGGTCGCCCGGGCCGTCGTCCAGGCCGCCGACGAGGTCGCGCGAGGGGACCTCGACGACCACTTCCC
The DNA here is from genome assembly GCA_963787805.1 of uncultured Actinomycetota bacterium. Classification (GTDB taxonomy): domain Bacteria; phylum Actinomycetota; class Actinomycetes; order Actinomycetales; family Dermatophilaceae; genus Fodinibacter. Next base: position 25,167 of record CAWBEJ010000023.1, on the reverse strand, counting down.
CCTCGTGGTCTTCCAGACCGGCTCCGGCACTCAGAGCAACATGAACGCCAACGAGGTCATCGCCAACCGCGCGATCGAGCTCATGGGCGGTGAGCTCGGGAGCAAGTCCCCCGTGCACCCGAACGACGACGTCAACAGGAGCCAGTCGAGCAACGACACCTTCCCCACGGCCGTGCACGTCGCGGTGGTCCTCGAGCTGGTCGAGCGGCTCCACCCGGCGGTCGACGGGCTGGTTGCCGCACTGGAGGACAAGGCCGCCGAGCTCGGCGACATCGTCAAGGTCGGCCGGACCCACCTCCAGGACGCGACGCCGGTGACGCTCGGTCAGGAGATCGGGGCGTGGGCGGCACAGATCCGGGACGCGCAGGCCGACATCCGGTATGCCGGGGACCGGGCCCGTGCCCTGGCCATCGGTGGGACCGCCGTCGGAACGGGGCTGAATGCGCCGTCGGTGTTCGGGCCCCTGGTGGCGCAACACCTGTCCGTGCAGACAGGGGAGAAGTTCCACCAGGCAGAGAACCTGTTCGTCCAGCTCTCCTCGCACGATGCCCTCGTGGCGGTGAGCTCGTCGTTGCGGACCCTGGGCGGGGCGCTCATGAAGCTGGCGAACGACGTTCGGTGGCTGGCGTCGGGACCTCGGACGGGGATCGGCGAGCTCCGGATCCCCGAGAACGAGCCGGGGTCCTCGATCATGCCGGGCAAGGTCAACCCCACCCAGTCCGAGGCGATGACCATGGTCGTGACGAGGGTGTTCGGGAACGACGCGACGGTGGGGTTCGCCGGGTCGCAGGGCAACTTCCAGCTCAACGTGTTCACCCCGGTGATGGCGCACGCGGTGCTCGAGTCGATCAGGCTGCTCTCGGATGCCTGCCGGTCGTTCACGGCGCACTGCGTGGCCGGTCTGGAGGCCGACCGGCAGCAGATCGCTGCACACCTCGACGCCGACCTCATGCTCGTCACGGCGCTTGCTCCCCACGTCGGCTACGACACCGCGGCGGCCATCGCGAAGCAGGCCCACAAGGACGGCTCCACCTTGCGCGATGCGGCCCTGGCGTCCGGCGCGGTCACGGAGGACGACTACGACAGGTGGATCGACCCCGCGGCGATGACCCGCCCCGACTGACCCGCATCGCGTCCCACGGGTTCGACCGGCGGCCAGCGGAAGGAGACCACTCCTGCCGCGCGACCCTGAGTGCCGCCCCTCACGGAGGACCAGGTGCAGTGACGCCCGGCGGGGCCGCGAGTGCCGCCGACGCGTAGGTGGCCATGTGGTCGGCACGGGCCTGCGCCGTCATCCCCATGAAGTGCAGTGCATGTGGACGCCGAACGGTGGGACGGGTGGCGTAGGACTCCGGGGAGGAGTTGTAGCAGTTCTCCGTCGTCCGGTCGTCGACGTGGGGCTGGTTCCACCCGGGTGGGAGCCAGCTCGTCCCGGCCAGGAACGGTGAGCCCGGGCCTGGCCGGGCCCAGTGGTAGGCGTCGTCGCCCCGGCACCAGCCGAGGGCATCGAGCACCGCCCCCTGGTCCGCCCACGGCCCGGGTTGCTGGCCCGCGCCCTCGACGGCGTCGAGGAAGTCGAACGCCTGCCGACACGAGCGCATCAGCCACACCCCCGTGTTCGGGTTGACGCGGTGCTCGTCCGGAACGTGCTCGAGGGCGAGGGCCTGGAAGTGGTCCGGGTGCAGGTGGACGGCGACGTCCTCGTCGGTGCGCATCACGAGGACGTCGGCGTCCAGCCACAGCGCGAGGGGGAACTCCGCCAGCGCCCCGCGGAGGAGGGGCACCTTCGCCCACTTCGCCCGCTGTGCCGACTCGTCGGCGGCCGCACCGTCGAGCTCGAGGTCGGCCGCACGCACGTCGTAGCCCCAGCGGTCCGCGAAACGGCGAAACGTGGGGAGAGAGCACTCGTGCAGCACGCGACGCATGTTCGGGCCGGCGGCCGTGACGACGACGCCACGCCGCGCGGCCTCGTCCGTGCGAGGGGTCACCTCCCGAGGACCTTCGACCCGCATCGCTCCTCCTCAACCCGAGACGGCCGTCATGGGACAGGCTGGCAGATCCTTCACCCATGAGCGCGGCCCGGGCCTTGCCGGGGTGCGAGCGGCGCCGCCGATCACCACCAGGTCGCTCATCCGCGGCCCAGCCCGTTGCCGCGCTCAGGTGCCGAGCAGCTCCCGCAGGTCGTCCGCGCTGAGGGCCGAGGACATGGCCGCGCCCTCGTCGACGACCCGGGCGAAGAGGTCGCGCTTGCGCTCCTGGAGGGCGACGACCTTCTCCTCGATCGTGTCGCGGGAGACCATCCGGTAGACGTTGACCGGGCGGGTCTGACCGATGCGGTGCGTGCGGTCGATGGCCTGGGCCTCTGCCGCCGGGTTCCACCACGGGTCGAGCACGAAGACGTAGTCCGCCTCGGTGAGCGTCAGCCCGAAGCCGCCCGCCTTGAGGGAGATGAGGAACACCGGCGCATCGCCCTCCCGAAAGGCCGCGATCCGCTCACCGCGGTTGCGGGTCGACCCGTCGAGGTACTCGTAGGCGATGCCCTCCGCGTCGAGGCGGGCGCGGACGATGCCGAGGAACCCCGTGAACTGGGAGAAGACCAGCGCCCGGTGGCCCTCCTCGGAGAGCTCGCCCAGCTGCTCCACGAGGGCGTCCACCTTCGCCGACGCGGCCAGCCCGGCATACGCCTCGTCGACCAAGGAGGGGTCGAGCGACAGCTGCCGCAGCACCGTGAGGGCGCGCAGGATGGCGATCCGGTTTCCCTGCACGTCCTCGATGAGGCCGAGCAGCCGCTGCCGCTCCCGCTGCAGGTGCCGGTCGTAGACGGCGCGGTGCCGGGGGTGGAGCTCGACCGAGAGCACCTGCTCCTGCTTCGGCGGCAGCTCCCGCAGCGACGGCCTCCTTGGTGCGCCGCAGCATCAACGGCCGGATCCGCCGCCGCAGGGCCGCCAGGCGCTCGACGTCGCCGTGGCTCTCGATCGGCTTGGCCCAGCTCTCCTTGAACAGCGCCGGTCTCGGGTGCAGCCCGGGCGCCACGATGGACAGCAGCGACCACAGGTCCATGAGCGAGTTCTCGAGCGGAGTGCCGGTGATCGCGAACTTCGCCCGCGCCGTGAGCCGCCGCACCGCCTGGTAGGTCTTGGCCTGGTGGTTCTTGACGAACTGCGCCTCGTCGAGCACCACCGAGGCCCACGGCCGCGACCGGAAGGCCGCCTCGTCGATCCGCACCACGGCATACGAGGCGATGACGACCTGCGCCTCGGCGATCGCCTCGTCCAGTCCCACCCGGGCCTTCGCGCGCGTGCGGTCGAGGACGACGGTGCGCAGGGCCGGCGCGAACCGGGCCGCCTCGCTCTCCCACGTCGCCAGCACGGATGTGGGGGCGACGACGAGCACCGGGTCGTCGAGCTCGCCACGCTCGTGGGCACGCAGCACCATGGCGAGCATCTGCAGCGTCTTCCCCAACCCCATGTCGTCAGCCAGCACCCCGCCCAGGCCGCAGTCCCAGAGCAGGGACAGCCACCGGAACCCGTCCACCTGGTAGGGACGCAACGTCGCCTCCAGGCCCACCGGCACGTCGGCCGGCTCGACGGCGTCCAGGTTCAGGAGCGAGTCCACCGCCTGTACCCACCGCGCGCTCTGCTGCTCGACGACACCGAGGGCGGTCAGCTCGTCCCAGAGCCCGGCGTGCACGACCGAGATCCGCAGCGGGTCGCTGGGCTTGTCCTGCAGGGATCGCGCCTCCTCGACGAGCGCGCGCAGGGCCTCGAGCTCGGGCCTCTCCAGCGAGAACCACGTGCCGCTGTCGAGGATGAGGTGCTCGTGCCCGCGGGCGACCGCCTCGATGAGGGGCGCCAACGGCACCTCCTCGCCGGCGACGGTCACCGAGATGCCGAGGTCGAACCAGTCGGTTGCGGTGCCGTCGGCCGGGTCGGACGTCGAGACCTGGATGAGCGGCGCGTCGAGCGCCTCGCTGTAGTCGGCCGGCTCCCCGACGACCGTGAGCTCCAGACCGGGGTGCTCCTGAAGCACCGGGAGGACGTCGGCGAGCGCCACCGTCGTGAAACCGTGGAGCCGCGTCTCGGGCACCAACCGGCGCACCCGGGCCACGACCTGCCACAGTGCGTCGAAGGCGGCGACCTCCTCGACCGCGAGCAACCCGTCGACCAGTGCCCGCTCCGCGGCTCGGTCGCGCATCGGGTCCGGGTCCTCCACGGACATCGGAACGAACACCCCACCCCCCACTGCGCCGTACCGGAAGCCCCATTCGAGGTGCGCCCGGTGCCCCGGCTCGAAGGTGACGGTCAGGCCAAGTCTCGGCGGCACGGCATCCGGCAGGGGGAGGTCGGCGGAGAGGCTGCGCACCCGCGCCTTGCGACGCAGACCCGGCAGGTGGGTGACGGTGAAGCGGGCCCAGTCGTCCTCGGGCACCTCGACGACACCGAGGTCGAGCAGCCGCTGGCGGGTGCCGTCGAGGGGCTCGGCGAGGGCCCCGAGCACGAGCGTGTCGCCGTCGCGCAGCCAGAACCCCGTCGCCGGCTGCCCCACGAGCCGCGTCGTGCCGACGGATCCCGTCGGCAGGTCGAGGCGAGGACGGAGCTCTGCGCCGTCCTCGGTGCGCACGACCTCGACGACCAGCTCCGCCGGGTCGGGCGCGAACGCCACCTCGCCGCCCTCGCCCAGGTCGGTGAGGAGGCGCACTCCCGCCCGGTCTGCCGCCCGCAGCAGCGCCACCCAGCTCGGCCCGAGGTGGCCGAGGAGGATCGCGTCCGGCATCCGCCCGTAGCCGAACGCCCGCACCGACCGGCGGTGGGCATCGGCCAGGGCGGTCAGCGCGTCACGGTGGTCGTCGGAGAACGAGACCCGCCCGAACCCGTAGTACCCGCCGGCGAAGGTCTCCCACGAGACTCCGGTGCGGATCCAGCCACCACGAGCGCCGGGGACGACCGGCCGCACCCGCAGCTGCTCGCGTGCCGGGTCGTCACCACGTGAGCGCCCCGGACCCGGGCTCACGCGCTCGATGAGCAGGCCCACCGGTGTGGTGTCGGGTTGCGTGTCCCCCTCGTCGAGGAGGCCACCGAGCGCGCGCTCCCACGTCGGCCGGGCCGGGGCGGACCGTCCGGCAAGGGTGTCGAGGACGGGCTGGTGCTCGCGGACCGCCGCGACCACCGCGACCGCGTGCTTGCAGTCACCGCCCACCGGGCAGGTGCAGTCGCTCTGCCAGCGCCGCACCTGGTTCCGACCGGCCGAGGTTGTCGACACCGGGTGCAGGGACACGTGGGTGAGATAGGTCTGCCCGGTGCTGCCGGCCACCCAGCCGGTCGCATCGGTGCCGTCGGTGGAGAGCTCGTAGTCGGAGACGCGCCCCTGCTTCGCGTAGGCGAGGCCGCGAGCCACCGTCACCGTGCCGCAGACGTCGTCGAGCTCGCGGTTCGTGAGGTCCGCGAGGCGCTCGACGGTCACCACGCGTCCCAACCTCGCGACCTCCGCAGCCACCTCTCGGGCACATGACACCCGACTCCTGAACCACCAACCGTATGCCGTGCCGCCGACATTCCCCGGACGCCGTCCACAGGCGCTGCCGGCACACCCGCGGCGGGGCTTCCTCGCCGGGCGAGAGCACCTGCGTCGGCCGCCGTCCCGCCCCGTTCAGATCCGGAGAGGCCCAGCGTGAGCCATCAGGCGGTGAACCGGTCCGCGACCTCGAGCGCCCGGTCGAGCATGTCGAGGCCCTCGGCCATCTCCTCGGCGGTCGTGGTGCACGGAGGCACGACGTGGGTGCGGTTGAAGTGGACGAAGGGCCACAGCCCCTCGGCCTTGCACGCCGCGGCGAACTCGTCCATCGGCCCGGCAGCCGCCCCGCTGGCGTTGTACGGGACGAGCGGCTCGCGGGTCGTGCGGTCGCGGACGAGCTCGAGCGCCCAGAAGAACCCGAGCCCGCGCACCTCGCCGACGCTCGGGTGCTTCCGGGCGATCTCGGCCAGGCGCGGCGCGATCACCGTGTCGGAGACCTTGCGGACGTTCTCGAGAACGCCCTCCTCCTCGAAGATCCGGATCGACGCGACGGCCGATGCGCAGGCGAGCGGGTGCCCCGAGTACGTGAGGCCACCCGGGAAGGCTCGTCGCTCGAAGGTCTCGGCGATCGCGGCCGAGATGACGACGCCGCCGATCGGGACATAGCCTGAGTTGACGCCCTTGGCGAAGCAGATGAGGTCCGGGGTGACGTCCCAGTGGTCGACGGCGAACCACTCGCCGCACCGGCCGAAACCGGCCATCACCTCGTCGGCGATCCACACGATGCCGTGCTCGTCACAGATCTCCCGGACCCCGGCGAGGTAGCCGTCCGGTGGGACGAGGATGCCGTTGGTGCCGACCACCGTCTCGAGGATCAGCGCCGCGATCGTCGCCGGGCCCTCGAAGGCGATGACGTCGCGCAGGTGCTGGAGAGCGCGCTGGCACTCCTCGGCCTCGCTCGTCGCGTGGAAGGCGGAGCGGTAGGGGTACGGCCCCCAGAAGTGGACGATTCCCGGCATCCCCGGCTCGTTGGGCCACCGCCGCGGGTCGCCGGTCGCCGTGATCGACCCTGCGGTGGCTCCGTGGTAGCTCCGGTAGGTCGCGAGCACCTTCTGGCGGCCGGTGTGCAGGCGCGCCATCCGCATGGCGTTCTCGGTGGCCTCCGCACCTCCATTGGTGAAGAAGACCTTGTCGAGGTCGCCGGGGGCCCGTTCGGCGATGAGCCGCGCTGCCTCGGAACGGGACTCGTCCGCGAAGCTCGGGGCGATGGTGCACTGGCGGGCCGCGGCGTCCTGGATCGCCGCCACGAGCTTGGGGTGCTGGTAGCCGATGTTGACGTTGACGAGCTGGCTCGAGAAGTCGAGATAGCGCCTGCCCTCGAAGTCCCAGAAGTGGCTGCCGGACGCCCCGGCGATCGGCAGCGGGCTGATGAGCGCCTGCGCCGACCAGGAGTGGAAGACGTGCGCTCGGTCGTCCCGCGCCACCCGGGCGCCGCGCTCGGTGTCGACGCGGATGGGGGTCTCGGGGGAGATGCTGCTCATCGGCCGGTGTGCCTCTCGTGGGTCGTCCGGGAACCTGCCCGGCTCAGCCGGGCAGGGTGAAGATGGTCCGGTGCCAGGGCTTGTGGGCCACCGCGGTGGTGTCCTGCATGACGTGCTTGACGTTGGTGTACTCGTCGAAGGAGTACGCCGACATGTCCTTGCCGAAGCCGCTGTGGCGGTACCCGCCGTGCGGCATCTCGCTGATGATCGGGATGTGGTCGTTGACCCACACGCACCCGGCGGCGATCTCCCGGGTGGCTCGTCCGGCGCGGTAGGTGTCCCGAGTCCAGGCGGAGGCGGCCAGGCCGAAGGCCGTGTCGTTGGCCAGGCGGATCGCCTCGTCGTCGTCGTCGAACCCGACGACGGCGAGCACCGGTCCGAACACCTCGTCGCGCCACATCTCGGAGTCGAGCGGGACGTCGGAGACGAGGGTCGGCTCGTAGTAGCAGCCGCGCGACAGGTCCCCGTCCGGGACGCGACCTCCGGTGACCACCTTGGCGTAGTCACGTGCTCGGTCGACCATCCCGGACACCTTGGCCCGGTGTCCCTGCGAGGACACGGGCCCGAGGTCGGTGGTCTCGTCGTCGGTGGGCCCCATCCGGACCGAGGCCATGAGCTCCGCCACGCCCTGGACGAAGTCGTCGTGGAGCGAGCGGTGGACGATCGCGCGCGTGGCGGCGGTGCAGTCCTGGCCGGCGTTGATGAGGGATGCCGCGACGGCGCCGTGGACCGCCGCCTCGAGGTCGGCGTCGTCGAACACGACGAAGGGCGCCTTCCCACCGAGCTCGAGGTGCACCCGCTTGCCGGTCTCGGCGGCCACCGCCATGACGCGCCGGCCGACCCCCGTCGAGCCGGTGAAGGACACCATCGACACGTCGGGATGGCCGACGAGGTGCTGGCCCGCGACCGGGCCGGTGCCCGTCACGACGTTGACGACCCCGGGGGGCGCTCCCGCCTCGGTGAACGCCTCCGCGAAGAGGATCGAGGTCAGCGGGGTGATCTCCGCGGGCTTGAGGACGATGGTGTTCCCTGCGGCGATGGCGGGGAGTACCTTCCAGGCCGCCATCTGGAGCGGGTAGTTCCACGGGGCGATCGAGCCGACGACGCCGATCGGCTCGCGGCGGATGGAGGAGGTGTGGTCGGCGGAGTACTCGGCAGCGGCCATCCCGTCGAGGCGCCGTGCCGCGGTGCCGAAGAACGTCGTGTTGTCGACCGTGCCGGGCACGTCGAACTCCCGAGCGAGGCGGATCGGCTTTCCCGCCTGCCGTGACTCGAGCCGGGCGAGCTCCTCGGCGCGCCCGTCGAGGAGCCGAGCCGCGTCGAGGAGGACCGTCGACCGCTCGACCGGTGTCGCCCGGGACCACTCCCGGAAGGCCGTGGCCGCCGCACCCACGGCGGCGTCGACGTCATCGCGACCGGCGAGGGTGACGGTCTCGACCACCTCGTTGGTGCTCGGGTCGAGGACGTCGAAGGTCTCCCCCGACGCTGCGTCCCGCCGCTGCCCGCCGATGTACTGGTGCATGGCCGCGAGCATACGCATCCTCGCCGACTCCTGAAAGGACCGGCGTGAAGGCGTCCGAGGTACGGAATCCGCAGAAATGGCAGCTCCGGCATCCGATCTCGGTGCTGATCGGATGCCGGAGCCGCCATCTGCCGGCGGCGCCTAGCCCTGGGGGCGCGCCCCGCCCGTGAGGGAGTACACGCGGACGTAGTCGAACTCCGCCGTGATGGTGGAGGTCACCTGGTTGGTGGCGCCCATCGAGACCAGACCGATGAGGGCGTCGTCACCCAGGCTGGCCGTCCACACGCCGCCGCGCACCCACGTCACGCCGTCCTGGCTCGTGTATGCCGTGTACCGCTCGGTGTCACCGCCGGCCTCGCGCTGCTCCGCGCCGGTGAGCCGCTCGACGACGATGCGCAGGTAGGTCCAGTCGTCCCCGGGAGGACCGACGACGGTGTTGCCATAGCGGCTCCACCCCTCGGGAACGGGGTACATCTCCTTGGCGAACTCGGTCTGGCGGGTCTCCCAGATCGAGATGTCCGTCAGCTTGATGAAGTTGTCGTCGTCCTCGTAGATGACGAGCCCGGCCTGGGCGTAGTTGAAGCAGCAGCCCTCGTCCGGCAGGCCGGACAGCCGCACCTTGGTCTCGACGACGTAGTCGCCGGAGGGAGCGTCCCGCACCAGGACCGATGCCGTGTTGGAGTCGACGTAGAGGTCGGTGTGCTCGACCTCCCACCGGAGCAGGCCGTCGGAGACCGTGACGTCGCCGACGCGGCCCTCGGCCCACGACCACTCACCGCTGAGCGTGCTTCCGCTGAACTCGTCACCGTCGAGCAGCTGGTTGACCACCTGCGGCTTGACGAGCTTCGTCGTGTAACGGCTGCGCTGACCCTCCTGGGCGGCCGGTGCCGGCATCTTGGAGTCCGACGCCCACTCGCCACCGTTGACCGTGGGCCAGCCGTCGACCCAGTCGACCGGGTCGAGCAGAGCGGGCCGCTTCGTGAACCCTGGGTCGAACGCGTAGAACGGGTCCTCCTGGTCGACGGCGTGGTAGACCGTCCACCACTGGCCGCCCTCGTCGACGAACACGCTGTTGTGGCCCGTGCCGACCCACCGGTTGCCGTTCATCGTGAGGAACGGCGTTCCGCCGACGGCGGCCTCGAGGAAGGAGTTGCCCTCCTTGTCGACGAACGGCCCGAAGGGGCTCGTCGACCGTCCGACGAAGACGCTGTATCCCGTGAGGGCACCGTTGCAGCAGTTCGTCGCCGACACGAAGAGGTAGTAGTAGCCGTCCTTGTAGACGACGTTCGCGCCCTCATAGCGGTTCGCGATGGTGATCGGGACGTCGGCCACCGCGTCAGCGGTCACCGCGGTCTCGGTGAAGGTGACCTCGGTGGCGAAGATGCCGCCGTAGTACGAGCCGTAGTAGAGGATGCCCTCGTCGGTGACCGTGTCACCGAGCACGTCCGGGTCGAAGGTCCAGAAGTAGGAGCACGGCCCGCCGTTCGGGTCGAGACGGGGCGCGATCACCGGTTCGTCGGTGAACTCCCACGGTCCGAGGGGACTGTCGCCGACCGCGACACCGATGGCGCTGTCACCGGTGCACGTGTCCGACCCGCCACCGGCTGCCGTGGTCTGCGTGACGGTGACGAAGAGGTAGTACTGGTCGGTGGCGCTGGAGTAGACCACCTCGGGCGCCCAGAACGCGGCACTGGGGTCGATCCAGTCCGGGATGTCACCGCCGTCGAGTGGGAACGCGTCGCCGACGTACGTCCAGTTCACGAGGTCCGTGGAGACGTTCATGGGGATGCGGTGGAAGATCGGGTCCCCGTTCTCGTCCACGTCCTCGTCGTTGAGCGGGTCGGTGGTGCAGTACATGTACCAGACCTGCTCGCCGTCGATCGTCTCGCCGTCCTGGCCCTGGATGACCATCGGGTCGGCGCAGCTGTCGACCGTTCCGTCGCCCGGGATGACCGGCGCCAAGGGGTTCTCGTAGCTCGTGGTCACCGGTCGGGGCTGGGCCTTCGTCGGCGCAGCACTGACCAGCGCAGTGCTCGCCGGTGCCGTGAGCACGAGCGACAGGATGGCCAGCAGCGGGGTCAGCAGCGTCCAGCGCCGCCACCGCCCGGAGGCCGTCGGTCCTGTCCGTCGTCGGGTTCCTGCCATGACCGCTCCTCCCCCGCGCGAGCGCCGCCCTCCCCGTTGAGGGCGTCTCACCTGCGCAGGAGCGAAACGGTACCCGCGGCCGGAGTGACGGAGGCCACACAGGTACGGACGAATCCAGCGGGACCCTCGCCGGGCCTCAGCCGCGATTCAGGGACGTGAAACGGGGCGCCGACCAGGAGGTCGACGCCCCGCCGGATCCCGAGGGTCAGCCGTTGACCGCGCGCTTGAGCTGGGCGGCCGCCTTGAAGCCGACCGACGTCGACGCGGCGATGGAGATCTCCTCGCCCGTCTGCGGGTTACGGCCCGTGCGGGCGGCGCGGTCGCGCGTCTCGAACGACCCGAAGCCCGCGAGGCGCACGTCCTCTCCCTTGGCGAGCTGTTCCCCGATCACGGCGAGGGCCTCGCTGAGGACGGCCTCGGCGGTGGCGGCGGAGACGTCCGTGCGGTCCGCGACGGCCGCCGCGATGTCCTTCTTCGTCATGTCAATCTCTCCTGTAGCTGGTCATCGTTCTCTCGGGACGCTACCAGCGGTGCGCACGCTGGACCGCCTCCGCCCCCGGACCGCGCCGCGCGCCGTACGGTGCGCGGCTCGGAGCACACGTGTGGGAAGAACCAGCCATCCGCAGCCGGGGCGCGGCCGGGAGAAGGGCGCGTCGTCAGTGGACGAGCGCCTTGAGGCCGATGAGGACGAGTCCCAGGGCCCCGGATCCGGCTCCGGCGAGGAGGCTCGGCCGCCACGGGCGTCCCCGACGACGCAGGGCGACGATCGGCACGACCGTGAGCACCACCACCCCGGTCCACAACGCGAGCCAGACGGCGGTGGGGCCCTCGAGGAGACCCACGGCCCCCGCGGCCAGGATGGCCAGCGGGAGCAACGTCGCCTGGAGCATGCCCATCTCCTCGCGGGCCGCGTGGCGCGCCGCCCCGACGACGGTGTGTCCCTCGTGGGCGTAGAGCACGAGCATCGAGGTGTAGACGTGCGCGAGCCAGAACACGACGACCGTGACCGCCGCCACCGCCAGCACCGAGGCGATCGTCCCGCCGTGGACGGACGCCGCGACGATCACGGCGGTGACGAGGAGCACGCCGTTGAGCGCCGCGACCGTCACCTCGGCCTCGTCGAGGAAGTACGGGGAGACCCATCTGCGAAGCTGGCCGGCGGGCACCGTGGTCCTTTCTGCCGACGTCACGGGGGCGGGAGCGGAAATGTATCCCCAGAAAGACGACGTTGAGGGCCGTACGGTACGCGGTCTGGTCGCGCCGCGTCACCACACCGCCCCTGCGTGGCGTTCGGTCGGCACAGGTCGAGCTGCACCAGCCCTTGCGCCGAAAGGGACGCCTGAGCACGGTCCCATCCTCCGCCCCGGGACTCGACCGGGATGACGGTGGACGTGTCCGGTGTTGAGTCAGGGTCCGCGCGAACCGTGGGAACATACCTCCAGGGGTATCCTGTTGACCCTCGCGGACATCTCGAAAACCCCGACCAAGGAGTAGCGCATGGCCACCGTCGAGCTCACCGCCGACAGCTTCGAGGAGACCATCACGACGAGCGACATCGTGCTCGTCGACTGGTGGGCCTCATGGTGCGGCCCCTGCCGCCAGTTCGCGCCGACCTACCAGAAGTCGAGTGAGAAGCACACGGACGTCGTGTTCGGCAAGGTCGACACCGAGGCCGAGCAGGCACTGGCCGGCGCCGCACAGATCACGTCGATCCCGACCATCATGGGCTTCCGGGACGGGATCCTCGTGTTCCGTCAGTCCGGTGCCCTGCCACCGGCCGGCCTCGAGCAGGTCATCGAGGGCATCAAGGGCCTCGACATGGACGACGTCCGCGCGCAGGTCGCCGCCCAGCAGAACGCCTGACCCCCGGGTCGTTCCCCCGTCGCCACCGCCAGGAGGCCGAGCATGGAGCTCAACCCCGACGAGATGCAGACCGTCGTCAAGCGGCTTCGGCGTGCGGAGGGCCAGATCGGCGGTGTCCTGAAGATGATCGAGGACGGCCGCGAGTGCCAGGAGATCGTCACTCAGCTGGCTGCGGTGTCCAAGGCGCTCGACCGGGCCGGGTTCGCCGTCATCGCGCTCGGCATGCGGCAGTGCATCGCGGACCCCGAGTCGCACGAGATGGACGTGAGCTCCATGGAGAAGCTCTTCCTCTCGCTCGCGTGAGGCCGTCGATGGACGCGGCGGCCTGGGACGACCGCTACGCCGGCAGCGAGCTCGTCTGGTCGGCCGACCCGAACGTGTGGGTCCGCGAGCTCTGCGCCCCCATGGTGCCCGGGCGGGCACTGGACGTCGCGGCGGGGGAAGGCCGCAACGCCGTCTGGCTCGTCGCGCAGGGCTGGACCGTCACCGCCATCGACTTCTCGTCGGTGGCGGTGACGCGTATCCGGGAGATCGCCGACCGCCGCCTCCCTCCCGGTCTACGAGGCCGCCTGGACGCCGTCGTCCGCGACGCGACGACGCCGCTCCCGTCGCCGGTCACGGGATACGACCTCGTCCTGTTCTCCTACCTCCACCTTCCTTCGGCGCAGTGGGAGCGTGCCGTCGCCACGGGGATCGAGGTCACCACTGCGGGAGGAGTCGTGCTCGTCGTCGCCCACGCCCGGCGCAACCTCACCGAGGGGGTGGGCGGTCCTCAGGACGCCACGATCCTCCTCGACCCCGAGGACGTCGTGGCGTCGGTGGCCGGGCGCCCGGTCGTCGTGGAGCGGGCCGAGATCCGCGAGCGCGAGGTCGTCGGCGCCCCGCGGCCCGCGCTCGACACCCTGGTGGTGCTGCGGAGGACCTGAGGTCCCGCGTTCGGCCGGACCGACGTCTCGCGGCCGGACCGGCCAGCGGCGCCGCTCGGGTCGCGGCCGTGATCCGAGGACGGGTACCGTCTGCGCCTCCACCCCCTGTCTCCGAGGAGATCCGCCGTGTGCCGAGCAGTGACCTGTCCCACCTGCGGCAAGGTGACCTGGGCGGGGTGCGGCCTGCACGTCGAGAGCGTGTTGCGCGGGGTGCCCGTGCCGGATCGTTGCGAGGGGCATGCAGAGGAGCCGAGGACCGGCCTGCTGTCGAGGCTCCTTCGCGGCTGAGTCCGGTCGCCCGCCGGCCGGCCTGCTTTCTCTTGAAGCGTTCAAGAACGTCGAGCATACTTCCCAGCGTGCCGACCACATCGGACTTCGAGCGCATGCTGCGCGACGCGCCCCTGCGGGTGACGCGGCCCCGGCTCGCGGTGCTCGCCGCCGTGGACGCCCACCCGCACGCAGACACCGACTCGATCCTCGGCGTCGTGCGCACGCAGCTGCCCGCGGTGTCGCACCAGGCGGTGTACGACGTCCTTCGGGCGCTGGCGAACGTGGGTCTCGTGCGGCGGATCCAGCCGGCCGGGTCCGTTGCCCGCTACGAGTCGCGCGTCGGCGACAACCACCACCACGTCGTCTGCAGGTCGTGCGCAGCCATCGCCGACGTCGACTGCGCCGTCGGCCACACCCCGTGCCTGACCGCCTCCGATGACATGGGCTTCGTCATCGACGAGGCCGAGGTCGTCTACTGGGGCACCTGTCCCGCGTGCGGGGGCGCCACGGGAACGAGCGTGGCGGCCGAGGCACCGCACGGCGGCACGACGGTCCAGGACCCGCCAGACCCCCGGCCAGGGTCGCCCACGCGCAACGAGACATCATCGAGCACGACCTCATCGACAGGAGATGGACCCACGTGACACAGCAGGACATCCACGGTGTGACCGACCACGGCAGCGAGAGCGAGAACCCGGCCATCTCGCCGCCCACCCGGAAGAGGAGTCGGCCCAGCACCAACCAGGACTGGTGGCCGAACCAGCTCAACCTCCACGTGCTGCACCAGCACTCACCCTGGTCCAACCCGATGGGCGAGGAGTTCCGGTACGCCGACGCGTTCGCCTCCCTCGACGTCGACGCCCTCAAGCAGGACCTCCTCGATGTCATGACGACGTCACAGGACTGGTGGCCGGCCGACTACGGGCACTACGGGCCGCTCTTCATCCGGATGAGCTGGCACTCGGCGGGCACCTACCGCGTCGCCGACGGTCGTGGCGGTGCGGGGGACGGCGCCCAGCGCTTCGCGCCGCTCAACAGCTGGCCGGACAACGCCAACCTCGACAAGGCGCGACGGCTGCTGTGGCCGGTCAAGCAGAAGTACGGCAGCGCCATCTCGTGGGCGGACCTCGTGGTCCTCGCCGGCAACGTCGCCCTGGAGTCGATGGGGTTCGAGACCTTCGGGTTCGGCTTCGGCCGCGAGGACGTGTGGGAGCCGGTGGAGGTCTTCTGGGGGCCGGAGGACACCTGGCTGGGCGACGAGCGGTACAGCGGTGACCGGGAGCTCACCGGACCCTTCGGCGCCGTCCAGATGGGGTTGATCTACGTCAACCCGGAGGGCCCGAACGGGAGGCCCGACCCGTTGGCCTCGGCACACGACATCCGGGAGACGTTCGCCCGGATGGCGATGAACGACGAGGAGACGGTCGCGCTCATCGCCGGTGGCCACACCTTCGGCAAGACCCACGGCGCGGGAAACCCCGAGCTCGTCGGACCCGAGCCCGAGGGGTGTCCCGTCGAGCACCAGGGCCTGGGCTGGATCAGTGCCCACGGCACCGGCAAGGGAAGGGACACGATCACCAGTGGGCTCGAGGGGGCCTGGACGCCCACCCCGATCACCTGGGACAACAGCTTCTTCGAGACGTTGTTCGGCTACGAGTGGGAGCTCGCCGAGAGCCCCGCCGGTGCCAAGCAGTGGAGGCCCAAGGACGGCGCCGCGGCCGACGCCGTTCCGGACGCGCACGACCCGGCGGTCCGGCACGCTCCGATGATGGCGACGACCGACCTCGCGCTGCGCGTCGACCCGGCGTACGAGAGGATCTCGCGCCGTTTCATGGAGAACCCCGACCAGCTCGCCGACGCGTTCGCACGCGCCTGGTACAAGCTGCTCCATCGCGACATGGGGCCGGTCACCCGCTACCTCGGTCCCTGGGTCCCCGAGCCGCAGCTGTGGCAGGACCCCGTGCCGGAGGTCGACCACGAGCTGATCGGGAACGACGACGTCGCCGCCCTCAAGGCCACGATCCTCGCGTCGGGGCTCAGCGTCCCGCAGCTCGTGTCGACCGCCTGGGCTGCGGCCGCCAGCTTCCGTGGCACCGACAAGCGGGGTGGGGCCAACGGTGCCCGTATCCGCCTCGAGCCGCAGCGCAGCTGGGCGTCCAACGACCCGGCCGAGCTCGCCACGGTGCTCCAGGCGCTCGAGAGGGTCCAGCAGGACTTCACCGCCGCACAGTCCGGTGGGAAGCGGGTGTCCCTGGCCGACCTCATCGTGCTCGGCGGGTGTGCTGCTGTCGAGCAGGCCGCCCGGGATGCCGGTCACCCCATCTCCGTGCCGTTCACGCCGGGGCGGACCGACGCCTCCCAGGAGCAGACGGACGCCGGCTCCTTCGCGCCGCTCGAGCCGCAGGCCGACGGGTTCCGCAACTATCTCAAGGCGGGCGAGAAGCTCCCGCCGGAGACGCTCCTGCTCGACCGCGCGAACCTGCTCACGCTCACCGCCCCCCAGATGACCGTCCTCATCGGCGGCATGCGGGCGCTCGACGCGAACCTCGGCCGGTCCTCCCTCGGGGTACTCACCGACCGACCGGGGACGTTGACGAACGACTTCTTCGTCAACCTGCTCGGCATGGACACGCAGTGGCGGCCCTCGACCCACGACGAGAACGTCTACGACGGTCGGGACCACTCCACCGGTGAGGTGCGGTGGACCGCGACGGCGGTCGACCTCGTCTTCGGCTCGAACTCCCAGCTGCGCGGCATCGCCGAGGTCTACGCGGCGGCCGACGGCCACGAGAGGTTCGTGCGTGACTTCGTCGCCGCGTGGGTCAAGGTCATGAACCTCGACCGGTTCGACCGCACCTGACGCGGACAGAGGGCCGGTCACGTCGGGTGACCGGCCCTCCTCGCCGCCCGGTCGTCAGGCGACACCGGCAGGGCACCGGTCTGCTCCCGGCGCCGTTCGACTCACGTCGGCGTGGCGGATCCCGTGACGAACCGGCTCCACGGCGTGGCAGGGCCACCCGCGACGTTGCCCTCGTACGTGAGGTCCACGGCGTACCCCCCGTCCACGAGGAGGCCGAGGATGTCGCGGTCGACGTGGCAGCCGCCCGACGCGCGTCCCCACAGGGGCTGGATCGCGCGCTGCACCCGGGCGACCCGGTGGTTCGGGGCGAGCGTGTGCTCCACGAACCGCAGCGTGCCACCGGGA
This sequence comes from uncultured Actinomycetota bacterium, assembly GCA_963787805.1. Classification (GTDB taxonomy): domain Bacteria; phylum Actinomycetota; class Actinomycetes; order Actinomycetales; family Dermatophilaceae; genus Fodinibacter. The sequence continues at coordinate 8,184 of CAWBEJ010000023.1, read as the reverse complement.
CGCAGCACCCGACGCACCTCGGCCAGCGCGCTCTCGATGGCCGGGACGGTGCACAGCGTCCACGTGGAGACCACGGCGTCGACCGAGGCGCCCTCGACCGGCAGCCGGGCCCCGTCCACGCCGACCCGGTCCACCGTCCTGCCGAAGGCGGAGACGCGCTCTCGAGCCCGCTGCCACGCAAGCTGCGACGGCTCGACGGCGAGGACCGATCTCACGGCATCCGGGTAGAACGGCAGGTTGCGCCCGCTCCCGAAGCCGATCTCCAGCACCTCACCCGAAAGGCCGGCACACACCGTGGCCCGCCACCTCGAGGCGGTGGCGTCGGCCAGGGCGAGGTCCACGAGGCGCGGGACGAGGTGCTCGTCCCACCAGCGGGCGACGGCCAGGTGTCCGGTGGTCGGCGTCATCGCGAAGGATCCACGAGGACGATGCCGCGCGACGCCGTCGTGCCCATCGCGCTCAGCGCGGCCCCCGCGTCCGCGAGACCGATCGGCTCGCCGGGAGCCAGCAGGTCCCCGAGCGCCAGGCGGCCGGCCACGACGTCCTCCAGCATCGCGGGGTAGTCGGCGGCGGCCATCCCGTGGCTCCCCAGCACGTCGAGCTCCCAGCCGATCACCCGGTCCATGGGCACGTCGACCGGCCCGGTCTCAGGCGGCAGCAGGCCCACCTGCACGTGCCGACCTCGCCGGGCGAGGGCCAGGATGCCGGTGCGGCAGGTCTCGGGGGACCCGAGCGCGTCGACACTGACCGCAGCGCCGCCACCGGACCACTCGGCCACGACCGCGACGACCGCGTCCTCCCCGATGCCTGCGTCGACGACCTGCTCCGCACCCAGGAAGAGCGCTCGTTCGAGCGACCGGGCCGACACGTCGACGGCACAGACCCGGGCACCACGGCTGCGCGCGACCTCGACGGCTGCCAGTCCTACTCCGCCGCAGCCCACGACGACGACGGTCTCGCCCGGGCGAACCACTGCTCGTCCGACCACCGCACGGTAGGCCGTCGCGACACGGCAGCCCAGACCGGCTGCCGCCCGGACATCGAGCTCGTCCGGGAGCTCCACGAGGTTGGTGCCCGCAGCATGGACGACGACGAGCTCCGCGAACGACCCGGGGTCGCTGAAGCCAGGCTGACGCTGGTGCGGGCAGACCTGGCCCGCGCCCGAACGACAGACGCCGCACCTTCCGCACGCCATGACGAAGGGCGAGGTCACCCGTCGGCCGACCCACCCACGGTCCACCCCCTCCCCGACGGACTCCACGACTCCCGCCAGCTCGTGACCCGGGACGTGCGGGAAGACGGCGATGTCGGGGTCGTGACCGAGCCACCCGTGCCAGTCACTGCGGCACAGCCCGCTCGCGAGCACCCGCACGACGGCACCGCCGGGCGGGGGAGGCGGCTCGGGAACCTCGACCACCTCGAGGGGCGCACGGAAGGCGGCATAGGTGAGGGCTCGCACGGCCCCAGCGTGCCACCGTCGGCCAGCACGGGGGCGGCGGGCCGGCGTGCCCGCCCGTGTCGACCCTCGGTCCCTCGGTCACGGTTTCGACACGACCCGCGAAAGCGCTGGACAGGGGCGAGCGACGTGTGACGACAATGCACCGTGGCGAATGGGAGCGCTCCCACCGGGAGCGGGGTCGAGGTCGACCCACGTTCGACCCGTCCGCCCGCGTCTGGCGCCCGTGCCGATGCCGTCCGGGAACCCGGTGTCGGCACGGGAGCCAGGCGGTCTCCGACGATCGAGGACGTGGCCCGCGCGGCGGGGGTGGGTCGGGGGACGGCATCCCGTGTGGTCAACGGCTCCCTGCAGGTCTCGCCGGCCACCCGCGCCGCGGTGCGCAGAGCCGTCGACGAGCTGGGCTACGTCCCCAACAGGGCGGCGCGCTCCCTCGTCACCCGACGGACGGACACCGTCGCGCTCGTCGTGTCGGAGCCGGGGGACCGGCTCTTCGGTGACCCCTACTTCGCCGCGATCCTGCGCGGCATCGGCGAGCGGCTCGCGGAGTCGCCCTACCAGCTCCTCCTGACGATGACGGCCACGTCGCGCGACCGTGAGCGCGTCGCGGCGTACCTCACCGACCAGCACGCCGACGGCGTGTTGCTCCTCTCACTGCACGCCCACGACGACCTCGCCGCCCGCCTCGAGACACGTGGCGTGCCCACGGTGTGCGGCGGGCGTCCGACGACGTCCCACCCCGCCTGCGTCGTCGACGTCGCCAACCGGACCGGTGCGCGCGCAGCCGTCGAGCACCTCCTGGACCGCGGCCGCCGGCGGGTGGCCGTCGTGGCGGGTCCCCAGGACATGTCGTCGGGCCACGACCGCCTCGCCGGCGCCCGGGACGCCTGGGTGGGTGCGGGCCTCCCGGCGGAGCACCTGCTCGTCGTGCCCGGGGACTACAGCGAGCTGAGCGGTGAGGTCGGCGTGCGAGACCTCGTCGCACGCGGCGAACGTCCGGATGCCGTGTTCGCCGCCTCCGACCTCATGGCGGTGGGCGCCATGCGGGCGTTGCGCGCCGCCGGCCTCCGGGTGCCCGAGGACGTTGCCGTCGTCGGGTTCGACGACTCCCCGGTCTGCCGGCACACCGAGCCGGAGCTGACCACCGTGCGCCAGCCGGTCGTGGAGATGGGGCGGGTCATGGCCGAGCTGCTCCTCACGAGGATGGTCGGGGGCGAGGTGCCCGCCGAGACGGTGCTGCCGACCCAGCTCGTCGTCCGCGCGTCCAGCTGATCCGCCCTCGCTGCAACGAGGTTGGGCGAGCCGGCCGGGCGGGCCGTTCGCCGTCGCCTCTCCCTGGCTGTCACGCGTCGGGGTCGGCGGGCACGAGGATGCCGGCACCGCAGAGGGTGCGCCGGAGGTCGGCGCCGAGGGTGTCAGCACGGACCTCACCCGTGAGCACCGCGTCCACGGCGGCCTGCTGCCCGGCAGGGACGACGACTCGCCCCGCCCGGGTGACCAACGTGCAGGACCCGTCGCCGGGACCGGCCTCCCAGCGCGGAGCGAGGTGCCGACGGGTACGCCACGTCGTGTCCGGATCGGTCACGGCCTCGTGCTGGCGCAGGGCCGCGAGGGGCTCGGCACGTTGCGCTGCCCGAGCGCGCGACGCCAGCATGCCGGCCAGCTCCTCGTCCGGGACGGCGTCGAGCGCCGTGTCGACCGCCGCGCGCACGCGGGCGCGCAGGGCTGCGGCCGTCGAGGGGTCCAAGGGATCGACCCCCACGGGGAGCGACTCGCGCAGGGCGAGGTCGTCGTCGAGCCGCCGCCCCGCAGCGGTGAGGAGGTCGTCGGCGAGGTGTCGCAGGGTCCAGACGTGCACGCCGATCGTGAGGTGGATGCTCGTCCCGCCGAGCGCCGTCGCCGAGTGCAGCCAGCCGCGTGGGACGTAGAGGCAGTCGCCGGGCGCAAGGACCTCGTCGACCTCCGGCGGCTCGTGCGCCGCTGCTCGCACGGCATCCCGCCGCTCGGTCCACGGCTGGTCCCGGAGCGGCCACTGGTGCACCGGCGGCCGTACCCGCCAGTGCTTCTGGCCGGCCACCTGGAGGACGAACACGTCGTGGACGTCGTAGTGGTCGTCGAAGCCCTGGTTCTGGGGCGGGGTGACGTAGGCGTTGACCTGGATCGGGTGGCCGAGGTCCGCTGCGATCTCCCGGGCCGCGGAGGCCACCGGCTGCCACGTCCGGTGCAGGGCCTGCAGGACGATCGTCGCGCCGTCGGAGAAGAGGCGCAGGACCCTGTCCTCACTCACCTGGTCGGCGATGCCGGCGCCCACGCCACCGCCGAGGGTGTACGTCGAGGCGTCCAGGGTGCGACCGTCCTTGGCCATCCGGAGGAACGGCGTCCGCAGTGCCCTGGACGACAGCAGCTCGTCGACCGCAGCGGGGCCGAACAGCTCACGTGTGTCGGACCGGTCTGCGGCGCGGGTCAGGAGGGGACGGCGGCCCCAGTGCTCGGCGGCGAACCGCGCGGGCGGAACCGCGACGAGCGAGGCCAGTCCGTGGCCCCCCGCCGTGGGGTGCGAGGACCGCGGCCGGGACGGGGTGACCACGGGTGGACCTCGGTGCTCCTCGGTCACCGGAGGGAGTCGGCCCCTCCGTCCGCGCCACCGTCGTGCTCGCCCTCCAGACCTCCACCGGCTCCGGCGTCGGCGGGTCCCTCGGCGGTGGTGTCACCGGCTGCGCCGCCGGCGCCACCGTCGGCGCCGCCGTCGTGCTCGCCGGGCATGCCCGCGTCCCCGGCCCCGCTGTCGGCCGGACCCTCCGCGTTGCCGAGCTTGCCGTCACCGTCGGGCAGCGGCTCCATCGTGCTGTCGCTCATCGTCTGCACCTTCCTCTCGGCGCCACCGGTGCGGCGGCGCGAGCCCTCATTCCAGCAGCCTGACCCACCGCGGAGGGCTTTGCCGACGTGCGGGGCTCCGCCCGTCGAACGATCCTCCACGGTGGGCGCGACGCGGACTCCTCGACGTGTGCAACGTCCCGGCCCGCTGTCACGATGGGCCCATGGCCCTCGACGTCGAGCTCGCGGAGGTCCGGGAGTTCCTCGCCCAGCACGAACCCTTCGACTCCCTTCCGCCGGCGGTGCTCGACCGGCTCCCGTCGGGAATGACCGTCGAGTACTTCCGACGCGGTTCCACGCTCATCGCCCGGGGACAGGAGAACGCCCGGCTGTACGTCCTGCGCTCGGGAGCGGCCGACGTCCGCGACGCCCAGGGCACCCTCGTCGACCGCGGGGGAGCCGGTGCGTGCTTCGGGTCGAGAACGATCACCTCGGGAGACCCGTCGACGTTCGACGTCACGGCGATCGAGGACTGCCTCGCCCTCATCATGTCCGCGCCGCAGTTCCGCCAGCTGTGCGCCGAGCATCCGCAGGTCGACGCCTTCTTCGACGCTCAGCGCGACAGCAGGATGCGAAGGGCCGTGGAGTCGCTCCAGCTGTCCTCCAGCGGCAGCCCGATCCTCAAGACGCGGGTCAGGGACCTCCTCGGTCGCCGGCCCGTGGCCGTCGACGGCACCACGTCCGTGGCCGAGGCGGCACGTGTCATGTCGGACAACGGTGTCTCCTCGCTCCTCGTCATGGACGGCGAGCGACTGACCGGCATCCTCACCGACCGCGACCTGCGCAACCGGGTGCTCGCGTCGGGCGTCGACCCGACCGTCGCGGTGACCGAGGTCATGACCGCGGATCCCGTCACGGGCGGGGTTGAGGCGCTCGCCTTCGAGGTGCTCCTCGACATGGTGGGACGGCACATCCACCACCTGCCGATCGTCGACGGGCGGCAACGCCCGGTGGGCATGGTGACCGCGACCGACCTGCTCCGGGTCGAACAGGCCAATCCCGTCTATCTCGCCGGCGACATCGCCAAGCAGGTCGACGCCAGGGGCGTGGCACGCGTGTCGAGTCGACTTCCCCGGGCCGTGCAGGCGCTGGTCGAGCAGGATGCCTCGGCGGACGACATCGGCCGGGTGGTCACGGCGGTCGGGGATGCCGTCGAGCGCCGGCTCATCTCGCTCGCGGAGGCCGAGCTCGGCCGTGCGCCCGTGCCCTACTGCTGGGTGACGCTCGGGTCACGGGCGCGTCTCGAGCAGGCACTCGCCGCCGACCAGGACACCGCGATGATCCTCGACGACAGCGTCCGGCCCGACCAGATGGCGTGGTTCGACGCTCTGGCGCGGCGGGTGACGGACGACCTCGTCGCCAGCGGCTACCCACGCTGCGCCGGCGACGTCATGGCGACCAACCCGCGGTGGCGTCAGCCGCTCACGCAGTGGCGCCGTCAGTTCTCCTCCTGGTTGCTGGAACCCGTTCCCGACGCGGTCCTCGGCGCCAGCATCTTCTTCGACATGCGTCCGATCCACGGTGAGGTGTCGCTGCACGACGAGCTCCAACGGCACGTCCTGGCCGCGTCCCCGGGGTCCCTTCGGTTCCTCGCCCAGCTGGCGAAGCACGCGACGAGCAACGAGCCGCCGTTGGGGTTCTTCCGGGGGCTGGTCCTCGAGAAGACGGGCGACCACAAGGACTCCCTCGACATCAAGCGCGGTGGGGTCGGTGCCGTCGTCGAGCTGGCCCGGGTCCATGCCCTGTCCATCGGCAGCCCCGCGGTGAACACGCAGGCCCGGATCGAGGCCGTTCGGCAGGCCGGGATCCTCGCCGGGGACACGGCTGATGACCTGCGCGACGCGTTCGAGTTCATCTCGTACGTCCGGCTGCGGCACCAGGCCGGCCAGGTGCGGCGCGGCGAGCCGACGGACAACTTCGTCGCCCCCGTGGACCTCTCGAGCTTCGACAAGCGGCACCTTCGCGACGCCTTCGCCATCGTCCGGGGTGCACAGGGGGTGCTGAAGCACCGATTCCCGATGCGGTACATCTCGTGAGCCCGTTCCGCCGCACCGCCGAGCAACGTCGCCTGCGGGCCCTCGCGGCGGTCGGCCCGGGACCGCTGCGCGACTACCTGGAGGTCCCGTTGCCCGCCCCCGCCACCCCGGTGGACGACCTTGCGCTGTTGGCGGTGGACATCGAGACGACCGGCGTGGACCCACGGACGGACCGGGTGCTGTCGATCGGCTGGATACCCGTCGACGGACGAGCCATCACCCTCGCCGGCGGACGTCGGGTCGTGGTTCGCGACGGGGCGGCGGTGGGCCGCAGCGCCACCGTCCACGGCCTCACCGACGACGTCCTCGCCTCGGGGAGGCCTGTCGAGGAGGCGGTGGGAGAGCTTCTGCACGACCTCGCCGGCCGTGCTCTGCTCGCGCACTTCGCCGGCATCGAGACGGGCTTCCTGTCGCAGGCGTGCAAGAGCATCTGGGGCGCAGGGTTGCCGTGCGCCGTGGTCGACACCATGGTGCTCGAGCGTCGCGCGCTCGGCGGGCGGGCGCACGTGCCCCACTGGGGCGGTGAGGTGGAGCCGGGGGCGCTGCGCCTCTGGGCGGCGCGCGAGCGGCGGGGGCTACCGGTCTACCGGGCGCACGAGGCGCTCACCGACGCCCTCGCCTGTGCCGAGCTCTATCTCGCGCAGTGTGCCGAGCTGGCCGCGCGGTCCCCGAGGACGACTCTGACGCTGCGCCAGGTGACGTGACGTCAGGGTCTCGGCCCAGGGGCTTCGCGGAGCACTCAGAAGACGCGGGGCGCGGTGGCCTGGGTGATGAGGTACAGCTCGTGCGACTGACGCGCGAGGTCGCGGTCGGAGTGCTCGCTCCAGCCGCGGCCGTGGTGGCGACTGGTCAGCAGCGATGAGGCGAGGGCACGGGCCTTCTGGAGGGAGTTGGATGCGCTGTTCATGCCACTATTCTCACCCGCCAGACACTTCAGCACAACGTGAGTTTGCTTAGCGGTCGTTAAGTCCCGCTGTAGGATATTCCCCGTGCTCGACGTCCACCGTGTCCGCGTCTTCCGCTCCGTCGTCGCGAGCGGCTCGGTGCAGGCGGCGGCCGACAACCTCGGGCTCACCTCCTCCGCCGTGAGCCAGCACCTGGCAGCACTCCAGCGGGAGACCGGCCTCACCCTCTTCCAGCGCGTGGGTCGGGGCATCGTGCCCACGGAGGCGGCCTATGCCCTCGAGGCGCAGAGTGACGAGCTCATGAGCCAGTGGAGCAGGGTCGACCAGCTCGTGGCCGACCTGCGGGAGGGCCGCTCGGGCCGGCTCTCCATCGGGTACTTCGCCTCGGCCGGCGCCGCCTGGATGCCGTCACTCGTCAAGCGGCTGAGGAAGGAGTTCCCGGATCTCGTCCTCGAGCTCGTGCTCAACGAGGTCGACGGGCGGACGCCGCGGCCCGACATCGACCTCGTCATCGAGGCCCCGGACAACCCGGTGCCCGCTGGCTACCGGCGGATCGACCTCATCGACGACGAGTTCGTCGCCATCGTCCCGCGCGGCCACCCGATGCAGGACCGGGCGACGATCGCCGTGTCCGAGCTGCGGGGGGAGACCTGGGTGAGCAACGACTATCACCGCAGCTTCGGGCACCGGCTCGTGGTCGCGGCGTGCAACGCGGCAGGGTTCCGACCCCGCTTCACCGTGCAGGCCCAGGACCACCACACGGCCATCGGCTTCGTCGGCGCCGGCATCGGTGTCTCCGTTCTGCCCGCGCTCGCGGCTCGCAACCTGCCGGCCGGCGTCGTCCGCCTCGACCTCGCCCCGCCGGTGCCCGTGCGGCACCTCGCCGCCCTGGTCCGCGACCTCGGCGCCCCGA
>CAWBEJ010000022.1:0-47664 GCA_963787805.1 uncultured Actinomycetota bacterium | reverse complement strand
GCGCTCGGAAGGCCGGAGCGCCCAGTGCGGTCGCGGGGCCCGCGACAAGGCCTTGGAACGGTCCCCCGAGCACTGCGCCGCCCGCGACGGCGGCGGTTCCCTTGAGCACGGTGCGGCGTTCGATCGACATGGTGGCTCCCATCAGCGCGAACAGCAGGACCGACCCACCGTAGTGACGTACCGCCCCCGGGGGGAAGTACCGACAGGACCGACCCGGCCCCATGGCTTCCACGTATGCGCCGCCGTTGGCACGGCACCCACCCCATCCGGTCACCCTGACCAGTTCGGCAGATCCCGCCGTCAGCCGATCAGCGGTCCCTTGAACGACGGGTTCCCCTTCTCGTAGGACGCCCGTTCCTTCCCGCACCGCGAGCACAGGTCGAAGCCGGCAGCCCGGCCACCCATCTCGTGGTTCACGTGGTGCTGCCATGAGTGGCGGCCGACGAGGCACAGAACGTTCTTCACCTGGCACCTCCCTGCGTGCGAGCTCCTCAGTGTCCACCGACCCCGCGACCGGGTCAACGACGCTCCCCACCGGCCTCCGCGACACCCTCACCGGCATACGGTGGGCGGCATGAAGGCCATCACGATCCCGCGGTTCGGCGGCCCGGATGCGCTCGTCCTCGCCGACGTCGACCCACCAAGGCCGGGCGCCGGCGAGGTCGTCGTGCGCGTGGTGGCTGCCGGGGTCAACCGCGCCGACACTCTGCAACGCCAGGGCCACTACCCACCCCCTCCGGGCGAGTCGGACGTGCCGGGGCTCGAGGTCAGCGGGATCGTCGACGAGCTGGGCGACGGTGTCGACGGGTGGGCGGTCGGGGACGAGGTGTGTGCGCTGCTCGCCGGCGGCGGGTACGCCGAGAGAGTGAGGGTGCCGGTCGGCCAGCTGCTTCCGGTGCCGGCGGGGGTGTCCCTCGTCGATGCCGCGGCACTGCCGGAGGTCGTCTGCACCGTGTGGTCAAACGTCTTCCTCACTGCCGACCTGCAGGCCGGCGAGACCCTCCTCGTGCACGGCGGCTCGTCGGGCATCGGGACGATGGCGATCCAGCTGGCCCACGAGACGGGCGCCCGCGTGGCCGTGACGGCCGGATCGGCCGACAAGCTCGACGCCTGTCGCCGGCTCGGGGCAGAGGTGCTCGTCAACCATCGCGAGGAGGACTTCGTCGAGCGCCTCGAGAAGGCCACCGACGGGCACGGCGCCGAACGTCATCCTCGACATCATCGGAGCGAAGTACCTCTCCCGCAACGTGTCCGCGCTCGCCACCGGCGGCCGGCTCGTGATCATCGGCATGCAGGGAGGCACCCGTGGCGAGCTCGACATCGCGGCGCTGCTGGCGAAGCGGGGATCCGTCACCGCGACCTTCCTCCGCGCACGTCGTCCGGCGGAGAAGGCGGCGATCGTCGGCTCCGTCCGCGAGCACGTGTGGCCCCTGGTCGAGGCGGGTCGGGTTCGGCCCGTGGTGAATTCACGTCACCCCCTGGCGGATGCGGCCGAGGCTCACCGTGAGCTCGAGTCGAGCCGCCACGTCGGCAAGATCCTCCTCACGACGACGTGACCCTTCTCCGCCGACGGCCTCGATGCGGTAGACATCGGCCATGACGACGGTCGCCACGGTCCTGACCGCCCTCGTGGCGCTCATCCACGTCTCCATCGTCGTCCTGGAGATGGCGCTCTGGGACACCCCCCGTGGTCGAGCCGCCTTCGGTACCAGCCGCGAGCTGGCCGCCCAGACGACGGTGCTTGCCGCGAACCAGGGCCTGTACAACGGCTTCCTCGTCGCGGGCCTCGTCCTCGCCCTCGTGGGACCGGAGGAGCACCGCTTCGCCTTCGCCGTCTACACGCTCTCCTGCGTTCTCGTGGCAGGTCTGTTCGGAGCGGTCACCGCGAGCCGCCGCATCCTGTGGGTCCAGGCCCTGCCCGCTGCCCTGGCGCTGGTCGCCCACCTTCTCGCCGCGTGACGGCGCCGTCATCGCAGAAGCAGGTTGACGGCCACCGTCAGGACCACTGACAGCACGACCGAGACGAGGATCATCACGAGGCACCCCGCGGCGCCACCGACGGGACGGATCTGGACCGGGCTCACCCACGGCATCCTGTCAGGCTCCTCGCCGCATTCGGGCGTCTGCATCACGGCGGCCGAGCGCCTCGGTCACGGCACGCTCGGGGCCACATCGCCGGAGACGTGCGGGCCGCGGCCGGCGCTAGCATGGGAGGTGCTCAGGGTCCTGGTGCGTCCTTGGAGGCGGGTTCGGCGCACGCTCGCTCCGCCCTCCCCGGGCGCGTGACCAGGAAGCACCCGATGTCACCACTGGCCTCCTACCGCCGCCTCTTCACCCTCGCCGGACCGCTCTACGTCGTCGTCGCGTTCGTCGGCCGGCTCCCGCTCGCCATGGGTCAGATGGGAACGCTCCTCCTCGTCGCGGGGACCACCGGTTCCTACGGCGTCGGTGGAGCCGCGGCCGGCGCCCTCGCCGTGGCGAATGCCGTGGGCTCCCCCATCGCCGGCTCGCTCGCGGACCGGGTGGGCCAGCGCCCCGTCGTGCTCGTGCAGTCCGTGGCCGGAGGCCTCGGGCTCCTCCTGCTCGTGGTGCTCGCGGATGCCGGGGTCAGCCCGGTCCTCGTCGTCGCGAGCGCGGCGCTGGCAGGCGCCGCGATGCCGCAGATCGGCCCCCTCGCCCGGGTTCGCTGGCGTCCCATCACGAGGGACACCGGCCATCGCCAGCCGCGCCTCATGGACGCCGCGTTCTCCTACGAGGGCGCCGCCGACGAGGCGTCGTTCGTCCTTGGTCCTGCCCTGCTCGGGCTGATCGTCGTGCTGGCCAGCCCGCAGGTGGCGCTCGTCGTGGCGGCGAGCGTCCTCCTCGTGTTCGGGTGCTGGTTCGCTCTGCACCACACCGCCCGGCTCACCCTCGCGCACCGGCCGGTCGGAACCCCGGGCGCCCGGTTGCTGACCGCGACCTTCGTCGTGCTGCTGGTGGCACAGCTGCTCATCGGCGTCGTGTTCGGCTCGGTCCAGACGGGGACGACGGTGCTGGCCACGATCGCCGGGCAGCCCGGCATCGCCGGGCTCGTGCACGCCAGCCTCGGGGTCGGCTCGGTCATCGCCGGACTGGCCGTCGCGGCCCTGCCGGCGCGTTTCGGTTACGCCGCGAGAGTTCTCACCGCCGCTTCGGACTGGCGCTGCTGTCGCTTCCCCTGCTCGCGACCGACACCATCACGCGGCTCGTCGTCGTCGTCCTCGTGCTCGGCTTCGTCGTCGCGCCGTACATGATCAGCGTGTTCATGCTCGGGGAGCGCGCAGCGCCCGCGGAGAGGGTCGGTGCGGCGATGACGCTGCTCGCCGGTGCCACGGGCATCGGGTATGCCGTCGGCTCGGCCGGCGCCGGGCGACTTGCCGACGCGTACGGGCACCCGGGTGCCTTTGCGGTGACGGTCGGTGCCGGGCTCGCCGCGGCCCTGCTTGCGGCGGTGGGTCAACCGCTGCTGCGCCGGGTTCGTCATCCCGAGCGGGAGCCCGGCAGGACCGACGTCGAACGGCCCGAGCCGGCGCCGTTGCCCATGCCAGGCGCTGTGGTGCGCCCGAGGCCGCGGCGGGGATCGTGGGGCAGGATGAGGCCATGAGCGAGCAGCCCCGGAGCGACAGCACCCAGGACGCGGACGAGGGCGACGACCGCATGGTGCCGACCACGGTCACGAGTGACGGCGAGAGGGTCGTCGTCGTCACGCCGAACGGGATGGGCGTCGCACCCCACGAGCCCGAGCCACCCGAGCCACAGCGCGTCACCAACCCGGCCGACCTCGTGGAGCACCCGGCCAAGGTGATGCGCATCGGCTCGATGGTCAAGCAGCTCCTCGAGGAGGTGCGCAGTGCCCCGCTCGACGAGAAGGGCCGGGCCCGGCTCGCCGACATCCACGAACGCTCGATCGGCGAGCTCAAGGACGGGCTGGCCCCCGAGCTCGTGGACGAGCTGGAGCGCATCGCCCTGCCCTTCAAGGACGACGCGCCCTCCGATGCCGAGCTGCGCATCGCCCAGGCCCAGCTCGTGGGCTGGCTCGAGGGCCTCTTCCACGGCATCCAGACGGCGCTCGTCGCGCAGCAGATGGCCGCGCAGGCGCAGCTGCAACAGATGCGCGCACTGCCGCCGGGCGTCGCCCGCCAGGGGATGCCACCGAGCGCCCCGGGGATACCGCACCAAATCCCGCCCAAGGGCGAGACGCCACACGCCGAAGGGACCGGCCAGTACCTCTGACCCTGAACCTGTCCACCGGGACGTCACCGCTCGAGCCGGTCCGCCCCCCGAGAGTCCGCCAACGGCCGCAGCCAGGCCACCCACCCGCCACGCGAAGGAGCACCACGATGGCCACGAGCCGCACCGCCACCTCCCACTGGGACGGCACCCTCACCGAGGGAGCCGGCCAGGTCACCATGCAGTCCTCGGGCATCGGCACCTTCAACGTGACCTGGGCGTCACGCGCGGAGGAGCCGGACGGCCGCACCAGCCCCGAGGAGCTCATCGCCGCTGCGCACTCCTCCTGCTTCTCGATGGCTCTGTCCGGAGGCCTCGCCCGGGCCGGGAAGCCGGCGACCTCCTTCGACACCACTGCCGACGTCACGTTCCAGCCCGGCACCGGAATCACCGGCATCGTCATCAAGGTCACCGGCGTCGTGCCCGGGATGTCCGCCGAGGAGTTCCAGGAGGCAGCAGAGGGCGCGAGGACCGGCTGCCCGGTGAGCCAGGCCCTGCAGGCCGTCCCGATCTCGCTCGAGGCGACCCTCGCCGGGTGAGCCGCCCCACCCCGACCCCTGTCACCGTGCCGCCGACGCATCGGCTGCGCCTCGAACCCCTGCGGGTGGAGGACGCCGACGTGATGGTCGACGTGCTCTCGGATGCCCGGCTCTACGAGTTCACCGGCGGCTCGCCGCCCCACGTGGAGGAGCTGCGGCGCCGGTACGAGGTCGCAGGTCGCTGGAGTGTCCCCGGACGGGCGTGAGGCCTGGCTCAACTGGGTGGTGCGCCTGCGGTCGGACGGCACCGCGATCGGCTACGTCCAGGCCAGCATCGAACGGGCCGGCGCCGATGCGGAGGTCGCGTGGGTCATCGGACGTGCGTGGCAGGGGCAGGGCTACGCGAGCGAGGCCGTCGGATCGATGGTCACCGCCCTGCGCGCCGCGGGCACCCGGCGCCTGGTGGCCCACGTGAAGGCGGGCCACCCGGCATCCCAGCGGGTGGCCGAACGCGCCGGTCTGGCGCGGACGGGAGCCGTGGTCGACGGCGAGGAGGAGTGGGCGTGGCGTGCGCGCTGACCCGTCCCGGCGCCCCAGAGCGAACCCGTTCCCGAGCAGCGGAGTCAGCCCGGTGTCGGCGACACGGTGGAGTCCATCGTCCGCAGGGGTGACAGCCATCCGAAGGCGGCGGCCAGCAGACCGACCGAGACCACCGCGACGAGCGCCGGGCGCAGGCCCACGGCACCGGCCAGGGCGCTCGCCAGCAGGGCACCACCGGTCCACCCCACCCCGAACGACAGCATCCGCCCGGCGGTGTTGACCCGGCCCAGCAACGGTTCCGGCGTGACCTGCTGGCGGTACGTCATCGAGTTGAGGATGACCCCTTGGTACGAGATGCCCCAGACGACCATCACCGCCACCGCCACCTCCCAGGACGAGCTGGTGACGACGACGATGCCCGACACGGCCGCGACCGGCAGCCACAGCAGTGCGAGACGGTTGGGAGAGACCACCGTGAGCAGGCGGGGGGTGACGACCGCGACGAGGATGCCACCGATCCCCCACGCGGCGAAGAGGAGACCGAACCGCCAACCGCTCGTCCCGACGTCGAGCAGGCGGTCGGCATACGGCACCGAGAGCGCCATGAAGCCCGCGCCCGACAGGGACAGGAGGAAGCCGATCACGGTCTGCGACCGCACTCCCACGTGCCTCCAGAGGAAGCGCAGGCCCACGGCGACCTCCGTGAGCAGCACACGCGGACGCAGCGGTGGCTGACCCTCCCGGGGCCCGGAGAGCCGAGTCCGGATGGTCGCGACGCAGGCCGCCGAGAGGGCGAACGAGAGGGCGTCCACCGCGAGCAGCACGGCGGGATGGGTGAACGCCAGGGCCACTCCGGCGAGCATCGGGACGCCGAGGTCGAGGAAGGACCCGACCCCCCACACGGCGGCGTTGGCCTGCCCGATGCGGTCGCGTCCCACGATCGCCGGGAGCGCACCGAACGCCGCGCCGTCGAAGAAGACGAACGCCGCCTGCGTGAGGAACCCGGCGACGAGGGCGTGCACCGCCGTCAGGGATCCCAGCCACCAGGCGATGGGCACCGACGCCATGGTGAGCGCGGCGACCACGTCGGCGACCACCATGACGCGACGGCGGTCGAGCCGGTCGGACAGCGCCCCCGAGAAGAGGCCGAACAGGAGGTAGGGCAGGCCCTCGACGACCGTGATGAGCGCCGTCAGGGAGGGGCTGCCGCTCAGCCGGTAGACGAGAACGGGCAGGGCGACCGCGGTGACGAGGGTGCCGGCGATCGACACCTCGCGGGCCAGCCAGTAGCGCCGGAAGTCGCGGTCATGCCGAAGCGGCGGCGGCGGCGCGGATGCCGCCGCCTCCCGCGTGTCCGTCGCGCCCGTCGCACCACTGCGTTCGGGCGTGGTCCCGGAGCCGGCGGCGTCCTCCCCGCTCACAGGTCCGTCGCGGCGCTGCGGCCCGCCGTTCTCCCGGAGAAGAGGCAGCCCCCGACGAACGTCCCCTCCAGCGCGCGGTACCCGTGCACGCCGCCTCCGCCGAACCCGGCGACCTCACCCGCGGCGTACAACCCCGGCACCGGCTCCCCCGATGCCCCGAGCACCCGCGCCCGGAGGTCGGTGTGCAGGCCGCCGAGCGTCTTGCGCGACAGGACCCGCAGACGCACGGCCACGAGCGGCCCGTGCTTGGGGTCGAGGATGCGGTGCAGTGGGTGGGCCCGCTTCGTGAGCCGGTCCCCGCGGTAGCGCCGCGCGACCCGGATCGCGGCAACCTGGGTGTCCTTGGTGTACGCGTTGTCGACCTGCCGGTCGCGAGCGACGATCTGCCGCTCGATGTGGGCCGGGTCGAGAGGGGCCTCGGGGGTGAGGGCGTTCATCTTGGCCACGAGGGCACCGATCGTGTCGGCGGTGAGCCAGTCCTCCCCGTGGTCGAGGAAGGCCTGCACGGATGGCGTGACCTTGGTGACGGGCCGCCGGAGGACGTCGCGGTAGCGTCGGTAGGTGAGGTCGAGGTTCTGCTCCGACCCCGAGAGCGCGAACTCCTTGCCGGCCAGCGACCGGTTGAGCACGAACCACGAGTGGTCGAACCCGGTGTGCCGCAAGTGGTCCAAGGTCCCCAGCGTGTCGAACCCGGGAAGGAACGGGGCCGGCAGGCGGTCTCCGCGCCCGTCGAACCACATGGCGCTGGGTCCCGGAAGGATGCGGATGGCATGTCCTGGCCAGACGGGGTTCCAGTTGCGCACCCCCTCGACGTAGTGCCACATCCGGTCACGGTTGACGACTGCGCCACCCGCCTGCTCGGTGATCGTCAGCATGCGTCCGTCGACGTATGCCGGGACACCGGTGAGCAGGTCGGCGGGCGGGGTGCCCAGGCGGGCCGGCCAGTTGGCACGGACGAGCTGGTGGTCGCCCCCGATGCCCCCGGAGGTGATGACGACCGCCATCCCGCCGTACTCGAAGTCGCCGGTGACGTCCCGGTTCGAGGCGACCCCCCGGGGTGAGGTGTCCGGCGCGAGCACTGCTCCCCTCACGCCGGTGACGGACCCACCGCTGAGAACGAGCTCGTCGACGCGGTGGCGGGGCCGGTAGAACACCCGGCCCCCGGCGATGTGCTCGCGTAGCCGTCGCTCGAACGGCGCGACCACGCCGGTGCCCGTCCCCCACGGGATGTGGAAGCGCGGCACGGAGTTCCCATGACCACCACTCGTGCCGTCACCGCGCTCGGCCCAGCCGACGACGGGGAAGAAGGAGACGCCGAGCTCGCGCAGCCAGGCGCGCTTCTCACCCGCCGCCCACTCGACGTAGGCGCGCGCCCAGGTGCGGCCCCAGTGGTCCGGCCCCGGTGAGCCGTCGGGACCGACGAGCCGGTCCCACGCGGCCGTGCCCTCCCAGTCCTGCCAGGCCAGCTCGAAGGAGTCCGAGATCCCCATCCGGCGCTGCTCGGGGGTGTCGACGAGGAACAGCCCGCCGAAGCTCCACCAGGCCTGCCCGCCGAGGTTGGCGTCGCTCTCCTGGTCGAGCAGAACCACCGAGCGACCCGCATCGGCGAGCTCGCACGTGGCGACGAGCCCGGCCAGCCCCGCTCCGACGACGACGGCATCGGCATCCATGGCTAGACCCTAGGCCCGAGCAACCGGACGCGGCCCTTCTCGGCGACCACCTTCAGCGCCGAGACGTCCGGGACGACGAGATCGGCCACCGTCTCGAGCTCGTCGGGCGCTGCTGTGCCGTGCACGGCGACGAGCGCCGCGCAGCCGGCCGCCCGCGCTGCCTGCAAGCCCGCCACCGAGTCCTCGACGACGAGGCACGCCGTCGCGTCCACGCCGAGCCGTCGCGCCCCCTCGAGCCACGGGTCGGGCCAGGGCTTGCCTCGCTCGACGTCGGATGCCGTCACGACGACAGGTGGGTGGCGCAGCCGGGTGGCGCGAATCCGGGCCTCCGCGAGGTCGTGCGTGCCTGACGTGACGATCGCGGTCGGGACCCGTCCGTCGGCGAGCGCCTCGAGCAGCTCGGCAGCGCCGGGCAGGACGATGATCCCGTCGACGTCGGCGAGCTCGATCTCGCGGATGCGGCGGTGCGCAGCATCGCGCGCGTCCTCCGGCAAGAGCTCGGCGATGACGTTGGCCGCGGTGACCCCGTGGAAACCCCTCAGCCGCACCGGGTCGATCGCGTGCTCCTGCGACCAGCGGATCCACGAACGCTCGACCGCCGCGATCGAGTCGATGAGCGTCCCGTCCATGTCGAGCAGGACCCCGTCGAAGGGCGTGTCGAAGGGCGGGTCGAGGAGCACGTCGGCCGGGGCGGAGGGCGGCATGGGGGCCACACTAGGTCGCCGACCTAGGGTGGATCGCATGCCCCAGCCAGCCGGCCGGCCGCGCACGGCCGTCCTCAGCGCGACGACGGCCGCCGTCGCGCTCATCGGCGGCTGGACCTGGGCCGCGGCCCTCCAACCGGGCGGCTTCGACCCGCGGGTCGAGTCGATCAGCGCCCTCGCCGCGTCCGCAACCGCCCACCGATGGGTGATGGCGACGGCCCTCGTCATCACCGGGCTCGCGCACATCGTCACCGCGTGGGCCCTGGTGCCCGCTCGGCCGCTGGGCCGGGCCCTCCTCGCCGCGGGTGGTGTGGCGACGCTGGGTGTCGCCGTGGTGCCCCTCCCGTCGAGGACCGAGCCCTCGCCCGCCCACACCCTGGTCGCCGCGACCTCGTTCGTCCTGCTCGGCGTGTGGCCCTGGTTCGCGGCGCGGGCGGACGGACCTCCGGTGCTCGGCCTGCGGGTGTCCAGGCCGGCGGCAGTGGTGCTCACCGCGTCCGTGGCCTCCCTCGCGCTGGGTCTGGGCGGGCCGGCGTTCGGACTGCACGAGCGGGTCGTCGCGGCGTCGACCGCCATCTGGCCACTCGTCACGGCGGTGGGACTGTGGTGGTGGGCCGGGCACCGCATCGGCCCCCGCAAGGTGCGGCTCGGACTGGCCCTCGGCGCGCTGACCGTCGTGTGCGCGCTCGCCGGTGCAGCGGTCACCGCCGTCGCCCCGGCCACCGCCGAGACCCGGCACTACCGGTCCACCGTCACCCTGGACCCGAACCCGGCACGCAGCTCCGAGCTGGTCGCGACGACGGCCTTCGGCGACATCGAGGTCGGCTTCTCCGGGCTCGCCCCCGGTGTGCGTGCCGTTCCGCAGGTCAAGGCGAGCATCACCACCGTGCTCTCGCGCCCCGGCGTCACCCTGTCGACCCTTCGCCCCGGACCCGAGGAGCTGAACACCGCCATCCGGGGCGCGGCGGTCGACGTCATGGTCCGTTTCTCCGCCGGTGCCCTCATGGTCGTGGCGCTGACCTGGGCCGGCTATGCCGTGCTGCGCCGGCGGCGACCGCCGGTCGCGCTCGTCGTCGGTGGGCTGGTCGCCGGGCTGGCCTCGGTGGCCCTCACCGCCGGCGCCCTGTGGTCCACCTACCGCGCGGACCGGCAGGAGACGTTCACCTCCACCGGGGTGCTCGGCACCCTCCAGCAGAACCAGGGCATCCTCTCGGACGTGGAGGCGAGAGCCGCCCAGGTGGCGCCCTACCTGCGCAACGTCATCGCGCTCTCGACCGCGCTCCAGCAGAAGTACTCCGCAGCACCCCTGGAGTCCGACACCTCGGTGCGCGTCCTCCTCGTGAGCGACATCCACGGCGGGAACCAGTACGACCTCATGCGCACCATCGTCCAGGAGGAGTCCATCGGTGTCGTCGTCGACGCCGGTGACCTCGTCAACTTCGGCACCGTGCAGGAGGCCGAGGCCGCCGACCTGTTCGCGGGCATCGAGTCGCTCGGCGTGCCGTACCTCTTCGTCCGCGGCAACCACGACGCGACGAGCCCCACCGACACCGCCCTGCTCGACCGGCTCGCGGAGGTACCGAACGTCATTCTGCTGCAGTCGGGTTCGGGCGACTATACGGAGGTCCAGGTCTCGGGCGTGCGCGTCGCCGGCTTCAACGACCCTCGGTGGTTCGGTGACTCGGGCACGGGATCGCCGGCCAAGCAGCTGCCGGCCCGTGAGGCGTTCACCGCCGCGTTCACCGGGCGCGCCACCCCCGACCTCCTGGTGGGCCACGAGCCGTGGGCGGTGCAGGACCTGGATGCCGGCGTCCTCGTCAACGGGCACATGCACTCGGTCGACCTGGAGGGGAACCGGGTCCAGGCCGGCACGTTCACCGGCGGCGGTCCGCTCAGCCACTTCCTCGCCGACGAGGGCGGTGAGGAGCTCGTCGGCCAGCCGTCCGCCTTCGACGTCCTGACCTTCGGCACCGACTGCCGGCTTGCGTCACTGACGCGCTACCGGTTCCGGGACGTGGTCGAGGGGCGCCCGGCCTACGACGACGTCTCACTCGTCAACGGCCGGCGGGTCGACCGGCGTGACACCGACCCCGCGCGCGCCTGCTCGCCGGACCTGGCGCCGACGACCGTTCTCGTCCCCGCCGTGGCGGTCGGCTGAGGGTCAGGGACGCAGCACCGCACGGTATGCCGTGTGCTGCTTGGGCTTGTCGCCGCAGCTCAGCGGCGCGTCGGGAAGGGCCTCGGCCGTGACGTCGACCGTCACGCGCTCGGGCATCGGGTCGCGGCCGAGGACGTCGACCCGCGTGGAGCCGCCCTCCGCGTCGATCCGGCCCGGGACGAGGTCGTCGAGATCCCCCGGGCCGTGGGCGGCGAGGACGGCGGCCACCGCGGCCTGCACCGCCGGCTCCCAGCGAGTGACGCCGCGAAGGTACTTCGCGTCGACCCGCCCCTCACGGTGGCCGGTGACGGCTCCGACGACCGTGTCCGGGTCGAGCCGCCCCAGGCAGGTGCCGTCCGGGAGGGAGAGGAGCGTGCCCGCGAACCGGTGGCCACCCAGGTGGGTGCACTCCCACGTCTCGTCCGGCAGGGCACGTGCCAGCGTCGCGACGATGGGCCGCCCGCGCACCGCGCAGCAGGCGTCCCGGGTGCCGTGGGTGCAGACGAGCACCATGGGCTCGGCGTCCTCGTCGCTGTCGCTGAGCGGGACGCCGAGCGAGTGAGCCGCGTGGAGGAGGTCCTCCGACGTCCGCCACGTGCCCCGCACCCACGTGCGGCGGACCGTGTCGACGGCATACCAGGAGAGCAGGTCGTCGCCGGGCTCCCGGCGACCGGGCCGGCGCGCGAGGAGGACGCGGCCACCGAAGGACCCGCAGACCTTCTCGACCTCCGCGCCGACGGCACCGAGGAGCGGAGGCGTGTCGAGGGGCTGCTTGGCCCAGGGTCCGGGGTGCTCGAGGAGGAGCCAGCGGGAGGCGACCGGTGCGCTGCCGGCCTGCGGATCCCGCCGGTACCGGGACGCGGCCGAACAGCGCGAGAGATCCGTCAGGGCCACGCCGCGATGCTACGCGGGGTGGCCCCGGCGGATGACCACGGGCCGGGCCGTGGACGGACGACCGAGGACCGACCGGGCGGTCGGCGGAGGTCAGGCGCGGCCGTGGGCCGCCCGGCTGCGCCGGCTCAGGCTGTCGATGATGACGGCGAGGAGGAGGACGGCGCCGGTCACCATGAACTTCACGTTCGACTCGACGGCGAGCAGGTCGAGACCGTTCGAGATCGACTGGATGACGAGGATGCCCAGCAGCGCCGAGTACGCCGAGCCGCGACCACCGAAGAGGCTGGTGCCGCCGATGACCGCCGCCGCGATGGCGTTGAGGTTGGTGTCCCCTCCGCCGCTGCTCTGGTTGGCCGAGGCGAGCCTGGATGCCGCGAAGATCCCGCCCAGCGCCGCGAAGGTCGAGCACAGGGTGAACACCGACAGGTAGATCCGCTTGACGTTGATGCCGGCGCGTCGAGCCGCCTCGACGTTGCCACCGATGGCGAGGACCGAGCGGCCCCACGTCGTGCGACGGATGGCGAGGTCCATGATCACGACGAGGATGAGGAAGGCGAGGAACATGTAGGAGACGCCGCGGTCGCGGTTCAGCACCGCGACGACGATGACGAGGATGGCGGCGAGGCCGACGGCACGCAGGGCGAGCCGGCTCACCGGCGTCGTCGACAGTCCTGCCTCGGCGCGGCGCGCGTTGCGGCGCCAGGCGCTGAGCGCGTACACCGCGGGGGCGAGGACCGCCAGGACGTAGGCCAGCCACACCGGCAGGAACTGCTGGGACGCGAAGCGGACCAGGCTCGACTCGAAGGGCAGGTTGATCGTGCCCTGGTTGCCGAGCACGCGCAGCTGCAGGCCGAGCAGCGCGAGCAGCCCGGCGAGGGTGATGACGAAGCTGGGCACCCCGAACCGGTTGAACAGGGTGCCGTAGAGCAGGCCGACGACCGCTCCCGCACCCAGGGCAGCGAGGACGGCGATGATCACCGACGTCTCCTGGGCGACGAACAGCACGGCGAGGATCGCCGCCGACAACCCGGCCATCGAGCCGATGGACAGGTCGATCTCCCCCAGCAGGAGCACGAGCACCACGCCGATGGCGATGGTGCCGACCGCGACCATCTGCAGGCTGAGGTTGACGAGGTTGCGGCTGGAGAGGAAGGCCGGCTCGAGGGCGTAGAAGACACCCCAGATGAGGACGAGCCCGACGACGACCGGGCAGCGAGCCGAGGTCGCCGCTGCGCAGACGGCCCCAGTGGCCGAGGCCCAGCCGCCGAGGCCCTGGCTCGCGATGAGCCGCTCGTCCTGGAGGTCGGCGGGGCGTACGTCGGCCGGCACTGCGGTGGGGTCGGCGATCTCGGCCTCGGTCGGCGCCGTGGTGGGGGTGTCGGGGGTGCTCACGCCTGCTCCTCCTGGGGGGCCTTGCGCGCGGCGCGCGCCGAGACGGCATTGGTCGTGGCGCCGGTGATGGCGGCGATGATCTCCTGGACGTTGGTCGTCTCACTGACGCGGAAGCTCGCCGTTGTTGCGGCCGAGCCGCAGCACGACGACGCGGTCCGCCACGGCCATGACGTCGGACATGTTGTGGCTGATGAGGATGACGCCGAGGCCGTTCTCGCGCAGGCGTTCGACGAGGTTGAGGACCTCGGCGGTCTGGGCGACGCCCGAGCGCGGCAGTCGGCTCGTCGAGCATGACGACCTTGGGCTTGCCGAGGAGCGAGCGGGCGATGGCGACCGTCTGGCGCTGGCCGCCGGACAGGCTCGCGACCGGGATGCGCACGCTCGGGATCTTGGCACTGAGCTCGCGCAGCAGCCGCCAGGACTCCTTCTCCATCGTCACCTCGTCGAGCGCCCGGTTCCGGACGACCTCGCTCCCGAGGTAGAGGTTGCTCACGACGTCGAGGTTGTCGCACAGGGCGAGGTCCTGGAACACCGTCGCGATGCCGAGCTCCTGCGCCTGGGCGGGTGAGGTGATGGTGACCGGGCTGTTGTCGAAGACGACGTGCCCGTCGTCGGGAGGGTAGACCCCGGCGATGGACTTGACGAGGGTGGACTTGCCGGCGCCGTTGTCGCCCACGAGCGCCACCACCTCCCCGGAGTCGACGCTGAACTCGATGTCCTTGAGGGCCTGCACCGCGCCGAAGCGCTTGGACACTCCGGTCATCGACAGCACGGACGCCGGGGAGGTGGTGGTCATGCTCTGCTCACTCCTTTGTGAGGGTGGGGCGGGGTATGCCGGGTAGGGGTCAGCTGAGGCCGGCCTTGGCACACGCGTCGGCGTACTCCGGCGTGCAGATGTCGGCGACGGTGAAGTAGCCCTCGGCAACGATCGTGTCCTTGATGTTCTCCGCCGTGACGACGAGCGGGTCCAGGATGGTCGCCGCCACACCGTCCTTCTCGGCGTTCGAGGCCGGCTTCTGGTCGTTGGCGAGCGCGATGGCGTTCTTCGCGGCGTCGGTGGCCTGAGGCTCGTACGCCTTGAAGATCGTCAGCGCCTGGTCACCGGCGACGATGCGCTGGAGACCAGCGAGCTCGGCGTCCTGGCCGGTCACCGGCGGCAGCGGGTTGACGCCGCCACCCTTCATCGCGGCGATGGCCCCACCGGCGGTGCCGTCGTTGGCGGCGTAGACACCCACGAGGTTGGACTGCAGGCTTCCGATCTGGCTCTCCATCCACTCCTGGGCGTTGTCGGGACTCCAGTCGGGGGTGTCGAACTCGGCCGCGACGGTGTAGCCGCTGGAGTCGAGCACGCTGTGCGCGCCCGCCTTGAAGTCGGCGGCGTTGGCGTCCGTGGGCGCACCGTTGATCATGACGATGTCACCGGAGGTCTTGCCGTCGGCCTTCATCGCCTCGACGAGGCCGGTGCCCTGGAGCTCGCCGACCTTCTTGTTGTCGTAGGAGACGTAGTAGTCCGCGCCCGCGATGAACCGGTCGTAGGCGACGACGGGGACGCCCTGGCTCTTGGCGTTCTGGACGATGGTCACCGCCGACTTGCCGTCGACCGCGCTCATGACGATGACCTCCGCGCCCTGGGTGATGGCGGCCTCCGCCTGCTGCTGCTGCTTCGCGGCGTCCTGGTTGGCGTTGCTGTAGAGCACCTCGCAGTCGGGGCAGTCCGCCTTGACGGCCGCCTCGAACATGGGCTTGTCGAACGCCTCGTAGCGAGCGGTCTTGTTCTCGGGGAGCAGCAGGGCGATCTTCTTGGCCTCCGAGCCCGACCCACCGCCGGTGGCGCTGGCGTCGGAGCCCGGGTCGTCGTCGCTGCCGCAGGCGCTCAGGCCCGAGACGGTGAGGCCGAGCGCGAGTGCTGCGCCGGCGATGCGGAAGGTTCGAGTGGTCATGCGGTCTTCTCCTATGCCATGACGTCCGCAGCCTCTCTGGTGCGGTCGCCTCGGATTCAACTCGCATCCGACCTTGACGTCAAGCCTTGAATACAAGGTTTTGAGACAACGATTCGGTCACGGTGCGGCGACCATGAGAGCCGCCCGGTCGGCATCCTCCCGCACCTGGTCGGCCAGCGCCAGTGCACCGAGCACGTCGGCCTCCTCGGGAGGCAGGGCCCCGGCCACCACGCGCACGGATGCCGCCGCGCTGGGGATGGCGCACCGTTCGATGGCCTCACGAATCGGCTGGAGGACGAGCTCTCCCACCCGCGACACCTGGCCACCGAGCGCGACCACCTCCGGATTCAGCAGGTTGACGAGGCCGGCGACCGCCACGCCGATGTGCCGACCGGAGTCCTCCAGCACGCGTCGGCACCCCGGATCCCCCTCGAGGGCTCGATGGATGACGTCGCGCAGGGTCAACGGGCCGTGTGAGTCGCGCAGGGCCCGGAGCACCGCCTGTGCGCCCACGAAGGTGTCGAGGCAGCCTCGGTTGCCGCACCGGCACACCGGGCCGTCCTCGTCGATCGTCACGTGCCCGATCTCCCCCGCCGTGCCCGCACTTCCGCGGAAGAGCTCACCGCCGAGGATGAGCCCGGCACCCACGCCGTAGGAGGCCTTGATGAAGACGCCGTTCGTCACTCCGTGCAGTGCGCCGAACTTGAACTCGCCGAGAGCCGCGAGGTTCGCCGTGTTGTCGAGAAGCACCTTGGTGCCGAGCGCGTCGGCCATCGCCGCGGCCACGTGCACTCCGCGCCACCCCGGGAGCACGCCCTCCGAGCCGACCTGGCCCGACACCGTGTCGATGGGAGCGGGCAGCCCCACGGCGACGGCGCGGATCTCCGTGGTGAGGTGTCCACTGGTGTCGACGAGCTCGTGCACCAGGCGGGCGCCGCGGGTCATGCCCTCGTCGGCGGCGTGGTCGGCCGGCAACGGCATCCGCTTCTGGCTCAGCACCTGGGAGCCGCCCGTCCCGAGTGCGACCCGGACGTCCCGGTCCCCGAACACGATCGCCGCGAGGAGTCCGTGGGACGCGGCGACGGACACCTGCACCGCGCGTCGGCCGTTGCGGATGCTCGGGGAGAGCAGGACCGCACCGGCCGAGTCCAGCTCCTTGACGAGGTTCGACACCGTTGCCGCGCTGAGCCCCGTGACTCCGGCGATCTCGACCTGGGTCAGGGCCCCGTGCTCTCGGACCGCGTCGAGCACCCGCAGGCGGTTCATCTCGCGCAGCGACGCCTGCGAGCCCGGCGCTGGACTCGTTGAGTTCACGGGGTAAACATAAGACCTCGAACGCGCCGGGGAAAGCACGCGATGCCTTCGACCCCTTGGCGGGGTCCCGACGAAAGAGGCACGTAATGTGAGCCGGACCACACCGATCTACCGGGGAGACGCTCATGACCCGACGTCGCTCGCTGTCCACCGTCGCGCTCGCCGCAGTCACGGCGCTCGTCGTCTCGGCCGCCCCGGCATCCGCCGCCGGCGCGTCGTACGTCGCCCTCGGCGACAGCTACTCCTCCGGCACCGGGACGCGCACGTACATCAGCGACGGGACCAGCTGCCTCCGGTCGGTCTACGCCTACCCCTCCCTCATCGCGTCGGCCAAGGGGTACGCCCTCAACTTCCGGGCCTGCTCGGGCGCGAAGATCGCCGACGTCACCACGAGCCAGCTGTCGGCGCTCACCTCCACCACGGCATACGTGACGATCTCGGTCGGCGGCAACGACGCCGGCTTCGCCAGCGTCCTGACCACGTGCGCCCAGCCTGCCTGGCTGAGCAACTGCACGGCTGCCATCGACCGCGCGCAGAGCTACATCCGCAACACCCTGCCCGGCCAGCTCACCACCCTGTACGCCGCCATCCGGGCACGCGCTCCGCAGGCCACGGTGACCGTCGTGGGCTACCCGCGGCTCTTCAACGGCGTCGACTGCAACCTGCTCACGTGGTTCTCGTCGACGGAGATGTCGCGGCTCAACGCGACGGCCGACCTGCTGAACTCGACGACGTCGGGACGCGCCGCCGCCACCGGCTTCGGCTTCGCCAACCCCACGACGCCGTTCGTCGGACATGCGGTGTGCTCGAGCTCCGAATGGATCAACGGCCTGTCCAGCCCGACCAACGAGTCGTACCACCCCAACCGCGCCGGGCACGCCAGCGGCTACACCCCCACCGTGAGCCCGTACCTGACCGGCTCCACCGTCGTCGCGACGGCCGCCGTCCTCACGACCGCCAAGGGCTCGGCAACGCGGCTGGCCGACCAGCAGCGCACGTACGCGGCGGTCGACCGCACGATCGAGCCCGAGACGGTGCTCGCCCCGGACCTCACGACGCCGGAGGCCCGAGCAGCGGCCCGGCGGGCAGGGGTCGACCTCTCCAGCCGCGCCAGCATCGACGCCGTCGACCGCCTCTACGCCGCCCGGGAGGCCGCCGCCTTCGCGAGGCGGTGAGTCCCACCTCCTCATGCCGTTGGGCATCCCGCGTCTAGGTTGGGGGCATGACGGAGACGGTACGGGAGTTCGACATCGTCCTGTTCGGAGCGACGGGAGCCGCCGGGCGGGTCACCGCGAGACACCTGGCCGCCGCGGCGCCACCCCATCTGCGCATCGCCCTCGCCGGCCGCTCCCGAACGCGCCTCCAGGCCCTGGCCGGGACCCTCGGCGACCCCGCCGGAGGCTGGCCGTTGCTCACCCTGGACGCCACCGACGAGCACGCGGTCCGCGACCTGGTCGCCCGCACGCGGGTCCTGGTCACGACCGTGGGTCCCTACGTCAAGTACGGCGCCGCTCTGGTGGCCGCGTGCGCAGAGGAGGGCACGGACTACTGCGACATCACGGGAGAGGTGCTCTTCGTGCACCGCACGATCGCTGCCCACCACGAGACGGCCCAGCGCACCGGCGCGCGGATCGTCCCGGCCTGCGGGTTCGACTCGGTACCGAGTGACCTGGGGGTGCTGCTCACGAGCGAGGCGGCGCGCGCCGACGGTGCCCAGCTCGGCCGCACCCGGCTGGCCGTGCGGAGCCTGCGTGCCGGAATCGGCGGGGGCACCGTGGACACCCTGCGCACCCAGGTGGACGAGGCGACCAGTGACAAGGTCGCGCGCCGGGTCATGCGCGACCCCTACGCCCTTGCCGAGGGTGGCCGGCCACCGCGGAAGGAGGAGCCGGCCGGGGCAGGCGGCGAGCGGACCGCGTCCCGGCCCACGGGTGTCACGGGGCTGCTCGACGGCCTCGTTCACGCATCACCGGTGAAGCGCGACGCCGACAACCACCACTTCACCGGGCCGTTCGTCATGGCCGCCTTCAACACGAGGATCGTCGCGCGGTCCGCCTCGCTGCTCGGTTACGGCCCCGGGTTCCGCTACGTCGAGTACACCGACTTCGGCGGCGGCCCCCGAGGCGCCGTGACGGCCGGCCTCGTCACGGTCGGTCTTCTCGCCGGGCTGGCCGGCATGACCTTTCCCCCGACCCGTGCGCTCCTCGACCGGGTGCTCCCCAAGCCCGGCGAGGGACCCGACGAGGAGACCCAGGCCAGGGGGCGCTTCCGGTTCGAGATCACCGGTGAGGCGTCGAACGGGGCGCGCTACCGCACGACGGTTGCGGCGCCCTACGACCCGGGCTTCAGCGGCACGGCCATCATGCTGGGCCAGGCCGCGCTGGCCCTCGCCCAGGACGGGGACCGGCTGCCGGACGCCACCGGGGTCCTCACGCCCGCGACGGCCATCGGGATGCCGCTCGTCGAGCGGCTGCGCGAGCACCGGTTCACGTTCGAGACCGAGCGCCTGCCCGACTGACGGCGGCGGCGATGCGTTCGGCGTCGATCCGCAGCTCACGGAGCATCCCCGAGATGGGGTTCCGGAACCCCGTGAACCACAGCCCCGGGTTCCCGGCCGGCTCGTGGGCACCGTGCACCACGGGCATTCCGCGTGGGCCGAGGACTCCGAGATGGCCCACGAGCGGCTCGAGCCCGGCCCGGTAGCCCGTGGCGACGACGACGGCGTCCGGGCGCAGGCGGCGAGCGTCCGCCAGCACGACCTCGTCGCGGTCGAGGAAGTCCACAGCCGCAACCGGCTCCACCCGCCGGGAGCGGATGGCCTCGACGACGCCGACGTCCTGGACGGGGACGCGGCCGACGAGGACCCGCGAGTACACGTCCGAGGCCGGGCGGGGCATCCCGTATGCCGTGAGGTCCGGTTCCTGCACCCCCGCGAGCGCTCCCGCGAGCCGGTCCACGACCCGCGGTGGCAGGCGCCGGACGAGGATGCCGGTGGCCTGGGCCGGCACTCCCAGGCGTGAGCGCGGGACGATGTGCGGCGGCGTGCGGACCGAGAGCCAGACGCGGGTCGCCCCGTGCTCGGCCAGGTCGGTCGCGATCTCCGTCCCCGTGTTGCCGGTGCCGACGACGAGCACGTCCCGGCCCGCATACGGCCTGCCGTTGCGGTAGTCCTTGGCGAGCACGACCTCACCGGTGAACCCGGCCATCCCGGACCACTCGGGCGTCACCGGTGTGTGGTTGTAGCCCGTCGCCACGACGACGTGGGCCGCCTCGATGGTGCTGCCGTCCTCCAGCCGCACGACCCAGCGGGCGGTGGTGCCGCTGTCGCCGCGGTCGATCCTCGCCACGGCGCAGCCGAGGCGCAGGGGTATCCGGTGGTGGGCGGCGTACTCCTCGAGGTAGCGAACCACGTCGTCGCGGGCCACCCACCGCCCGAAGCGTCGGGGGATGGGGTGGCCGGGAAGCCCTGACCACCGCCGGGGGGTGTGGAGGCGCAGGCGGTCGTAGTGGGTGCGCCACGAGCTGCCGACGTGCGGGCTGCGGTCGACGACGAGCGTCTCGACGCCCCGTGCCAGCAGGGCCGCGGCGGCCGCGAGCCCACCGGGACCGGCCCCCACCACGACCGCCTCGACGTGCGTCACGCCCGCACGCTACCGAGGGCGGGTGGCGCGGTGTGCAGATATCGGACCATCGCAGCGTGAGAACGCTCTCTGTCGCGTGCCGCCACCGCCTCCGGGTCACTAGGGTCGGAGGAACAGATCGCCAGGAGGCCCGCCATGTCTGTGCACCCCCCCGTGACCGAGCTGCCCGAGGACGTCTGCTGGCAGATGCTCCACGACCACGAGTTCGGGCGGCTCGCCTTCCACCTCGCCGACGAGGTGCACCTGGTTCCCGTCAACTACGCCGTCGACGGCCAGCGCCGACTCGTCTTCCGTACCTCGGAGGGCAGCAAGCTCCTCGGTCTCACGATGAACGCCGACGTGGCCTTCGAGATCGACGAGTACACCGAGGACGAGGCGCGCAGCGTCGTCGTCCGCGGCCGGGCCCGGCAGCTCGAGGGGCAGGAGGCCGACGCCACCGACCAGCTTCCCCTGCGGACCTGGGTCGACACCGCGAAGTTCAACGTCGTCGCCGTCGAGGTCGACGAGATCACCGGCCGCCACTTCGAGCTGACCCGACCGTGGCTGCACATGCGGCCGCACGAGCACGACCCGTCGGAGTGATCGTCCGACCCCTCGAGGACGCGGACTGGGAGGCGTTCTTTCCGCTCTTCCGCCAGGTCGTCGAGGCCGGAGAGACGTACGCCTACCCGGACGACCTGGCGTCCGAGGAGGCGCGGGCGCTGTGGGTGGAGTCACCACCGGGCATCACGGTCGTGGCGGTCGACGGCGCCGGGCGGGTGCTCGGGTCGGCCAAGACCGGACCGAACCGGCCGGGGCGCGGTGCGCATGTCGCCACGGCGTCCTTCATGGTGGCTGCGCAGTCCCGTGGCCGGGGAGTCGGACGGACGCTCGCCGAGTGGGTGCTCGGGTGGGCACGCGCCCAGGGCTATGCCGCGATGCAGTTCAACGCCGTCGTCGAGACGAACACGGCTGCCGTGGCCTTGTGGCGTGACCTGGGGTTCCGGGTGCTGGGCACCGTGCCCGAGGCATTCGACTCGCGCACGCACGGCCGGGTCGGTCTGCACGTCATGCATCGCTACCTGTGAGGGCCGGCGCCGCGTTCGCCGAGGACGGGGGTGAGCGGATCCTCACCGGCGAGGACGGCCAGCACGTTGTCGACGGCGAGATCGGCCATGGCCGAGCGGGTCTCCACGGTCGCGGATCCGACGTGGGGCAGCAGCACGACGTCGTCCCGGTGGAGCAGGCCGGGATGCACGTGAGGCTCCTCCTCGTAGACGTCGAGGCCGGCTCCGGCGATCTCCCGGGTCTCGAGCGCCGCCACCAGCGCCCTCTCGTCGACCACCGGACCCCGGGCCGTGTTCACCAGGTGGGCCGTCGGCTTCATCGCACGGAGCTGGTCGGCTCCGATGAGGTGCCTGGTCTCCGGTGTGAGCGGGCAGTGCAGCGACACCACGTCGGACGCCGCGAGCAGCTCGGGGAGCGCGACGACCACGGCGCCGAGCCCGTCGACCGCACCGGAGTCCGGCTCCGAGCGCCCGGACAGCAGGATCTCCATCCCGAAGGCCTTGGCCCGCCGGGCCGTCGCGAGGCCGATGGCGCCCGGTCCCACGATGCCGAGGGTCCGGCCCCGCAGGGAGGTTCCCAGATGACCCGTCAGGCTCCAGCCCCACGGCCGACCGGTGCGGACGCGGCGCTCGGCCGCCCCGAGCCCTCGCGTCGTCATGAGGACGAGAGCCATCGCGATGTCGGCCGTCGCGTCGGTCAGCACCCCCGGTGTGTTCGTCACGACGACCCCGCGCTCGGCGCAGGCGGCCAGGTCGACGTTGTCGTGACCCACCGCGACGTTCGACACGACGGCGAGCTGCGGTCCGGCGGCGTCCAGGAGCTCGGCATCGACCCGGTCGACGAGCGCCGAGACCACACCCTCCACCCCGGCGACGCGTGCGAGGAGCTCCTGCCGTGGCATGGCGGCGTCGACGTCCCGGTAGCTGAGGTCGTGCTCGGCCGCCAGGCGCTCCGCGGCATGGCCGGGCAGGTGGACCGTGACGAGGACCCGCGCCACGTCAGGTGATCTTCCGGACGAGGGGCAGCGGGAGGTGGCGCATCGCCTTGCCGAGCGGCACCCACGGCCACGGCGGCACGAGCGCGTTGGCCTTCTCCTTCTCGATGGCCTCGACCATCGCCCGCACCCCGGTCTCGGTGTCCACGAGGAACGGCGTCCTCGAGACTCGCTCGTTCATCTCCGAGCGGATGTACCCGGGGTAGATGGTCGACACCCGGATGTCGAGGTCCGGCTCCCCGAGCATCTCGTTGCGAAGGCCTTCGGCGAGCGCCGCGACGCCGGCCTTCGTCGCGGCATACGCCGTCACCGTCTTGCGCATGCCGCGCATGGCCGAGACCGACGAGATCATGACGAGGTGCCCACGCCTCTGGTCGCGGAAGATCTCCATCGCTGCCTCCGTCTGGGCGAGTGCACCGACGAAGTTCGTCATCGCGGTCTGTCGGTTCGCGTCGTAGCGACCGGTGCCCAGCGGCGCGCCCTTCCCGAGACCGGCGTTGACGATGACCCGGTCGAGGACGCCGAAGTCGTCCCGGAAGGCGCGGAACACCCGGAAGACCTCGTCGTCGTCCGTGACGTCGAGCTCGCGCACCTCCACCCGGCGCCCGGAGTCCACGGCGCGGATCTCGTCGCGCACGGCGTCGAGCCGGTCGGTCCGCCGCGCGGCGAGGGCGAGGTCCCAGCCGCGAGCGGCGAGCTGGCGGGCCATCTCGGCGCCCAGGCCGGAGCTGGCGCCGGTGATGAGGGTCGTGGGCACAGGTCCTCCTGGGTCAGGACGTCGCGCCGGCGAGCGCGGCGCACCGGTGGTCGAGGAAGCGGACGACCTCGCGGAACTCACCGTATGCCGGGTTGCTCGTCTCGCCGCGGTGGAACCGGTAGTAGATCTGCTGGGCGATCACGGCGAGCCGGAAGGCGCCGAAGACGTCGTAGAACCGCCACTGCACCGGTGACACCTCGATCTGCCGGGTCGAGGCGTAGCGCTCCACGACCTGTGACCTCGTCAGCATCCCCGGGGCGTGGGTGGGCTGACGCCGCATGGCGAGGAATGCCGGGTGGTCGTCGGCCTGCACCCAGTACGCGAGCGCCGACCCGAGGTCCATGAGGGGGTCACCGACGGTGGCCATCTCCCAGTCGAGGACACCGACGACCCGGGTCGGGTCGTCGGTGGCGAGCACGAGGTTGTCGAAGCGGAAGTCGTTGTGGATGAGGACGTGCGGGCGGTCCACCGGCTGCTGGGTGTCGAGCCAGGCGATCGTCGCCTCGAAGTCCGGGACGTCCTCGGTCCGGGCCTGACGGTACCGACGGGTCCAGCCCTCGACCTGCCGCCGCACGTACCCGTCTCCTCGGTCGAGGCGCGCCAGACCGCTCGCCTCCACATCCACCTCGTGGAGGGCGACGAGGATGTCGACCGCATTGCAGCAGAGGCGCTCCACCCGCTCGCGGTCACCGGCGAGCTCCGGTGGCACGTCCCGGCGCAGGATGGTTCCCTCCACCCGCTCCATGACGTAGAACTCGGACCCGATGACCGACTCGTCGTCGCAGTACGCCACCATCCGGGGCACCACGGGCAACACGGGGGCCAGCGCCGCCTGGATGTCGTGTTCGCGGTGCATGTCGTGTGCGCCCCTTGCCTTGGTCCCCGGCGGCGGGCGGCGCAGGACGAGGTCGCGGCCGGCATAGCGGAGGAGGTAGGTGAGGTTCGAGGCGCCGCCGACGAACTGGCGGACCTCCGGGATGCCGACGAGGTCCGTTGCTGGAGCACCGTTCTCGCGAAGCCACGAGGCGACCCTCGACACGTCGAACGCGTCCTCCGGGCGCACGGGCGCCGCCCCGGTCACCTCGCTCACGGCCCGAACTCCTCCGCAGTCGTGCCTGCGCGCCGGGCGAGCCGCTTCGCCTGGGCGATGAGGGCACGGTCGTACAGTGGCCGCGCGAAGCGCTTCGTGAGGTAGGCGCGCCTGCCCAGCCGGTCGGTGAGGATGATCTTCTTCCGGGCGTCGATGCCCTTGAGGACGATCGCCGCGATGGCGTGGGCGTCGACCTTGGCCTCCGTGATGAGGCGGGTGCCGGCCTCCTGCATGGCGGTGTCCTTGCCCGCGAACGACTCGTGGAGGTTCGTGCGGAAGAAGGCGGGGCAGGCGACGGAGACGTCGATTCCCCAGGGCCCCAGCTCGAACGAGAGCGTCTCACTGATGGCGACCACACCGGCCTTGGTCGCGTTGTAGGACGACATCCCCGGTCCGTGGACCAGGCCGGCGAGCGAGGCGACGTTGACGATGTGGCCGCTGCGCTGCTCCTTGAACAACGGCGTCATCGTGTGGCAGCCGCGGGCGACGCCGAGGAGGTTGATGTCGACGACGCGCTCCCAGTCGGCCATCGACTCGACGTCGATGCGGCCCCCGGTCGCGACGCCGGCGTTGTTGACGAGCAGGTCGAGGCCCCCCCACTCCTCGCGCACCCAGGCCAGTGCCGAGTCCCAGTCCTGCTGGGAGCGGACGTCCAGCCGCAGGTATGCCGCGCGCTCCGGCACCGCGGTGGGCGGCTCGTCGGCGAGGTCGACGACGAGCACGCGGTCGCCGCGCGCGAGGAGGAGCTCGGTGAGAGCGAGGCCCAGGCCGGACGCGCCCCCGGTCACCAGGGCACGACGCGTCATCCGAGGTCCTGCGAGGGGGCCGCGGGGGTGACGTCCGTCGCGGCAGTGCCGGCCGCCGCCACTGCGCCGGCAGCCGCGGCGGCATACGGACGGAGCAGGTGTCGGGCGACGACGCCGAGGTGGACCTCGTCGGGCCCGTCGGCGAGACGAAGGCTGCGGGCCCCGGCATACGCCGCCGCCAGCGGGAAGTCCTCGCTCATGCCACCGCCACCGTGCAGCTGGATGGCGAGGTCGATGACGTCGCACGCCATCTGCGGGACGGCAGCCTTGATCTCGGAGACCTCGGACTGGGCGCCCTCGACGCCGACGGTGTCGAGCTTCCAGGCGGCGTGGAGGACGAGCAGACGAGCCGAGTTGATGTCGATGCGGGCGCGGGCGAGGCGTTCGCGGTTGCCCCCGAGGGCGGCGAGAGGCTTGCCGAACGCGACCCGCTGGGTGGAGCGCCGGCAGGCGAGCTCGAGGGCCTTCTCGGCGAGACCGATGAGCCGCATGCAGTGGTGCACCCGTCCCGGCCCGAGGCGGCCCTGGGCGATCTCGAACGCCCGGCCCGGGTCCCGCGAGGATGCTGCTCGCCGGCAGGCGGACGCGGGTGAGCGTCACCTCGCCGTGCCCGAGTGGCTCGTCGTAGTGGCCGAGGGCGGTGAGCATCCGCTCGACCCGCACCCCGGGCGCCGACATGGGGACGACGACCATCGAGTGCTGGCGGTGGCGGTGCGCCGTGGGGTCGGTGAGCCCCATGAAGATGCCCACCCTGCAGTCCGGGTGTCCGGCACCGGTGGACCACCACTTCCGGCCGTCGAGCACGACGTCGTCGCCCTCGAGGGTCGCGCGAGCCTCCATGGTGGTGGCGTCGGAGCTCGCGACGCCCGGCTCCGTCATGAGGAACGTGCTGCGCACCCGCCCGTCGAGCATCGGCTCGAGCCACGTCTCCTGCTGCTCGCTGCTGCCGTAGCGCAGGAGAACCTCCATGTTTCCGGTGTCGGGGGCATTGCAGTTGAGGACCAGCGGGGCGAGCGCCGACCGGCCGGTCTCCTCGGCGACTGCGGCGTAGTCGGTCGTCGTCAGGCCGGTACCCCCGTCGGTCCCGAAACGCGCGGCATATCGGTCACCTGCGCCGGCGGGCAGGAAGAGGTTCCACAGGCCCTGGCTGCGAGCCTTCGCCGTGAGGTCCTCGATGAGGGAGTGCGGCGGCCACGGGTCGTCCCCGCGCGCCCGCCGCTCGGCGACGTCCCGAAGCACGTGGCGCTCGGCCGGCTCGACCTCGGTCTCGACGAAGGCGCGGACCCGTTGGGCGAGGTCGGCGGCGCGCGGTGAGGGGGCGAAGTCCATGCCCTCGACCCTAGGGGTTCTCGTACACGCTCCCGGGGCGGCGGATGCCGGATCCGGGGGCCGGTCGGCGCCATCCTCCGCACCGCAGCCGGGTTCCGACGACGCCGGGCATCACAGCGAGAAGTCGAAGCGGGTGGCGTCCGACGGGAAGGCCGACCAGGCCAGCACCCTGGTCGGGAAGAGCCCGAGCGCCGAGGCATACGTCGCAGCGTCGTTCCTGGCGCCGTAGTGCGCGTACTTCTCGTTGGCCGCTGCGGCCATCCGCAGGGCCAGCTCGGCCGCCGGCGACGTGCGCCGGACCACGCCCTCGACGATGACCGCCTGGTGAGGCTCCGGGAGGTGCATGACCGCATGAGGGTTCGACTCGACGGTGCGGATGTGGACGGTGTCGGGCGCCCCGCCGTACCACCAGACGTCGTCGACCCAGATGCCGTCCAGCGGGACGACGTGCGGACGACCGTCGGGGCGGACGGTGCTCAGCCAGTAGGCCGTGGCGGCTTCGAGCCGCGCCCGCACGTCGGCCCAGGGCACGGTGCGGGTCGCCCTGCCGTAGCCGGGAGGGAACCGGAGCGTGGACGCAGTGGGCATGGGGCACCTCCTCGGTCCATGAGACCACCGCCGCCGCCCATCGGCCAACGCCTCACCCGTCGGCGGACGGTGTCCGCGACGGGGTTGCGCACGACCCTCCGCTACCCTCCGACGATGGTCCCTTCGCGCAGGCTGGATGTGGGCCGCATCCTCGACGCCGCCGAAGCCGCCTCTCCGGTGGAGGCCATCGAGCAGGTCGCGCGAGCGCTCGGCCTGGCCTTCGACGCCGTCTCGGTGTCCTTCCTCATCGCGGACCTCTCCGGCAGGGCGCTGGTCCGGCTGGCGCATGTGCCGCTGAGGACCGAAGGGACGGCATTCCGCAGCTCCATCGTGGACGGCGAACGGCGCGAGGACCAGGAGTCGGCGACGGTGCTGCCCTTCGACGGAGGGCCGGCGGAGCAGGCCATCCGGACCCAGACGGTTCAGGTGCTTCCCCCAGGCAGTGGGTTGCCGACAGCACCCCTCGCAGGTCTGTGGAGCGTTCTGGCGCCGGTGACCGAGCGCGGAGAGTCCATCGGTCTCCTCGAGCTCTACCTGCCGGCCGAGCCGGATCCGGAGGTGCTGGCCGAGGTCGGGCACGTCGCCCACCTGCTGGCCTTCGTGGTGATCGCCAACCGACGGCACACGGACCTGTTCGAGTGGGGTCAGCGCACCCGCGCGTTCAGCCTGTCCGCCGAGATCCAGCAGCGGCTCCTGCCGCAGTCCCGCACCTGCGAGGCTGCCGCCTTCACCCTCGCCGGCTGGCTGGAGCCGGCCGAGAGCATCGGCGGAGACACCTTCGACTACAGCCTCGCCCGAGACCTGCTGCACCTGTCGTTGACCGACGCCATGGGCCACGGTGTCAACGCGGCCCTGACGGCGAGCATGTGCCTCGGTGGTCTCCGCGGTGCTCGTCGAAGAGGGGTCCACGCTGCTGGAGCAGGCCAGCGCGACGAACGAGGCCCTGTGCGAGGACACCGAGGACGACTTCGTCACCGGGTTGATCGGCCGACTCGAGCTGAGGACCGGCACCCTCGACATGATCAACGCCGGGCACGTCGCCCCGTATCTTCTTCGCGGGCCGGACGTTCACCTCCTGGACCTTCCCGTGGACCTGCCCCTCGGGATGTTCGCCGACAGCACCTACCGGGCCAGCGGGACAGCACCTGAAGCCCGGGGACCGCGTCGTCCTCGTGACCGACGGCATGCTCGAGCGCACCGTCGCCAGCGTCGACCTGCCTGGCGCCATCCACGACACCAGGGACCTCCACCCGCGGGAGGTGGTCCGGGCCCTCGCCGACTCGGCGCTCGCCGCCGCCGGTCACGCGCTGAAGGACGACGCCACCGTGCTGTGTCTGGACTGGCACGGACAGCACGACCAGTCCAGGGATGTGGTCTCCGGGGCCGAGCCGGCGCGTGCGAGCGCCGCGCTCGACTAGGCCGCCCGAGAGCTCCGGTACAGGTGGAGCACTCCCTGGTGGGCCAGCACGCCCACCCCTGCGTTGACCACGGCGAGCGCCGATGCGGCCAGCAACCCCGGTTCGACGTCCATCAGACCGGTGGCCACGAGGAGCAACGGCCATCCGAGAGCCGCGACGGCGAGCGCGACCTTCCACCATCGCCCCAGGACCACGCCCACCACGATCATGGTCGGGATCACCGTGCTCACCTCCACGCCGTGGTGCGTCACGCCTCCAGGGCGTCCCGCCCGACCAGCGTACGTCGCGCCGTCCGCAGGCTGGTTCGAGTAGGCGGCGTGACCGCCGCCGGCGGTGGCCGGCAGCCCACGCCGGGCCACCGTCGTCGATCAGGAATCGAGAAGCACCCGTATGTGCCGAGCGCCTAGCCTCGTGAATGGAAGGTCCGCACCCCCGCGAGCCGATGAACGTCGAAAGGACGACGACAATGCCGACCAAGAAGGCCCAGACAGCGTCGGAGGGTTTCACCGCCGAAGAACGCGCTGCGATGAAGGAGCGCGCCGCCGAGCTGCGCGCCGAGGGCAAGAAGGGCGCCAAGAAGGCCGACGGCCTGCAGGCGGTCCTCGAGCGGATCGCCCAGATGGCGCCGGAGGACCGTGAGCTGGCCGAGCGCGTGCACGTGGCGGTGACCACGACCGCGCCCGAGCTCTCGCCCAAGACGTGGTACGGGATGCCGTCCTACGCCGACGCGGACGGCAAGGTGGTCGTCTTCTTCCAGGATGCCGGCAAGTTCGGCGCGCGGTACTCCCAGCTGGGCTTCCAGGACAACGCGAACCTCGACGACGGTGACATGTGGCCGGTCTCGTACGCGCTCATGAGGTGGAGCCCGCGGGTGGAGCAGAAGGTCGTCGAGCTCGTGAGGGCCGCGATCTCCTAGGGGCGATACTCGGACGATGCGGACGGCGTATGCCCACGACGCGGTCGTCACCCTCGATCCCGGTGCGGATGCCGGCGCTCCTGGGGCCGCGATCACCCTCGCCGTGTGCGGCTCCTGGGACCACGCGGGTCCGTGCCCTGTGGCGCCTCACCACACCGCCACGTTTCGTGAGGGCTCGCAGCTCCACCTCCGCGTCGTCTTCGCCAGCGAGAGCGCCGACGAGCCGGAGGTCCGCAAGCTCATCGTCGGCGCCTTGTCGTCCGGGCGCGTCTCGACGCCCGGGGGAGGCACCGCCTCGTGGCGACTTCGACACCAGGCGGTCGGCGCGCTGGGGGCCGACGAGGTCGAGCACGCTGCGCGGCTGACCGCTCAGGACTAGCCGGGCGCCTGGGAGCTCACCGTCCCGACCCGTCGGCGCGACGCGTACGGATGGTCGGTGTCCGCTCCCTAGGACCGAGCGCGGGCGTGGCCGTCGGCGAGCAGCTCGGAGACCGACGAGGCATCGGCGTCCGCGAGGACGACCTCGACGGTCATCAACCTCTTCCCCCACCACCCCTCCCGGCACCAGGGCCACTCGGCCACCGCCTCTCGGATGGCACCCTCGTCGAGCATCACGCGGAGGACCTCATCCGTGGGCAGCGTCGCGAAGATGCGGCCCCGCGCCCCGGTCCGGAAGCTGGGAAAACCGTGGTGGGCGCGCTCCACGACGTCCGGCAGGCCGAGCGCCAGCCGACGGGCGTCGTCCGCGGTCACGCCGGATGCTCCGGCAGCACACCGGCGAGCGCCTCTTCCGCGACGAGGACCGTCAGCGGTTCGACCACCACCGGCACACCGTTGAGCACCGCGTTGCCGGACAGGCCCTCGACGACCGAGGGGTCGGTGAGGTCGTTCATCGACACCCCCGGCAGCCGCGTCGCCTCGCGCAGCCGAACCCCCGGGCGCCGGTGGCCGTATCCGTGCGGCAGGGACACGACTCCGAGCATGACGTCGTCGGTGGCCGTCACCTCGACCTGTACCTCTCCCGCCGCGGAGCGAACGAGCACGGTGTCGCCGTCGCGGATGCCGCGTACGGCCAGGTCGTCCGGGTGGGCGAGGAGGGCATGGCGCGGCCGGCCCCGGGTGAGCCGGCTGGAGTTGTGCAGCCACGAGTTGTTGTCGCGCTGGTGGCGCCGCCCGATGAGGAGCAGCTCTCCCGCGGGGAGCCGCGCGCCGGAGGCCAGCTCCTCGGGCAGTCCGGGCAGGGCCTCGAGCACGACATCCACAGCGAGGTCGATTCGCTTGTCGGGGGTCCGGAGACGTTCGGGCAGGCGGGACCTCAGCGGTCCGTGGTCGGCACCGGCCGGCATCCGCTCGAGCTTGGCGACGGACAGCCGTGTTCCGGAGGAGCGGAGCAGCGCGTCGACCTGGCGGCGCGGCGACAGTCGAAGGCGCGCCTCCGACGGGAGCGTGGCCCTCGACCACCGCTGGCGCAGACCGCCACCGCGTGCCCGGACGACGGCGACGCCGAGGTCGCGCGCGATCTCCCAGTCGTGACGCGCCCCCGCGGGCTTCGGCAGGAGCGCCGGCGACCACCGCGCGGTGTCCCGCACGGCCAGGAGGTGGAAGACGAGGTCGTAGTGCTCACGCTCGAGCGGCGGCGTCGGCGGCAGGATGACGTCGGCGTGGCGTGTGGTCTCGTTGACGTAGAAGTCGATCGCGACCATGGCGTCGAGGCCGGCAAGTGCCTCGTCGAGCCGCTGGCCGCCGGGGGTGGAGGAGACGGGGTTCCCGGCGATGGTCAGCAGACCCCGCACCTGGCCGTTCCCCGGTGTCGTGATCTCCTCGGCGAGGGCCGCCACGGGCAGCTCGCCCCCGAAGCCCGGCAGCCCCCGTACCCGGGTGCGACGCCGCCCGAAGCCGCCGGGCGACAGCCTGCCCTGGCCGACGAGGTCGACCGCCGGAGTCGTGAACATCGTTCCTCCCGGCCGGTCGAGGTTGCCGGTGAGGACGTTGATCACCTGGATCGCCCACTGGCACACCACCCCGTGGACCTGGGTGGAGACCCCCATGCGTCCGTGAACGGCGGCAGACGGTGCCGCGGCGAGGTCGTGCGCCAACGAGCGGACTGCCGCGGCCGGCATCCCGCTCACGTCCTCCGCGAGCTCGGGCGTGAACGGCGACACCGCCTTCCCGACCTCGTCCACGCCGTCGACGTATGCCGCCGGCCGAGCGAGGCCCTCGACGAGCAGCTCGCGGACGACGGCGAGGAGGACGGCGGCGTCGGACCCGGGCCGGACGAAATGGTGCTCGTCGGCGACCGCGGCGGTCTCGGTGCGGCGTGGGTCGACGACGACGAGGCGCCCGCCGCGATCGGCGAGCTCGCGACGGCGCTGCGGGAAGTCGGGGACCGTCCACAGCGAGCCGTTCGATGCCATCGGGTTGTGGCCGACGAGGACCAGGAGGTCGGTGCGGTCGATGTCGGGCACGGGGAGGAGGTACTGGTGACCGTAGAGCGCCCATGCCGTGACCTGGTGCGGCAGCTGGTCGACCGACGTCGCGGAGTAGCGGTTCCGCGTCCTGAGCAGCCGCACGAGGGGCGGGTGGTGCGTCAGGGCGCCGAGGCTGTGCACGTTGGGGTTGCCGAGGTAGACCGCGAGGGCGTCGTCCCCGTGCTCGCGTTGGACGTTCGCCAGCTTCGTGGCCGCGAGGGAGATGGCCTCCTTCCACGACACCTCGTGCCAGCCCTGGCCGGCGCGCACCACTGGCCGGCGCAGGCGGTCGGGGTCGTCCTGCACGTCCTGGAGCGCGAAGGCCTTCGGACAGATGTGTCCGCGCGAGAGCGGGTCCGCCTCGTGCCCTCGGATCGACGCGATCGACCCAGCCTGGTCGAGGCGCACCTCGAGGCCGCACATCGCCTCGCAGAGCGTGCACGTGAGGTGCCGGACCTCGTGTCCGGGCGGTGTGCCCGTCATCGTCGCCGCGCGTCGAAGACGGGGGCCACACGCTTCATCGCGGCCTCCCGAGCGATGGTCGTGTTGCGGGTCGCGAGCAGTCGCGCCTGCTCGAACCGCTCCTTCGCGAAGGTCCGCCGGTCGCCGGCGGTCCAGGTACGGCCGAAGAGGCGCTTGGTGGCCGCCACCGAGTCCGGCGAGCGGGTGGCCACCACCTCGAGGAAGCGGGTCGCCGCGACGAACGGCTCCTCGTGCACCTCGCTCGCCAGGCCGAGCTCCACGGCCCGCGTGCCGCTGACGACCTCCCCGGTCATCGTCAGCCGCTTCGCGACGTCCATCCGCACCTGCTGGGACAGCGCCTGGATCCCGCCCATGTCGGGGATGAGCCCCCACTTCGCCTCCAGCACCGACCACTGGGCATCGGCCGTGGTCATCCGCAGGTCCGCGGCGAGGGCGATCTGGAGGCCGCCGCCGTAGCAGTGGCCATGGACCGCCGCGACGACGGGAACCGGCAGGCGGCGCCAGGCCCAGCAGGCCTCCTGGAAGAGGTTGGTGCCACGGAACGGGTGAGGGACGAACGAGCGGGCCACTCGTGGCGGGTTGTCGAGCACGGTGGCGAAGTCCAGACCGGCGCAGAAG
This sequence comes from uncultured Actinomycetota bacterium, assembly GCA_963787805.1. GTDB lineage: Bacteria > Actinomycetota > Actinomycetes > Actinomycetales > Dermatophilaceae > Fodinibacter. The sequence goes on along the minus strand of CAWBEJ010000022.1, from coordinate 14,749 downwards.
GAGTCGCCCTCGCCCCCGATCACCACTCCGCGCAGCGTGCGCTGGCGGGAGAGCTCCCGGGCCGTCGACACGAGGTCCTGGAGCGTGTCGAGGGTCAGGGCGTTGAGCTTGTCGGGGCGGTCGAGGCGGACCTGGGCGATGTGGCCCTCCACCCGGCACGTGACGGTGCTCGGCATGCCGCCAGACTACGGACACCGGCCGCGGAGCGCTCGGGCGCGGATGCCGTCAGGAGACCTGGGCGACCGGCGCCGGATCGGCGGTGGACGCCTCCTGGAGGCCGGCCGGGCGCAGCGTGGCGCGTCCCGGGTGGTCCCTGCGGTGGACGAGCACGGAGACGGCGAGGATGCCGAGACCCACGAGAGCGAGCCCGGCGCCGACCAGGGATGGTGCGGTGTAACCGTAGCCGGCGGCGATGACGAGGCCGCCGACCCACGCGCCGAGGGCGTTCGCGAGGTTCAGGGCGGCATGGTTGCCGGCCGCCGCGAGCGTCTGCGCGGTGCCGGCCACCTGCATCAGCCGGAGCTGGAGGCTGATGACGAGGACCGAGGCGAGCACCGACGTCATGGCGAGGACCACCAGGGCGGGCACGGCATACGGGGCGGCGACGGCGAAGAGCGCCAAGGACACCCCGAGCCCGGCGATGCCGATGACGACGGACCGGATGACCGACCAGTCACCCAGGCGACCGGCGACGAGGTTGCCCACGAAGCCCGCCAGACCGAAGACGAGGAGGAACAGTGGCACGGCGGACGCCGGCAGGCCCGTCACGTCGGTGACGGTCGGCGCGATGTAGGAGTACATCGCGAACATGCCGCCGAACCCGATGGCCCCCACCCCGAGGGTCAGCCACACCTGCAGGCTCGTCAGGGCGCTGAGCTCGTTGCGCACGGTGCGTGAGCGGTCCCGGGGGAGGTGCGGAACGGCATACCCGATGAGGACCATCGTGGCCACGCCGATGAGCGTGACGAGCCAGTACGCGGCGCGCCAGCCCAGCGTCTGCCCGAGCCAGGTCGCGCCGGGGACGCCGAGGACGTTCGCGATGGGGATGCCGAGCATCACGCGGCCGACAGCCCGCCCCGACTGCCCACGGACGGCGAGGTCGACGGCCACGAGGGCCGCGACACCGAAGAAGGCGCCGTGGGGCAGGCCCGCCAGGAAGCGCGCAGCGACCAGGGTGGTGTGGTCGGGGGCGGCAGCGCTCAGCACGTTGCCGACCGTGAAGGCCGCCATGAGCCCGACGAGGAGCATCTTGCGGGGCCACGTCGCGCCGAGAACGGCGAGGAGGGGAGCGCCGACGACCACACCGGCGGCGTACGCCGAGATCGTGTGGCCCGCCGTGGGGATGTCGACACCGACACCGGCCGCGATGTCGGGCAGCAGGCCCATCGTCACGAACTCGGTGGTGCCGATGGCCACGCCACCGAGGATCAGGGCGACGGTCGCGAGGGTGGCGTGGCGGGGTGGTGGCACTGGACGTGCAGCGCCCGCCGCTCGCCAGGCATTCCCTTCCGGTGCCACGGCTCACTCGCTGCGGGTGCCTACGATGAGCCGTGCGTGCTGCCCAGGTCACCCGGCTCGACGGGCCCGCCGCCGTGGGGGTGGTCGACCTCCCGGAGCCGGCAGGCGACGGGGTCGTCATCGAGGTGGTCGCCGCGGGGGTGTCCTTCCCGGACGTCCTGCTGACCCGCGGGCTCTACCAGGTCACCCCCGAGCTCCCCTTCGTGCCCGGCTCCGAGGTGGCCGGCCGGGTCCGGTCCGCACCGTCGGGCAGCGGGTGTGCCGTCGGGGACCGGGTCGCTGCGTTCCCGTTCCTCGGCGGCTTCGCCGAGGTGGTGGAGGCGGACCCGGCGATGGTCTTCCCGCTGCCTGACTCGGTGACGTACGAGCAGGGCGCGGCCCTGCCGATGAACTACCTCACCTGCCACTTCGCGCTGCGCGAGCGGGCCGGGCTCGCCGTCGGCGAGACGGTGCTCGTGCACGGGGCGGCGGGCGGCATCGGCACGGCAGCGGTGCAGCTCGCGGCCGCGTGGGACGCCCGGGTCATCGCGGTCGTCTCGTCGCAGGACAAGGTCGAGGTCGCACGGACGGCCGGCGCCCAGGAGGTCGTGCTCGCCGAGGGCTTCCGGGACGCAGTCCGAGAGCTGACGAGCGGCCGCGGCGTCGACGTCGTGGTCGACCCGGTCGGCGGAGAGCGCTTTCCCGACTCGTTGCGCTCGCTCGCCCCCGGTGGGCGGCACCTCGTCCTCGGGTTCACCGCCGGCTCGATCCCCGAGGTGAAGGTCAACCGGCTGCTCCTGCACAACATCTCCGTCGTGGGCGTCGGCTGGGGCGCCTGGTGGACCGGTCCTGGCGAGCCCGGTCCGACGTACGTCCGGCGTCAGTGGGACGACCTCGTGCCGCTCCTGGTGTCCGGGAGGGTGGACCCGGTGATCGGCGAGGTTCGCGCGCTCGACGACGTCGCCGCCGCCCTCAGCGCACTCGAGGAGCGCCGCGCCACCGGCAAGGTCCTCCTCACCCCGTGACGAGGATCCACCGACCCGACCCCTCGACGGTGCGGTGGCGTTGTCGGCTCACGCGACGGACGGCCCCATAGGCTCGGGGCCATGGACTTCCGGAACGTGTACGCCCAGGGGTTCGCCCGGGTGGCCGCGTGCACCCTCCCCGTTGCCCTGGCGGACCCGGCGACCAACGCCCAGCGGGTGCTCGACCAGGCTCGGGCGTGCCACGACGAGGACGTCGCCGTCGCCCTCTTCCCCGAGCTGTGCCTCTCGGGGTACGCGGTCGACGACCTCTTCATGCAGGACGTCCTGCTCGACGCCGTCGACGCGGCGGTCGTCACCGTCGCCGAGGGGAGCGCCACGCTGCTGCCGCTCGTCGTCGTCGGAGCACCGGTTCGACATGGAAACCGGCTCTACAACTGTGCCGTGGTGATCCACCGGGGTGAGGTGCTCGGCGTGGTTCCCAAGTCGTTCCTGCCCAACTACCGCGAGTTCTACGAGAAGCGGTGGTTCGCCTCGGGTGCAGGTCACCAGGGGGAGTTCCTCGTGCGCCCGCACTGGCCCGGTGTCGACCTCGACGGCGAGGTGCCGTTCGGCCCGGATCTTCTCTTCAGCCCCGAGGACCTGCCCTCCCTCGCCGTGCACGTCGAGGTCTGCGAGGACATCTGGCTGCCGGTGCCGCCGAGCCATGAGGCCGCCCTCGCCGGTGCCACCGTCCTGCTCAACCTCTCGGCCTCCCCCATCACGGTCGGCCGCGCGGACGACCGCCACCTCATGGCCCGCTCGGCGAGCTCACGCTGCAACGCGGCCTACCTCTATGCCGCCGCGAGTGCCGGTGAGTCGAGCACCGACCTGTCGTGGGACGGCATGACGATGGTCTACGAGCTCGGTGACCTGCTCGGCGAGTCCGAGCGCTTCCCCGACGGCCCACGGCGGACGGTCGTCGACGTCGACCTCGACCGGTTGCGGCAGGAGCGGATCCGGATGGGCAGCTTCGACGACAACGCCGACGCGTATGCCGCGGACCAGGGCGGGTTCCGCGTCGTCCCGTTCCGGCTGCGGCCGCCCTCGGGCGACCTGGGCCTGCGGCGGGTCGTCGACCGGTTCCCCTTCGTGCCCGACGCCGAGGAGAGGCTCGCCCTGGACTGCTACGAGGCCTACAACATCCAGGTGTCGGGTCTCGAGCAGCGGATGCGTTCCATCGGCGGCGGTGACCCTGCCCGCATGCCGACCATCGTTCTCGGCGTCTCCGGTGGCCTGGACTCCACCCACGCGCTCATCGTGGCGGCGAAGGCGTGCGACCGGTTGGGCCTTCCACGCACCCACATCCTCGGCTTCACGATGCCCGGCTTCGCGACGACCGCCGGGACGAAGAGCAACGCCATCCACCTCATGGAGGCGTTGGGGATCACCTGGGAGGAGCTCGACATCAGGGCCGCAGCGACCCAGATGCTCACGGACCTCGGGCACCCGTTCGGCAGTGGTGACGAGGTCTACGACGTCACCTTCGAGAACGTGCAGGCCGGACTGCGTACCGACTACCTCTTCCGGGCGGCCAACCAGCGCGGCGGGATCGTGCTCGGGACCGGTGACCTGTCCGAGCTGGCACTGGGCTGGTGCACCTACGGCGTGGGCGACCAGATGTCGCACTACGGCGTGAACTCCGGTGTCCCGAAGACCCTCATGCAGCACCTCATCCGCTGGGTCGTCTCCTCGGGGCAGTTCGACGGCCCCGTCAACGGGACCCTCCTCGAGATCCTCGACCAGGAGATCAGCCCGGAGCTCGTGCCGACGAGGGAGGGCGAGAAGATCCAGTCGACGGAGGAGTCCGTGGGTCCGTACGCCCTCCAGGACTTCACGCTCTACCACGTGCTCCGCTGGGGCTACCGGCCGAGCAAGATCGCCTTTCTGGCCGAGCACGCGTGGGCCGTGGGAGAGCGTGGCGGGTGGCCGGCCGGCTACCCCTCCGGCGCGCGGCCGGCATACGACCTCGCGGCGATCCGGCACTGGATGGTCGTCTTCTACCGCCGCTTCTTCGGGAACCAGTTCAAGCGCTCGGCCCTGCCGAACGGGCCCAAGGTCGTGGCCGGCGGGTCGCTCTCACCCCGCGGTGACTGGCGGATGCCGTCCGACGCGTCGGCGGCAGCGTGGCTGGCCGAGCTGGAGGCCAACGTGCCGCAGGGATGACCCCGCAGGACGTGGGCTCAGGTCAGCAGCGCGTCCAGCTCGGCCACCGGAACGACGTCCCGGACGATCGCCGCCAGGCCCGGGTCGAGGGTGACGAAGGCGTCGGCCTGGAGCCGCGTCAGCGCGACGTACTCGGCATCCATGGTGTCGGGCCAGCCGAGCTCGTCGGCGAGCTTCCACGCGACGCGCTGGAGCACCCGGTCCCCGAGCAGGCGGATCCGCAGGGCACGCACGTGGTCGAGCCGGCGCTCGGCGTCCTTCGCCGACACCTCACCGTCGCGATACGCCTGGTAGAGCATGGAGAGGACCTGGGAGCGCAGGAGCGTCGGTGCCACGAGCTGGGAACGCTCGGGGACGACCAGCTCGTCACGGGCCAGCCGAAGGGCCACGTCCGGACCGATGACGAACCTCGTCATGGACACTCCCCCTCGCGTGGTCGACGTCGGCCCACGCGGCGCAGCGCCGACCGGTAGACCTCTTCGTAGCACTCCGCGACCCGCCGCAGGTCGAACGACTCCGCGCGGGCCCTGCTGGCGGTCGAGAGCCGCTCGCGCTCGTCGCCGTCGGAGAGCAGCTCGGCCAGTGCACGACCGAGCCGTGGCAGCTCCACGAGCACTCCCGCCGCACCCTCAGCGGTCACGTAGCGGGCGCCGACGTTGGGGGTGGCCACCACGGGCAGGCCGGCCGTCATGGCCTCGGCATACGGGATGCCGAAGCCCTCGTAGCTCGACGGCAGGCAGAAGAGCCAGGCGCGACCGTACTCGTGGGCCAGCTCGTCGTCACTGAGGCGGCCGAGGACGGTCACGCCCTCCGGGACCTCCGCAGGTGCGTCCTGGGTGACCATCCTCAGCTCCGCGTCCGGGTGGACCGCTCTGACGTCGCGAGCGAACGCGTCGGCCAGCTCTGCGCCTCGCTTGCGCCCGCGCCACGTGCCCACGAAGAGCACGGTGGGGTGGTCCGCCCTCGGCAGGCGGCGCGCGAACAGGGACGCGTCCACCCCGTTCGGGATGACGGTGCGCACCCATGGGGTCCAGCGACGGGTCTGGCTCGAGATGAGCACCGTGCGGTCGGCCACCACGCTGGCGAGCACCTCGGTGAAGCCCAGCAGGACCATGCGCAGCCGCTCCTTGACACCGCGGATGCGCAGCGCCTCCTCGAAGCAGGACCCGTGGAGGGTCCGGACGTGCGCAGGCACCCGCCTGCGCCACATCCAGTAGTCCTCACCGTGGGCGTGGAGCACGTCGTACGGCGACAGGTCGCGGCGGCGCATCTCGAACGCGAAGCGGAAGGTGCGCAGGGACCCGCTGAGGTTGACGTGCACGTGGCCGTATCTCGCGCCCTCGACGGGCGCACAGGGGCTGAAGACGTCGACCAGGTGGCCACGCCGGACCAGCTCGTTGGCGAGCGCGTGCACCTGGTAGCCGACGCCGATCTTGCTCTCGCTCGGGAGGTAGTAGGAGATCATCGCGATGCGGAGCCGTCCGTCGGGCGGTCCGTTCGGCGGCCCGGGCGCGGGCTCCGTCACCGATGTCACGACAACCCGGCTCGCAGGGCCCTCAGCCACCCGTGTCCCTGGCGGAGGTCGGGTTCGAGGTGGTTGCCCTCGGCCCACTCGTTCCAGGACTTCACCCACAGCAGCCGCTCGTCGGCCGGGCGGTCGGCGAGGAGTGCCACCGCTGCTTCGACGTTGCGCTGGAACAGCGCGGGCGTCGCACCGTGGAGCACGAGCCCACGGCGGCCGGCGCGAGGGGTGTTGTCCCAGTTGGGGTAGATGCAGGGCTGCACGTCGATGTCGCGTGGGAAGTCGTCGACGACGGAGTCCGAGTAGGGCCAGATCTCCGGTCCGCCCATGGCCTTGCGCATCGCCCGCATCCGGACCCGGGACGCGGCGGTGACCCGGGCCGGGAGACGCATGTAGACGCTGGCGTCGAAGCCGTCGGCTGCGGCGTCCGTGTACCGGGCGCCGGCGCCGAGCAGGTCGCTGGCCTCCGCGACGAGGTAGAGGCCCTCGAGGCCCGCATCCCTGGCCATCTGCTGCCAGCGGTCGACGAACACCGCAGGATCGGGCAGCTCCTCAGGGCGGAAGACGTAGAACAGCGGTCGACCCCTGACCCGGACGTAGCGCTCGTCGCGGAAGGCAGGGAGGATCGCGTCGAAGTGGTTGCGGTCGTCCTCGGGACCGGGGTAGGTCTGCTCCTTGAGCACCCGGTCGGCGGCGGCGTGCCAGATGCCCGTCCACGTCTGGTTCGCCCAGGCCAGGGCGAAGCCGAGCTCGGGCTCGCCGCTCTCCAGCACCTCCCGGAACGGGCGGTCGAGGATGCGGTCGCCGCCGCCGAACCAGTAGTGCCAGTAGACGAAGGCCTCGACGCCGTACGTGCGCGCCAGGTCCGCCTGGGCCTGCCGGGTCTCGGGCACGCGGAGGTCGTAGAAGCCGAGATCCCCGGGGAGGGTCGGCTGGAGATGCCCCGGGAAGAGGCGACGGGCCCGGGCGGCGTTGGTCCACTCGGTGAACCCCGGACCCCACCACTGGTCGTTCTCCGCGATGGGGAAGTACTGGGGGAGGTAGAACGCGAGGGCCCGTGCCTTCAGCGAGGGCGCGGCGACCGGGGAGGCCGCCGAGGCTGTCTCGATCACCGATAACCGTCATTTCTCCAGGCGTCACGCGAGCACGACGATCCTAGAGGTCCGCGGCGCGGTCGCATGACCGGTCCTTTCGCGGGGAACGTCGTGCTCCCGGCGGGTTGCGCGCGGTTCCAGCGGGTAGTGCGCTGCCATGGGCGAGGCGGTGCTGTTCGGGGCCATCGGCTCCAGTGCGCTGGTGCTCGGGGCGCTCGTCGGCGGCTGGGTGCAGATCCCCAAGCGTGTCCTGGCGGCGATGCTCGCCTTCGCCTCCGGAGCGCTCATCACGGCCCTGGCCTTCGAGCTGTTCGAGGACTCCTACGAACAGGGCGGGATCTGGCGCGCCGGCCTCGGGCTGCTCGCGGGCGCCCTGGTCTTCACGCTGCTGAGCCAATGGCTCGACCGGATCGCCGAAGGGCAACGTCCGCAGGACCACGGCAGCGAGAAGCTCGACACCGACGCGGCGGCTGCCGAGAAGCCGGCGTCATCGGCGTCGGTGAAGGGCGCGGCCGGGCTTGCCCTGCTGGCTGCGGTGACGCTCGACGGCGTGCCCGAGAACCTCGCGCTCGGTGTGTCCCTGGGCGAGGGAACCGGCGGGTTGGCGCTGCTCGCGGCGATCTTCGTCTCCAACTTCCCGGAGTCGCTCGTGGGCAGTGCGTCGATGCGGGCGCAGGGCCGGTCCCACCGCTTCGTCGTCGGTACGTGGACGGTCTGCGCGGTCCTGCTCACCGCTGCCGTCGTTCTCGGAGCGGGACCGCTGTCCCGTGCGGAGCCGGAGACGTTGTCGATGCCACTGGCGTTCGCGGCCGGCGCCGTGCTGGCCTCCCTTGCCGACACCCTCATGCCAGAGGCCTACGAGAACGGTGGGCCCACCGTGGCTCTCAGCACCGCCGCCGGCTTCGTGCTGTCGTTCGTCCTCGCGACCCTCTGAGCGTCCCCGACACAGCACCTCCGGCCGTTTCGAGCGAACCCGTGGCTACGTCAGGGGTGACCCTGAGCCGCCCCTGACGTTCCGGCCACGACGATCGCGTTCCGGTGCCCGGGCCCTAGATTGGCCCGCGTGGTTCCCGTCGTGCACACCGAGCGGCTCACCAAGGACTACGGTCCGGTGCTCGCCCTCGACTCGCTGACCCTCGACATCGGTCCCGGTATCACCGGACTGGTGGGCGCGAACGGAGCGGGCAAGTCGACCCTCATCAAGATCCTGCTCGGCCTCGTGCCGGCGACGGGCGGACGGGCGGAGGTGCTGGGGCACGACATCGGCGCCGACGGCGCCGCGATCCGTGCCGCTGTGGGGTACCTGCCGGAGCACGACTGCCTGCCGCCCGACGTCAGTGCCAGCGACTTCGTCGTCCACCTCGCCACGATGTCCGGCCTCCCCCGGGTGGCGGCCCGCGAGCGCGCTGCCGAGGTGCTGCGCCATGTCGGCCTCGCGGAGGAGCGCTACCGTCCGATGGGCGGCTACTCCACGGGCATGAAGCAGAAGGCGAAGCTCGCTCAGGCGCTGGCCCACGACCCGAGCCTTGTCCTCCTCGACGAGCCCACGAACGGGCTCGACCCCGCGGCCAGGGACGAGATGCTCGGCCTGGTCCAGCGGATCGGACGCGACTTCGGGATCGCGGTGATCGTGACGTCCCACCTGCTCGGCGAGCTGGAGAGGGTGAGCGACCACGTGGTGGTGCTCGATGGTGGCCGCCTCCTGCGAGCCTCGCGAACCGACGACTTCCTCGACGCGACCGGTGTCCTCATCGTCGAGGTGCTCGGGCGGGACGCGCAGCAGCGCATGGCCGAGGCCCTCACCGGCGCTGGCGTGACGACGATCCCGCGCGGCTCCGTTCTCACGGTCGACGCTGCCGGGAGCCCGGACCTCCACGACCTCATCCGGGACACGGCCAGCGACCTCGGCCTGGGTCTCGTGCGCCTCCACGCCGACCACCGCCGCATCGAGGACGTCTTCGCCGACGCCGAAGGGACCCCCGATGACTGACCCGTCCGTTGCCACTCCCGAGGGCCGCAGTGTCATCCACGACCTGGGATACCGGCCGTACACCGGTCCGCGGCTCGGGTCAGGACCCATCGCTCGGGCGCTCGTCGGTACCGGTTTCCGGAACACCTTCGGGCTGGGCCGGTCGGGGAGGTCGAAGGTGCTGCCCTTCCTCCTCCTCGGTCTGAACCTGCTCCCGGCATTCATCGTCGGCGGCGTGATGGTGTTCGTCGGGTTGGACGAGCTGCCGATCGCCTACGCCGAGTACGCCTCCACCACGCAGGTGCTCCTGGGGATCTTCGTCGCGTCGCAGGCGCCGGTGCTCTTCTCGCGCGACCTCCGGCACGGCACCATCTCGCTCTACCTGGCGCGCCCGCTGCGGTCCGACACCTACGCTCTGGCCCGGTGGACCTCCCTGCTCGGGGCGACCCTGGTCTTCCTCGTTCTCCCGGTCCTCGTCCTGTACGCGGTGGCCCTGTTGGGGGAGATGGACGTCACCGACCAGACCGGTGACGCCGCCGTCGCGATCGGTCTCGCCGTGCTCCTCGCGCTGGCACTGACCGGGGTGGCGGGCCTCATCGCCAGCTGGTCCACCCGCCGGGGGTTCGCCGTGGCCGCCACCATCGCGCTCCTGCTCATCGGGAACGGGATCGTGACGGCGATCCAGGAGATCGCGCGTGAGGAAGGACAGCCGCGGGTGGGAGAGGTGGCCGGGCTGTTCTCCCCGTACTCGCTCTACCGCGGGCTCATGGCGTCCTGGAGCGACGTCGAGACCGCCACGCCGCCCACGAGCACGGCCATGGAGGTCACCTACCTCGTCGTCTTCCTCGCCCTGTCGGCGGCGTGCCTGGCCGGCCTCGTGTGGCGATACCGACGGGTGGCCACGGCATGAGCGTCCTCACCCTCGACACCACCTCCCGGTGGTACGGCAACGTGGTTGCCGTCAACGGCATCTCGATGTCGGTTCGCCCGGGCGTGACCGGCCTGCTGGGACCGAACGGGGCGGGCAAGACGACCCTCATCGCGCTGATGGCGGGTTTCCTCGCTCCATCGGCCGGCACCGTCACCCTCGACGGCGAGCCGGTCTGGCGCCACACCGACGCCTACCGCACCATCGGCCTCGTGCCGGAGCGGGAGATGAGCTTCGGCTATCTGACGGGGCGCCAGTTCGTCCGCGCCAACGCCGAGCTGCACGGTCTGCCAGAGCCTGGCGCTGCGGCCGAACGGGCGCTCGCGACGGTGGAGATGGTCGAGCCGGGGGAGCGCCGCATCGGCACCTACTCCAAGGGCATGCGTCAGCGGGTCAAGCTGGCATCGGCACTCGTCCACGACCCTGCGGTGCTCCTGCTCGACGAGCCGTTCAACGGCGTGGACCCCCGCCAGCGGCTGCACCTGATGACCCTGTTGCGCCAGATGGGCGCCGAAGGACGCACCGTGCTCTTCAGCTCGCACATCCTCGAGGAGGTGGAGCAGGTCGCCCGGCAGATCGAGGTCGTGGTCTCCGGCCGGCACGCCGCCTCGGGCGACTTCGGCCAGATCCGTCGGTTGATGACGGACCGGCCAGTGCAGTACGTCGTCGTCTGCGACGACGACCGCGGGCTCGCGGGCTCGTTGATCGCGGAGCCCTCCGTCGTCGCGGTCTCGCTGAGGAGCGGCGGTGGCGTCGAGGTCTCGGTGTCCGACTTCGGTTCCTTCGCGGTCCGTCTTCCGGTCGTGGCGCGTCGGCGCGGCATCCGGATCCTCGAGCTGACGCCGACCGACGAGTCGCTCGAGAGCGTCTTCGCCTACCTCGTGGGTGGCTGAACGGATGAACACCACCATCCTCCGCCTCTCCGCCCAGGCACTTCTCGGACGCCGTCGCGGCGTGGTCCTCGTGCTCATCCCCGCAGTTCTCGTCGTGCTGGCCGTCGTCGTGAGCATCCTCACCGACGACGAGATCGGCTACGAGTCCGTCGCCAACCTGGGCTTCACCCTCGCCCTACCCCTCGTCGCGCTGCTCGCCGCGACCGCGGTCCTCGGCCCCGAGGTCGACGACGGGTCGATCGTCTACCTGCTGTCGAAACCGGTGAGCCGGCACGCCATCGCTCGCAGCAAGTACCTCGTCGCCTGGGCGGCCACGATGGTGCTCGGGGCGCTGCCGCTCCTCGTCGTCGGCCTCGTCCTCGACGCGTCGGAGCCACGCCAGGCGCTCGCGTGGGGCGTCGGCGCGGCCGTCGCCGGCACGGCATACACGGCGCTCTTCCTCGGGTTGGCGGCCTTCACCCGGCACGCCGTGGTCATCGGGCTGCTCTTCGTCCTCATCTGGGAGGGCGTGCTCGGCACGGCGTTCGCCGGTGTCCGATGGGCGGCCATCGGGGGGTGGGGGCGTGAGGTGGCTGGTGAGATCAGCCCGCTGGTGCCGGTCGTCGGCACGGGTCTGACGTATGCCGTGGTGGCGGCCGCCCTCGTCAGCGCCGCCTCGCTGTGGTTCACGGGCGACCGGCTGCGGTCCTTCACCCTCCGCGGCGACGAGTAGCCACCGACCCCCCAGCCGGTGGGAGCCCGGCACGGACTGTCGGGCTCAGTCGGCCGGGTCTCCCGCGACCGCGTGCAGCGCCGAGCCGTCCAGCCGGTACCGGGTCCACTCGTCCTGCACCACGGCGCCGATGGCCTCGTAGAAGGCGATGCTCGGGGCGTTCCAGTCCAGCACCCACCACTCGAGGCGGGAGTAGCCACGCTCCACACAGACGGCGGCCAGGGTGCGCAGCAGCTCCTGCCCCAACCCGAGCCCTCGGTGCGCCGGACCGACGAAGAGGTCCTCCAGCCAGATGCCGGAGGTGCCGGTCCACGTCGAGAAGGACACGAACCACACGGCAACGCCCGCGACCTCGCCCTCCACCTCCGCCACGTGGCCGAAGAGGGCCGGTGTCCCGCCCGCGGGAAAGAGAGCCGCCTCCAGCTGGTCCTCGGTCGCCTCGACCTCGTCGAGCGCCCGCTCGTAGTCCGCGAGCTCCCGGATGAGCCTGAGCACGTCCGGAACGTCACCTCGCCGGACAGGACGGACGCGGGCTGAGGAGCGCGGCATACCGGGCAATGTACGCACACGGCAGGATGGCGGCATGAGCAGCACGCGTCAGGGCGGCTCCGGGCCGGCCGAGCGAAGCGGCTGGTCGGTCCGGTGAGCGAGGGCGGTCCCATCCACCACCTCGCGGAGGTCGATCACTGGGCGGCTGCCCGGGCGAGCGGCGAGTACCGGCGCTCCACCCTCGGCCGCAGCCTGGAGGAGGAGGGTTTCGTCCACTGCGCGGCACCGGAGCAGGTGGCCGACGTGCTCGAGCGCTACTACTCGTCGTACCCCGACGCGCTCGTCCTCCTCACCATCGACCCCGGACGCCTCACCTCACCATTGACGTGGGACGTGGGCGACTCGGCCACGGGAGAACGCTTTCCACACGTCCACGGGCCGATCAGGACGGACGCCGTTGTCGCCACGGAGGTGCTCCACCCGCCCTTCCGTTGACGGACGGCGGTTGACGGGACGGCTGCGGCGGAACGCAGGCGCGCGGCGCGCCCAGCCGGTCAGGCCTCGGCCAGCGCGCTCGCCGGGAGGTCGAACCACCGCAGGTGCTCGAAGTCCTCGGAGACCCGGGCACCGTGCCCGTCGAGGTCCGGCGGCGTCGCGGCGGCGAGGATCGCCGCGCCGTCGCGCAGGTGCTCGGCGAGCAGCTCCTCGCCACCACGCATGTCCGCGCGCGGCACGACGACGGTGCCGTCGTCGGCATACCGGATGTCTGCCAACCGGATCGGGGGCTCGACGACGCCGGCACGGTGGCGCCAGCGACCGGTGACCGGGTCGAAGAGGTAGTCCCCGAGCAGCCGCCAGCCGTCGCGTGCCACGCATCGGACGGCATCGATGACGTAGTCGGCGACGGTGTCGGAGAGGAAGTAGTTGAAGTTCACCCGCACCCACCCGGGCTTGATCCCCTCACAACCACCGGTGATCTCGCGCTCGAACTCGTGTGAGCGGTCGAGGTCGATGCCGAGGAGCCGGTGCCCGTAGGGGCCGGCGCACGAGCAGCCGCCGCGGGCCTGGATCCCGAAGAGGTCGTTGAGCACCGCGACGACGTAGTTGTGGTGCAGGTAGTTGCCCGAGGTGCCCCGCACGACGAACGAGACGATCGACAGCCGCGGCGCCTCGAGGTTGCCGAGGATCTCGATGGCCGGCTCCTGCCGCCAGGCCTCCACGGCCCGGGAGAGGAAGCGTTCCTCCCGCGCCCGGATGGTCTCCACGCCCACGGCTTCCTTGAGCTGGAAGACCAGCCCCGCCCGCACCGAGTCGATGATCGCCGGCGTTCCGCCCTCCTCCCGGTGCTCCGGGTCGGTGACGTAGGCGTGGTCCTCGGGGTTGACGTACGCCACGGTGCCGCCGCCGGGCACCACCGGCACGCGGTTCGCGAAGAGCTCCCGCCGCGCCACGAGGACGCCGGGGGTGGACGGCCCGCCGATGAACTTGTGCGGAGAGAGGAAGATCGCGTCCTTGTAGGCCGCAGGGTCCCCGCCGGGGGGCGCCACCATCTCGATGTCGACGTACGGCGCGGCGGCGGCGAAGTCCCAGAAGGCGAGTGCCCCGTGCTCGTGCAGGAGCACCGACATGCCGTAGGTGTCGGAGACGATGCCGGTGACGTTCGACGCGGCGCTGAACGATCCGATCTTCAGTGGCCGGTCGGCGAACTCCTCGAGGCGCTCGCGCAGGTCGCGCTGGCAGGCGCCGCCGTCGGCGTCCTGGCGGATCGTCACCACGTCGGCGAGCGACTCGCGCCACGGGATCTCGTTGGAGTGGTGCTCGTACGGTCCGATGAACACGACCGGCCGCTGGTCCGGCGGGATGTGCGTCGAGACGTGCCACCGGTCCTCGAGGGCCGATGGGATCCGCAGCCCGAGGACACCGATGAGGCGGTCGATGGCTCCCGTGCACCCCGCGCCCGCGAAAATGACGACGGAGTCCTCGTCGCCGTGGACCGACTCGTGGATGATCCGCCGAGCGTCCTCCCGAAGTCGAGTGGTCTGGAGACCCGTGCCGCTCGACTCGGTGTGGGTGTTCGCGTAGCTCGGGAGGACCTCGTCGCGGATGAAGTCCTCGAGGAAGGAGAGGGCGCGGCCGGATGCCGTGTAGTCGGCGTAGGTCACCCGGCGCCTGCCGTACGGCGTCTCCATGACGTGGTCCTCGCCGATGACGGACTCGCGGATGCGACGGAGCAGTGCCTCCTCGCGCGACCCCGCTGCTGTCCGTCCCGTCATGACCGACAGGCTCCCACAGCCCGATGTTCGTCGGTCGGCATTCCGATGGGAGCGGCCCGAGCCAGGTCTCGAGTGCCGCAGACAACCCGGCGTCCAGGCCCTAGCCCGAGGAGTGCCGCGGGGAGGCGCTCGGATGGGCGATGAGGTCGGTGAGCAGCGCGACGGCGCGGTCGGCCGCCGGGTT
>CAWBEJ010000021.1:0-9927 GCA_963787805.1 uncultured Actinomycetota bacterium | reverse complement strand
CGACATCACCAACCCCCACTACTTCGAGCTGATTCGCGGCGCCGAGATGCGGGCTCGGGTCTCGGGGTACACGCTTCTCCTGGTCAACGCCGAGGAGTCGCCGCGAATGGAGTGGGAGCAGATCCAACGGCTCTCACCGGCCGTCGACGGCTTCGTGCTCGCGGCGAGCCGTCTGCGCGACGAGAACCTCCACCAGGTCGCCGCCCAACGCCCCGTCGTGCTGATGAGCCGGGAGCTCCCTGGTCTCGCCAGCGTGGTGCTGGACCACGTCGAGGGCTGTCGTCAGATCGTGGCCCACCTGGCCTCGCTGGGCCATCGCGACCTGGTCTACCTCGCCGGCCCCCGCAACTCATGGATGGCCGGCACCCGGTGGGCCGCGCTGCAGGCGGCCGGTCAGCACTTCGGGATCTCGACCCGACGGATCGGGCCGTTCACCCCGAAGGTCAGCCAGGGCGGAGCGGCCGCCGACGGGGCGCTCAACGCCGGCGCGAGCGTGATCGTCGCGCACAACGATCTGCTGGCCATCGGGGTCATACAGCGACTCGCCCATCGAGGGCTCCGGGTGCCGGGCGACGTCAGCGTGGTCGGCTTCGACGACATCTTCGCGGCCGACATCTCGGCGCCCCGACTGACCACCCTCGGTGGTGCGCACGTCGATGTGGGCCGCGCGGCCGTCGAGCTGCTGCTCACCGCCGACTCCCGCGACACCGATGACCAGCCTCGTGTCGTGCTGCCCACCGAGCTGGTGCTGCGCGACTCGACCGGCCCAGCCGTGTGACCGGATCCGTGGCAAGGAGGCCGACCACGGCCGCGAGGGTCAGCCGGCCCCACGATGCGCCTGCGTACCGACGTCTGCTTGCCCGGCGCGATGGGGCGGCTGAGGTGCAGGGCGCCCGGACGGTTGTGCGTGACCGCCCTGCTGCAGCTGTGCAATGAGGGTCCGAGATGTCTATGGGTTTGGCTGGCGGGGTGGCGCACCGAGTGGGGCTGAACTGAGTGAACCCAGTGACAGTCAGCCGCCGTCCAGGTTGCGCCCACGCTGGTCGACGCCCAGCTCACCGTACGGGTAGTCGCTGGCATCGAGGTCGCTCGCCTTGTCGAGCGCCGCGTACTCCCCGGTCGACAGCTCGAGTCCGGCGGCCCGCACGTTGGTCGCCAGTTGCTCGGTCGTGCGGGCACCGATGATCGTGGAGGCCACAGCCGGGCGGTTGTTGACCCAGGCGAGCGCGACCTCGGCCATGGAGAGTCCGCGGCTCTCGGCGACCTGGCCCACCGCGTCGATCACCCGCCACGTGCGGTCGCTGCCCCGTCGGTCGTACGCCTCCATCCCCCTGCCGGGGTCCTCCCCGAGCCGGGTGTCGCCGGTGGGCCGTTGGTCGCGCCGGTACTTGCCGGAGAGCCAGCCGCCCCCGAGCGGGCTCCAGGGCAGCAGGCCGATGCCGACGTCGAGTGCGGCTGGCACGATCTCCCACTCGATCTCGCGCACGATGAGGCTGTACTGCGGCTGCAGGGTGACCGGCTCGCGAAGACCCAGCGCACGTGCGGTCAGCACCGCCTTGGTCAACTGCCATCCCGTGAAGTTCGACAGGCCGTAGTACCGAATCTTTCCGGCCTGCGCGAACCCGTCGAGCGTGCGCAGCGTCTCCTCCATGGGCGTGTACGGGTCGTACGCGTGGACTTGGTACAGGTCGATGACGTCCACCCCGAGCCGATGCAGCGATGCGTCCAGGGCGCGGGTCAGGTGCCGCGCCGACAGACCGTTGCCGTTGGGGCCCGGATCGGTGGCGAACCTGCCTTTGGTCGCAAGGACGACGCGCTCGGTCACATCTCGCGGGCGCGCCGTCAGCCATCGGCCGATGATCTCCTCGGACACCCCCGCGGAGTACACGTCCGCGGTGTCCACGAGCGTGCCCCCTGCGTCCACGAACATGTCCAGTTGCTCATGCGAGCCGGCCTCGTCGGTCTCCGTACCGAACGTCATGGTGCCCAAGCACAACTCGGAGACCGCGCATCCGCTGTGGCCAAGGAGTCGGTAGCGCATGAATTCACCCTAGCCCTGGGCCTGGTGCTGATCGCCGAGTCGTCTTCGACTCCCTGCCGGTGGCGGAGATCCCACAGTCACGCGGCGGTAGGACGCACGTTGCAGGAAACACCTGCCGCGGCGAAACGGCGCCTCCGACGGGCTGAAAGCAGGCAGCGCAGCCACGAGCCGTGGGTTGAGGTGGTCCCGATCCTGTGGTGTGCAGAACGCGGTCACCAAGGTTCCTCCTCCGGTCGACACCCCGCTGGTGAGGCACGAGCGGGGTGTCGGGCCTGCGATGATGCCGACATGAGCGAGGCGGCCGTGCAGCGGTACGTGGCGTTCTCGGATCGTCCCGACGGCGGCAACCCCGCCGGCGTCGTGCTCAATGCGGCCG
This sequence comes from uncultured Actinomycetota bacterium, assembly GCA_963787805.1. Classification (GTDB taxonomy): domain Bacteria; phylum Actinomycetota; class Actinomycetes; order Actinomycetales; family Dermatophilaceae; genus Fodinibacter. Next base: position 7,510 of record CAWBEJ010000021.1, on the reverse strand, counting down.
GGCTGAGCGACGATCGGATGCTCGCGATCGCCGCCGAGCTGGGCTACAGCGAGACTGCCTTCCTGTCCGGCAGCGACATCCGCTACTTCTCACCGCTGGCCGAGGTCCCGTTCTGCGGGCACGCCACGATCGCCACGGCGGTGGCCCTCGCGGAGCGCGATGGGCCCGGTGAGGTCGTCCTGGCCACGGCCAGCGGCCCGGTACCGGTCACGACCCGGCGCGATCAAGACGGCCGCATCCTGGCCACCCTCACCAGCGTGCCGGCACGCATCTCCGACATCGCACCGGCGGAACTGCTGGAGCTGCTCGAGTCCCTTGGCTGGGGCGCCGCCGACCTCGACCCCGCACTGCCGCCACGGGTCGGCTACGCCGGCGCGTGGCATCCCGTGGTCGCCGCGGCCACGCGCCAACGACTCGCGGCGCTGGACTACGACTTCGACCGGCTGGCGACACTCATGGCCGCGCGAATATGGACGACGATCCAGCTGGTCTGGCGCGAAGCCGAGACGCGCTTCCACTCGCGCAACCCGTTCCCGCCCGGCGGAGTCGTCGAGGATCCCGCGACCGGGGCAGCCGCCGCTGCGCTCGGCGCCTACCTTCGCGACCTGCGGCTCGTACCGCTACCCGCCACCGTCACCATCGCTCAGGGTGAAGATCTCGGGCGACCCGGACAGCTCATCGTCGACATCCGGGCCGACCGAGCCGAGATCGAGGTCACCGGCACTGCCGTCGCGATCATGTGAACCGCTACCTGAGGGCTGCAGTGCGGTCGGACGCCGGCGGCTCTGACCGGCCGACGCACCGTTGCGCGGCAGTCGCTTCTCAGGCAGAAGCGGCGTTGAGACGCGGGGAGGTGCGGGGGGAATGAGCGGCATCGCGGGCAGGGCCGTCCGGGAACCCGACCGTCGTGCCGAGGCGTCTTCCATGTGTGGGCCGTGACGACGACTTCGAGGAGTACGTCGCTGCGCGCTGGCGTCGCCTCGTCCGGTCCGCTGTCCTCATCGGCTGCTCGCCACCCGAGGCCGAGGACCTGGTCCAGGTGACCCTCATCCGGTGCATGGCCAGCTGGTCGAGGATCACCGAGGCGGATGACCGCGACGCCTACGTGCACCGCGCGCTCATCAACGGCCTGATCTCCGCCCGGCGTCGCCGGTGGACCGGGGAGCGCCCTACCGCGGACCTCCCGGAGCGACCCTCTCCCGACGAGTACGCGCTCGTCGACGAGACGGACGTCGTGCTCCGCGCGCTCGACAAGCTCCCCCAGGACCAGCGCACCGCAGTCGTGCTCCGGTACTACAGCCACCTCGGTGAGGAACAGATGGCCGACGTGCTCGGGGTGGCCCCCGGCACGGTGAAGAGCCGGCTGTCCCGGGCGCTGAAGCGGCTCCAGGATGATCCGAACCTCCAGGAACTGCGAGGAAGCAGATGAGTGACCCAGACCTTGCCGAGTTGCTCGAACGAGCCGGGGAAGCCACGCCCGTCAACCCGCCGCCGCTCGGCGCCATCGCCGCTGGGGCACGACGCCGACGTCGGCTCCGGGTGCTCAGCCTGTCCGGCCTGGCCGTCGTCACGCTGGCTGTCATCGTCGCGCTGGCCGCGGCGCTGCCCGTGGGGTCCGGCGGAGGCATCCTCCAGCCCACAGCACCCCCGGCAGCACCCACGGGGGCCGCACCCGACGCGCCGGACCGCGGCGACCTGCCGTCGGATGCCGAGCTGGCCGACTACGTCTCGAGGCTCGAGGCGACGGTCGTGCCGGTGCTCGAGGAGCTGAAGGTGGAGTACTTCATGGACGAGCCCGACTGCGCGGGAATGACCTACGACCGTCTCCCGCCCCGCGACTTCACGAGCGGCGACCCCGAGCAATGCGGTGGCTCGACGAACGACTCGAAACCGTTCGACGACGTCGTCCGCGCCGACCACGCCCGGGTCGCCGTGGCCCTGGAGCAGTCCGGGACCCCGATCGAACGGGCGGGTGGGACGTTCAGCGCCGACGAGCTCCGCGGTGCGTTCTTCATGTCGACGCACCGCGCGCCCTTCGCCACGTCGTGGGAGCTCATCTACGACGCCGACGCGCAGCCCCGCACGCCCGAGGGGATGGTCACCATCGTTGCCCCCGTCCCCGGCAGGCCCGGCTGGTGGTTCCAGTGCTGCTCGGACTGACCACGTTGCGGCCGGGCGACGTGGCGACGAAGGCCGCACCGGCGGGGGGTTGCGGGCACCCACCCTCTCCCGGGACACCCTCGGCGAGGATCGGGCAACATGCCGCATGTCGCTCCCGGACCCGGCGTTCCAGATCGCACGCAGGTAGCACGCGAAACGCCCGCCGACTGCATTTCTGCAGGTCAACGGGCGTTTCAGGTGGTGCCCCCGGTAGGATTCGAACCTACGCTCCCGCCTCCGGAGGGCGGTGCTCTATCCCCTGAGCTACGGGGGCCGGTGCGGCCTGCGCGGAGAACCGGTGCAGCGTTCTCAGCGCCCCGCGAGGGTAGCAGCCTAGTCTTGCGGGCATGCAATCCGGGACCGACGCCTCCGGTCCCGCGCCCCTCGTCCTCGTGTGCGACGACACCGAGCCGATCCGTCGTCTGCTGCGCATCAACCTCGAGCTCGCGGGTTTCGCGGTGGAGGAGGCCGCCGACGGCCACGAGGCCATGGCCCGGCTGATCGACCCCGACCTCCCCCGACCGGCGGTGATCGTCCTCGACTCTGAGATGGCGCCCTACGACGGCTGGTGGGCCATCGCGGCGATCCGGTCCCACCCGCGCCTGGACCCGGTCCCGGTGCTGCTCGTCACGGGTTCGGTCATCACGCACGACGCCCCGGAGGCGACGGGCGCGGGGTTCGACGGCTTCCTCTCCAAGCCGTTCGACCCCGACGCCCTCGTCACCGCCGTCTCACGCCTCGCGGAGGCCGGCAGGGCCCCCTGGACCCGCGAATAGACTCCCCCGGGTGACCCCCGAACAGCTCTCGGCCGCGATCCGGGCCGCCCTCGTGTCGGCCGTCGACGCAGGCGACCTCACGGTGGATGTGCCGTCCGCGGTGAGGGTTGAGCGCCCGCGCAACCGGGACCACGGGGACTGGTCGACCAACGTCGCGCTACAGCTCGCGAAGGATGCCGGCACCTCGCCCCGTGACCTGGCGACCACGCTCGCCGCGCGCGTCGAAGGGATGCCGGGGGTTCACTCCGTCGATGTCGCGGGCCCGGGCTTCCTCAACATCACCCTCGACGCAGCGAGCGCCGGCGAGCTGGCGCGGTCCGTGGTCGAGGCGGGCCCGGCATACGGCCACGGCACCTCGGAGAGGGGACGCGTGGTCAACCTGGAGTTCATCTCCGCCAACCCGACCGGCCCCATCCACATCGGCCACACCCGGTGGGCCGCACTCGGAGACGCGATGCGGCGCCTCCTCGCCGCGACCGGCGCCCAGGTCGCTGCCGAGTACTACATCAACGACTCCGGCGCCCAGATGGAGAAGTTCGGTGCCTCCGTGCTCGCCCGGGCGGCGGGCCGGGAGCCGCCGGAGGACGGCTACCCCGGCGAGTACGTCGCCGACCGTGCCGCCGAGGTCCTCGAGCAGCGCCCCGACCTCCTCGACCTCGACCCTGCCGAGGCGCTGGTCGTCGCCAGGGATCTCGGGTATGCCGCCCAGCTCGCCGCCATCCGCCGCACCCTCGACGGCTTCGGCGTGCACTTCGACGTGTGGTTCTCGGAGCGCAGCCTCCATGCCACGGGTGCAGTCGAGGAGGCCGTGGCACGGCTGCGCGAGCAGGGCCACGTGTTCGATGCCGAGGGCGCGGTCTGGCTGCGGACGACCGACTTCGGCGACGACAAGGACCGGGTCCTCATCCGGGCCGACGGTCAGCCGACCTACTTCGCCGCGGACGCCGCCTACTACCTCAGCAAGAAGGACCGTGGCTTCGACGAGAAGGTCTACCTCCTCGGCGCCGACCACCACGGGTACATCAACCGGCTCAAGGCCATCGCGGCCGCAGCCGGGGACGATCCCGAGCACAACATCGAAGTGAAGATCGGCCAGCTCATCGACATCGCCGGACGGCGCATGGGCAAGCGCCTCGGAAACGCGATCTACCTCGACGAGCTGCTGGAGTGGATCGGTTCGGATGCCGTCCGCTACTCCCTCGCGCGCTACCCCGCCGACAGCCCGCTCTCGCTCGACGGCGAGGAGCTGCGGAAGAGGACGAACGACAACCCCGTCTTCTACGTTCAGTACGCCCATGCGCGGACCGCGAACGTCGCCCGCCTCGCGGCCGAGGACGGGGTGCTGCGCGCCGACGGATTCGACGCATCGCTCCTGTCCGACCCCACGGAGGCCGCCCTCCTCGCCGTCCTGGGTGACTTCCCCAGGGTGGTCTCCCAGTCGGCCCACCTCCTCGAGCCGCACCGGGTGGCGCGCTACCTGGAGGAGCTCGCCGGGCGGTTCCACAAGTGGTACGACACCTGCCGGGTGCGCCCGACGAGCTCGGAGGAGGCGGTGACCGACCTGCACCGAAGCCGCCTGTGGCTCAACGACGCGACCCGCCAGGTGCTCGCCAACGGTCTGGACCTCCTCGGCGTCGGCGCACCCGAGCGGATGTGACCGGCCGTGCGCTCCCACGAGGCCGGCGTCCTCCACGCCGAGGGCTATGGCGGGCCCCCGCTGTACCTGCCGCACCCCACCGACGTCATGGAGCTGCTCCCGCAGCTGTGGCCGAGGACCGTCGGGCGTGACGACGAGGGCCGAATCACCGTCGGCGGCGTCGACGTCGTGAGCCTGGCCGCCGAGCACGGCACCGCGGCATACCTGCTCGATGAGGAGGACTTCCGTTCTCGCGCAGCCGAGTTCCGGAGCGTCTTCTCGTCGGCGTTCGAGCCCCTCGGCGGCGCCGACGTCTACTACGCCGGTAAGGCGTTCCTGTGCACGGCCGTCGCGCGGTGGGTGGACGAGGAGGGTCTGCACCTCGACGTGTGCACGGGCGGTGAGCTGGCCGTCGCCCGGCGAGCGGGCTTCCCGGGCGAGCGGATCGGCTTCCACGGCAACAACAAGTCGACGGAGGAGCTGCGCGCGGCACTGTCGTACGGCGTGGGCCGGGTCGTCGTCGACTCCTTCCAGGAGATCGAGCGGATCGCCACCGTCGCGGCGGAGCTCGGCGTCGTCGCACCGGTGATGGTTCGGGTGACCGTGGGCGTGGAGGCGCACACCCATGAGTTCATCGCGACCGGGCACGAGGACCAGAAGTTCGGGTTCAGCCTCACCGGCGGTACGGCCCTCGAGGCCGCCACCCGCATCGTGGCCAGACCGGACGTCTTCGACCTCCGTGGCCTGCACAGCCACATCGGGAGCCAGATCTTCGACACGGCGGGGTTCGAGACCGCCGCGCACCGGCTCGTCGGGCTGCATTCCGAGGTCGCGAACGCGCTCGGTCGCCACTGCCCAGAGATCGACCTGGGGGGAGGCTTCGGGATCGCCTACACGTCGCAGCACACCCCGCTGCCCGTGGCCAGGTTGGCGAACGAGATGGCCGACATCGTCGCGCGCGAGCTCAAGGCCGTCGGGAACGGCGACACCCCCCAGGTGCCCCGGGTGTCCGTCGAGCCCGGCCGGGCCATCGTGGGCCCGAGCACCTTCACTCTCTACGAGGTGGGCACCGTCAAGGACGTCGAGCTGGGCGACGGACACAGCCGCAGCTACGTGTCGGTGGACGGGGGGATGAGCGACAACGCGCGCCCGGCCCTCTACGAGGCCGACTACTCCTGCACCCTCGCCAACCGGAGCTCCGACGCCGAGCCACGGCTCTCTCGCGTCGTCGGGCGCCACTGCGAGAGCGGCGACATCGTCGTCCTCGACGAGTACCTCCCGGCTGACCTGGCGCCGGGCGACCTCGTCGCGGTGCCGGGCACCGGCGCCTACTGCCGGAGCCTCTCGAGCCAGTACAACCACACCCCGCGCCCTCCCGTGGTGGCGGTGCGCGGAGGGCGATCCCGGGTGCTCGTGCGGCGTGAGACCATCGAGGACCTGCTCGCCCTCGACGTGGCGGACGCGTGAGGACCGAGACGGAGGAGATGGCCCGCACCATGGCACGCGAACCCGGTGCCCCCGTGCGCGTCGCCCTCCTCGGATGCGGTGTCGTCGGCTCGGCCGTGGCGACCAAGCTCGTCGAGAACGGGGACGACCTCGCCGCCCGCGTGGGGGCCCCGCTGGAGCTCGTCGGCATCGCCGTGCGCCGCCCGGGGCGTCCCCGTCCCGACGTCCCGGTCGACCCCTCGCTCTTCACCGCCGACGCCGACGAGCTGGTCACCCGCGCCGACGTCGTCATCGAGGTGATCGGCGGCATCGACCCTGCGCGCGGGCTCATCATGCGCGCCATGGAGCACGGCGCCTCGGTCGTGTCGGCCAACAAGGCACTGCTCGCCGAGGACGGCCCCACCCTGTATGCCGCCGCCGACGCCAATGACGTCGACCTCTACTACGAGGCCGCCGTCGCTGGCGCCATCCCGATCCTCCGGCCCATCCGGGAGTCGCTCGCAGGCGACGACGTCCGCCGCGTGCTCGGCATCGTCAACGGGACGACGAACTTCGTGCTGGACAAGATGGACTCCACGGGGGCGGGCTTCGCCGAGACGGTCGAAGAGGCGCAGGCCCTCGGGTACGCGGAGGCCGACCCCACCGCCGACGTCGAGGGGTTCGACGCCGCCGCAAAGGCCGCCATCCTCGCCAGTCTCGCGTTCCACACCCGGGTCTCCTCCGCCGACGTCCACCGCGAGGGCATCACGGAGGTCTCGGCCGGCGACATCCAGGCCGCTGCCGAGATGGACTCGGTCGTCAAGCTGCTCGCCATCTGCGAGCGGGTGACGGGCGCCGACGGTGGCCAGGCGGTCAGCGTGCGGGTGCACCCGGCGATGATCCCGAGGAGCCACCCCCTCGCGAGCGTCCGCGAGGCCTTCAACGCGGTGTTCATCGAGGCAGCCGCCGCCGGACCGCTCATGTTCTACGGGCGCGGAGCGGGTGGCGACCCGTCGGCATCCGCCGTCCTCGGTGACATCGTGGCGGTGGCGCGGCACAAGGTGGCCGGCGGCCGCGGACCCGGTGAGTCGGCATACGCGGACCTTCCCGTCGTGGACATGGGGCAGGCGGTCACGCGCTACCACATCAGCCTCGACGTGGCCGACCGCCCGGGCGTGCTCGCACAGGTGGCGACAGCCTTCGCCGAGCACGGGGTGTCCATCGAGACGGTGCGGCAACAGGGCGGACCCGACGAGGGCGACCTGGCGAAGCTCATCGTCGTCACGCACCGGGCGACGGACGCCGCGCTCGCGGCGACGGTCGACGCCCTTCGTGGTCTCGACGCGGTCGACGACGTGGCGTCGGTGATGCGCGTGGAAGGGAGCTGAGCCGTGGCGCAGCTGTGGCGAGGTGTCATCCGGGAGTATGCCGCCCGGCTGCCGACCCTCGCGGGAGCCCCCGTCGTGACGCTGCAGGAGGGAGGCACCCCGCTCATCCCCTGCGAGAACCTGTC
>CAWBEJ010000020.1:0-98031 GCA_963787805.1 uncultured Actinomycetota bacterium | reverse complement strand
AGAGCAGTCCGTCATCGAGGTCGACCCTCAGGCCGAGGGCGTTGCGGCCCGGGGGGTTGTCGATGAACTTCTCGGCGGTGCCCTTGCGGACGTCGCCGCGGTAGACGTCTCCGCCGAACAGGTCACCGGCGTAGAACGTCGACCCGGGCCCGCTCGCGATGCCTTCGGCCGACGTCGCACCCGGCAGCAGGATCACCCTCTCGGCATGGTCAGCCCCAGCGGGCGCACCCCCCGCCAGCAGTGCGAGCACCGCGATGGCGGCAGCAGTCACGGATGTCAGGGTCCGACGGTTCATGGCGACCTCCTCGACGACCTCGACAGGCATCCTCCTCCTGCTCCGGCGCGCAGTCCATGAGGGACGGCGTCATGTCAACCGCCACACGAGGAGGGGTGGTGGTTCGATGGAGGGCATGGCTGATCATGTGGCACACGCACGAGTGGAGATCGACGCCACCCCCCGGGTGGTCTGGCGGGCGCTGACGGATCCGGAGCAGGTCGCGCGGTGGATGTCCGGCACGGAGGTGTCGACGGACTGGCGGGTGGGCAGCCCGATCACCTGGCGCGGCGAGATGAACGGCACGGCGTACGAGGACAAGGGCGAGATCCTCGCCTCCGACGAGCCCACGCGGTTGTCGATGACGCACTACAGCCCCCTCATGGGCGGTGCGGACGAGCCGGAGAACTACCACACCGTCACCTACGACCTCTCGGCCGACGGCGACCGGACGACGGTGGAGCTCAGCCAGGACGGGAACGACTCGGCGGAGCAGGCGGAGCAGTTCGGCGCCAACTGGCAGGGCATGCTCGACGCGCTCAAGAAGACGGTGGAATCCGGCTGAGCCCGTGGCTCCGGGCGCCAGCCCTCCGCCTCTCCGTCGGCGTCGCTGAGGTGGTCTCGCCGGCGCGATCGGAGGAGATCGGCCTTTCGGACGACAGCATCCCGGGTGTACCGTCGTCGGTTCGCCAGTATGCGAACCAACCCCGTCACGAGAGGTGGCTCTGCCGTGTCCGCGCCGTCCGCCGACTCAGGCCAGGCCACCGACACCACCACCGCCACCCCTGCCGACACGGCTGCGCACTCGCGCGGTTCCGCCGTCCTGGCCAGCGAGCAAGCACACCTCGACCACGCTCGTGACCAGCTGCGTCGGATGCGTGAGGCGGCCGACCGCCTCGACGCCTCGACGGCCGGCGACGCGTACTCGAGCGAGCTGCTCGGCCGCGTCCTCGCCCGGCGAGTGGCGTCGCTGACGGACGACCCCCACACCACGTTGTTCTTCGGCCGGATCGACACCCGCATCCACGGAACCGTCGAGACCTTCCACATCGGGCGCCGACACGTCTCCGACGACACGGGGGATCCCGTCGTCGTCGACTGGCGGGCACCCATCTCGACCGCCTTCTACCGCGCCTCCCCGGCCGACCCGATGGGGGTCGAGCTGCGGCGACGGTTCGGCGTCGACGGCGGTCGGCTCACGGCATACGAGGACGAGCGCCTCATCCGGGGCGACAGCCCCGACCACAGCGCGATCCTGGCGGCCGAGATCGAGCGCCCGAGGGTGGGCCCGATGCGCGACATCGTCTCGACGATCCAGCCCGAGCAGGATGAGATCGTCCGCAGCGACCTCGCGACGAGCATCTGCGTCCAGGGAGCCCCGGGCACCGGCAAGACGGCCGTCGGTCTGCACCGGGCCGCCTGGCTGCTCTATGCGTTCCGCTCCCAGCTCGAGCGCTCGGGCGTCCTCGTCGTCGGACCCAACCACGCGTTCCTCGACCACATCAGCGCCGTGCTCCCGTCCCTCGGTGAGCTCCGCGTGCGCCACTCGACGATCGACGCGCTCCTCGACCACGGCCGCGTCCGTGCGACGGACTCCGCCGAGGTCGCGAAGCTCAAGGGCGACGCCCGCCTCGCGGAGGTGCTCCGCCGAGCCGTCTGGTCACAGGTCCGTCGTGCTGAGGACCCGCTGGTCGTCCCCCGCGGGTCACGCCGGTGGCGAGTGGCGCACCTGGACATCCAGGACGAGGTCGACGCCCTCGTCACGCGGGGCGTGCGCTACTCCGCCGCTCGTGAGCTCCTCCCCCAGCGCCTGGCCCACCGCGTCCTGCTCCAGATGGAGCGCTCGGGGGACTCCCCCGACGACCGGGTCCAGGACTCGGTCGCCCGCTCCACGCCCGTCACCGCCTGTGTTCGGAGCCTGTGGCCGGTCCTGGACCCTGACGGCGTCCTCTTCCGGCTGCTCTCGGATGCTGCCGCGCTCGCCGAGGCGGCCGACGGCATCCTCACCGGGGACGAGCAGCGGTCGCTGCTGTGGACCGAAGCTCCCCGCACGAAGGGCGCCGCGCGGTGGTCGCGCGCCGACATGGCGCTCCTGGACGAGCTGGCCGACCTTCTCGCCCGCACTCCGAGCACCGGCCACGTCGTCCTCGACGAGGCGCAGGACCTGTCGCCGATGCAGCTGCGGGCCGTGGGCCGCCGTGCGTCCACGGGGTCGCTCACGGTGCTCGGCGACATCGCGCAGGGAACCACCCCCTGGGCCACCGAGTCCTGGGACGACGCGATGCACCACCTGGGACGGCCAGCCGCCCAGCGCGTCGTCCTCGACCGCGGGTTCCGGGTGCCGAGCCTCGTGATCGAGTTCGCCGCTCGACTGCTGCCGCACATGGCGCCGGGCATCGGCGCACCGGCCTCCGTGCGCGGCGATCCCGGTCGGCTCACGATCGTGCCGACCGGCGCGGCGGGGCGGCTGCAGGCCGTGGCGGATGCCGTGCGCGCGGCGGTCCGCGAGCCGGGCTCGGTGGGCGTCATCGCGGTGGACACGGGCATCGCCCGGCTCAGCGCCGGTCTGGCTGCAGCCGGGGTTCCGCACGGCAGACTGGATGCCGCGCACGGTGACGACGCGGACCACCAGGTCGAGCTCGTGCCGGCGAGCATCGCCAAGGGCCTGGAGTTCGACCGCGTCGTGGTGGTCGAGCCCGCCGCCATCGCCTCGGCCGAGCCGGACGAGCGCACGGGCCTGCGCCGGCTCTACGTGGTGCTCACCCGAGCAGTGTCCGAGCTGACGGTCGTGCACGCCGACCCGATCCCCGGGCCGCTCTCGGTCACCTGACCCCGCCACGATCGTCGTCCCGCACTTGACAACATACAACCGATTGGTTGTATGTTGGTCGGGTGAACGAGAGCACCGAGGACACGGCCGACGCCATGTTCCACGCGCTCTCCGACCGCACGCGGCGCGACATCCTGCGTCGGGTGCTTGCCGGGGAGCACTCGGTCACCACCCTGGCCGCGAAGTACGACATGAGCTTCGCCGCCGTCCAGAAGCACGTCGCCGTCCTGGAGAAGGCCGGCCTGCTGAGCAAGCGGCGCAACGGCCGTGAGCAGCTGGCCAGCGGCGACGTCCAAGCGGTCCGGTCCGTCGCCTCGATGCTCGACGAGCTCGAGGGCGTGTGGCGGGGGCGGGTCGCCCGAATCGAGGCACTACTCATCGAGGAGAACTGACATGCCAGTCACCGACATCACCAAGGACGTCGACACCCGCACGCTGACGATCACGGCCGAGTTCGCCGCTCCGGTCGAGCGCGTCTGGTCGCTGTACGAGGACCCGCGCCAGCTGGAGCAGGTCTGGGGCCCGCCCGACTACCCCGCGACCTTCGTCGACCACGACCTGCGTCCCGGCAGCCGCACGACCTACTTCATGACCTCGCCCGAGGGTGAGAAGTTCGCCGGCTACTGGGACATCACCGGGGTGGAACAGCGCCGCCGGTTCACGTTCCGGGACGGGTTCGCCCACGAGGACCTGACGCCCAACCCCGACCTGCCCGTCTCGGAGAACGTCTACGCCTTCGAGCCGGCCGGCGGCGGCACCCGAGCGGTGTACACGAGCACCTACGACTCGGCCGAGGCGCTCCAGACCGTCCTCGACATGGGGATGGAGGAGGGCGCGCGGTCGTCGATCAACCAGATCGACGGGTTCCTCGCGCAGAACGCCACGACGCGCTGAGCGGCCGTCCTCGAGTGCTCGGCGGCCGGCGCCGCCGGGCACTCGCTCGTCCCTGCGCCGCCGACGGCCGGATGGGGACTCACCCGCGCAGGGTGACGCTCTCCGGTCGGGGCGTCCTTAGATTCGGGAGGTGACGCGGTACCGACCGGCGGCCGCAATGGCCAGGAAACCCGTCGCTGCCCCGGAAGAGGACGCTCATGAGCCAGGCAACCGACGCCAGCACGACCGCTGAGCTCGACGCGGATGAGCGGGCCGAGCTGGAACGGCTCCGCGCCCAGGTGGCAGGGGGTGGACCGACGGACCGGGCGACCCACCCCGCCCGTGGACGCTGGACCGGCGCGATCGTGCTCATGCTTCTGGCGGCGCTGCTGGCACCCCTGTCAGCCCTGGCGACCTGGACCCGCACGACGGTGCTCGACACCGACAAGTACGTGGCCATGGTCGCCCCGTTGGCGGAGGATCCCGCCGTCCAGGAGGAGATCTCCCGCCGCATCACCGACGCCGTCTTCGAGGCCCTGCGCGTCGAGGAGCTCACGACGCGCACCCTCGAGGCCGTGGCCGAGCGACCGCGGGTGGAGGGCGTCACCCAGAACCTTCCCGTCGACCTCACGACGTTCGCGGAGCCGATCTCCACCGCCATCCATGGCTTCACGGAGCAGCAGGTCACCAGGCTGGTCGCCTCTGACACGTTCGAGGACGCCTGGATTGCTGCGAACCGCGAAGCGCACGCCAGTCTCGTGGCCGCACTGACCGGTGAGGCCGCGACCGAAGGGGTGACCGTCAGCGAGGGGCGGGTCTCGGTCAACCTGGCGGCGTTCATCGAGGCGATCAAACCCGTCCTCGTCGAGCGTGGGGTGCCGTTCGCCGACCGCATCCCAGAGGTGAACGCGCAGTTCGTCATCCTCGACAGCACGAGCCTTGCGAGTGCCCAGTCGGCCATCCGGATCCTCGACCTGCTGCGGTGGGTGCTCCCCGTCGTGGCCATCCTGCTGCTCGTTGCCGGGGTGGCGCTCGCGCCCAACCGTCGGCGCGCACTCGTTGTCGGCGCCTCCATGGTCGCCTGCGCACTCGTGCTCCTCCTGCTCGGTGTCCAGGTGCTTCGCGCGCTCTATCTCGACGACCTCGAGGAGGTGCTCCTCGTCCCCCAGGTCGGTTCAGTGCTCTTCGACACGGTGTCCACGCCACTGCGGCTGGGGGTGCGCTCCACGGCGCTGCTCTTCCTCCTCATCGCCCTCGCGGCGTGGGTCGCCGGACCGTCGACGGCGGCCGTCACGGTGCGGAGCGTCCCCGGCCGGCTGGCCGGGGCGACGTCCCGCCCGACGGGTGCTCTGGCGTCGGTCGGCCGCTTCGCGAGCCACAACGCGACCGCTCTGCGTGCAGCCGTGGGAGGTCTTGCGGTCCTCGCCCTCCTGGTCGGCGACCGCCCGAGCGCGGGCTCGGTGCTGCTCATCGCCATCCTCGCGACGGTGGCGCTCATCGTCATCGAGGTGTTCCGTCGCTGGGGTCTCCAGGACGCCGAGTCCGTGGCAGCAGATCGTCCGGCCGAGGTCGCACCGGCCTAGAGCCGTCCCCTCAGACGCAGAACTCGTTCCCCTCGGGGTCGTGCATGACGACCCAGTGCACTCCCAGGTCGGCGTGGTCCTCGAGGCGGGTCGCCCCGAGCCCCTCGAGCCGCGTCACCTCGGCCGCGACCCGCTCGCGCTGCTCCTCCAGCGGCACGGAGGGTCCGCCGCCCGCGAGGAGGTCGATGTGCACCCGGTTCTTGACTCCCTTCACCTCTGGCACCCGCTGGAAGAAGATCCGGGGGTGGCCCTCCGCCTCGATCGCCGAGGCGTCGTTCCATCGCTCCTCCGGAACGCCCTGGGCCGCGAGGAACGCCGGCCAGTCGGCGAAGTCCCCCGGCGGCCCGGGGACGGCATACCCCCGGTCCGCCAGCGCGGCCGCCCAGAACGCGCTGAGCGCGGCGGGGTCCGCGGCGTCGATGACCACTTGGATGGGAGCTGTTGATCGGTCCATCCCGACAGTCTCTCGCAGCCGACCGACAGGCCGGGCCCGTCGAAGCCGCGAAGGCGTCTGAGGTCAGGGTTCGCGACGCATGCTGACCGGGCCGTCGCGCACCAACCTGCGCAGCTGCTCGGTCACCCTGCGGGGGCGCAGAGCGGGTGTGTGGTCCGAGGCCGCCACCCGCATGCCGTCCAGGGTCTCGAGCAGCACCGACGGGCCGTCGACCGCGGGCGCCCAGCCGAGCACCGTCCGCGCCCGCGAGGTGTCGAGCAGCGGCACCGAGTAACCGAGGTCGAGCCAGCCGGGGTCGACCGGCTGGAGCCTCGCGTGCCACGCGGCCGACATCGCCACGCGAACCGCAGCGGCGGGAACGTGCACGTGGCGCGCCTCTAGGGCCGCCGCGATGTCGTCCACCGTGACGGGCGGGTCGGCGGCGAGGTTGAACGCGCCCGCGGCGCGCCGCGCGAGGGCACTCAGGACGGCGTCGGCCACGTCGGTCGAGTGGACGACCGGCACCCTCAGCCGGCGGTCCAGCGGCAACAGGGGGAGCAGGCCGAGGGCCCGAGCGGGGACGACGGCCGGTAATGCGTAGCGGAGCAAGGCACTGCCCGCGGACGACTGCCCGACGATGCCGGGCCGCATCCTCGTGACGACGGTCCCGTTGCCGCCCACCTCCTGCTCGTCGAGGAGCCGTTCGGCCGCTGCCTTGTGGCGGCTGTAGGGAGAGCTGGGGACACCGCCGGTGGGCCAGCTCTCGTCGACCGGGACGTCGTCGCGCTTGGGCGAGTACGCGCCGACCGAGGACATGTGGATCAGGTGCGGGACCTTCTCGTCGGTGAGGGCACGGACGACTCGCCGCGTCCCGCCCACGCCGAGGGCCTCGAGGTACGCCTCGTCGTGCGAGGGTTGGAACCCCCAGGCAAGGTGCACGACGGCCCCCGCGCCACGGAAGGCGTCGCGCAGCACCGGCATCACCCTGTCGGTGGTCAGGTCGGCGGCCCGCCAGTCGACCGCGTCGAACGGTGCACGGCCATGCTGGGGCGGCCTGCGGGCGAGCCCGACCAGCTCGTGACCGCCGTCGGCGACAAGACGACGCACGAGGGCCGACCCGACGTTGCCTGTGGCGCCGGTGATGACGATGCGCACGAAGCCTCCTTGTGGTCGTCTGCCCGGCCGGTCGCGATGCGGACGGGGTCTCGATTCTGGCTCCTCCCCATGCCCACTCGACCTCGGCGCGACAGGTGCACCGTGCACGTTAGACACTCAGTGGATGTGGCGCGGCTCCGAGGCCTCCAACGGCTTGGCCCCATCGACGCTGGGTACATGGGCACAGTGACTGCACCCGGCGGGTCCGACGACGCGTGGGACGTCGTGGTGGTCGGCGCGGGCCCCGCCGGATGCGCAGCGGCGCTCGGTGCCCTGCGCGTCGACCCCTCACTGCGGGTCCTCCTGCTCGACCGCGCTCGGTTCCCCAGGGACAAGTGCTGCGGCGACGGCATCGCCCCCCATGTCCTCGACGTCCTCGGCAGCGTGGGTGCCGATGAGGTCGCCCGCGGCTGGACGCCCTTGCGGCGGCTGGAGATCGCCCGCGCCGGCCATGGCGTCGTGGGTCTCCTCGCCCGCCCGGCGTGGGTCATCCCCCGAACCGTCTTCGACGCCCGGCTGGTGACCAGCGCCGTGGCGGCCGGGGCGGTGCTGCGACGACAACGCGTGTCCTCCGTCCAGGAGGGCTCGGGCGGACTGGTCGTCGACGGCACGACGGTGGCCACGATCGTCATCGGGGCAGACGGCGCACACTCGGCCGTCCGTCCCTCCGTGCAGGTGCCCGCCCACCGTGTCCGCGCGCTGGCCTTCCGCGGGTACGCGCCCACACCGGAGCGCCGGCGGGGCGTGCAGGTCATCCGGTTCGGCGGCCGACGACAACCCTCCTACGCATGGGCGTTCGACCGTGGAGACGGCCTCTCCAACGTCGGCTACGGGGAGCTGCTCGACCGTCACCCGAAGGCCCGAACACCCACCCGCTCGATGATGCTCGAGCAGCTCGACGAGCTCCTTCCGGGTGCTGCGGGCGACGGAGCGCAGTGGCGCGGTCACCACCTGCCCCTCTCGGGGTGGCGCTGGCACCAGCCCGACGGCGCCACGCTTCTGGCCGGTGATGCGGCCGGTCTCGTCAACCCCATGACCGGAGAGGGCATCTACTACGCGGTCGCGACCGGAGTGCTGGCGGGCCGGGCGGCCGCTCGAGCCATCGCCGCGGGGGCGCCGGCCGGGGCAGGGCGTGCGTACCGTCTCCAGGTCCGCGGGCTGCTCGCGAGCCACCTCCGGCACACCTGGGTCGTCTCGCGACTGTCCCGCCGGCCGAGGGTTCTCGATGCCGGCCTCCGGGCGGCCGGCCGCGACGCACGGGTCTTCGACGACCTCGTCGAGATCGGCCTGGGGGACGGCCGCATCACCCCTCGGCTGGCCGCCGGCCTCGTGGCCGGGCTCGCCGCGGACGTCAACCTCGTACCCTCCCCCCGTCGATGAAGGAGCCACCCGCCATGCAGATCCTCTCCGTCCGCGGTGCCCTGCCCGAGCACTGCTACCCGCAGGAGGAGATCACCGACGCCTTCGCCCGCGTCATCGCGCAGGGCGGCGTCGATGAACAGGTGCTGCGCCGCTTCCACCGGAACGCGGGTGTCCGCCAGCGCAACCTCGTCCTGCCGTTGGATGCCTACGGCCGGCTGGACGGCTTCACCGAGGCCAACGACCTCTTCATCGTGCACGCGGTGGAGCTCGGGGCGCGAGCCCTGCTCGACGCGCTCAAGGACGCCGGGCTCACTCCCACGGACGTCGACGTCATCATGTGCGCCACGGTCACCGGGCTGGCCGTGCCGACGCTCGAGGCGAGGATCGCCTCGCTCATCGGCCTCCGCCCCGACGTCAAGCGAGTACCCCTGGTCGGGCTGGGCTGTGTCGCCGGGGCGGCGGGCATCGCACGGCTCCACGACTACCTCCGGGGGCATCCCGACGGCGTCGCCGTGCTCGTGGCCGTCGAGCTCTGCTCCCTCACCGTCCAGCGCGACGACGCGTCGGTGCCGAACCTCGTGGCGAGTGGTCTCTTCGGCGACGGGGCGGCGGCAGTGGTCGCCGGTGGCAGCGACCTGGACCTCGTCGCAGCGGCGGATGTCCTGGACACCCGGAGCCGGCTCTATCCGGACTCGGAGCGCACCATGGGGTTCGACGTCACGTCCGGGGGTCTGCGCATCGTCCTCGACGCACAGGTCCCCACGGTGGTCAACCACTACATCCGCGAGGACGTCGACGCCTTCCTCGCGACGCATGCCCTGACCCGAGCGGACATCGAGTGGTGGGTGTGCCACCCCGGTGGCCCCAAGGTGATCGAGGCCCTCGAGGCGGCGCTGGAGGTCCCGAGGGATGCCGTTCAGCTGACCTGGGACTCCCTGGCCCGCATCGGCAACCTCTCCTCGGCGTCGGTTCTCCACGTCCTCGAGGACACCCTGCGTGACCGACCCCCACGCCCGGGGTCCTACGGCATCGTGCTGGCCATGGGTCCCGGCTTCTGCTCCGAGCTCGTCCTCGTGCGGGCGACCGAACCTGCGACGGTGGATGCGTGACCGGCATCCTGGCCTTCACGGCACTCGTCGCCCTCGTGGGCCTCGAGCGCCTCGCGGAGCTCGTCGTCTCCACCCGCAACGCGGCCTGGAGCCTGGCGCGGGGCGGGGTCGAGTACGGCCGTGGCCACTACCCGGTGATGGTGGCGCTGCACTCCGGCTTCCTCGTCGCGATGCTCCTCGAGGCCTGGGTTCGGCGGCCCGACGTCCCTCCCGTCCAGGCCTGGTCGATGCTCGCGCTCGTCCTGGGCTCGCAGGCGCTGCGGTGGTGGTGCATCGGGACGCTCGGCCGGCGGTGGAACACGAGGGTGATCGTCGTGCCCGGTCTCCCGCCCGTCACCTCCGGCCCGTACCGGTTCCTCCGCCACCCCAACTACGTCGCCGTCGTCGTCGAGGGAGTCGCCCTGCCTCTCGTGCACTCCGCCTGGCTCACTGCCGTCCTGTTCACCGTCGCCAATGCCGTCCTGCTGACGGTTCGGATCCGGGTGGAGGATGCCGCCCTGGACCTCCTGCCGCGGAGCAGGGTCGATGCGTGACCTGCTGGTCGCCGGCGGGGGCCCGGTCGGCCTCGCGACTGCCCTGTATGCCGCGCGTGCCGGTCTCGACGTCGCGCTCGTCGAGCCGCGGGACGGGACGATCGACAAGGCGTGCGGCGAGGGGCTCATGCCGGGCGCCGTCGCGGCCCTGGGCGGGCTCGGAGTCGAGCCGCGAGGTCACCCGATCACCGGCATCCGCTACCTCGACCACAGTCGGTCCGCCGAGGCTACGTTCCGGCGAGGCCTCGGCCGTGGGGTGAGGCGGACCACCCTGCACTCGGCGATGTCGGATGCCGCCTCGGCGGCCGGCGTGAAGACGTTCCATCGTGCCGTGCGCTCGATCGAGGACAGGGGCGAGCACCTCGTCGTGGACGATGAGCCGACCCGTCACCTCATCGCCGCAGACGGACTGCACTCCCCGGTCCGCCGACTGCTCGGCCTGGAGCGGCCGGCATCCGCGCCGCGCCGCTACGGCCAGCGCTGCCACGTCGCGGTGGCGCCCTGGACCTCCATGGTGGAGGTCCACTGGGCGCCTGTCGGGGAGGCGTACGTCACCCCTGTCGCTGCCGACCTTGTCGGCGTCGCCGTGCTGAGCGACACGCGCCGCCCGCTGGAGGAGCTGCTCGGTGCCTTCCCCGGGCTGGCCCAGCGGTTGGAGGGTCCCGTGGTCTCGCGGGTGCGCGGCGCCGGACCGTTGCGCCAGCGCGCTCGGCAACGGGTCGCGGGACGGGTGTTGCTCGTCGGTGACGCGGCCGGCTACGTGGACGCCCTCACGGGCGAGGGCATCGCCCTGGGGCTGGCCCAAGCCCGCGCCGCCGTGGCGGCGGTCGCCGCCGGCAGGCCGCAGGCGTACGAGGCGGCGTGGCGACGCCTCGGGTGGCGTTCACAGCTGCTCACCCAGGCGCTCCTGACGACGACTCGCCACCCTGCCGTGCGCGCCCGCTTGGTCCCAGCCGCCGCAGCCCTCCCACGAGTCTTCGGTGCCGCAGTCGACCAGCTGGCGCGGCCGGCCTGAGCATGTCCGAGCGCCAGCACGCCGGGACGGGCGACGCCGGAGGAGGCCGTGGCGCGGACGACGAAGTGGCTCGGCTCCGCCCGGCGACGGTCGTGCCGGCCCTGGTGCGGTCTGCTCATCCCGGGCCCGCCCTTGCCGTCGTGGCGCTGTCCCTGCTGCTCGGCGTGGCCGCTGGGCTCGAGGCCGGCCGACTCCTGCTCGTCGGCCTGGCGGTCCTCGCCGGGCAGCTCTCGGTGGGCTGGTCCAACGACCTCATCGACGAGGCGCGTGACCGGGCAGTCGGCCGCACCGACAAGCCGCTCGCAGCCGGCCAGGTGAGCACCGTGACCGTTCGGGTCGCCTGTGGTTCGGCCCTCGTGGCCACCCTGGTGCTGTCCCTTGCCTGCGGTCTCGTCGCCGGCACCGTGCACGTCCTGTGCGTCGCATCGGCATGGGCCTACAACGCCGGGGTCAAGGCGACGGTCTGGTCCTGGGCGCCGTATGCCGCGTCGTTCGGTGGACTGGTCGTCTTCGTGTTCCTGGCCGGCGAGCCCCCCGAGCTGCCGCCATGGTGGATGCCGCTCGCCGCGGCGCTGCTCGGTGTCGGCGCCCACCTCCTCAACGTCCTGCCGGACCTCGACGAGGACGAGGCGACGGGCGTTCGCGGGCTCCCTCACCGCGTCGGCGCCCGGCTGCTCCCGGCCGTCGCGACCTCGGTTCTCGTCGCGGCGAGCGTCGTCGTCGCGGTGGGCACCGGCATCACCCGGGCGTCCTCGGTCGCTGCACTCGTTCTCGTCGGGCTCCTCGGTGTGGTCGCCGTCTCGGGCAGAGGACGGCTGCCGTTCCTGGCGGCGATCGGCATCGCGCTGACCGACGTCGTCCTCCTCCTGACGGCGGCGTGACCCCGGTCGGGGACGTCGTGGACCGTCGCGCTTCGTCGGAGAACAGGCACGGGAGTGGTCATTTCGGAGCATTGACCGTTCTCGGCCCCGGTCATACCCTGAGGAGCCGACCGGACGACGGTCGCCCGGTCCGCGTTGGAGACCTGATGCTCGGCGACCTCGAACCCGTGGCCACTCTCCCGTCGAAGGACATGCAGCGGTCTCGGCAGTTCTACGAAGGAGTCCTCGGACTCACGCCCTCGATGGAGGCACCGGACGGAAGCGTCATCTACCGCGCGGGTTCCGGAAGCTTCGGGGTCTATCCGTCGTCCTTCGCGGGCACCAACAAGGCCACCGCCCTGTCGTTCCAGGTCCCACCGGGACGATTCGACGACGAGGTGGCGGCCCTGCGGCAGAAGGGCCTGACGTTCCAGACCTTCGACGCCGAAGGGCTGAGCTGGGACGAGGGTGTCGCGTCGGCCGGGGACGACTACCGCAGCGTGTGGTTCGACGACCCGGACGGCAACATCCTCAACGTGGTGGCCGGACCCTGGAGCTGACAGCGTCGACGCCGCTACAGGTTGATCATGTGGCCGGCGATCCCCTCGACGGCCTCCTTGACCGACTCCGAGAGCGTCGGGTGGGCGAAGACGTTGCGCGACACCTCGTCCGCCGTGAGGTCCCACTTCTGCGCGAGCGTCAGGACCGGTAGCAGCTCGGTCACGTCCGGGCCGATCATGTGCGCGCCGAGGATCTCGTTGTGCGTGGCATCGGCGACGATCTTGACGAAGCCCACCGTGTCCCCGAGGCCCATCGCCTTTCCGTTGGCAGAGAAGGGGAACTGTGCCGTCGTGACGTCGTGGCCGCGCTCGCGTGCCTGCTCCTCGGAGTAGCCGAAGGAGCCGATCTGTGGGTGGCAGTACGTCGCCCGCGGCGCGAAGTCGTACTCGACGGGCATGGTGGGCGCACCCGCCAGTGTCTCCGCGGCCACGACGCCCATGGCCTCGGCGACGTGGGCGAGCATCAGCTTGGCCGTCGCGTCGCCGATCGCGTAGACGTTCGGCACGTTGGTGCGGCAGTACTCGTCGATCGCGATGGCCCCGCGGTCCGTCAGCGCGACACCGGTGGACTCGAGCCCGTAGCCCTCCGTCCGCGGCGCGAAGCCGATCGCCGACATGAACTTGTCCGCCTCCAGCACCTGCTCGTCGCCACCGGCCGCCGGCGACACGGTCACCCTGACACCCGAGCCGGTGTCCTCGACGCCCTCGACCTTGGTCCCGAGCAGCACCTTCACCCCGAGCTTCTTGTAGTGCCGTGAAAGCTCCTTGGAGATGTCGGCGTCCTCCGTGGGCACCATCCGGTCGAGGAACTCGACGATGGTGACGTCGACGCCGAAGTTCTTCATGACGTAGGCGAACTCGACGCCGATGGCGCCCGACCCGGCGATGATGATCGACCCGGGGAGGTTCTCGTCGAGGATCTGCTCCTCGTAGGTGACGACGTTCTCGGACACCGAGACACCCGGCAGCATCCGGGTGACCGCCCCCGGGGCGAGGACGAGGTGGTCGAAGGTCAGCTGGCGGCTCGACCCGTCGTTGAGCGCCACGTCCATGGACGTCGGCGAGGTGAGCGTCCCCCAGCCGTCGACCTCCTCGATCTTGTTCTTCTTCATGAGGAAGTGGACGCCCTTGACGATGCCCGCGGACACCGTGCGCGAGCGTGCGAACGTCGCACCGTAGGCCATCGTCACGTCGCCCTCGATGCCGAACTTCGCCTTGTCGTGGGCCAGCGTGTGGGCCAGCGCGGCGTTCGCGATGAGGGCCTTGCTCGGGATGCACCCGACGTTGAGGCAGACGCCGCCCCAGTACTTCTTCTCGACGACCGCGACCTTCTTCCCGAGCTGGGAGGCGCGGATCGCCGCGACGTATCCGCCTGGACCAGCACCGAGCACCACGACGTCGAAGTCAGCCATGGCGCCAGCCTATCCGGCGGTAGGAGTCACTCTCAGCGCAGGTCACGCAGGGTCTCGTGCACCGCCCGGGCCACCGGCGCGGCCGTCGAGCCACCCGTCCCGCCCTGCGTCACGACCGCGGAGACCACCCACACCGGACGGTCAGCCGGGGCGTAGGAGACGAACCAGGAGGTGTCCCGCTTGCCCAGCACCTCCCCCGTGCCGGTCTTGCCGGCCACCGGCCAGTCCGACGGCATCCCGGAGAAGGCCGAGCGCCCGGTGCCGGAGACCACCGCCTCACGCAGCGCTCCGCGCAGGTAGGCCCCGACCCTCGGCGGCACCGGCGCCTTCCTGCGCGGGCCCGCCGCAACCTTCTGCGACCTCCCCGACACGGGGTCGACGACGGAGGCACCGACCCGCGGGGTGACCACCGTCCCACCGTTCGCGTAGGCGGCATACATCACCGCCATCTGGAGCGGGGTGACCGCGACGTCCCCCTGGCCGATCGCGAAGTTCGCCGCGTCACCGGCGCGGAGCTGCCACCCGTCCACGCAGTTCTCCCTGGCGACCGTCTGGAGGTACGACGCGCGGCTGCGGTCGGCGATCTCCGGGTACCCGCTCTTCGCGCGAGCACATGTCTCCTTCCTCGTCGCCTCCCACCGTGCGCGCTTCGACTCCCGGTCGGGGATGCGGCCCGGCGCCTCACCGGGCAGGTCGATCCCGGTTCGGCTGCCCAACCCGAGCCCCTTGGTCACCTCGACGAACGGGTCTCGCACGCCGGCGTCCGCCCGGATCCCCCCGAGCGCCTTCCACGACTCGGTGGCGACCCGGTAGAAGACCGTGTCGCACGAGATGACGATGGCACGGTGGAACGACATCGGGTCGTGCGCGCGGGTCTCGTAGTTGTGGAACGCGCGGTTCCCGATCGTGTACGACGCCGGGCACGGGTAGCGGCCGGCGAGGGGGTTGCCCGCCCGCACGGCTGCGGTCACCGACGCCGGCTTGATGGTGCTCGCCGGCGCGAGCTCGACCCCGACCGCCCGGGACAGCAGCGGCGTGCCGGCACGGGGGTCGGTGAGTCGGGCGTAGGTGTCCTCGGAGACACCACCGTTCCAGACGTTCGGGTCGTATGCCGGTGCGCTGGCAAGCGCTGCCACGGCGCCGGAGCGAGCGTCGAGCACGACGACCGCACCGGTGTCGGCGGGCCAGCCGCGCTTCCGGGCGCGGGCCATCTCCGCGGCGAGCGCCTTCTCCGCCGCGGCCTGCACGGTGGCGTCCAGGGAGGTGACGAGGTCCCGCCCCGGGACGGGGTCCGTGCGCGACACGACGCCCGTGACGAGACCACGCGCATCCACGGCGACGACGGTCCGGCCCGGGGTGCCCCGCAGGACGTCGTCGTACTGCTGCTCCAGTCCCCCACGGCCCACGAGGTCGTCCGCCACGAGGTCACCCTGCCCGGCCACCTCCGCTGCAGTGACCTGGCCGAGGTAGCCGATGGTGTGCGCGGCGCTCGCGCCGAGCGGCCGGGGGTAGGTGCGCAGTGGCCGGGCCTCGACGGCCACGCCGGGGAACCGCTCCGGCTGCTCGACGAGTGACAGGGCCTTCGTCGGGTCGACGTCCTCGGCGAGCGGCACGGGCACCTGCGGGGACCCCGCCCAGCACGCGGGTGCACGGGGAGCACCCTCCTCCCCGCAGAGCCACGTGCGGCCCACGAGGTCGGCGGCGCGCAACCCCAGCACGCCGGCCACCCGCCGGACGAGCGCCTCACCTCGGTCCGGGCTCTCGGCGAGCACCCGACGCTCGACGGTCACCACGGTGCTCGCGCGGTTGTCGGCGAGCGGCCGACCCTGCCGGTCGAGGATCCGGCCGCGCAGCGCCGGGACCACGATGGTCCGGGTGTCGAGCGAGGACAGTCGCCGTGAAGTCGTCATGTCCCAGGAGCTGCACCTGTCCCAGCCGCCCGACGAGGGCAGCGAACGTGAGGACGACGAGCAGCACGACGGAGAGGAACCGACCGTGGTGTGTGCCGGGTCGACGCCCTCGCCCCGGTCGCCGCTTCACCCGTACCGCCGCGGCACCAGACCTCGGTCGCCCGCCACGAGGAGCGGCACGACGACCGCCGCCACCATGGCGGTCAGCAGACCGCCGAGACCGAGGTGGAGGAGGTCGACCGGAGCGTTCGTCGCCAGGGCGCGGGCCGCGACGGTTCCCTGCACGACCACGGCCGCCGTGAGGGCGACGAGCCCCACGCGGTAGGCCGTGACCGGCGCCTCGGACCGGGCGCGGCCCGCGAGTGCACCGGCCGCGGCGTAGGCGAAGGCCGTCAGACCCAGGATCGTGGCACCGGGAGGAGCCAGGTCCAGCAGCCAGCCGGCGGCGAGCCCGGCAGCCGCCCCGGCGACCGGCCCTCGGAGCAGCGCCCAGGCCACGACGAGCACGAGAAGGAGGTCGGGCGCCGGGCTGATCCGGCGAGCGCCGAGGGCGACGACGAGGAGGGCGGCGGCGAGGAGCGCCAGGCCCCGGACGACGACGAGCGCGAGGGTCATCAGCCCGTTCCCGTGACGATCGGCCGGGGAGTGTTCCTCATGCCGAGGACCACCGCCACGACGTCGAGAGTCGTCGTCTCGACCGCCGGGTCGAGCGTGCCGACCGGGGCCAGGCGCCCTGACGTCGAGTCCGCGGAGCGCACGGTGCCGACGCGGATCCCGGGGACGAACGGTCGGCCACCGACGCTCCCGAGCGTCGTCACGGCGTCGCCCCTGGTCATGCTCCCTCTCTCGACGAGGGAGAGTGACAGCAGACCGGGCTGCGGGCGGGGGCCACCGGGTGCCGGAGCGGCCGCCGCCTCACCGAGCACCCCGGCCGCACCCACCCGCACGCCGACGACGAGGTCCGGGCTGCCCACCACGAGGACGTCGGCGGTCCAGGCGGTGACCGAGACCACCCGGCCCACCAACCCTCCGGCGGCGACCACCGTGCGATCCGGTTCTACTCCGTCCCTCGATCCCACGTCGATGGTCACCCGCTCCGGCCCCGACGGCCCTGAGCTGCCCACGGCGACGACCCGGCCGGTCACGAGGCGGGCGCCGGCCAACGCCGGGTCGGCCAGGAGTGCGCCCAGCTGCTGCCCGGTCACCGCTTCTCGCTCGGCAGCAGCCAGCCGGGCCGTGAGGCGCGCCTGCTCGGCTCTCGCCCGAGACAGGGCATCCTCTCCCGGGCCGAGCGCACGCTCGAGGGGCCCGAGGGCGGTCGCCGCCGCGTCCCGCACGGGACCGAGGTCTACCGCACCCGTGGACCCGAGCACGGCGACCACGGCCGTGGCAGCCAGGGCCGCGCCGAGCACCCGCCGAGAGCGGGACCGCGGTGTGGCGCGAGGGGTAGGCGTGCGACGGACGTGCATCGTCAGGGCCGGTGGTTGTCGACGAGCACGCGCTGGAGGGTGCCGAACTCCTCGACGCAGCGCCCCGCTCCGCGCGCCACGGCGTGCAGCGGGGCGTCGGCGGCACGCACGGGGACGCCGAGCTCGTGGCTCAGCCGCTCGTCGAGCCCGCGGAGCAGGGCACCGCCGCCGGTGAGGGCGATCCCGCGGTCGACGACGTCGCCGGCGAGCTCTGGTGGGCAGACGTCGAGCACGGTGCGGACGAGCTCGACGATCTGGAGGACCGGCGTCTCGATCGCCCGGCGCACCTCCGCCGACCCGATCGTCACGGTCTTCGGCAGACCGGTGACGAGGTCGCGACCTCGCACCCGCTCACTCAGCTCCTCACGCAGCGGGAAGGCCGAGCCGGCACCGACCTTGAGGTCCTCGGCGCTGCGTTCACCGAGGAGCAGGGAGTACTCGCTCTTGACGTGGGCCAGCAGGGCCTCGTCGATCTCGTCGCCTCCGATCCGGACGGTGCGCGAGCACACCACGCCACCGAGGCTGAGGATCGCGACGTCGGTCGTACCCGCCACCGACGTCGACCACCATCGAGGCACGTGTCTCCTCGACCGGGAGCCCTGCTCCGATCGCGGCCGCCATCGTCTCCTCGATGACGTAGACGCGGCGAGCGCCGGAGCGGAGCGTCGCGTCCTCCAGGGCGCGGCGCTCGACGCCGGTGATGTCGCTCGGGACGCACACGACGACCCGGGGGCGGACGAGGCGGGACGGGGCGACCCGGTCGACGAACCAGCGGATCATCCGCTCCGTGACGTCGGCGTCGGAGATGACGCCGTCACGGAGGGGACGGACGGCGGTCACCGACTCCGGCGTGCGGCCGAGCATCTCCTTGGCGCGGCTGCCGGCGGCCAGCAGCTGGCTCGTCCCGGTCCGGACCGCCACGACCGACGGCTCGTCGAGCACGACCCCGCGGCCACGCTCGTAGATCACCGTGTTGGCGGTCCCGAGGTCGATGGCGAGATCCCTGCCGCGGATCCACCCGGACGACCAGCCGCTCATGCCAGCAGGCTAGGTCGGTGGGGTGGGCTACCCCCGGATGCCGCGCCGTGCGACGTCGCTCAGAGCTCGGGGAACCAGATGCCGATCTCGCGTGCGGCCGACTCCGGGGAGTCGGAACCATGGACGATGTTCTGCTGGACGGGGGTGCCCCAGTCCCGGCCGAGGTCGCCCCTGATCGTCCCGGCAGGGCCGCGGTGGGGTCCGTGGCGCCGGCGAGGGCCCGGAATCCCTCGATGCACCGCTCGCCCTCGATGACCGCCGCAGCGACGGCACCCGACGCCATGAAGTCGACGAGGGGCTCGAAGAACGGCTTGCCCTGGTGCTCCGCGTAGTGGGAGTGGAGGCTCTCGACGTCAGGGGTCATCACCTGCAGGGCGACGAGGCGGTAGCCCTTCGCCTCGATCCGGCGCAGCACCTCCCCGGTGAGGCCCCGGGCGAAGCCGTCGGGCTTGACGAGGACGAGTGAGCGTTCGATGGTCACCCGACCACCCTAGTCACCGGTGGGGGCGGTCTCGGCGCCGCCCGTGACGGGCTCCGATGCCGTGGTGGCGCCGTCCCGCTCCCGCTCGGCGACGATGGCGTCGACCCTCCTCCCCTGCACGAGGAGCAGCACCCACAGGGCGGAGAACACGAGAGCGACGCCGACCATGGCGGTGACGAGTGCCGCACTCGCCCACGTCAGCACCTGCACGACCCAGCCGGCCGTGATGCCGTACGGACGGCGCATGAGACCCGACGCGACCAGCGCCAGCAGGGCGAGCCCGAGCCCCACCCAGAGGAGCCGCTGGCCCTCCTCGGGCCGTCCGGCGGCGATGGCGTTGCCCCGGGCGACGAGGGCGAAGAACGAGAGGATGACGGACTGGCCCAACAGGGCCAACGCGAGCAGCCGGTAGGTGAACTTCCCCTGCCTCCCGTAGAGCGGCAGCCGCCTCACGCGCCGCTCTTCCACCGGTGGGTCTCCACGGCGGCCTTGGACTCCTTGGGGCCGGCGCCCGTGGCCGCCCGGTAGTGCCGGATCGCGCCGACGAGCTCTCCGCGCGCCAGAGCGGCGTCGATGGTGTTCCGTACCTCGGGGGCCAGATCCTCGACGGGGGTGAACGTCGTGCCGGTCGTGCCGCGGCTCGCCCGGTACGACGTCACGACCCACCAGACGAGCACCGCGAGGGCGAGGATGAGGAGCAGCCGGAGGAACGGACTCATCCAGCAAGCGTATGCCGCGGGCGGCTGGTCGCCGATCGGTGCGGGTCGAGCGGTGCGCTGCTGGGTCAGGCGCTCTGGTGTGATGTGGACGTGACGTCGTCCTCCGTGCTCGACCCCCGACTTCTGCGGCGCACCGTGCTCCTCGTCGCGGGGCTGAACCTCGGGTATGCCGGGATCGAGATGGTCGTGGCCGTCGCCATCGGCTCGGTGTCACTCCTCGCCGACTCGGTCGACTTCCTCGAGGACACGGCGATCAACCTCCTCATCGCGCTGGCGCTCGGTTGGCCGCTGGCGCGCCGTGCCGTCGCCGGGCACGCCATGGCGATCATCATCCTCGTCCCGGCGCTGGTCGCCGCGTGGCAGGCGGTGAGCAAGGCCTTCGACCCCACGCCACCCGATGTCCCGGCACTGCTCGTCACCGCTGGTGGGGCCGCCGCGGTCAACGCCGTGTGCGCCCTCCTCCTCGTGCGGGTCCGGCACCACGGTGGCTCGCTCACCGGCGCGGCCTACCTCTCGGCCCGAGCCGACGTCGCCGTGAACCTGGCGATCATCGTCATGGCGCTCGTCACCTCCTGGACCGGCTCGGGCTGGCCCGACATCGTCCTGGGCAGCGTCATCGTGATCGTCAACGTGGGGGCAGCCCGGCAGGTCTGGACGCTCGCCGGGGAGGAACGCCTCGCTGCCAGGGCCCTGGCCGGGGAGGACCTCGACGACTGAGCCGCGGGCGGAGGTCCGGGATGCCGCGCGGCCGAGCCAGCTCGTCGTCAGACCGAGGTCGTGCCGAGGAGCATCCTCACCTCGGCGGCGGTCACGACGGACCCGGTGGCGAGCACCCCGCCGCTGACGCCACCTCCGGCATCCGCCATGCCCGCTGCGAGGTCGAGGGCGTCGGGGAGCTCGTCGACGACGGTGACCCGGTGCTCACCGAAGATCTCCGACGCGATCTCCCCGAGCAGCCGCGGCGTCATCGCGCGTGGCGACGTCGTGCGCGTCACGACGACCTCGTCGAGCACGGGCTCGAGGGCCTCGAGCATCTGCCCGGCCTCCTTGTCCTTCATGACCGCGACCACGCCGACGAGCCGGGCGAAGGTGAACGAGTCGGCGATCGCCTCGCGCAGCGCCCGCGTACCCGCAGGGTTGTGCGCGGCGTCCACGAGCACGGTGGGGCTCCGACGCACGATCTCGAGCCGACCCGGCGACTCGACGGCGGCGAGCCCGGCCCGGACCACCTCGATGTCGAGCGGCTGCTCGCCGCCACCGAGGAAGGCCTCCACGGCGGCGACGGCGACCGCGGCGTTCTGCGCCTGGTGGCTGCCGTACAGCGGCAGGAAGAGGTCCTCGTAGTCCCCGGCGAGTCCGCGAACGGAGATCTGCTGGCCGCCCACCGCGGTGTCACGAGCGGTGACTCCGAAGTCGGTGCCCTCCACGACGAGGCGCGCGCCGACCTCGTTCGCCCGGTCGACGATCACCTCGACGGCATCCGACTCGACCTGGAGGCCGGACACCGTGATGGCGTCGGCCTTGATGATTCCCGACTTCTCGGTGGCGATCTCTGCGACGGTGTCGCCGAGGAAGTGCGTGTGGTCGATCGCGATGGGCGTGACCACCGACACGGTGGCGTCGACGACGTTGGTCGCGTCCCAGGATCCGCCCATTCCGACCTCCACGACGGCGACGTCGACGGGCAGGTCCGCGAAGGCGGCGTAGGCGACTGCGGCGAGGACCTCGAAGTACGTCATCGGTGGCCCGCCGTCGAGAATGGAACGGGCGTCGATCATCTCGACGAAGGGGATGACCTCGTCGTACGCCGCCAGGAAGCGCTCCGACTCGATCGACCGGCCTCCGATCGCGATCCGCTCGAGCATCGAGTGCAGGTGCGGCGACGTGAAACGGCCTGTCTTCAAGCCGATCTCGCGCAGGAGCGACTCCACGATGCGGGCCGTGCTCGTCTTGCCGTTCGTGCCGGTGATGTGCACGACGGGGAAGGTGTGCTGAGGGTCGCCGAGCAGCTCCATCACGGCCCGGATCCGGTCGAGGGACGGCTCGAGGTCGTGCTCCGGCGCACGGGAGAGGATGGAGGCCTCCACCTCACGCATCCGCCGGCTGACCTCGAGCTGGTGCGCCGCCTCGCGCTGGACGCCGTCGGGTGCAGGACTCACCGGCCCAGTCTGCCCCACTGCCGACCGGCCGGAACGCGCGCCCGGATCCGATGAACCGCGTAGGTCGATGGCGCTCAAGGGCGACTGCTCCCGTGATCAGGAGTCCGACGACAGGCGCTCTTACCTACGTAGTCCAGGCAGCCGGTTGCCTGACCAGGAACCGTGAGACCCCGCGAAGCCGTCGGGCTTGACGAGGACGAGCGAACGTTCGATGGTCACTCGACCACCCTAGTCACCGGCGGGGGTGGTCTCGGCGCCGCCCGTGGCAGGGTTCCTCGCCGTGGTGGCGTCCTCGCGATCGGCATCGGCCTCGCGCTCGGAGACGATCGCGTCGACCCTCCTGCCCTGCACGAGGAGCACAACCCACAGGGCGGTGAACACGAGGGCGACGCCGACCATGGCGGGCACCACCACCCCACTCGCCCACGTCAGCGCCTGCACGACCCAGCCGGCCGTGATGCCGTACGGACGGCGCATGAGCCCCGACGCCACGAGTGCCAGCACGGCGAGGCCGAGCCCCACCCAGAAGAGCCGTTGGCCGTCCTCCGGGCGTCCTGCGGCGATGGCGTTGCCCCGGGCGACGAGGGCGAAGAACGACAGGACGACCGACTGGCCGACCAGCGCGATCGCCAGCAACCGGTAGGTGAACCTCCCCTGCCTGCCGTAGAGAGGCAGCCTGCTCACGCGCCGCCTCTTCCATCGGTGAGTCTCCACGGCGGCCTTGGACTGCTTCGGGCCGGCGCCGGTGGCGGCCCGGTAGTGCCGGATGGCGCCGACGAGCTCACCGCGCGCCAGGGCGGCGTCGATGGTGTGCCGCACCTCGGGAGCCAGGTCCTCGACCGGAGTGAACGTCGTGCCGGTCGCCCCCCGGCTCGCCCGGTACGACGTCACGACCCACCAGACCAGGGCCGCGAGGGCGAGGATGAGGAGCAGCCGGAGGAACGGACTCATTCCGCAAGCGTATGCCGTGGGTGCTCGGCCTGATCCGTGCCCCGGTCAGCCGCCGACCGCCGGATCAGGACCTCTGGTGTCATGAGGAGGTGACGTCGTCCTCCGTGCTCGACCCACGGCTGCTGCGGCGCACCGTGCTCCTCGTCGCCGGGCTGAACCTCGCGTACGCCGGGACCGAGATGGTCGTGGCGGTCGCCATCGGCTCGGTGTCGCTCCTCGCCGACTCGGTCGACTTCCTCGAGGACACGGCGATCAACCTCCTCATCGCGCTCGCGCTCGGTTGGCCGCTGGGGCGCCGGGCCCTCGCGGGGCACGCCATGGCCCTCATCATCCTCGTCCCGGCCCTCGTCGCTGGGTGGCAGGCGGTGAGCAAGGCCTTCGACCCCACGGCGCCCGACGTCACGGCACTCATCGTCACCGCTGGCGGGGCCGCCGCGGTCAACGCCGTGTGCGCGCTCCTCCTCGTGCGGGTCCGACACCGCGGCGGCTCGCTCACCGGCGCGGCATACCTCTCGGCGCGGGCGGACGTCGCCGTGAACGTGGCGATCATCGCGATGGCGCTCGTCACCGCCTGGACGGGGTCCGGCTGGCCCGACATCGCCCTGGGCAGCGTCATCGTCCTCGTCAACGTGGGCGCGGCCCGCCAGGTCTGGACGCTCGCGGGAGAGGAACGCCTCGCTGCCAGGGCGCTGGCCGGCGAGGACCTCGACGACGCAGAGCCCGGATGAGGTCCGAGATCCGTGGGTCGCAGCCAGCCGTCTGTCAGACGGATGTCGTCCCGAGGAGCATCCTCACCTCGGCAGCAGTGACGACGGACCCGGTGGCGAGCACCCCGCCGCTGACGCCCCCTCCGGCATCCGCCATGCCGGCTGCCAGGTCGAGAGCGTCGGGGAGCCCGTCCACGACGGTGACCCGGTGCTCGCCGAAGATCTCCGACGCGATCTCGCCCAGCTTCCGCGGCGACATCGCGCGCGGTGACGTCGTGCGTGTCACGACGACCTCGTCGAGCACGGGCTCGAGGATCTCGAGCATCGGCCCGGCCTCCTTGTCCTTCATGACGGCGACGACGCCGACGAGCCGGGCGAAGGTGAACGAGTCGCCGATCGCGTCGCGCAGCGCCCGCGCTCCGGCTGGGTTGTGCGCGGCGTCCACGAGCACGGTGGGGCTGCGACGCACGAGCTCGAGCCGACCCGGCGACTCGACGGCGGCGAGCCCCGAGCGGAGCACGTCGATGTCGAGCGCCTGCTCGCCGCCACCGAGGAAGGCCTCCACCGCGGCGACCGCGACCGCGGCGTTCTGCGCCTGGTGGCCGCCGTGCAGGGGCAGGAAGAGGTCCTCGTACTCCGCCGCAAGCCCGCGGAGCGAGATCTGCTGGCCGCCGACCGCGATGTCACGAGCGGTGACGCCGAAGTCGGTGCCCTCGACCACAAGGCGGGCCCCGACCTCGTTCACCCGGTCGACGATCACCTCGATGGCATCCGACTCCACCTGTTGGCCTGACACGGTGATGGCGTCCGCCTTGATGATCCCGGACTTCTCGGTCGCGATCTCCTCGACCGTCTCACCGAGGAAGTGGGTGTGGTCGATGGCGATGGGCGTCAGCACCGACACCGTGGCGTCGACGACGTTCGTCGCGTCCCAGGAGCCGCCCATCCCGACCTCGACGACGGCGACATCGACGGGCAGGTCCGCGAAGGCGGCGTAGGCGACGGCAACGAGGACCTCGAAGTAGGTCATGGGGGGCCCGCCGTCGAGGATCGAACGAGCGTCGATCATCTCGACGAAGGGAATGACCTCGTCGTAGGCCGCCAGGAAGCGCTCGGCCTCGACGGACCGCCCTCCGATCGCGATCCGCTCCAGCATCGAGTGGAGGTGAGGAGACGTGAAACGGCCTGTCTTCAGGCCGATCTCTCGCAGGAGTGACTCCACGATCCGGGCCGTGCTCGTCTTCCCGTTCGTGCCGGTGATGTGCACGACGGGGAAGGTGTGCTGAGGGTCGCCGAGCAGCTCCATCACGGCCCTGATGCGGTCGAGCGACGGCTCGAGGTCGTGCTCCGGCGCCCGGGAGAGGATGGAGGCCTCCACCTCGCGCATCCGCCGGCTGACCTCGAGCTGGTGCGCCGCCTCGCGCTGGACGCCGTCGGGTGCGGGACTCACCGGCCCATTCTCGCCCACGGCGGAGCGACGAGGTCACACCACGGTGCGCGGACCCGATCTCAGTGCTTCGTGACCCGCAGACGTGCCGGGTAGCGCTCGCCGACGACGACCTCGCTCACCCCGTCGCCGGAACGGTCGAGCGCATCCAGGTCCGGCGCGACCGAGAGCTCCACGGCCAGCGTCTCGCGCGTGACGAGGTCGCGATGGTCGAGCACCGCGCGGTTCACGAACTCGGCACCGGTGATCTCCAGGGAGATGCGGTCCGACACCTCGAGAGCGGCCTCTCGTCGCGCCTGCTGCACGGCTCGGACGAGATCTCGTGCGGCACCCTCGAGCTCGAGCTCCGGCGAGACATGGGTGTCGAGGACGACGAACCCGCCGCCCGGCAGCATCGCCGTGGCGTGGGAACCGGCCTGCCTCTCGTCGACCACCGTCTCGAGCGAGTACTCACCCTCGAGGAGCGGCAACCCTCCGGACACAACGGTCCCGTCGTCGGCGACGGACCAGTCTCCGCTCTTGCTCCCCCGGATGGCCGCCTGCACGTCGCGGCCCAGCCGTGGCCCGGCGGCACGGGCGTGAACGACCAGCCGGGAACTGATGCCGAAGTCGGACTCGTGCGCCTCCCGCACGTCCAGCAGCGTGACGGTCCTGACGTTCAGCTCGTCGGCGACGATCGAGGTGAACGGCTCGAGCCCCGCCGGGTCCGGCGTGACGACCGTCAGAGTGGTCAGCGGCAGGCGCACCCGGAGCCTCTCCGCCTTGCGCAGCGACGAGCCGGTGGAGCAGACCGCCCGCACCTGGTCCATGGCGGCGACGAGCGCGTCGTCGGCCGGCAACAGGGCGGCATCCGGCCAGTCCTCGAGGTGCACCGAGCGACCGCCCGTCAGCCCCCGCCAGATCTCCTCGGTGACGAGCGGAAGGAGGGGGGCCGCCACCCGGGTGAGGACCTCGAGGGTGGTGTACAGCGTGTCGAACGCCGCGTGAGCCGTCGACACGTCGCCCGCGCTGGTCTCGGTGTCCCAGAACCGCTGTCGGGAGCGGCGGATGTACCAGTTCGTCAGGGCGTCCACGAACTGGCGCACGGACTCGCAGGCGCCCGGGATGTCGTAGACGTCCATCTGGCCCTGCACCCCCTGGACGAGGTCCCGCAGCTTGGCGAGGAGGTAGCGGTCGAGCGGGTCCGTCGAGGCGGTCGACCACCGAGCTGCGTATCCGGCGCCACCGTGCATGGCGTTGGCGTAGAGGGAGAAGAAGTACCAGCTGTTCCACAGGGGGATGAGCACCTGGCGCACGCCCTCGCGGATGCTCCCCTCGGTCACCGAGATGTTGCCCCCACGCAGGATCGAGGAGGACATGAGGAACCAGCGCATCGCGTCGGCGCCGTCGCGGTCGAACACCTCGTTGACGTCGGGGTAGTTGCGCAGCGACTTGCTCATCTTCTGGCCGTCGCTGCCGAGGACGATGCCGTGGCTGAGGCACGAGGAGAACGCGGGCCGGTCGAAGAGCGCCGTGGCGAGCACGTGGAGCGTGTAGAACCACCCACGGGTCTGGCCGATGTACTCGACGATGAAGTCGCCCGGGAAGTGGTGCTCGAACCAGTCGGCGTTCTCGAACGGGTAGTGCACCTGCGCGAACGACATGGAGCCGGAGTCGAACCAGACGTCCAGGACGTCCTCGACGCGGCGCATCGTCGAGTTGCCGGTCGGGTCGTCGGGGTTCGGCCGGGTGAGGTGGTCGACGAACGGCCGGTGGAGGTCCGGCTCGCCACGCTCGTTGCGCGGCAGGCGCCCGAAGTCGCGCTCGAGCTCGTCGAAGGAGCCGTAGACGTCGATCCGTGGGTGTGCCGGGTCGTCGGAGCGCCACACGGGAATGGGGCTCCCCCAGAACCTGTTGCGGGAGATCGACCAGTCTCGTGCGTTCTCGAGCCACTTGCCGAACTGTCCGTCCTTGACGTGCTCGGGCACCCAGGTGATCTCCGAGTTCAGCTCGACCATGCGGTCCTTGAACTTCGTCACCTCGACGAACCAGGAGGAGACCGCCATGTAGATGAGGGGCTCCCGGCAGCGCCAGCAGTGCGGGTAGGAGTGGTCGTAGGTCTCCCGTCGCAGGAGCACGGTTCCCTCGGTCACGGCCCCGCGGTCCCCCTCGCCACGGGTCGTCGACGTGAGGTGTCCGATGATGACGGGGTTCGCGTCGAAGACGTGCAGACCCTCGTAGTCGGCGACGGGGAAGGTGAAGCGGCCGTCGGGGCCCACCGGGACGACCGGCTGGATGCCGTACTGGTCGGTGAGCTGCTTGTCCTCCTCACCGAACGCCGGTGCGATGTGGACGATCCCCGTGCCGTCGTCCGTGGTCACGTAGTCGGCCGGCAGCACGATGTGCGACTTCGGGTGGCCCTGGTAGTACGAGAACGGCGGCGTGTAGGCGCGACCGAGGAGGTCCCGGCCCTTCAGCCGTTGGACGATGCGGTCGCCGGCGTCGTCGCCCAGCTCGCGGGCGTATGCCGCCAGTCGCGCCTCGGCGAGGAGGTAGCGCTCGGTGCGCCCCGAGAACTCCGACTCCACGACGACGTAGTCCACGTCCGGACCGACGGCCATGGCGAGGTTGCTCGGCAGGGTCCACGGCGTGGTCGTCCAGATCAGGGCGAGCTCGCCCGTCTCGAGGCGGTGGCCCACGGTGACGGCGGGGTCCTGTCGGTTCTGGTAGACCTCCTCGTCCATCCGCAGCTCGTGGTTGGACAGCGGGGTCTGGTCGTTCCAGCAGTACGGAAGGCAGCGGAAGCCCTCGTACACGAGCCCCTTGTCGTGGAGCGTCTTGAAGGCCCACAGCACGGACTCCATGAAGTCGGGGTTCAGCGTCTTGTAGTCGTTGTCGAAGTCGACCCAGCGCGCCTGCCGGGTGACGTACTCGCGCCACTCGTCCGTGTACTTCATCACCGAGTCGCGGCACTTCGCGTTGAAGGTCTCGATGCCGAGCTCGAGGATCTCCTCCTTGGTCTTGATGCCGAGCTGGCTCATCGCCTCGAGCTCGGCGGGCAGGCCGTGGGTGTCCCATCCGAATCGGCGCTCGACGCGGCGTCCACGCATCGTCTGGTACCGGGGCACGATGTCCTTGACGTAGCCGGTGAGCAGGTGGCCGTAGTGCGGCAGGCCGTTCGCGAACGGCGGCCCGTCGTAGAAGACGAACTCGTTGGCGCCGTCCTTGCCCCGTCGGCCGGTTCTCGACCGACGCGGCGAAGGTGTCGTCCGCCGCCCACCGGGCGAGCACGGCATCCTCGATCTGCGGGAACCGGGGACTGGCCGGCACGCCGAACGCGGCGCCGGTGTGCTCACCGGTCGTGGACACCTTGGGGTACGTCATCGTGCTGCTCCTGCGGGTCGTCGACTCGTCACTGCCGGGACGAGGACGACGGCACAGGGACGGCATCCGTGTGCCGGCCGCGCACCACCGCGGTACCACCTCGCTTGCCGCCGAGGCGGCCGCTCTTGCACCAGGTCGTGACGTGACCCCGACGTCCGGTTCTAGTGAGGGCCACAGCTTGGATGCGAGTGGTCCCGTTCTTCCGGAGGCTCGCCGCTGATGACGGCTCGAGCGCCTGTGGTGCGAGTCTACCGGCGACCGCGGGGTCGTCTCCACCGCGTTCGGCCGGGAAGGGTGCACCCCGTGGGGTCAGGGGGTAGAGTCGCGGCGTCGCCCTCCGGGGCGGCACCACACGCACCTGTTCGGGGGAAGCCGGTCCAAGTCCGGCACTGTCCCGCAGCCGTGGGTCGCGACTGTCGTCGCGGCGAGTCGGAATGCCCGACAGGTGCGAGCGGCTCCAGTTCACCCGTCGAGGAATGCGGGACGGAGCCCGAGTGCCGGGGCTCTCCCGGTGGTTCGGGCATCACGTCATGAACCGCTCGGAGAGGCACAGATGGCCATCACCACCACCGCAACAACCCGGGGCGCGCTCCTGCGTCGAGCCGGGACCCTGCTCGTCGCCGCGACACTCGTCGGCGGACCGGCTGCGAGCGCGTATGCCGACCCGACCGAGACGGCGACGCCGATCGCGACGGTGACGGCGGCTCCGTCGCCCACTGCCACGGCGGAGCCGAGCCCGGGCACGTCGTCCCCCGCGCCCTCACCCACGGCATCAGTCCCGGCGCCCACCGGGTCGAGCCCGTCGCCGAGCACTCCCGCGACGACGACGCCGGCGCCGGCGCCGGCCGGCGGCGAACGCCTGGCCGGGGCCTCGGACGCGAGCCTCCTCGCGGCGGCCGGGTCGGCCGCCCCCTCAGACGATCGCGGCAGCCGACTTCGTGGCGCGCACCCTTGCCGCCGGCGACGACCACTACGTCTACCCGGACAGCACGTACTTCGACGGCGGCAACACCATCGACGGGATCATCGCCCTGGCCGGCTCGGGCACGGGTGGGACCCAGGCTTGCGGAGTCACTGCGCTACCTCGAGGAGAACCTCGACGTCTACGTGGGCTCGGGCAGCGAGGCGTACGCCGGTCCCACCGCCAAGGCGCTGCTCGCTGTCGTCATCGCGGGGGGAGACCCGGCGAGCTTCGGTGGGGTCGACCTCGTCACCGCCCTCGAGGCGCTGGAGGGTGAGGGTCGGTTTCGCGACGCCTCCGCCTACGGGGACTACTCCAACACCATCGGCCAGTCGCTGGCTGTTCTCGCGCTCGTCCGGGCGGGGCAGGCGGTGAGCACCGCCTCGGTGGACGTCCTCCTCGACCAGCAGTGCGCCGACGGCGGGTTCCGGGGTGCACTCGACGGCGACACGTGCGTCAGCGACCCGGACGCGACCGCCTTCGCCGCCCAGGCGCTCGTCGCAGCCGGCTCGACGACAGCCGCAGCCGCGGCCCTGGACTGGCTTGCCGCTGCTCAGGCCGGCGACGGCTCCCTCGAGAGCGCGGACGGCATCCCGAACGCGAACACGACGGGCGTCGCAGCCCAGGCCTTTGCCGCGGGCGGGCGCGACGCGGAGCTCGGCGCCGCACAGGCGTTCCTCGCGTCGCTCCAGTACGGCTGCACCGCACCGGCGGCGCTGAGGGGTGGGCTGGCGTTCTCCAGCTCCACGCGCTCCACCACGACGATCACGGACAGCGACCTCCGGGCGACACCACAGGCCACCTTGGGCCTCTCGGGTGAGTCCCTGCTGAGCGCCACCCTCGCCGGCGCCGCCTCGGCGACGACGGGGCTGGTGTGCACCGGCACGAGCAGCCCGACGCCGTCCACCACCTCACCCGCGACGTCCCAGCCGGCCGTCACCGAGAAGCCGACCTCCGGTTCAGGCTCGGGCGGAGCCGGGACCCCGTCGGCAGGCGCCCCCACCGGTTCTCTCGCCCAGACCGGCAGCGATCTGCTCCTTCCGCTCGGCCTCGGCCTGGTGCTCGTGCTCGTCGGTGGGCTCGCCGTCTGGGGCACGTCACGACGCCGGGGGGCGCACGCCTGATGCGTGGCTCCGGACCCGGCCTTCTGCATCACCTGGTGGGCGCCGCCGCCGCCTCCGGCCTGGCACTCGCCGGGCTGGTCATGACGGCGGCTCCCGCGAGCGCCGCGGCGTGCGCGGGCACGGCTGGCGTCACCGTGGTCGTCGACACCGGTGGTTCCGTGAGCACCCGGTGCGCCTCGGGCGACCCGTCGTCCGCGCTCAAGGCGCTGACGGCGGCCGGGTTCTCGGTGACCTACCCGCAGCAGTTCCCGGGCAGTGTCGTCTGCCGCATCAACGGGTTCCCGGAGTCCGACCCATGCGTCCGGATGCCTCCCGCGGACGCCTACTGGGCGTTCTTCCACGCCACCCGAGGAGGGGGCTGGACCTACAGCTCGAGCGGGGTCTCGAGCTACAACCCCGGGCCGGGCACCGTCGTCGGGTTCCGCTTCGGCTCCGGCCAGCAGCCGCGAGTCGCCCCGCCGGCCCCGACGGCCACGAGTGCCCCCGCGGTCACGACCACGAAGCCCGCGCCCACGTCGGCGCCCCGGACGACGACCTCCGCGCCCGCGGTCACGCAGGCACCTCGGAACACCTCGTCCGGTGCCGGGGCGACCGCGCCGGCACCGGGCCCGGCCGCCACGGCCATCCTTTCGGCCACGGCGTCACCCTCGAGGTCGGCGTCGGCGTCTGCCCCTCCATCCGGCACGGCGACGCCGACGACGAGCCCGTCGGTCGACGCCTCAGCGAGCGCGACGGGGATCGCCGCGGCACCGACGGCCGAGCCCGACGACGGCTCGCCCGGCGTGGGCGGCCTGGTCGCCGCGGCCGCCCTCCTGGCCCTCGTCGGTGGCGGAGCGGGCTGGACCGCGTGGAAGCGACGAGCCTGACCCCATGATGGTCCGATGAGCTCCACCCTCCCGCGTGCGGTGCACCCCGCGGCGTGGTGGGGGTGGGCCCTCGGCATGGCGGTCGCGGTGAGCACGACGACGAACCCCGTCCTGCTCCTCCTCGCGCTGTGCGTGGTCGCCCTCGTCGTCGCCGCGCGCCGCGGGACGTCGCCGTGGGCGAGGGCGTTCCGGTTGTACCTCTGGCTCGGCCTGGCCATCGTCGTCGTGCGGGTCGGGCTGCACGTGCTCGTGGGCCTGAAGTTCGGGGAGATCGTCGTCCTCCGGCTCCCCGAGGTGACGCTCCCGCCATGGGCAGCCGGTATCCAGGTCGGTGGGACGGTCTACCTCGAGGGTCTTCTGGCGGCTGCCCTCGCCGGCCTGCGTCTCGCGGTCATGATCGCCTGCATCGGCGCCGCCAACGCGCTCGCGAACCCGAAACGGCTGCTGCGCGCCCTTCCCGGCGCCCTCCACGAGATCGGTTCGGCCGTGGTCGTGTCGGTGTCGGTGGCCCCCCAGCTCGCCGAGAGCGTCCAGCGGGTCCTCCGGGCGCGACAGCTTCGCGGTGACACCACCGGGGGCCTGCGCGCCGTCCCCACCGTCGCCCTTCCGGTGCTCGAGGACACCCTCGAACGGTCCCTTCTCCTCGCGGCGGCGATGGACTCCCGCGGCTACGGCCGGACCGAGCACGTGCCACGGGTCCACCGGCTCGCCACGGGCGCGGTGACCCTGGGGGGCCTTCTCGCCAGCGCCGTCGGCATCTACGGCGTGCTCGACGCGACGACGCCCGCGGTCATGGGCACCCCCACCCTCCTGGCCGGCCTTGCCCTCTCGGCACTGGGCCTCTGGCTGGGCGGACGTCATGTGCCGCGGACGACCTACCGGCCCGACCCGTGGCGCGGCGCGGAGTGGCTGACCCTCGGGTGCGGTGTGCTCGCCGCCGCCACCCTGGTGACCGTGTCCCGCACCACGCCCGACCTGCTCGTCATGCCACTCGCCCCCCTCGCCGTGCCGCCGGTCCCCCTCGCACCGGTCGTCGGTCTGCTCGTCGGCGCGCTGCCGGCACAGCTCACCCCCGCACCTCCGCGGCCGGCGCCGCGACCCGCGCATCGAGGCGCCCGGGACCAGGCGGTCGTCCGTGGCTGACCACGCGATCTCCCTCGAGCGGGTCTCGGTCACCCTTCCCGGGGCCGACGGACCGGTGCTGCGCGACGTCGACCTCACCGTCGACGAGGGTGAGCTCGCCCTCGTCGTCGGACGCACCGGGTCCGGCAAGTCGACGTTGCTCGGCGCCATGTGCGCCCGGGTGCCCCACTTCACCGGGGGCATCCTCACCGGACACGTCCTCCTTCACGGTCGCGACACCCGCGACCACCGTCCGCGTGACCTCGCCGACGTCGTCGGCGTCGTCGGGCAGGACCCCCTGGCGGGCTTCGTCACCGACACGGTCGAGGAGGAGCTCGCCTACGGCATGGAGCAGCTCGGTCT
This sequence comes from uncultured Actinomycetota bacterium, assembly GCA_963787805.1. Taxonomy (GTDB): domain Bacteria; phylum Actinomycetota; class Actinomycetes; order Actinomycetales; family Dermatophilaceae; genus Fodinibacter. The sequence continues at coordinate 65,352 of CAWBEJ010000020.1, read as the reverse complement.
CCCCGCCACGACGATGCGAAAACGGGTCGAGGAGACGCTCGACCTCCTCGGCATCGCCGAGCTGCGCGATGCGCCGCTGCGCGACCTGTCAGGGGGACAGCAGCAGCGTGTCGCCATCGGGTCGGTGCTGACCGCGCACCCGCGGGTGCTCCTGCTCGACGAGCCGACCTCTGCTCTCGACCCGACCGGCGCGGAGGAGGTGCTCGCGACCATCACCCGGCTCGTGCACGACCTCGCCGTCACCGTCGTCGTCGCGGAGCACCGCGTCGAGCGTGTGCTGCACTACGCCGACATGGTCGTCCACGTCTCCGGAGACGGCTCGGTGACCTCGGGGACGCCGGCCGACCTCATGGTCGAGAGTGACATCACCTCCCCCGTCGTCGAGCTGGGCCGGTATGCCGGGTGGGCGCCGCTGCCGCTGTCCGTGCGCGACGCGCGCCGGGCGGCTCGCGAGCTGCGCGCCGGCCTCGTCGGGACTCTCGAGCAGTCCTGGTCGCCCGACGGGACGCCATCCGGAGACGGTCCACGTCGTCCCCACCTCGCACCGGAGAGGCGCGTGCTCTCCGCTCGGGGTGTCGTCGTCCGTCACCCCGGAGACGTCGTCGCGGTGTCGGGTGTCGACCTCGACCTGCACTCCGGGGAGGTCACCGCCGTCATGGGGCGCAACGGGTCCGGAAAGTCCTCTCTCCTCTGGGCGCTCCAGGGAAGCGGCACGGTGAGCAGCGGGTCGGTGCGCGTCAACCGCCCCGTGGCTCGCGGCACGACACCGAGACGGGCGGCGCGGGCGGCGCCGCCGACACGGCATCCGACACCGTGGAACCGAGCACCCTCGGCGCCGGCGAGCGACGGGCGCTGGTGGGTCTGGTGCCGCAGTCGGCCGCCGACCTGCTCTACCTCGACACGGTGGGCGCGGAGTGTCGCCAGGCGGACCGCGAGAGCGCCAGCGGGCCGGGCACCTGCGCCGGCCTCCTCGCAGAGATCGCCCCGCCGATCCTTGCGGACCGGCATCCGCGGGACCTGTCGGAGGGACAGAAGCTCGCCCTCGTCCTCGCGGTCCAGCTCACTGCGGACCCTCCGGTGCTGCTCCTCGACGAGCCCACCCGGGGCCTCGACCCGACCGCCAAGGCCGCGCTGAGCCGGGTCCTGCGCGGCCTCGCGGCGCGTGGTCGGTCGGTCGTCGTGTCGACGCACGACGTCGAGTTCGTCGCGGAGTGCTCGGACCGGGTGGTCGTGCTGGCCGGTGGTGAGGTCGTCGCCGACGGACCGACCGCCGAGGTCGTCACGTCCTCCCCGGCGTTCGCCCCGCAGGTCTCCAAGGTGACGGGCCCCGGCCCCTGGCTCACCGTCGCGGACGTGCGGGCCGCGCTCGAGGGGGTGCGCTCGTGAGCGACCACCGGGACGATGGCGCCGGTTCGCCGCGTCGGCGTCGTCGGACGCGGGTACTCGCCCTCCGGCCGCGTTCCGCCGCGGCGGTCGCGCTCGTCAGCGTCGCGGGGCTCGTGGCCTTCTGCTGGCCACTGATCGTGTCGACCGGGTCCGGACTCGCCCACGGAGGCGATGCTCCCCTCGTCTTCGCGCTCATCCTCCCGCTGCTGCTCGCCGTCGTCCTCGCGGAGATCAGCGAAGGCGGCATGGACGTCAAGGCGGTCGCGATGCTCGGGGTACTGGCGGCGGTCGGCGCGGCGCTGCGACCCCTCGGCGCCGGGACTGCCGGACTCGAGACGGTGTTCTTCCTCCTCGTCCTGGGCGGGCGGGTGTTCGGCGCCGGCTTCGGCTTCGTGCTCGGGGCGGTGACCCTCTTCGCCTCAGCACTGGTCACCGGCGGTGTCGGCCCGTGGCTGCCGTTCCAGATGCTCGGGGCGGCGTGGGTCGGCTGGGGCGCAGGGCTGCTGCCTCCCGCACGCGGGAGGGCCGAGGTGCTGCTCCTCGCGGCCTATGGTGCCGTGGCGGGTCTGGGCTACGGGCTCCTGCTCAACCTGTCGTTCTGGCCCTTCGCGACCGGGCTGGCCGGCGAGCTGTCCTTCGTGGCGGGTGCGCCGGTGCTGGACAACCTCCACCGGTTCCTCGTCTTCACCCTCGCCACGAGCCTCGGCTGGGACATCGGCCGGGCGGTGACGACAGCGGTGCTCGTGCTCGTCACCGGTCGGGCGGTCCTGGGAGCGCTGCGCAGGGCCGCTCGACGAGCGGCCTTCGAGGAGCCGGTCCGGTTCGAGACGGTCGACGTGGCACGATCATCGCCATGAGTCCTCTGGAGCTGGACCGAGACGCCGCCTGGCTGAGCCGCGAGGACCTCGACGCGGCCCGGGAGAAGCTGCCGATCCTCTACGTGGACGCCGTCCCGGTCCGGGTGGACGAGCGCGGTGCCGTCACCGCCGTCGGTGTGCTGCTCCGGCTCGCAGCCGATGGAACCGTGAGCCGTGAGCTCGTGTCCGGCCGGGTCCTGCACCACGAGCGGGTGCGGGACGCCCTCCTGCGCCACATCGAGAAGGACCTCGGCCCGATGGCGCTGCCCCAGGTCCCGGTGAGCCCGCAGCCGTTCACGGTGGCCGAGTACTTCCCCACTCCCGGGGTGACGCCGTTCCACGACCCGCGTCAGCACGCCGTGTCGCTGGCGTTCGTCGTGCCCGTGACCGGCGACTGCGCCCCGCAGAACGACTCCCTCGACCTCACCTGGTTCACTCCGGACCAGGCGCTCGACCCCGGAGTGCAGGCGGAGATGGACCGCGGCCATGGAGTGCTGCTCCGGCAGGCCCTCGCCCACCTCGGCCACCCGTCTGAGCCCTCCGCGCCGGGCTCCTCGTTCGCCTGCCATGCCGGCGACCGGCCGCGCTCTGTCCGCCGAGTCGTCAGCCCGTGAACTTGTCGCGGGTACGGGTCATGTCGTGCAGGTCCGCCGCGTGCGCCTCCTCGGGCGTGGGTGCCGTCCCACCGAGGCGGACGGGGACGTACCGGAGGTCTTCGCCGTGCAGCGTCGGGTAGACGGCCTGCTGGACGTCGAGCTGCGCCTGCATCGCCGCCTTGAGCCGCTCCGTCGCCGCGGCGACGTCCTCGCGGCGCTCCACGTGGATCGGGGCGCCGACGGTGATGCTCACCGGCACCCGTGAGCCGGGGCGCACGTGCTTGGGCAGGTTCTTGGTCCACACCCGCTGACCGCCCCAGATCGTCGTCGGCAGCAGCGGCACGCCGGCGACCTGGGCCATCTTCACCGCGCCCGGCTTGAACTCCTTGAGCTCGAACGAGCGGGACATCGTCGCCTCCGGGAAGACACCGACGATCTCGCCAGCCCGCAACGCGCGGATGGCGGCCGTGAACGCCTCACCACCCTTGTGGCGGTCGACCGGGATGTGGTGCATCCCGCGCATGAGCGGACCGGTGACGCGGTGGGTGAAGACCGACTTCTTCGCCATGAACCGGACGTAACGCCGGTGCGGCCAGGCCGGCAGCCCGGCATACATGAAGTCGAGGTAGGACGTGTGGTTGATCGTCATGACCGCGCCACCGACCCTCGGAACGTGCTCTTCACCGGTGATGGTGAAGCGCGTGCCCTGCACGAAGAAGAGGGTCTTCGCCGCCGAGATGACCGGCCGGTACACGGGCTCCATGGCCCTCACCCTAGGCCAGCGCCTCCGCCTCGGCCGAGCGCCGGCAGCGCCCGCCACCGGCCCGAACCCGGGTGAGCGCCCCACCGGCGGTCTGGGAGGATGTCGGCCATGACCGAGCACCCCTCCTCGCCCCGTGCTGCCTCCGTGCCGGACCGGCCGTCCCTGGACGGCCTCGAGGAGAAGTGGGGCCGGGTGTGGCAGGAGGAGGGCACCTACGCGTTCGACCGCGAGGCGGCGCTGGCGGGTCCGCGCGAGAACGTCTTCTCGATCGACACCCCTCCGCCCACCGCGAGCGGTTCGCTGCACATGGGCCATGTGTACAGCTACACGCACACCGACTGCATCGCCCGCTACAAGCGGATGGCGGGCTTCAACGTCTTCTACCCCATCGGGTGGGACGACAACGGCCTCCCCACCGAGAAGCGCGTGCAGAACTACTACGGCGTGCGTGGCGACGCCACCCTCCACCACGACCCCGACTTCGAGCCGCCGTTCCGCGGGGATGCCCGCAGCACGAAGGCCGCCGACCAGACGCCCATCTCGCGCCAGAACTTCATCGAGCTCTGCGAGGAGCTGACCGTCCGGGACGAGGAGACGTTCGAGTCGCTCTTCCGGCGGATCGGCCACAGCTACGACTGGTCCGTGAGCTACCGGACCATCGACGACAACTCACGGGCCACCGCCCAGCAGGCTTTCCTTCGCAACGTCACCCGGGGTGAGGCGTACCAGGCGGAGGCTCCGGGGCTGTGGGACGTCACCTTCCAGACCGCGGTGGCCCAGGCGGAGCTCGAGGCCCGCGACTACCCGGGCCACTACCACCGCATCGCCTTCCACGCCGCCGAGGGCCCGGTGCACGTCGAGACGACCCGCCCCGAGCTCATCCCGAGCTGCGTCGCCCTCATCGCCCACCCCGAGGACGAGCGCTACCAGCGGCTGTTCGGCACGACGGTGCGCACCCCGCTCTTCGGCGTGGAGGTGCCGGTTCTCCCGCACCCTGCCGCCGAGATGGACAAGGGGGCCGGCATCGCGATGTGCTGCACCTTCGGTGACCTCACCGACGTCCTCTGGTGGCGTGAGCTGCGGCTGCCGACCCGCTCGCTCATCACCCGCAGCGGACGCCTTCAGGCCGAGGCGCCGGAGTGGCTCGCGGGGGGACCCGGCGAGGACCTCTATGCCTCCGGGCTGGCGGGGAAGACGGCCTTCGCCGCCCGGGAGGCCGTGGTGGAGGCGCTGCGTGGGTCCGGTGACCTCGAGGGGGAGCCGACCCCGACGAGACGGATGGCGAACTTCTACGAGCGGGGCGAGAAGCCGCTCGAGATCGTCACCTCCCGCCAGTGGTACATCCGCAACGGTGGTCGTGACGCCGCCCTCAACACCGAGCTCATCCAGCGAGGCACCGAGATCGACTTCCATCCGGCGTTCATGCGCTCCCGGTACGCCAACTGGGTGGCCGGCCTCAACGGCGACTGGCTGATCTCCCGACAGCGGTTCTTCGGCGTCCCCATCCCGGTGTGGTACCCGGTCGGCGCGGACGGCGAGCCGGACTACGCCCGGCACATCCTGCCGTCGGAGGCCGACCTCCCGGTGGACCCCGCCGCCAACCCGCCGGCCGGCTTCACCGAGGACCAGCGCGGCGAGCCCGGCGGCTTCGTGGGCGATCCCGACATCTTCGACACGTGGGCGACCTCCTCGCTCTCCCCCCAGATCGCGGGCGGCTGGCGTGGGACCGACGGCTCCTCACCGGACCCGCTGTTCGAGAAGGTCTTCCCGATGGACGTCCGCCCCCAGGGGCACGACATCATCCGCACCTGGCTCTTCTCCACCGTGGTGCGCTCACACTTCGAGCACGGTTGCGTCCCATGGGCGCACGCGGCGATCAGTGGCTGGATCCTCGACCCGGACCGGAAGAAGATGGCCAAGTCGCGGGGCAACGTCGTCACGCCCGAGGACGTCCTCAAGCAGCACAGTGCGGATGCCGTGCGTTACTGGGCGGCCAGCGGTCGCCTCGGCACGGATGCCGCCTACGACACCGGCCAGATCAAGGTCGGACGTCGCCTGGCGATCAAGGTGCTCAACGCGAGCAAGTTCGCCCTGTCGTTCGGGGACGTCGCGGGTGACCCGCTCCTGCAGGTCAGCCATCCGCTCGACCTGGCCCTCCTCGGCGGCCTCCGCGTCGTCGTCGAGCGGGCCACCTCGGCCTTCGAGGCCTGGGACTTCACGCGCGCCCTCGAGGCCACGGAGCAGTTCTTCTGGAGCTTCTGCGACGACTACCTCGAGCTCGTCAAGGACCGTGCGTACGGCGCGCAGGGCGCCGCCGCCGCGGCAAGCGCCCGTGCGACCCTGAGCATCACGCTCGACGTGGTCCTTCGGCTGTTCGCGCCGATCCTCCCGTACGTCACCGAGGAGGTCTGGTCCTGGACGCACGACGGGTCGGTCCACCGTGCCTCCTGGCCCACGACGGCGGAGGTGCCCTCCGCCGGGGACCCGGAGATGCTCAGGGCCGTCGGTGCAGCGCTCGCCGCCATCCGCAAGGCGAAGTCCGAGGCGAAGGTCGGCATGCGGGCGGAGGTCCCGTCGATGACGTTGGTCGGCCCGGACGGGGTGCTGTCGCACGTGCGCGTCGCCGAGTCCGATCTTCGGGCCGCGGGGCGCCTCACCGGGTCGCTCGACTACGCCTCCGGCGAGGAGCTGGCGGCGCGGGACGTCGAGCTCGTGCCGGTGGCCAAGCCGGTCGCCTGACGGCGACCTCCTCTCCCCTGCGACCGGTGCTTCCGGTCACGCAGGGGCCGGACCGAGGTCCGCGGCATACGCACGGGACCGGACGCTGCGCAGCCCGGTGGGCCGCACCACGACCCAGGGCATGTCCCAGCCGCTGAGGCCGAGGCGTCGATGCACGACCGTGTCGCGACGCAGGTGGTCGACCCGCCCCGTCGTGGGGTCGTAGACGTCGAGCATCCGGTCGCCGTCCCCGGGGAGGACGAGGACGACGTGCCGCGGGAGCAGCGAGCTGCCGACGTAGAGCAGGGCCGGCTCACCCTCCGCCACGACGTCGACGAGGGTGTCGAACGCCCGCACGAGCTCGGCCTCGTCATCGGTGCGCAGCACCTCGATCGTGTACTCGGTGCCGCGTCGGGCCGCGCCGAGCTCGAGTTCCCGCAGCGCCCCCCAGGGCGGGGTCCCGAGGCGCCGGGGCCACGGAAACGTGGGCCCGCCGCCGCCGAGGATGCCGTTGGTCCTCCTCATGACGACGCGCTCGTACGCCGCGAAGCGCTCCGCCTCCGTCGCGCCTGCGGGCGACCCCGGGAGCACGGGACTGCCCGTGCGAATCCATGACGCGAAGTGTGGGTCGACGAGCATTCGGGCGACGGTCAGGCACGCGGACCCGCACGTCACCGGCGACTGTTGGACCGGTCCGGTGTCACCGGCACGCAGTCGGTAGGCCATCACCACCCCCCAATCGTTACCGCCCAAAGCCCCACGGCGCCACATCCGGTCTGGTTGGGTGTGTTGCGTGCCCGTCAACCACCCCCGTCACGAGCACGTTGGGCCGCTCGCCCGCGATCGCGGCGATCGGGGTGCTCAGCCTCCTCGTGGTGGTCTGGGCAGCCGCCGTCCCCCGACCCGAGTACGTCATCCCGTCCCTCCGGCCGGGTCTCGAGGTCGAGGAACAGGTCGTTCCTGAGGGCTTCGGCGGGTTCACGCCCGACGTCGTCGTCGAGAGGGACCCCAGCCCCGGTGCACAGACCAGTGACGTCGTGGCTTCGGTCCTCGGGTGGGGCGCCTTCGTTCTGTTCGGCCTGTTCGCCGCGGTGTGCCTGTGGTTCCTCGCCCGTGCGGTTCTCGCCGCTCGGCGCAACCGGTTCGTGCCGCCCACCGACACCGTCACCGACCTGGACCTCGACGCGCTCGCGGTCGCCGTCACCACCGGCTCGAGCGCCAGAATCGACGCGCTGTCGGCGGGGACGCCCGCCGAGGGAGTGGTTGCGGCCTGGGTGCACCTCGAGGCGACCCTGCACGACGCCGGCGTGACCCTGTCCCCCTCACGCACGTCCACCGAGGTGACCTTCGACGCGCTCCGGCGGTTCGACGTCGACCCCGGCACCCTTGGCACGCTGGCGGACCTCTACCGGGAGGCTCGCTGGTCGCGCCATCCGCTCACCGAACAGGACCGGGCACGCGCCGAGGAGGCCTACCGAGCCCTCGAGGTCGACGTCCGGGGCAGCCTTCAGCACGAGGGTCTCCACAGCCGTGGCTGAGCCGCCATCGCCGGACAGGCGGATGCTTCTCGCCGTGGCGGGGGCAGGCTGCGCCATCGTCCTGGTCACCGTGGCCCGCGGCCCGGTCGCGCTCCTGGCGGCCACCACGCTCGCCGTCCTCGTCGGTGCCGTCCTCGGGCTCCCTCCTCTGCTTCGCCACGACGGCATCGACTGGAAATGGCGGTCGGGATCCACCGACGACGTCCCACCCGAGCCCGGAATCGCCACGCTCCGCCGGCTGCTCGACCCGGGCAGGGGTGACGCCACGGCCGCCGCCGAGCTGCAGGAGCTGGTCCGCGCCATCGCCGACGACCGGACGCGAGGGCGCCCCGTCGCCGCAGGTCGGCTTTCCGCCTACCTCTCCGGCCCTCCCCGCCCCATGGGCCTCGACGAGGTCGACAGCCTCATCACCGAGCTCGAGGCGCTGAACCCGAAGGAGACGTCGTGAGCGACATCCCCACTGCCCATCGGCGCGTGACCGCGGTGCTCGACGAGGTCGACACCGTCATCGTCGGCAAGCGCGGGGCCACCGAGGTCGTGCTCGCCGGCATCCTCGCCGGTGGACACGTCCTCATGGAGGACTACCCAGGGCTCGGGAAGACCCTCGCAGCGCGAACCTTCGCCCAGGCGCTCGGGCTCGACTTCACCCGAGCGCAGTTCACTCCCGACCTCTTGCCGTCCGACCTGACCGGAAGCTTCGTCTACGACCAGGGGCGCGGCGTCTTCGAGTTCCGCAAGGGTCCGGTGTTCACGGGTCTGCTGCTCGCCGACGAGATCAACCGCACGCCACCGAAGACACAGGCGGCGCTGCTCGAGGCGATGCAGGAGCACCAGGTCACCGTGGAGGGGCAGACGTTCCCCCTGCCGCAACCCTTCCACGTGCTCGCGACCGCGAACCCCGTGGAGTACGAGGGCACCTACCCGCTGCCGGAGGCACAGCTCGACCGCTTCCTCGTGAGGGTGGTGTTCGGCTACCCCGGCGTCGATGACGAGTGGGAGGTGCTCGGCCGCCGGATGGCCCGGCGACGGGAGGAACAGCAGGCTCGTCAGGTCGTCGACGCCGCTGAGCTGCTCGAGCTGCAGGCCACGATGGAGGACGTCACCGTGTCGCCCGAGGTCGGGCGCTACTGCGTCGGCCTTGCTCGCGCGACGCGAGAGCACGAGCACACGCTCATGGGTGCCTCCCCCAGGGGCTCGCTCGCGCTGCTCCTCGTCGGGCGGGCGTATGCCGTGGTGCGCGGGCGGGACTATGTCACCCCCGACGACATCAAGGCGGTGGCGCCGGCGGTCCTCGAGCACCGCGTCGTGATCCGTCCCGAGCTGTGGATGAGCGAGGTCTCGTCGCGCACCGTCGTGGCGGACCTGCTCCGCACCGTCCGCACGCCCCGCACCGCGGTGGCGTCGGGGCCCCAGGCCGCCCGCTGAACGGCACCCCGTTCCCGTGACTCCCTTCCACCGCGACGTCCGCGAGCCACGTCGAGAGCCGCCGGGCGCCCGGGCGGGCCGGCCATGAGATCCGCCTGGCGCCCGACACGGGCACTGGGCAGGGCCGCCGCGATCGGGGTGTTCGCACTGGCCGCCGCCGCGGTCGGTGGCCGCGCAGACCTCGCGGTCATCGGCGTCCCCCTCGTGGCCCTTGTCGTCTGGTCCCTCGTGACCCGGCCGAAGGACGCGCCCGTCGTCGGAACCGGGCTCAGCGACGACGTCGCGCGCGAGGGCGAGACCGTGACCTGGCGGGTGGACGTGACCCCGGTCCCCGGCCTCCGGGACGTCGTGGCGCACCTTCCCGCGGACGACTGGTCGACGACGACACCCTCGCACGGGCACGTGTCCCGTGCGGTACCGCGACGCGCGACGCGGTCCGGTCAGGGCGGGGCGACGACGACCGTCCTCACCGTGCCGGTCGGGATCTCGGTACGCGCCGATCGCTGGGGCGTCCGACGACTCGGCCCGGCCCAGGTGCGCGCCTTCGGAGACTTCGCCGCCTTCACGTGGTTCTGGCCGGACCAGCGGACCAGGTCGTTCGCCACGGTGCCCACGCCCGGGGCCTTCACCTCGCGAGCCGGCCTGCCCCACCCCGTGGGGCTCGTCGGACAACACCGGTCGAGCAGGGCTGGCGGCGGTACCGAGCTCGCCGACATCCGTCCCTTCCGGACGGGCGACCGGCTGCGCCGGATCCACTGGCCGGTCTCGCTCCGCACGGGCGCACTGCACGTGACGACGACGTACGCCGACCAGGACGCCGAGGTCCGCCTCGTCGTCGACGCCCTCCGGGACCTCGGCGAGCGCGACACCGAGAGCGGACGGCGCTCGAGCCTCGACGTCGCGGTGGAGGCGGCCGGCGCCGTCGCGGCGCACTACCTCTCAACCGGTGACAGGGTCGGCCTCTCCGTCCTCGGTGGCGCCGACATCGTCGAGGTTCCCGCCGTCGGGGGGCATCGTCAGCTTGCTCGGATCCTGCTGGGCCTCGGCCGAGCCGAGCCGAGTCGAGGCACCGTCGGCGAGCACAAGGTGCTGCGTGCACAGCTCCAGCGCAGCATCCCGCCGGGGGCGCTCGTCGTCCTGCTGAGCTCGCTCGTCTCCACCGAGCCGCTCTCGCACGCCGTGCGGCTCTCGCGCAGCGGCCACGTGGTGATCGTCGTCGACACGCTGCCCCCGGAGCTCGCGCGCAGCGACGCCCCCGACGAGGCCGTCCGCGCGGCCACCGGGGTGGAGGACCCCAGGGTCGCCCAGCTGGTGTGGCGGCTCCGGCTCCTCGATCGCGAGCGGGAGGCCCGACGCTGTTCGGAGGCCGGCGTCCCGGTCATCCCGTGGCGCGGCCCCGGCTCGCTCGACACCGTGCTGCGCGGAGTCGTCCGACGGGCCCGGGCGCCGCGGATGGTGGCCCGGTGATCCCCAACCGGGCATGGCGTCGCACCGCCGTCGGCACCGTTCTCGCGGCCGACCTCGTCGTCCTCCTCGCGGCCGGCGCCGGGCTCCCGTCGTTCGCGCCCATCGCCCTGGGCGTCCTCGTCGTGACCACTGTCTGGGGCCTTGCCCAGCCCGGCGGCTGGGGTGCCCTCGTCCTGCTCCTCGGTCAGGTCCTCTGTGTCGCCGTTCCCGGTGGCGTCCCGACGACGGTCATCGACTGGGCGCTCGCGGCGGCAGCGGCCGCGGCGGTGATCACCACCCATCTCGCGCTCACGCTGCTCGCGTCGTGGCCGGCGGGATCCGACCTCTCCCCGGACACGGCTCGCCGGTGGGTGCTGCAGGCGGCATCCCTGGTCTGGGCCGGCATCGCGGCAGCCATGGTCGGCGCGCTCGCGACACGAACGCCGATGGGGTGGGGGCCGTGGCTCGGCGCTCTCGCCCTGGGCTTCGTCGCCGCCCTCGTCTGGCAGGTGCGGGCGTTCACCACGACGCGCCTGAGCCGTGGCACTGCGCGGGAAGGGCAGGGTCGGCCGTCAGGTCAGGCGGAGCGCTTTCGCGGGGTTCGCTTGCGGCCGGTGTCCTCGTCGTGCCGCACGATCGTCGGGTTGACGTTCTTGAGGACGACGTCGCGGCCGACGACCACCTTGGCGATCTCGTCGTCGCTCGGCACGTCGAACATCACCGGGAGGAGGACCTCCTCCATGATCGCGCGCAGACCTCGAGCGCCGATGCCCCGGGCCAGCGCCTGGTCCGCGACCGCCTCGACACCGTCCCCGGTGAACTCCAGTGCCACGCCGTCGATCTCGAACATCTTCTGGTACTGCTTGACGAGCGCGTTGCGGGGCTCGGTGAGGATGCGCACGAGCGACGAGGTGTCGAGCGGCGCGACGGTCGTGATGACCGGGAGCCGGCCGATGAACTCGGGGATGAGCCCGAACTTCATGAGGTCCTCCGGCATCACCTCGTGGATGCTCTCGGCCAGGTCCTTCGGTGTGTGCAGCTCCGAGCCGAAGCCCAGGCCCTTCTTGCCGTTGCGCGACTCGACGAGCTTCTCCAGCCCGGCGAACGCGCCACCGACGATGAACAGGACGTTCGTCGTGTCGATCTGGATGAACTCCTGGTGGGGGTGCTTGCGCCCACCCTGCGGTGGCACCGACGCGGTGGTGCCCTCGAGGATCTTGAGGAGAGCTTGCTGCACGCCCTCGCCCGAGACGTCGCGGGTGATCGACGGGTTCTCGCTCTTGCGGGCGATCTTGTCGACCTCGTCGATGTAGATGATTCCCGTCTCGGCCTTCTTGACGTCGTAGTCCGCCGCCTGGATGAGCTTGAGGAGGATGTTCTCGACGTCCTCCCCGACGTATCCCGCCTCCGTCAGGGCCGTCGCGTCGGCGATGGCGAACGGGACGTTGAGCATCTTGGCGAGCGTCTGTGCGAGGTATGTCTTGCCGCAGCCGGTCGGACCGATGAGGAGGATGTTGGACTTCGCGATGTCGACGTGGTCGGGGTCCTTCTTCCCCAGGGTGGACTCCCCCGCCTGGATCCGCTTGTAGTGGTTGTAGACCGCCACGGCGAGTGCCTTCTTGGCGACGTCCTGACCGATGACGTACTGCTCGAGGAACTCGAAGATCTCACGGGGCTTGGGGAGCTCGTCGAGCCCGAGCTCGCTGGACTCGGCGAGCTCCTCCTCGATGATCTCGTTGCACAGGTCGATGCACTCGTCGCAGATGTAGACGCCCGGGCCGGCGATGAGCTTCTTGACCTGCTTCTGCGACTTGCCACAGAAGGAGCACTTCAGCAGGTCGCTGGTCTCTCCCACGCGTGCCACGGGTGCACCCTTCCCTCGCCTCGGACAACACGCCCGACGCTACCGGCCGGGCCTTCCCACCGCACCCATTGAAGCCCGCACGCGCCGGGCGCGTCCCCCTTGTCCGCTGTCAGCGCAACGGGTCGGCGGGGGCCTCGGTGCCGCTCCGGCGGCGTCGTCCGACGAGCGCGGCTGCAACGGCGTCGAGGTCGGAGGCGGTGACCGTGGTGAGGGGCCGGGTCCCGTCGCACAGTCCACCGGTCAGGCCGGTCGGCGTGCTGCGTGCCACGACGACGTAGACCCTGCCGTCCTCGACCTCGAGGCCACACGATCCTCCGGACGCGGCCGTGCGCACCTCCGTCCGGACCGCTGCGGCGCCCTTCCTGACCTCGGTGACCTCGAAGACCCGGCCGACCTCCGCAGGGCTCGACGTGATCCCGGGAATGCGGGCGGGTTCTCGTGCTCATGGCCGTGCCGACGAGGACGACGTCGGCGCGTGCGGCGCTGTCGGGAGCCGCTTGGACGATCCAGGGCACTGTCCGGTTCCGGACGCGCGGATGCCGTCCGCAGGCGGTGAGCGGACGGCATCCGGGTGTTCGGTGGTCGTGACGTCAGGTGGAAGCCTTGCGCGAGCCGAGGACCTCGTCGATGAGGCCGTAGTCCTTGGCTGCCTCGGCCGAGAGGATCTTGTCGCGCTCGATGTCCTTGCGCACGAGCTCGACATCCCGACCGGAATGGAGGGCGATCGTCTCCTCGAGCCACCCCCGCATCCGGATGATCTCGTTGGCGTGGATCTCGAGGTCGGAGGCCATGCCACCGGTGCCCTCGATGGCCGGCTGGTGGATGAGGACGCGGCTGTTGGGCAGCGCGAACCGCTTGCCCTTGGCCCCCGCGCCGAGGAGCACGGCCGCCGCCGAGGCGGCCTGGCCGATGACGAAGGTCTGCACGTCGGGGCGGATGTACTGCATCGTGTCGTAGATCGCGGTCATCGCCGTGAAGGAACCACCGGGGCTGTTGATGTACATGAGGATGTCTCGGTCGGGGTCCTGCGACTCGAGCACGATGAGCTGGGCGATGACGTCGTCCGCGGACGCGTCGTCGACCTGCACGCCGAGGAAGATGATGCGGTCCTCGAAGAGCTTGGTGTAGGGGTCGAGGCGCTTCATCCCGTAGGACGTGCGCTCCTCGAACTGAGGCAGGATGTAGCGGCTCGAGGGGCCGGGCACGTGGAGGCGGCCGGTCAGGTCTGGGTTCATTGTCTGTCTCTCGCGTCGTCTCGGCCGGTTCAGTCCGCGGTCACCGGGTTGTCGGCCTTCGGGCCGGCCATGTCGGCCTTCGTGATGACCTTGTCGACGAAGCCGTACTCCTTGGCCTCGGCGGCGGTGAACCAGCGGTCGCGGTCGGAGTCGGTCTCGATCTGCTCGATGGTCTGCCCCGTGTGCTGGGCGATGAGCTCGGCCATCTGCTTCTTGATGTGGAGCAGCTGCTCCGCCTGGATCTTGATGTCGGACGCCGTTCCGCCGATGCCGCCGGACGGCTGGTGCATCATGACCCGGGCGTGGGGCGTGGCGTAGCGCTTTCCGGGCGTGCCGGCCGAGAGGAGGAACTGGCCCATCGAGGCCGCCATGCCCATGGCGACCGTCGCGACGTCGTTCGGGACCCACTGCATGGTGTCGAAGATGGCCATGCCGGCGGTGACCGAACCGCCCGGCGAGTTGATGTAGAGCCAGATGTCCTTCTCGGAGTCCTCCGCGGCGAGGAGCAGCATCTGGGCGCAGATCGCGTTCGCGTTGTCGTCGCGGACGTCGGACCCGAGGAAGATGATCCGCTCCTTGAGGAGACGGTTGAAGATGTGGTCGTCCAGCCCGGCCTGGGGGCCAGGCTCGGCGGCGACGATCTCGGTGCTGGTCACGCTGAGTCGCTCCTCGTCAGATCGGGTGCTGCTTGTCGTTTGACCCTAACGCCGGACTGCGGTCGCTCACTCCCCGGTCCGACGCGTGTTCGCCCTGAGCACAACGCGCATGCCGCGCCCGGGTCCTCGACCGCGCGCACGCGAGCGGGGGCGGAGCCACAGTGGCTCCGCCCCCGCTCGTGAGGTCTCAGGTCAGGCGAGCGCCTTGGCCTTGAGGGAGTCGAACTCCTGCTGGGTGATCGTGCCGGAGTCGAGGAGGGACTTGGCGTGGGTGATCTGCTCGGCCGGGCTGGCCGCGGAGGCCGCCACCGACTTGATGTACTTCTCGCTGCTGCGCCTGGGCGTCGGCCATGGCGGCCATCTGGCGCTCGCCCATGCTGCGGCCGCGGACGATGAGGTAGATCAGCGCGCCGAGCCACGGGACGAAGATCAGCACGATCGCCCAGCCGGCCTTGCCCCACCCACTCAGCGTGTTGTCGCTGAACATGTCGAACACGCAGCGGAACCAGATCATGATCGCGGCGATCCAGATGAAGATCCAGAAGCTCCAGAGGAGAACGTCCCAGAAGCTGTCGATGTTGTTGGTACCCATCTTCTTGAGTCACCTTTCGGGGTGGTGGTGTTGGTGGTGAGCGTAGTGCCGGTGGTGCCGGTGGTCGTGAAGGCACCACGGCGCGGCGAGCCGGAGTCAGTGCGACGCGAGCTCGTCGATGCAGACCGTGACGGCGAGGACCAGGGCGTCGTCCTGGCCGGGCGCCACCTCGACGCCGTAGGTGTCTCGGACCCGGAACCACTTCTTGGAGATCTCGGCGACCTTGGTGCCCGAGGCCTCGATCTCGAACTCGTGGTCGACGATGTTGCCGTGCGCCGACAGCTCGGCTCCTCCGGCGACGTCGATCGAGAAGCGGTCGCGCAGCGGGGTGACCAGCGCCTTCTTCACGGTGGCGAGTGACGAGCCGTCGGGGCCCTCGATCTCCATGACGTCGCGGACGTGGATCGGGCGGTCCTGGATCCTCAGCACCTCGTTGCCCTGCGCATCCTCGAGAACGAGGGTCTTGCGCACCCGCAGCGCCTTGCCGTTGACCTTGAAGGCCCGGCGCCCCGACTCGTCCTCGATCCAGCTGTCGTCCCCGATGGAGAGGAGCTTCTCGCGCATCTGGTAGCGGGTGGCGCTCCCGCCCCTGCCGAAGGTCTGACGCTCCTCGCGGCGACCCTCTCGCCTGTCACGGCCGAGCATCCTGCCTGCCTTCT
Source organism: uncultured Actinomycetota bacterium (assembly GCA_963787805.1). GTDB lineage: Bacteria > Actinomycetota > Actinomycetes > Actinomycetales > Dermatophilaceae > Fodinibacter. The sequence continues at coordinate 49,617 of CAWBEJ010000020.1, read as the reverse complement.
GTGAGACGGAGGGCGCTGCGGACCAGGACCCTGCGCCCGTCATACTCGCCCGATGACCTGGCCGCCGCATCACCTGCGAGGGGTGAGGGCCGTGGTCACCCCGCTGCTGGCTCACGCACCGCTGCCGGCTCACGCACCGAGGGGACGACGGCCAGCGCCAGGAGGGCGAGAGCGCCCACGACCGTGAGGGAGCGCAGCACCCCGACGTGGTCCCCGAGGAAGCCGAGGACGGGCGGTCCGGCGAGGAACGCCACGTAGCCGATCGTCGCGACGACCGACATCCTGGCCGCCGCTCGTGCGGGCTCGTCGGCCGACGCGCTCATGCCGACGGGGAACCCCAGGGCGGCGCCGACCCCCCAGACCGCGGCACCGACGAAGGCGAGCCATGGGGCGCCGAGGATGACGAGTGCCGCACCTGCAGCCGCGAGCGCGAAGCTCACCCGGAGCACGGGCACGCGCCCGTGCCGGTCGAGAAGACCGGTGCCGACGAGCCGCGCGAGGGTCATGAAGGTGAGGAACGTCGCGAAGCCCAGCACGCCGGCCCATGCGGGAACGTCGTGACCCTCGACGAAGGCGACGGCCAGCCAGTCGTTGGCGGTCCCCTCGGTGAAGGCCGATGCGAAGACGACGACGCCCACGAGGAGGGTCCGTGGCTCGAGCCACGCGGAACGGTGCCTCGACCGGGCCGCCTTGGCCTCTGCGTGATGCTCGACGGCGCGCGGGAGGAACCGAGGCAGCGCCCACACAGCGAACCCCACGCTCACGAGGGTCGCGCCGAGGAAGTGCACGAACAGGGACACCTCCGCCCACGACATCGCGGACCCGACCAGCGCCGAGACCACCGTGCCCCCGCTGAAGGCGGCGTGGAACCGCGGCATGACGGACACCCCGAGGTGCCGCTCGACGTCGGCGCCCTCGAGGTTCATGGCAACGTCCCAGAACCCGACGCCCAGACCGATGAGGAAGAGCCCGGCGGCGACGGCGAGCCGGGGGCCTCGCGCGTCGACCACGAGAGCCACCGCGAGCAGGCCGACGAGCGCCAGTCCCATCCCGGTCGCGACGGTCCGTGTCGCACCGATCCGGTCGGACACCCGGCCGGCGAGCGGCAGACCGGTCACCGACCCGACGCTGGCGGCGAGGAGGGTGACACCGAGCTCGCCCGCGGTGAGCCCCAGCGCGGCCTTGGTGTCCGCGATCCGTGACGCCCAGGAGGCGAAGACGAGCCCGGCGAGCCCGAAGGCGACGAAGACCGCGGTCCGGGCACTCGTCACCCGAGGCCGGGGGAGCTCACGAAGGGTCGTCGTCGTGGGGGTGGCGGACACCGTGCGCTCCTCCGAGGGTTCGGGCTGGCGGCCGGCGTCGCTGATGCGTGCGGGCTCGCGTGTCGAATCGATTCGATCGAATCGATTCGATATTGTGTACCGCATGGACGCCGGTCGTCAAACCAGGCCGCCACGTCGGCCGACCCTACGCGACGTCGCGCGGCGGGCAGGGGTGTCGACGTCCACCGCGTCCCTCGTCTTCAGTGGGAAGGGACCGGTCGCCTCGGCCACCGCAGAGCGGGTCCGGACCGCGGCCGGCGACCTCGCGTATGCCGGTCCCGACCCGCTCGCCTCGTCCCTTCGGCAGGGCCGGGTCGGCACCGTCGCGGTCGTCGTCGAGGGGCCCCTGCGGTACGCCTTCCACGACCCCTTCGCCCTTGCCGTCCTCGACGGTCTGGCCGAGGAGCTCGACGCGGCGGGGCGGACCATGCTCCTCGTCGCGCAGCCCCTCGATGACCCCGACCGCGCGGTCGCCCAGCTCGCCACCCAGGCCGTCGACGCTGCAGTGTTCCCCCTGTGCGGCCACCGCGACAACCCCCTTGTCGACCACCTCATCGCCCGTGGCATCCCTCTCGTCGCCAGCGGTGCTCCGGTCCATCCCGGTGTCGCGCACGTGCTCACCGACGAGAGCGGGGCCATGGCCCTCGCGGCCCGGCACGTCGTGGGCCTCGGGCACACGCGCATCGCCCACCTCACCATGCCGCTGCGGCCCTCCTCGCCGACCTGGTGGGTGACCGACGATGACGTCCGGGAGGCGGCATACCCCGACGCCGCAGGGCGGTTGGCCGGCTTCCGTTCGATCGCCGGCGACGATGCACCCATCGTCCAGGCGCACGACCTCACGGTCGAGGCCGGCGAGGCCGCCGCCCGTCTGCTCCTCGACCGCCCGGTGGGCGACCGGCCCACCGCCGTCGTGGCCCAGGCCGACCTGCTGGCCGCCGGCGTGGTCCGCGCCGCGGAGTTCCTGTCCATCCGGGTGCCCGAGGACCTGACGGTGACCGGCTTCGACGGCGTGGAGCTCCCCTGGCTCGACCACGTGCTGACGACCGTCGTTCAGCCGGGTGCGGACAAGGGCCGACGGATGGGGCGGCTCGTTCGCCGTGCCATCGAGGGCCGACCGGTCGGCGACGAGTCGTTTCCCGTCCGACTGAGGGTGGGGACGACCTCCGCTCCACCCCCGTCGCCCGAGGGCTGCCCGGTCGGCGGAGCCGAGACGTGAGAACCCGCCCCGACGGTGTCGGGGCGGGTTCTCAGCCGGTTCTCCGACGGCGTCGTCAGCCCTTCGCGGCCCCGTCGACGGCGAGCTCGGCATCCGGGGCGGTCACACCACGCCGGGGCGCCGAGTCGAGGTCCTCGGCGGCCCCGGCGAACGCCGGCTCCCCCTGTGGCTGCGGGACGAGCTCGTCGAGGTCGATCCGGGTCCCGGCGGTGTCGGTGACGGTCGCCTGGTCCAGGACCGCCGCGAGCGCCTTTCGCCGAGCCACCTCCTGGACGATCGAGGGGATCTGCCCCTGCTGGTCGATCGCCTGCGCGAACTCGTTGGGGTCCATCCCGTACTGCTGCGCGCTCATGACGAGGTACTCGATGAGCTCCGGCTGCTCGACGCGGACCTCGAGCTTCTCGGCGACGGCGTCGAGGAGGAACTGGGCGCGTAGCGCCCGGCGAGTGCTGTCCTGGACCTCGGCGCGGTGCTCGTCGTCCTCGAGCCGGTTCTCGCCCTCGAGGTGCTGGTGGACCTCCGCCTCGACGATGCCGTCCGGCACCGGGACGTCGACGGCCTCGAGCAGCTGCTCGAGGAGCTTGTCGCGGGCCTGGATGCCCTGCTCGTACTTCTTCGCCTGCTCGGCCTGCTTGGTGACGTCGACCCGAAGGTCGTCGAGGGTGTCGAACTCGGAGGCGAGCTGGGCGAACTCGTCGTCCAGCTCGGGCAGCTCTCGCACCTTCACCGCCTGCACGGTGACGAAGCACTCCGCCTCTTCGCCCTCGTGGTCACCGCCCGCCAGGGGGGCGGTGAACGTCGTGCTCTGGCCGGCGGTCATGCCGAGGAGCGCCTCGTCCAGCCCCTCGAGCATGTTGTCGGAGCCCACCTCGTAGGAGACGCCGGTCACCGAGTCGATCTCCTCGTCGCCGATTCGCGCCGAGAGGTCGATGCTCACGAAGTCACCGTCCTCGACGGCCCGCTCGACGCCGACGAGGGAGCCGAAGCGCTCACGCAGCGCGGTGAGCCGCTGCTCGATGTCCTCCTCCGAGGCGGTGACCTCGTCGACCTCCACCGCGAGGCCCTCGAGCTCGGGCAGCTGGATCTCGGGGCGGACGTCGGTCTCGACGGTGAACTCGAGGTCCTGTCCGTCCTCGAGCGGCACCGCGGTCACGTCGACCTCGGGCTGCCCGATGACGCGGACGTTCTCCGCCTCGGCGGCCTCGGCGAAGAAGCGCGGGAGAGCCTCGTTGACGGCTTCCTGGACGACGGCGCCGCGCCCCACCCGCTGGTCGATGATGCGGCTCGGGACCTTGCCCTTGCGGAAGCCCGGGATCTGCACGGAGGCGCCGATGGTGCGGTACGCCTCGTCGAGCATCGGCTTCAGCTCCTCGAAGGGGACCTCGACGGTGAGCTTCACCCGGGTCGGGCTGAGGGTCTCGACGGCACTCTTCACTTCAGGCACTCCACAGCATGGGGGTCGGGAATCAGTTCGGATGCCGTGCGGCCGGTCCCATCGGACCGGGCCTTCCAGCGGCACGCGCGCGTGCGGCACACCGGATCGGTACCGAGAAACCATGCTAGCGGCCGGGCTCGGACGCACCCAATCGACGGCCGCCCGCGTCACCCCGGGATGACGGTGTGGGATCGTCAGCCTCGTCGAGGCCGAGCTCAACCGGCGTTCTCCCGGCCGTCGCCGATGGCGGGCCACGGATCCGGAGGACCTCCGCGCCGCCTGGGCCACGCTGGAGCGCACGTCGCCGTGCAACGCTCGAGCGCGTGCGGGCCATGCCGGCTGGCACCGTCGACGGCTCGGTGGGCGGCGATGGCCCCTCGCGCAGACCCTGCGGCACCTCGTCCTCGCGACGGTCTGGCTGGGCCGGGCAGTCCTCGGGATCGACCAGCCGTGCCATCCTGGGTCCGGCAGGGCCTCCGGCCGCCTGGGCCTTCGCTGGACATGTCGGTCTTCACGACGGCCACTCCCTCGGACGCCGACGTGCTCGAGGCGCGGGCGAGTCGCATCGCGATGGTTCGGGACTTCTGGCGTTGCGCCGGAGAGCTGGCCGCGACGTGGACGAGCCGTGGGCCCCATGCCCGACCGCTCCTGCCTGCACGTGATCCGCGAGGAGTGGGAACACCACCGCTACGCCGTCCGCGACATCGAGGCGACAGCCGACGCATGAGCCCGGACCTCGGCGGATCTTCGGGCTGGAGCGGGTGACGAGAATCGAACTCGCGTAGCCAGTTTGGAAGACTGGGGCTCTACCATTGAGCTACACCCGCACACCTCGTGAGCTGTCACCCCGAGGGCAGCGCTAGCCTAGTGGCCGCGCTCGCGGGATCCGAAATCCGATCATCGACTCGATGACGTGTGCCGGTGCCCGGGCCGCGGGGTATGGCGCAGGTTGGTAGCGCGTCCGCTTTGGGAGCGGAAGGCCGCCGGTTCAAATCCGGCTACCCCGACGAGACGACGTGCCGCCGACGGCGAGCGCGGTCACGGCATCCGAGGTGGGCGCCTGACCCTGACACCCCAGCCTCGCCTCGGTCCACGCGGCAGTGGGCTCAGCGCAGGGTGCAGGTGAGCTCGGTGACCGCCCGGCCCGCCCGGAGGCCCTTGGCCTCGAACCCGTCGTCGGGGCGCCAGTCCGGCCGGTCGCCCTCGACGACCGACCACCTGCCGTGGTGGGCGAGCTGCGAGCGGGCGTGCGCGGCATACCCCTCGGAGTCCGTGGCGACGAGGAGCACGCCGCCGGGCACGAGCCGGGAGGCGACCAGGTCGAGCGTGTGCTGCTGCAGGAACCGGCGCTTCGCGTGTCGCTGCTTGGGCCAGGGGTCCGGGAAGAAGAGGTGCACGGCGTCGAGCGAGGCGGGGGCGACCCGCTCCGCCAGGAACGGCAGGGCGTCCCCCGGGTGCACCCACAGGTTGTCGACGCCGGCGTCCCGGGCGGCGGCCAGCATGCGCGCGACACCTGGGACGTGTACCTCGACGGCCACGAGGTCGACGTCAGGATGCGCCAGGCAGAACGCGATCGCGGCCGCCCCGTGCCCCGAGCCGATCTCCACGACGACGGGTCCCTCCCGTCCGAACGCCTCGGTCGACACGAGCGGGCCCTCGGGCAGGGCGCGACCCGGCAGCAGGTGCGCCATCCGGGTGTCCGTCAGCGCGCTGTTCCGCCAGCGCGGAGTGAAGGTGCGCACCCCCTCTCGCGGCGTGTGGTCGAGCACGGGTCCGGCTCTCACCTCGGGTCCTCTCAGAGACGCAGGACGGCGAACGCCGCCCGGTCGTCATCCTCCCCCGAGCGAGCCGACTCGCACACGTCGTGGGCGATGTCGCTGTCGCGGAGCACCGACAACGCGGCGACCCCGAGCATGCGGTCGATGCCGTCGGTGAGGTCGCGTCCGCGGGACTCGATGATGCCGTCGGAGTACAGCAGGAGCGCGTCACCGCGGTCCAGCCGGCCGGTCTGCCGAGCGAACGAGACCCCCGGCACGACGCCGAGGAGCGGGCCGCGGGCACCGTCCAGGACGGTCCACCTCCCGCGGCCTGAGGTGTAGCAGGCAGGTGAGGGGTGCCCGGCATTGGCGATGGAGTACTCACCGGTCCGCAGGTCGAGGTCCAGGTGCACCGCGGTGGCGAAGCCCTCCTCCCACCCCTGCCGGATGAGGTACTCGTTCGCGGCGCGGAGGAAGTCGGCCGAGGGGATGGCGCCGAGCAGGCCGCCCAGCGCACCGGAGAGCAGCAGCGCCCGGGTGCCGGCGCGGGTGCCCTTCCCACTGACGTCGACGAGCACGATCTCGAGGCGGTTCCCGGACGGGCTCAGGTGGGCCACGACGAAGTCGCCGGAGAAGCGGTCGCCGTGGGCGGAGAGGACCTCGGATGCCGAACGCCAGCCCTCCGGCAGGTCCGGGAGCTGCCCGCCGGAGGAGATGCGGTCCCGCAGCTCGGCGAACATGCGGTCACCGCCGAAGCCGCGTGTTCCGACGAGCGCCCGCGACTCCGCGGCGACGTACATGACGCCCATCACCGCGACGAACGACAGGAGCACGAGGGCCGCACGGCTCGCAGACAGGTTCGAGGTGAGGGGTGCCCAGACGAGGAGGATCGCCAGGGCCACCCCATAGACGACGAGGAGGCGGCGGCCCGCGAGGAGGAGCCCGGCGACGACGATGATGGGGAACTGCAGGGCGCTCGGCACCTCCATGGGCCACGCCATCGCGGCCGCGCCGGCCACGACGACGGCGGACAGGCAGACGGCGGTGTAGACGCGGTCCTCGTTGACGTCCGAGACCCGTGACCGCAGCCACCGAGGGCGGATGACGGGTACGGCCACACCGTCGCTGCCGGTGACGGGCGGCGCAGTCATCGCGCTGCGTCCACTCGCGCCATTCCCATCCCCTTGCACTGGTCGACCGAGTCGCGCTCACAGTAGTGCTGCTACGGCGTCCTCCGCCACAGGCCCCCGCCCGTCACCGCAGGTCACTCCTCAGGCTGTGCGGACAGGTGCGCTCGCCGGGTGCGGGGGCGGCTCCGTGCCTCATGGCAAGGGAGGAAGGGATCCGTCTGTCTCGTAGGCGCTGACCATGGCAATCCTTCGCGCGTGGCGCTCGTCGCCACTGAACGGCGTCGTCAGGAAGACCCGCAGCATCGAGCGCGCCTCCTCGACGGTGCTCATGCGGGCACCGATGGAGATGACCTGGGCGTCGTTGTGCTCTCGGGCCAGACGGGCCAGCTCGTCGTCCGAGCAGAGGGCCGCGCGGATGCCGGCGACCTTGTTCGCCGCCATCTGCTCACCGTTGCCCGACCCGCCGAGCACGACCCCGAAGGACCCCGGGTCGGCTGCGACCGCCTGGGCGGCGCGCAGGACGTAGACCGGGTAGTCGTCGGCCTCGTCATAGGCGTGCGGGCCGTGGTTGGTCACCTCGTGGCCCTCGTCGCGGAGGAAGGGGACGAGGTCGACGAGGAGGTCGTATGCCGCGTGGTCGCCGCCGAGGTGGACCCGCACCTCAGGCCGCCGTGTCGAAGATGGGACCCCGGGTGCGGGAGCGCTTGAGCTCGAAGAAGCCCTCGGTGCCGGCGACGAGGAGGCACCCGTCCCAGAGACGGCCGGCCGCCTCACCCTTGGGCGCCGGGGTGACGACCGGACCGAAGAAGGCGACGCCGTCGACGGAGATGACCGGCGTCCCGACCTCGTCACCGACGAGGTCGATGGCGCGCTGGTGGCTGGCCCGCAGCGCGGCGTCGTGGTCGTCACCGGCCGCAGCGGTGGCCAGTTCGGCCGGCAGCCCCACCTCGTCGAGCGCCTCGGTGATGACGACGTCGAGGTCCTGTGCGCCCCGGTGGTGGATCCGCTCCCCCATGGCGTCGTAGAGCGGCTTGACGACCCCCTCACCGTGGACGTCCCGGGCGGCGATGATGACGCGCACCGGACCCCAGGCACGGTCCAGCATCTCGCGGTAGTCATCGGGGAGGTCACGGCCTTCGTTGAGAACCGACAGGCTCATGACCGACCACGTGACGTCGACCTCGCGAACCTCCTCGACCGCGCCCAGCCAGCGGGACGACATCCACGCCCAGGGGCAGGTGGGGTCGAACCAGAACTCCGCATGGGAGCGGGGGGTCGAGGGAGTCAGGGGCACGTCGTCGATGGGAGCAGACACACTCCCATTCTGCCATCGGCGCGGCCACGACCGTCCTCGGGCCGTGACAGGATGGTCGCCGCCCCGAGAGGAGACCCCTCCCCGGGTCCTTCGGAACCGCACGCCACGCAAGGAGATCCCGTGCCCGGCACGAACCTCAACCGTGAGGAGGCCGCCGCCCGCGCGGCGCTCGTCACCGTCGAAGCCCACGCCGTCGACCTCGACGTGACGACCGGACCCGAGACCTTCGCGACCCGGAGCACGATCCGCTTCTGGTGCTCGGACCCGGAGGACGAGACGTTCCTCGACTTCGTCGGTGGGACGGTCGAGGGCATCCGCGTCAACGGCTCCGACCTCGACCCCCAGGACCACTACGCCGACAGCCGGATCCGCCTGACCGGGCTGGCCGCGGACAACGAGGTCGTCGTCACCGCGACGGGGCGCTACACCAACACCGGCGAGGGTCTGCACCGGTTCGTCGACCCGGTCGACGACGAGGTCTACCTGTACAGCCAGTTCGAGGTCCCGGACAGCCGGCGGATGTTCCCGGTGTTCGAACAGCCGGACCTCAAGGCGCCCTTCACGTTCACCGTCACCGCCCCCGCGCACTGGCAGGTCGTCTCCAACTCCCCCACGCCGGAGCCGGAACCGGCCGGCGACGAGACGGCGGTGTGGCGCTTCGCGCCGACCCCCCGGATCTCGAGCTACATCACGGCGCTCGTCGCCGGCCCGTACGACGTCGTGCGCGACATGGTGCCGAGCCGGCGCGGAGAGGTGCCCCTCGGCATCTTCTGCCGCAGGTCCCTCACCCCTTACCTCGACGCCGACCACCTGTTCGACGTCACCAAGCGCGGATTCGCGTTCTTCGAGGAGGAGTTCGACTGCGCGTACCCGTTCGAGAAGTACGACCAGCTCTTCACGCCGGAGTACAACATGGGCGCGATGGAGAACGCGGGGTGCGTGACCATCAACGAGATGTACGTCTTCCGCTCCAAGGTGACCGAGGCCCTCGTGGAGCGTCGAGCGTTGACCGTGCTCCACGAGCTGGCACACATGTGGTTCGGAAACCTCGTGACGATGCGCTGGTGGAACGACCTGTGGCTCAACGAGTCGTTCGCCGAGTGGGCGTCGACGACCTGTCAGTCCGAGGCCACCCAGTGGACCGACGCGTGGACCACCTTCGGGACGCACGAGAAGGACTGGGCCTACCGCCAGGACCAGCTCTCGACGACGCACCCGATCGTCGCGGAGATCCACGACCTCGAGGACGTCGAGGTCAACTTCGACGGCATCACGTACGCCAAGGGGGCCTCGGTCCTCAAGCAGCTCGTCGCGTACGTCGGCCGCGAGCCCTTCCGGGACGGCCTGCGCGCCTACTTCGCGAAGCACGCGTGGGGCAACACGACCCTCGACGACCTCCTCTCGGAGCTGGAGGCGACCTCCGGCCGTGACCTGCGCACGTGGTCGAAGCTGTGGCTGGAGACGGCAGGGGTGAGCACCCTCCGCCCGCTGGTCGACGTCGACGACCGTGGCCGCATCACCTCGGCGGTCGTCGAGCAGTACTCGGCCCCGGGCCTCGTGGCGGCGCGCCCGCACCGGCTCGCCATCGGGCTGTATGCCGCGCAGGAGGGCGCACTGCACCGGACCGGACGCATCGAGGTCGATGTCGACGCCGAGCGCACCGAGATCGCCGAGCTCGTCGGGCGCGAGCAGCCCGACCTCCTCCTCGTCAACGACGACGACCTCGCCTACGCCAAGATCCGCCTCGACGAACGTTCACTCGCGACCGCACTGGCTCACCCACGGGGCTTCACGTCGTCGCTCCCCCGCTCGTTGTTCCTCGCCTCCGCGTGGGACATGACCCGCGACGCCGAGATGGGCGCCCGACGCTTCGCGGCCCTCGTCCTCGACACGCTGCCCGGCGAGTCCGACTCGACCCTGTTGCGCACACTGCTGGGCCAGCTCCAGACGGCGGTGCTGTCCTACACCGCGCCCCAGCACCGCGAGGCCGCTCGGGCCGCGAGCCGGGACCGGCTCTGGAAGCTCGCGCGCACCTCCGAGCCGGGCAGCGACGCCCAGCTGCAGCTGGTCAGCGCCGCGGCTGCGCTCGTCGCGGCGGGAGACGACACGGCATACGAGTCGCGGCTGCTCGATGGCACGGAGGTGCTCGAGGGCCTCACCGTCGACTTCGAGATGCGCTGGACGCTGCTCACCGCCCTCGTGGCCGCCGGAGCGGCCGGCGCCAACGAGATCGACGCCGAACGCGCACGTGAGGACACCGCGACCGGCCGCGAGCGGGCAGCGCGTGCCCGCGCGGCGCGGCCGACGGCCGAGGCGAAGGAGGAGGCGTGGGCCGCGGCCGTCGACGGATCCGGCCTGCCGAACGCCGTGCTCGACGCCGTGTCCCACGGTTTCACCCGCCCGGGGACACCCCCCGAGCTGCTCCGGCCCTTCGTCGGCCGCTACCACGCCATGCTCGACACGGTGGAGCAGCGGGGGTCGCACGCACTCGTCCAGAGCCTCGTCCACGACTTCTACCCCAGGCCGCTGGTCGAGCCCGAGCTGCTTGCCGCCACGCAGGACTGGCTCGACACCCACCCCCAGGCACACGCCGCCCTTCGCCGCCTCGTCCTGGAGAACCGCGACCCGGTGGCCCGCGCCCTGGCCGCCCAGGAACGCGATGCCCGCGACTGAGGCGCTGACGGGCCCGGTTCCCCTCGTCCGCGGCGGCGTCGAGGCCGTCGCCGTGACGCTGGAGGAGGTGCAGGACTGGCTCGTCACCGACGGGGCCCGGATCCTCGTGACCATCGTCCTCGCCGTGCTCGTCCGCTGGCTGGTCCACCGGCTCATCGACCGGGTCGTCGTGACGACGACGTCGACGTCCGCCCGGCGCTTCGCCGAGTCGAACCGTGCCGGTCGGGTCCTCGCATCCGCGGCCGGCCTCGCGAACGAGCGGCACAGGCAACGCGTGGAGACGATGGCGTCCCTGCTGCGCAGCATCGTCACCCTCGTCGTGGTGACCCTGACCGTCCTCACCGTCATGGCGCTCATCGGCATCCCGCTCGGACCGCTCCTCGCGTCCGCCGGGGTCGCCGGGGTCGCTCTCGGCTTCGGCGCCCAGAGTCTCGTCAAGGACTTCCTCGCCGGCATCTCCATGATCCTCGAGGACCAGTACGGCGTCGGCGACGTCGTCGACACCGGCGAGGCCGTCGGGACCGTCGAGGAGGTCACCCTGCGCATCACCCGCCTCCGCGACGCGAGCGGGGTCACCTGGTACGTCCGCAACGGCGAGATCATCCGGGTCGGCAACCGTTCCCAGGGGTACTCCACGGCCATCGTCGACATGCCCGTCTCGTACGCCGAGAACGTCGAGCGGGTGGTCTCGGTGATCCGCGAGGTGACGGAGGCGATGGGATCCGACCCCGAGTGGGAGGACCGGCTCGTCGAGCCGCCGACCGTCCTCGGCGTCGAGTCCATCACCGGTGCGACGATGGTCATCCGCACGATCGCGCAGTGCGCGCCCGGGGAGCACCTGGGCGTCCAGCGCGAGCTGCGGGAGCGCATCAAGGAGGCCCTCGACACGGCGGGCGTCCAGGCACCGCCGCTCGGCCCGTTGAGCGGCCCCGTGGGAGGTCCCCCGTGAGCATCTACGAGGAGGTGGGCGGAGCGCCGACGTTCGAGCTCCTCGTCCACGCGTTCTACGAGGGGGTGGCCGGCGACCCCGAGCTGCGCGCGCTCTATCCCGAGGAGGACCTCGGGCCCGCGGAACGTCGCCTGCGGATGTTCCTCGAGCAGTACTTCGGCGGACCGCCTGCATACAGCCGGGAACGCGGGCACCCGCGCCTGCGCATGCGGCACGTCCCCTACGCGGTGACGGTCGACATGCGCGACCGGTGGCTGCGGCACATGCTCGCCGCCCTGGAGAGCCTCGACCTGCCCGAGGACAAGGCCGAGCTCATGCGCGACTACTTCCTGCGGGCCGCGCACATGATGGTGAACACCGGCCACGAGCCACCCTCGGCGCTTGCTCAGGTCCCCGCTGAGTGAGGATGTCGTCGACCTTCTCGCTCTGGTCGGCCTCCCCCTGCACGGCCTCCTCCGCAGGCGGACCGAGCCGTGGGCTGCGCTGGTCCGTGGGACGCGAGCTCTCGGAGCAGGGCTGGTCCCCTCGACGATCGACGCCGGCTACGGGTGGTGGCCTGCTCACCAGAGCGTCCCGACGTCCGCCGGGTCGCCGCGCCCTGACGCATCGTGACGTCATCGGCGCGCACGGTATTTCGTGGCCGGGCACGGCATACGGAAACATGGGAGCGGTGAGCCCCCCCACTGCCGAGGCCGTGACCGTACCCGGCCACATCGTCCACCGGGCCGACTCCGCCGACGCCCCCTGGTGGCGTGACGCCGTGATCTACCAGATCTACCCACGATCGTGGGCCGACTCGGACGGAGACGGGGTCGGCGACCTACCGGGCATCACGGCACGACTCCCCTACCTGCGCGACCTCGGCGTCGACGCGGTCTGGCTCAGCCCCTTCTACGTCTCGCCGATGAGGGATGCGGGCTACGACGTCACCGACTACCGCGACGTCGACCCGTGCTTCGGCACCCTCGACGACGCCGACCGCCTCATCGACACCGCCCACGGCCTGGGCCTGAAGGTCCTCGTCGACCTCGTCCCGAACCACACGAGCACCGAGCACCCGTGGTTCCGGGCGGCGCTGGCAGCCGGTCCCGGCAGCCCGGAACGCGACCGCTACATCTTCCGCGACGGCACCGGACCCGGCGGTGAGGAGCCGCCGAACAACTGGCCGTCCGTCTTCGGCGGCCCGGGCTGGACCCGGGTCACGGAGCCGGACGGCACGGCCGGCCAGTGGTTCCTCCACATCTTCGACGGCTCCCAGCCCGACCTCAACTGGCACCACCCCGAGGTGCGCGAGGAGTTCCACGACATCCTCCGCTTCTGGTGCGACCGGGGGGTCGACGGCTTCCGCGTCGATGTCGCGCACGGCCTCGTCAAGCGTGACGGCCTCCCCGACTGGCACGGTGCCGTGGGGCTCTACGACGAGATCGACGAGGAGGGTCCTCTCGGGGTCGGCCGGGACGTCGAGGACCTGTGGTCCGCCGATGGCGACGTGCTGCCCCACGGCGCGACCGGGGAGGCGCCGATGTGGGACCAGGACGGTGTGCACGAGATCTACCGGGGGTGGCGCAAGGTGCTCGACTCCTACGGCGAGCCGGACCGCATCCTCTGCGCGGAGGCGTGGGTGAAGCCCGTCCAACGGGTCGCCCGGTACGTCCGCGGGGACGAGATGCACCAGGCATTCAACTTCGAGTTCCTCGACGCGCACTGGGACGCCCGGCAGCTGCGGACGGTCATCGAGGCGAGCCTCCGGTCGAACGACGCGGTGGGTGCCCCGACGACGTGGGTGCTCTCGAACCACGACGTGGTCCGCCACGCCTCCCGCCTCGGCCTCGACCAGTCCAGGCCGCGGCCGAACGGCATCCGCGCCGACGATCCCCAGCCGGATGCCGTGGTCGGCCTGCGCCGGGCGCGTGCCGCCACCGCCCTCATGCTCGCGCTGCCAGGTGGTGGGTACCTCTACCAGGGTGAGGAGCTGGGGCTCCCTGAACACACGACCATGCCGGACGAGTACCGGCAGGACCCGACCTTCCACCGGACCCATGGTCAGGTGACCGGCCGCGACGGGTGCCGGGTCCCCATGCCGTGGGAGAAGGGCGCAGGGAACCTGGGCTTCGGCCCGGGACGGCCCCCCTGGCTTCCCCAGCCCGGGGCGTACGCCGACCTGGCCGTGGACCAGCAGGACGGAGTCGGGGGGTCCACCCTGGAGCTCTACCGCGCGCTCCTCGACCACCGCCGCACGCACCGGCTCGGCCGCGGGAGCCTCACCTGGGACGCGCTGTCCTCGGACACGGTCATCGCCCTGCGCAGCTGCCCCGGCGAGAGTGGGCGCACCCTTCTCGTGGTGACGAACTTCGGTCTCGACCCGGTGCGGCTGCCCGAGGGTGAGGTGGTGATCTCCTCGGAGCCGCTGAGCGACGAGCGAGCCCTTCCGTCGGACACCACGGCGTGGGTGTGGCTGGCGTAGGCCTGACGTGCGCGCCGCCGACTTCCCCTACCTCGACGCGCCGACCCCACACGCCCTGGCGCACCGTGGGGGTGCCGCCTACGGGCCGAACCAGGGACTGGAGAACACCCTCGCGGCCTTCCGTCGGGCCATCGACATGGGCTACCGCTATGTCGAGACCGACGTCCACGCCACCTCCGACGGCCGGCTCGTGGCGTTCCACGACAGCGTGCTCGACCGCGTGTCGGACACCCGCGGGGCGATCTCGGCGCTGACCTACGACGCCGTCCGTGCGGCTCGGGTCGCCGGCGCAGAGCCGATCCCGCTCCTCGCCGAGCTGTTCGAGGAGTTCCCGGACGTCCGGGTCAACATCGACATCAAGGCCGATGCGGCGCTGGAGCCGACCATCCGGGAGGTGCTGCGACACGGGGCGGCCGAGCGTGTCTGCATCGCGTCGTTCTCCGAGCGGCGGCTGCGCGCCGCGCGCGCAGCGCTCGGACCTCGGGTCGCCACCGCCGCCGGACAGGTGGGCACCGCACTGCTGAGGTTCACGCCGGACCTGGTGAGCCGGCTGCTGCACACCCCGGCGCCGGTGCTCCAGATCCCGGCGCTCCACCGCCTCGGCGGGCGCACGGTCACGCTCGTGACGCCGGGGTTGGTGCGCCGGGCCCACGGCCTGGGGAAGCAGGTCCACGTGTGGTTCCACGCCTGGTCCAAGGAGGACGCGACCGAGATGCACCGGCTGCTCGACCTCGGCGTCGACGGCATCGTCACCGACCACATCCACGTACTGCGAGACGTGCTGGCCGACCGAGGACACCCCCTCGCTCCGCCGTCCTGAGCGGAGCCCTGCCCTTCAGCGCAGGACGACGTGGCCGCCGGGGGCGGTCAACCTCGTCCACCGGTTGCAGCGCAGGACCTGAACGGTGCTCCCCGGAGCAAGGAAGCCGAGGGCGTATGCCGCGAAGGCCCCTCCGGTGCGCACCGCGATCCCGTCGGTGAGCATGCCGTCCGCCGTCAGCAGGTCCGGGTGCGGGCCCGCCGCCTCGCGGACGTCGCGTGACCACACCCGGTCCCGCGCGAAACCGGCGGCGGCGCCCCGCTCACGCACTGCGGCGGCGACCTCCGCGACCCCGTCTCGCGCCACGCTCGCCAGCAGGTCGCCGGGCAGGGCCCCCACCGGCTCCCATGGGCCGCGTGGCGGGGTGAGGGCGGACCATGGAGCCAGCGCGCGAGTCGGGGGGACGCGGAAGTCCGCCACCGATGTCGCGTGGGCGGTCCGGTCGGCGACCGCACCGAGCGGGACGAGGACGTCGAGCTCGGCGTCCTCGGCGAGGGCGAAGGTCCGCAGTCCGAGCACGGTGCCCTCGGCGAGGATGCCCGACCCGGGGAGCACGCCGACCCAGGCGGCGAGCACGTCACCGGCCGCCTGCAGGCGCATCGCACCCTCACCGTCCACCGAGCGCGCGCGCACGGCATACCGTCCGAGGTCGGACAGGGAGGCGACGTCGCGGAGCCGCAGGACGTCCGTCACCGTCCGGCCCACCGGAAGCGCACGGCGTCCCCCTGGTGCTCTGCCAGGCCCGCGCGCACCTCGGGTGTGAGCCGGCGAGGCCGACCGCTCGCGAAGTCGTACAGGACCAGCCCGGTCTCTGCGACGGCATAGACCTGCTCGCCGGCGTCCTCGGGGTCGCGGACGACGTACCCCAGGTCGAACCCGGCTCCGTGCACGGAGGTCACCCACATGTCCACCTCCACGGGAGCCGGGCGGTAGGTGAGCGGCGCTCGGTACTCGATGGCGTGCCGTGACACGACGATCCCCTCGTCGACCATCGACGGCCGGCCCTCGAACCACTGGCGGATGCCGACGACCCGGGCGTCCTCGAGGAGCCGCAGGTACTGCACGTTGTTGACGTGGCCGTAGGCATCCATGTCGGACCAGCGCAGCGGCACCTGGACACGGTAGGGCTGGGGCGCGGGGTGGCCGGACATGCCACCCATCCTCCCAGCCGGCGCGAGCGATCCGTGCACGCCGACGGGCGCTCGTCGCACCCTAGGGTGGTCCGATGCCGCTGCAGCCGACGACGACGACTCACCTCGACCACGTCCTCGCGACCGCCCAGCGCGAGGCGCGGCTCCCCTCGGTCGTCGCCGGACTCGTCCGCGAGGGGCAGCTCGTCTGGAGCGGTGCAGCCGGGGCCGTCGACGGCCGTTCCGGGAGCCCGACGCCGGACGCGGACACGCAGTACCGGATGGGGTCGATCACGAAGACGTTCGTCGCCGTCGCGGTGCTGCGGCTGCGTGACGCCGGTCGGCTCGACCTCAGCGACCGCTTCGATGACCACGTGCCCGGCACGCCGTTCGGGGTGGCGAGCATCGAGCAGCTCCTCACCCACTCCGGCGGGGTCCAGGCCGAGACGTCGGGTCCCTGGTGGGAGCGCACCTCAGGCGGCGACTGGGGGGCGCTCATGGCCGAGCCGGTCGGAGCACGGTTCCGCGCCGGTCGGCGGTTCCACTACTCCAACGTCGGGTATGCCGGTCTGGGTCGCCTTCTCGAGCTGCACCACGGCCGCGGGTGGTTCGACGTGGTGCGTGAGGAGCTGCTGGAGCCGCTGGGCATGCAGCGGACGACGCTTCGACCCACGGGGCCCGCCGCGCCGGGCCTCGCGGTCCATCCCTTCGCCGACGTCCTCCTGCCTGAGCCGGAGCACGATGCCGGAGCGATGGGCCCGGCAGGGCAGCTCTGGACGACCGTGGCCGACCTCGCCCGGTGGGCCGGGTTCCTCGCCGGTCACACGGCCGGGGTGCTGTCGGCGGACACCCTCGCCGAGATGCTCGAGCCGCACCACGTCGTGGACGAGCCGGGGCAGCCCTGGGTGGCTGCTCACGGACTGGGCTTCTCGGTCTGGAACGAGGAGGGCGTGCGGTACGCCGGACACGGTGGTTCGATGCCGGGTTTCCTCGCCCTCCTCGCGGTCCACCTCGAGGGCGGGGACGGCGTCGTCGTGCTCACCAACACCACGGCGAGCACGGTGACCGGCGGCCTCACGCGCGACCTGCTCCGCGGGCTCGCGGAGCGGGAGCCGCGGACACCGGAGGCGTGGACCGCGGGCGGCGACCCGTCCCTCCTCGAGCTCGTGGGGACGTGGCACTGGGGCGCGGCGACGCAGACAGCTCGGGTCGACGGAGAGCACCTCGTGCTCGGGGAGCCGGGAGCGGCACGCGGCTCACGCTTCCGGCGGGTGGCCGCCGACGAGTGGGTGGGACTCGACAGCTACTTCGCCGGTGAGCCGATGCGCGTCGTCCGTCGCGGCAACGGCACGGTCTCGCACCTGGACGTCGCGTCATTCCGGCTCAGCCGGACGCCGTACGACCCGGACGCCGACGTGCCGGGGGGCGTCGACGAGGCCGGATGGGCCTGAGCTGACTCCGGTGGCGGGAGGGCGCGGAGGTCCCGCGTGGCCGGCACTGCCGCTCCTCAGAGGTTCGCGGCGGTGAGGAGGATGACGGAGTCCTGGAGGGCCAGGACCGCGTGCCGCTCCTGGGGGAGCTCGGCGTGGTCTCCGGCCTCGAGCTCGCCGGACCCGCTGTGCCAGTCCACCCGCACGCGCCCGACGAGCACCTGGAGGGTCGCCTCGCCGGGGTTCTCGTGCTCCGACATGTCGGCGCCCGCGACGAGCGCGATGAGGGTCTGGCGGAGGGTGTGGTCGCTACCGCCGCACACCGTCCGGGCGGCCCGGCGCGCCGAGTCCGTGCGCGCCTCCTGCAGCAGGTGGTCGGTGAGCGCGGGCAGGGGCGTCGCCTTCATGGCGGTCCTCTCCGTGGGTCGGTGCGGGTCCGGGGCACGGTCCCGCCGGGTCGAGCGGATGTCAACGCCCTGCCCTGTTGCAGGGGTCGGGAAACCCACCGGTGCTCCCGAACCACCGGCCCGACACCACCCGGCCCTGTGGACGGCGCGACGGTGACGTCGGCGGCGCGGCATACGGTGGACGAACCATGACGAACCCGACGGATGCCGTGACCATGCCGCCTGCCCCCTCCCCTCCGACGGCCGACCTCGCGGACGACGCGCGCAGGGCCCTGCGCCGGCTCGTCGGTCGGGAGGACGCCGAGTTCCGGGACGGTCAGCTGGAGGCGGTGTCCGCCCTCGTGGCCGACCGTTCCCGGGTCCTCGTCGTCCAGCGCACCGGATGGGGCAAGTCCGCCGTCTACTTCGTCGCGACGGCGTTGCGGCGGGCCCGGGGGGCAGGCCCGACCGTGATCCTCAGCCCCCTGCTCGCCCTCATGCGCGACCAGATCGCGGCCGCCGAGCGGGCCGGCATCCGAGCTGTGACGATGAACTCGGCGAACGCGCAGGACTGGGACGATGTGCGCGCCGCACTGGTGGCCGACGCGGTCGACGTGCTCCTCGTCAGCCCCGAGCGGCTCAACAACCCACGCTTCCGTGACGAGCAGCTGCCTGACCTGGCCCGCCGGTGCGGGCTGCTCGTCGTCGACGAGGCGCACTGCGTGAGCGACTGGGGCCACGACTTCCGCCCGGACTACCGGCGCATCCGCGACCTGCTCGCCGGTCTCCCGGAGGACACCCCCGTGCTGGCGACGACCGCCACGGCGAACGCGCGCGTCGTCACCGACGTCGTCGAGCAGCTCGGCGTCGGGGGCCGCTCGGTCCACACGGTGCGAGGCGGGCTGGCGCGCGACTCGCTGCGCCTCGGTGTCCTCCGGTCGATGTCGCCCGAACAGCGCCTGGGCTGGCTCGTCGCGCACCTGCGCGAGCTCCCGGGCAGCGGCATCGTCTACACGCTGACGGTCTCCGCCGCGGAGGACGTCGCCGCCGCGCTCTCCGAGGCGGGACTCGCCGTCGCGTCGTACACGGGCCGCACCGACCCCGTGGACCGAGAGCGCCTGGAGGGGGCGCTGCGCCGCAACGAGGTCAAGGCGCTGGTCGCGACCTCGGCACTCGGGATGGGCTTCGACAAGCCCGACCTCGGCTTCGTCGTGCACCTCGGCGCACCGAGCTCGCCGGTCGCGTACTACCAGCAGGTCGGCCGTGCGGGTCGTGCCACCGAGCGAGCCGACGTGCTGCTCCTTCCCGGCCCCGAGGACCGGGACATCTGGACGTACTTCGCCTCGGTCTCCATGCCTCGGGAGGAGCAGGCCGATGCCGTGCTCCGTGCGCTCGCCGAGGCGGGCCGGCCCCTCTCGACGGCCGCCCTCGAGACCGCCGTCGACGTGCGCCGGACCCGGTTGGAGCTGCTCCTCAAGGTGCTCGACGTCGACGGCGCCGTGCGGCGCGTGTCCGGTGGATGGGTCGCCACGGGGCAGCCGTGGACCTACGACGCGGAGCGCTACGAGCGCGTCGCGCAGGCCCGACGGGTCGAGCAGGAGCTCATGGTCGGCTACGAGCAGACCGACGCCTGCCGGATGGCGTTCCTCCAGGAGTGCCTTGATGACGAGTCCGCGGTCCGGTGCGGGCGTTGCGACGGGTGCGCCGGGCCGTGGTACGCGACCCAGGTTCCGGACCGCGTCGTCGGTGCGGCACGCGAGCGCCTGGCCCGGGCAGGCGTCGACCTCGAGCCGCGGGTCCAGTGGCCGACCGGCATGGACCGTCTCGGCGTACCGGTGAAGGGCCGGATCGGCGCGGAGGAGGCACTGCTGACCGGCCGGGCACTGGCACGGCTCTCGGACCTGGGGTGGGGCCACCGGCTCCGGGAACTGCTCCGCGACGACGTGCCCGTCTCGCCCGAGCTGGTCCGTGCCTGTGTGCCGGTCCTCGCGGAGTGGGGTTGGGCCCGGCGACCCGTTGCCGTCGCGTTCGTCCCGTCTCGGTCCCGGCCCGCGCTGGTCGAGTCGCTCGCCGCGGGTCTCGCCGAGGTGGGTCGGCTCCCCCTGCTGGGTGCCCTCGACCTCGCGCACGGCGGACCCGCCGGGGAGCCGGGTGGCAACAGTGCCTTCCGCCTCGCCGGCGTGTGGGAGCGGCTCGTCGTGGGCCCGGCCCTGGCAGCGGCCCTCGAGGGGCTCGAGGGACCCGTGCTCCTCGTCGACGACCTCGTGTCGTCGCGGTGGACCCTCACGGTCGCCGGCCGGGCACTGCGCCGCGCCGGCGCGCCGGACGTCCTGCCGTTCGCGCTCGCCGTCGACGGCTGAGCACCCTCGGGACGCGCCCGGACGGCTCAGTCCGGCGCGGCCACCGGGTCGCCGGACCGGGCGACGACCGGCGGCATCGGGACAGCACGTGTGGGGGCGGTCCGCCGTTGGACGCGCACGGTGAGCATGGGCAGGAAGAACTGGACGACGGGCCCGATGAGCAGCGCGTAGAGCACCGTGCCGATTCCGACGATCCCCCCGAGCAGCCAGCCCAGGAGCACGACGGTGACCTCCAAGGCGGTCCGCACCAGCCGGATCGAGCGGCCGGTCCGGCGCGACAGCCCGGTCATCAGTCCGTCCCTCGGTCCCGGGCCGAGCTGGCTCCCGATGTACATGGCTCCGGCGATGCCGTTGCCGAGGATGGCCGCGAGCATGACGACCACGCGCCAGCCGATCCCCTCGACCTCGGGCACCACGGCCAGCGTGGCGTCGATGGCCAGCCCGATGACGACGGCGTTGAGCACCGTGCCGAGACCTGGCCACTGGCGGAGGGGAATCCACAGCAGCAGGACGACGAAGGACACCACGATGCTCATGAGCCCGTAGGACATCGGCACGTGCTGGATGAGGCCGTACTGGAGGACGCCCCACGGCTCGAGGCCGAGCTGCGCGCGCAGCAGGAGGGCCATCGAGATCCCGAAGAGCACGAGCCCCACGAGCAGCTGGGTCACCCGGTGCGCGAGCCGGCCGGCGCGCAGCTGTTCGACCGGGTTCATGGGGAGGAGGTCGACACGGCGGCCCACCCCGCGGCGGAACGCCTGGATCGGAGTCATGGGCGCCATCCTCCCGCGAAAGTGGCCTTGGTTTCGATGGCCAATTCTGACACAGTGGCCACATGTCGACGCCCACCGTCTCGGCCGCCCGCACTGCCCGGCTCGTCGGTGCGCTCTCACCCGGCCGGCCGGCATACCGCGCCCTGGCGGACGCCCTCCGGCTCGCGGTGGCGGACGGCCGCATCGCGGTCGGTGCCCGGCTGCCCAGCGAACGCGAGCTCACGGCGGCCCTGGACGTCAGCCGGACCACGGTCACGAGGGCGTATTCCGTGCTGCGGGAGAGCGGGTACCTCAGCTCACGGCGGGGGTCCGGCTCGGTGGCGACCCTGCCATCAGGAAGCCGGCGGCGGGGCACGGGCTCACTCTTCCCGGCCGACGCCTCCGAGGACGTCATCGACCTGACGTGCGCCGCCACCCGCGCGCCTGCCGGGGTCGTCGAGGCGTACGAGCGGGCCGTGGGGCAGCTTCCGGCGCACCTCGCGGGAGCCGGCTACCTCACCCTGGGGGTGCCGGAGCTGCGCGAGGTCATCGCCGACCGCTACACCGCACGGGGGCTCCCGACGGGCCCGGACGAGGTTCTCGTGACCTCGGGAGCCGTCGCGGGCATCGGGATCGTCCTGCGAGCGCTGCTCAGCCACGGTGACCGGGTCGTCGTGGAGAACCCGACGTACCCCAACACCGTGGACGCTCTCCGGCGGAGCGGGGCACGCCTGGTTCCGCTCGGGATGGATCCCGACGGGTGGGACGTCCCCGAGGCGGCGCGCACGCTTCGCGCGGCGGGGGCCGCCGCGGCGGTTCTCATCCCCGACTTCCACAACCCCACCGGCGCGCTCATGGGTGACGAGCAGCGCGCTCACCTCGCCCGGGCACTGCGGACGTCGAGGACCGTGCCGATCGTCGACGAGACCATCGCCGAGATCGACCTCGGTGAGGGAGCACGTCCACTGCCGTTCGGCGTCCACGACCCGCGGACGATCAGCGTGGGAAGCGCCTCGAAGTCGCACTGGGGTGGCCTGCGCACCGGGTGGGTGCGCGCTCCACGGTCGGCGCTCCCCGCGCTCGTCGAGGCCCGGGTGACGACCGACCTCGGGGCGCCGGTGCTCGAGCAGCTCGTCCTGCTCGAGCTGATGCAGCTCGCCCCGGGGTTGACCGCGGAGCGGCGAGAGGACCTGCGCACGTCCCGCGACGCGCTCGTGACCGGCCTCCGGCAGCGCCTTCCGGACGTCCGCTTCCAGGTCCCCCGCGGTGGGCTGTCCCTCTGGTGCGAGCTGCCCGACGGGGTCGACGCCACCGGCGTCACGGTCGCCGCAGAGGGCGAGAAGCTCCTCGTCGCCGCCGGGCCCCGCTTCGCCGTGGTGGGCGGCCTGGAACGGTGGGTACGTCTTCCCTACGTCCTCGCACCCGAGGTGATGACCGAGGCCGTCGAGCGGTTCGCCCGGGCGATCGAGGCGACCCGGGTCGCGGGGTCCCGCCGCGCTGGCTCACGCCGACCGACGCCATCCTCAGGAGCGGGCGATCGGACGCGCCGACCACTCGTGGCCTGACTCGGCAGGGACGTCGCGACCGGCATCCATGCGGGGGACGCCAGCGGGCGGTGGAGGCCTGCGCTGCTGGCTATCGTTGCCACGGTGACGACCCCGCAGCCGGCTGCGCTCCTCGACCTGCTCGCCACCCTCGACCTCGAGGAGCTGGGCTCGGCGCAGGTGAGCGTCCAGCCGCTCTCGACCGCGGGTGGGCTGTCGGGCGACGAGAGGGTGCCGCTGCCCGAGACCTTCGCCGAGGACATCACCCTGTTCCGTGGGCAGAGCCAGAAGCAGCCCCATGGACGGGTGTTCGGCGGCCAGGTGCTCGCCCAGGGCGTCATCGCCTGCGGCCGTACCGTTCTCGCCCTCCCGGACGGCGCCGACCGGCGGTTGCACTCGATGCACGCGTACTTCATGCGCCCGGGTGACGACACGCAGCCGATCACCTTCAGCGTCGAGCGGATGCGTGACGGACGGTCCTTCTCCACGCGCCGGGTGCACGCGATCCAGCACGGCAAGCCGATCCTCTCGATGAGCGCGTCGTTCCAGCTGCCCGACGGTGGCGTCGACCACCAGGACCCGGTGCCCGACGCCCCCGACCCGCTGGCCGTACCGTCCCTCGCCGAGGTCTTCGCCGGCGTGGACCACCCAGCCGCACGCCACCTGTCCGAGGACCGGGCCATCGAGCAGCGCCATGTCGAGGGCAACCTCTTCGTCACCCCGGCGACCGAGCTCGTCGCCGACCAACGCGTCTGGATGCGCGCGATCGGCGACCTCCCGGACGACCCACTCGTCCACGACGCCGTGTTGGCCTACGCCTCCGACTACACCCTCCTCGAGTCGATCCTGCGTCGGCACGGCAAGACCTGGCGGACGCCGGGGCTGCGGGCGGCGAGCCTCGACCATGCGATGTGGTTCCACCGCCCGGCCCGTGCGGACGAGTGGCTCCTCTATGCCGAGCACTCCCCGTCCGCCCAGAGCGGCCGTGGGCTGGGCATCGGCCGCATGTTCACGCAGGACGGCAGGCTCGTCGCGACGGTCGCCCAGGAGGGCATGCTCCGCCTCCCGACCCCCTGACCCGCCCCCGACTTCGTCTGTCAGATTGCGGCGACACGCCGCGTAGGCGGCGTGCCGCCAGCGATCTGACAGACGAAGTGGGGGAGGTCGGCGACGGTCGGGTGGCGGTCAGGCGAGGCGGAGCACGGCCACCGCGTGGGGCGGCAGGGTGACGACCCCGTCCCCGACCAGCGTGCCGTCCTCCTCCCACGCCAGGAGCAGGTCACCGGGGCCGCCTGCCACGGGCACGGCCTGCTCGCGCTCGGCGAGGTTCGCCACCACCGCGTATGCCGGTCGGCCGGCGGGCGCGTGGACCAGCACCACCCAGCGGGCGTCCTCGTCGACGTCGACGGAGACATCGGCGAACCGCGTCGGTGCCGCGGCGAGGAGCTCACGGCGCAGGCGGGTGCACGCGGTGTACCACCGGAGGACCCGCGCCTTGCCCGGCTCTTCCACCTCCGACCAGTCGAGCACCGAACGGTCTCGGGTCGCCGGGTCCTGCGGGTCCGGCACCTCGTCCTCGGACCAGCCGTGCGACCCGAACTCGGCCCGCCGCCCGCGCCGGACGAAGTCCGCGAGCACCTCCTCCTCGAAGCTCGTGAAGAACTGCCAGGGAGTCGATGCAGCCCACTCCTCGCCCATGAAGATCAGCGGCGTCGTGGGAGCCAGCAGGTAGAGCGCGGCTCCGGCGGCCTGCAGGCCCGACGGCAGGGACGCGGTGATGCGGTCACCCGCCATCCGGTTGCCGACCTGGTCATGCGTCTGCAGGTAGCCGAGGAGCCGACGTGCGTCCAGCCGGTCCACGTCCACCGGCCGCCCCCAAGGACGGCCGCGGAAGGTCGACATCGTGCCGTCGTGGAGGAAACCGCGCGTCAGCACCTTGGCGAGCACGCTGAGTGGCCCGGGCTCCTCGCGTCCACCACCGCCGGCGAAGTCCGCGTAGTACCCGTGCTGCTCGCCCGTCAGGGACACGTGCAGTGCGTGGTGGACGTCGTCGTCCCACTGCGCCGTCATCCCGCGGCCACCCTCGCTCGTCGCGGTCACCATGACCGGGTCGTTGAGGTCGCTCTCCGCGACGAGGTCCAGGGGGCGGCCGATCTCGCGGGCCAGGGTGGCCACGACGTCGGAGAGCTCAGCGAGGTAGTGCCGGCCCGAGTCGTCCTTCAGCTCGTGGACCGCGTCGAGGCGCAGGGCGTCGAGGTGGAAGTCGCGGAACCAGCGCACGGCGTTCTCGACGAGGAAGGCGCGGACGTGCTCGGACCCC
Source organism: uncultured Actinomycetota bacterium (assembly GCA_963787805.1). Taxonomy (GTDB): domain Bacteria; phylum Actinomycetota; class Actinomycetes; order Actinomycetales; family Dermatophilaceae; genus Fodinibacter. The sequence goes on along the minus strand of CAWBEJ010000020.1, from coordinate 24,611 downwards.
TCGTTGTCGAGGTTCACGGCCGGCCCCCACGGGGTCTCGTGCGCCGAGGTGAAGTAGGGCCCGAACCGCGAGAGGTAGTTGCCACTGGCACCGAGGTGGTTGTGCACGACGTCCAGGCAGACTCCCAGCCCCCGGGTGTGGCAGGCGTCGACGAACCTCTGCAACGCTCGAGGACCGCCGTAGTCGTCGTCCACGGCATAGAGCGACACGCCGTCATAGCCCCAGTTCCACCGGCCGGGGAACGGGGCCACCGGCATGAGCTCGACGACGTCGACGCCCAAGCGAACGAGGTGGTCCAGCCGATCCCGGGCGGCGTCGAGCGTGCCCTCCCGGGTGAAGGTCCCGACGTGCAGCTCGTAGAAGACGCCACCCAGGACGCCCTCGCCCGAACGGGGTCCGAGCCACGCGGCGTCGTTCCACGGGAAGGCCCCCGCCTCGAACGTCCGGCTCGGACCGTGGACGCCGTGCGGCAACCACGGGCCGCGCGGGTCGGGAAGGGCGGGTTCGTTCCCGTCGAGCACGAACGCGTAGTCGATCGGGTATGCCGTGCCCGCGCCGTGCGCTCCCCCCCTCGGCTCCCAGCACCACCAGCCCTCTCCCACCGTCGTCATCCGGTCACGCCGAGCGGGTGCACCGACCGGGGCCCACTCGAGCTCCACCCGGGCCGCCGCGGGCGCCCACACCCCGAGCGGGACCTGGCCGGCCGGCCAGCGTCGATCCTCCACGGTCCCTCCTGTCCTCCCGTTCTCGCCCGTCCTACCCGGTGGACGCGGCGTCACCCCTCGGCCCGCGACCCGGAGCCGGCCACAGGCCCCGTGCCGCCGCGGACGAGCAGGGCCACCGGACGCTCGTGCAGAAGGTCCGCAAGGCGAACGCCGGACCCCTCCGTGGTGACCACGCGACCCGTGAGGACGTCGCTCCACTCCCCAGCCGGCACCGCCACCGTGGTGTCGCGGAAGCCTCCTGCGGCCTCGAGGAGGCCCGCCGCCCGGGTCACCACGGTGACGACCCTCGGTCCGTCGCCGTCCCCTCGGGCGAAGGCGAGCGCGTGCTCGCTCGTCGTGGGCAGGCCGGCATACGTCGTCGTCTCACCGACGAAGACCTCGGGAAGGTCACGACGCACTCCCAGCGCGCGCGCTGTGACGCGCAGCTTCTCGTCGTCGAGGTCGAACGCCGGCTCGTCGGCGAGCACGCGGTCGAGACGCTCGGCCCGGTCGGTCCAGTCGACGGGTCGCCGGTTGTCCGGGTCCACGAGCGACAGCATCCCGATCTCGCACCCCTGGTAGACGTCGGGAACCCCGGGCATCGTCAGCTGGACGAGCTTCTGGCCGAGGATGTTCGCGCGGACCGACGGCTCGTGCGCGGCGGTCCAGGCGTCGAGGTGCGTCTTCACCGCGGGGTCGCGAGCAACCGCCCTGGCGTAGGCGACGATCACCTCCTCGTAGTCGGCGTCTCCGTCGACCCACGCGGTGTGCACCTTGGCCTCCCGGACGGCCTTGAGGGCGTACTCCTCGAGGCGGGCACCGGTGATGGGCCAGGTGCCGATGAGTGTCTGCCAGAGGAGGTACTCGGTGGGACCGTCCAGCGCCTCGACGCGGTACGGCGCCGCGATCGCGCGGGCCTCCGCCACCCAGGCGGCCCATCCCTCGCCGTCCTCGGCCAGCGGCATGAGTCGGGCCCGGACGTCCTCCGACCGTTTGGTGTCGTGGGTCGTCAGCGTCGTCATCGAGGTCGGCCAGGTGCTCACGAGCCGGTCGCACCAGGTGTGGAACTGCTCCGCGGTGATCGACGGGTGGTCGGGGTGACCGCCGACCTCGTTGGCTCCGGCGAGCCGGAACCAGCGGTAGTAGGCGGTGTCCTCGATGCCCTTGGCCATCACCGGTCCGCAGGTCTGCTGGAACCGGACCCGGAAGTCGTCGGCGACCGCCCGGGTGTCGAGCTGCGCCTGTGGCACGTCCCGGCCCAGGACGAGGTCCACGACCAGTCCCAAGGCGTCCAGGTCGCTGGGTGCGAGGAGCCGCTGGGCACGTTCGGCCGCCTGCTCGACGACGGCCTCCTGCGCGGGGTCGACTCCGCGGCTCGGGACGTAGGCGCGGTAGCGGTCCATGGCCACGAGGAGGGCCTCCAGGGCCCGGCGGACCGCGGCGTTGTCGATGTCGCCGAGCACCCGACGCACGAGCCGCATGAGCCGGTCCACCTCGGCCGCCTGGACGTCGTCGACGACGAGGCGCTTCGCGTCCCTGATGACGTCGTCGAGGCCTGCGCGATCGGGTGCCGCGTCGGTCCACAGCCGGTCGAGCACCTCGAGGCCGGCTGTCGGCGTGAGCACCTGCTGCACCCGCAGGAGCGCGTCGTATCCCGTCGTCCCGGCGCAGCGCCACGACTCGGGCAGGGCCTCCTCGCCTTCGAGGATCTTCTCGACGACGACCCAGGCCCCGCCGGTCGCGTCGGCGAGCCGGTCGAGGTAGCCCTGGGGGTCCGCGAGCCCGTCGGGGTGGTCGATCCGGAACCCGTCCACCTCGCCGTGGCCGTGCAGCGAGAGCAGGAGGGCATGCGTGGCCATGAAGACCACCGGGTCCTCGACCCGCACCCCGACGAGCGAGGTGACGTCGAAGAAGCGCCGGTAGTTGAGGGCCTCACCTGCCTCGCGCCAGCTGGACAGGCGGTAGGCCTGCGCGTCGAGCAGCTCCGGAAGAGGAAGGTCCTCTGTGCCGGGTGCCACCGGGAACTCGGCGTCGTAGTAGCGCAGGACGTGGTCGGACCCGCCCGGCCCTCCGTCGTCGGCGACGACCAGCTCCCCTGACTCCACGGCCTGCTCGAGCGTGCCGCCCAGGACCGGCATGAGGATGCGGTCGTCCTCGGCCACCCAGTCGACGTCGAACCACCCGGCATACGAGGAGCGCACGCCGTCGCGCAGGAGCGACCAGAACGGCGCGTTGAGGTGGGCCGGCCGCGGCACCGCCATGTGGTTCGGCACGACGTCGAGGATGATGCCGAGGCCGGCCTCCCTGCATGCCATGACGAGCCGCTCGAACGCCTCGCGACCCCCTGCCTCCTCGCTGATCCGGGTGTGGTCGAGCACGTCGTAGCCGTGCGTCGACCCCGGCGTGGCTTGGAGGACCGGCGAGAGATAGAGGTGCGAGACGCCGAGCGACGCGAGGTATGCCGTGTGCTCGGCCGCCGCGTCGAACCCGAAGCCCGCGTGGACCTGGAGGCGGTAGGTCGCCACCGGGACCACCCGGCCCGGGTCCGGGCGGTGGGAAGTCGGCATCCTCAGGTCCGAATCGTCGCGGCCACTCCTGAGGGTGCCGTGGGAGTCTCCCTCGGACTGCGCAGGAGGACGACGGACCGCGGCCTGGCCGAGAGGTCGGCGCCGGCCTCGTGCCACCCGGGGTCGACGGTGCTCACTCCGGTGTCGATCTCGATGAGCCAGCGCTCACCCCACTCCTGCCCGGGGAGCACGAAGACCTGGTCCTCGTCGTCGGCGTTGAAGAGGACGAGGAAGTCGTCGTCGACCACGCGTCTGCCCCGGTTGTCGGGGGTGGGGATGGCACGGCCGTTGAGGAAGACCGACACGGTCTTCGTCTCGCCGACCGACCAGTGCGACTGGGCCATCGGTTCACCCGAGGGTTGGAACCATGCGATGTCGCCCATCTCCGACTGGCCGCCGTGTTCGGCGCTCCCGGCGAAGAACCGCCGACGACGGAAGACCGCGTGCTCCCGCCGCAGCGTCGTGAGTGCTGCCGTGAAGGCGAACAGCTCCTTCTCGGGCTCTGCGAGCTCCCAGTTCACCCAGGAGAGCTCGTTGTCCTGGCAGTAGACGTTGTTGTTGCCCTGCTGGGTCCGGCCGATCTCGTCACCGTGGGCGATCATCGGGACCCCCTGGCTGAGCAGCAGCGTCGTGAGGAAGTTGCGCTGCTGCCGGAGGCGAAGCGCCTGGACCTCCGGATCGTCGGACGGGCCCTCCACGCCGCAGTTCCACGAGCGGTTGTGGCTCTCGCCGTCCCGACCGTCCTCGCCGTTGGCCTCGTTGTGCTTCTCGTTGTAGGAGACGAGGTCTCGCAGCGTGAACCCGTCGTGGGCTGTGACGAAGTTGATCGACGCGATGGGCTTGCGACCGCTGTGCTCGTAGAGGTCGCTCGAGCCGGTGAACCGTGACGCGAACTCGCCGAGGGTGCGGGGCTCCCCACGCCAGAAGTCCCGCACGGTGTCGCGGTACTTGCCGTTCCACTCGGTCCACAGCGGCGGGAAGTTGCCGACCTGGTAGCCGCCGTCGCCGACGTCCCACGGCTCGGCGATGAGCTTGACCTGGGAGATGACCGGGTCCTGCTGGATGAGGTCGAAGAAGGCCGAGAGCTTGTCGACCTCGTGGAACTGGCGGGCCAGGGTGGCGGCGAGATCGAAGCGGAAGCCGTCGACGTGCATCTCGGTGACCCAGTACCGGAGCGAGTCCATGATGAGCTGCAGCACGTGCGGGTGCCGCATGAGGAGACTGTTCCCCGTGCCGGTCGTGTCGTAGTAGTGCTCCTTCGCTTCGTCGACGAGCCGGTAGTAGGCAGCGTTGTCGATGCCCCGGAAGCAGATCGTGGGCCCGAACTCGTTGCCCTCGGCGGTGTGGTTGTAGACGACGTCGAGGATGACCTCGATGTTGGAGTCGTGGAGGGCCTTGACCATCGCCTTGAACTCCGGAACCTGCTCCCCGCGCTCGCCCCGCGAGTATCCGTTGTGCGGGGCCAGGAAGCCGATGGTGTTGTAACCCCAGTAGTTCGTGAGCCCCTTGGCCTGGAGCGAGGTGTCCTGGACGTACTGGTGCACCGGCATGAGCTCGATCGCCGTGACGCCGAGGTTCGTCAGGTGGTCGATGATCGCCGGGTGGGCGATCGCGGCATAGGTGCCGCGGATCTCCTCGGGCACCTCCGGGTGGGTCATCGTCAGACCCTTGACGTGCGCTTCGTAGATGACGGTGTCGTGGTACTCGTGGTTCGGCGGCCGGTCGTGTCCCCAGTCGAAGTAGGGGTTGATGACCACCGACAGCATGGTCTTGCCCAGGCTGTCCTCGGGGTTGCGCTTCCTCGGGTCCCTGAAGTCGTACGAGAAGAGCGACCGGTCGTTGCTCACCTGTCCCTCGATCGCCTTGGCGTAGGGGTCGATCAGCAGCTTGCTCGGGTCACAGCGGTGTCCCTGCTCGGGCTCGTAGGGCCCGTGCACCCGGTACCCGTACCGCTGGCCCGGCTGGACGCCCGGGATGAAGCCGTGCCACACGAACCCGTCCACCTCCGGCATCGCCACGCGGGTCTCGACGCCGTCGTCGTCGACGAGGCACAGCTCCACGTCCTCGGCGACCTCGCTGAACAGGGCGAAGTTCACTCCACTGCCGTCGTACGTCGCCCCGAGGGGGTAGGGCGTTCCGGGCCAGATCTCCACTACGTGCCTTCCATGTGTGGTCACCACAGGCCAGCGACGGTGCTGGGCGCAGCGCGCCATGGGGCCCGCCGCAGTGGAGGTCAACCTACCGTCGGCAGGGGGGACCGACGAAAACGTCACGTACCCGCCTGGCCGTGGCTCGACACCCCGGTCGGTAGGGTCGGGAGCTCGCCCTCGAGGTCTCCGGCCTCGGCCTTCCAGAGGAGCCGCATGTCCCCCGAGCGTGTCGCCATCGTCACCGGAGCCGCCCGCGGCATCGGCGCCGCCACCGCCGAGCGACTGGGCAGGGACGGGTTCGCTGTCGGAGTGCTCGACCTCGACGAGCCGTCGTGCGAGGCGGTCGCCGGGCGGATCCGGGACGCCGGGGGCCGGTCCACCGGCGTGGCGGTCGACGTCACGAACGCCGGACAGGTCGAGAGCGGCGTGGCACGAGTGGCCGACGAGCTGGGCCCGCCGGTCGTCCTCGTCAACAACGCCGGCATCATCCGGGACAACCTGCTCTTCAAGATGACCGAGGACGACTGGGACGCCGTTCTTGGCCGTCCACCTCAAAGGCGCCTTCCTCATGACCCGGGCGTGCCAGACCCACATGACCGAGCAGCGCTACGGGCGAGTGGTCAACCTCTCGTCCTCCTCGGCGCAGGGGAACCGCGGGCAGGCCAACTACTCCGCGGCCAAGGCGGGCCTCCAGGGCTTCACGAAGACGCTGGCCATCGAGCTCGGCCGGTTCGGCGTCACGGCGAATGCCGTCGCGCCGGGCTTCGTCCAGACGGACATGACCGCTGCGACGGCCACACGGCTCGGGGTGACGTTCGAGGACTTCATCGAGCACTCAGCCCAGCAGATCCCCGTCGGGCGGGTGGGCCAGCCTGAGGACATCGCCGCGACCATCGCCTTCCTCGTGTCCGAGGAGGCCGGTTTCGTGTCGGGCCAGGTCATCTACGTCGCGGGCGGACCCCTCGACTGACACGCGCCCGTCGGATGCCGGCCGGGCACGGTGCCTCGCCGGCTCCGACGGGGTGGTAGGGGTGCTCAGAGACCGAGGTCCCGGCCGATGAGCTCCTTCATGATCTCGTTCGACCCGGCCCAGATCTTCGTGACGCGGGCGTCGCGCCAGGCGCGGGCGACCCGGTACTCGTTCATGAAACCGTAGCCACCGTGCAGCTGGACGCACTCGTCGAGGACGTCGTTCTGCACCTGGGCGCTCCACCACTTGGCCTTCGCGGCGTCGACCGCTGAGAGGCGGCCCTCGGCGTGCGCCTCGATGCAGTCGTCGACGTAGGCCTCGGCGACCTCGATCGCGGTCACCAGCTCGGCGATCTTGAACTTGTTGTGCTGGAACGAACCGATGGCCTGCCCGAACGCCTTGCGCTCCTTGGTGTAGTCGATGGTCTCGAGGAGGATCTGCTTTGCGTGGGCGACGTTGGCGCACGCGGCGCCGACGCGCTCCTGCGGCAGGCGCTGCATCATGGCGACGAAGCCTTGCCCCTCCTCGCCGATGCGGTTGCTGTCGGGCACCCGGACGTCGGAGAAGAACAGCTCCGCGGTGTCGGACTCCTCCTGGCCCACCTTGTCGAGCTTGCGGCCGCGGGTGAAGCCCTCCATCCCCTCCTCGACCATGAAGAGGGTGATGCCCTTCGCGCCCCTGCTGGGATCGGTGCGGGTGGCGACGATGACGAGGTCGGCCTGGTAGCCGTTGGTGATGAACGTCTTGCTGCCGTTGAGCACCCAGTGGTCGCCGTCACGCACGGCAAAGGTCTTGAGGGCCGCGAGGTCGGAGCCGCCCCCGGGCTCGGTCATCGCGATGGCACAGATCTTCTCCCCCGCTGCCATCGGTGGCAGCCAGCGCTCCTTCTGCTCCTGTGTGCCGAGGTCGACGATGTACGGCGGACAGACGTCACTGTGGATACCGAAACACGACCCCACGGCGGCGTTGAAGCCGTTGATCACCTCTGCCGCGACGGCGTTGAAGCGGTAGTCCTCGGCGCCCATGCCGCCGAACTCCTCCGGGATGCCGAGGCCGAAGATGCCTTGGCTGCCGGCCTCCTTCCAGATGTCGCGGTCGATGGTCTTCACCTCGAGCATCTGCTCCACCCGGGGCTTGAGCGTGCGCTCGACGAACTCCGTGACCGACGAGCGGAAGTCCTCGTGCTCGGGACCGTAGATGTTGCGGGGCATGGATCTCCTCGGAGGACTCGGGCGGCGCCTTCCCTGTTGACTAAGCGCTTGCTTAGTCTCACGCGGGTGCGGCATGCTGTCAACCGTGCCGAGCCCGACTCCACTGAGCGAGACCGACGTCCTGGCCGCCCTCGCGCCCGAGGGTGGGCGGCACGAGGCCGTCGGTGACGTCGCCGACACGGCCGTGCGGATCATGCTGGCGGCGGCGGACGCGTTCGCCGAGCGGGGCTTCCACGCGACGACCACCCGCGACATCGCGTCTCGGGCGGGCCTGTCACCGGCGGGGGTCTACGTGCACTTCTCCTCCAAGGAGGTGCTCCTCTTCGAGCTGAGCCGGCGCGGTCACGCGCGCGCGCGTGACCTGCTCGTCGCGGCCGCAGAGGCCGCCACCTCGCCGACCGATGCGCTGCGGGCGATGGTGGGGGGATTCTCCCGGTGGCACGCCGAGCACTACGAGCTCGGCCGGATCGTCCAGTTCGAGTTCCGCCACCTCCGCCCGGAGCACCGCGACGAGGTGCTCCACCTGCGCAAGGAGATCGACCACGTCGTCGCTGAGGTGCTGCGTGACGGCGTCGCCACCGGCGAGTTCGAGGTCGTCGACATCCCCGGCACGGCGTTGGCGCTCCTCTCGATGGCCATCGACGTCGCCCGGTGGTACACCCCGGACGTCCGCCGCACGCCCCAGGGGATCGAGGCGTCGTACGGCGACCTCGCCGTGCGCCTCGTCCGCGCCACCGCCTGACCACGTCGGCTCTGCACGTGCACCCGCGCCAGTTCAGGAGGGGGTCCCGGACGCCGCTACAGTGACGCGGTGATGAGCGCGCCGGGGCACGGGGGATCCCCCTCGATCGCCGTCCCCGACTACTGGTGGTACACCGTGCGCGCGGACCTGCTCGACGTCACCTTGCGCTCCTACGTCGAAGGTGCCCGGCTGACGCTGGACCTCGGAAGCGCCGACGGGCCGAGCGCTGCCTGGCTCCGGGACGCGAGCGATGAGCACGGTCTCGCTCGACATCGATGCCCGCGGTCTCGGCACGGACGGTGTCTGCGGATCTGCCCTCGCCCTTCCCTTCGCGGACGGCGTCTTCGACGTCGTCTCGGCCTTCGACGTCATCGAGCACTGCGACCCCGAGGACCAGGCCCTGGCGGAGGTACGTCGCGTGCTCAGGCCCGGCGGACGGCTGGTGATGTCCGTGCCGGCATACACCTGGGCGTGGAGCGACTTCGACGTGGCGAACGGTCACCATCGCCGGTACACCCGCGCGCGCGCGGTGGCGGCGGTGGAACGCGCGGGCTTCACCGTGAACCGGGCGACCTACGGCTTCGCGTCGGTGTTCCCCATGTTCGCCGCCGAGCGGCTCGCCCGGAAGCTGCGCCGTCGCCGCGTCACGGGACCTGCCGACATCGTCCAGGTGCCCCGGCTGCCGAAGCCGCTCAACGACGGCCTCGTCGCGATCTCCCGCCTCGACCGGATGCTCCTGGGCCGGCGTGACCTGCCGTTCGGGTCGTCCGTGTTCGTCGCAGCGACCCGCCCGGCCTGAGCAGAGCCGCTGGTCGAGGGCAGTCGCCGGGCCCCTGCCGTCACCGGTCGAGCGCCCCTCCGCGGACGACCCGGGCGCGCACGTCGGCGGAGGTGCTCGCCAGACCCGCAGCGAGCGGGGTCGTCGCGAGCCCGTCGACGTCTGTCCACACTCGCGACTCCAGCCGCAGGTCGAGCACCTGACCGGCGGACACGCCGCCGACGGGAATCGTCCGCAGCGGCCGGTGGAAGACCCTCCGTGCCTCCGAGACGAGGTAGCCGACGGTGACGGGGCGGCCCGAGGCGAGGACCTTGACCACGACGGAACCCTCGGGTTCCGCACGGGCGCGGGCCATGGTGCGGACGACCATTCGCGCCGCGTCACCGGCATACAGGTAGTCCCGGATCGTGTCGAGCGAGACGAACACGGGCAGTGGGCGGCGGGTCGCGTCCGCGAGGCAGAGCTGGGAGAGCAGGCCCTGCGGCTTGCCGAGCGTCTGGCCCGGACCGTAGACGTTGGCGAGCCGGCCGAGCACCACGCGGACACCGGGTCGCTGAGCGACGACCGAGGCGTGGCCCTCCATGGCGAGCTTCGCCCGGCCGTACGGCACGAGGGGACGGGGCTCGGTCCGCTCGTCGAAGGGAGGCGTCACCGACCCCCCATAGACCCCGCCGGCCGAGGACGCCAGGAAGAGGACGCCGTCCTCCTCCGGGCCGACGGACGCCGTGAGCGCTGCGGTCACCCGCTCGAAGACCCGCACCTCGGCGGCCAGCTCGGCCTCCCCGGTCGCGACGACGCCGGCACCGGCGCACCAGGCGACACTCCACGGGCGACCACGTCGCGCTCGAGCGAAGTCCTCGACGGCTCCGGTGAGGACGCGGATGCTCGCGTCCTCGTCGGCCCAGGGCACGTCCGTCGTCCGGACCTCGTGGCCGCTGCGCCGGAGCTCGGCGGCGACGTGCTCCCCACGAGCCCGCCGGCCCCGACGACCCAGGCGAGGGTGCGCGGTGTGGTCGGCGCGTCGGTCACGCGTCGTCCCGGCCGAGCGGCCCGTCGTGGCGGTCGCGGACGGGAAGGTAGAGGGGTTTGCCCATGGCCATGTTGACGGCCAGGCCGACGTACTCCGCGATGACGCCGAGGCTGAAGAGGATCACCCCGGTCGCCACCATGAGCAGGATCATCGTCGAGGTCCAGCCCGGCACCTGCCACCGCCCGGACGCTCGACCGGCGATGAGCACCACGGCCACGAGATGGCGCGAGCAGCACCGCAGCGGCGCCCAGTGCGCTGACCCACCGCAGGGGCCGGGTGCCGCTGGAGAGCACGAGCCGCCAGAAGTGCGAGGCCAGTCGGCGCAGGTCGTATCCGGACGGGCGGGCCCCCTCCGCGCGCATGGGCATGGGGCAGGTCGTGATCCGCCGCGCCACCCACGAGATCGCCACGTCGAGATAGATTCCGGGACCGGCGTAGGCGGCGACCGACCGGGCCACCTCGCCGAGGAGGAGGCGGTAGCTCGCGAAGTCGGATGCCGGTGCTCCCTTGGCGAGCCGCATGACGAGCCACTTGGCCCCCCGTGAAGCGGTGTTGCGCACCGGTCCGTGCGGCGGCTCGTTCGTGGCCCGGGCGTAGACGACGTCGGCCTGTGCGTGCATCGCGGTGTCGATGAGCTGACCGATCCGCTCGGGGTCGTGCTGGCCGTCCTCGTCCATCGTGACGACCCACTCGCCCACCCGACGCGGCGATGCCCGCGAGCGTCGCGGCGTGCTGGCCGAAGTTCCGGCTGAGCCACACCGGGCGCACCCACTCGTGGTGTGCCGCGAGCCGGCGGATCACCGCGTCCGAGGCGTCCGGCCCGCAGTCGTGGACGAGGACGACCTCGGTCACGCGATACGTCCGCCCCGCGGGTGTCTGGCGCTCCGGGAGCGACGCGGCGATCTCCGCGACGACGGCCTCCAGGGTGAGCTCGCCCTGGTAGACCGGGATGACGACCGAGACGAGATGTGGGGCCGCTGCCGAGGTCTCCGTCTCCACGCCGCACACCCTATCCGTGGCGCACCTTGGGGTCGGCCCGCTCCGTGCCGTGGGCGACGTCAGGCTCAGTCGCGGGTCAGCTTGCGGTAGGTGACGCGGTGGGGGCGGGCCGCCTCCACACCGAGGCGCTCGATCTTGTTCTCCTCGTACGAGGCGAAGTTGCCCTCGAACCAGTACCACTTGGACGGGTTCTCCTCGTCACCCTCGTACGCGAGGATGTGCGTCACGACCCGGTCGAGGAACCACCGGTCGTGGCTGATGACGACGGCGCATCCCGGGAAGTCGAGCAGGGCGTTCTCGAGGGACCCGAGGGTCTCGACGTCGAGGTCGTTCGTCGGCTCGTCGAGGAGGAGCAGGTTGCCACCCTCCTTGAGGGTCAGCGCGAGGTTGAGCCGGTTGCGCTCCCCGCCGGACAGGATGCCCGCCTTCTTCTGCTGGTCCGGTCCCTTGAAGCCGAACTGGCTCACGTAGGCGCGCGACGGGATCTCGACCTGGCCGACGTTGATGTAGTCGTGGCCGCCCGACACCGTCTCCCACAGGTTCTTCGACGGGTCGAGACCGCCGCGGCTCTGGTCGACGTAGGAGATCTTGACGGTCTCGCCGACCTCCACGCTGCCGGCATCCGCATGCTCGAGGCCGACGATGGTCTTGAAGAGCGTGGTCTTTCCGACGCCGTTCGGGCCGATCACGCCGACGATGCCGTTGCGCGGCAACGTGAAGGACAGGTCGTCGATGAGGATGCGGTCGCCGAAACCCTTGCGCAGGCTCTTGACCTCGATCACCTTGCTGCCGAGGCGGGGGCCCGGCGGGATCTGGATCTCCTCGAAGTCGAGCTTGCGGGTGCGCTCCGCCTCGGCGGCCATCTCCTCGTAACGGGCCAGGCGCGCCTTCGACTTGGTCTGCCGGGCCTTGGCGTTGCTGCGCACCCACTCGAGCTCGTCGGCGAGGCGCTTGCTGAGCTTGGCGTCCTTCTTCCCCTGCACCTGGAGCCGCGCCTGCTTCTTCTCGAGGTAGGTCGAGTAGTTCCCCTCGTAGGGGTAGGCCCGCCCGCGGTCCAGCTCGAGGATCCACTGTGCGACGTTGTTCATGAAGTACCGGTCGTGCGTCACGGCGACGACCGCGCCGTGGTATGCGGCGAGGTGCTGCTCGAGCCAGAGCACCGACTCCGCGTCGAGGTGGTTGGTGGGCTCGTCGAGCAGGAGGAGGTCCGGCTTCTGGAGGAGGAGCTTGCACAGGGCGACCCGGCGGCGCTCACCTCCGGAGAGGACGGTGACGTCGGCCTCCGGCGGGGGGCACCGCAGGGCGTCCATGGCCTGCTCGAGCTGGGAGTCGAGGTCCCACGCGTCCGCCGCGTCGATGGCCTCCTGGAGCTGGCCCATCTCCGTCATGAGGGCCTCGAAGTCCGCGTCCGGTTCCGCCATCAGGGCCGAGATCTCGTTGTAGCGGTCGAGCTTCGCCTTGATCTCACCGGCGCCCTCCTCGACGTTTCCGAGAACCGTCTTCTCCTCGTTGAGCTCGGGCTCCTGCATGAGGATGCCGACCGAGTACCCCGGCGTCAGGCGGGCCTCCCCGTTCGACGGCTGGTCCAGCCCCGCCATGATCTTGAGCACCGAGGACTTCCCAGCGCCGTTCGGACCGACGACGCCGATCTTGGCGCCGGGGAGGAAGGACAGGGTGACCTCGTCGAGGATGACCTTGTCGCCGTGCGCCTTCCGGGCACGCGACATGACGTAGATGAACTCGGGCATGGGGCAAGGCTAACGACCAGCACCCCTGCCGCCCGAATCCGTCAACCAGCAGGTCGAGCCGGGCGCCGGCTCCTCAGGCGGCGGGTTCCTTCGCGGCGGGAACCAGCGGACCGGTGTCCGGACCGTCCATGGCGTCACGTCCAGCGTCCGCACGGTCGACCCCGGCGTCCGCGGGGCTCTCGCGGAGCGCCCTCGACGACATATGGATCGCGCTCGGGGTCACCCAGCCCCACGTCGGCGAAGGTCCCGGGAGGAGGGTCCGGGACGGCCGTCCTGTCGCCGTCGGAGAAGTGGCCACGGCTCACCTTGGTGAAGGCAGCAGTGCCGTACGAGAGGTCGTGACCCACGGCATCCGCGACGACCTCGACCCCCCACCACGTCGTCCCGTCGTCGCGGGCCCGCGACACGATGTGCTGCCGTCCGTGGATCGTCACCGGATGCCCCTTGCGCACCGAGACCCCGACGTTGGCAGCCAGGGCGCGATAGGCGACGACGTCATAGAAGCTCGTCTCCGCGTCGGCCCAGACGCCCGGCTGGCCGGCCACGGGCCGTCGCACCGACGAGGCGATCCGGAAGGACGCCATCGGCGCTCCGGCTCGCGTGGTGCGCACGGTGGGGTCGGCCACGAGCCGTCCCTTGATCGTCACGAACGTCTCGTTCATCGTGTCTCTCCCTCCGGGCCCGTCCCTCGGTGCCCGTGGACCCAGCGTCCGCCCACAGGGCTGCGTGTCGGAGAACCGCCCGGGACCTGTGGACCGGCTGGCACGGCATCCGGCGACCTGTGGACGAAGGAGCCGGAGCGACCCGCGGCGTCAGACGTCCGCGGCGCGGGTCAGTGCGACGCGCGTCGCCCCGTGCCGGTCGAGCACCAGTCCCACGGGGACGACGATCTCCGCCTCCGCCACCGCGTCGATCGAGGCGCGGAGGCGCTTGTCCATCACCCGGCCGCGGCGCCGGGCCCCGACCCGCGCCAGCCATCGAGAGACGAGCGCCAGGAACAGGCCGCTGAGCACCCCACCGACGAGCAGGACCAACGGAATGGGCACCACGCCCCAGGTCGGCGGATCTCCGACGATGGCATCGAGCTGGAACCACCCGAGGAGCACGTACAGCGCGAGCCACAGCAGCCCGACGACGGCCGTGACGGCAAGGATCAGCTGGGCGACTCCCACGACCCGCCACCAGACCGGCGACCGGGCATGGAGCGACGTCCCCACGACGGCCTGGTCGAGCGCGTCCCCGAGGGAGGCGCCGGGCGGTGATGCGGCGTTCTCCACGGCCTCGGCCCACGGGATCGGGAGATCGCGACCGGCGCGGTCCGCGAGCCGCCGCGTCGCGAGGTCGACCGCCGCTCGTGCTGCCGGCGTGGGCGGTGGCAGGGACGAGCGCCCGAGGACCGACCGGACGTCGGCGTCGGACACCCGGATGTCCTTGCCGTCCAGCCGCAGGCGGCGCAGCGGCCGTGGACGCAGGCGGTGCACCCAGCGGGTGAACGGCCAACCGGTGCGCGCCGCGGCTTCCATCCGGTAGTCCCGCTCCACGGCGTGGACCACCGTAGGCACTCCCGCGCTGCGGGCCAGGGCGTCGAGGAGCTCGGCGCGGGCAGGAGCGTCGACGCGCGGCTCGTCCTCCGCGACGTGTGCCCGCAGGACGCGGGCCGCTGCCCGCACGTCCCCGGCCAGGCGGGTGCGTGCCATCGTGCGACCCGCCACGGCGTTCGCCAGCCGCTGGCGCAGCTCGTCGACGCCCGCCCCCGTGGTCACCGAGGTGGCGAGAACGGTCGCCCGTGGGACGCCGTCGCGTTCCATGAGCCGCACGAGGTCCGCTCGGCACTGCTCGACCTCGGCGGGTGTCAACCGGTCGACCTGGTTGAGGACGACCATCGTGACGGCTTCGTGGGTGGCCAAGGCGGCGACGTAGTCATCGTGCAGCCGGGAGTCGGCGTACTTCTGCGGGTCGGTGACCCAGACGAAGAGGTCGACGAGCTCGAGCACACGCTCGGCCTCCACACGGTGGTCCACCTCACGGGAGTCGAAGTCGGGCAGGTCCAGGAGGACGAGTCCGTCGAGCGACCCGAGCTGGGAACCGTCCTGAGCAGCCTCGACGTGGTGACGAGCGCCGACGCCGACCCAGTCGAGGAGCTCGCCGACCGGCTCGTCCCCCCAGATCGCCGCCACGGGGGTCGAGGTCGTGGGTCGGCGCACGCCCACCGTGGCCACGGGGCTGCCGACGAGGGCGTTGAAGAGGGAGGACTTCCCGCTGCCGGTCGCGCCGGCGAGGGCGACCACGGTGTGGCCCCCGACGAGCGCGGTGCGCTCCTCGACCTTCGCGACCACGGAGCGGGCCCTGTCCCGCTCGACCGCCGGCAGCTGTTCCCCGCCGGCGTCCACGGCCGCGCCCAAGGATGCCGCCGCTGCGGCGAGCTGCTCCGGGGACACCACGGCACCTCGGGAGGAGCCCATTCGCAGCGGGCTCACCGCACCACCGCCCGGAGCCCGCCCGCGGCGGCCGCGAGCCGCTGCGCCTGGTCCTCCGGCGCCGCGACGTCGGCCAGTGCCACGGCATACCGGTCTCGCTCGGCGTGGTAGAGGGCATCGGTGAGCTCGAGCAGTCGGGTGCGGGCCTTGGCCGCCATCTCACGCACGGCCTGGTCGCCGAAGATCGCCTCGAGGACCCGCTGCGCGAGCACCGCCGTACCGCCGGCGATGCCGATCTCGGCGCCGACGAGGCCCCCCGTGCTGCCGAAGGCGACGAGCATGAGGAAGAGCCCGATGGCGTTGAGGCCGTAGGCCGCGATCCGGGCGTTCGTTCGCCGTCCCTGACCCTCGGTGCGCACCAGCTCGAACACCTCGCCCTGCCAGTCCCGGACGAGGCGCTCCACGTCGGCCCGGAGGCCCGGTGCCGGCTTGGCCAGCTCGGGATGGCGCGTGAGGATCGGTCCGCCGCCGGGGAGGCGACGCCAGGCGCGCACCGACTCGGAGCCGGCGGTCTCGGCGTTCGACAGCAGGAGGGCGGCGACACCGGTCTGCAGCGCCTCGCCCAGTCCTTCCGCCGGCGGCGGGCCCCCCTTGATCGCGGCTGTGAGCTTGTCGCGCCAGCGCGAGATCGTCGTCTCGACCTGACGGAAGAACTCCCCGGTGCCGACGAACTCCTGCCAGCGGGCGAGAACCTCTCCGCGCAGGAGCGTGCCGTCCGTCATTCCGTCCGACACGCGCCGACGAGCGTCGTCGAAGGACTCGTCGACGGCTCGGCGGAGGGCGACGGCGGCGTCGTGCTGGTCGCGGCTGGCCACCACGAGCTCCGCCGTGCGACCCGAGAGTGACTCCACCGCGCCCCGCAAGGTCTGGCCGACGACGATCTGACGAGCCCGGGAGTCGCTCGCCAGCGCCTGCAGCCAGGCTCTCAGCCGGGCGACCGCCTCGGCGGGAAGGTGCCCTTCGGGGTCCAGCGTCGTCTCGGGCACCGTGAAGATGGGAGCGGTGGGCAGGCCCTGCTCTCGGAGCATGCCCGCGAGGTGAGGGCGGATCTCGTCCACAGCCTCCGGAGGGATGCGGTCGAGGACGATCGCGACCGCCGTGCCACGGTCCGCCGCGGTGCGCAGCAGGTCCCACGGCACCGCGTCCGCGTAGCGGGCGGCGGTGGTCACGAAGAGCCAGAGGTCGGCCGCGGAGAGCAGCTGGGTCGCGATCGCCCGGTTCGCCGACACGACGGAGTCGATGTCGGGCGCGTCGAGCAGTGCCATGCCGGCGGGCAGCGCGGTGGACTCGGCGAGCCGGACGGTGCCGGGCTGCGACTCCCCGGTGTCCTGGCCGGTGACCCGCGCGAGGCTGGGGAGGATCCGGGTGTCGGCGAACCACCGCCGGTCCTGCGGGTGGTGGACGAGAACCGGTGAGGTGGTCGTGGGTCGCAGGACCCCCGGCCGGCTCACCTGGGCACCGACCACGGAGTTGACGAGGGTCGACTTCCCCGCACCGGTCGAGCCGCCCACGACCGCCAGGAGGGGGGCATCGATGGAGCGCAGCCGCGGCAGGACGTAGTCGTCGAGCTGCTGGAGGAGCTGGCGCCGGGAGGCCTCGGCCGGAGCACGGCTGGGCACCTCGAGGGGCAGCGAGGCGACCTCGACCTCCCCTCGCAGCCTCTCGACCGCGGAGACCAGTGCCTCCACGTCCCCGTCCGTATTCACGCCGCAAGAGTAACGACCTGCATGACGGCCTCACGCCATGCATCCACCCGCGCATGATGTCCGACATGCGTGTGTTCGTGGCCGTCGACCCACCGGACGAGATGGTCGAGGACCTGGACGCCTTCCTCGATGCCCGTCGCGACGCCGGCGAGGGACTGCGGTGGACGCCCCCCTCGCAGTGGCACCTCACCCTGGCGTTCATGGCGGCGGTTCCGGAGAGGGTGGTCGAGGACCTCGTGGACCACGTCGCCGAGACCGTTGCCCGCAGGGCTCCGGTGCAGCTCGCCCTCGCGGGTGGCGGGTGCTTCCCCGACGTCTCCCGAGCCAGGGTCTTGTGGGCCGGCGTCTCGGGCGGGACGGACCTGGCCCCGCTGGCCCGGTCCGTGCGCTCCGCCTGCGCGGTCGTGGGTGCTGCGCCGGACGGTGGGCCCTTCCGGCCCCACCTCACCCTCGCCCGGATCCCGCGACCTCGTGACGCGACGCGTTGGGTGCGCGTTCTGGGGTCGTATGCCGGTCCGCCGTGGTCGGCGAGCGAGGTGGCCGTCGTCGCGTCCCACCTTCCACGCGAGAAAGGGCACCGGCCCCGCCACGAGGTGCTCGCTCGGCTGCCGCTCGGCGGCTGACCCGAGCACCGTTTCGACGCTGGCGAGAACCGCGTCGTCACCGCGTCCGGCTCGACGAGCTCCCGTGCGTTGACGAGCTGCTTCTCGAACGGCTAGGCGCGCCGGACCAGAGGTGGGCCGACGACCGGGCGGGTCCGTGCTCCCGCCACGGCGGCCAGCCCCCTCGCGTCGGGAGCACTACCCGGATGAAGAGCTGCGAGGTAGTCCCGCTAGCACGAAGACGTCCTCGACGCGGCTTGGCGCCACGACGGTGACGAAGCGACGCCCTCCGACCACGTTCACCAGCCGTGGGACCTGCGCACCAGTGACCTTCAACGACAGGATGCTTCGCGCCGCCCACCTGTGTCGAGCTGTCCGTCCACGACGACGACCACCTCGTCCTCCGCCCGCCTCAGGGCATAGCCGGATGTGAACGTCATTCCGACAGGATGTCTGCTCCAGCGCCGTCCGGCCAGCCATGTCGGGTCTCGCCGGTTGAGCATCCACCGCCCCGTTTTCCATAGGGTCAGCCCATGACTCGCCCGTGCAAGGTCGGCGTCCAGCTGCCCGAGGTGGAGCGGTTCGTGCCGTGGCCGGAGTACCTCGATCTGGCGCGCCGCGTCGAGAGCGCCGGGTACGACTCGATCTGGGTGGGTGACCACCTGATCTACGACCTGCCCGACGGGTCGACACGAGGGCCCTACGAGGCGTGGACCACGCTCGCCGCGATCGCCGCAGTGACCGAGCGGGTGGAGATCGGGCCGCTCGTCGCGTCGACCAGCTTTCACGCGCCGGCGATGCTGGCCAAGCAGGCCGCGACGGTCGACGCCATATCGCACGGGCGGCTCATCGTGGGGCTGGGGGCGGGATGGAACCGGCGAGAGTACGACGCGTTCGGTTTCCGCTACGACCGGCGGGTGTCCCGCTTCGAGGAGGCGCTCGCGATCATCGTTCCGCTGCTGCGGGAGGGGCGGACGACGTTCCATGGGACGTACTACGACGTGGACGACTGCGTGCTCGACCCGCGGCCGGTCCGGCAGGGCGGGCCCCCGATCATGCTGGGCTCCACCAGCCCTCGCATGGTGAGCATCGGACTGCCGGTCGCGGACTCGTGGAACGTCTGGTGGAGCATCTACGACAACTCTGTCGGGCGGTTCGCGGAGGTGAAGGCCGAGGTCGACGCCGCCATGCCTGAGGGTCGGCACGTCGAGGCGACGGCCGCGGTCCTGGTCACCCTGCCCGGTGGTCGCGGCCGGCTGATGGGTGACGCCTACGACGCGAACGTCACCACCGTCACGCCGGACGACCTGGGCGACCACGTCCGGGGGATGGCGGACGCCGGCGCGACACACCTACAGCTCGTCCTGGACCCGATCACGGCGGAGTCGATCGAGGTGGTCGGGGAAGCGCTCGCTGATGTCGAGCGCTGAACCGGAGCGAGCCCACCAGTCGAGCACCGTGCGTCGGCATCCGATGCGCCCCAGCGTGTCGGTTCCACCCCGCCGGACAGCACCGGCATCCCGCGTCGAAACCCACGCAACCAGGAACTGCAGTGGTCAGGAACGTGCGCTGCGCTTTCCCATCGCGCGCAGCGCAAGGCCGGCGAGGAGCACACCCATGACGGCGAGCGCGGTGGTGTCGAAGGCCGGGATGAAACGGACCTGGCCGTCGGCGATGGTGTAGACGCCGATGCCGCGGACCATGCCGCCGAAGCCACCCCCGCTGCCCTCATCGTCTGGACCGGTTCCGCCGCCTCCACCGCCGACCGCGACCGCGACAGGGATCACCACGATGCCATCGCGCTCGACCGGCTCGCCGAACACGCGTCGGATGCCGAGCTGGTCGCCAACTCGCGTCACGATCTCGTCAGGCGTCATCACGCACCTCCATGCCTCGGTCCAGGAGCGGCCCGTCCAGTCCCAGCAGACCACAGATCGCCGGGTCGTGAGGCGTCGGGATCGAGTGGGAGCGCCTCGTGGACTCTGGGTCACGACGTCGTCGAGGCTCGAGGTCTCGTGGAGGTGACACCTCGAGCGGCGCGCCCGCATGTGCGCCGAGCCTGAGCCTCCGGATCCGGTGATGCCAAGGGCGCGACATGGCGCGCGTTCGGCATCACCCAGCACCCGACGCACCCCTCGAGCGCATCGACGTGGTCGTGGACTGTCGTACGCTGCCCGCGAGCAGAAGTGAGGGCGACCCATGACGACGTTGTCGATGCACGAGGGGCTGCCGTTCGACGAGGACTCGACGCCCCAGCGGGTCTCCACCGGCGAGCTTCCGCGGGCGGAGGAGGTCGCGGGTGTCGTCACCGAGGCGTACGAGCGCTATCGCACGAACGCCGACGGGGCGGTTGCCGACTACATCCCCGTCCTCGCCGGGGCGTCGCCGGACTGGTTCGGCATCTCAGTGGTCGGCGCCCGCGGCAGGTCCTTCGAGATCGGGGACATCGAGACGGCGTTCTCGATCCAGAGTGTGTCGAAGCCCTTCGTGTTCGCGCTGGTGTGCGAGGCGATCGGGTATGGCGAGGCGCGGCGCCGACTGGGCGTCAACAGCACGGGCCTCCCCTTCGACTCGCTGATGGCGGTCGAGCTCCACGTCGACCGGACGATGAACCCCTTGGTCAACGCCGGGGCGATCGCCACCACGAGCCTGGTCCCGGGGGACACCGCCGACGAGAAGTGGGAGCGGGTTCGGGACGGGCTGTCACGCTTCGCCGGCCGGGAGCTCACCGTCAACGAGGAGGTGTACGCCTCCGAGTCAGCCACGAACCTCCGCAACCAAGGCATCGCCCACCTGCTCCAGAGCTACGGCCGTCTCTACCACGACCCCGACGAGGCGACCGACGTCTACACCCGGCAGTGCTCGTTGGAGGTGACGGTTCACGACCTCGCCGTGATGGCGGCCACGCTGTCCAACGGCGGGGTGAACCCGGTGACGGGTGACGTGGTCGTCCTTCCCGGCGTGTGCCGCCGGGTGCTGGCGGTGATGGCCACCGCCGGCCTCTACGAACTGTCGGGTGACTGGCTGTACGAGATCGGGATGCCGGGCAAGAGCGGCGTCAGCGGAGGCATCGTCACGGTGTCGCCGGGCAAGGGAGGCCTGGCCACGTTCTCGCCACCCCTGGATGCGGCAGGTAACAGCGTCCGGGGTCAGCTGGTGACCAAGTACCTCGCCGAACGACTGGGGCTCAACCTCTTCGCCTCCGTGGCCGCCTCCGGGGACTGACCTGAGCCGGACTGCCGACGCCCCCGATCGAGACGGCTGAGGCCAGGCGCTCATAGCGGTCACCCGTGCCCCCGGCAGGACTCGAACCTGCGACCTCGAGATTAGAAGTCCCATCCGTTCGTCCTGACGGGTCGGATCCTGTGTCGTTTCGTGCTGCGCAGTGGTGCAGTGAAGCGGGTTCATACGGCCCCGTCGCGGCCCTTCCTGACCCGATGCGTAGCAAGGCGTTAGCAATAGTCCCCAGCCAGAGCCCCACAGGACCGCTCCCAGCCTCACCCGAGGTCGGGGCGGTTAGTCATGTTGGCCGACCCCGATGGTGTCGGGCAGGGGCCTCGGGAAGGTTTGGCGTCCCCCGCGACGTACCCACCTGCCGCTCATGCCGCCGACCGTGCCCCAGGTGGTCAGGTCGGTGAGTGGTCTGGTGAACCGATCTCGCCAAGGTGCAGCCGACGATGAGCGTCCATGACTCCGTGCCGCACCGCCAGCCGGATCACGAAGTAGCCAACAACCAAGGGCACGGTCCAGATCGCCAAGAACAGAAGGATATCCATTCCAAGACCGTAGCGCCGCGCACGGGGGAGCACTCCTGAGGAGCGTGGTCCACTCGTCCCCCGTGCGCCCCCGGACCTTCACCCACATGCCGCTCCCGGCACGGGCGGCTACGTGGGACATGACGCACGGCGATCACTTCGTACGTGGCCGATGTGCAGACTTGACCTCGGATGTGTGCCGCGCCGATTCGGGTGGGAGACTCCACCGGTGGGGTGGGCGCACTACTTCGACCAGGGCGGGTACGCCGCCGTGGCTCTGCGGTGGGCGGCATGAGCGTGCGCTCGGCTTGACATGAGCTCCGGGGCGCGCGCTACTTGAACAAAGAGAGCAGCAGCCATGCCGGACGTGTACGCCACCATTACTGAAGCCCCTACGAGCGTCGTTGAAGTCGTGGGCGATGCGATGGAGTTGCGTGCCACCGAACCGCAGCAGCAACGAATGCTCACCGACTACCTCTCGCGTGTCCGGTTCCCGAACACCGCCCGGGTCCTCGAGGTCGGGTGCGGGACAGGTGCGATCAGCCGGCGACTCGTCCAGGTCGTTGGGGTCGCCGAAGTGGTCGGGGTGGACCCGTCACCCGGCCTGCTCGATCGTGCCAGGCAGTTGGCTGCGTCCACCCCCCGCCTGTCGTTCATGGAGGCCGATGGCCGCGACTTGCCGTTCGCTGATGAGTCGTTCGACGTGGTCGTCGCGCACACTGTGATCAGCCACGTCCCGACTCCCGAACGGCTGGTGGCCGAAGCATTCCGGGTGCTGCGTGCCGGTGGCACCGCCGCCGTCTTCGACGGGGACTTCTCCACGGTGTCCGTGGCCACGGCTGATCATGACCCGCTCCAGGCCTGTGCGGGAGCGTTCGCATCTGGCTTCGTCAACGACCCCTGGGTAGTGCGTCGACTACCTTCGATGCTGCGCGAGGCGGGGTTCGATGAACTCGACTTCCACAGCCACGGATACGCACAGATCACCGAGCCTGCGTACATGCTCAACGTGGTCGAGCGTGGGGCCTCAGTCTTGGCGGCCGCCGGACTCATCGGCGAAGACCTCGCCAGCGCCTTGAGTGCCGAAGCGCGACGCCGGGAGAACGAGGGAGTGTTCTTCGGACACATCGCCTACGCCAGCCTGCTCGCCCTCAAGCCGGGCATGAGATAGGCGAAACTCGACCGCTCATCGGCAACAGCGGGAAGTTCGGCTGGCGTCCCCTGACCTGATCGACCCACCGCATCTGCCCAGCTCGTGGTCGGCCGGCGCATCCCGTCCTCCCGGTGGGCTACTGCGGTCAGGTGGGTGGGCCACATCCAAAGGATGGTTGGGGCTCGATTCTTGGACGGGAGCCACCGGACCACATCCGCGTCTCGCGCCGCTTGAGCGGGTATTCTGAGGACTCCTGTGGACGGGGTGCTCACCTTGAGTCCAATCGCGAATCTGTTCTGGAATGCACGGGAGCGCCGCCTCCGGGCCGGGTGGCGCCTACTCGTTTTTCTGGTGATTGTGTTGCTCGCGGCCGCGGTAGACGGCCGCGTGCGAGCCGGTCTGGCGGGGCGCCTCCCAGACCTCTATGAGGACCTAGTTCGGGCGCTGGTGTTCGCGCTTCTGATCGCCGCGGCGTTGTACCTGGCGAGTCGCTTACTCGATCATCGCAGGATGAGCGACTACGGTTTCCACTTCAGCCGGAAGTGGTGGACCGACCTCGGCTTCGGACTGGTCCTGGGCGCGCTGCTGCTGTTCGGGGTTCTCGCCGTTGAGCTCGCCGTGGGCTGGGTGAGGGTTACCGGCAGCTTTGCCCGGCCCCTGGCCAGCCCTTTGTAGCCACGATCCTGGTCGGCGTCGTCGCCATTGCGGCCGTAGCTTTCGGGGAGGAGGCGGCGTATCGCGGATACCCGATCAAGAACCTGTCCGAGGGCGTCGCCAAGGCACGGTGGGGGATGGTCATCGCTGTGGTGATTCCAGCAGTCTTCTTTGGCCTGGCGCATGCGGGAAATGAGAACGCGACGTGGCTGAGCACGTTCAACATCGTCATCTTCGGCTTGTTGTTCGGAACCGGTTATGTGCTGACCGGTGAACTGGCCCTGCCTATCGGCCTCCATTTTGGGTGGAATTTTGTGCAGGGATTCGTGTTCGGCGTGGCCTCGGGAAGAGAATACGGGTCGGTGCTCGTCCTCACCGATGACTCGTCGGCGACGCTCTGGACCGGCCAGCCTTATGGGGCCGAGGGCGGGCTCCTGGGACGGCCGCCTTCATCGCCGGCCTCCTGGCAACATTCGCGTGGGCGCGATCTCAGCACCGCGCAGCCCTGCTGGTCGCCCCTCAGCACCCCGGCAACTGACTCCGCCCGGCGCTGATCGCAGATGTGACATCTTTCCAGGAGATACCGCTATCACGCTGACTTGACGCACGCGCTGGCCCAGCCTCACGTGAGCTCGGGCGGTTCGTACTTCACCCGGCACCTCCACGCTGGTGGTGGCCGACCGGTGGCCGCGCTCACGGACGGCGCAGCGCCAATGCGCCGATTCCCGATCGTGACCCACACCCCCGACGAGTGCCAGGTGCGCCAGCCCTCGGCCGCCACGGTACGCGCCCACTCCTCCTCGTCGCCGTCCGTCGTGGGGTCGTAGTCCAAGCTCGTGTGCTGCCAACCCCTCATGCCGGCTCAGGTTAGGCGGACGTGCCGACGTCGGTGCCGCGGCCCGCACCAGTTCTTGTCTGGCGGGGCCGCGGCGTAGCCGCCGTGCACGAGAAGGAGGAGGCCCACCGATTAGGTGGGCCCTCCTCTGCTTGAGGCGGTGTTGCGCTGGGTCGGGCTCGGAGGTCGCGATGGTGACGTCGTCAATCCGGAGGGCCGTCCCGGCGAGCAGCGGTTGCGCGGTGCCGCTGAGGCGGAACATCAGCGTGTCGGTCTGGTAGTTCTGCTCCTTGGTTGCCTGGTAGTAGGCCTCGAACGTGGTGTTCTTGCACAAGGACCCCGGCGTCACCCTGAACGTCTACGCCGATGCCATCCCGGATGACGGCGGGCGTGCGGTCGACACCTTCACGAAGGCGGTATGGGGCGCCTGATCGAATCCGTGTTCGGGTCTCGCGTTCACAAATACGTAGCAAGGGCGGGCAGGCGCCCCTCGTGGTTACAGGGGCTCAGTGCTCTCACCTTGCGTTGAT
>CAWBEJ010000019.1:0-96480 GCA_963787805.1 uncultured Actinomycetota bacterium | reverse complement strand
AAAGCGCAGGTTAGAGGCCGATTCGGAGAGATTCGGATCGGCCTCCGACGTTTCTGCGAGCGACTTGGCACGTCATTCCCGCACGTCATTGTCAGGCGCCGTTTAGCGCTAGGGCATGGCAGGTCCGCGGAGGATGAGCTGCAATCGTTGAGTCTCTGTTCGCCTGAACCAACGGACGAGCCATCCGCGTGCCGGCGGAGAGCCCTAGCCCGCCATGTCCGCTCGCGTGAGGCCCTGGATGGCAGCAAGACCAACAGCAAGTGAACTCTCCGACGACAGCCTTGCGGCGGTCGGTGCATGGAGAACACTTGGGCGGGGCGGCCCCCGGCGCTGCGTCCACAACGAGGTTCCGGGGGCCGTCCCGCCGCCGCCGCCCTGGCAGCAGGCAGCGACCTGCCGCCCGGGTCCGGCGGCGCCCTTAGTCGATTGCGGCTCGATTAGGCCGAGGCGACGTCGAGGGCCACACGAGCCCGACCACGCACGCGGCGGAGAACACCGAGCCAAGAGCTACTAGGGCCGACTGTTCGCTCGCAACGCCGAAGATGGCGAGCGCCCCAGCAAGGATGAGCCACAACAACCACTCGCCCGCAGAGATCTTGGTCATGCGCTGAGTGAATCACCATCGGCGCCGGCGGCCAATTGCTTCGACAGCCACGTCTCGCGGCAGACAGTGGAAGCATGGCGGCGTGACACCCCTGCGGGCGGCGCTGATCGTGCTGGCGGCCGCGGGCGCATGCACCGCCATCACCTACGTCTCTTTCGGCAGGGAAGCGCGGCGCACGATGCCGCGGAGGTTAATGCTTGCCCTGGTGGTCTGGTGCCTTGCCTGCTTTGGCGCGTTGGCGTTCCTCGTCCGACCCTCCCTGATGCCGTAATTGCGTGTGCGTCGATTCGGCACCTGCCCCGGTTGGAGGCGTGCGGCGGTCCAGGCACCCACAAGGGCGAGCCCGCGATGTACGGGTGCCGACGATCGCGGCGGGGAGCAAATGCGACGGCGGCCCCACGGTCGATTTGACTTGTTTCGAGCCACCGTGGAGGCTCTACGAAGCGTGCCGACGCGATCGCCTCTGAGTGCAGTCGCCGGTGAGTCTCATCAGAGTGAGGCGTTCCCGAGAGTCTAAAAGTAGGCCGTCGCGCGCTTGGCTGACATCAGCCAATCCCACATCTGACCAGTGGCGCGCAACCGCGCCCTGAGTCCACTTCCAGAAGGACTCCATCTTGTCGACCACCCAGCACAGCGACGTCACCACCCACCGCGGCGAGCGCGACCACCGCGTCGAGACCCG
This sequence comes from uncultured Actinomycetota bacterium, assembly GCA_963787805.1. Classification (GTDB taxonomy): domain Bacteria; phylum Actinomycetota; class Actinomycetes; order Actinomycetales; family Dermatophilaceae; genus Fodinibacter. Next base: position 95,194 of record CAWBEJ010000019.1, on the reverse strand, counting down.
CCCGGCACGCAAGACGACTGAGCTCATCGCCTACGTCGCGGCCGTCCTGGCCGTCATCGTCACCGCCCTCGTCGTCGGCGACGACGGGGACAACACCGTTGATCCCTTCAGCGCCGAGCAGGCCATGCGGTACGTCACCTTCCTCACGATCGGCTACATGATCGCCCGCGGCCTGGCCAAGTCCGGGACCCGCGGTTACGCCCGCGACAACGACTGACCTCGTCACCGCACGCTGCGCCCTGCCCCGTTATCGGGAGGTGGGGCGCAGCGCTGTTTCTCGGCGATGGCTGTGCGTTGCCCCTCCTCCGCGGAAGCGGCATGTCGGTGAACCCCGGGCGCTGCAGGGGGCGGGGCTAGGCCGTGTTCGGGGCGGCGCCGGTCTCGGCGACTTCGGCGGCCACTTCGGCGAGCTTGCGGTTGGTGCGCTGACTGGCGTGCCGCAGTACGTCGAACGCCTGCTCACGGGGGAGGCCGTGACGGGCCATCAGGACACCGATGGCGATGCCGATCTCCCGGTTCGTCTCCAGCGCCTTGAGCAGGTTGGCCGCCTTGCTCTGGGCCTGAGTGGCCGTCACCAGCAGGGCGCAGTGGGTGGCCAGGATCTGGGCCCGGTCCACGTCCGCTGTCGAGAAGGCACCGGGGCTGGCGGACGAGAAGTTGAGCGCCGCGATGGTCTCGCTCTCATCCAGCAGGTGGAGGCGCAGCGCCAGCATGCTGTTGACACCGAACCGCTCGAAGACACGTTCGCCCAACGGGTGCCACCGCGGCTCGCGGGCCACGTCCGAGGTACAGAAGACGCCGTCCTCGAGGACCGCGTCGACGCACGGCCCGGTGCCGTGCTCGTACTGCAGCAGGTCCACCTCGACAGCGGTCGGGGCGTTGTAGGCGACCGTCGCGAACTGGCCACGGCTCAGGGTGGTCACGCTCGCCCAGTCAGCCGCGGGTAGCAGCAACCCCGCCTGCGTGATGAGCCGCTGCAGGCTCACGGCGGAGTCGTTGTCGTAGGTGTCACGCGTCAGTTGGCTGAGGATCGTCGCGGTTCGGCGGAGGTCGTCCTCGTCCTCGGGCCAGGCTCCAACACCAGGCCCGGTTCTCATCTCCATGCCCCCACCATCCTCCACTTCGGGGCAGTCAGCGCCCTTACCCACGCGCCGCAAGCCAGCAAGGTCCACACTGACCAACGGCCCGGCCCGGGCGCCACCACCGCCACCCGCGTGAGCAGGAAGAACGCGGGTAGGGGAGGGTGTAACCGTTCGGGCTTAAACAGGAGGGTCGACGGCCAGGTGTCCTCGCCAGCGCACTGTTCAGCCCGCTGACGGGGGCGCCGCCCCCCTCTCTACCTTGTGGGCAGCAAGGCGGGGCAGGGTGCTGCAGCGTCGCCGACTCAGGCAGTTGTTTTCCGGTGACATGCCCCCAGCATGGACCGCACGGTGCGGCCGTCGCGGGGGCTCTAACAGGAGGGACCCGCGACGGCCGCTGCTCATTGTGCGCCCTCGGGACCCCCAATCGAGCGGATGGAGCGGCTGAGAACCAGGAACCGCCCCAACCTCCCTCCAGTGAGGGCCCGGTTGTCGAACGTCTGCCCCAGGCGCCCCCACAAGCTCTCCCGTGCAGTCTGCGGCGGCGCCGTCGTGTCGTTCGTGCCAGCATGACGGGGCTGCACGTCACGGCCGTGGTCAGCTCTCGCAACGTGGAGCTTGCCAAGTCCTGGGGCAGACCGGGTGATCGACTACACCGTCGAGGACTTCACCCTCGAGGGCGTTCAGCACGATGTCGTGGTGGACCTGGTCGGGAACAGGGGCCTGCGCGAGTTCCGGCGGGCCGGCCGACCCGGGGGACCCTCGTTCTCTCTGGGGGTGGGGTCTCCGGAACCGGCAGGGTCATCGGCCCGCTCAGGCTGCTCATCTGGGCGGAGCTCTACGGATCCCTGCGCGGGGTCCGCGTGGTTGTTCCCCAAGCCGTGCCCGACGCGGACGCGCTTGAGCGGGTTGCCGAGCTCGTCGCGGCTCAGCGGGTCAGGCCGGTGATCGACCGTCGTTTCCGCCTCGAGGATGCCGCGGACGCGATCCGCTACATGGAGACCGAGCACACGAGCGGCAAGGTCGTGGTCACGAGTACATGACTGCCTCAAGAGACAGGTGCGTCGGGTTGCGCAGCCAACAGTGACAGGCGCCTCGCAATCTCTGCCGGCCGATCGTCGGCCACATGCTGGTACCCCACGGCCATCGCTGAGGTCGAATGGCCCAGGCGGACCACGAGCTCGCGGGTGGTCAAGGTGACGGTGACAGAACCCGTGCCGAGGGTGGACACGCCTGCCGGCAACGAGTAACTTACCGGGTAAGTTACTCAGTAAGCAGGAAGTGGCATGAGCGTTCGACACGCACTGTTGGCCCTGTTGAGCCAAGGACCCACCTACGCCACGCGTCTACGCCGAGATCTTCAGCAGCGCACGGGTGAGCTGTGGGAGCTGAATATCGGGCAGGTCTACACCACACTTCAGCGGTTGGAGCGCGACGGCTTGGTGCGCGAGGACGAGCAGGGCGGTGACACCCGCTACTTCGTCCTCACCGCGACCGGTCGGGAGGAGCTGGACCGGTGGCTACGAACCCCACCGCAACTGGACACCCCTCCGCGCGACGAGCTGGTCATCAAGGTGCTGGTGGCGGTGGACGTTCCCGGTGTCGACGTCGCGGATGTTGTTCTGGCACATCGGCAACAGGTCGTCGAGGCGATGCAGGCCTTCACCCGGATCAAGGCGTCGGCGGACAGCCAGGACGTGGCGTTGGCGATCATGGTCGACGCCGAGCTCTTCCGCCTCGAGGGCGTCCTGCGCTGGCTCGCCGCGGCCGAGGCACGCCTGCAGGCGCGACCTCCGGGCCGGGCGACCGTGACCGCGGGCGAGGGCGCACACCATCCGGAGGTCGTGCGATGAACGCGAGGCTCGAGCTGCACGGGGTCAGCAAGCTCTACGGCGAGGGCGCGGCGCAGGTGACTGCGCTGCGGGACATCGACCTCACCGTGCGCGTCGGGGAACTCGTGGCGGTGATGGGGCCGAGCGGCTCCGGCAAGTCGACCCTACTCACCATCGCCGGGAGTCTGGAGGAACCGACATCGGGCACGGTCGTGGTCGGGGGCCGGCCACTGGCGGGTATGGCGTACGACGAGCAGGCGCATCTGCGCCGAACGGCGATCGGCTACGTCTTCCAGGACTTCAACCTCCTGCCCGGGCTCACCGCCGTGGAGAACGTCGCCATGCCCCTCGAGCTCGACGGGATGTCGGCACGTCGAGCCCAGGCGGTGGCCCAAGAGGCCCTCGCCGGGCTGGGTCTGGCCGAGAGGGGGCAGCACTTTCCTGACGACCTCTCCGGCGGCGAGCGGCAACGAGTGGCCATCGCGAGGGCGGTCGTGGGCGACCGTCGCCTGGTGCTGGCGGACGAACCGTCCGGTGCACTGGACTCGGTGAACGGGGAGTCGATCATCCGGCTGCTGGCCGGGATCGCCGCGCAGGGGGCCGCCGTCGTGGTCGTGACTCATGACGCGAAGCTCGCGGCTTGGGCCGACCGAGTGCTCTTCCTCCACGACGGTCGCCTGTCCAACCGCGTGGCGACACCAGCAGGGGTGGAGACCCTCCTCGAACCGGGCGCCCCATGACCTCGCGGCCACGAAGGCCGGAGAGGGCCGGATCGGGGCGCCGCGCCGTGCTGCGATGGGCCTGGCGCCTCGCCAGGCGGGAGATCCGCGGCCAGCTGCTCCTGGTCACCCTCCTGTCTCTTGCGTGCGCGGTCTCGGTGGGCGGACTCGCCGCCGCGCACCAGTTGGCGGGTGCCACGGACGTGGGTGATTTCGGGACGGCGACCACGGTCTTGGACCTCGCGCAGACCGACGAGCGTTCGCTTGCCCTCGACGTGCCGGCGGCACGATCACAACTCGGGACGGTGGACGTCGTTCGCCGGCAGCACCTCACGGTCCCGGGCCTGTTCGAGCCCGTCGAGCTCCGCCAGCAGGACGTTCCCGGACACTTCACCCGCCCCATGGTGGCCCTGGTGGGAGGGAGGCTGCCGACGGCGCCCGGCGAGGTCGCCCTTTCCCCTGACCTGGCCACGATCCTGGGCTCAGTGCTCGGGCAGCACGTGCAGTTGGGCGGCCGCGATCGCACCGTGGTGGGGCTGGTCGAGAACCCGGCCGACCTGGACGACGCTTTCGCCCTGGTGACGCAGCTGCTGGGCGGAGCGGACTCGGCATCCTTCTACGTCGACGCCCCGGCCGGGCTCGCTGAAGGCTTCCGACCCCCCAGCGGGACCACGGCCGTCGTCAAGACCCGGTCGACCGGGAGCGTTGCCCTCGCCGACGGTGCGGCGCTCGTCGCGAGCTGCGTGCTGCTGCTGCTCGTCGCACTGGTGGCCGTCGCAGCCTTCTCCGTCGTGGCCCAGCGTCGCCTGCCCCAACTCGGGCTGCTCGCGGCGACCGGCGCCACGCGTCGACAGCTCGGCTGGGTGATGACCGGGCACGGGGCGCTGATCGGCACCTTCTCCGCCATCGTCGGCGCCGGCGTGGCCCTCGCCGCGTGGCCGACGGTCGCCGGACGCCTGGAACCCCTGCTGTCGTACCGGATCGACACGACGGACATCCCGTGGCTGTTCGTAGCCGCAGCCCTAGCCCTGACCATCGGCGCCGCGACGGCCGCGGCTTCCTGGCCGACGCGAGAGCTCCTCGCCCTGCCCCTCACCGAGGCGCTGTCCGGTCGCCCCCACCGCAACCCCCCCTCGACGACATCGCGCCGGTGGGTTGCCCCGGTGCTGCTCGTGGCAGGCCTGGCGGCGCTCCGGCTGTCCGGACCGCTGGACAGTCTTACCTCGCTGCTGCTCACCGTGGCAGGGGCCGGGCTGGTGATTGCGGCCACCGTCGCCGCCGGCCCCCTCCTGATCGCGACGGCCGGGCGCCTTGGGGGAAGCGTGTCGGTCGCCGTGAGGCTGGCGGGCCGGAACCTGGCGCGGTACCGACGCCGCTCCGGGGCGGCGCTGGGCGCCCTCAGTCTCGTCATCGGGCTCGCGGTAGCCACCGTGGTCACCACGTCCTCGGCCGTGTACGCCGCCGACGAAGGGAACCTCTCGGATCGTCAGGTGATGCTCCGCGTGGGCGAGATCCCCTCCCGTGGCGATGTCGCCCCGATCCCGGAGCGCTCGCCGGGAGAGGTGGCCCGACTCGACGCAGCCGCGGACGACCTGGCGCGCCAGCTCGGTGGCGCGTCCGTGACGCCCGTCGACGTGGCCGTCATCCCGAATCTCGACATCGTCGGCGCCGAAGGCCTTCCCGTGGCCGTCCTCACCGTGGACGAAGGCGACGGTTTCCACCGCATCGTCGACCTCGTGTACGTCGCGTCCGGGCAGCTCCTCAACCGGTACGGGGCGTCGCAGGACGCGGGACCTGCCTTCCTCACCAACCGAACGGAGACCGGTCTGATGCTGGAACCGATCCGCCCGGAACCGGTACGGCCGGTGCGCCTGGAGGCGGGCTACAGCTCGGTGCCCGGCACCTTCATCACACCCGGCGAGGTGAGCCGGCGCGGATGGGGCACGGCCCGCGCAGGGTGGCTCATCGAGGCCGAAGATCCGGTCACGGCCGAGGAGTTCGAGGCCGTCCGCGGGCTGGCCGCCGCCGCGGGTCTCACCGCCGAGCGGCGCGCGCAACAGGAGAACTTGGCGCGCGCGCGGGACGCCGCCACGGCGCTCGCCCTGCTGGCGAGCCTGGCCCTGGTGGCGATGACCGTCGGGCTCATGCGCACGGAGACAAGGGCTGACCGTCGCATCCTCGTGGCGATAGGGTCCTCGCGCAGGCAGCAGCGCGACCTTGCGGCCGCCACAGCCGGCACCCTCACCGTGGCCGCAACCGCAACCGGGACCGGGATCGCATACCTCTCGCTCCTGGCCCAGAGCGGCGACCAGCTAACCCGACTGCTGCCGGTCCCCGGTGCACACCTGGCCACGCTGTGCCTCGGACTGCCACTCGTCGCCGTAACCGGCTCATGGGCGCTCGCTCGCGACCACTGACGCGCGACGAGGCGGAGGCGACCCAGTCGACCACGGCCTCTCCGGCCATCGGTGCGCGGAAGAAGCCAGACCCCGCGGCCCCTGGACCGCGTCATAGCCCCGCGAGTTCAGGTACCGGAGTGCGGCATCTCCGGAAGCACATCCTTCGCGCCACCGTCGCCCGGACCGTCAGAGGTCGATACGCATGACGGCGCGGCGGGGGGTGGGTCTGGCGGCTTCGATGAAGCCAGCGGCCGCGTACGTGCTGCACGTGCCCACATGCAGTTCTTCAGCGATGACGTTCGATTGGGTCAGGGGGTACGCCTCGATGGCCCGAGCACCCCGGTCGCGGGCGAAGTCGACAGCCGCACGTGCCAGGGCTCGGCTGATGCCACGACGCCTGAACCCCGCTCGCGCGAACAGACAGGTCACCGCCCACACGCTGTCGTCACTCTTGTCTTCGTCGCGCCCCAGCCACGGGATACGGCTGTTGCGCACAAGCCCGCCGAATGCCGGTCTCGGCTCGACGGCGCACCAGCCGACGGCTCGGTCCTCGAGGTAGGCAACCAGTCCACTCGTCTGAGCAGAGGCCGGATCACCGCAGTTGGTCTGCTCCCGGAGCCGGTGAGCACGCTCTTCGACGGGGAAAGCATTGAACGATTCCTTCGGCCGCAGCTTGTACCGTTGGCACTGGCAGTTCGCTGCTGCGCCACGGCTGCCGAACACAGCCCGCAGGTCATCGCAGGCAACCTGGTTCGCGGCGACGATCGAGAACTGCTCGTCAGCGGTCACACGACCCATTATCCAGCCCGCGTCCGCGGACGCTCCGATTCCAGAACGGCCCGCTAACCAGCTGTCCCACCTTCGTCCGGCATCCGCAGCTCCGGATGGATTGGAGGGCCCTCGCTCCCAGCGACTCATCCTCATCGGGCGATGACGGATGCTACCGGCTGCGATCGGGTGTGAAGCGTGCAGCCGTTCAACAAGGCCTACAAGGGGCGCGGCGCGTTCGCGTCGGCGAGCCGGCCGCCGATGACGACGCGGTACGTGCCGTTCGCGAGGTCGATGGCCGGCTACTCGGGGGCGCGGTTGCGCACCGACGTCGTTGCCGGGCTCACGGTGGCGGCGCTGGCGCTGCCGGCATCCATGGCGTACGCGCAGCTGGCCGGTGTCCCGGTCAGCGCGGGCCTCTACGCGCTGCTGCTGCCGGTCCTGGCGTACGCCTTCCTGGGGTCCTCGCCGCGGGTGGCTGTTGGGCCTGAGGGCACAGTGGCGCTGCTGGTCGCGACGGCGATCGCTCCGCTTGCCGCCAGCGGGAGCCCGCAGTACGCCGCCCTTGCCGCGATGCTCGCGATCATGGTGGGGGTGGTCTTCCTCGTCGCGCGCGTGGCCCGCATCGGCTGGATCGCCGACTACTTCTCCCAAGCGGTGCTCGTCGGCTACATCACCGGGGTTGCCGTCGTGCTCATGCTCGGCCAGCTCGGCAAGCTGCTCGGCGTCTCCAGCGACCAGGACAGTCCCATCGAGGAAACCGTCGACATCCTGCGACACCTTGGCGACGCCAACGTCGTCACGGTCGTCGTCGGCGCGTTGTCCATCGCCCTCCTGGTGGTGGCAGGACGGGTCAACAACCGGATCCCGGGGGCGTTGATCCTCGTCGTCGCGGGCATCGCCACCTCGTGGGTGATGGACCTCGCGGGCCAGGGTGTGTCGATCACCGGTCCTGTTCCAAGCGGACTGCCCGGGCTGGAGGTGCCCGACCTGAGCCGCGGCGACATCGGCTCCCTCGTCCTCGCGGCCCTGGCCGTCTTCCTCGTCGCCTTCTCCGACTCCATCCTCATCTCGCGCTCCTTCGCTGCGCGCCACCGCGAGGTCGTCGACGCCAACCAGGAGCTGCTCGCGTTCGGGGTCGCCCAGGTCGCCGCCGGCGTCACCCAGGGCATCCCGGTCGGCACCAGCGGATCCCGCACGGCGGTCAATGACGACATGGGCGCGACCAGCCAGGTCAGCGGGCTCGCCGCCGCGGCGACCATTGCCGCCATCCTGTTGTTCCTCACCGGCCCCATCCAGTACCTGCCCTCCGCGGTGCTCGGCGCGATCATCATCTATGCCGGGGCCAAGCTGATCGACCCTGCCCAGTGGCGGGCCCTGACTCGCAGCAGCAGGGTCGAGGTGGTCATCGCCGCCATCACGGTCGCGTGTGTCGTCACGGTCGGAGTGCTGCAGGCGATCGTCGTGGCCGTGGTGCTGTCGGTCGGCGACATCATCCGGCGCGCGGCCCGCCCCGCGGACGCCGTGCTCGGCTGGTACGCCCCCCAGGACCGGTACGTCGACGTCGTCGAGCACCCGGATGCCGGCATCACCGCTGGTGTGGTCGTCTACCGCATCCAGGACCGGCTCTTCTTCGCGAACGCCCACTACTTCAAGCGCCGGATCTGGGCCGCGGTGGACGGCGCACCCAAGCCGGTGCGGCATGTCGTGCTCGACGGGTCGTTCATCAGCGACATCGACGCCAGCGCCGAGGAGGCACTGCGTGAAGTCATCGACGGGCTGGCAGAGCGCAACATCGAACTCCACCTCGCCCGCGCCACCCTCGAGCTGCGGGAGCGTCTCGACTCGGTCGGCCTGGTCGAGACCATCGGGACCGACCACTTTCACGGCACCGTAACCGCCGCCGTGGACGCCTGCCGACCGCGCGACGAGGGTTCGTCGTCGTAACGCCTCCAGCCAGACCTGCGTCGTACCGCCGCCAACCGACGGCACCGCTGCTTCGGCCCGGACCTCGAGGGGAGGCACCCGGATAGGAAGGTTGACTGATGCGGCGATTGCGATAGGCGGCGACCTTTGCACGCCGTCCCCCGATCACAGATTCGACCAGAGCGTCAACGAAAGATTCGTGACACTGAGCCCGAGCCTAAGCCCCTGACGTGGCGTTAAGGTCACGCCCTCACCGGTCGGTTAACGCCGGGCCGGTCGACACCATGGCAGCGAGCGTGTCACGCCCTCCTTCTCGCTACGACCTGCCAGCGCCACCGCCGCGGCCCCGCCAGACCCACTGGCGCGGGCCGCGGCACCCGGGAGAGACCGCGCTTTCCCATCCCGCCCCCGGACCCGCCACACCTGTCGCAGTCGCAGGCTCCACCGGCGCAGCCGACGCCCCTTTGGTTTACTCACAGCAGTGGCCTGGATCCCGCGACCACGCAACGCCTTGCCGGCGACGAAGACCGCCTGACCGCGCGGTCGCCACACGCTGAAGGAGGACGACATGACGGCGACCTACACCTGGGACGTCTTCTCCACCGTTGACGGCTACGGCTCGTACGCCGACGCCGACTGGGGCGGCTATTGGGGGAAGCAGGGACCCGAGCTGCTCGAGCACCGCGCTGCCCAGTTCGACACCGAGCAACGGATGGTCTTCGGGGCGACCACGTTCCGTGAGAACGCGGAGATCGTGTCATCAAGCACCGATCCCGACGCGCTGGACGAGTGGTACGTCCGGTTGCTGCGCATGCCGGCGACGGTGGTCTCCTCCACGCTGCAGGACACTCTCGGTTGGCCGGACGCGACGATCGTCAGCGGCGACGCGGTAGACATCGTCGCCAAACTGAAAGAGGAGTCGGAGGTACCGCTGCGCTCTCAGGCCAGCCTGTCGCTGAACTGGACACTGATGGCCGCGGGTCTGGTGGACCGCCTGCAGGTGACGATCTTCCCCGTCATCTCCGGGCGCTCCGGGACCAGTCCGATCCTGGGCGGCGCGAGCGACTTCGACCTCGAGCTTCTCGAGAGTCGCACCCTGGATGGCCGCACTCAGGAACTCGTCTACCGCCCGACACTCCGATAACGGGGTCCCCGCCGCGTCCCGCGCCGCCCGGTTTCTGCGCGAGGAACGGGTGCCACATCTGTCGCCGTTGGTCTACCTACCGCAGAAGAAATCAAGTAGATCGACCAGCACCCACAGATCTGGCCCGGCTGGCCGCGCACCAAGAAGGCAGAGTTGCCAACGCTCGGGCGTTCGACCTTCCTCGGTCGCGAGCCAGCGGTCGTATCAACGCCCTGACGGCACGATGAACGGGATGCCGCCACGGGCCTGGAGTTGCTCAGCGAGGGCTTTGGAGTCGGTTTGCGTGGGTCCGGTGAGGAACTCGTCGAGCAGAGCCATGTCGGACGCGCCAAGACCGCCGCTCGTGGTCCACACGACCTGGTCGCCCTCAAGGTCGACCTCGTAGGACAAGAACGGGCAGCAGGCGGCCTCGCGGCGGACCAGATCGAGCACCCATTCGCGCACGCCGGGGCCGGCGCGGAACCGGAACGTGGTCGTGGTGTCGGTGGAGGTGCGGCCGATCAGGGCGTGATCGAACAGCCGCCGGTACTCGGCGAGCCGGTCGGTGAGCGTGTCCTCGGCGCCGGTCATGTTGCAGGCGACTTGGGCGTCGGGGTTGGCGGCGATGGACAGCAACTTGGTCATGCCCCGACACTAGAGTCTGGACCATGGTCCAGAGTCAAGCCCTGGAGCAGGGAGGAATCTGATGGGTGATGGGCGAATGCGGATCGGGGCGTTTGCTCAGGCCGCAGGAGTGTCGGTGGACGCGGTCCGGTTCTACGAGCGTCGCGGGGTGCTGCCGGCGGCGCCGCGGACCGCCGGCGGGTACCGGACCTTCGACCAACACGACCTGGACCGGGTGTTGTTGGGCCGCCAGTTGCAGGGCCTCGGGCTGCGGGTCGAGGAGGTTGTCGACGCCCTCGCCGCGCACGACGTTGGCGGTGCCACCTGCGGGTCGCAAAGGTGGCGGCTGGAGCAGGTCGAGTCCCGGATCCAGGCCCAGATGGCCGAGCTGCGGCGCACCCGCCGGCTCATCCGTGACGCACTCGCAGCCTGCGAAGCCGGGAACTGCCGACTCGCCCCAGCCGGAGCGCCCGAGGCGTAGAGCGGCTCATGCGGTGCGCGGGTGGAGGCGCCGCGTGCGCCGGTGGAGCCTGCGGCGGGAGGCGGACGGCCTCGGGGGCGGTCAGCAGAACTGGGACCCGCTTGGCCCGAGCGGGTTCCGCTGCGCGCAGCCGCCGAACTGGCTCGTCACCACCACGATCCCCGACGTCGCCTGCGACAGCACCAACTGACCGCGGAACTTCCCGTCGCTGGTCTGCCCGGGCACCGGCTGACCGTTGAACTCCGCGGTGAGCACCGCGTCCGGGTTCTCACTGACCGCCGTCACGGTCAGCGTGCCGGACTTCGACATGGTGGCCTTGGTGATGTCGATCAGGTCGGTCTGCGCGGTCGGCACGATGATCAGTTCCGCGCTCGGGACGACGTCGGAGCTGCCGTCGGCCAGGAGCGCCTCCACGAACACCAGCCGTGTCCCCGGGCTCGGCGCGGTCACCACCGTGAAACCCGCGGTCGTGTCCCCGGCAGGCATGGTCACCGGGCTCTCCGGGACCTCAGCCGCCGGCGACCCGACGGTGGTGACCACGACCACCTGGGTGTCCACCGGCGCAGGCTGGTTCAGGGTCACGGTGCCGGTCAGCGACTCACCGCCGACGACTCGGCCGGTGCTCAGCGTGACGCTTTCCACCTCGAGCTCGACGACCTTCGCGGCTAGCGCCGCCGATCCCGTCACCAAGGTGCGTTTCCCGGCTACCGGAGCGAGACGGTGGCGCACGTGATGCCGACCAGGGATACGCAGTACAAGCGCAAACGGTTCACGGTGACGCTTCAGCAGGGCGAAATCGGCGCGCCTGCAGGGGGCGGCGCTCCGTCACGTCGGGGCTTGACCCGTCTCTGCGACCTCGGCGGCAACGTCCTCCAGGTTGCGGTCGGAGTTCTGCGTCACGTATCGCAGGACGTCGAATGCCTGCTCTCGGGTGAGACCCCGGTTGGCCATGAGCACGCCGACCGCGATGCCGATCTGCCTGTTGCTTTGCAGGGCCGCTACGAGGTTCTCCGACCTTTGCTGCGCCTGGGTGGCCGTCACGAGGAGGGCGCAATGCGTGGCCAGGAGCCTGGCACGGTCCACGTCCGCCTCAGTGAATGCGTCGGCCTTGGTGGAGAACAAGTTCAGTCCGGCGATGGTGTCGGTCCCGTCCAGCAGGTGCAGCCGCAGGGCCAGCATGCTGTTGACGCCGAAACGCTCGTTGGCCTGCTCTCCGAACGGGCGCCATCTCGGCTCTGCGGCCACGTCCCCGGTGATGAAGATGCCGTCCTCGAGAACAGCGTCGACGCATGGCCCGCTGCCGTTCTCGTACTGCAGCCGGTCCACGCCGATGGCAGTCGGGGCACTGCTCGCCACCGTCTGGAAGTGGCCGCGACGGAGCGTGGTCACGCTGGCCCAGTCGGCGGTCGGGAGGAGACGGACCGCCTGCTCGACGAGCAACTCCAGACTCACACCGGAGTCGTTGTCGCGGGTGTCCCGCGTCAGCTGGCCCAGGACCTCAGCGGTCCTTCGGAGGTCTTCGTGATCCTCGGGCCAGGCGTCGATGCCGCCCCTGCTTGCTGTCCTCACGTGGCCCAGCATCCTCCATATCGGGATCGTCCGCGCTCTTCCCAACGGGCCGGAGGCTAGAACGCCGGCCACCTGGACCCTTTGCCGACGCCTGGGGGTCAAGGGTCGCAGGATGAGAACCTGGCAGCCGACGCAGTATCTGTGCAGGTCAGAGACTCTTTCCCGGGACGGAAGAGGGGCCCTTCGACGTCGTTGAGGGCCGCCTGACGACCATACCGTGACGCTCTCCAGCACCTGAGCGCCCTGCTCAGGCCTCATCGCGTCGACCGTGACATGACAGGCGACGTGGCTTGGACGTCGCCTGTGATCGCCGGCGGACGCACGACGACCCCACTCGCTGCGGTCAACAACCAGGCCGCAGACGATGCCGATGACCGGAACAGTGGCGGATTTCGCGGTTCGCCGGACTCCTTCGGTCGTCTCGGGAATACTGCGCGACCAGGAGTTCTGCCGCGAAGAGGTGACGTCTCCGTCGCCACGGTGGTGCTTCGGAAGGGGTAACACCATGCATCGTTTCGCCTCGCGACTCGGCCAGTCCATTGCCGTGGCAGCCGCCCTCGGCCTGGCCACGGCGACCACTGCAGCCGCCCACGAGTGCTACAACGCCAGCCGGTCCGAGCAGGGCAACCTCAAGGCCGGCACGCAGTCCAACACGTGGCTCACCCTCGTGGTGGCCGACCTCATCGCCGAGGAGGTCGGCGCGGGGCTGTACGACGCAGAGACCGGTGAGTGCATCATCGACGCGTACGAGGAGTCCGGCGGCCGGGCGTCCTTCACGATCAAGGTCGTGGGCGGCAAGGACGGCCTCCTCGCCGGGGGCGTCACGAACCAGGAGATCCTCTCCAACGGCAAGGGCATCGACCATGTTTTCGCGGCGTACGGCGAGACCATCATCGGCGCCTACACCGGGTGCGGCGTCGAGTTCTGACCGAAGACTCCCTCGACACATTCGCGCGTCACGGACGCGAGGGAACGACAGCTGACCCCGTGCCGACGACGTGAGTCAAGGAGTCGCAGTCTCCAAGTCCTGTCACCGTGACTGGAGTCCTTGGCGGCGGCGTCGCGTGAAACGGCTCAGCCGAGCGGACCGGGCGCGGCGCCGCCGGCCGGGTACTCCTGCAGCTCGACGGCCCCCGAGGACCACGCCTGCATGACGGGGTCGACGATCCGCCAGGCCTCCTCGGCCTCGTCGCCCCGGATGAACAGCATCGGGTCGTTGCGCAGCATTGCCTCGATGAGGTGGGCGTATGCCGTCATCGTGGGCGATGTCGACACCGTCTCGAGGTCGCGCCGCTCGGCGGTGCGCTGTGGGCCGTTGAGGGTCGTCGAGAGCCGGACGTAGGGCTCGGTCAGGCCGATCCGCAGGACGTTGGGCTCGACACCGGGCCACTGGTCGGTCAGATATGAGGGCAGCGGGCGGAAGTGCACCGCGATCTCCGCGGAGGGGCGGTCGAAGGCCTTGCCCGAACGGATGGTGAACGGGACCCCGGACCATCGTGGCGTGTTGATGTGGAGGGTGAGGGCGGCATACGTCTCGGTGTTCCTCCGCGGGTCCACGTCAGGCTCGTCGACGTAGGAGGGGACCTCCCGGGTGCCGATGCGCCCAGCGGTGTAGCGGGCGCGCACCGTCGACGCGCGCAACCGGTCCGTGGCGGGTGTGCCCACCGCGCGCAGCGCCTCGACGCGCACCGCTCGAAACGAGTCCGCGTCCAGCCGGGCGGGCTGCTCCATCGCCACGAGGGCCATGACCTCCATGAGGTGGTTCTGGAGCATGTCCTTCATCGCACCTGCGCCGTCGTAGTACGACGCGCGGCCCTCCAGGGTGAGGTCCTCCAGCCAGCTGATGTCGACCCGCTCGATGCTCTCGGCATTCCACGCCGGTGCGAAGACACGGTTCAGGAACCGCAGGGAGACCACCCGGCGCACGAGCTCGTCGCTGAGGAAGTGGTCGACCCGGAAGATCGTGGGGGAGGGGAGCCGGGTCCGCAGGAGCTCGTTGAGCCGGCGGGCGGAGTCCAGGTCCGTGCCGAACGGCTTCTCGATCGCCACGGCGTCGTCGGCGCCCAGACCCGCAGTGGCGAGGGCCTCCAGGGCCGACGAGAGAAGGGGTGGTGGCAAGGCGAGGTAGACCAATGTGCTCGGACCGCCCTGCCCGATCACCTGGCGCACGTCGGCCACGTCGGTGACGTCGGCCGGGACGAACTCCAGCATGCGCACGACCCGAGCCTGCGCGGATGCCGGGGCCTTGGAGTGATCGCGCAGGCGCCCGGTCATGTGCTCCCGGAATTCGTCTGTCGTCCAGTCGGTGACGGCACTGCCCACGATGGTCAGCCCGGCCGGGAGCGCGTCGCGCTCGGCGAGCTGGCTGACGGCCGGGAGCAACAGGCGGCTGGTGAGGTCGCCGGAGGCTCCGAAGAGCACCATGCGCTGGATCATGAGGGGCCTTTCTCGTCGCTCAGCGCCGAGTCCGTGGAGATGTCGGGTCCCGCGACATGGCGGCTGCGAGCCGGTCGGTGGCGCCGGGCCGCGAGCATCTCGACGGGACGTCACCCATGACAGCACCCTCACGTTCGATCGTCGGCTGCGCGGCCGCCTCTGCTGGGCAGCTGCGTCAGAGTCTGTGGCGGCGCCACTCAGGGTGGCTTCGGTTCGACCAGCTTCATCGTTGTCTGGTCGATGACCAGGACCTCGGTGTCGTTGAGCCTCCGGACGGTGAAGCCGCCACCTTCGCACAGGTCGGCCGCTGTGCGGACGTCTGGTCGTCGTAGACGTCGTAGGCGTTCTCGATGTACCCGACCCGCACTTCCTGCAAAGGCTTGCCCGCCAGCTCCGCCAGTGCCGCGTCGTGTGCCGGAGACGGACCGAACGACGACAGGAGCAGCCTCATCGACCCACGATAACGACCCCGCCGCCCCGCCCTCACCCTCGTCTTCACTCGGGCCATTCGCCGGTGAAGCCTGCTCCGACGTCGTCGTGGCCGAAGTGCCGCAGATTTCGACCATTCCGCCGAACATGGCAGAACAGGGGCTGTGTGGCACCGACTTCAAGGGGCGACTCCGCCCTTCACCGAGAACAGCGCCCCCACCGCCCTGCATGGGGCGGGGGCGCTGTCTCGCCTCACCTCGGTTGAGGTCCTGTCCGCCGCGCACCGGGGCACCAGCACGCGGCTCTGAACTGACAACGCCCTCGGACCCCAGGCATGACGCGAGATCCGGGAAGTTCCCGACAGCACGAGCACAGGGCATCGCGTCCGGGTGGTGGAGCGTGTGACGGCTCCGTGAGCGCGAGGAACAACCGGGTTTCAGCGGGACGTCGCACGCCCGCGAGTCAGCCCGCGTCCACTCCGTGCGCGGTCGGCTCGGCCGCTCCCTCGCCCGGCAGCAGCGACTTCTGGTCGAGCACGTACAGGAGCCCGAATGCGGGCACGAGGACCACGACCGCGAGCGCAGTCGCGACGAGGACCGCCGTGATGGTGCCCGAGGGCGCCGCACCGGCCGAGACGGTGAGCGTCTCTGGGAGCAGGTAGTCCCACTGCGCCACACCCCACGCGACGACGACGGCGGCCACGGCCCCGACGGCCACGACGCGAGCACCCCGACGTGCGCGCCGCAGGAGCAGGAGCAGCGCCACGCCGCCGCTGAGCACGGACACGATCACGATCGGCAGCGCGCGTGAGGTGAGGCCGTCGTAGACGTATGGTGCGTCGCCGGACAGCACGAAGACCCCGACGAGGCTCACGACACCGGCCGCGACCGCCGCACCCGCAGCCCGACGCCTGAAGTACTCGACCATGGCGTCGTCGGAGAGCCGCCCGGCATCCGACACGAGGAAGAACGCGGCGAGGTACGCGCACAGGCTCACGGCGAGCAGGCCCGCGAGCACCGACGTGGGGTTGACCCAGCTGTCCCAGGGGTCACCGGCGACCCCTCCCGCAGGCACCCGGCCCGACGCGACGCCGCCGACGACGGCGCCCAGGCTGTACGGGACGAGGACCGAGGAGATCGCGAAGGCGGCGCCGAAGTTCCGGCGGTCCCGCGTGCGGAACACCGCCTTCCGGAACGCGAACCCTGCGCCCCTGAGCACGATGCCGAGCGCGGCCAGGGTCAGTGGGACGAACATCGTGAGGGTGATCGAGGCGTAGGCCTCGGGGAAGCAGGTCCACAGCACGACGAACACGAAGATGAGCCAGACGTGGTTCGCCTCCCACACCGGAGCGATCGAGTGGTCGATGACGTCGCGCGGCCGCTCCCCGCGCCTCGACCCCCCGGAGACGAGGTCCCAGAAGCCGGCGCCGAAGTCGGCACCGCCGAAGACGGCATACATCGTGATCGCGACGAACAGGATGACCGCGGCCGCGGTGCTCACCGGCTCGGCACCTCCACCTCGTCGAGGGACTGGCTCGGCCCGTAGGGCGCGTCCCTTTCGTCGAACGCCCCACCCTGCTCGTCCTGCCGGCGGTACCGGCGGCTCATCCCGCGCAACACCAGGACGGTGGTGACGCCGAGCCCGGCGTAGAGGACGACGACGCCGACGAAGGTGACCCAGATGCCGGTGTTCGCCGTCGCCGCCTCATCGACCTTCATCATCTCCCAGACGATCCAGGGCTGGCGGCCGACCTCGCTGACCGTCCAGCCGGCCTCCATCGCGACGACCGCGAGGACCCCGGTGGTCGCGGCGATCCGCAGGAACCACCGGCTCTGCGGCATGTCGCGCCTGAAGATCCAGCTGGCCCACCACCAGAGAGTCAGCAGGAACAGCAGGGTGCCGAGGCCGACCATGATGTCCCAGGCGAGGTGCGTGACGGTGACGGTCCGGTTCGTCGGCCGGTCCTCTGCGGGAATCTCGTTGAGACCCATGACGACCGTGGACCTCCCGGTGCTCGGGTCGGACAGGATCGACGCGAGCCCCGGGATGGGGATTCCCCCGGTCACCTCGCCCTCCGCGTCGAGATGGCCGAACAGGATCTCGGGGACGTCGCTGCTCGTCTCGGTGACCATCTCGATCGCGGCGAACTTCGCGGGCTGCTCGTTGTAGACCCACCGCGCCAGCCCATCACCGACACCCATCTGGATGGGGGTCGCGACGGCCGCCACGGAGAACCCGATGATGAACCCGAGCCGGTGATAGCGGTCCCGGCGACCGCGCAGCATCCCCGCCGCATACACGGACGCCACCATGAAGCCGCCGACCATGTAGGCGGCGACCACCATGTGCGTCGCCATGAGGGGCATGGCGCTGTTGAAGATCACGCCGACCGGGTCGACGTCGACGACCGCTCCGGTGGCGTCGAGGGTGACGCCCTCCGGCGAGTTCATCCACGCGTTGGCCGCGACGACGGAGACGCTGCCGAGGATGCCGGTGACGGCGATGGGGACGCCGGTCCAGAAGTGGGCCCACGGGCTGAGCCGCCGCCATCCGAAGATGTAGATCGAGATGAAGATGGCCTCGAGGAAGAAGAAGACCCCCTCGAAGGCGAACGGCACGCCGAAGGCTGCCCCCCACTGGCCCATGAAGGCGGGCCAGAGCAGCCCGAACTCGAACGAGAGGACGGTGCCGGTCACGGCGCCGACCGCGAAGGTCACGGCCATGTACGTCGACCAGCGCTGGGCCAGTCGCATGGCATCGCGGTCTCCGTGCCGGATGCCGCGGTAGTTGGCGATGAGTGTCATGACCGCCCACGACACCCCCAGCGGCACGAGGATGATGTGGAAGGCCAGCGTGAACGCCATCTGTGACCGTGCCCACGGCACGGGGTCGATCGCCGTGGGGATCGAGGCGGCGGTCGCCAAGACGTCGAGCACGGTCATGGCCGCTCACCGCCTGTCACGTGGGTCTGTCGTCTGCGACGTCGGTTTCCACACTGGACGCCACTGCCGCGTGACGACATCGCCCGATCAGGATGATTGAGGCCAGCCACCCTCGTGAGCGGCGTCTCAACGCCGGGCCCAACGTTCGTCCGCGACGGCACTTCATCCCTTGTGGGTGTGGCACCCGTGGGCGAGGCGTTGCTTGGATGGGCCGAGCCAGCACTCGACCGAATACGGAGGCAGCGATGACGGCATCCACCGCACCCACGGCATCCGAGGCAGCCTCCGACGGCGCGTCGGAGTCAGCGGACGTCCTCGTGGTCTTCGGGATCACCGGCGACCTGGCCCGGGTGATGACGTTCCTGTCCCTCTACCGCCTCGAGATGCGAGGCCTGCTCGACTGCCCGATCGTGGGCGTCGCGGTCGACGACTGGACGATCGAGCAGCTGGTCGAACGGGCCCGGAGCTCCATCGTGGCCACCGGGCAGGACCTCGACGAGGAGGTCTTCGCCAGGTTCACCGGCCGGCTCAGCTACGTGCAGGGCGACTTCGGCGACGAGGGAACCTACCAGCGAGTGGCCGAGTGCCATCGCCGGCCACGCACGCCCGGTGTTCTACCTGGAGGTCCCACCGTTCCTCTTCGCCACTGTCGTCAAGGGTCTGGCCGGGGTCGGCCTGACCACCGCGGCCAGGGTCGTGGTGGAGAAGCCGTTCGGTCACGACCTCCAGTCGGCGAGGGACCTGGCAGCCGAGCTCCACCAGTTCGTCGACGAGTCACAGCTGCTCCGGCTCGACCACTACCTGGGCAAGATGGGCTACGAGGAGATCCTCTACCTGCGCTTCGCCAACACGGTGCTGGAGCCGGTCTGGAACCGCAACCACGTCGAGTGCGTGCAGATCACCATGGCCGAGGACTTCGGTGTCCAGGACCGCGGTCACTTCTACGACCCCGTGGGCGCCCTGCGGGACGTCGTGGTGAACCACCTGATGCAGGTCGTGGCGGCGGCAGCGATGGAGGCGCCGTCGGATACCGGTCATGAGGCCTTGCGGGACGCTCAGGTCGCGCTGTTGCGCTCCGTGAAGGATGCCGACCCCACGCAGTGCGTGCGGGGTCAGCACGACGGCTACCACGAGGTGCCCGGGGTCGCCGCCGACTCGACCACCGAGACGTTCATCGCCCTGCGCCTCGACATCGACAACGAGCGGTGGGCAGGTGTTCCCTTCTACATCCGCACCGGCAAGCTGCTCCACGCGACCGAGACCGAGCTGCGTGTCGTCTTCCGGGAGCGGCCTCCAGTGCACCTGGGGCTGGAGACGGAGGACGACCACCGACCGGCCAGGAACGAGTTCGTCGTCAAGCTCGACCCCTCGACCGGAGCCAGGCTGATCGTCGACGCCCATCGTGGTGACGCCTCCGGTCCGCGGCCCATCACCCTCGACGTCGAGTTCGCGCTCGAGGGAGGCGAGGCGCCGACGCCCTACGAGGTGCTTCTGCACGCGGCCCTGACCGGCCAGTCGGGGCGCTTCAAGCGTCAGGACGTCGTCGAGGAGTGCTGGCGGATCATGCAGCCGCTCCTCGACGGCCCGCCAGCCGTGCACTCCTACAGCCCAGGGAGCTGGGGTCCCAAGGCAGCCACGGCATTGGTCGAGCGGCACGGTGGGTGGCACGGGCCGTGGGTCGTCGAGCCCTCCTCCTGAGCACCCTCCGCGCCACCGCACCAGCACCCCTTCATGCTGATGGGGTGATGCCACCCTCCTGACCACAGGGCCATCGTTGTCGCAGGCCCACCAATGAAGGAGATCGGGACATGAGTCTCTCGACATCGCCCTTTCCACCGATCGCCGACTATGCGTTCCTGTCGAACTGTCACACGGGCGCCCTGGTCGCTCCGGACGGTTCGGTCGACTGGCTGTGCATCCCGTCGTTCGACTCGCCGAGTGTCTTCGGGAACCTGCTGGACCGCGGAGCCGGCTCCTTCCGGTTGGGCCCGTACGGCATCAACGTGCCAACCCACCGGTCCTATGTGCCCGGGACCAACGTGATGACCACGACCTGGCACACGCCGGGCGGCTGGCTCGTCGTGCACGACGCCCTGACGATGGCCCGCCGCACCGGTCCCGACCTCGTCACCCCCCACACTCGGCCGCCGTCGGACGCCGATGCGGAGCACGTGCTCCTGCGGGTGGTGGAGTGCCTGGACGGCTGGGTCGAGGTCGAGCTCGTCTGCGAGCCGGCGTTCGACTACGGCCGCGCGCCGGCCACCTGGTCGCTGACCGGCGACGAAGGGCACACCGCGGAGGCGTCGGGCGCCGGCCAGAGCTTCCGGCTGAGCACCGACCTGTCCCTGGGCGTGGAGGGGAGCTCGGTCCGCGCCCGGCACCGGCTCCTCCAGGGCGAGCGGGTCCACGCCGCGCTCTCCTGGGCCGACGGCTGGGCCGCGCCGGCCGACGCGGACGACGCCATGAGGCGCATCGAGGACACCATCCAGTTCTGGCGCGCGTGGCTGGCCCGTGCCCGGGTTCCCGACCACCCGCTGCGTCAGCTCGTCGAGCGCTCGGCGCTGACGATCAAGGGCCTGACGTACATGCCGACCGGTGCGACGGTCGCGGCACTGACCACGTCCTTGCCGGAGACCCCGGGGGGAGAACGCAACTGGGACTACCGCTACACGTGGATGCGCGACACGACCTTCACCCTCCAGGCGCTGCACTTCCTCAACCTCGACTGGGAGGCCGACGAGTTCATGCAGTTCGTCGCCGACCTCGAACCGAACCCCGACGGCGGCCTGCAGATCATGTACGGGATCGACGGTCGCAGGGACCTCACCGAGTCGACCCGCGACGAGCTCTCCGGGTACGAGGGGGCCCGACCGGTGCGCATCGGAAACGGGGCCTTCGACCAGCGACAGAACGACGTCTACGGCGCCGTGCTCGACTCCCTCCTGCTGCACACCCGGCGCAGCAAGCGCCTGCCCCGCCGGCTGTGGCCGCTGGTCAAGTCCCAGGCCGAAGGCGCCCTCGCCTCGTGGCGGGAGCCCGACCAGGGCATCTGGGAGGCGCGCGGGGAACCGCAGCACTACGTGTCCTCGAAGCTGATGGGGTGGGTCGCGCTCGACCGCGCGGCCAAGCTCGCGGCCATCCGCGACGACCGCGAGCTCGAGAAGACCTGGGCCGCCGCCGCCGAGGAGGTGCGCGCCGACATCCTCGAGCACGGGGTCAGCGACCGAGGCGTGCTCCGGCAGCACTACGACACCGACGCGCTCGACGCCTCGACCCTGCTGGCGGCCATCTTCGGCTTCCTGCCGGGAACCGACGAGCGGATGCGCAAGACCGTCGACGCCCTGGCCGACGAGCTGACCGAGAACGGGTACGTGCTGCGCTACCTGACCGAGGAGACCGATGACGGCCTGTCCGGCAAGGAGGGCACGTTCCTCATCTGCTCCTTCTGGCTGGTCTCCGCACTGGCCATCGTCGGGGAGATGCGGCGCGCGACGGACCTCATGGAACGGCTCCTGCGGATCGCCTCCCCACTGGGCCTCTACGCCGAGGAGTTCGAGGTGGACCGCGCCCGGCACCTGGGGAACTTCCCACAGGCCTTCTCGCACCTTGCCCTCATCGAGGCTGCCGGCCGGATCATCCTGGCCGACCGGCGCGAGGAGATGTCCGTCTGAGCAGAGGCACCGCAGCCCGTGCCACAGGAAGGAACGTGACCCTTCCGAGTCGGGTGCCCGCTGCGCCCCAGCATCCCGGGCGATCGCGAATGCCCTGCGCATGGGCGACCATCTGCTGACCCGGCTCGGCTGAGCGGGCCGGGGAAGCGCAGATAGGTATGGTGGCGCCGTCGGCAGGAGAGGACGGATGATGAGCCACCCACCACAGCAGGATCTCTATCCTGACGTGGCGCGCGACGAGGTCAGACCCTCGATCCCCACATCGGCCCGGTCGGCCCTGGACGTCGGATGCAGCCGCGGTGGCTTCGGTCCCACCCTTCGACAGGTGTTGGGGCCGGACGCGTACATCGTGGGCGTGGAGCCGGTGTCGACACAGGCGTCGCTCGCGCGCCAGGGGCATGGCTTCGACGAGGTGGTCGACGGCTATTTCCCCGACGCGCTTGCCGGGCGCACCGACCGCTTCGACCTCATCTGCTTCAACGACGTTCTCGAACACGTCGTCGACCCGTGGCAGATGCTGCGAGAGACGGCTCTGTGGCTCAACCCGGGCGGCAAGGTCCTCGCCGCGATCCCCAGCATCCAGTTCGCGCCGATCGTCTGGAGGCTGATTCGCGGTCGGTGGGACTACCTCGACTACGGCACCCTGGACCGAACCCATCTGCGGTTCTTCACGCGGGCCACCATGGTCGAGATGTTCGAGCAGACGGGCTACCGCGTTCTCGAGTGCCGGGGCGCCAACGGGGTGGACGCCACGTGGCCCTCGGAGCCCCGGCTCCTCCGACGGCTGGGCAAGAAGGCACTTCTCCCGTTCCTCCGCGACTCGCGGTTCATCCACTTCGTCATTCTCGCCGAGAAGCGCACGGACGGCTCAGAGGCGCACGCTCGCCCGGACGGGTGACCCGGGGAACGCCTCGGTGACCCCTTTCACCTGGCGCCGGCACAACCGACACTGGAGGGGTGACGCTCGCCCTCGACGACGACTTCGCTCGGTTCGTCACCGCGCGATGGGCTGACCTCGAGCCCGTGGCGCACCTCGTCACCTTGGACCGGGCGACAGCTCGTCGCGTGACGACCGAGGTGCTCGCCGACCTCCACGGCGAGTGGGACGCACTCGTCGATCGGGGCTCCCCGGCTGCGGCGGCGCGTCGGGCCGTGCTGTCGGCCGCGCTCGGCGCCGCGACACCACACGGCACTCGCGCGCCGGCCACGGGACCGACCCCCGCCGAGGCGTGGGCGTTGTCCGACGCATCGTCCCCCGACGACGAGTCGGTCGCCGCGCTCGTGCGGGTGCTCCTCACCGCAGCGCCGTTGGAGCGCGCCGTCCTTGCCGCCACCGCGCAGTGGGATTCTGGCGCCGACGAGACGGCCGACCTCCTCGGGATGCCGCCCGGCGCGGTCCGCGATGTGGAGTCCGCCGTGCGGACCCGGCTCCTGGCAGCGCACACGAAGGCCCGGGCCGCCTCGGGCTGGGCGCCAGCGGAGTGGCGGCTGGAGGGGGACCTCACGGATGCCGTCGACCTCGTCCTTCGCGGCGACGACGACCCTCCGGACCCGGCTGAGCTCGTGGACACACGGCGGCGACAGGTCCGTCGGCGCTCGCTCGTCCTCGGCGCCGCATGCGCGCTGTCCGTGGGTGCCGTGGGGGTGTGGGGAGTTCGCGAGGTGAGCCGGGGCGCGGCATCGGGCCAGGTCGCCGCACGGCCCGGACCGGATGACCCGGTCTGGCGCTCGACGGCAACCTGGCCCGCTCGCGGTCGGCTGGCGAACGATGCGGGGATCTCGGACATGGTCCGCGCGATCTCCCCGACGTCGCGGGTCCTCTTCGCGGACGACCTCCCCGCCCGGCGCGTCGTCGTGGCCCGGGCTGGTGGAAGCGACGTGTCGAGCACCGTCGTGCGCCTGTGGACCGGTCCTCACGGTGCCGGTCCCGCCGAGCTCGTCGAGACCCCTCTCCTGCGGGACCGGGTCGCGTTCGCAGACGACGTGGTCCCCGTCGTCGTCCCACCACCCGCGCAGGCGGGCCTGCCCGACCTGCTCTTCCTGGCCCGTCCGACCGTCCTCGTCGGCGAGTACTCGCGATGGGTCACCTATGCGCGAGGCGGTGACGTGAGTCGCAGGTGGACCGAGGTGCAGCTGCGGGATGGCGTCGCGCGGGTGCCGATCAGCTACCCCGTCTCGCCGGCCCTACGGGTGCGGTTCGGCGGCTACGACGGCGCACCGGTGGGCGCCACGGTCCCCGGGCTCGGCCTACCCGACCTCGCCGCCCCGCTCGCCGACTCCCTGGTCACCGCGCTCGGTCCCTTCGTGGCTGCCTGCACCGGGCTCGCGCCGTCATCCCTGCGCCACACCGTCGTCCTCGAGAAGAGCGTGCCGGGTGACATCCTCGAGCAGGGCAGGTATCCGGGCACCGGTGGCCGGGTGGTCGTCGTCGAGACGCACCTGCCGAACGGCGCCCTGCTGAGGTCGGTGCGCGCAGCGGGGGACGGCCCGGAGCCGCGACGCCGGGTCGACCTCGAGACCCTGCGTCCCATCCCCGTCGAGAGCTCAGGGCACCCGTTCGCGGTGCGGCTCGCGGGCTTCCGGGCGACGACCGGACGGTTCCTCGTGCTCGCGCCCGGAGCTGCGCGCGCGCAGCTCACCGCCGTCGCGGCGAACGTCTACCCCACGTCCAAGGTGACACCGCTCGTCGAGGGCTCCGGAATCCTCGACGTGGTGGATGCTCGGTTCGCGTCCGTCTACCGGCTCGTCCTGTGGGGCCCCTCGGGCGAGCGGCTCGGCGCCTGGCGCCAGGTGTTCCGGCGCGGTGATCCGCGCGACCTGTGGACCCGGCCGTGGTGAGCCCTGCGAACGCGGAGCGCCGGAGAGCGAGGGCGATGGACGACATCGAGCGGCGGGGATGCCGGCCGGGTCACGGGGGCGCCTCACTACTCTTCCACTGATGCCGCCCGCCCCTCCGCCTGGCCGACCGGCCGCCCTCCTTCGAGCGGCGGCCGGCGCCTTCGTCGCGACCTGGCGAAACCCTCAGCTCCGCCGGGCTCAGCTCGCGTTCTTCGGTGCCTGGACGGCGGAGTGGGCCGTCACCGTCGTCCTCGGCATCTACGCCTACCAGCGTGGGGGGGCCACGGAGGTGGGCGTCGTGGCGCTCGTGCGAGTGCTTCCGGCCGCCGTGGTGGCACCGCTGGCCACCCAGTACGCCGACCGCTGGCCGCGGGAGAAGGTTCTCGTCGCGGTGTCGGTCCTCCGTGCGCTGTCCGTTGCGGCGGCTGCCTGGGCGGTGCTGGCCCAGGGACCCGCTCTCGCGGTGTACGGCCTCATCACCGTGTCGTCTGCCGCGGCCGTCCTGTTTCGGCCGGTCCACTCCGCATTGTTGCCGTCGCTCAGCAGCACCGCTCGCGAGCTTGCCGGTGCCAACGTCGTGCGTGGCGCCCTGGACTCGGCGGCGACGCTGGCCGGGCCGCTCATCACTGCGGTCCTCCTCGCCAGCGGCGGGCTGGGACGGGTGCTCGTCGTGGCCGCCCTGGCCTCGGCGTGGTCGGCCGTCCTCATGGCGCGCGTGCATCCCGACGCCGTGACCGTCGAAGACGTCGGCGACGCCGAGGGCCCGGTCGCCCGAACCCTCGGTGGGCTGCGAGCCGTGCGGGCACAGCCGGGCCTGCGACTCCTCTTCACCCTCGTCGGCGCCCAGACCTTCATGCGGGGTGCCGTGACGGTCTTCATCGTCGTCGTCGCCCTGGAGCTCGTGAACCTGGGAGACGCTGGGGTCGGCGCCCTCAACGCGTATCTCGGCGCCGGGGCCCTGGTCGCCTCGTTCGCGGCCTCCCTCCTCGTGGGCACGTCTCGCCTGGCCCGGTGGTTCGGCGTCGGCGCCGCCCTCTGGGGAGCGCCTCTGGTGGTCATCGGCCTGTTTCCGTCACCCGTGACGGCCGCCGTGATGCTCGCTGCCGTGGGTGCGGGGAACGCCTTGGTCGACGTCGGAGGATTCACCCTCATCGCGCGGATCGCCCCGACCCGGGCACTGGCTCGCGTCTTCGGCCTCGTGGAGAGCGTGGTGGCACTGTCCGTCGGACTCGGAGCCGTCGTGACGCCCTTCGTCATGGATGCCGTGGGCCTCCGGATGGCGCTCGTCGTCCTCGGTCTGCTGAGTCCGACGGCGGTCGCCCTGACGTGGCTGCGGCTCCGAGCCCTGGACGACGTGATGGTCCGTCGTGACGACGAGCTGCGGCTCCTCCGTGGGGTGCCCCTGTTCGACATCCTCCCGCTGCCCGCCCTGGAGGACGTCGCACGACAGCTGGACCACGCCGTCGTGCCGGCGGGCCAGCCGGTGTTCTCCCAGGGGGAGCCGGGGGACCGCTTCTACGTCGTGGTGCACGGGACGGCTGAGGTCGTGGGCGACGGCGTGCCCATCACGACGCTGGGACCGGGCGAGTCCTTCGGCGAGATCGCGCTCCTGCGGCGCGTGCCGCGCACCGCCACGGTACGGGCGGTGACCGACCTACGACTCGAGTCCCTGCGCTGCGAACCGTTCCTCGCGATCTTCACGCGGTCTCGTCGCGGGGAGGGGGCCGCCGAGGTCCATGTCGACGAGCTGCTGCACAGGTTCGCGCCCAGGCCCGGCCCCGGCTCGACCGCCGCCTCCTGAGGAGTGAGGGACAGGCTCCCTCAGCCGAGGACGGACGCCATCCGTCGCACCGCCTCCGTGACGATGTCCGCGGACGTGGCCAGGTTGAGGCGGGCGTGTCCCTTCCCGGCCTCGGGGCCGTACGTCGGACCGGAACCGAGCGCGACCCGGGCCCGTGCGTGGAAGGCCGCCGCCGGGTCGTCGCCCAGACCGAGCTCTCGGCAGTCCAGCCACGCGAGGAACGTCGCGTCCTGGGGCTGCCACCGCACCGTCGGAAGGTGCTCGGCGAGCAGTCGACCGAGCAGGGCCCGGTTCATCTCGAGCTCGGTGAGGAGCTGCGCCAGCCAGTCACGCCCGTCGTCCATGGCCGCGACGTGGGCGATCGCGCCCACGTGGGACGCGCCATGGGTGTGCACCTCGTGCAGCCGCCGGAGGTCGTCGACCGCCCCCGGGCCCGCCATCGCGAGACCCGACTTCAGTCCGGCGAGGTTCCAGCCCTTCGAGGGCGAGAACACCGAGAAGCCACGCTCGGCCCCCGGCACGGTGAGGTACGGCGTGAACGCCTGCCCCCCCGCATACACGATGGGCGCATGGATCTCGTCGGCGACCACGCGCACGCCGTGCTCCTCCGCGAGGGCAGCGAGCGTGGCGAGCTCCTCGGCCGTGTGGACGGTGCCGGTGGGGTTCTGGGGGTTGCACAGGAGGTATGCCGCCCGCTCACCCCGCGCCGTCGACGCGACGAACGCCGTCCTCAGCACCTCCGCGTCCAGTCGGCCCGTGGCGTCGAGCGGGGCGTCGACCCGTCGGCGGCCGATGGCCTCGACGAAGCCGAAGAACGCGTCGTAGACGGGAGGCGAGACGATGACCGGGCCACCCTCGTCGGTGAGCAGGCGCAGGAGCTCCGCTGCACCGATCATGACGTCGGGCACCATCATGGCCGCCGAGGTGTCGACCTCCCAGCCCCACGTCGCGGACGCGTACCGAGCGACGGCGGCGGCGTAGTGCGGCCCCCAGGCGTACCCGGTGTCTCCGCGACGCACCGCCGCGCTGACCGCATCCACGACGGCCGGACAGGGGTCGGCGTCCATCTCGGCGACCCAGAGGGGGAGCACGTCCGGAGCGAAGGCCACCCACTTGACACTGGTGCGGTCGCGCCGCAGCTGGACGTCGGTGGAACGGAGCACGGGAGCACCCATGGCGACCACCCTAGAACGGCGCGCGGGGCATGCCCCGGGGACCGCATAGAGTTGCGGCCATGTCGACGGGGGCGCCCGAGGAGCAGGTGAGCAGCCGCGTGCTCACGCTGCCCAACGTGCTGTCCGCCCTCCGGCTGCTCGGCGTCCCAGTCTTCCTGTGGGCCATCCTCACCGAGCGCGACGGCCTGGCGCTGGGCATTCTCATGGCCTCGGGGATCACCGACTACCTCGACGGGAGGATCGCGCGGACGTACGGTCTCGTGTCGCGGGTGGGCCAGCTCCTCGACCCCGTCGCGGACCGCCTGTACATCGTGTCGACGCTGCTGGGCCTCGCCTGGCGCGAGGTCATCCCGTGGTGGCTCGTCGGGCTGCTGTTCGCCCGCGAGATCTTCATGGCGGTCGTCCTGCTCGTCGCGAAGCAGCACGGCTGGCTCGGCCTCCCGGTCCACTTCGCGGGCAAGGCGGCGACCTTCAACCTCCTCTGCGCCCTCCCCCTGCTCCTCCTGGCCGACGGTGACGGGACCCTGTCGCGCATCGCCGAGCCGGTGGGCTGGGCCTTTGCGTGGTGGGGCACGGCGCTCTACTGGCTCGCCGGCATCCTGTATGCCGTGCAGCTGCGGCGGCTGGTCGTTGGCCGACGGGTGGTGCCGGCGTGACGCCGACCCCTACCACCGAGCGTCGACCCGACGCGTCGATGACCCTCCTCACGACGATGCTCGAGCGACCGCTCGACCCCGGATATGCGGCGGCCGCGGAACGGCGGGAGGCCGCCGGGGCGCCGCGCGCCACGTCCCTGCGCTCACCTCGGCTGGCGGCCGCCACCGTCCTCATCGGGCTCGTCCTGGGTGTCGCCTCCTACAACCTCACCGCCTCGAGCAGCCCACGGGCCAAGGCCAGGGCCGACCTCGTCAGCCAGATCGAGGAGCGCCGCACGCAGGTCGACCAGCTCGCCGCCACGGCGGCCGGCCTCCAGGCGGAGGTGAGCGCTGCGGAGTCGGACCAGCTGGGAGACGACGCCACGGCGGCCCGGAACCGTGAGCTCGCGGCCACAGTGGGTGCGGTGCCGTTGGAGGGGCCGGGGTTCACCCTGACCCTGGACGACGCGCCGGGCGCAAGCGCCGACGAGTCCTCCGACGTGGCGTCCGACGAGGTCATGGAGGGCCGGGTCTTCGCCAAGGACCTCCAGTTCGTCACGAACGCCATGTGGCAGTCGGGCGCCGAGGCGATCAGCATCAACGGCAAGCGCCTGACGTCCACGTCCGCCATCCGGTTCGCCGGCTCGGCGATCATCGTGGACTTCCGTCCGCTGACGCGGCCCTACGTCGTCACCGCCCTGGGCGACCCCCAGCGGTTCCCGGCCGCGTTCGCCGACGGGCCCGGTGGCTCGTACCTGTCGACCCTGCGCAGCTCGTTCGGCGTCCGGGTGGACACCGAGGTTCGTGACGACCTCACGGTCCCCGCAGCGGTGGGCCTCATGACGCGTTACGCGACGACCGGGGATACTGAGGACGCCACGACGTCGCCGACCAGCACGCCACCGAACCCCGTGGAGAGGAGCTCGCCGTGATCCCCACGCTCGGGCTCGCCCTCGGGATCGTGATCGGCCTCCTCCTGCAGCCGGCCGTGCCGGTGTGGCTGCAGCCCTACCTGCCCATCGCCGTCATCGCTGCGCTGGACGCGGTCTTCGGTGCCCTGCGGGCGATCCTCGACGGGATCTTCGACGACAAGGTCTTCGTCGTGTCGTTCCTCTTCAACGTCGTGGTCGCCGGTTTCATCGTCTTCCTCGGAGACAAGCTGGGCGTCGGGAGCCAGCTCTCCACAGGGGTCATCGTCGTCCTCGGCGTGCGGATCTTCTCGAACGTCGCCGCCATCCGGCGGCACCTCTTCGACGCATGAGCACGGAAGACCCGGAGAAGGCGGGGCTCGCCCCGGAGCCGGAGCCCGAGGCAGACCAGGGCCCCCGGCCGGCGCGTGACCCGAGACGCGCCTGGCACCGGCTGCTGCGCGCCGGCGCACCTCGGGCCACGCGGGCGAACGCCCTCGCCATGCTGCTGGCCGGAGCCCTCGGCTTCGCCATCATCGCGCAGGTCCGCCAGACGTCGATCGAGGGCCTGGAGACCCTTCGTGAGGACGAGCTGGTGCGGATCTTCGCGGGGGTGGACCGCGACGGCGACCGCCTCAGCGACGAGATCAGCGAGCTGGAGTCCTCCCTCGAACGGCTGCGCGGACAGTCGACGAACGAGGAGGAGGCGCAGCGGTCCGCCCAACAGCGTCTGGAGGCTCTCGGCATCCTCGCGGGGACCGCGCCGGCGCAGGGTCCGGGCATCGTCATGACCGTCCGCGACCCGGAAGGGCAGGTGACCGCGCCCATGGTCCTCGACGCCATCCAGGAGCTGCGGGACGCCGGGGCCGAGGCGATCCAGGTGGGAGAGGTCCGGGTCGTCGCGGACACCTGGTTCACCCAGGCCGACGAAGGGCTGTCGGTGTCCGGCACGGTGGTCCGACCTCCGTACGTCATCCGGGCGATCGGGGACAGCAACACCCTCGCCGGCGCGATGGAGATTCCCGGTGGCGTGACGGCGACCGTGCGCCGAGCCGGCGGCGAGACCGACATCCAGATCCGTGACGAGGTCGAGGTCGACGCGTTGCTCACCATCAGCCCCCCTCAGTACGCTCGCCCCGTACCGACCCCGACCCCGTGACCGACCGTGTGCGGTCCCACCTAGGAGTGACATGAGCGACCTCGACTACCCCGCCGGTCTGCGCTACACCGCCGAGCACGAGTGGGTGCGAGCGGACGGCGAGACCCTGCGCGTGGGCATCACGTCGTTCGCGCAGGAGGCCCTCGGGGACGTCGTCTACGTCAGCCTCCCCGCGGTGGGGGACACCGTCGCCGCGGGGGACACGTGCGGCGAGGTCGAGTCCACCAAGTCGGTCAGCGACCTGTACGCACCGGTGTCCGGCGAGGTCACCGCGATCAACGGCGCCCTGGACGCCACGCCGGAGCTCGTCAACTCCGACCCCTACGGCGAGGGCTGGATGTACGAGATCCGCCCCGCGGACGCCGGCGCGGCCGACGCCCTGCTCGACGTCGACGCGTACACGTCCCAGCTCTCCTGAGCCCTGTTCCTGAGGAGGCTGCGCCAGGGCGGGGCTGGGCAAGGGCAGTGGCGTGAAATAGGGTGGTGAGCGCGCAGCATGCGACGACGGAAGGCTGATGTGGAGATGAGTGACGAGCGCGAGAACGCCCCCGGCGCCGTGCCCGAGCCGACGACGATGCGGCTCCAGGCCGTCGAGGGGGCCGAGCGCGCCGACGCGGTCCACGAGGCCGAGCACGTCCTCACCAAGGCCGACCTCGCCACCGTCGAGGCGCTCCGTCCCGGAACGGCCCTCCTCGTCGTCCTGCGTGGCCCCAACACGGGAGCGCGTTTCCTCCTCGACGACGACGAGGTGATGTCCGGGCGTCACCCGGAGAGCGACATCTTCCTCGACGACGTCACGGTGTCCCGCAAGCACGCCATCTTCGTGCGGACGCCGAGCGGCTTCGTCGT
The DNA here is from genome assembly GCA_963787805.1 of uncultured Actinomycetota bacterium. Lineage (GTDB taxonomy): Bacteria > Actinomycetota > Actinomycetes > Actinomycetales > Dermatophilaceae > Fodinibacter. The sequence goes on along the minus strand of CAWBEJ010000019.1, from coordinate 63,831 downwards.
CCGCGACGTCGGGTCGTTGAACGGCACGTACGTCAACCGCGAGCTCGTCGACGAAGCGGTCCTGCGGACCGGCGACGAGGTCCAGATCGGCAAGTTCCGCCTCGTCTTCTACGCGAGCCAGGCCTGACCCGGGCCGTGACCTCGAACCTGCGGTCACGGCCGCTGACCGTGGGCGCGGTGGTGCACGAGCTCGCGGAGGAGTTCCCCGACATCACGATCTCCAAGGTCCGCTTCCTCGAGGCGGAGGGTCTCGTCACGCCGGCTCGAACGGCCTCCGGCTACCGGCAGTTCACGACCCGTGACGTCGAGCGCCTCCGCTACGTCCTGCGGGCGCAGCGGGACCTCTTCTGGCCGCTCAAGGTCATCAAGGACACCCTCGAGGCCATCGACCGAGGGCTGACCCCGAGCGGCGGTGGGGACGGCAGACCCAGCCCGCCGGCCCCGGAACCGGACGCCACGGTCCCCACGGTCGCCGAGCTCGCGAGCCGCCGAGACCTGCGACTCACTGCTGCCGAGCTGGCTGGGGCCACGGGCCTCACCCCGACTGGCATCGCCGACCTCACCGCGTCCGGCCTGTTGCGCCCCGCTCGCGACGGGCTCTACGGGGAACCGGACCTCCAGGTCTCCCACGCGGCAGCGGGGCTCGCGGCGTACGGCATCGAGGCGCGCCATCTGCGCCCGTTCCGGACGGCCGCGGACCGTGAGGTGGGGCTCGTGGAGCAGGCCGTCGGTCCTCGGCGAGGACCGGACGGTGACCGCCAGGCCGCCGACGTCGCTCACCTCTGCCTGACCCTCCACGCCGCACTGGTCCGGGGAGGTCTGGCGGCGGCTCTCGGGCGGTCCGGATCGTGACGAGCGCGGCGCGGGTGACCGGGCGCGGGCGTCCGACCGGCTCCCGACGTCGCGAGGTACGGTGAGGGGGTGAAGGTCCTGGACGTGCTCGGGGTTCGGGTCGAGATGCCGACCAACCAGCCGATCGTGCTCCTGCGGGAGCGCGACGGTGACCGGTACCTGCCGATCTGGATCGGTGCGGCCGAGGCCACCGCCATCGCCTACGCGCAGCAGGGTGTCGTGCCGCCCCGCCCCCTCACCCACGACCTGCTCCGCAACGTCATCGACGAGCTCGGACACGAGCTCACCAGGGTCCGGATCGTCGCCCTCAAGGACGGGGTCTTCCACGCGATGCTCGACCTCGACGGGGGAGCCGCGGCCGGTGGGACGGACATCGAGTCGCGATCCTCGGACGCGATCGCACTGGCCCTGCGCGCGGGCGCCGAGATCGTCGCGGAGGAGGAGCTGCTGGCGGAGGCCGGTGTCGAGATGAGCGAGAACGACGACGACGAGGTCGAGAAGTTCAAGGAGTTCCTCGACAAGGTCTCGGCGGACGACTTCGACACCGAGACCGACAGCTGAACGACACGCCGAAGCACGCCTGCGCCCGCCGCGGTCGTTGACCCCAGTCACTCCTGCCCCTAGCGTCACAAGCGTCACACACGTGGCCGGAGAGTGACGTCCATGTCATTCCGGGGCGTACAGTCGTCTGGACAGGCGAGTCGAGGAGGTAGGCGTGGTCTCCACGGGAGAGGCGCGAAGGTCAGGGGGCGGCCCCGTCCCCGCGCAGGGCGTGCTGTTCACCGGTGACCTCCCGGAGCTCGACGAGGAGGTCGGCTACCGCGGCCCCACCGCCTGCAAGGCCGCCGGCATCACCTACCGCCAGCTCGACTACTGGGCCCGGACCGGACTCGTCGAGCCCTCCGTCCGCCCCGCCGGCGGGTCGGGGACGCAACGTCTCTACGGCTTCCGCGACATCCTCGTGCTCAAGGTCGTCAAGCGCCTTCTGGACACCGGTGTGTCACTGCAGCAGATCCGGGGCGCGATCTCCGTCCTGCGGGCGCGTGGCATCGACGACCTGGGCGGGATCACCCTCATGAGCGACGGGGCGTCGGTCTACGAGTGCACCTCGAACGACGAGGTCATCGACCTGCTGCAGGGCGGGCAGGGTGTCTTCGGCATCGCCGTGGGCAAGGTCTGGCGCGAGGTGGAGGGCGAGCTCTCCACCCTCCCCAGCGAGCGTGCAGAGCCCGAGGCCGTGGGCGACGCAGAACCGCAGCCCGGCGACGAGCTGGGTGCACGTCGCGCCGCCCGCCGCGCCTGACTACGTGACCCTCTGAAGCCGTCTCCCCACGCACACCGCCTGCTCCTCGACGAGGAGTGCTCGGAGGTGTCGCCATGCGCCCACGGCGCCGCCGCCCGGTGTTAGGTTTGTCCCTGCCGCTCACACCGTGTGGGAGAGTCCCCGACCTACCGCCGGGGCGCCGAAGGGGCAAACCTCCCCGGAACCTCTCAGGCGCAAGGGACCACACGGGACAGGCACCTCTGGAGCACCCGGCCACGCGCCGCCCGTGACAGAGGGGGAGGCGTCACCGCCGTCTGCCCGAAGGAGTGCCGTGAGCACCGCGACCACCCAGATCACCGAGACCACCCAGGTCACCGGGACCAGCCGGGCCACCGACACCGAGGCGAGTCATCTGCCCGCGTTCGCCGGCCGCCACATCGGTCCGCGCGAAGGGGACATCGCCGGGATGCTGTCCACGGTCGGATCCACCTCGCTGGCGGACCTCGTCGAGACCGCCGTCCCCGGCGGCATCCGGGGTGCCGAGGCCCTCGAGATCGAGCCGGCCGCCTCGGAGGAGGCGGTGCTCGAGGAGCTGCGGCAGGTGGCCTCCCACAACCGGGTGCTCACGTCGATGATCGGGCTCGGCTACTACGGCACGGTGACGCCAGCGGTCATCCAGCGCAACGTCCTCGAGAACCCTGCCTGGTACACGGCGTACACCCCCTACCAGCCCGAGATCTCGCAGGGCCGGCTCGAGGCCCTCCTCAACTTCCAGACCGTCGTCAGCGACCTCACGGGCCTCCCCATCGCCGGGGCCTCCCTCCTCGACGAGAGCACGGCGGCAGCCGAGGCGATGACTCTCATGCGCCGATCCTCGAAGGCTCCCAGCGACGCGGTGCTCCTCGTCGACGAGGCGGTCTTCCCCCAGACCCTCGGCGTGGTCCGCACCCGGGCCGTGCCCCTCAACATCCCGGTCGTCGTCGCCGAGCTCCACCAGGTCGTCTCCGCGGAGGACCTGCGAGCGGCCGCCGGTGGCGCCGAGGTCTTCGGCGTCCTCGTGCAGTACCCGGCCATGGACGGGGCGCTCCACGAGCTCTCTGCCCTCACCGCAGCCGCCCACGACGCCGGTGCCCTGGTGACCGCCGCTGCCGACCTCCTTGCGCTGACCCTGGCCACCCCGCCGGGGGAGTGGGGGGCCGACATCGCGGTGGGCACCACCCAGCGCTTCGGGGTGCCGATGGGCTTCGGCGGCCCGCATGCCGGATACCTCAGTGTGCGGCAGGGGCTCGAGCGCACGATGCCCGGGCGACTGGTCGGGGTGTCCGTCGACGCGGTGGGGGCACCGGCATACCGGCTCGCCCTGCAGACCCGCGAGCAGCACATCCGGCGCGAGAAGGCGACGTCGAACATCTGCACCGCCCAGGTCCTCCTCGCCGTCATGGCGAGCATGTATGCCGTCTACCACGGCCCAGCCGGTCTCCGGGCGATCGCCCTGCGGGCGCATGCCCACCTCACCGCGCTGCGAGACGCCCTGCGCGCCGGTGGCGCCGAGGTCGCTGACGGCCCGGTGTTCGACACCCTGCGGGTCCGGGTGCCCGGACGGGCCGACGAGGTCGTCGCCACGGCGCTCGCCGGAGGTGTCAACCTCTGGAAGGTCGACGATGACACCGTGCAGCTGAGCGTCGACGAGACGACGGACCTCGCGGACCTGGGGCGGGTGGCAGCCGCCTTCGGTGTCGCCCCACCGGAGCGCGTGGAACAGGCGGTGCCGGACTGGCCGGAGGCGCTGCGTCGCACCTCCGACTACCTGACCCATCCCGTCTTCACCGCCCACCACTCCGAGACGGCGATGCTGCGCTACCTCCGGCGGCTCGCCGACCGGGACTTCGCTCTCGACCGGGGCATGATCCCTCTCGGGTCCTGCACGATGAAGCTCAACGCCACGACCGAGATGGTCGCCGTCACCTGGCCGGAGTTCGCCCAGATCCACCCGTTCGCGCCCCACGAGCAGACCCGGGGAATCCGCGGACTGGTCGACGAGCTCAGCCGCTGGCTGTGCCAGATCACCGGCTACGACGCCGTGTCGCTCCAGCCGAATGCCGGTTCCCAGGGTGAGCTCTCCGGGCTCCTCGCCATCGCGGCATACCACCGCTCCCGGGGTGACGACCAGCGCACCGTCTGCCTCATCCCGTCCAGTGCTCACGGCACGAACGCGGCGAGTGCGGTCATGGCGGGACTTCGAGTCGTCGTGGTCAAGACCGACCCCGTCACCGGCAACGTCGACATGGACGACCTCAAGGCCAAGGTCGAGCAGCACGCAGACGCCTTGGCGGCCATCATGGTGACCTACCCGTCGACGCACGGCGTCTTCGAGGACACCATCACCGACCTGTGCGCCCTCGTGCACGACGCCGGTGGTCAGGTGTACGTCGATGGTGCCAACCTCAACGCGCTCGTCGGTGTCGCACGTCCCGGGAAGTTCGGGGCGGACGTCTCGCACCTCAACCTCCACAAGACCTTCTGCATCCCGCACGGGGGCGGAGGGCCGGGCGTGGGACCGGTCGCCTGCCGCGAGCACCTCGCGCCCTTCCTTCCCAACCATCCTCTCGACGACGCCGCCGGGCCGGAGACCGGTGTCGGGCCTGTGTCCGCCGCACCGTACGGCTCGGCCGGCATCCTGCCGATCTCGTGGGCCTATGTCCGCCTCATGGGTGGCCCCGGCCTTCGGCGGGCGACCGAGATCGCCGTGCTGAACGCCAACTACGTCGCGGCCCGGCTGCGCGACCACTACCCGGTCCTCTACTCGGGCGTCAACGGTCTCGTCGCCCACGAGTGCATCCTCGACCTGCGCGGCATCACGAAGGAGACGGGCGTGACCGTCGACGACGTCGCGAAGCGGCTCATCGACTACGGGTTCCACGCCCCGACGATGTCCTTCCCGGTGGCGGGCACGCTCATGGTGGAGCCCACCGAGAGCGAGGACACCGGTGAGCTCGACCGGTTCTGCGACGCCATGATCGCGATCCGCCGGGAGATCGACGAGGTCGGTTCGGGCGCGGTCGGAGCCGGCGAGAGCGTCCTGCGCGGGGCACCCCACACGGCGGAGGCGCTGGTCGGGACGTGGGACCACCCCTACGACCGCCGGACGGCAGCCTTTCCCGGCGGCGTGGAGCCCACCGCGAAGTACTGGCCCCCGGTGCGCCGCATCGACGGCGCGTACGGTGACCGGCACCTCGTGTGCTCGTGCCCCTCACCGGAGGCGTTCGAGGGCTGATCACCCGCCGTCGCGCTCCAGCCGAGGGCATCCCTGGACGGCTCAGGCGGCGGTGCCGGCCGCGGTGCCGCCCACGCGCACCTCGACGGTGCTCCCCGCGGCTCCCTTGTGGACGACCGCCTGGTGGGTGATACGGGCGCGGAGGTCGGCCACGTGGCTGACGACCCCCACCGCGCGTCCGCCCTCGCGCAGGCCGTCGAGCACGGTGAGCACCTGCTCGAGGCTGTCGTCGTCGAGGCTTCCGAACCCCTCGTCGATGAAGAGCGTGCCGAGATCGAACCCTCCGGCCTCCTCGCGGACGGCGTCGGCGAGGCCCAGCGCGAGCGCCAACGAGGCCATGAAGGACTCACCGCCGGAGAGGGTGGCGGTCTCGCGCGCGCGGCCGGTCCACTGGTCGAGGACACGCAGCCCCAGCCCGGACCGTGCCCCCCGTGCCGCGCGCTCGTCGGAGTGCTCGAGGACGTAGCGGCCGCCGCCCATGACGGCGAGGCGCTCGTTGGCCAGCGTCGCCACCTTCTCGAGTCGGGAGGCGAGGACGTATGCCGTCAGCCGCATCCGCAGCGCGTTGTCGGGGCCGATGCCGCTCATCGTGTCAGCGAGGTCCCTCACCCGGGCATCCCTGCCTGCGGCGGCGGCGACGGCCCGGCAGGCGTCCGTCGACCGCGGGCAGCAGGCGCTCGAGACCGCGCAGGGCACGGGAGGCCTCGTCCTGGGCGGCAGCCGCGGCCAGGAGCGCCTCGCGGGCGTCACGGGCCTGGCGTTCGAGGCCGGTGATGTCGGGTGGGTCGGCGGTGAGGGCATCGACGACCTCGGGTTCCTCGACGACGGCGCGGGACGCGGCCAGCTCCTCGAGGTAGGTCGCGACCTCGCTTCTCATGCGGTCGCATTCCGCGGAGTCGCGCAGGGCATCCGACGCCGACCCGACGTCCTCGAAGCCGGCCGCCACCACGGCCTGCCGGAGCGCGGCCTCGGCCTCCCGCGTGCGGGTCCTGGCTGCGCCGAGCTCGGCCACGAGAACCCGGTGACGTTCGAGGGCGCCGCCGAGGCGGATGTGCTGGGCCGGGTCGTCGGAGGCGCAGGGACACCCGGCGTGCAGCGTCCGGAGGCGGTCGAGCCGCTCCGCAGCCGCGGCCTCCTGACCGACGAGGTCGGTGAGGAGGACCGTCAGCGACTCGGCTGTGGCGAGAACCGCCGCCAGGTCCTGCCGGTGGCGGTGGATCGCCTGCGTCGCGGTGGTCAGCTCCGTGACCGCCACCGCGTGAGCCGACGCGGCGGCCCGGGCACCGTCGACGAGCACGGCGGCGTCATCGGCGGCCGCCTCGAGGTCGGCACGTCGGGCGGTACCCAGGGTCCGCCGCCGCGTGTCCGCGCGGGTGGTCAGCTCCTGGAGCTCGGCCTCGGCAGCCCGCAGCTCGTGCTCCGCGTCGTCGTGGCGTGCCTCGGCCGCCGTGATGTCCGCGGCACCGACAGTGTCCGTTCCGATCGCCGTCAGAGGGTGCTCTCGTGCACCGCACACCGGACAGGGGTCCCCGTCGGTCAGTCGGCTCGCCAGCTCGCCGGCGATCCCGTCCAACCGGCGCTGGCGGAGGTCCAGCAGCTCCGAACGTGTGTCGAGCGCGATCTCGCGGAGCTCGTCGCGCCGGGGACGCAACGAGGCGGCACGCGCCTCGTCCTGCTCCGCGAGGTCGAGCAGCGCCAACCGCTCGCTGGCCGTCGCTCGCCGGAGATCCAGCTCGGCGACCCGGGCACCCAGCACCGCCAGTCCTTCGGCCTCGTCCTCCAGCCTCCGCTGCTCGGTCTCGGCGCGGGAGAGCCGGACCACCAACGCGTCCGTGCGCTGGGTGACCTCCGTGGCGCGGGTGGTGAGCTCGCCCCGGCGGCGCGTCCGGTCTCGGGCGTCATCGACCTCGCGCGCCACGGCGGCGACCGTGTCGTCGAGGGAGCGGACGCGGTCGACGACCCGGGACACATCGCCCTTTGGATCGGAGAGGTCCTCGATCACCGAGCCGGGGAGCCCTGCCCTCGTGAGCGCGCTCAGGCTCTCCTCGACCTGCTCGGCCTCGGCCGCCTCGGCCGTCACCGCCCGGTCGTGTGCGGCGAGGTGACCGCTCAGGGCTGCCGCCCGCTGGGCGTCCGCGAGCATCCGCACCTGCGCCTCGTGGCGGGATGCCCGCTCTCCCAGGGCGTCGAGACTCTCCAACGCTCGGGTCCCGCGGCGACGGTGCTCGTCGACCGTCCGTGCGCCCGTCAGTGCCTGGCCCGCGGCGTGTTCGAGCCCCACTGCCGCGTCGAACTCCGCCATGGTCGACGTCATCCGGGCGCTGAGCACCTCGGCAACCTCTCGGAGCAGAGCGGGGACGGACTCGGGCGGGACCTCCCCCAGCGGGGACGACCCCTCGGACCCACCGTCGGGGACGGACGGGTGCACGTCTCCGGCGTCCGCGAGGACGTCTTCGACCCTCGCCAGCACCTGGCTCAGACCACCGCGTGCCAGGTCGAGATCGGCACCGGCAGCTCGGCGCTCCTCGGCGAGCCACCCCTCCACGTCGGCGAACGCGGTGATGTCGAAGAGGCGTTCGAGCACCTCGCGGCGCTCCTCGGGGGTCGCCCTCAGGAACGCGGCGAACTCACCCTGGGGCAGCAGCACGACCTTGGCGAACTGCCCCATGCCCATGCCGAGGACGTCCTGGACGACGTCGGCGACCTCGTCGTGACGCGTGCTGCGCACCTGCCACCGGCCGCTGGTGCGCTCCTCCAAGGTGACCGACGGCTGGACCTTCGACAGCCCCGTACCTCGCCGCTTGGGGCGGTGGAACTCGGGCGAGCGCACGATCCGGAAGCGGCGCTCGCCCGCGGTGAGCTCGAGCGTCACCCGTGGCACGGCATCCGGCTCGGCGTGGTCGCTGCGCAGGCCACGCTTGGACCGTGCGCCCGGCACGTCGGCGTACAAGGCGAAGCAGATGGCATCGAGCAGGCTCGTCTTGCCCGAGCCGGTCGGGCCGTGGATGAGGAAGAGACCCTCGGCGGAGAGGGCGTCGACGTCGACGACCACCCGCCCCGCGAACGGCCCGAACGCCTCGATCTCCAGCCGGTGGACCCTCATGCCGCACCCACCGAGCCGAGGGGGCTCGCGGCAGCCTCACTCCGCGCCACCCCTTCGTCATCGGCGACCCGCCGGTCGAGCCGGCTCGCCTCGACGGCCTCCCGGAGCAGGGACCGCTCCTCCTCGGTGGCCCCCCGACCACCACGGACGTGAGCGAGGAAGTCACAGCAGACCTCGACGTCGGAGCGGGTGGCGGTGCGGGCGCTGTACGGACGCAGCGGCACGCTTGCCCCCTCGGGGTCGAACCGCAGCTCCAGGGTGTGCGGGAAGCGGCGCCTGACCTGGTCCATGGCGCCGAGGGGACGCACCGCGTCGGTGAGCGTCACCTGGCACCACGCGGCCTCGGCCGCTGCGTGGCTGGGGTGCGCGAGGAGCTCCTCGAGGGTCCCCCGAAGCACGGCAAGTGGCCGCTGGACCGGCGCCGCGATGTGCTCGACGACGACCTCCGTCCCCGAGAGGTCGACGAGCAGGCTGCCCTTGGTGTGCCGCCACTCCCCGAACGACATGGCGACGGGTGAGCCGCTGTAGCGCACGCCCTCGGCGACCTCCTGGCGGCCGTGGAGGTGACCCAGGGCCGTGTAGTCGACGCCGGCGAAGACCTCGGGTGGCACTCCGGCGACGCCACCCACGGAGATGTCACGCTCGGACTCGCTGCTCATCCCGCCCAGCACGAAGGCGTGCGCCATGACGACCGTGCGGCCGCCACGGCCGGCCGCGTCTGCGTGCACCCTCGCCATGGCGGCCCGCATGACACCGGCGTGGGTGCGTTCGGTCGCCCCGAGGGCGTCGGCGGCGAGAGCCGGCTCGAGGTAGGGGAGGGGGTGGACGGCGACGTCACCGAGCACCACCGGCCGTCCCACGTCGGTGACGGAGGTGCGGATGTGCAGGCCCGCTCGCTCCAGCAGCCGGGAGGCGAACCCGAGGCGGATGGCGGAGTCGTGGTTGCCGCTGGAGAGGACGACCTCGGCGCCGGCGTCGACGAGCCGCCCGAGGGCGTCGGACAGGACGTCGACGGTGTCGGGGGACGGCATCGCCCGGTCGTAGAGGTCGCCGCTCACGAGCACCGCGTCCACACCCTCGCCGCGCACGACCTCGACGAGGTGGTCGAGGTAGGCGGCCTGGGCGTCGAGCAGCCCCACCTGGTGGAACGCACGTCCCAGGTGCCAGTCGGAGGTGTGGATCAGCCGCACGTGGCCCACGCTAGGAGAGCGGTGCGACACGGCCGGTGACCGAAACGCGGGTTCCGGGTTTCCCCGTAGATCGCGATGTGGTTGGGTCGCGACATGGGAGCAGAGGTCAGCGCGCAGAGCTACAGCCGCGAGGAGCGTCAGCGCTACCGCGAGAAGGTACGCCAGAACCTCGACGTCTTCGAGAAGATGCTCAACACGAGCTCGTTCGAGTTCGACCGACCGATGACCGGGCTGGAGATCGAGCTCAACCTCGTCGACGGGCACCAGCAGCCGCACTTCCACAACGCCGAGGTGCTCGCCGCCATCGCCGACGAGGACTACCAGACCGAGCTCGCCCGGTACAACATCGAGCTCAACGTGCCGCCCCGCCCGCTCCCCGGTGACGCCGCGCTGGAGCTCGAGACGGAGCTGCGGGACAGCCTCAACCGCGCCGACCGTGCGGCGCGCGCGGTCGGCTCCAAGATCGTCGCCATCGGCATCCTCCCCACGATCATGCCGGAGCACTACGAGGGTGAGTGGATCAGCCGGAACAACCGCTACACGGCCCTCAACGACTCGATCTTCGTCGCCCGGGGCGAGGACATCTACCTCGACATCGAGGGGCCCACCGGCGAGCGGGTGGCCACCTACTGCGACTCCATCGCGCCGGAGTCCGCGTGCACGTCGGTCCAGCTCCACCTCCAGGTCGCTCCGGCGGAGTTCGCCGCGCACTGGAACGCCGCGCAGGCGCTCTCGGCCCCACAGGTGGCGCTCGCCGCCAACTCGCCGTTCTTCTTCGGCAAGCGCCTCCACGCCGAGACCCGGATCGAGCTCTTCAAGCAGGCGACCGACACCCGTCCCGTCGAGCTCAAGAACCAGGGGGTGCGCCCGCGGGTGTTCTTCGGCGAGCGCTGGATCACCTCGATCTTCGACCTGTTCGAGGAGAACGTCCGCTACTTCCCGACCCTGCTCGCCGAGACCAGCGACGAGGACCCCATGGCGAAGCTCGAGGCGGGGATCGCGCCCCAGCTGGCCGAGCTGCGGCTGCACAACGGGACGATCTACCGGTGGAACCGGCCGATCTACGACATCGTCGGCGGCAAGCCGCACCTGCGGGTCGAGAACCGCGTCCTCCCGGCCGGTCCGACGATCGTCGACGTGCTCGCCAACGCTGCGTTCTACTACGGCGCGATGAGGATGCTCGCCCACGAGGATCGGCCGGTGTGGACGAAGATGAGCTTCGCGGCGTGCGCCGAGAACTTCCGCCGCGCCGCCCGTGACGGCATCGACGCCCGGCTCTACTGGCCGGGGTTCGGCGAGCTCTCCGCGGACGAGCTCGTCCTGCGCCACCTTCTCCCGCTGGCCCACGAGGGACTGCGCCAGTGGGGTGTCTCCGACGCGGTGCGCGAACGCTACCTCGGCGTCGTCGAGGGCCGCTGCACGACCGGCGTCAACGGCGCCGAGTGGTCGACCCGCGCGGTGCGGGCCCTCGAGGACAAGGGCATGGACCGCCGTGAGGCCCTGCGCCGGATGCTCGAGACCTATGCCGTCCACATGGACAGCAACGAGCCGGTGCACACCTGGCCGGCGCCCTGAACCGGCCTTCGGCAAACGACGGCCCGCGGGGGTGACGCAGTCGCCGGCGATCCGCTTGACTGGGGGGACGACAACCGGAGGTGGGCATGCTCGGCAGCTCGAAGGCGTTCAGTGGCATCGCGGTCAAGGACCTCGAGGAGGCTCGGCGGTTCTACGGCGAGGTGCTCGGTGTGCGGGTGGAGGACGGCGACATGGGGATGCTCGTCCTGCGGCTGGGCGGTGAGCGCCCGGTCCTGCTCTACCCCAAGCCCGACCACGAACCGGCGACGTACACGGTGCTGAACTTCCCGGTCGACGACGTCGAGGGGACCGTCGACGCCCTCACGGAGCGCGGTGTGGCCTTCGAGCACTACGAGGGCACCGAGACCGAGACCGACGCCAAGGGGGTCTTCCGTGGTGGCGGCCCGTTGATCGCCTGGTTCACGGACCCGTCGGGAAACGTCCTGTCCGTCATCCAGTCGCCCGGGCTGGAGGACTGAGCCGGACGTCGTGCCCGGGACGCCCCACGGGCGTCTCGTTCCACGACCGGATCGCCGGCTCGCCACGCTCGTGCTCCAGGACGCAGACGGCTCCCGCGTCGAGCAGGAGGTGCGCACCGAAGCGGGCGTCCTGGCGCAGGAAGGTCGCGGCGAGGATCCGCAGGTAGTGCCCGTGCGCGAACAGCGCCACGTCCCTGTCCTGCACCACCCCCATGACCCGGGTCAGCACCCGTGACGCACGGGCGGCGACCTCCTCGACCGTCTCACCGGGGGTGGCGCCCGCCGTGACGCCGTCGTCGAACACGGTCCAGGTGGGGTCGCCGAGGGTCTCCCGGATCTCCTTGGTCGTCCGCCCCTCGTACCCGCCGTAGTCCCACTCCACGAGGTCGCCGTCGAGCTCGGGGGTGAAGCCGGCCAGCTCGGCGGTGCGACGGGCGCGGGACAAGGGGGAGGCGAGCACCAGCCCGAAGTCGAAGCCGGCAAGTCGCACACCCAGACGGCGCGCGTCACGTTCGCCGTCGTCGGTGAGCGGGATGTCGGTGGTGCCGGTGTGCTGACCGGTGCGGCTCCACTCGGTCTCGCCGTGGCGGACGAGCACGAGACGGCCCTGCGGCTCGGGTGGTGGCGGCATGGCGCCACTGTTCCATCCCGATGACAGGATGAGCGGTATGCCGTCGTACGTCGCCTTCCTTCGGGCCGTCAACGTGGGCGGGCGGTTCGTGAAGATGGCCGAGCTGCGAGCGGTCGTCGAGGCGGTGGACGGCGTCCCACCGCTGCTCGAGGGAGCGGCCAAGCGCTATGTCGCGCTCGCCGACGCCAGGGTGCCGGTGCAGGCCGCGGCCGAGCTCGACGCCTGGGACCGGCCGGGGGAGCGGGCGCGCGCCCTCGGCTGGGAGATGCTCGCCGAGCTCACGGTCCCGTTCCACCGGAGCACGCTCACCAACGCCCGGATCGAACGGATCACCGGGCGGACCACGACCTGGCGCGACCTCACCGTCATCCGCGCCCTCGACGAGAGATGGGGCGCCTGATGGCCTCGGAGCCCGAGAGCGAGACCGGTGGCACGGGACTCGGCCACCGCAGCGTGACGATGACGCGCACGCACAAGGGCACCTACCTCGTCACCAACGTCCGGGGCGGAGTGCTGAGCGTGGGCGGGGGAGGAGAGTCGGCCGACTTCACCGCTGTCGAGCTGTTCCTCACCGCGATGGCGGCCTGCAGTGCGACCGACGTCGACTTCATCACGAGTCGGATCGCGGAGCCCGTGCAGTTCGACGTGACCTCGCAGGGCGAGAAGGTGCGCGATGGCGCCGAGAACCACCTCACCGCCATCGAGGTGACGTTCACGGTTCGCTTTCCCGAGGGCGATGCCGGGGACCGGGCGCGGGCGCGCCTGCCACGGGCCATCGAGCAGACCCACGACCGGCTGTGCACCGTGTCCCGCACCGTGCAGCGCGGCGCCCCGATCGCGATGCACGAGGCCTGACCCGTACCGGGGACGGCCCGTGGCCTCCTCATGAGGTGGAAGGAGTGACCGCCATGGAGCCGGACCCCGCCAGCGCGGCCGTCAAGACCTACAACTACCTGCGCATCGCCCTCGCGGCACTCGTCCTCCTCCTCTTCGTGTCGGTGGTCCTGGAGGTGCGGGCCGCCGGCTGCCTCCAGCCCTCGATCAGCGCGTACTTCTACACACCGGTCGGCGCAGTGCTCGTCGGTGTCCTCGTGGCCGTCGGGGTCTCGCTCATCGCCCTGAAGGGGAACACCGACGCGGAGGACGTGCTGATGAACCTCGCCGGCATGCTCGCCCCGGGGGTGGCGTTCATCCCGACCCAGGATGCCGGGACCTGCCGCTCGGCGGCGCTCGCCACCTCCGACATCCCGAGCACCGTGGCCAACGCCATGCCGGCGCTCTTCGTGACCGGGGCTGTCGTGGGCGTGGTCGCGCTGGTCATCGCCCGCAGGGAAGGGACGCTGAGCGCCTTGAGCCCGTGGGCCCGCGGCGGGCTCCTCCTCACCGTGCTCGTGCTCGGTGCCGGGGTCGTGTGGTTCGTCGTCGACCGGGAGAGCTTCCTGCGCCGCGGCCACGGGGCGGCCGCCGTGCCGATGTTCCTCGCCATCGTGGCGGTCGTGTGGTTCAACGCTCGCGACGTGCAGCAGTCGATCCGGCAGGGGACCCTCCCGCCGCGGCGGAACCGGTACGTGGCGGTCTACCGGATGATCGCGGTCGGCATGCTCGTCACCCTCGTGGCCACGGTGGTGATCAACGTCGCAACCCGATCGACCTCGCTCGTGTTCTGGGTGGAGGTCGTGCTGATCCTGCTCTTCGCGCTCTTCTGGGTCGTCCAGACGGTCGAGCTGTGGAACCAAGGACTCCGGCGGCCCTGACCGGGCTGTGGTCGGGCGCCCTATCGTGTGGCCCATGGCCCGCTACCTCGACGTGCACCCGGTGGACCCGCAGCCCCGGGCGATCGCCCAAGCCGTCGCCGTCCTGCGCGACGGGGGGCTGATCGCCTACCCGACCGACTCCGGGTACGCCCTCGGCGCGATGGTGGGCAACCAGGCGGGAAAGGACCGGATCCGCGAGATCCGAAGACTCGACGACCGGCACCACTACACGCTCGTCTGCCGGGACTTCGCCCAGCTGGGCCAGCTCGTGCACGTCGACAACTCCGTGTTCCGTGCGGTCAAGGCCTCGACACCCGGTCCGTTCACGTTCATCCTGCCGGCGACGCACGAGGTCCCGCGTCGCCTGCAACACCCCAAGAAGCGCACCGTCGGGGTGCGGATTCCCGAGCACCCTGTCGTGCGGGCGCTGCTCACCGAGCTCGGCGAGCCGTTGCTCTCCTCGACGCTCATCATGCCGGGGGAGAGCGACCCGATGAGCGACGGCTGGACGGTCAAGGAGGCGCTCGACCACCTCGTGGACCTCGTCCTCGACTCCGGCGAGTGCGGAACCGAGCCGACGACGGTCGTCGACTACTCCGGCGGCACGGCGGAGGTCGTTCGGGTCGGGGCCGGGAACGCCTACCGGTTCGCCTGACGTCAGTCAGGGAAGGGGCAGGCCGCGAGCCGCTCGCCGGAGCTCGTCCAGGACGCGGGTGTCGATGCCGTCGGGTGATCGCCGGTTCTCGAGGTTCGTCTCGGACATCCAGGCCTCGAGCTCCAGCTCGACGTCCGGGCCACCGTGCCCGAGGGCGTCGAGATGACCCGCCACCTCGACGAGCAGCGCGCCGTCGAGCGGCATGACGTCCTCGGCTTCGCCGAAGTACAGGGTTGCCAGGCGGTGGAGGCGGGCCAGCTCGTGCGGGGCGTCCGGGTGGTCGTCGACGCGCAGGTCGGCCAGGACACCGCTGTGGTCGTACCCGGCTCCCGGCGCCCGGACGAGGAGGGCGGCACTCTGCCGGCCGCGCGCGTCCCCGCCGGCTGCGTCGCCGGCGAGGAGCGCCGTCATCAGCCGGTGGTCGAGCCGCAGCGCAGCCGTGTCCAGCCAGGCCCGCTCCATGGCCTCGATCACCTCTGGTCCGGTGAGGATGTTGCCCTGGATCGCGTATGCCGTGTGCTCGTCACCGGCCGCGACCCCACCGGCATACCTCAGGCAGTCCGCCCCGGTGAACGTGGCCGCTCCATCGGCGCCCACGGCGCCGACCTGGCGCTGGGCGCGTCCCTCGTCGGCCGTGACGGCGGCGTCGAGGGCCGCAGCCACGTCGCTGCCGTCCAGGAGGGCACCCAGCACCTCGTCGACATAGGCGACGCGTGCCAGGGACTGGGTCGCCACGGCGCCGACACCCAGCCGGACGGCGGGCACGATGGAGCCGACGGCGAGGAACCGGCTCGCCACGGCGACGCCCCAGGCGTCGCCCTGGTGCGCGGCGATGGAGAAGGTCATCTGCGCAGCGTATGGCGGCCGGATCAACGGTGCTCGAGCAGGACCACCTCCTCGACGTGCGCCGTCTGCGGCGGGCCGCCCCCCGGACGTCTCGACCCGACGACGTGGGCGAAGACGGCGCGGGCCGCTACATCCTCGCGAGCTCGTGGACGACGACGCTGGTGACCATGGGGTTGGTCCGCGCGAGGGCCACGGCGTCGTCGAGGCTCGTCGCGTCGACGATCGAGTAACCGGTGAAGGAGTCGAGCCCCGGAGGGAGATCCGTCGCGCCCTCCTGGGTGACCTCGACACCGGCGGTCAGCGGGTGGCCGCTGTCGACCATTCGGTCGCCGACGTCGTCGAACCACGTCATCCAGGCCTTCCCGATCTCCGGTGTCGGCGGGACGAAGCCCTTGTAGAGGAAGAGGAAGCTGCTCATGCGTCCGTGCCCTTCCGGCCGGCGTCGCCGGCCTGTTCTGCGGCGCGCCGGGCGGCGGCCACGTGGTTGTCGAGCGTCTCCGCGTCGGTTCCCCACCAGGGCGCGAACTGGTCCGTCCAGGCCTGGAGCCGGCGCAGGGAGGACCGCTCGAGGGCGAGCAGGTTGACTCGTCCCTTCTTCGTCCGCCGCACGAGATGTGCCTGCTCGAGGACCCGAACATGCCGGTGGATGGCCGGCAGCGTCAGCCCGACGCGGGCGGCGAGCTGGGCGATCGACGCCGGGTGGAGGGCGAGCAGGAGGACGACCTCGCGGCGGTGGCGGTTGGCCAGGGCCGTGAAGACGTCGTCGAGGTCGTCCGGGTCGACGGGGGAGGCGCTCCAATGGTTCACAACACTGTTAACTATAGCGGCGTCGTCTGGGCGGGACAAGGGCTGGACGCCGCCTGGCGTCCACGGGCAACCGTTGACGCGAGACATCGTCGTCGGCCACGCGACAGCTCGTCCGAGTACCCGGCCGTGCCGACGGGCCGGCACGGGGATGCGACGGCAGTGGGCTGGCGTGGCGACAGGAGCCACGGCAACGACGTGGGGGAGGCTTCCCCGATGCCTCCTGAGGCCTGAATTGACATAATGTGGATTATCGGCGTTATCGGTCGAGGTGGGCTGCGCACGCGCGGCTTCTGGTGCGGCGCCATCACAGCCGCCCAGATCAGGGCCATAGCCGCTCCGCGGGCGAGCCTCGAGCCGGGCGTACCGCCGATGAGCGGCCGTTGGTCGGACGTTGAACGGGCCGCTGCATTTCATGGTCCACAATTGCCGTTCGTCGTGGGAACGCTCGGCGTGGCCGAGACGCTGAGCCCCGTGACGGCGCGCCGGCAACGGGTGCGCGTCCCAGGAAGACAGTCCGCAGTGAGGAGCACGAGGGTGAGCAAGTCGTCCAGGGTCCAGGGCGGTGGCCGGGCCAGCCGGGCCAAGCTGGATGAGCTGCGCCAGGCGCAGCAGGCCAAGGAACGCCGGTCCCGGCTCATCCTCATCACCTCCGTGGCGTCGGTCATCCTCCTCATCGCCGGGATCGTCGGTTTCACCATCTGGCGGGACGTGGCGAACCGTCCGTCGCTCGACGCCGTCCAGACGTTCCAGGTGACCCGCGAGCACACGACCGCGGCGGTCACCTATGCGCAGAGCCCGCCGGTGGGCGGGGACCACTACCCGACGTGGCTCAACTGCGGCGTCTACACCCAGCCGGTCCCGGACCAGCTCGCGGTCCACTCCCTCGAGCACGGCGCCGTCTGGGTGACCTACCGGCCGGACCTGCCCGCCGACCAGGTGCAGGCCCTCGAGGAGACGCTCCCCGACACCTACATCGTCCTCTCGCCGCGGGACGGGCTGCCGTCGCCGGTCGTCGCCAGCGCGTGGGGCGTGCAGCTCCAGCTGACCGGCGCCACCGACCGGCGACTCCCCGAGTTCGTCAAGACGTACCGCCAGGGTCAGCAGACGCCCGAGCCCGGCGGCGCCTGCACCGGTGGCAGCGACGGAGCCACGCCCACGCCCCCGCCGACGCCCGCACCGACGGCCACGTCGAGCTCGTGAGCCCGCACGCCGCCCGCGAGTCCGCCGGCGCGTCCCACCTCCCCGCTGCCCCAGAGCCGACACCGGACGTCGACGGGGACGCGGGCCACGGCCGCCGTCCTCGGTGGGTGCGTGCCGCGCTCCTCGTCCTGGCCGGGCTCCTCCTCGGTGTCGCGGGCGCGCTGGCCGTCGTGGCCACCCGCTCCTCGGCGCCGCCGGACTGGGGGGCCGACGCCGGCTTCGCGCGGGACATGCAGACCCACCACGCGCAGGCAGTGGAGATGGCGCTGCTCGTGCGGGACCGGTCCGAGGACGAGGAGCTGCGCACGGTCGCCTACGACATCGCGACCAGCCAGCAACAGCAGGCAGGGCAGATGTACGGCTGGCTCGTCCAGTGGGGGCTCCCGCAGACCGGGAGCCGTCCGCCGATGGCCTGGGTCGGCGGGGAGCACGGGGAGGTACACACCGGACCGGACGGCGCGATGCCCGGTCTGGCCACACCAGCCCAGCTCGACGAGCTGCGGGCCGCCGAGGGCGTCGCCGCGGAGCGCCTCTTCCTCCGGCTGATGATCGCCCACCACGAGGGCGGCGTCACCATGGCGGAGGCCGCCGTCGCCCAGGCCCGCACCGACGAGGTGCGCACCCTGGCGGCGGCGATCGTCGCGGCCCAGTCCTCGGAGATCCAGGTGCTCCAACGGATGCTCGACGACCGTTCGTGAGCCACAGCGCCAGACCCACGGCACGCCCCCGCCACCGGGAGCGCTCAGTCGCCCGGCGCAGCCTGGCGGCGCAGGAGTCGCGCCTCGACCTCGTAGCGGCTGGCCACACCGGCTCCGGTGCGGAAGAACCGGCGACGCAACGCGCCCTCGACCTCGACGTGGTCGTCGACGACGAGCCGGGCCGCGCCTCGCCGAGTGGCCGGGGTCCAGCACGCCACGTCGATGGTGTCCACGGCCGCGCGCTCCTGACCGCGTCGCGCCGTTCGCGGGACGACGACGCGCAGGGTGTGGACGGTGTCCCCGCTCGACAGCTCCCGTGGCTTTCCCACCGATGTCACCCGGCCGATCAGGTGCACCGAGTTGACATAATCCATGACCACTCCTCCAGCGAGGTCGGTCTCCCCGCACCGCCACCGTGCACCGCCCGGAGGCGCAACGGGTCGCGTCACCGCTCACTGTGGACGGCGGATGTGGTGGCTCCTCCCTGTGGACAGGGTGGGGGGCCCGATCGGGTGGTTTTTGCCCGGAAGGTTCACCATCGGCCGATGTGCGCATATCGTGGCAGGCGACCCGGGCGGCAGGGGCATCGGGGCGGCGCATTCCGGCGCCAGGAACACGTCGACGGAAGAGATTGTCTTGGGCTGGCCTCGTCGGATGCGCGCAGCGGCTCGCTCGGCCGCCGTGGTCGCAGCAGTCGCCGTTCTGGCGTCGACGTCGGCGCTCGCGGAGGAGACACCCACTCCGACCCCGAGCCCCCCGGAGTCGTCGACCCCGGACCCCTCCCCCAGCGTGTCGGAGCCCACACCGACGACGACGACGCCCGAGCCCACGACGACGACGCCCGAGCCGACGTCGTCCCCGAGCCCGACGAGTCCCACCTCCACTCCCCTGCCGACGACGGTGTTCCCGACGCCGCAGGCGCCGATCTGGCGGCCGCCCCGGCCGCTCCCGGCACCCGACGAGGAGCCGCCGGACCACTTCGAGCCGCTGACCGGCTCGTTCCTCGCCGTGCAGATCGCGGAGGCGGACCGGATCACCGCCGCCCTCAACGCGAGTACCTCGAAGGTCGCCGTGGCGACCCGCGAGATGGATGCACTGGCTGACAAGTCGAACGCCCTCCTGGAGTCGCTCGACGCCGCACGCGAGGCCGAGCGGGCGGCGGCGGAGGAGGCGCAGCGCGCCCACACCGAGCTCGTCACCCTCGACGCGCGGCTGGAGGCCGCGCGCGCCGTCGTGCGTGAGTGGGTCTTCCTCGTCTACTCGGGCGGCGGGGGCAGCTCCGACGTCGGTTACATGCTCGACGCCATGGCGGCCGAGCCCCAGGATGTCGGGGACCCGCTCGGCGACCTCTCCTACCTCACCGAGCAGCGCACGCGGGCCTTGCAGGACATCCGGATCCTCACCGCCGAGCAGGCGCGCCTCAGCGCCGTCGCCGACAGTGCCAAGGCCGAGGCGGTCGCGGCCACGAGGACCATCTCGGGCGACAGCAGCGCACTGCAGAAGGTCCTCGAGGAGCAGCGGGCACGGGTCGGGGAGCTCCGCACGCTCCAGATCGCGGAGGTGGAGCGGGCCGGCCCCGTCGCGAGCGTCCTCGTCGGCGCCCGCACGCCGAAGGCCCGCGCGGCCGCCAAGCGCCTGCGCGACGCGCTGACCGCGGCCTCAGCGGACGTGTCGTCGATCGGCAAGCCGTGCACCGACGACACGAACACCTACCCCAACGGCTTGTTCCCGCCGAGCGCCCTCTGCCCCCTGTGGGGAGCCGCCGGCGAGCGGCTGGCCCCCGGGGCCGCCGCCGCGTTCAACGCGCTGAGCAAGGCGTATGCCGCCCAGACCGGCATCCCGCTGTGTGTCACCGACTCCTACCGGTCGCTGTCCGAGCAGATCTCGGTGAAGGCCTCACACGGCAGCTTCGCGGCCACTCCCGGAACCAGCCGGCACGGGCTCGGGCGCGCCCTCGACCTCTGCGGCGGCGTCCAGGACTTCAGCTCGCCCGCCCACCGCTGGATGAAGCAGAACGGCCCGCTCTACGGCTGGTTCCACCCCTCCTGGGCGGCCGCCGGCGGCTCGATTCCGGAGCCCTGGCACTTCGAGTACGCCGGCTGAACCGGGCTCGGGGCCACCGCCCGGGTCGCCGCCGCCCCACGGCGGCTCCACGGCGGCCGATCAGTGGATCGCGTGGTGGTGGTGCTCCTTGACGGGGAGCAGGACCACGAACCCGGCGGCGAGGATGAGGACGATGCCGAGGATCCCCCAGTACTGGGTGTTCTCGTCCCCGGTGACCGCCTCGCCGAGGAGGATGAACCCGCCGAAGGCCGCGGGTGCCAGGAACGAGACGACCCGCCCGGTCGTCGCGTAGAGACCGAAGATCTCCCCGTTGCGGCCCACCGGGATCAGCCGGGCGAGGAAGCTGCGGGAGGCCGCCTGAGCGGGCCCGACGAAGAGGGCCATGAGGAGGCCGAGGACCCAGAACACCCCTGCCCCCCCGTCGTGCAGCACGAAGATCAGCACACCGAGGACGACGAGGGACCCCAGGGAGATGAGGATGACCTTCTTCGGCCCGATCCGGTCGTCGAGCAGGCCGAAACCCATCGTCGCGAAGCCGGCCGCGATGTTCGCCGCGGCCCCGAAGACGATGACGTCGCCGGCCGACAGCCCGAACGTGCCGGCAGCGAGCACGGCTCCGAAGGCGAACACCCCGGCGAGCCCGTCCCGGAACAGCGCGGAGGCGAGGAGGAAGTACACCGTCTGCCGTGACGTGGTCCAGAGCCGCTGGACGGCGCGCCAGACGAGGCGGTATGAGTCGACGACCCCCACGCGAGGGGTCCGCGGACGCTCGCGGTCGCGCAGCACGACGAAGGCGGGGATCGTGAACAGGAGGATCCACAGACCGCAGATGAGCATCGAGACGCGGATGTCCATCCCGTCGGCGTCGGTGACGCCGAAGAGCCCGACGTCCGGCTGGATGAGGAGGAAGTAGAGGAGGAGCAGGACGAGGATGCCCCCGAGGTAGCCCATCCCCCAGCCGAAGCCGGACACTCGACCAACGGTCCGCTCGGTGGCCACCTGGTCGATGGTGGCGTTGTAGTTGACCCCCGCGATCTCGGAGACGACCGAGCCGACGGCGAGCAGACCGAGACCGACCCAGAGGAATGCCGGGTCGGGGCGAACGACGTAGAGGGCCGCGGAGAGCCCGGCGAGCAGCCAGGTCTGCCGCCGCAGGTGGCGCACCGTGCGACCGGAGCGGTCGGAGTTCTGCCCCAGCACGGGAGCGAGGATGGCCACGAAGAGGCCGGCGACAGCGGTCGAGATGGCGAGCGCCGTCGACGTCTCGTTCGTCGCGCCGAAGCTGTCGCTGGTGATGTAGACGGAGAAGACGAAGGTCGTGATGACGGTGTTGAACGGCTGCGCACCCCAGTCCCACATCCCCCATGCGACGGCCTTGCGCCACGGGGTGCGCGGAGCGACGTCGAGGGCTGTCGGGCCGACGGCGTCGGTGGCGTCGGCGGGAGCCGCAGGAGTGGTCACGCGGCAGACGCTAGCGACGTCCTGCCCGCTTGGGAACGTGCGACGCGCGATTTGAGCGCCGGTACTCAGGTGCGCGGGTGGACCCGGTCAGCACCTCGATACGGGGCTGTGTGGGGCTGTCGTGGGTACGGCCCAGCTGTGAGGCCTCTCACAACAAACCTTCCACACGGCCTTCGACAGCCGGAACAACCCCCTCCGCCCCGTCGTTGGACGCGTCAGACCCGGTTGGTGCCGACCTACCGTCCGGGACACCACAGACTCGGGAGTTACCCATGGCAGAACGCAGCCTACGCGGCAGCCGACTCGGCGCCCTGAGCATGGAGACCGACCAGAACGTCGTCCCCTCCGAGCGCCGCATCACCACCTACCTGTGCCCGAACGGCCACACCATCGAGCTCCCCTTCTCGGTCGAGGCCGACGTGCCCTCCACGTGGGAGTGCCGCTGCGGCGCCGAGGCCAAGCTCCAGGGTGAGGGCCCGGAGCCGGACGCCAAGCCGGTCAAGCACGTGCGGACCCACTGGGACATGTTGCTCGAGCGTCGCTCGATCCCCGAGCTCGAGGAGCTCCTCGAGGAGCGCCTGACCCTGCTGCGTGAGTCACGCGGCGAGCGGCCCCGCAAGCGAAAGTCGGCCTGAGACATCCCACCGGATGCCGGGTACCCCAAAGCGGGTGCCCGGCATCCGTCGTGTCCGGGCGTCTGCGCGGCGTCACTCGGGTGTTTGTGTCATGGGTCGTCGCGGTCGACGACCTCCCCCTGCACGACGTCCGGTCCACCACCCGGGCCCGACGTCGGGGGCGCGCCTCCCCAGGGCATGCCCGGGGGCGGCCCCCCGCCGGCCGGGCCGCCGCCACCGGCCGCCGGCCACTCCCCCATCGGCCCGAGGAGGCGGCGGGCCACGGCGGCCTCGAGCCACGCACGGGTGAGGGGTCGGGTGAGCGGCAGGATGAAGAAGAAGCCGACGATGTCGGTGACGAAGCCCGGAGTCAGGAGCAGCGTGCCACCGATGAGGACGAGGGCGGCGTCCGCGAGCTGACGGCTCGGCATCCGACCGCTGCGCAGCGCCGTGCGCAGCGCCTCCCACGTGCGTGAGCCCTCGCGGCGGACGATCCACGCACCCAGCGCAGACTCCAGGAGCAGCAGGAGGAGGGTCTGCCAGCCGCCGATGACCCGTCCCACCGCGATGATGGCCGCGATCTCGACGATGGGGACGACGAGAAGGGCGAGGAAGACCCAGCGCAGCACCGCCGGACGCCGCCTCCGGGACGCGTACGGGGTGGCGCCGACCGGGCTCACAGGGAGTGCCACCTCGGCTCGCGCGCGGCGGTGGCGAGCTCCCTGGCCTGGTGGACCCGGTGCCGCACGCCCCAGGAGGTGATGAGCCGCAGTGACTCGAGGAGGATGTCGCGGCTCATCTTCGAGGTGCCGAGCTCACGCTCGACGAAGGTGATCGGCACCTCCACGACCTTCAGCCCGGCCTTGACGGCCCGCCAGGTGAGGTCCGTCTGGAAGCAGTACCCCTGGGACGCGACGTCGCGCAGACCCATCGCCCGCAGGGCGTCCGCCCGGTACACGCGGTACCCCGCGGTGGCGTCGTTGACCGGCATCCCGAGGAGCAGCTTGACGTAGAGGTTGCCACCCATCGAGAGGGCCTTGCGGTGCAGGGGCCAGTTGACGACGGACCCGCCGCGCACCCAGCGCGACCCGATGACGGCGTCCGCGTCCGTCGCGGCCCGCAGGAGTTCCGGGAGGTGCTCCGGGCGATGCGAACCGTCCGCGTCCATCTCCACGAGGGCGTCGTAGCCTTCTGCGAGCGCCCAGCGGAACCCGGCGAGGTAGGCGGCGCCGAGCCCCTCCTTCCCGGCGCGGTGGAGGACGTGCACCTGTGCGTCGTCGGCGGCGAGGGCGTCCGCGACGGCACCGGTGCCGTCGGGAGAGTTGTCGTCGAGGACGACGACGTCGGCGGACGGCACGACCTCCCGCAGCCGCCGCACCACCTCCGGCAACGTCTCCCGCTCGTTGTACGTCGGGATGAGGACGGCGACGCGCCGCAGGGGCGGTCGAGCGGTCTCAGGCAACGGGGTGGTCCTCGCGGGCTGGGGCGGTGGGTTCGAGAACCCTAACGCGCCGCGACGTCCGGCTGCTCCCGAGGACGAGCACGAGGAGCGCGGTGGCGGCGAGCCACTCGGGAGCGCCCCCGATCCGGTCCGCCGGGGTCAGCTCACTGCGCACCACGGGGCGCCCCAGCCCGTGGTCGGCCGTGAACAGCCCGGTCTTGGCGCTGACCGTCCCGTCCGGGCCGACGAAGCCCGAGACGCCCACCGTGGACACGTGCACGACCGAGCGGCCGTGCTCGATGGCCCGGATCCGGGAGATGGCGAACTGCTGCTCCGACTCGGCCGTGTACCCGAAGGTGGCGTTGTTCGTCTGGACGAGCAGGAGGCTCTCCTCCTCGCCGGCCGCGCGGACGGCATCCCGCATGAGGTCGTCGTAGGCGACCTCGAAGCAGATCGTCGGCAGCACCGCGTAGGCGCCGTCCTCGGACGGGACCTGGAAGACGCCGACCTCCTCCCCGGCGACGAAGTTCCCGGCCAGGTCGGCGGCGGCGCTGAACGTCCGGAAGAACTCCCGGTTCGGGATGTACTCGGCGAACGGCACCGGGTGCAGCTTGGTGTAGCGCTGGGGCTCGGCCCCACCGGGCCCGTAGAAGAGCGAGACGTTGGAGCTGGCGCCGACGGGTTCCGCGAGGACGGCCCCGACGACGAGCGGGACGCCGACCGCATCCCGCGCCCGCTGGATCTGCTCCGCGGCGTCGGCGTTGCGGAACGGGTCGATGTCGGAGCTGTTCTCGGGCCACACGACGAGGCTGAGGTCCTCCGGGGCTCGACGAGCGAGCTGCTCGGTGCCGCGGACGTGGTTGTCGAGGACGGCCCGGCGCTCCGCGTTGAAGTCCAGGCCGGCCCGCGGCACGTTTCCCTGGACGAACCCGACAGCCACCTCCCGGCCGTCGGTGGGCAGGGGCACCAGGCCCGCGGTCCACGGCAGCACCACGAGCACGACGCCGGTCACCACCACACCGCGTCGCCGCTCCGACAGCCCGTATGCCGCCGCGAGCAGCCCTGTCCCGACCACTGCCACGGCGAGGGTCACCCCCGGGGCCCCCAGCCACCGGGCCAGCGGCGCCACCGGGCTGTCCGCCTGGCTGAAGGCGAGCCGCGCCCACGGGAAGCCGCCGTACGGCGTCGAGCCCCGAGCCCACTCCTGCGCCACCCACGCCAGCGGGACGAGCGCGAGGGCGGCTGCCAGGTGCCCGTTCCCCACGAGCCGCCTGCCGGCATACCCGACGACGGCCGACATGAGGGCGACGTACAGCGCCTCCAGCGTCGCGAGGGCGAACCACGGCACCGCACCCACGTAGACGCCGGACCATGCCAGGACGGGCACGAAGAAGGCCCAGCCCGCGAGGAGGCCGAGCCCGAACCCACGCGCCCCACCCGCGGTCAGGGTGGCGGCGCCGAGGAGTGCCACTCCCACGGGGGCGAGCCACCAGAGGCCTGGCTCCGGGAACGCCAGCCAGAGGCACAGGCCGGCGGTGACGGCGGCCGCCGGGCGGGCGGCATACCGGAGCGGGGTGGGCACGCGTCAACGGTAGGTCACGCCGCAGGCGGCACCACGACGACCCCTCGAGCCGTCGTCGCCACGACGGGCGGGTCGAGAACGTCGGCCGCCGAGGCTCCTCTGTCGGGAGCCCCCCGCCCGACGACGCGCACCTCGAACTCCATCTCCCGCGACCTCGCACCGACGCGCACGAGCGTCGCGCAGATCTCGAGGACGTCGCCGACGCGCACCGGCGCGCGGAACTGGACGTCCGAGTACGACGCGAAGAGGCCTTCGTCGCCGTCGGTGCGGATGCACATGTCGGTGGCCACGTCGCCGAAGGCAGCGAGGGAGTACGCCCCGTCGACGAGGCTCCCGCCGTAGTGGGCGTGGCTGTGCGACACGTAGCGGCGGTGCGTGAGCGTGAGGCCGACCTCTGCGGCGGTCATCGTTGGGATCCTCTCGGGTCGGGACGGGAGCGCGGGGTGACGAGCTCGTGGACGAGGTAGGACGCGACCTCGCCGGGGGTCGTGCCCCGCCCGAAGACGCGGTCGACCCCCAGCGCAGCGGCCGACCCCTCCTCGAAGCGGGGGCCGCCCACGACGAGCAGGGGCACCTGCCCGGCGGGGAAGGCCTCACGGAACGCGGCCGACATGGCCGTGGTGTTGTGGATGTGCGCGTCTCGTTGGGTCACGACCTGGGAGACGAGGACCGCGTCGGCGCGCACCTCCCGCGCCGTGTTGACGAGCTCGGGGACGAGGACCTGGGCCCCGAGGTTCACCACGGTCATCTCCCGGTGGTACTCGAGGCCCTTCTCCCCGGCGAAACCCTTGATGTTGAGGATGGCGTCGATGCCCACGGTGTGCGCGTCCGTGCCGATGCAGGCGCCGAGCACGACGAGCTTGCGGCGCAGCCGCGCCTTGATCGCGGCGTTGATCTCCTTGGACGACAGCAAGGGGAACTCCCGCTCGGCGACCCGGACATCGCGCAGGTCGACGAGGTGCGTCACCGAGCCGTAGACGACGAAGAAGGTGAAGTCCGGCCCCATCGCCTTGGCATGGACGAGGAGAGCCGGCTCCATCCCCATCCTGGCGGCGAGCTGCAGCGCAGCCCCCTCGGCCCGCTTGTCGTGCGGGAGCGGCAGGGTGAAGGAGAGCTGGACCATGCCGTCACCGGTCGTGTCGCCGTACGGGCGGACGAGCGGTCCAGGGCTTCCCGAGGCCGTCCCGTCCGGGGCGGCGTGCCCGCTGCGTGGCCCGGCGTCCGGCGCGTCGAGGCGGCGCGTCATCGGTGTGCCCCTTCCTCGAGCAGGGTCGTGGCCGGGTTGTCGTAGCCCTCGGCCTTTCGCACGACCCCGTCGAGCCCCTTGCCCTTGCTCGGCGGGCGCTTCATCGAGCCGAACGTGCCGTCGGCGATGGCCGCCAGCAGCGGCGGGTCGCCCGCGGTGTCGGAGTCGTGGACGATCGCCTCGAGGAGGTCGACGGCCTCCCCCAGCACCTGGCGGGCCCGGGTCTGGATCAGCCCGTTCCGCGGCGGGTGGAAGTCCTCGACGAGCCCTCCGGCGGCGTTGAGCACGTAGCGGACGTTCTGCAGCGCGAGGTCGCGGTCGGACAGCCACGGGGTGACCACGGCCTCGGTCATCATCCCGACGAGGAGGATGCCCTGGCCCGTCATCGCGCCGACGAGGTTGAAGAAGCCGTCGAGGAGGTAGCCGCGGAAGACGTCGCCGGTCATGTGCTTCGTCGGTGGCATCCACTTCAGCGGTGCGTGTGGGAACAGCTGACGGGCCAGCAGGGCGTGCGCGAGCTCGAGGCGGAAGCTGTCGGGGATGTCGGGGTTGATCTCGAAGGCATGTCCCAGGCCGAGCTGCCAGTCCTTCAGGCCCGCCTCCTTGGCGAAGTACTCGTTGAGCAGCTGGCTCACCGTCACCGTGTGCGCGGCCTCCAGGGCGTCCGCGGTCGTGAGGTAGTTGTCCTCGCCGGTGTTGATGATGATGCCGGCGCGGGCGTGGACCTGACGGCTGAAGCGCTGGTCGACGAAGGTGCGGATCGGGTTGATGTCGCGGAAGAGGATGCCGTACATCGAGTCGTTGAGCATCATGTCGAGCCGCTCCAGGCCGGCCAGCGTCGCGATCTCGGGC
Source organism: uncultured Actinomycetota bacterium (assembly GCA_963787805.1). Taxonomy (GTDB): domain Bacteria; phylum Actinomycetota; class Actinomycetes; order Actinomycetales; family Dermatophilaceae; genus Fodinibacter. The sequence goes on along the minus strand of CAWBEJ010000019.1, from coordinate 36,243 downwards.
ATGCACAGGCCGCTCGCGTAGTTCGTGAGCCGGACGTAGCGGCCGAGCTCCCTGCTCGACTCGTCCAGCGCCGCCCGCATGAGACGGAAGTTCTCCTGGGTGGCGTAGGTGCCGGCATAGCCTTCGCGGGTGGCGCCCTCGGGGACGAAGTCGAGCAGGCTCTGCCCGGTCGAGCGGATGACGGCGATGACGTCGGCACCCTCCCGGGCGGCCTGCTGCGCCTGCGGGATGTCCTCGTGGATGTCACCCGTCGCGACGATGAGGTAGATCCACGGCTTCTGCGCCGGGTCGCCGTGGCGGCGGATCAACCGCTCGCGCGCCGCACGCTGCCGGTCGATGGTGCGGATGCCGGCCGCGACGGCCGTGCGCGCCGCGCGCCTGGCCGCGACGCAGCTCCCTGCCGTCCGGAAGCCGGAAAGCCACTCCCCCGCTCGAGGCCTTCTGCGCCAGGGTCAGGAGGTCAGGCGCCTCACCGCGGCGCAGGGCGTCCCACACGGGCGTGGTGGCGCCCTGTTCCAGGCCGACGCTGTCGCGCACCGCGTCGACGAGGTGGTTGACCCAGGGGACGTTGTCGTGGTCGGCGCCGGACAGCCCCGCCAACCGCAGCGTCGCCCTCTCCACGGACACCGTCGTGTGGCTCCGCGCGAGGTCGACGACGGGCTTTCCGGCGTGGCGGGCCAGCGTGCGGGCCCGCCGGACGGCTCCGGGTCGAGGTCGAGGAGGTGGGTACGGGCGAAGACACGCAGTCAACCTACCAACGAGAGCGGGAGCTCTTGCGGCCCCACGTGCCCATCACGACAGGATCTCCCGCGCAGGCGGGCGCGGGTGGAGGACGACGCCATTACGGAGCGTGAGCCGGCACGTGGGGAGTGGCCCGTCGCCGGCGACGTCCGGCAACCCGCCGGGTGTGGCACCCGCGCCTGTCCACACCGCAAGGGTCGCAGGCCCGCCGACGCGAAGGACCCCTCCCCCGTCCTCGCGAGCCGCAGCCCAGCCCCCGACCGTGTGGGCGGCGACGGCGGCCGCCACGTCGAGCCGCTGGTCGGGGTCGTGGTGCCGGACGGCGGCCCGGACGCTGGCCCACGGGTCGAACGGCGTGACCGGCGAGTCCGAGCCGAGCGCGAGGCCCACTCCGTGTCGCCGCATGGCGCCCAGGGGGTTGGTCCCCCGCACCCTGGCCGGTCCCAGCCGCTCCGAGTACATCCCGTCCGGGCCGCCCCACAAGGCGTCGAACCCGGGCTGGACGCTCGCCACCATCCCGAGCCGCGCCATCCGTCGTACCGCGTCGGCATCTGCCATCTCGGCGTGCTCGAGCCGCGGACGGGTCGCGCGAACGACGTCGGCCCCGACGAGCCGAGCCGCCGCCTCGTAGCCCTCGAGGACGATGTCCATCCCGGCGTCGCCGATGACGTGGAAGCCGCTCTGCACCCCGGCGACCGCGCACGCCGCGACGTGGTCCCGCACGTCCGAGGCCGAACGGTATGCCGTGCCACGGCATCCGGGGTCGTCGGCGTAGCTCTCTCGCAGGTGGGCCGTGTGGGAGCCGATCGAGCCGTCGATGTTGAGGTCACCGCCGAGCCCGGCGGCCCCGTGGAGCGCGACGAGCGCCGCGGCCTGCTCGGGCTCGGTCACCGCTTCCGCCCAGTAGCCGACGGTGCGAGGCAGGTCGGGGCGCCGCCCCGCCTCGAGGACGTCGGCGAAGTCGTCGGAGGAGGTGAGGAGCGGCCCCCCGCACTCGTGGAGGACCGCGATGCCGCGGCTCGCGGCCAGGATGAGGGCGGCCTCCACGTCCTCGCGGCGCTGGCCGGGTGGGCGGGCCGCATCGAAGGCGGCCCGCGCGGCGTTCTTGGCGTCGCGCGTGACGAACCCGTCACCCCGCCAGCCGTCGAGCCGGTCGGCCCCGCTGGCCCGGGCCAGGGCACTGGAGACCACGGCCGAGTGCCCGTCGATGCGCGCCGCGTAGACGACACCCCCGAAGCTGACCCGGTCGAGCTCCCGGGCCGTCATCGGGCGCCGCTCCGCCCAGTCCTGCTCCTGCCAGTTCAGCGCGAAGACCGGGCGCCCCCCACGACGGCGCACGGCCTCGCCGATGGCCTGCAGCGCCTCGGCCACGGCGGTCGTGCCCGTGAGGTCCACGCCCCGCAGGCCGAGACCGGTGTGCGACACGTGGACGTGGGCGTCGACGAACGCCGGGAGGACGAGGCCGTCCTCCAGGTCAACGACGGCGTCCACACCGTCCGCGTGGAGGTCAGCACCGGACTCGTCGCCGACCCAGGCGATGCGCCCGTCGGACCCCACGACGAAGGCGCTCGCCTCCGGGCGCTCCGGGGCGAGGACGCGTCCGCGGCGGTAGAGGGAGGACGCCATGCCGTCACCCTAGGGTCGCTGGTCGCCGACCTCGGCGGTGCCGCCTCACCGTGCCGGCGGTTCGGGCCTCCGGCCGATCACTGCGGGTGGGCCTCCTCGGCCACCGCCTTGATGTCCTTGGCCACCACGTCGTCCAGGGCCGACTCGACGATCGCGTTGGCCTTGCGGAGCGCCGCGCGGACCTCGAGGGCGGCCGGGTCGGACACGAGCGCGACGATGGCGGAGTGGCCCGGGGGGACGGCGTACTCCAGCCGCTCGGCGAGCTCGCTCCGATGGTGGCGCTGGCGGGCCTTGCCGATGGCGGCGCCCGCACCGCCGAGCACGGCAGCACTGCCGAGGATCGACGGCGGGAAGAGGATCCCGAGGGCGGCGCCGCCGACGAGGCCCCACGTCAGTCCTCGGCGGGTCGAGTGGTCGGTGGCCTTCTGGACCTCCAGCGTGCCATCGGCCCCGCGTTCGACGACGAGAACGCCGTCGATGCGGACGTGGCGGCCGTCCTCGGCTGCCCGTAGCTCCTCGTAGGCCTCCCAGGCCGTCTCGGTGTCATCGAAGTCGGCGACGAAGAGAGTCGTCGCGCCGTCGCTGAGCGCGGCCACCTCGGCGGTGACGTCGTGGGGGTGGTCCGTGCTGTTCTCTGACATCGGCACTCCTTGCCATGGGTGAGGATGCCGCGCCGCTCTCGGCGGGGCGCGGACGGTGGTCGCGGTGGTCGGTCCGTCAGCTGGACGGGCACTCCTTGTCGAACGCGCTGGTGACCTCGTCGTACGACGCGTTGAGCTCGTTCTGGGCCTCGGTGATCTCCGGACCCAACGACTCCTGGGCGTCGGCCTTGGCCTCGGTCAAGGACTCCCTCAGGGCGTCGGCCTTCTCGTTCATCGCACCGACCGCGGCTGCACCGGGGCCGTCCGAGACGGTGGACAGCTTGTCGAGCCCTGCCTTGACCGTCGCGGCCTTGTCGCCGAGCTCGTCCAGCTGGGCCTGGATCTCGTCCGCCGTCCCCGTGGTGTCGAGAGGGGTCGCTCTCAGGTCCTCGACCGCCGTCTTGAGCTGGCTGTAGCCGTCGCACACGGCCGAGTTCCCGCCCTGCCCCGGGCTGGCGTCCTCGGTGCCGTCGTCGTCGGAGCTCCCCGCGCACCCGGCGGCGAGGACGAGGGCAACGAGGGCGGGCGCGACTCGGATGGCAAGGCTGTGGGTCATCATGGATCCTCTGCTCGGCTCGATCACTCGACGCTATGGACGTCGCACGACGGGTGCGTCACCCGCAGGGGATGAAAGGCGCTGCACGATCAGGGCCTGGCTCAGGGCGGGCACTACTCGGTGAGCCGACCCTCGAACAGCGCTCGGACACCTGGGTTGCGACGGACGAGGTCGATCGCGAGGTCGGCATGGCCCGGCACGTACCCGTTGCCGATGAGCATGCGCACGTCCGCGGCCAGGCCTTCGGCGCCGAGCGCCGCGGCGGAGAAGCTCGTCGCCATGGAGAAGTAGACGATGGTGCCGCCCTGGGCGGTCGCGAGGATGGACGGCTGCTCGCAGCCCGGCACGTCGACACAGACCACGGTGACGTCCGCCGGGCCACCGGCGCCGCGGACGGCATCCGCGAGACCGAGCGGGGAACGGGCGTCCGCGACCACGACGGCGTCGGCGAGCCCGCTGGCCCGAAGCACCTCCGCCTCCTGCTCGACGGGCACGACACCGATGAGGTGCCCGGATCCGGAGGCGCGCGCCGCCGCGAGCGACAGGCAGCCCGACTTGCCGGCTGCGCCGAGCACGGCCACGGTGGGAGCGACGCCTCCACGGGCCGACTCCTCCACCACCCGCGACACGAGGGCGGGCGCGCCACACACGTCCATGACCATGAGGGCGAGCTGCGGCGAGAGGTCGTCGGGCAGGCGCGCGACGATGGAGCGAGCGAAGAGCACGGCGGTCCCCCGGGCGGGGACCCGCTCCGAGAGTCCGTCCCAGCCGGCGAGGTCGTCGGTGATGACGAGCGGGGTGAGCGACAGCGACACCAGAGTCGCCACCCGTTCCCCGACCGCCACGCCGAGCGGCGACGTCGGCCCGACCTCGGCGACCGTGCCGATGAGCATCCCACCGGAGCCGGTGACCGGGTTCTGCATCTTCCCGCGTGCCAGGACGATCTCGAGGACCTCGCGGCGAACGGCCGCCCCGTCGCCGCCGTGCTTCTCGGTGAGCTGCCGGAAGGATGCCGCGTCGAGGTTGAGCGTCTCGACGTCGACGCGTACCTCGTCGGGCCACAGCTCAGGGGACGGGTCGAGGACGAGCGCCGACTGCGGCAGTGCCTCCCCGGCCGGCTCGACCACACGATGCAGACCGACGGGCGAGGACGGCGACGTACGCACAAGATTCTCCTGTCAGTCGACACGCCACCGCAGCATTTCCGGTGAGAACGTGACGTGGGCGTCATCCGTTGCGTATCCTGCCACGCATGACGACCTCCATCGACCAGCCCTACGCCTACCGGCGTCGTGAGTTGACCGAGCCCGACTGGACCCGCATCCCGGGGTGGCAGGGCGTCACCGCAGCCGAGTGGGCCGATGCGCAGTGGCAGCGGGCACACTGCGTCAAGAACGCCGCCCAGCTGCGCGCGGTCATGGGCGACCTCCTCGAGGACCGGTTCTACGCCGACCTCGAGCGCGACCAGGCCGAGCGAGCCACCATGTCGATGCTCGTCCCCCCGCAGATGCTGAACACCATGGTGCCCGCGACCACGGGCACGATGCCGGCCGCGGGCGCCGCGTTCACGGAGGCCTTCTACGCCGACCCGGTGCGCGCCTACATGCTCCCCGTCTTCTCCGACCGCCGCACCGACTGGCCGAGCCACCCGTTCGCGACGCGAGACAGCCTGCACGAGCACGACATGTGGGCCGTCGAGGGCCTCACGCACCGCTACCCCACCAAGGTGCTCGCGGAGATGCTCCCGACCTGCCCGCAGTACTGCGGCCACTGCACCCGCATGGACCTCGTCGGCAACTCGACGCCGCAGTTCGCGAAGCTCAGGCTCGCGGGCAAGCCGCTCGACCGCTACGCCGCGATGCTCGACTACCTGCACCGCACCCCCGGCGTGCGCGACGTCGTCGTCTCGGGCGGCGACGTGGCCAACATGCCCTGGAAGAACCTCGAGGGCTTCCTCGACAAGCTGCTCGAGGTCGACACCATCCGTGACGTCCGGCTCGCCACGAAGGCCCTCATGGGCCTGCCCCAGCACTGGCTGCAGGACGACGTGGTGGAGGGCGTGGCGCGGGTGTCGGCCAAGGCGCGCTCGCGCGGCGTCTCGCTGGCGATCCACACCCACGTCAACAGCGCCCAGTCGGTGACTCCCCTGGTGGCGAAGGCGTCGCAGGCGATGCTCGACGCCGGGGTGCGCGACGTGCGCAACCAAGGTGTGCTGATGCGGGGGGTCAACGACTCGGCCGAGGCCCTGCTCGACCTGTGCTTCGCGCTCCAGGACGAGGCGATGATCACGCCCTACTACTTCTACATGTGCGACATGATCCCGTTCGCCGAGCACTGGAGGCTCTCGCTCAAGGAGGCCCAGGAGCTGCAGCACGCGATCATGGGCTACCTGCCGGGGTTCGCCACGCCGCGCATCGTCTGCGACGTGCCGTTCGTCGGCAAGCGCTGGGTTCACCAGGTCGACAGCTACGAGACCGAGCGCGGGATGTCGTTCTGGCGCAAGAACTACCGCACCTCGATCGAGGCCGGCGACGACCAGGCGCTCTCGCGTGACTACGTCTACTACGACCCGATCCACACGCTGCCTGACGCCGGTCAGCAGTGGTGGCGCGAGAACCACGACATGGATGCCGTGCACGAGGCGGCGCTCGTCGGCGCCGGCGCGAGCCACGCCGCCTCGGTCGCCCACCTGCGCTGACCGAGTCGCGCGACGGCGCCGCCGGGGCCAGGCCCGGCGGCGGGAGAAGGAGGACGCCGATGGAGCGGCCACCCGGCGCGCCGGCCACGTTCGACGTCCGCACGGTCGTCTACCTGCGACGCGGGACCGACCCGCCCGACCTCGAGGAGGAGGCGTCCACCGCGCTGCACCACGCACACCTGGCACATCTCGCGGACCTCGGTCGTCGGGGCATCATCGCGGCCAACGGCCCGCTCCTGGACCAGTCGGATCCCAGTCTCCGCGGGATGTCCGTGTACACCGTCGAGCCGGCCGAGGCTCGACGCCTGGCCGAACAGGACCCCGCCGTCCGCGCTGGACGGTTCCGCGTCGACGTCGCGCGTTGGGCGGTCGCCGCGGGGCGGATCGCCTTCCCGGAGTCGGACCGACCGGTGGGTGAGCAGATCCGGTTCGAGGACCTCTGATCGTCCTCACGAGTCTCCCTTCGTGGAGAGACGAGCAGATCGCAGGTCACGCGGTGTCGCGGGTGGACCTGGCGCGCACGTGGATTCGTTCGCCCTGCGGCCCGACGATGCAGAGCATCTCCACCGGTCGGTCGTCGGCGCACCCGAACCAGTGCGGCACGCGCGTGTCGAACTCCGCCGCCTCACCCGGACCCATGACGAAGTCGTGCTCACCGAGCACGACGCGGAGGCGGCCGTCGAGCACGTAGAGCCAGTCGTAGCCCTCGTGCGACCGGGGGTCGGGAGTGCTGCGTCGGTCCGGACGCAGCACCTGCTTGAAGGCGCGCGGACCACCCGGGCGGTTGGTCAGGGGGATGACCGTCGCGCCCCAGCACTCGACGGGCCGGGCGTGCACCCGGGGGTCCCCGGTCTGCGGTGCGTCGACGAGCTCGTCGAGGGTGACGCGGTACGCGCCCGCGAGCGGGATGAGGAGCTCGAGTGTCGCCTTCCGACTCCCGGACTCCAGTCGCGACAGGGTGCTCACCGAGACGCCCGTCTCCCGGGCGACGTCGGCCAGGGTCAGCCCGCGCCGTAGACGCAGCTCGCGCAGTCGGAGCCCCACGGCGTTCAGGTCGACGTTTGCCATTCCGGCAAGATACCTTGCCAAATCTCTTCGCGCCGCGGCAGCCTGCAGGAATGAGCAACGTCGAGACACCGTCGGTACCCCCCGTTTCCACCGTCTCCCCCGAGGACGTGGACGTCCTCGTCGCCGGAGGTGGGGCCGCCGGGCTCTCGGCTGCCACGGTTCTTGCTCGGTCACGCCGCCGAGTGGTGGTCGTCGACGCGGGCGAACCACGCAACGCCCCCGCCGAAGGAGTTCATGCGTTCCTCGGACACGACGGCATCCCTCCGGCCGAGCTGCTGCGGCGCGGGCGTGCCGAGGTGGCGCAGTACGGTGGACGCCTCGTCGACGGGACCGCCGTCAGCGCCGAGACGGTCGGTGGTCGCCTCCGGGTGACACTGGCCGACGGGGCGACGTGGTCGGCGAGGCACCTCGTCGTGACAACGGGTGCCGTCGACGACCTGCCCGACGTCCTCGGCCTTCGCGAGCACTGGGGGCGCGGCGTGATCCACTGCCCCTACTGCCACGGCTGGGAGGTCCGCGACCGCCGGATCGTCGTCCTGGCGACGGGCCCGGCGGCCGTCCACCAGGCGCAGCTCTTCCGACAGCTGACCCGCGACCTCACCGTGGTCCTCCACGACCCCTCGGCCCTCGATGCGGAGCAGGTTGCGCGGCTTCGGGCGCTCGGGATGCCGGTCGTCGCGGGCCCCGCCCACCGGCTGGTCGCGGATGGGTCGCGGGTGACGGGGGTGACGGTCGGCGACGCGGTGGTGCCCGCCGACGCCGTGGTCGTCGCGAGCATGGTCGAAGCGAGGTCAGCGCTCCTCGCGAGCCTGGACCTCGAAGTGACGGACATCGAGATGATGGGAACGGTCGTCGCGCGTGCCGTGCCGGCGGACACCATGGGCCGCACGGCGGTGCCCCGTGTGTGGGTCGCGGGCAACGTCACCGACCCCATGGCGCAGGTCGTCATGGCCGCGGCCGCCGGCACACGCGTGGGAGCGGTCGTCAACGCCGAGCTGGTGACCGAGGACATCGAGCGCGAGCTCGCGGCGGTCGGTTGACGAGCGCGGCCCGAGGGCGTCAGGGGAAGCGGTCGGCCGCCGCCTGGATCCTCGCGAGGTACTCCGCCCACTCGGCGTCACCACCGACGGCGTCCCGATCCCGCCCGGCCTGTCCGTCGATCGTCTCCCGGAGGATGTCGGCATGGCCCGCATGCTGGGCGGTCTCGGCGACGACCCGCACGAGGAGGTGCCCGAAGGTCGTCTCCCGACGGTCCTCGGGCCACCACGACACGCTCGCCGGGGCATCCAGCGGCAGCGCCTCGATCGACGCATCGGACAGCCGCCACGCCTCGTGGTAGAGGCCGACGAGGTAGTCGCGGCTCTCCTCCGGACGCGCCCACATGTCGGCTCCGTCCCAGACCGATCCGTCAGCCTCCCATGGCAGCAGCGGAGCGTCGCGGCCGACCGACCTGGACAGGTAGCCCATCTCCACGCCGGCCAGGTGCTTCACGAGCCCCAGGATGTTCGTGCCGGTCGGCGTCATCGGTCGTCGCGCGTCGTGCTCGGACAGTCCCTCCAGCGACCGCATCAGCCCGTCGCGCCCCTGCTGGAGGTACCGGTGGAGGTCCGCGGTCGGGCCCGGCGGCAGGGTCACTCCCATGGCGTGGAGAGCACGACCGTCGTGCGGGTCGAGACGTGGGCCGCCCCCCGGACGGTCGCGATGAGCTCTTCCAGCTCGGTGGGCGTGGCCACCCGCACCTTGAGGATGTAGTTCTCGTCGCCCGCGACCGAGTGGCACTCCTCGATCTGGGTGATCTCGCGCAGCCGCACCGGGATGTCGTCGGGGGCCGCCGGATCCAGCGGGGTGATCGAGATGAACGCCGTCATCTGCTGGCCGAGGGCCTGGTGGTCCACCTTGGCGGTGTACCCCTTGACGACTCCCCGTTGCTCGAGGCGGCGAACCCGCTGGTGCACGGCCGACGTCGACATGCCCAGGGCCCGGCCGAGGTCGGTGTAGCTGATCCGGCCGTCCTTCGCGAGGAGGTCGACGATGCGACGGTCGAGGTCTTCCACCTGCTCAGGGTAGACCGCCACTCCGACACGGGCCGGGGGGCTCGTAGCGTGGGCGGCCGCGCGAGGGCCCTGCCGTCACCATCCAGGGGGACACGGTGGGACGGTGCCGATCCCCTAGGCTCGCCGCATGCCTCTGGACCCGGACCGCCCACAGAAGCTGCTGCTGCTGGACTCCGCCTCGCTGTACTTCCGGGCGTTCTTCGGGGTGCCCGACCAGAGGTCCAGTCCCGAGGAGCCCCCGACGAACGCGTTGCGTGGGTTCCTCGACATGATCGCCACACTCGTGACGGCCCACCGGCCGACCCATCTCGTCGCGTGCTGGGACGACGACTGGCGGCCGCAGTTCCGGGTGGACCTCATCCCGACGTACAAGACCCACCGGCTCGTCGAGGGCTCGGACGTCGTCGAGGAGAGCCCGGACGACCTCACGCCCCAGGTGCCCCTCATCCGGGAGGCGCTGGGCGCGATCGGCATCACCCGGCTGGGCGCGGCCGGCTTCGAGGCCGACGACGTCATCGGCACGCTCGCCGAGCGCCATCGCGGCACGATCCCGGTGGACATCGTCACCGGTGACCGCGACCTGCTCCAGCTCGTCGACGACGCGGACGGCATCCGGGTTCTCTACACGGGCAAGGGCGGCGTCCGCGAGCCCGATGTCGTCACCCAGTCCTACCTCCTCGAGCGGTACGCCGTGCCCACCGGCGACGCGTATGCCGACATGTCGATCCTCCGCGGCGACATGAGCGACGGGCTCCCGGGTGTCAAGGGCATCGGCGACAAGACGGCCGCCCAGCTCATCACCACCTTCGGCTCACTCCCGGGGCTTCGGGCCGCCGTCGAGGCGGGTGACCCGGCGCTCAAGGGAGTCCGCCGCACCAACCTCGAGGCGGCCGCGGCATACCTCGACGTCGCGCCCACGGTCGTGCGGGTCGCCCGGGACGCGCCGGTCGCCGACGTCGACCTCGCCCTCCCGAACGCCGTCGCCGAGCCCGACCGGCTGGAGCGGCTCGCGACGACGTATGCCGTGACGAACCCCGTCACGCGTCTCCTCACGGCTCTCGGGCTGCCCTGACACACAGCGGTCCTCCGCCCGGTACGCCATGGCACATTGGGTGGATGGACGACCGGGGACATCCACCGCTGACCGGCCTGGACGAGGACCACACGCTCCTCATCCGCACCGACTTCACCGACGACGCGGGGTGGGTCGACGCGCTCTCCCGGGCCACCACCCGCACCGAGGACGGCATGGTGGCCGCGCTGAGGCCCGTCGACGACCGGCGGTACGACGGGCTGACGCCCGAGGACGCTGCCGAGCTCGCGTCCCACGGTGACGCCGTCGCCCTTCTCCTCGCCGACGACGAGACGGTGACGGACGACGAAGAACGGACCCTGTGTGTCGTGTGCGCCGACGGTTTCGACGAGTCCTTCGGTCGGACCTTCCGCGTGGTGCCCGAGCAGGCCTGGTCCGTCGAGAGCAACCTTCGTCTCGCGAACATGGAGTTCGCCGAGTTCGCGGACACCGCGGATGCCGGCGACGGCGTCTTCCGCGGGTTCTGAGGCTTCTGGGGGTGGCAGGCCCGCCGGCTCAGTCGAGACGGTCGGCCGCCACGACGCCGCGCAGGACGGCGTCGACGGAGCGACGGGCCGTGCGGCGCAGCTCGAGGTCGGTCGCCGCCTTGGCGACCTGGTCGAGGAGGTCGACCAGCTGCTTGCACCGCCGCACGAAGTCGCCGGCGGCCATGTCCTGGCCGCGGAGCACGGCATCCAGCCGGTCCCCCGACGCCCACCGGTGCACCATCCAGGCCATCCCGCCGTCGGGCATGGAGGTCGTCGGCAGGTCGTGCTCGATCTCCAGGTCCTCGATCTCGGACCACAACCGCTCCATCGCGACGACGGCTGCGGCCACCTCGTCCGTGGGCATGCGCGGTGAGACCTCGGCCTCCTCGTGGCGCGGCTCGTGGACGAGGGCCGAGACCGCCGCGGCGAGCGCCGGGGCATCCAGTCGCTTCCACACGTCGAGGCGGAGGCACTCCGCAGCGAGGAGGTCCTTCTCCGTGTACAGGCGGCGCAGCCGCTCCCCTCGTTCGGTGACGACCGTGCCCCCGTCGGCGAGGTAGCCGCGGGACTCCAACGCCTCGCAGATCCGGTCGAAGGTCCGCGCCACGGTGTTCGTGCGCCCCTCCACCTTGCGCTGGAGGCCCACCGTCTCGCGCTTGAGGCGCCACCACCGCTCGGCCCAGCGGGCGTGGCTCTCGCGGTCGGGGCACTGGTGGCACGGATGCGACACGAGCTCGTGGCGCAGCTGCTGCACCCGCTCGGACTCCCCCGGGGCGCCGTCGCGGGACCGCCGTCGCGGGACGTCATCCGTGCCCGCCGGGACCGCGATGCGCAGGGACGTGGCGAGATCGCGCCGGGAGCGTGGCGACCTGGGGTTGAAGTGCGGGGGGACCTTGACGTGCGTGACCGCCTCCACCGGCTCCGGGACGTCCACGAGGGTGAGCCGGCGGAACTGCTTGTCCTCGGTGACCACTCCCGGACCGGTGGGCGTGCCCTTGGCCGAGCGGGCCGGTTGCACCACGACCGCCCATCCGGCGCGTCGCCCGGCGGGGATGCGGATGACGTCACCGATGCGCAGCGCCTCCATGGACACCGCGGCCTCGGCTCGTCGCGACGCCGAGCGCTCCCTCACGCCGTCCTTCTCGGCGTCGGTCAGCTGCCGCCGCAGCGCGGCGTACTCCCGGAAGTCCCCGAGGTGGCAGTGCATCGCCTCGGCGTAGCCCTGCATCCCCTCCTCGTTGCGGCGGACGGCGGTCGCGATGCCGACGACGGCCCGGTCCGCCTGGAACTGGGCGAAGGAGGTCTCGAGGATCTCCCGAGCGACCTCCCGGCCGACCTGGGCGACGAGGTTGACCGCCATGTTGTACGTCGGCCGGAAGCTCGAGCGCAGCGGGAAGGTACGCGTGGACGCGAGCCCGCCCACCGCCAGTGGGTCGACGCCTCGGGCCCACTGGACGACCGCATGTCCCTCGATGTCGATGCCCCGCCTGCCCGCGCGACCGGTGAGCTGGGTGTACTCGGCGGGGGTGACGTCGACGTGCGCCTCCCCGTTGAACTTGACGAGCTTCTCGAGGACCACCGTGCGGGCCGGCATGTTGATTCCGAGGGCCAGGGTCTCCGTGGCGAAGACCGCCCGGATCCGGGCGGCGGTGAAGAGCTCCTCGACGATCTCGCGGAAGAGGGGCAGCATCCCTGCGTGGTGCGCGGCGAACCCGCGTGAGAGACCCTCGACGAAGTCGAAGTAGCCGAGCACGGACAGGTCCTCGTCCGCGAGCGACTCGACCCGCCCCTCGACGTGTCGGCGGATGCGCTGGCCGTCGCGCTCGGGGACCAGGCGGGTGCCGGCGGCCAGGAGCTGGCCCACCGCGGCTTCGCAGCCCACCCGGCTGAAGATGAACGTGATCGCGGGCAGCAGCCCGTCGCGGTCGAGCTCCTCGATCACCTCCGCCCGGGTGGCTCCCCCACCAGGGCGCCCACCGCGCGCGAAACCACGGCCGCCCGGTCCGCCACCCGGACCTCGCCCACCGCCCCGGCCGTTGCCACCGCGGCCGTTCCCTCCCCGGGCGCCGCCGTAGTGGGTCCTTGCCTGCGGACCGCCGCGTCCCCCACCTCGCCGCGGCTCGTCATCCCACCGTCCCCGTTGCTCGGCCGTCCGGATCGCGTGGAGCAGGTGGGGATTGACCCGGTTGCCCGCGAAGAGGTCGAACATCGTCGTGCCGACGAGCATGTGCTGGAAGAGCGGCACGGGCCGGTGCTCCGACACGACGACCTCGTGGTTGCCCCGGACCTCCGCGAGCCAGTCCCCGAACTCCTCGGCGTTGCTGACGGTGGCCGAGAGCGACACGACCTGAACCTGCTCGGGAAGGTGGATGATGACCTCCTCCCACACCGCGCCGCGGAACCGGTCGGCGAGGTAGTGCACCTCGTCCATGACCACGAAGCCCAGCCCGTCGAGGGTGCGCGAGCCGGCATACATCATGTTGCGCAGGACCTCGGTGGTCATCACGACGACGGGCGCCTCCCCGTTGACCGAGGCGTCACCGGTGAGCAGCCCCACCTGGTCGACGCCGTGGCGGCGCACGAGGTCGTGGTACTTCTGGTTGGACAGCGCCTTGATCGGCGTCGTGTAGAACGCCTTTCGACCGGTGGAGAGCGCCAGGTGCACGGCGAACTCCCCGACGATGGTCTTGCCCGCGCCCGTCGGCGCCGCGACGAGGACCCCCTTGCCCTCCTCGACCGCCTCGCAGGCCCGCAGCTGGAAGTCGTCGAGCGGGAAGTCGAGCCCGGAGGTGAACCGGCCCACCTCCGAACGCAGCCTGCGGGACCGGGCCGCGGCGGCGGCATACCGCTCGGCGGGACTGGGCATGGCCTCAGGCTACGTCAGCGCTCAGGCGAGCACCGTGAGCGCACCGGGGACGACCTCCATGGTCATCGGCAGGGGGACGAAGCGCTCGCCGTCCGCATACGACACGATGCCGGTCGCCTCGAGCCGCACCGTCCGCGCCCGAAGCACCTCCACCGCCGGGTGGCTCGTGTGGGCTCCGCGGAAGACCTTCGGGAAGACCCGGAGGAACTCCGGCGTGGAGATCCGGCGGAGGAGCAGCACGTCGAGGAGCCCGTCGTCGAACGCGGCGTCCGGGGTGACTCGCATGCCGCCGCCGTAGGAAGGCCCGTTGCCGACCGCGACGAGCATCGCCTCGGTCTCGATGCGTCGTCCGTCGAGCTCCAGCACGTAGGGGATGGCTCGGAAGACGGGGAGCTCGCGCAGGATCGCGAGGTTGTAGCGCATCGGGCCCTTCGGCCACCGCCAGTGGTTGGCCCGCTCGTTGACGACGGCGTCGAACCCGGCGGCGAGCACCCCCAGGAACCAGCGGTCCTCCCCTGTCGGCGTCGTGTGACGCGCGGCGTCGACGGCCCTCGTGCCGCCGGCGAGGATCCGCTCGACGGCCTTCGCGGCGTCGCGCACGGGAAGGCCCAGCTCTCGGGCGATGTCGTTGCCGGTGCCGGCGGCGATGACTCCCAGAGGGACGTCGGTCCCGGCGCAGAGGTTCGCCCCGAGGTGCACCATCCCGTCGCCCCCGGCGACGACGATGCGGTCCACGGCTCCCGAGGCGACCGCGGCGCGACCTTGCTCCTTGGCGCTGCGGGCGTCCGCCGCGCTGAGGTCCAGGATGTCGACGCCCGCGGCGCGCAGCAGGGTCAGCGCCTCCGAGCCGATGCGCGCGCCGGTGTTCTTGCCGGAGGTCGGGTTGACGATGAGTCCCAGACGTCCCGGCATGGCGCGAGGCTATCGGAGCCCCGTTGGGCGCGTGCGGGCCGTCGTTCCCGTCAGAGGGCGGAGGCCTCGGTGTCGTCGACGTCGAGCCAGTCGGGGCGGGCGGCGGCCTTGCGCTTGTCGAGGATCCGGCAGACGAAGTAGGCGGCGAAGTAGAGAGCGACGAGCGGCGCGGCGAAGACGAACATCGTGAAGGGGTCTGCCGTGGGCGTGGCGACGGCGGCGAAGACGAAGATGAGCACGATCGCCACCCGCCAGCCGCGGATGAGCCGGGTGGCCGGCATGGCCCCGATGACGTTGAGCGCGACGAGCACGACGGGAAAGAGGAAGCCCAGACCGAACACGAGGATGAAGCGGGTGACGAACGAGAAGTACATCGACACCTGCTGGATGTTCGACGTGCCCTCGGGACTGAACCCGTAGAGGATCGCGAGCGACTTCGGCAGGATCGCATAGCCGAGCCAACAGCCGAGCAGGAAGAGCGGCACGATCGACCCGACGAAGGCCAGGGAGATGCGCTTCTCCTTGCGGGTCAGCCCGGGAACGATGAACGCCCAGGCCTGGTAGAGCCAGATCGGGCTCGAGGCGACGACCCCCACGAAGATCGACAGGCTGATCAAGTTGGACAGCGCCGACGTCGCCTCACCGAAGTTCAGGCTGATCGTGCTCTGCGGGTTCTGCAGGCGGTAGTCGTTGAACGGCTCGGAGAGGAACGCGAAGACCTGGTCGTAGAAGATGCCCGCGACGATCGACGCCACGAGGACGGCTGCCGCCGCGGTGAACAGCCGGCGCCGGAACTCCCGGAAGTGCTCCGTCAGCGTCATCCGACCCTCGGGGTCGCGAGGGCGTCGGCGAAGTCGGGCCATGGAGGAGGGGTCTGGAGGAGATGAAGCGGTCAGGCCACGGGGCCGGACTGGTTGTCGGTGCGCGGGGCGTTCTCGCGCACGGCGTTGCCCTCCGTCGTCGGCACGGACCGGTCGACCGCCGAGGGCGGCTCGATGGCCTCACCGGTGACCGTCTCGGTGGATGCCGTGGACTTGCGCGCCTCGTCGTCGCGCTTCATCTCGTCGACCTCGGACTTGAACACGCGCGCCGAACGGCCGAGGCTGCGGGCGGCGTCGGGCAGCCGCTTCCAGCCGAAGATGACGATGAGGAGCACCGCGATGATGATGATCTCGGTTGCGCCGATTCTGCCCATGGTGTGTCAGCCCCTTCGTGGTGACGGTTCGCCGTCAGTGTACGCGGGCCCATGGGGGGAGCCGGTCGGCGCGTCTCGCGCGGCGCACCACCCGCTGCGCCCGGCGCAGGTCGCGAGCCTCGGCGCGCACCTCGCGCGGGTGCCGGACGACGGCCACGCGAGGGTCGTCGAGCTCTCGGACCTCGCCCATGCGGGCCTCGAGCTCGGCGACGAGCGCCCCGGCCCGCTGGACCTCGGCGGCGAGGGCCTTGGTCTTGCCCCACACCCGCCTCGACAGCACCCCGACCCAGGCAGCGCCACCAGCCAGCAGCAGGAGCCACACCATCACCCAGCCCCACCAGGGCAGCACGGCATCAGCCCCCGCCCACGGCGTCCGCCGGGTATGCCGTGAGGGCGGCCTGCGCACCCGCGTGCACCTCGGCGACCACCTCCGGCGGGTCGTGGACCGACCCTCGCCCGCCGAGGCGCCACATCAACCGGCACAGCCAGGCGGTGTCGGCGGTGCGGACTCGGACGACGAGGCCACCTCCCTCCGCGGCGGGCACCTCCTCCGCCGACTCGACGGGGTAGTAGTCGGCGACCCACGTGGCGCCCGGCAGCAGCCGAAGGGTGACGACGAGGTCGTCGTCCCCTGGCCGGAAGATGCCCTCCGACAGGTCCCGCTCCCGGGCACCGGCCGGCGGCGTGCCGTCGACGTCGAGGACGGTGAGCTCCTCGACACGGTCCATCCGGAACATCCGGGTGTCCTCGGCGCCATGGCACCAGCCCTCGAGGTACCACCGCCCGTCGAGCCCGACGACCCGCATGGGGTCGACGTCACGCTCGGTCGACTCGTCACGGGCGGGCACGAGGTAGCGCAGGTGGACTCGCCGACGCTCGGTGATCGCCCGGCGAGCCCTGGCGAGCAGCTCTGCCGAGGACTCGTCGGCCATCTCCGCCCGCACGCGGCTGGCCGGTGCGGCCGCCGCGCCCGCCGCGTCCTCCAGCTTGGCGAGCGCCCGTTCCACGGCGTCACGTTCGCCCAGCCCCGGAACCTCGCGCAGCGCACGCAGACCCACCATGAGCGTCACCGCCTCGTCGACGCCCAGCCGCAGGGGGCGGGCGATCGTGTCGGCGTTGCCGACGAAGACCCGCCCCTCCTCCCAGTCCGCCTCGATGAGCTCGTCCGGAAGCTGGCCGTAACCACAGAGGAAGAGGAGGTTCAGGTCCGCCTCCAGCTGCTCCACGCTCACCCCGAGGTCGTCGGCCGCCTGCTGGAGATCGATCCCCTGGCGGTTGACGAGCCACGGAACCATGGTGAGGAGGCGGGCGAGCCGCGCCGTCGCGCTCTCGGTCGTGGAGCCGCCCATCAGCGTCCTCCCCGGTGTGCGGCCACGGCACCGCGAAGACGGTCGACGACGCCGTGGACCAGCTCGCCGGGTTGCTCCACGACGACGTCGGCGCCGTACCCGGCGAGCTCCTCGGCGAACGCGTCGAGGTCGGTGTAGTCGAGGTCGACGAGGTCCCAGGTGGAGTCCACCTCGCCGACCGTGCGCGCGTGCCGGCGGACGCTGTGGCCGGCCCCCTTGCGCACCCGAAGGACCGCCGGGCTCGGCTGGACGGCCGGAGGCGCGCTGCCCTGCACCATGAGCCGTGGCTCGTGGTCCTCCGGCACCTCGAAGGAGCCGGGGCGGCCCGCCGCTCGCACGTCGCCGACGATGCGGGAGAGCCTGAACACGCGGGCGGCACGGCGGTCGATGTCGTACGCGTTGAGATACCAGCGCCCGTGCCACGACAGGAGCGACCACGGCTGGACGTGCCGCTCGGCGGACTCGCTCGCCTCGGCCCTTCGGTAGGCGAAACGCAGCGGTAGGCGTCGCACGACGCCGTCCTTGACGGCGTCGAACGCCGGCTCTGTCGTCCGCAGCCGCGGTTCGATGCCGATGAGGGCGTCGACGTCGCGCTCCACGCCGGCGGCGCGCAGCTTGCGCAGGGCCTGGGCAGCCGGCCCGGCCAGGCTGGCCTGCGCCCACGTGCGACTCGCGAGGCCGAGCACCGCGAGCTCGTCGGGCTCGAAGGAGATGTCCGGAAGGGCGTACTCCCGCTGGTGGATCCGGTAGCCCGGCTCGTCCTCGTGGAGGGGGTCGATGTCCTCGGTCACCAGTGGGATGCCGAGCTCGCGCAGCTCGTCCTTGTCCCTCTCGAACATCCTCTCGAAGGCCTCGGTCGACGCCGAGTGGCCGTACTGCGGAACGAGCGAACGGATCTGCGCCTTGGCGAGCGGCCTGCGCGTGTACAGGAGGACGAGAACGAGGTTGAGCAGACGTTCCGTCTTCACCTGCGCGGCCGACGGGCCGGTCCTCCCCTCGCTGCTCACCCGCCAGACGCTACCCGACGGATACGCTGCGCACCGTGATGCAGTGGCGCGCCGGAACGGTCCTCGAGGAGCTCCGCCGCTGGCCCGGGGCGGTGGAGTACACCGTCGCCCTCGAGGGTGACGCCGCCCCTCCCGTGCGCGCCCTCGCGTACACCGCCATGGTGGGCGAGCCGCGGGTCCACGAGCGGGTGCTCCTCAACGCGTCGGCCCTGCTCAAGGGCCTCGGCACCGGTGGCCTGGCCTTCGTCGTGGCCCGTCCGGACGAGCTCCCGGCGGACCCGCCGGGGGGTGCTGGCCACATCGTCAAGGCGCGCTACACCCCCATGCAGCAGATGCTCCTCGCGGTGGACGAGCAGGACAGCCCGCACCACGGCGAGCTGATGGCCGCCGACGACCTCGGGGAGATGCCGGTCGTCGTCGCCGACCTGCACTCCGCGCTCCCCGCGGTGCTCGCGGGCATCCGCCTGGCCCGCCCCGACGCGCGGGTCGCCTACGTCATGACCGACGGCGGCGCGCTGCCGTCCGCGTTCTCCCGAGCCGTCGCGGGGCTGGCCGCCGCCGGATGGGTGTCGGCGACGATCACGGTCGGACAGGCCTTCGGCGGCGACCACGAGGCGGTGACGACCCACACCGGCCTGCTCGCCGCGCGGCACGTGGTGGGTGCCGACGTCGCCGTCGTCGTGCAGGGGCCCGGCAACGTCGGCACGGGGACCCGGTGGGGATACTCCGGTGTCGCGTGCGCGGACGTGCTGCATGCGGCCGAGGTCCTGGGCGGTCGGGGTGTCGCGTCGCTGCGCGTCTCCGGCGCCGACCGACGCGAACGGCACCGCGGCATCAGCCACCACAGCCGGACGGCATACGGACGCGCCCTGCTGACCGCCGGCGGACGTCCCGGTGACCGCACTGCCCGACGCGACGCTCGACGCGCTCGTGCGCGAGCAGCTGGCCGACCTCGTCGCGGACGCCCGCGCCCAGCTCACGCCGGTGGAGGTCTCCCCCGGAGGCCTGCTCGACGCGCTCGGGGACTCACCCGTGCGGCTGTCGACGATGGGCCGCAGCCTGACGGATGATCCCGCGCCGTTCCTCACAGCCGCGGCCGCAGGCTCTCACGCGGCGGCGCTCAGCGGACATCCATGAGGTCGACGACGAAGATGAGCGTCTCCCCGGGCTTGATCGCCCCACCCGCGCCCCGGTCTCCGTAGCCCAGGTGCGGCGGGATGGTGAGCCGGCGACGGCCACCGACCCGCATGCCCGCGATTCCCGAGTCCCATCCCTGGATGACCATCCCCACCCCGAGCCGGAAGTCCAGGGGTGCGCCCCGGTTCCACGACGCGTCGAACTCCTCGCCGGTGGAGTGCGCGACGCCGACGTAGTGGGCGGAGACGGTGCTGCCCGGCGTGGCCTCGGCTCCCTCACCGACCGTGATGTCCTCGACGACGAGGTCCGTTGGCGGGTTCTCGCCCGGGAAGTCGATCTCGGGACGGGTGGGCTGGGTGCTCACGGAAGGGCCCTCTCTCAGTAGGCGGCGAGGATGTCGACGACGAAGACGAGGGTGTCGCTGCCGGAGATCTTCGGCGGGCTGCCAGCGGCGCCGTAGCCGTCCGCCGGCGGGATGACGAGGAGGACGCGGCTCCCCACCTTCTGACCCTGGAGGCCGTTGTCCCAGCCCTTGATGACCTGACCCTGACCGACCGGGAACTCGAAGTACGGCTGCTCCGGACGGCTCGCGCTGGAGTCGAACACGCTGCCGTCCTTGTAGAGGGCGCCGGTGTAGGCGACGCGGACCGTCTGGCCCTTGGCGACCTTGGCGCCGGTCCCCTCGACGAGCGGCTGGACGACCGTCTTGGTGGGTGCCTTGACACCCTTGGGCACGGTGATCGTCGCGGGCTTGCCCTCGTTCATCGTGACCGTCGGGAGGCCCTTCTTCGGCGCCACGGCCTTGCCCTCGGCCTCGTCGAGGATCTTCGAGGCGGACACGAGGTCGACGACGAAGACCACGGGGTCGTCGGCGCCGACGCCGAGCTCGGCGTTGCCCTGGGCACCGAAGGCGTCCTTGGGCGTCGCCGTGATGAGGACGCGCGAGCCGACCTTCTTGCCCGGGAGCTGGCTGCGGAACGACCCGAACAGCTCCGGCGCCGCGAGGTCGAGGCCGACCGCGCCCGACGCCCACGTGCTGTGGGCCACCTTGCCGTCCGTGCCGTTGACGATGACCGCCTGGATCGAGACGAGGTCGTCCTTGGCCACCGTGGCTCCCTCACCCTGGGTGAGGACCGAGGACTCCGTGGTGGTCACCTTCAGCGGGGCCTCCACGGTCACGGTGGGGCCCTTCTTCGGGTCGGAGCCCTCGACGGAGACCGCGCTGAGCGCAGCGGACCGGGAGGGTGGCGCCTCCTCGCCGCAGGCGCTCAGCAGGAGGGCCGAGGCGAGGACGGAGGCAGAGAGGACGGTGGACAGGCGACGTGACACGGGTGCGAACCTTCGGTCGGGGCGCTGCAGCTGCAGCGGGCAGGTCAGCCATCCACGATAACCGGGGCCCGTGGGAAGTTCCGCATCGCCGGCTGTGAGAACCCTCCACGTCCGAGCTGCGGCCTCAGGCGGACATGCCCTCGATGAGCCGCTCGACGCGGGGGTCGGAGGCGAGGAAGGGGTCCTTGCACAGGACGGTGCGCTGCGCCTGGTCGTTGAGCTTGAGGTGCACCCAGTCGACCGTGAAGTCCCGGCGGTGCTCCTGGGCGGCCCGGATGAAGTCACCCCGCAGCTTGGCCCTCGTCGTCTCGGGTGGGCGGACCTTGGCCTCGAACACCTCCGGGTCGGACACGACCCGGGCCACGCGACCACGCCGCTGGAGGAGGTAGAAGAGGCCGCGACCGCGGTCGATGTCGTGGTAGGCGAGGTCGATCTGGGCGAGGCGGGGGTGGTCGAGGTCGAGACCGTGGCGGGTGGCGTACTCGTCGAGCAGGCGGTACTTGATGACCCAGTCGATCTCCGAGCCGACGAGGGCAAGGTTCGCCGACTCGACGGCGCTGAGGGTGCGGTCCCAGAGGTCGAGGACCCGCGCGTGGAGCGGATCCGACGAACCCTCGCGCGCGATGAACTCCGCTGCCTTCGTGTGGTACTCGCGCTGGAGGTCCAGGGCGCTGAGCTGACGGCCGTTCGCGAGACGCACGGTCCGCCGACCCGTGGTGTCGTGGGAGATCTCGCGGATCGCCCGGATCGGGTTCTCGAGCGTGAGGTCCCGCATGACGACGCCGGCCTCGATCATCCGCAGCACGAGGTCACAGGAGCCGACCTTGAGCATGGTCGTCGACTCGCTCATGTTCGAGTCGCCGACGATGACGTGCAGCCGTCGGTAGTGCTCGGCATCGGCGTGCGGCTCGTCACGGGTGTTGATGATGGGCCGGCTGCGGGTGGTGGCCGAGGAGACGCCCTCCCAGATGTGGTCGGCGCGCTGGCTCACGGCATAGGTCGCGCCCTTGGACGTCGCGACGAGCTTGCCGGCCCCGCAGGTGATCTGCCGGCTGATGAGGAAGGGCAGCAGCGTGTCGGAGATGGTCTGGAACTCGCCACCGCGGGTCACCAGGTAGTTCTCGTGACAGCCGTAGGAGTTGCCCGCGGAGTCGGTGTTGTTCTTGAAGACGTAGATGTCGCCCGCCACGCCGTCCTCCCGAAGCCGCTGCTGGGCGTCGACGACGAGTCCCTCGATGATCCGCTCCCCCGCCCGGTCGTGGGCGACGACCTGCCGCAGGGAGTCACACTCGGCGGTCGCGTACTCCGGGTGCGAGCCCACGTCGAGGTAGAGGCGGGAGCCGTTGGTGAGGAAGACGTTGCTCGACCGGCCCCACGCGACGACCTTGCGGAAGAGGTACCTCGCCACCTCGTCCGGGGTCAGCGTCCGCTGGCCGCCGGTCGAGCAGGTGATGCCGTACTCGTTCTCGATGCCGAAGATCCGGCGCCCTCCGGGCGTGTTCACGCCGGCGGGCCGTCCTGCGTCGGGCGCTGGGTCTGCGGGTTCGTCGTGGCGTCGCGGACCGTGCCGTCGCCCTCGTCGACGTCGGGAGCGTCGCGGGTGGGGTCGTCGGCGCTGAGGAGCCGTTCGAGGAGCGGCCCGGTGATCCGGCGGAAGGTCCGGCGGGGGCGGTTGCGGTCGAGGACTGCGACCTCGAGCGCCTCGGGGGCGAGCTCCCGTCGGGGGCCACCGGCAGGGTCGTTCCCGAGCAGGTCCACCGCCAACGCCAGCGCCTCGGACAGGTGCAGACCCTCACGCCAGCGCTCCTGGAGCCCGGCCTCGATCTGCTCCGCTCCCCCGCCCATCGCGACGAACCCGTGCTCGTCCGCGACCGAGCCGTCGTAGGTGAGCCGGTACACCTGGTCCGTCGGCGGGCCCGAGCCGACCTCGGCGACGACGATCTCCACCTCGTAGGGCTTGGACTCCTGGGTGAACACCGTGCCCAAGGTCTGTGCGTACGCGTTGGCGAGCCCTCGCGCGGTGACGTCCGACCGGTCGTAGGAGTAGCCACGCAGGTCGGCGTAGCGCACGCCGGCGACCCGCAGGTTCTCGAACTCGTTGTACTTGCCGACCGCGGCGAAGGCGATCCGGTCGTAGATCTCGGAGACCTTGTGCAACGCGCGGCTGGGGTTCTCGGCGACGAACGCGATGCCGTTGTCGTAGGCCAGGACGACGACCGAGCGCCCCCTGGCGATGCCCTTGCGTGCGAAGTCCGCCCGGTCCTTCATGAGCTGCTCGGGCGAGACGTAGAACGGCATACCCGCCGTCATCGAGCACCTCCGGGGTTGTCGACCCGGGAGGCGATGATCGCATCGACCACCGGCGCGATCTCGTCCTCCGGCACGAAGCGCGCGCCGGCCTCGTCGACGAGGCCGACCGTCGGCCAGATCCGCCGCCCGACGTCCGGGCCGCCCGTGGCGGAGTCGTCGTCGGCTGCGTCGTAGAGCGTCTCCACGGCGGTGCGCAGGGCCTCCTCCGCCGATCCGGCGCGGCGGTACAGCTTCTTCAGTGCCCCGCGGGCGAAGAGCGACCCCGAGCCGACGCTGTGGTGGTCGTGCTCCTCGTAGCATCCGCCGGTCACGTCGTAGGAGAAGATGCGGCCCTGAGCAGTGTCGACGTCGAAGCCGGCGAACAGGGGCACCACGGACAGTCCCTGCATCGCCATGCCGAGGTTGCCGCGGATCATCGAGGCCAGCCGGTTCGCCTTGCCCTCGAGCGACATCAGCGTGCCCTCGATCTTCTCGTAGTGCTCGAGCTCCACCTGGAAGAGCCGCACGAGCTCGACCGCGAGCCCGGCGGTTCCCGCGATGCCGACGAGGCTGTACTCGTCGGTGGCGAACACCTTCTCCATGTCACGGTTGGCGATGAGGTTCCCCATGGTGGCGCGCCGGTCGCCCGCCATGACGACACCCCCGGCATAGGCGAGGGTGACGATCGTCGTCCCGTGTGGGGCGTCGATGGCCGCTCCGGCCGGGAGGGCTCGCCGGGACGGCAGCAGCCCGGGGGCCTGGGCGGAGAGGAACTCGGTGAACGAGGACGACCCCGGGACGAGGTAGGGCGCCGGCAGCCGCCCGCTGTGGGCTCCGGCGGTCACTGGCCACCCTTCTGGACGAATCCGCGGACGAACTCCTCGGCGTTGGACTCCAGCACCCCGTCGATCTCGTCGAGGATGTCGTCGATCTCGCTCGCCTGGGCCGCCGGGGCCGCAGCCACCGCCTCGGGGGCGTCGTCGGGTCCGCCGTCGTCGCGACGCTGCGGCTTGACCTGCTCCTGACCGGCCATGGTGACCCCTCCTGATGGTGGACTGCTCCGAGCCTAGTCGGACCGCCGAGGGGCACGACGAAGGGCAGGTCGAACGGTCACCCCGTGGGACGGATGAGGTCAGGCCTCGTCGGCCGTCGCGGCGAGCGCAGCGAGGAGCGACGCGGCGTCGGGGGCGGACCGCACGAGGTCCCCCACCCCCTCCTCGGTGCCCTTGAGCGGCTCGAGCATCGGCACGCGCTGGAGCGTCCGCTGGCCGGCGACGTCGAAGATGACCGAGTCCCAGGACGCGGCGACCACGTCGTCGGGGAACCGCCGCAGGCACGTGCCCCGGAACCAGGCACGGGTGTCCGTGGGCGGCTCCTCCACCGCACGGACCACGTCGGCCTCGTCGACGAGCACCTCCAGCCGGTCGGTGGCGACGAGCCGGTGGGCGAGCCCCCGGTCCGCGCGCACGTCGGACCACTGGAGGTCGACCGCCTTGAGCCGGGGGTCGGCCCAGCCCAGGCTGTCCCGCTCCCGGTAGCCCTCGAGCACGGCGAGCTTGGCCACCCAGTCGACCTCCCGGCGAGCGTCCATCGGGTCGCGACCGAGGTGGTCGAGCACCGTTCCCCACCAGTGCATGACCTCGGTGGTGTCGGGGTCGGGCGCGTTCCCGGAGCGCTCGGCGACGAAGCGCGCAGCGCGGTCGTGGTACTCCCACAGCAGCTCCAGCGCCGTCATCCGTCGTCCGTCGGCGAGCTCGACCTTTCCCTGCAGCGTGAGGTCGTGCGACACCTCCTGGAGCGTGGTGACCGGCCGCCGCACGGAGAGGTCGTCGCGGAGGGCGTCGGCCTCGATCATGGCGAGGACGAGCGAGGTCGTGCCCATCTTCAGCAGGTTCGCGACGTCGCAGTGGTTGGCGTCCCCGAGGATGACGTGCAGGCGGCGGTAGCGGTCGGCGACGGCGTGTGGCTCGTCCCGCGTGTTGATGATCGGCCGCTTGAGCGTGGTCTCGAGGCCGACCTCCACCTCGAAGAAGTCGCTGCGCTGCGCGATCTGGTACCCCGCCGTGCGCGAGTCGACCCCGATCCCCACGCGGCCCGAGCCGCACATGACCTGACGCACGACGAAGAACGGGGTGAGGTGGCGGACGATGCTGGCGAAGGGCGTCGAGCGCGCCATGAGGTAGTTCTCGTGCGTCCCGTAGGAGGCGCCCTTGCCGTCGGTGTTGTTCTTGTACAGGTTGACGCCGGGGGGCACGGTGGCCAGACGGGTCACCGCCTCCCGCATGACGAGCTCCCCGGCCCGGTCCCACGTCACCGCGGCGCGGGGGGACGTCACCTCGGGCGAGGAGTACTCCGGATGCGCGTGGTCGACGTAGAGGCGGGCGCCGTTGGTGAGGACGACGTTGGCCAGCGTGGGGTCCTCGACGTCGGTGAGCTGGCTGGGGTGCGCCAGCCCGCGGCCCATGTCGAACCCACGGGCGTCCCGCAGGGGGGCCTCGTCGGCGTAGTCCCAGCTCGCCCGGGCGGGGCGGATGCCGCGTGAGGCGGCATACGCCGTCACGACGTCGCCCGAGGCGATCATCGGGTTGGCCGAGGGGTTGCCGGGCACGACGATGCCGTACTCCGTCTCGATCCCCATGACCCGGCGCACGCTCATGCCTCGACCATACTGACCCGGTGCGTGACTACCGCGGGATGTCCCCGATGACGACGATCGTCTCGGCCTTCGCCGACGCCACGAGGCGGCCGGTGGAGTCGCTGGACATGGACGGCATCCACTCCTCGCGCGCCTCCGTGCGGCCGACCCACCGTATCTATGCCGCCGTCACGGGGGCGGCCGACCCGGCGGTGGGCATCACCTACGGCACCGCGCCGGCCCGGGACGACCACGAGATCCCCCTGCGCATCTACCGTCCGCGGGCACTGCGAGACGAGAGATCCGACATCCCCGTCGTCGTGTGGTTCCACGGCGGCGGCTGGGTTCTCGGCAACGTCGTGGACTACGACCCCCTCTGTACCTTCATCGCGGCGGAGGTCGGCTGCGTCGTCGTGTCGGTCGACTACCGGATGGCCCCCGAGCACCGTGCGCCCACCCCCGCGCGCGACTGCGTCGACGCGACGACCTGGGTCGCGGTCAACGGTGACGTCCTGCGGGCCGACACGAGCCGGATGGCCGTGGCGGGTGACTCCGCCGGTGGCAACCTCGCCGCCGTCGTGGCCCAGGTGCTGCGCGACCACGGCGAGACGCGGATACGACACCAGGCACTCATCTATCCAGTAACCGACCTCACGATGGCCTCTCCGTCGATCGTCGAGCACGCCAACGCGCCGATCCTCACCAAGCGCAACATGGACGCCTTCCGCGACCACTACGTCCGGCCGGGCCACGACCTGCGCGACCCACTCGTCTCACCGCTCTTCGGTCGGCTCGAGGGCCTGCCGCCCGCCCTCGTGCAGACCGCGGACCGGGACCCGATCCGGGACGACGGCCTGCGCTACGCCGAGGCGCTGCGGGCTGCCGGCGTGCCCGTGCGGGTGACGAACTACCTGCGGGTGCCCCACGGGTTCTGCTCGTTCCCGCACGCCACCCCGGTGGGCCGCCAGCACCGCCTGGAGCTCGTGACGGAGATCGCCACCGCGCTGGGCTCCTCGCCCGCCGGTTAGGCTGGCCGCATGCGGGAGGTCGTGGTGTTCTCCGGATCCGCCCACCCCACCCTCGCCGACCGGATCTGCCGCGGGCTGGGAGTGACCCTCTCCGGCACCCATATCAGCCGGTTCAGCAACGACTGCCTCCAGGTGCAGCTCCTCGCCAACTGCCGCCAGCGGGACGTCTACATCGTGCAGCCCCTGGTGCCGCCGACGCAGGACTCGCTCATGGAGCTGCTGCTGATGATCGACGCGGCCCGGGGAGCGTCCTCGGCGATGATCACGGCCGTCATCCCCCACTTCGCGTACGCGCGCAGCGACAAGAAGGACGCCTCGCGCATCTCGTACGGCGGCCGTCTCGTCGCCGACCTCATCTCCACCGCTGGAGCGGACCGGGTTCTGACGATGAACCTCCACGCGCCGCAGGTCCACGGCTTCTTCTCGGTGCCCGTGGACCACCTGACCGCCCTGGGCGTCCTCGCCGACCACTTCCGCGCGCAGGACCTCGCCGGCTCGGTGGTCGTGTCGCCGGACCTCGGCAACGCCAAGGACGCGACGCAGTTCTCCCGCCTGCTCGGGCTCCCGGTCGCAGCCGGCTCGAAACGCCGGCTTGCCGACGACCGCGTCGTCATCGACTCCATCGTCGGTGACGTCGCGGGCCGACGGGCCATCGTCCTCGACGACGAGATCGCCACCGGTGGCTCGATCGTCGAGCTCCTCGACCGTCTCGCCGACCAGGGGGTGACCGAGGCCGCCGTGGCGTGCACCCACGGCCTCTTCGGCGGGCAGGCGGTGGAGCGCCTGCGCGGGCACCCGATGATCACCGAGGTCATCACCACCGACACGGTTCCGGCGCCCCGAGGCTGGCCGGAGCTCCGCGTGCGCTCCGTCGCCGGGCTGATCGCGGAGGCGATCAGCCGGATCCACGAGGGCGAGTCGGTCTCCAGCCTCTTCGACGGCGTCGACCCCACGCACGCCCCACCTCGGCAGCGTTCGCTGTTCGACCGGGTCGGCACCTGACCGACCGCCCCCGCGGTGGGCGCCCCGGGCCACCCGGCACGGGTCAGAGGTACTGGCCGGTGTTGGCCACCGTGTTGATCGACTTGCCCGGCTCGGTGCCCTCCTTGGTCTTGATGAGGGTGCGGATGTAGACGATCCGCTCCCCCTTCTTGCCGGAGATCCGGGCCCAGTCGTCGGGGTTCGTCGTGTTCGGCAGGTCCTCGTTCTCCCGGAACTCGTCGGTGCACGACTGGAGGAGGTGCTCCACCCGAAGCCCCCGCTGGCCCGTGTCGAGGAAGTCCTTGATCGCCATCTTCTTGGCGCGGTCGACGATGTTCTGGATCATCGCGCCGGAGTTGAAGTCCTTGAAGTAGAGGATCTCCTTGTCGCCACCTGCGTACGTGACCTCGAGGAACCGGTTCTCCTCCTCCTCGGTGTACATCCGCAGCACCGTGGCGTCGATCATCGCCTCCACGGTGGCCATCTCCGACCCGCCGTTCTGCGCCACGTCGTCCGGATGCAGCGGGAGGCTGGCGGTGAGGTACTTGGCGAAGATGTCGCGGGCGGCCTCGGCATCGGGGCGCTCGATCTTGATCTTCACGTCGAGCCGCCCGGGGCGCAGGATCGCGGGGTCGATCATGTCCTCACGGTTCGAGGCACCGATGACGATGACGTGCTCCAGCCCTTCCACGCCGTCGATCTCCGAGAGCAGCTGGGGGACGATCGTCGTCTCGACGTCGGACGAGACGCCCGATCCCCGGGTCCGGAACAGCGACTCCATCTCGTCGAAGAAGACGACGACCGGGTAGCCCTCGTTGGACTTCTCGCGGGCCCGCTGGAAGATGAGCCGGATGTGCCGCTCGGTCTCGCCGACGTACTTGTTGAGGAGCTCCGGGCCCTTGATGTTGAGGAAGTAGGACTTCCCCGGCTCCCGGCCCTCCTTCTCGGCGACCTTGCGGGCGAGCGAGGCGGCGACCGCCTTGGCGATCATCGTCTTGCCGCAGCCCGGCGGGCCGTAGAGGAGCACTCCCTTGGGGGGCTTCAGCTCGTGCTCGGTGTAGAGGTCCGGGTGGAGGTAGGGCAGCTCGACAGCGTCCCGGATCGCCTCGATCTGTCTGCTGAGCCCGCCGATGTCGGTGTAGTCGATGTCCGGGACCTCCTCGAGCACGAGGTCCGCGACCTCGGCCTTGGGGATCCGCTCGAAGACGAACCCCGAGCGTGACTCGAGCAGCAGGGCGTCACCCGCCCTGATCTTCGTCCCGTCCAGCGATGCTGCGACGCGGCAGACCCGCTCCTCGTCGGCCTGGGCCACGACGAGCACGCGACCGTCAGCGAGGATCTCCTTGCAGAGCACGACCTCGCCGGTCGTCTCGTAACCATGCGCGGCGACGACGTTCATCGCCTCGTTGAGCATGACCTCTCGGCCGGGGACGAGGGACCCTTCCTCGATGGACGGGCTCACGGCGACGTGCATCTTGCGCCCGCTCGTGAGGATGTCTGCCGTGCCTCCGTCGAAGACCTCGATGACGATCCCGTAGGCGGCCGGGGGCTGTGCCAGCCGGTCGACCTCCGACTTCAGGGTGACGATCTGCTCGCGGGCGTCGCGGAGCGTGCGCACCAGCCGCTCGTTCTGGGCCGAGAGCGTCGAGAGCTGGGAGCGCAGCGACGCGAGGTCCCGCTCGAGCGTCCGCAGCTGCGCCGGCGACGCATGTCCGCCGGCGCGGAGCCGGGCGATCTCGGCCTCGAGCGACTCCCGCTCGGCCTCGAGGCGCTCGCGGGTGCCCGGCTGGTCGGCCGTGGGCTCGTCGGTGCTCATGCTCGACCATAACTCGTGGTGATCAGGTGTGCGGGGAGGTGTCCGTTCCCGAACGGCGAACCTTGCGGACCCGCTTCTCCGACGGCACCCGTTCCCCGATCGCCTCCGGGGTCCAGTCCTCGTCCACGGTGTCGTCGCCGGACACGTAGCCGCGGCCCGGGCGGCGCTTGCGCAGCGGCGGGGTGACGCCCGGTGCGAGGCGCCGGGTGGTGATGAGGAACCCCGTGTGGCCGTGCATGCGGTGTTGCGGGCGGACGGCGAGGCCCTCGAGGTGCCAGCCCCGCACGAGCGACTCCCACGCCTGGGGCTCGGTGAAGGTGCCGAGGTCGCGCATGGCCTCGGCCACCTTCGACAGCTGGGTCGCCGTGGCGACGTAGCAGATGAGGACGCCACCGGGCGCCAGGGCCTCGGAGACGACCTCGAGGCACTCCCACGGGGCGAGCATGTCGAGCACGACGCGGTCCACGCTGCCGGGCGCCACGGCGGCCGGAAGGGCCTCGACGAGGTCGCCCACCGTCACCGTCCACGCCGGGTGGTCGACCCCGAAGAAGTCGCGCGCGTTCGCCCTGGCGATCTCGGCGAAGTCCTCACGCCGCTCGAACGAGTGCACGCGACCCGACGCACCCACCGCGCGGAGCAGTGACATCGACAGCGCGCCTGAGCCGACGCCGGCCTCGACGACGACGGCCCCGGGGAAGACGTCCGCCATCGTGACGATCTGGGCCGCGTCCTTGGGGTAGACGACGGCGGCTCCGCGCGGCATCGACATCACGTAGTCGGACAACAGCGGGCGCAGGGCGAGGTACTCCACACCGGCGGTGTTCGTCACCGTGGAACCGTCCGGCATCCCGATGAGGCTGTCGTGGGGAATGTGCCCCCGGTGGGTGTGGAACTGCTTCCCCGGGGTCAGCGTGATGGTGTGCAGCCGCCCCTTCGGGTCGGTCAGCTGGACCCGCTCCCCGGCGGAGAAGGGGCCCCGCCGCAGCTCGGCGCCGGTGGGGCTCGGCGCCCCCGTGGCTGGTGTCATGGCGGCGAGGTCTCGTTGCGGCCGAGCACGGCCCCCGCCACGGCGTTGAGCCGCTCCGAGGTGACGACGCCCTGAACCTGTCCCACGCTGGTGACGACCACGAGCGGCTGCCCCGTCGTGGCCATCGCGCGCAGCACCGGCTCGGTGCTGGATCCCGGCGCGAGCTCCACGACGCATGCATCCGGGATCCGCACGACGAGCGACGCCAGGCGCGTCGCCGGGTCGAGGGCGGCCAGGTCCGGCGTGTCCCCGGACGGCTCGGGCAGGACGAGCGTGGGCAGGCCCCGCTCGTCGAGGGCGACGACCCGTCGACCGAGCCCGAGGAGCTCGCCGATGGGAGTGGCAGCCGGCACCACGGCGACCGGGTCGAGGACGTCCTCCGGACGGATCCGCGCGAGGAGCCGCTCGTAGGGACCACGCCGGATGGCGGCGGTCGCCCCCGACCAGAGGATCCAGGCCATGACGGCGGCGAGGACGGCATCGAGGACGTCCGGGGTCCCCCGAGCGAGCGGCAGCGCGACGAACCACAGGAGGAGGCCGATGGCCAGCAGCCGGCCGCACCAGCCGGCCACGACGAGGCCGAGGTCCCGCCGGCCGGTGACGCTCCAGACGAGCGACTCGACGAGCTGGCCGCCGTCGAGCGGCAGCCCGGGCAGGAGGTTGAAGCCCGCCAGGAGCAGGTTGAGGACGACGAAGGACCAGCCGAACTCGGATGCCGGCCAGGGCAGGACGGCCGTGGCGACGCCGCCCAGGCCCGCGAGGGCGAGGTTCGCGACGGGCCCGCTCACCGCAACCACCGCGGCCCGCCCGGGCGTGGTGCCCGTGCCGTCGTATGCCGTGTGGCCCCCCCACAGCGTCGCGACGATCCGGTGGACCCGGAACCCCAGCAGGCGGGCGCTCAGCGCGTGGGCCACCTCGTGCCCCAGGACGGCGATGAGGATGCCGAGGACGAGCCACCCGGCATACGCCAGGGCACCGCCCGTGCCGAGGTCGCGACCCGCCTGCCATCCGGTCCAGGCGATGAAGGCGGCGAGGAACAGCCACGTCCGGTCGAGGTAGACCGGCACCCCCGCGACGCGGCCCAGGCGCACGGCGCCGGCGGGCGGGCGAGGCTGCACGGACATGGCAGGGACCCTACGTCAGGAACGCGGCATACTGGCCCACCGACCATGCTGTCCACCGGAGACGACCGCCGTGACCCCGCAGCACCGCCCCGACCCCACCGCGGACCTGACCGCGGCCCTGCTCGACCGCGTCCTCGTGCTCGACGGGGCGATGGGGACGATGATCCAGAGCTACGGGCTCGCCGAGGCGGACTACCGGGGAGAACGGTTCGCCGACCACCCCAGCGAGCAGCAGGGCAACAACGACCTGCTGTCGCTCAGCCGGCCGGAGATCATCCGCGAGATCCACCACGCCTACCTCGAGGCGGGAGCCGACCTGCTCGAGACGAACACGTTCAACGCCCAGCGGATCTCGCTCGCCGACTACGGCATGGAGGACCTGGCGTACGAGCTCAACGTCGCGGCGGCATCCCTCGCCCGCGCGGAGTGCGACGCGATGACCGAACGCACTCCGGACCGACCGCGCTGGGTGCTGGGCGCCATCGGCCCGACCAACCGCACGGCATCCATCTCCCCCGACGTCAACGACCCCGGCGCGCGCAACGTGACCTTCGACGAGCTCGTCGAGGCGTACCTGGAGCAGGCCCGCGGTCTCGTCGACGGCGGGGCCGACGTGCTCCTCGTCGAGACGATCTTCGACACGCTCAACGCCAAGGCCGCCATCTTCGCCCTCGAGACGCTCTTCGAGGAGCAGGACCGCCGCTGGCCGGTGATGATCTCGGGCACGATCACCGACGCGTCCGGTCGCACCCTCTCCGGACAGGTGACCGAGGCCTTCTGGTACTCGGTCCGGCACGCCCGCCCGCTCGCCGTCGGGCTGAACTGTGCGCTGGGTGCGGGTGAGCTGCGTCCCTACGTCGCCGAGCTGTCGCGCATCGCCGACTGCTTCGTCTCTGCGCACCCGAACGCCGGTCTGCCGAACGCGTTCGGCGAGTACGACGAGACACCCGAGGCGATGGCCCGCGTGCTCGGCGAGTTCGCCTCGGCCGGACTCGTCAACATCGTCGGTGGATGCTGCGGCACGACAGCGCCGCACATCGGCGCGATCGCTGAGGCGGCGAGCCAGGGCAAGCCGCGCGAACGAGCCCTGACCGCCCCCGCCCTGCGGCTGTCCGGGCTCGAACCGTGCGTCGTCGACGCCGACAGCCTCTTCGTCAACGTCGGCGAGCGCACGAACATCACCGGCTCCGCACGCTTCCGCCGCCTCATCACCGAGGAGGACTACCCGACGGCGCTCGGCGTCGCCCGCCAGCAGGTGGAGGCGGGCGCGCAGGTCATCGACGTCAACATGGACGAGGGCATGATCGACGGCGTCGCCGCGATGGACCGCTTCCTCAAGCTCGTCGCCTCCGAGCCCGACATCTGCCGGGTGCCGCTCATGATCGACTCGAGCAAGTGGGAGGTCATCGAGGCCGGGCTCAAGGTGACCCAGGGCAAGCCGATCATCAACTCGATCTCCATGAAGGAGGGCGAGGCGGGCTTCCTCGACCAGGCCCGGCTCGCCCGCAAGTACGGCGCTGCGGTGGTGGTGATGGCCTTCGACGAGGAGGGCCAGGCCGACAGCCTCGAGCGACGACGCGAGATCTGCGCCCGGGCCTACCGGCTGCTCGTCGACCAGGTGGGCTTCCCCGCCGAGGACGTCATCATCGACCCGAACATCTTCGCGGTCGCGACGGGCATCGAGGAGCACGCCGCCTACGGCACGGACTTCATCGAGGCCACCCGCTGGATCAAGGAGAACCTGCCCCACGCCCTGGTCTCCGGCGGCGTCTCGAACGTGTCCTTCAGCTTCCGCGGCAACAACGCCGTCCGCGAGGCGATCCACGCCGTCTTCCTCTTCCACGCCATCAAGGCCGGGATGGACATGGGCATCGTCAACGCCGGCGCCCTCCAGCCGTACGACACCGTCGACGTCCGGCTGCGGGACGCCATCGAGGACGTCGTGCTCAACCGGCGCCCCGACGCGACCGAGCGGCTGTTGACGATCGCCGAGGACTACCGCGCGTCCGGGGAGGAGGAGGACCCGGCTGCTGCCGAGTGGCGGTCCCTGCCGGTCCGCGAGCGCATCACCCACGCCCTCGTCAAGGGCATCGACGAGCACGTCGTCGTCGACACGGAGGAGCTCCGGCTCGAGATCGCGGCGGCCGGCGGGCGTCCCCTGGAGGTCATCGAGGGTCCGCTCATGGACGGGATGAACGTCGTCGGTGACCTCTTCGGCGACGGGAAGATGTTCCTCCCGCAGGTCGTGAAGTCGGCGCGGGTCATGAAGAAGGCCGTCGCTCACCTCATCCCGTACATCGAGGCGGAGAAGGACGATGCAGCCCGCAAACGCAGCAAGGGCCTCGTCGTGACCGCCACCGTCAAGGGCGACGTGCACGACATCGGCAAGAACATCGTCGGCGTGGTCCTCCAGTGCAACAACTACGACGTCGTCGACCTCGGGGTCATGGTGCCCACCCAGAAGATCCTCGACACGGCGAAGGAGGTCGGTGCCGACATCATCGGGCTCTCCGGCCTCATCACTCCGAGCCTCGACGAGATGGTGCGGGTGGCGGCCGAGATGGAGCGCCAGGAGTTCACCATCCCACTCCTGCTCGGCGGGGCGACGACGTCGCGGGCGCACACCGCGGTCAAGGTCGACCGCCAGTACAGCGGGCCCGTGGTGTGGGTGAAGGACGCCTCCCGGTCCGTGCCGGTCGTGAGCCAGCTCCTCGCGGACGGTCAGCGTCAGGCGTTCCTCGACGGCGTCACCAAGGACTACGACGCGATCCGCACCCGGCACGCGGCGAAGACGGGCGAGCGGCCGCTCTCCACCTACGAGCAGGCGCGTGCCAACCGGCTGCAGCTCGACTGGGCCGCCCACCGGCCCATGCGCCCGCACCTGCTCGCGCAGCAGAGCCGCGACCGCTGGTCCGGGCCGACGGACTCGCACTGGCACCGCGCGGCAACGCAGTTCACCCGGGTCTGGGAGGACTTCCCCCTCGGCGAGCTGCGGCCCTACATCGACTGGACGCCCTTCTTCCTGGCGTGGGAGATCAAGGGTCGCTATCCCGACGTCCTCAACAACCCGGCGACCTCGGAGGAGGCCCGCAAGCTCCTCGCCGACGCGAACGCCATGCTGGACCGGGTCGAGCGCGAACGCTGGCTCACCGCCCGTGGGGTGGTCGGGATCTTCCCGGCGAACGGGGTCGGCGACGACATCGAGATCTACGCGGACGAGGCCCGTTCGACGGTGCTGACGACGGTGCACGGACTCCGTCAGCAGGGGCAGCACCGCGACGGTGTCGCGAACAAGTGCCTCTCGGACTTCGTCGCACCGAAGGAGACGGGCATCGCCGACCACCTCGGGGCCTTCGCCGTCACCGCCGGGCTGGGTCTGGAGGAACGGCTCCTGGAGTTCAAGGCGGACCTCGACGACTACTCGGCGATCCTCCTCGAGGCGCTCGCCGACCGGCTCGCCGAGGCGTTCGCCGAGCGCCTCCACGAGAAGGTGCGCAGGGAGCTGTGGGGATACGCCCCGGACGAGCGGCTCGACATGGAGGCGCTCATCCACGAGAGGTACGCCGGTATCCGGCCGGCTCCCGGGTACCCGGCGTGCCCGGAGCACACCGAGAAGGAGACGCTCATGGCGCTCCTCGGCGGCGAGGAGCGCACCGGCATCCGGCTCACCGAGTCGATGGCGATGTGGCCCGGCGCGTCGGTGTCGGGGTGGTACTTCGCGCACCCCGAGAGCCAGTACTTCGTCGTCGGGCGCCTCGGCCGGGACCAGGTCGAGTCGTATGCCGCCCGCAAGGGCTGGGACCTGCGCACGGCCGAGCGCTGGCTCGGTCCCAACCTCGGCTACCAGCCCGACGACTGACGGGGCCGGTCTCCCCGCCCCGCCCCCGGGCTCCCCGACTTCGTCTGTCACGGTGTCGCGGACACGCCGTCTGAGCGGTGTGTCGGCGGCATCCTGACAGACGAAGTCGGGGAGGCGGGGTGGCGCCGACGGGGTGTCGGCGCACCGGCATACCGTGTGCCCATGACCCCCGCCCTGTCGCCGAGCCGAGCCGCGGACTTCAAGCAGTGTCCGCTGCTGTTCCGGTTCCGGACGATCGACCGGCTCGAGGGCCCGCCCTCCCCCGCCGCGGCGCGGGGCACCCTGGTCCATGCCGTGCTCGAGCACCTCTTCGACCTGCCGGCCGCCGAACGCACCCCGGTCGCCGCGACCGCCCTGCTCGAGCCCCGGTGGCGCGCCCTCGTCGAGGAGCGGCCCGAGCTGGCGGTGATGATCGAGGACTCCGAGGTGCTGACCGAGGAGACATGGTTCGCGGGCGCTCGCACGCTCGTCGAGCAGTGGTTCGACCTCGAGGACCCGACCCGCCTGGAGCCGGCCGCCCGCGAGCTCTACGTCGAGACCGAGGTGGAGGGGCTGACCCTTCGGGGGTACGTCGACCGGCTCGACGTCGCGCCCGACGGGGCGATGCGGGTCGTCGACTACAAGACCGGACGCTCCCCTGGGGAGGCGTTCGAGGCCAAGGCCCTGTTCCAGATGAAGTTCTACGCCCTCGTCCTGTGGCGGATCCACGGTGAGATACCCCGCCAGCTGCAGCTCGTCTACCTCG
>CAWBEJ010000018.1:0-177521 GCA_963787805.1 uncultured Actinomycetota bacterium | reverse complement strand
ATGGCACCGGGGAGACGATGTACGCGAGCGATGACGCGCGCGACGCCGACATCGAAGCCGGGGCCGACCGGTCATCGGCCGAGCTCCTCGAGGACGTCGAGCACAGCGCTGCCCTGCTGGCAGAGCACCTTCCGCGTCTGGGCCCGAGCCACGCCGACATGCGTCTCGAGCGGACCCCCGGGGTCCTCCTCGTCACGGCCGGCCGGATCCCCTTCATGAGGCTGCGCGAGGTGGCCTACCACCATGTCGACCTGGACGCCGGGTTCACCTTCGACGACATGGAGCCCGAGCTGCAGCGCCGCTTCCTCGACGAGGAGGTGCGTCGGCTCCGGACGTCGGAGGGGGTGCCCGACCTCACGCTCCGGGCGACCGACGGCGGGGAGTGGACCACGGGAACCGGGACGGCATCCGTCATGGGAACCCGGGCGTCCCTGCTTGCCTGGCTGGCCCGCGGACTTCCCGACGGGGTCTCGGGCGACCCGCTCCCGCGCCTGCCAGCGGGGCGATGACGCCGTGACATACACCGGACACGTCGTCCCCGGTGGCCCCGCGGACACCCGGACGCTGGGTCGGGTGACCATCCGCAAGATGGCCGTCTCGCCGATGGACAACAACGTCTACCTCCTGACGTGCACGGCGACCGGTGAGCAGCTGCTCGTCGACGCGGCTGACGACCCGCAGCGGTGCCTGCAGCTCGTGCGTGAGGGCACCGGGCGGCTGGACCACCTCGTGACGACGCACCGGCACGGGGACCACGTCCGCGCCCTCGAGGCGGTCGCCCGGGCGACGGACGCCACCACCTACGCCGGCGCGGACGACGCCGACGCCCTCCCCCTGGCGCCGGACGTGCGGCTGCGACACGGCGACGTCGTCACCGTGGGCGAGCTCGAGCTCGACGTCATCCACCTCCGCGGGCACACCCCCGGGTCGATCGCCCTCTCGTGGGCGGACCCGGACGACGGGACGCATCTGTTCACCGGTGACTCGCTCTTTCCCGGTGGGGTGGGCAACACGAAGAACCCCGGTCAGAGCTTCGACTCCCTCTATCGCGACGTCGTCGAGCGCGTGTTCGCCACCCACGACGACGACACCTGGTTCTACCCGGGTCACGGGGACGACTCGACGATCGGGGCCGAGCGCCCCCACCTGGACGAGTGGCGGCGGCGCGGCTGGTGAGGTGGCCCCGCGCGGACTGGGCCCAGTGCACGAGGTGGGTACGACGAGCCGTCCGCCCACGCCGACGCCGATGTCCGGACGGGTGGCTGTCCCGCGTGACGTCGCGCGCGTGCATCGGGCCCTCGCCTCGTGATGCCAACAGCGCGACATTCCGCGCCTTCGGCACCACCTGAACGTCAGGTGCGCTCTCGTGCCTCCCGGCGGCGTACTCGCGTCCCTCGCCTCCTCACCTGCCGCAGCCAGGGAGTGGCGCTGCAGCTCTTCTCGACGCGCCCGACCCCGTCACCCGGCTTGGGCGAGCGCGTCCACCAGTTCCTCATGGAGAGCGGCGACCTGCCGGAAGGTCGCCGCAAGCACGCCGCCGTGCTCCCGAACCGCCGCGTACTGCGCGTGCCCGAGTGCCCGGGCCTGACGGTCCAGGATGCCGGCGACGCTCGGCCACGCCGCGAGCTCCCTCGCGGCGTCCACGCGCCTGCGGGCCCCCAGTCGGAGTGAGAAGTTCTGCAACACCGGTAGGGCCGGCATCCCGAGGCCGGTCTCCGCACGGTCAGCGAGGGCGCGCAGCCCCTCGGCGCTTCCGTCACCTCGGGCGTGGGCTCCGCGAGCCCACCCGTGTGCCAGCGGCAGCAGGTCCCGAACGGCATCCGACGGGTCACGCGCCGCCACGCGCCGGAAGCTCGTGCGCAACGGGAACCGCCCGGTGCCGTACCCGATGGTGTCGCTACCCCAGGCAGCCATGAACGCGTCGTTGGGCAACCAGGCGTACGGATGTCCCTGAGGGTCATGCATGGTGACCCCCTCTGGTCCCGCGGCGAGGACGGCAACAAAGTGGTCCGCGCCGATCGGGCGGTCAGAGCCCGGCTGGTGAAGCAGGAGGCCCATCTCCAGGGGCCCGACGAACACCGGCCCGTCCTTGCACAGTGCCGTGAGACGCTCCATCGCCTCCTCCGTGGAGGTGAAGGTCTCGCGGTCGCTCTCCCACCCCAGCAGGCCGAGCGCCTGGTCCAGACCGGTGTCTGGATCCCAACCGG
The DNA here is from genome assembly GCA_963787805.1 of uncultured Actinomycetota bacterium. GTDB lineage: Bacteria > Actinomycetota > Actinomycetes > Actinomycetales > Dermatophilaceae > Fodinibacter. The sequence continues at coordinate 175,314 of CAWBEJ010000018.1, read as the reverse complement.
CAGGATCGAACAGTGGCAACGGGCCCACCATCTGGAAACCGAACGGTGACCCGGTGAGGGTCTCGATCAGCCCGGGTCGCCACCCGTCGTCGACCACCATGCTCAAGGTGTTGGCGTAGCAGTACGGGCCCGAGCCGACATATCCGTTCATCCTTCCAGCCTGCCATCCCGCCGTGCCGCACCCACGACCCGCGCAGTCCGCTCATCGGCGGACGGCGTTCTCCCGGTCAGGCCGCCGATCCTGCCCGGATCCGAGCCGCAGCCGTCGACGGTTGGGCGGATGGCTAGCCTGACGCGATGACGAGCGCGGCGGATCGGGTACCAGCACCGGTTCTCGTGCTCGCGGGGATCGTCTCGGTGCAGTTCGGGGGTGCCCTCGCCCAGACGCTCATCCCTGTGATCGGCGCCGGGGGCTCGGTGGTCATGCGGCTGCTCTTCGCCACCGTCCTGCTCCTGGCGTTCGTCCGTCCGCGATGGCGGGGGCACTCCCGACGCGCCTGGCTCACGGTCACGGCGTTCGGCGTGGCCCTCGGACTGATGAACTTCACCTTCTACAGCTCGTTGGCCTATCTGCCGATCGGGGTCGCCGTCACGATCGAGTTCATCGGTCCACTCATGCTCGCGGCGGCGCTGTCCCGGCGGTTGGTGGACGCGGTGGCCGTGGTGGCGGCGGCGGTGGGGGTCGTCCTCATCTCCGAGGCCCTCAGCACCCCGTTCGCCGACCTCGAGGTGACCGGCATCGCCCTGGCGCTGGCGGCCGGCGGCTTCTGGGCTGCCTACATCGTCCTCTCGGGACGGACCGGTGCGGAGTTCCCGAGGCTCGAGGGACTGGCGATCGCCATGGTGGTGGCCACCGTGGTCACGCTGCCGCTCGGCGTCGGGAGCATCCCCGCGTGGACGGGCGAGACGCTGCTGAAGGGCCTCGGGATCGCGGTGCTGTCGTCGGTGCTGCCCTACTCCCTCGAGCTCCTCGCACTGCGACGGCTCTCCGCGAAGGTCTTCGGCGTCCTGCTCAGCCTCGAGCCGGCGTTCGCGGCGCTGGCCGGGCTCATCGTCCTGGGCCAGGTCCTGTCGGCGACCCAGCTCGCCGGCATGGCCCTCGTCGTGGCCGCATCCGCCCTCGTCCTGGGGCTCGGTTCTCGGAAGGACCCGGCCGAGTCCGCGGCCACCTGAGCTGCACGGATGCGGCCCGCGTCCGGGTCAGACGTCGAGCGCCTTCCGCGCATCGCTCCGGGTCTTCATGAGGCTTGCCACGGTGGTCGTGCCGAGGATGACGATGATGGCGCTGAGCGACATCCAGATGGGGATCTCCGGCACGGACACGTTCTCGCCGCCGTTGATGAAGGGCAGCTCGTTCTCGTGGAGCGCGTGAAGGAGCAGCTTGACGCCGATGAACGCGAGCAGGACGGCAAGGCCGATGCTGAGGTAGACCAGCCTCTGGAGCAGACCGCCGAGGAGGAAGTACAGCTGGCGCAGGCCCATGAGGGCGAAGAGGTTGGCGACGAGCACGATGTAGGGCTCACGGGTCAGGCCGTAGATCGCCGGGATGGAGTCGAGCGCGAACAGCAGGTCGGTCGTGCCGAGCGCGACGATGACGAAGAGAAGCGGGGTGGCGAGGCGCTTGCCGTTCTCGCGGATGAAGAGCTGCGTGCCGTGGTACTCCTTGGTCGCCGGGAGGCGTGCCTCGACGGCCTTCAGCAGGGCGTTCTCCTCGAACTCGTCGTCGTGGGTCTCGCCCTCCCTGGCCAGCTTGATCGCCGTGTAGATGAGGAACGCCCCGAAGATGTAGAAGACCCAGCTGAAGTTGTTGATCGCGGCCGCTCCCAGCCAGATGAAGATGCCGCGGAGGACGATCGCGATGACGATGCCGATCATCAGCGCGAACTGCTGGAGGCGCTCGGGCACCGCGAACTTCGCCATGATGAGCAGGAAGATGAACAGGTTGTCGACCGAGAGCGAGTACTCGGTGAGCCACCCCGCGAAGTACTCGCCGGCGAGCTGGGGGCCGGCGAACCACCACATCCCGAGGCCGAAGAGGACCGCCGCGCCGACGTAGAGGCCGAGGGCGACGCCGGTCTCCCGGTTGGACGGGCGGTGCGGGTTCCGGGCGATCCAGATGACGTCGAACGTGAGGACGGCGACGGCGACCCCGATGGTGACCCACCACACCCACGGATCGAGGTCGAGGGACGGCGTGGCGGTCGGAAGGATCGCGGGGGTCACCCGCCCAAGACTACCGAGGGAGAACGACCTCCCGAACGCACGCCCGCCCCGTGGGCTGTGCCCGCGACGGGGTCGCCCGTACCCGCTCTCGCCCCGAGGTGGGCCGAGGCGTGCGCCGGCGAGCGGCGTGAGGACGTCAGGTGGCCGGTCTCCGTGACCGCGGGAGCTTGGCGACCACGAGGTCGTACGACGTGTCGACCGCCTCACGGATGACGTCGTCCGGGATTGCCCCGCCGAGGGCGAGGGTGTTCCATCCGCTCCGGCCGATGTAGGCCATGACGGACGCGTCGTCGGGGTACTCCTGGAGCCACTCGTCGGCCTCGGCTCGCGAGGAACCGCACTTGACCCCGACGGTCCGTTCGCCGAGGAAGGCGAAGATCTTGTCCCCGACCTTGGCGACGCGGTCCCCCTCCCACGGCTCGTCCGGCCACGCACCCGGCTTGGCCAGCGCGTGGGCCGCGATGGCCTCGCCGAGCCGTGACCGTCGGGTCATGCCGTCGGCCCCACGATCACCGGGTGGCCGCGCTCATCTGGCGCAGCTCCTTCTTGAGGTCCCCGATCTCGTCCCGAAGGCGTGCAGCGAGCTCGAAGTGCAGGTCACCCGCGGCCTGGTGCATCTGCGCCGTGAGCTCCTGGATGAGGCCGGCGAGGTCGCTCGCCGCCACCGGCTCCGAACGGCGCGCTCCGAGGGCGATGTCGGCCACTGCGGCTCCGCGACCACCGCGGCCGCCGTCGCTCTTGCCGCGGGAACGGGACCGCCCCGAGCCGAGCAACTCCCATGTGTCGAGGTCCTCGCGCTGGAGCATGTCGGTGATGTCGGCGATCCTCTTCCGAAGGGGCTGCGGGTCGACCCCGTGTGCGAGGTTGTACGCGATCTGCTTCTCGCGCCGGCGCTGGGTCTCCTCGACCGCGCCCGCCATCGAGGGAGTGACCTTGTCGGCATACATGTGCACCTGACCGGAGACGTTGCGGGCCGCGCGCCCGATCGTCTGGATGAGGCTGCGGCTGGACCGGAGGAAGCCCTCCTTGTCGGCGTCGAGGATCGCGACGAGGGAGACCTCGGGGAGGTCGAGGCCCTCCCGCAGGAGGTTGATGCCGACGAGGACGTCGAACTCGCCCAGGCGGAGCTCACGAAGGAGCTCCACGCGGCGCAGGGTGTCGATGTCGGAGTGGAGGTAGCGGACCCGCACCCCCTTGTCGAGGAGGTAGTCGGTGAGGTCCTCGGCCATCTTCTTCGTCAACGTCGTGACGAGGACTCGTTCGTTGCGGTCCGCTCGACTCCGGATCTCGTGGAGCAGGTCGTCGATCTGCCCCTTCGTCGGCTTGAGGATGATCTCGGGGTCGACGAGCCCGGTCGGCCGGATGATCTGCTCGACGACGCCGTCCGCCTTCGCCATCTCGTACGGACCGGGCGTCGCGGACAGGTAGACGGTCTGGCCGATCCGGTCGAGGAACTCCTCCCACCTCAGTGGCCGGTTGTCCATGGCGGACGGGAGCCGGAAGCCGTGGTCGACGAGGGTGCGCTTGCGCGACATGTCGCCCTCGTACATCGCCCCGATCTGCGGCACCGTGACGTGTGACTCGTCGATGACGAGGAGGAAGTCCTCGGGGAAGTAGTCGATGAGGCAGTTGGGGGCGGATCCCCGCGAGCGCCCGTCGATGTGCATGGAGTAGTTCTCGATGCCGGAGCACGACCCCACCTGCCGCATCATCTCGATGTCGTAGGTCGTCCGCATCCGCAGGCGCTGGGCCTCGAGGAGCTTCCCCTGCCTCTCGAACAGGGACAGCTGCTCCTCGAGCTCGTGCTCGATGCCGGCGATGGCGCGCTCCATCCGAGCCGGCCCGGCGACGTAGTGCGACGCCGGGAAGACATACATCTCCTGCTCCTCGTGCACCACCTCACCGGTCACCGGGTGGAGGGTGTACAGCGCCTCGACCTCGTCACCGAAGAACTCGATGCGGATCGCCAGCTCCTCGTACATCGGGATGATCTCGACGGTGTCCCCGCGGACCCGGAAGGTGCCTCGGGTGAACGCGAGGTCGTTGCGCGTGTACTGCATCTGGACGAACTTCCGGAGGAGGTCGTCACGGCCCACCTCGTCGCCCACCCTCAGCGCGACCATCCGGTCGACGTACTCCTGGGGGGTGCCGAGGCCGTAGATGCAGGACACCGAGGCCACGACGACGACGTCCCGACGGGTGAGCAGGCTGCTCGTCGCGCTGTGCCGCAGCCGCTCGACCTCGTCGTTGACCGAGGAGTCCTTCTCGATGTAGGTGTCGGTCTGGGGGACGTACGCCTCGGGCTGGTAGTAGTCGTAGTAGCTGACGAAGTACTCGACGGCGTTGTGCGGCAGCAGCTCGCGGAACTCGTTGGCGAGCTGCGCCGCGAGTGTCTTGTTGGGCGCCATGACGAGGGTCGGTCGCTGGACCTGCTCGACCAACCATGCCGTCGTCGCCGACTTGCCGGTGCCCGTGGCACCGAGCAGCACGACGTCCTGCTCCCCCGCCTTCACCCGGCGCGCGAGCTCCTGGATCGCCTGGGGCTGGTCACCGGCGGGCTGGAAGTCGGAGACGACCTCGAACGGCGCGACGCGGCGCTGGAGCTCGGTGGTCGGGCGCATGGTCCTACGGTATGCCGCCCCACCGACAGCCGGTCAGCGCGCCCGGCCTCCGAGCATGGCCTCGGGCTTCGGCCGGCGTGCGCTGGGGTGACCACAGTGCCCGGCCACGGGGTCGAGGCGCCGGAGAAGCGCGTGCTCCAGCTGCAGCTCGAGAGCGCTGTGTGGGCCGCCCTCCCGCGTGCCGAACTCGTCCCGGCGAGGACGAGGCGGGCTGCCGTCCACGGCATCCACGGTCTGGCCAGGCGCCCCGATGGAGTGGCAGCATCACCGCATGGCGACGTCACCGACCACACACCGCCGTGCGTCATCCGCCCCGGCACCGGACGGCAGCACCGGTCTCGACCCGGCCGACTGGGATGCCCTCCGCTCGCTCGCGCACCGCATGGTCGACGACTCGTTCGACCGCCTCGCCGCCCGGCGGGAGGAACCGGTGTGGCAGCCGATGCCCGAGGCGGTCCGCACCTTCTTCGAGCGGCCGCTCCCGCGCGACCCCGAAGGCGCGGAGACGGCATACGAGGACTTCCTCGAGCAGGTGGTGCCGTACTCCATGGGCAACGACCACCCACGGTTCTGGGGGTGGTACATGGGGGCCGGCAACCCCGTGGGCAACCTCGCCGACCTCCTCGCGAGCGTGCTCAACCCCAACCTCGGTGGAGGCGACCACTCCGCCGTCCTCGTCGAGCAGCAGGTCGTCGCCTGGTGCGCCGAGGCGGCGGGATACCCCACCACCGCGAGCGGACTGCTGGTGACCGGCGCCTCCGAGGCGAACCTCGTCGGCCTCGCCGTGGCCCGCACGGCTCGCCTCGGCCCCGAGGTCCGCACCGACGGGCTGCCGTCAGGACGTCGGTATGCCGTGTACGCCTCGACCGAGGTCCACAGCTGCCACCGCAAGTCGCTCGAGCTCCTGGGTTTCGGGAGCTCCAGCCTGCGGGCGGTGCCGGTGCGCCCGGACTGGACCATGGACGTGGAGGCCCTCGCGGCGGCGGTCGCGGCCGACCGGGCGGCCGGCGTGGAGCCCCTCGCCGTCATCGCCTCGGCGGGCACCATCAGCACCGGCTCGCTCGACGACCTCGAGGCCATCGCCGACCTCGCGGAGCGCGAGGGACTGTGGTTCCACGTCGACGGAGCGATCGGGGGGTTCCTCGCCCTCAGCGGGCAGGCCGCGGCGGTGCGCGGCATCGAACGGGCCGACTCGCTGGCCCTCGACCTCCACAAGTGGATGCAGGCGCCCTTCGACGTCGGGCTCGCGCTCGTGCGGGACGAGGCGGCCCACCGCGCGACGTTCTCCGTCGTGCCGCACTTCCTGGCGCACTCCACGCGCGGCCTGTCCGGCGGTGACGTCTGGTTCAACGAGTACGGGATCGCGCTGTCCCGGGGGTTCCGGGCGCTCCGGGTGTGGATGGCGCTCAAGGCGTACGGGGCGACCGCCTTCGGGCAGCTCATCGACGCGAACATCGCCCAGGCGCACCGGCTGGCGGCCCGCGTCGACGCTCACCAGGACGTCGAACGGCTGGCGCCCGTCGGCTGCGACGTCGTGTGCCTTCGTTACGCACCAGCCGCCGTGCCGGCGGAGCGGCTCGACGAGGTGAACCACGAGCTGGTGCTGCGGGTGCACGAGAGCGGTGTGGCCATCGTGTCCGAGGCCGTCCTCGACGGCCACCTCGCCATCCGAGTCGCCATCTCGAACCACCGGACGCGGGACGAGGACCTCGACCTGTTCCTCACGACCCTGACCCGGCTCGGCGAAGAGGTCGTCGTCGACGTCGTCACCTCGTCCTGAGCCGGTCCCCCGAGCTCGCCACCGGGGGGCGCCATCCCGTCCGCTCGGCCCAGGCCCGGGCCCGGACGTCGGCCTCCTCGAACCAGGGCTCCTTGGCCTCGGCGTAGTCGGTGACCGATGCCACGCTCGCCGCGAGCTCGGTCTTCATCGTCGCGTACCCCACGCGCTCGGCCGGATCGGCTCGCAACCAGTCCCGGAACATCAGCGCCCAGGCCCATCCCGGCGAGCCGACCTCGCGAACGTGCACGTGCGCGACGCGCCCGGGGTCGCACGAGGCGTGGAACCGCTTGGGCCACCTCGTGCCGTCCTTGCCGTTGTCGTCCCACACCCCGTCGGGGCGGACGAAGCCGCCGGCGGCCATGGCGGTGACGAACGACGGGTCGTCCGCACGTGCCAACGAGGGCACGCCGACCTGGAGGTCGACGACGTCCTTCGCGACCAACCCGGGAACGGCGGTCGACCCGATGTGGTCGAAGGTCACCGCGGCGGAGCCGACGCAGTGGTGGATCCGGGCCAGCAGCCTGGCGGCCTGCGCCGGCCAGGTCGGGTCGGGCGGTGACAGCGTGGGGTGCGCGAGCCGGGACCGGATGCCGTGCCGCACGTTCGCCTCGAACGGCTCCAGCCGCTCGTGCCACAGGCGGAGCACCGAGACCCGCAGCGCCTCCGTCGTCCCCTCGTTGTCGAGCCACACGTCCGCGGCGGCGCGCCGCGCGTCGTCGTCCGCCTGCGCGGCGATGCGGGCCCGGGCGTCGGCCTCGCTCATCCCGCGCTGGTCGACGAGTCGCCGAAGGCGCACCTCCTCGGCCGCCCCCACGACGAGGACGAGGTGGTACTCGGCGCCCATGGCCTTCTCGACGAGGAGCGGCATGTCGTGGACGAGCACGGCATCCGGACGGACACCGGCGACGATCTCCTCGGTGCGAGCCGAGATCGCCGGGTGGGTGATGGCCTCGAGGTCCCGCAGGGCGGCCGGGTTCCCGAACACGATGCGCCCGAGGGCCGGTCGGTCGATGCCGCCGTCCGGGCCGACCACCCCCTGGCCGAACCGGGCGACGATCGCGGCGAAGGCCGGCATCCCGGGTCCGACGACCTCACGCGCCACGGCGTCCGCGTCGACGACGACCGCGCCGAGTGACGCCAGCTGGGCGGAGACCGTCGACTTGCCGGAGCCGATCCCGCCGGTCAGGCCCACCCGAAGCATGGCCGCGACTCTAGTGCTCGGCCGCGGCGGTCACCGGTACATGGCCGCGAGGAAGGGGCCGAATGCCGGTGAGCCGTCGGGCCCGCCGAGCTGGCGGTTGGTGAGCAGCACCCCGGCGCGGTCCGCCTCGGGGTCGGCGACGGCGAGGCAGCCGCTGCCGCCGCTCCAGCCGAAGCTGCCCCGCCGGGGCCCCTGGGGGTCGTCGCGCACCGCCACCGAGACCTGGAAGCCGTACGAGTACCCCGCTGGCAGGAAGTCTCCGGCCGCTCGGACCTGGTCGTCGGTCAGCTGCGGAGAGTGGATCAGCTCCGCGGACGCCGGATCGACCGTGGTGGGACGGACGAGCTCGTCGAGGACGCGGAGGTAGTCCGGCGCGGTCGTGAGGAGGCCGGCGGACAGGGAGAGGAAGGGGGGTGGCCCGTCCGCAACCCCGCGGTCGATGGGTGTCAGGCCACGGGGTTGCGGGTCGTACACCGTCGCCACGTCGGCACCGTCCGGCGGGGAGAAGGCCAGCACGCCGATCTCCAGGGCTGCACGCACCCCCGACTCGACGATGTCGTCCAGGCCGCGGCCGGCGGCGCGTGCCAGCAGGATGCTGAGTACGTCGGTCGAGGTGTGGTACGCCCACCCCTGCGCCGGCTGGAACGCCAGCGGCAGCGCGGCGAGCCGCGCCAGGACGTCCTCGGGCGGCAGCGCGGGCGGCTCCGGCCCGGGGGCGATACCTGCCTCGTCGAGGGCCTCGGACAGCGGGGTGTCCTCGCGCAGGACGCCGAAGCCGCTCGTCATGGTGAGCAGGTGGCGGACGAGGACCGGGCGGCGCAGCGGCTGTGTCTCATCGAGCCGGCCGTGCGGCTCGCTGAGCACCCGGACGTCGGCCAGCTCCGGCAGCCACGTGCTGATCGGGTCGTCGAGTGCGAGGGCCCCCGCCTCCACCTGCTGCATCGTGATGAGCGCCGCCACCGGCTTCGACAGCGAGGCGACCCGGTGGACGGTGTCCGCTGCGAGGGGTCGGCCGGTTTCGAGGTCGGCAAGCCCGGCCGCCGCGACCGTGACGTCGTCACCGTGGCGCAGTGCGACGGCATATCCCGGCAGCGTCCCGTCCCCGACCAGGCCGTCGAGACCGGCCGAGGTCGGCGTCGCGTCACCGGGTGCCATGCCGGCCACCCTGCCACGCCAACCGCCCGGCACGGCCGGCTCGACACGCAGAGGCCCGGCCACCCTCACGGGTGGCCGGGCCTCGTGTGCGACCCTGCGGCATACCCGTGGGGTATGCCGGTGCACTCAGTTGCCGGTGAGCTTCTCCCGCAGGGCAGCGAGGGCCTCGTCGCTGGCGAGGGTGCCCTCGGTGGTCGGAGCCGGCGGACGAGGAGCGCTGTCGTCGGTGGCTGCTGGGGTGGCCGGCTCATCACCGGTCTCCGAGGAGTAGGAGGTGGCGTCGCTCCCGCCGGCAGCCTCGGCGTCGGCCTTGGCGAACGTCTCGACCTGGGCCCGGTGCGCCTCCCACCGCGCGTGCGCATCGGCGTACTGCTTCTCCCACAGCTCCCGCTGCTTCTCGAATCCCTCGAGCCACTCGTTGGTCTCGGAGTCGAAGCCCTCGGGGTACTTGTAGTCGCCCTTGTCGTCGTACTCGGCGGCCATGCCGTAGAGGGTCGGGTCGAACTCGACCTGGTTCGCGCCGTCCTCGTTCGCCTGCTTGAGCGAGAGCGAGATGCGGCGACGCTCGAGGTCGATGTCGATGACCTTGACGAAGATGTCGGTGCCGACGGTGACGACCTGCTCGGGCAGCTCGACGTGGCGCTCGGCCAGCTCGGAGATGTGGACCAGGCCCTCGATGCCGTCGTCGACGCGCACGAACGCACCGAAGGGGACGAGCTTGGTGACCTTGCCCGGGACGACCTGGCCGATCGCGTGGGTCCGGGCGAAGTGCTGCCACGGGTCCTCCTGCGTCGCCTTGAGCGACAGGGAGACACGCTCGCGGTCCATGTCGACGTCGAGCACCTCGACGGTGACCTCGTCGCCCACCTCGACGACCTCGGACGGGTGGTCGATGTGCTTCCAGGACAGCTCGGAGACGTGGACGAGGCCGTCGACGCCGCCGAGGTCCACGAACGCACCGAAGTTGACGATCGAGGACACGACACCGGAACGGACCTGGCCCTTGCCGAGCTCCTTGAGGAACGTCGTGCGGACCTCGGACTGCGTCTGCTCGAGCCAGGCCCGGCGGGACAGGACGACGTTGTTGCGGTTCTTGTCGAGCTCGATGATCTTGGCCTCGATCTCCTTGCCGACGTACGGCTGGAGGTCGCGTACGCGACGCATCTCCACGAGGGACGCCGGGAGGAAGCCACGCAGGCCGATGTCGAGGATGAGACCACCCTTGACCACCTCGATGACGGAGCCGGTGACGACGCCGTCCTCCTCCTTGATCTTCTCGATCGTGCCCCAGGCGCGCTCGTACTGGGCGCGCTTCTTGGACAGGATCAGCCGACCCTCCTTGTCCTCCTTCTGGAGGACCAGGGCCTCGACCTCGTCGCCGACGGAGACGACCTCGTTGGGGTCCACGTCGTGCTTGATGGACAGCTCGCGCGAGGGGATGACGCCCTCGGTCTTGTAGCCGATGTCGAGCAGGACCTCGTCCCGGTCGACCTTGACGATGCGACCCTCGACGATGTCGCCGTCGTTGAAGTGCTTGATCGTCGCGTCGATCGCGGCGAGGAGGTCTTCCTCAGAGCCGATGTCGTTGATGGCGACCTGAGGGGCGGTCGTGTCGACCGTGCTGGCAGTCATGTAGTAGGAACTCCGATGTGGACAGATGGATTCGATGGGGAGGAACGAGCGCACGTCTGACCGGATGCGGCCACACGGGTGCACGCACACCCTACTCGTGCGCCCGCACGGGGGGCAAAACCTCACGGATGCCGTCGACTCCCTCCCCGTGGACGTCTCCGTGACCGACGAGGCCGCCCGTCGGCCCGTCGGTGCCGCCGAGACGCGGGCGGCGAACCGCGCCTGGTGGGACGGCGAGGCGGAGGACTACTACGCCGAGCACGGCTCGTTCCTCGGGGACACCGCGTTCGTCTGGGGTCCGGAGGGCTGGACCGAGGCGGAGCTCGACCTGCTCGAGGTGCGGGACGGGATGACCGTCCTCGAGATCGGGGCCGGCGCCGCCCAGTGCTCGCGCTGGCTGTCCCGAGCGCACGCCGACGTGCGGGTGGTCGCCAGCGACCTGTCGATGGGCATGCTGCGCATGGCTCGCCGGATCCAGGAGGAGACGCCGGATGCCGGCGCCACCGCCTCCGAGTCCCGGTTGCGTGAGCTCCCCCTGCTCCAGTGCGACGGGCTCGCGCTGCCGTTCGGCGACGCGACCGTCGACCGGGTGTTCACGGCATACGGCGTGGTGCCGTTCGTCGCGGACAGCGCCGCTGCCTTCCGTGAGGCGGCGCGCGTGCTGCGGCCCGGCGGCAGGTTCGTCTTCTCGACGTCGCACCCGGTGCGGTGGGCGTTCCCCGACGACCCGGGCCCCGACGGCCTCACCGTGACGAGCTCGTACTTCGACCGCACCCCGTACGTCGAGAGCGAGGCGGGGGTCGTGACCTATGCCGAGCACCACCGGACCCTCGGCGACCTCGTGCGTCAGGTCGTCGCGGCCGGCCTCGTGCTCGTCGACCTCGTGGAGCCCGAGTGGCCGGCCCGGAACGAGGCGGCGTGGGGCGGCTGGTCGCCCTTGCGCGGGCGACTGCTGCCGGGGACGGTCATCGTCGTCGCGGACCGCCCGGGCTGAGCGCCGCCTCAGCGCCCGCGGCGGGTGGTGGTGAGCTCGTCCACGGAGACGTCCTGGCGCTCGTCGCGCCGCGGTGCCGTGGATCCGGCGAAGACGAGGAACGCCCCTCCGGCGAGGGCGAGCAGGGCGAGCACTCCGAGGACGATGGGCGCCCGCCGGACAAGGCTCAGCTGGGCGTTGCTCGCCTTGGCGTCCTCGACGTTGGCGGCCACCGTCTCGTCCGTGAAGCTGAGCTCGAGGTCGAGGACGGTCGTGCCGTCGTCCAGCTGCCGCACCTGTGCCTCGCTCTGGTCGATGATCTTGCCCGTGCCCTGGTCGATCCACAACGTCTTCTCGGTGGAGTAGAGACCTGAGATCCCGTTGCTGATCTCCGCCGGCTCATCGGTGAGGGAGATGAGGAACTTGTAGACGGGGAGGCCGTCGATCTCCTCGTCGGCCTGGAACTCCGCATCGACCGCGCGGCCGACGAGCCCGTCCCAGTAGGGGTAGGTCTCCTGCTGCACGTCGAAGGGGAACTTGTTGACCAGGCCCTCGTGCGGCTCGGCGGCTGCGCCCACGTACACCTCGTCGTTGACGGCGAGTGCGGTCCTGCGGTCCGTGGCGAACCGGTCGGTCCCGGCGGTGACGAGGGGACTGCCCTCGGACTCGTCCTCGGTGCAGTCCGGGCCTTCACCGACATCTCGCATGAGGCACGAGAAGGTGTCGAAGACGATGACGTCGTCGTCGGAGGCCTCCCCGTCGGCGACGGTGCGGCTCACTGCCTTGACGGGAGACCCGGAACCGCTCGGGAGGACCGCCGCCTGACCGCTCAGGCGGGTCGTCGAGTCGGTGTCCAGCGGCGTTTTCTTGACCTGGTCCGGGACGTACACGAGCGCGAGCACCACCGCGGTGAGGAGGAAGCCCGCGAGCCCGAAGAGGATGAAGCCGACGGTCTTCCGCATGGCACCCTTGCCCTTGTCGTGAGAAGTGGCGATCGCAGCGACACTACCAGTGGGTAGATGGGCACTGGCAAGCATGCAGGCACCCCTGGCCAGCGTGTCTCGGCTCCCTCGGGGCGAACGCTCCGGCCGGCCCCCGCTCCGCCACCTCCGCCGCCTTGCTCAGACCAGCTCGGGGTGGGTGCGGAACCAGTCGATGGTGCGTCGCAGGCCCTCCTCCACGGAGACCACCGGGCGCCACCCCAGCCGTTCCGCCGCTCGCGCTGGTGTCGGGTTGCCGCACCGAAGGGTCGTCCACCGGTCGTGGCACGAACACCACCTCCGACCGGGAGTCGCAGAGCTCGATGATCCAGCGCGCCAGGTCAAGGACCGCGAGCTCGTGGGGGTTGCCGAGATTCATCGGCCCCGGCTCGGAGGACCCCGCCAGGGCGACGATCCCCGCGATGAGGTCGTCGACGTAGCAGACCGAGCGCGTCTGCGACCCGTCCCCGGACACCGTGACCGGCTCCCCGCGCAGCGCCTGGCGGATGAAGTTGGGGATGGCGCGCCCGTCGTTCGGTCGCATCCGTGGACCGAAGGTGTTGAAGATCCGGGCGATGGCGGTGTCCACCCCGAGCGTCTGGCGGTAGGCGAGGCTGACCGCCTCGGCGAACCGCTTGGCCTCGTCGTAGACGCCGCGTGGCCCGACGGGGTTGACGTGACCCCAGTAGGTCTCCGGCTGTGGGTGGACCTGGGGGTCGCCGTACACCTCGGAGGTGGAGGCGAGCACGAACCGGGCACCCTTGTGCCGAGCCAGGCCGAGGGCATGGAGGGTGCCGATCGATCCCACCTTGAGGGTCTCGATGGGCAGGTTCAGGTAGTCGATGGGGGACGCCGGGCTGGCGAAGTGGAGGACGAGGTCGACCGGCCCCCCGACGTGGACGTAGTCGGTCACGTCGGTCCGAACCAGGCGGAATCGGTGGCTCGGCCCGATGTGGGCCACGTTCTCCGGCGTCCCGGTGAGGAAGTTGTCGAGGCAGATGACCTCGTGCCCGGCGGCGACGTACGACTCGCACAGGTGGGAGCCGAGGAAGCCCGCCCCGCCCGTGACGACGACCCTGCTCACGACACAGCTTCGAGCGGTTGCGGTGTGTCCGCTCACGGTGTTCGTCTCCCTTGGCGCCTCTGGGACGCGCAGGACCCTACCAGCGGGTACGGCGCGTCCTCGGCAAACGAGGTGGCGGGTCCTCGGCGCGGAGCGGCCCTACAGTGCCCGCATGACCCGGCTCCCCGCCCTGGACGGGCTGCGTGCGGTGGCGGCCCTCCTCGTCGTGCTGACGCACGCCGCATACCTCACCGGCTTCACCGTTCACGGCGGCCTCCCAGGGCGGGTGGCGGGACGCGGGGACTTCGGTGTCGCCATCTTCTTCGCGCTCTCCGGGTTCCTCCTCCACCACCAGCTCGCCTCGGACGCCGGCGCTGGGCGCACCGACCTCCGAGCGTATGCCGCGCGGCGTGCGGCACGCGTCCTCCCCGCGTACTGGGTGGCGCTGGCGGTGGTCGTGGCCCTCGCGCAGCCGCCGGTGCGCACCGTCGTGGCGCAGGCGTTCGCACTGCAGATCTACGTGCCGGGAACCGACATCGACGAGTTCTCGCAGTCCTGGAGCATCTCGACCGAGATCTCCTTCTACATCGCGCTGCCGTTCGTCGTCCTCCTGCTCGGGCTGGCACGGCGTCGTCATCCGGACCTGCCGGTGGCTCTGCTCATCGGCTCCGCGGTGCTCTCGACGGTCTTCGTCGCGGTCATGCCCGTCGGCGTCGTGGGCCAGGACGTGCTCGTCGAGCGCTGGCTTCCCGCCCGCTGGCCCAACTTCGCCGTCGGGATGGTCCTGGCCGAGGTACTCATGCGCCCGCAGACGCGGTTCGCGGGAGGGCTGACGCGCTTGGCGCACGACACCTGGGGCTGCCTCGCCCTCGCCGGCGCGGCGCTCGTGCTCGGAACGACGCCGATCGCGGGACCACTCACCCTCGGGCCCGTCTCCGAGGTCCAGCTCGCCATCCGGCTGGCCCTGTCCACCGTCGTTGCCGGGGTGCTCCTCGCGCCGCTGGTGCTCGGGCAGGGCGACGTGTATGCCCGGGTCCTCGCCTCGGGGCCGGCTCGAGCCGTGGGCACCGTGTCGTACGGCCTCTTCCTGTGGCACCTGCCGGTCTTCGCTGCCGTCTACGCGGTGAGTGGCGGCCAGGTCTTCAGTGGGGGGATCCTCGCGCTCCTCGCGATCGGCCTGCCCGTCAGCCTGGCCCTGGCGTGGCTCAGCCACGTGGCCGTCGAGCTGCCCGCCATGAGGTGGGCCGCGCGACGGGTCCCGCACCGGCGAGCACCGCTGCCGCGGTGACGGCGAGCGTGACGACCGCCTCCACCCACGGGAGGGTCGGGCGTGCCGGCTCGGTGACCGCCACGAGCACCCCGGATGCCGTCACGAGCGCCACCACGACGAGCGCCGTCACCACGTCTCGGCGGGGAGGTCGCCCTCCGAGCAGGTGGAGGAGGGCGAGCGCCCCACCCGCGGCGAGCGACGCCCAGGGACCGGCGACGAGGAGCGCCCCACCCAGCGCGACGAGCGTGACGACGGCGGGCCGCGGCACGGCGTCTGGGGTCGCCGGACGGGGTGCTCGGGCGCCGCGACCGGTCGGGCACGAGCAGGGTGAGGGGCACGAGGAGTGCGAGAACGAGCCCCACGCCGAGGGCCCATCGGTAGGGGCCGTCGGGAGCGAAGCGCACCTCCACCGCGCCGGACGCCCCTTCCGGCACGACGAAGCCCTGCCGGAAGCCGTCGACGACGACCGGTGTCAGCATCTGTCCCTCGAGCGAGGCCTCCCAGCCGTCGTTGTGGTTCATGGTCAGCGCGAGCAGGCGTTGCGCACCACCGCCGACCGTGCCCGTCAGGTGCGTCGGGGACCGCGACGTCACGTGGAGCGCCGTGGGCGCAGGTGCGGTGAGCGCGCGGGGGCCCAGGAGCGCGACGGTTGTCGGGCGCAGAGCGGGGTCACCCCGCACGTCGATGTCGTGGGACGGCCCGGCACCCAGCGTCACCGGCGCACAGGCCTGCCACGTCAGGTCTCCCTCCCCCCAGAGTGCCGACCGTGGACCGTCCATGCGGGTCGGCACGCTGATGCCGTCGACCGTGAGCTCCGGGCCTTCTCCACAGGGCCGGCTCAACCGTTCGTGCGGCCGAGGCAGCTCCGTTCCGGAGAGCCCGAGCTCCTCGACCTCGAGCGATGCCGGAGCCCCACGACTGCGACCGAGGAGCGGCAGCACCCGGATCGACACCGTGCTCACGTCACGTCCACTGACGGCGAGACGCCCGTCGACCGATGCCCGGACGACGGCCTCCCGGTCGTCGAGCCGCACCTCGACGAACGGGCGGTGGCGCGCCATCCAGCCGCGCCGGGCACGAAGGGTCACCCCGCCCACGTCGGCCGGCTCGTCGAGGGTCAGGGTCAGGGTGGGAGAGGCGTCGTCGGGGGCCGGGCTCCAGGCGGTGCGGTCGTCTCCGTCGACCACTCCCTCCGGTCGTCCCGCGAGCGACGCCGTGCGACTGCTGCTCGCCCTGACCGCCACGCCGGGCACGCGCAAGCCCCGGTGGGTCCGTGGCCCACCGCGAGACGTCCAGTGTCCCGCTCGCCGCCACGGGGCCCTCCCCGGTCGCGGTGACGCGACGGGCGAGCACGGCTCCGGCCTCGCCGTCGCGCCCTCCCTCTCCGTAGCAGACCACGGCGTCCTCCGGGTGGACACACCCGTCCGAGCCGGGAAGCCCGCCGGTGAGGACCACGGCGTCCGCGAGCTCGGCGCGGTCGTCCGGGCCCGACGACGACCTCCGTCGCCCGGATTCCCTGGAGGTCGACGGCGACGAGACCCGTGAGGACACCGGCAGGGTCGCCGTCGTCGGTCTCGATCACCTCGACGGCCAGGGTGCGGGTGGCGCCACCTGGCAGCGGGATCTCGACCCGCCCCGATGCCGGCACGTCGACCTGGACACGTCCGGCGTCGGTGCGTGCCTCCAGCCGGGTCGCCACCCCGAGGCCGGCATACCGCTCACGGTCGGCCAGGACGTCCACCCGGACCGAGGAGACCGACCCAGGGCCGTCGAGGCGGATCTCGACGGTCGGGTGCGGGTCGTACTGAGCGACCCACGCGGTCGTCGGGTCGCCGTCGAGGACCGCGGCCGGTCGGTCGGCCGGACGCAGGCCGGCCAGGGTGTAGGTGGTGGCAAGCGACGAGCTCGCGCTGACGCCCTTCACTCCCCCGGTGAAGGCCGTGACCGCATGACGGGAGAGGTCGTCCCACGGTCGGTAGTCGCGCGTCCCGTCGAGCTGGTCCGCCGCCAGCGTCGAGGAGCTGTCGCGCCCCCGGGTCGCGCCGAACCACCGCTCGCGGGCGCGGTAGCCGTCCGTGACGACCCGGCGGCCCGGGTCGACGCCGGGCACCCGGTGTCCGTCGAGGACGGCCAACCCGTCGACTCCTGCGTCGGCCACCGCCAGCAGGTCCTCCGGCCCGCCGGAGACGGCAACCGTGTCCGACACCGGCTGCGTCACGGCGAGCGGCGCCGCCTTGCCGATGTCGTACACCTCCACCGGGAAGACACGTTCACCGCTGAGGTCGATCCGGGTGAGCCCGAACCCCTTCGCGAGCTCGACGTCGGGAGTGGAGCGCACCGCGGAGCGGGCGTACGTCACCGATGGCTGCCCGGCCGACGTGGTGTCCAGGTCGTTGCGCAGGACGAGGTAGCGAACACCGAGCCGGCGCAGCACGGCGACCGCGCCCCCCACGTCGCGCCCCGTCTGGAGCCGCTGCTCGACGGCGTCGAGGACACGGATGGTCCCCGCAGGCGTGAGCGGCACGGCATCCCTCACGGCGTAGCCGGCCGTCGAGAGGGGGCGGATCGGCTCGTCGATGGTGCGACCCCACTCGTACTCACCGAAGCTCGCCGCCGGCACGACCAGCGCCCGCCCTTCGTGCGCGCGCACCGACAGCCAGGCACCGGCCTCGCGCCACTGCCGCGCCATGTCGGTGAAGGTGCCCCGGGGCGCGATCGCACCCGACAGCCCGGGCGAGACGACGACGAGCACGACGAGCAGCCCCGCCGCGCCCACCGGGAGGCGCACGCCGAGCGACCGGCCGGAGAACAGGCTCAGGCCGCGGTCGAGCGCGTGCGCGAGACCGACTGCCAGTGGCAGCCGCACGAGCGGGTCTGCCTTGTGGATGTTGCGGAACGCGACGAGGGGTCCGTCGAGGAGAGCCTGCGCCACCGGCGCCAGCGGGGAGGACACCGGCCCGAGGTGCGGCACCCCGAGGAGGACGACGCCGAGGCCCAGCGTGACGAGCAGGAAGCGGCGCTCCGGCACCCCGCGCAGGGCGATCCCGGCCAGGGAGACGCCGGCCACGAAGGAGGTGGCAAGGACGAGCAGGGGACCGGTGGCGACGGCATACCCCGCCGGCCACCACTCGCCGCCGGAGGTGACGACGAAACCCAGCCAGTGGGTCGTGCCGCGGGTGACGTCGAGGAGGTCGATCTCCCGCACGACGTCGGCGGCGCGCTCGATCCAGTCGAGGAAGGGCGGCGACCAGCGTCCCAGCAGCACCAGCGGCCCCAGCCACCACACGCTGGCCGCGGTGACCAGCCCGGTCCACCACCAGGTCACGGGGTTCCGCCACCAGTCGCTGGCGCGTGACCAGCCACAGGCCTGTCGGCACGGCGGCGAGGATCGTCGCCGTCGCGTTGACGCCGCCGCACCCCAGGACCGCGAGGGCGGAGAGCGCGGCCGCCCGGCGTGGGCCGATCCGGCCCCGAGTCGCGAGCACGACCGGGAGGAGGATCGCCGGCACGAGGAGGACCGGCAGCGACTCCGACGACAGCCCGCCGACCGTGGACAGCACCCGCGGACTCAGCGTGTAGGCGAGTGCCGCAAGCACCTTCGGGGTCGCACCACGGATGCCGAGCGCGCCCAGGAGGGCGTGGGCGCTGAGGAGCCCGACGGTGAGGAGGACGCCCCACCACAGGCGCTGCGCGACCCAGACCGGCAGGACCTCGCGGAGCACCCCGTAGAAGGGGCCCATCGGGAAGAGGTAGCCGTAGCCCTGGTTCTGGAGGACGCCCCAGGTCACCTGCGGGTCCCAGAGGTGCGCGGCGCGCGCGAGGAAGCCCCACGGGTCGACGTACACGTCGTTCTTCGTGTCCTCCGAGACGCGCCCAGCGGGCACCGACCACGCCACCGCCCACACGAGGAGGAGGGCCGCCCCGAGCCGGAGCCGGGCCCCGCGGGCGCCCTCCGTCATCGGCGCCGGAGCACGAGGAGGAGGTTCCAGGCCGCGACCTCCCGAACCCCCGGTAGGTCGATGACGACGCCCGCCCACTCCGGGTGGTAGCGCGGCACCGCCTCGACGACCCAGGCGTCCTCTCGGGAGCGCGCCCAGCGCAGTCCGTCGGACACCCGGGTGGGGTGCAGGCTCTCCCCGTAGCGGTTCTTCGGTGGGTGGCCGTGGCGCCGGGTGTAGCGGCGGGCAGCGAAGTCGCCCCCCAACCAGTGCCACGGCGAGGTCTCGTGGCCCCCCCACGGCGAGGACCAGGACGTGAACGAGATGACGACGAGGCCTCCGGGACGCGCCACGCGCAGCATCTCCTCGCCGAGGACGCCGGGGTGCTCCACGTGCTCCATGACGTTGCTCGACAGGACGATGTCGGCGACCCCGTCGGCCAGCGGGAGGGACTCCCCCATCGCCTGGAGACGCACGGTGCCCGGTACGGCGCGCAGCGCGTCACGGTCGACGTCGACGGCGACGTAGCGGGCGCCCGCGGCCGCGAAGACCCGGGGGTATGCCGGCTGCCCGGCTCCGACGTCGACGACGGTACGGTCGGGAAGGGGCTCGTGCCGGCGCACCAGCTCGGCCGTGTCCTCGGCCAGGTCGCTGTAGAACCGATCCGGGTCGGTCTGCTCGACGAGAAAGGAGCGGAACAGACGGACCGAGCGACCGAGCGTGCGATACCTTCTCGTCGGCTCGGAACGCATTGGGGCATGGTAGCCAGCCGAGTCGGGCACCTTGCCCACCCCCTGACCCTCGAGGTGAGATGTCCCTTCGTGTCCTCCTGCTGAACTGGCGCGACCTGCACCACCCGGAGGCCGGCGGCGCCGAGAAGTACCTTGTCACCGTTGCGGAAGGGCTGGCTGCCCGCGGTCACGAGGTGACGTTCCGCACCGCGGCATACCCGGGTGCGCTCCCCGCGGAGACGATCGAGGGTGTGCACTACGTGCGCCGCGGCGGTCGCTACTCGATCTATGCCCGCGCCCTCGCGGCACACGCCGAGTCCAGGTACGACGTCGTCGTCGACGTGCAGAACGGTGTGCCCTACCTCTCGCCGCTGGTGACTCGGACCCCGGTCGTCAACCTCGTCCACCATGTGCACCGCGAGCAGTGGCCGGTCATCCTCGGGCCGCGAACCGCCCGGTTCGGCTGGTGGCTGGAGTCCTCCCTCGCCCCCCGGGTCTACCGGCGGACCAGCTACGTCGCCGTGAGCGACTCCACCAAGCGGGAGCTGGTCGGGCTCGGCGTCGACGCCGACCGGGTCACGATCATCCACAACGGCACGGATGCTCTTCGCCGACGACACCGCACTCCGCTCACCGCAGCCGCGGGTGGTGGTGCTGGGCCGTCTGGTGCCACAGAAGCGGGTGGAGATCGCGCTCGACGCGGTGGCAGCGCTTCGCGAGCGGGTGCCCGGACTGCATCTCGACGTCGTCGGGTCGGGCTGGTGGGAGCCGCGGTTGCGCGAGCACGTGGCCGCCCTGGGCATCCGCGAGGCCGTGACCTTCCACGGCCACGTCTCCGAGGCGGAGAAGCACCAGCTGCTCGCGAGGGCGTGGGTTCACGCGATGCCGAGTCTCAAGGAGGGCTGGGGCCTCGTGGTCGTCGAGGCCGGCGTCCACGGGACGCCGACGGTGGCCTTCCGTGCGGCCGGCGGCCCGGCCGACTCCATCCGCGACGGGGAGACCGGTCTCCTGGTGGACGACGCGGAGGGCGAACCGGACTCGGGTGCGTACATCGAGGCCTTGTGGTCCCTGCTCACCGACTGCGCACGCCGCCAACGGATGTCGGAGGAGGCGCGGTCGTGGGTCTCACGGTTCCGCTGGGACGACTGCGTCGACTCCTGGGAGCGCCTGCTCCTGCGCGAAGCAGCGCGCTGATCCCTCCGCAGTCACTGCCGGCCGGCGTCGTCCGACGTGGAACGGCCCTGGTGCATGGGCGGAAACGCTCGACGGCACGCGGGCGTCGACCGGGAGAGCTCAGGGGGCGTCGTAACGGACGACGTCGTCCGAGGCGGCAGCGGGGTTGGCGTCCGGGGTCACCGCAGAGACGCCGCCGAGGATCGCGAAGAGTGCGAGCATGACGCCGACGACGAACGACGCAGCGGAGCCGACACCAGGGTTCATGGCGGGGACTGTACCAGCCCTCCTCGCCGCCACGGAGCCCACGACAGCACGACACACCCGAGCGCCAACAGCCAGGTGAGGGAGGTCACGGCCCAGCCCCACAGGGTCGCAGCAGCGGCCCCGACAGGGGCCTCGCCCGGACCTGCGCTCAGCTCGATGACGCGGATGCTCGGAGTGTCGTGGGCGACCCGCGCGCCCACGGGCAGGGCGTCGTCCGATGCGGGGTCCGGCAGTCCGGTGCCCTTCTCGACGACGACCCAGTGCACCCCCTCGGCCGCCAGGGCCCCGACGGGCGGGACGCCCGCCTCGATCCGAGCACTCACCTCCCGGGCGGCCGGATCCTCTCCCGGCACCTCCCCGCCCGCGAGCGGGAGGCGGTCGTCGAGGATGACCCGCTGGTCGACCATCCGAGGGACCAGGGTCAGCGAGACGCGGCTCTCGTTCCAGTCGTAGCGGCGGTACTGCGACCACGGCAGGAGGCCGACCGTCCCCGGTGCCTCCCCCGAGAGCTTCGCGGCGACGGCCCGGAGGTCCGGGGGCACGTCGACCGCGTCGAGCCGTCCACCGACCCCCCAGGCGAGCGAAGGCAGCAGCGCGACCGGCGCAGCGGTGACGAGGACCGCCAGGGCCGGTCCGGCCACGCGAGCGTCCAGGAGGTCGCGGACCAGCACGCCGGCCCCGGCGGCGCAGAGCATCACCCACGGGGCGACGAGCTTCTGCGCGTCCCGCAGCACCCCGCCACCGGGCGCGTTGAGGACGACCGTGCTCCAGAGCCCGAAGGGGTCCCATGCGCTGAGCCAGGCCAGGACCAGCCCTGCGACCGCCGGCACGACCACCGCGAGCAGGTGCTCGGCTCGAGCCGCGCGCACCGCTGCGGTGAAGGTCAGCAGCGCCAGGGCGGCGGCCGTCATCGCGACGACCGTCATCGACCGAGCAGCCGGGTGCGAGGCGGGGTTCCAGAACCCGCCGCCGCTCAGCACCGAACCGAGGACGCCGAGCGGGGTGTCGGCTCGGGCGGCGAACTCGGCGACCCCCGCGCGGGAGGACCGCACGCCGGCCGTCATCGCGGGCAGCGACCACACGGCCGACACCCCCAGGGTGGACGCCGAGGCCAGCCCGAGCGCTGCCCACCGAGGGCGCGGCGCGAGGAGCACACCGCCCACGGCGAGCGCCCCCAGGACCAGCGTGTTGGCCCCGCCGAGGCCGCAGGCGGCGAGTCCCACGGCAGGCCACCACACCGGCGAGCGGCCCTGCCGCACGCGCATGGCCGTCACGAGCAGGTGTGGCACTGCGGCATACCCGAGGAGCACGGTCCACTGCCCGACGACCAGTCGCTCGAGGACGAACGGGTTCCACACGGCGGCGACGGCGGCCGACGACCCCGCGAACGGCCCCAGACCGGGCGCCAGCAGCCCGGCGAGCCGGGCAGCACCGACGCCGGCGAGGAGGAGGGTGGCCCAGAGGACGACGGCCTGCGCCGGGCCTGCCCCGATCACCCAGCCGAGGACGACGCCGACGGCATCACTCGGCACCGCCCGAGGTGCCGGCGTGCTCGTCCCGATGGTGAAGGGGGTCAGCCGCGGGTCCGGCGACCACGCGAGGTCGTAGGCGAGGACGACGCCTCGACCCAGCGCCGGACCGAGGACCAGCACCGCCAGCACGGCGGCGACGGCCATCGGGACGAGAAGGTCACGCCGTGGCCGCGCCGGGAGGGTCATCGCCGGCGGGCCGCCCACGACGCCTTGGCCGCCCCCGCGGCGTAGGCACCCGCCTCGGCGGCGCGGAGGCACACCATCGCCGCCGCGTGGACCGGCTGCCCTGCGAGGATCGGGAGTCCGCCGATCATCGCCCGGAGCGTGGCTCGGCCCTGGGCGGAGATGGCGCCGGGCTGGGCACGGTGGTACGCGGGGAGCGACTGCCCGTAGTAGAAGCGCTTCCGGAGGATGAACGAGAGCGTCAGGTGACCTTCATCGTGGAGGATGACCGTCTCGGTGTGCGGCATGTCCCTGCCCTCGCGCAGGAGACGCATCCGGATGTCGGCGTCCTCCTGCCCGGCCACGTCCGAGGCGAATCCTCCCCGGTCCGTGAACCAGTCGCGCCGGATCAGGCGGGGCGCCTCGATGAGCTCGACGCCGATGTAACAGCGTCGCTCGAGGGCCCGACACGCCGTCCAGAAGCCGGAGCCGACCGTCTGCTCGGGGATGAAGACCGCCGTCGCGCCGGTGAGAGAGGCGGTGCCGACGGCATCCGCGATGACGTGAGGTGTCAGCACCATGTCGGCGTCGATCCACAGGATGTACTCCCCGCTGGCGAGCTCGATGCCCAGGTTGCGCTGGGCGCTGCGCTCGGGACCTGCCTGCACGGCCGTGTCGGCGAGCTCCTGCGCCACCTCGAACGTCCGGTCGGTGCTGAAGTTGTCGACGACGACGAGCTCGATGCGCGGGTAGGTCTGGCTTCGAATGGAGGCCAGGCAGCGCCGGAGCGTCCGCTCGACGTCCTTGGTGGGGACGACGACCGACACGAGGGGGGTGGTCATGCGGCTCGTCCTCCTCGGCGGCGATGGCGTGGCGGCCTTCGCTCCGCGACGGCGAACGCGGCCCCCAGGGCACGGGTCTGTGCGGCCAGGTCGTGCCGGGCCTCTGCGAGCCTACGGTTCTCGGCGCCGATCCGGGCCGCCGCCGTCGGATCGCGCAAGAGGGCGAGCAGGCCGCTCGCCAGTGCTGCTGGCGTGTCGGCAGTTCGGATGTTGGGCGGGCGAACGGCCTCGTGGTTGGTGCCCGATGCCGTCGTGACGATCGGGATGCCGCTCGCCATCGCCTCGAGGTAGGCCAGACCGAACTGCTCGTTCCACTTCCAGGTCGGTCGCGGAGCCGTGGTGAAGACGCCGGCGGACGCGAGCAGCCGCGCCACGCCCGCACGGTCGAGGGCGCCGACGTGCCGGATGGCTCCGCCACTGGTTGCCGCCCGCTCCTGGACGAGGCGTTCGAGCGGCCCACGGCCCGCGACGACGAGGCGTGCGGACCGGTGCTCCCGGCGAACCACGTCCATGGCGTCGAGGACCGTGTCGATCCCCTTGTTGGACGCCAGCGGGGAGACGAACGCCACGAGGTCTGGATCCGGCTCGATCCCGAGCGACTGCGCCGGGCGGAACACCTCGAGGTCCACCCCGGGTGGGACCACGGCGATCCGGCTCTCCGGGTATCCCAGCGCGACCAGGTGGTCACGGGCGGCCTCGACGGGGCAGATCATGAGGTCCGCACCGAGGGCCCGCCGGGTGGCCCACGAGTACGGCGGGAGGTGGTAGAGCGGCTGGTTGGGAAGGTTCTCCCAGGTCACCACCGCCTGCCGAAGGCCGTGCCGGGTCGCGTACGCGGACAGCTGACCGGTGACGAGAGCGCAGAGCTCGAGGCTGGCCACCCAGCCGTAGGGCCGCGGATCGACGCTCGCCAGACCGTGGATCCAGCCCAGGGCACCTGCCTCGACGAACCGCTTCACGGGCCGTCGGATGGGCCGGTCGACGTGCCGGATACCGGCGTCGGGTCCGTGGGTCCGGGGTGAACCCACCTCGGTCACCGTGGTGCCGGGCATCCGCGAGAGCCAGTACAGCTCACGCAGGGGACGCTGGTCGGGCAGCCGCCCCCACAGGACGTGCCGCTGTGACTCCGGGTGACGCGCCTCCTCGGGCACGGTCACGGACCGTCCTCGTCGCGACCGAGCACCCAGACGACGCTGGCGACCAGCACTCCTCCCGCGCAGGACGAGGCGACCGGCGAGGACGTCACGAGATCGGGGGTCACCGAGCCGAGCACATCCCTCGTCTCCCAGAACCAGGCCGCGGTGACGACCCCCCAGCCGGAGGTCAGCACGACGGCTGCGACGGTGCGTCGGAACCTGCGCATCGCCAGCCCCACGCCCGCTGCCAGGATCCCGACGAGGCCGAGCACCGCGCCGCCGAGCAGGAGCCAGCCGGCGGTGGCGAGGACAGCCCTCCACCGGCTCCTCATCGGAGGTCGCCCGAGGGCGTGAGTCGGCGGGCGAGCCGTCGACGGCGCAGGCGGGAGAGAACCGGCTAGCCGATGATGGACGTCGAGGTCGACGGCCATCGCGCGTCGGCGCGTGAGGAGGATGCCGGCAGCGACGAGCAGCGCCGCCCCGCTGACTGCGAGCCCCACCACCGCCGCCCGCTGCGGGCCGTACGAGAGGCTCAGCGCGGCGGCCTCGCCCGACGACACCACCCAGGCGGCGGCATACCCGTTCATCAGCAGCGGCGGCCCCGCATCACCCCCGTCCACGGAGAGTCTCCATCCCGGGTCATAGCCCACGCCGGCCACGACGACGGCGTCCTCGGACCGCTCCGGCAGCGTTGCGCTCCACCCAGGCCCGGGGACGCTGCCAGGCCCGGGCTCGTCACCGGCGAGATCCACCACGGCGGGCTCGTCGGAGGTTCCGCCCCTGAGGGCGTCGTCGGACCACACGACGAGGTCCGAGGTGAACTCCGCGGAGGAGACCCACTCGTGCGGCCCGGCATCCAAGGAGGTCGGAGCACCACATGGGGAGGCGAGGAAGGCACCTTCGGTGACAGGGGCGGTGGGTCGGACCTGGACCGGCTTCCCGTCGACCTGGGCCACGGTCAGGCACCCGGGCTCCTGTGGGCTCCGGTCGATGCGCCGGTCGCCGACCTGGACCTCGAGCAGCCGGGCGGGCTCGGTGGCGGGTTCGGAGGCGCCGGCCACGGTGACGGACACATCGGAGACGGTCGTCCCCTGGGGCAGCTCGATCGTGGTGCGGCCGGGCTCGAGAGGCGCCCGGATGGCGGTGCCGTTCACTCGGACGACGACCTCAGTGAGCTGTCGCCCTCCGCTCGGCTGGAGGAGGGAGATCTCGGACGCCGGCACCGGGTCCTCGAAGGATGCGCGCCACTCCTCTCCGACCGCCGGCTCGGCCGGTAGCCAAGCCGTTCCCTCGTCGCCGTCCATCGCCATCGACGCTCGACCGGTGGGGAGACCGAACGCCTGGCTCGACGACGTCGCCCGGATGTCACCCGACGCGCCTTCCATCTCGTCGAGGGCGGTCTCCGGCATCGGCGTCCCCAGCCTGAAGAGCCCACGGAACGTGAACGAGTCGTCCCACGGCAGCTCCACCATCCGGTCGAGCGACGGCTCCTCGACAACCGGGCTCCCCGTCGTCCCGAGCCGGCGGGAGAGAACGACGTCCAGCGGACGGGACGTGAGTCGCGCTCGCTCCTCGGCCGAGCCCGACTCCACGAGCTCGGTCAGGGTCCGCGGAGTCCGGAGCACGTCGGGCACCGGACTCGGGCGGCCCCCGACGATCACCTCGGAGATCCCGACGTTCGCCGGGGAGCCGGCGGGCGCGACACCGGCCACGCGGAGGGAGAACTCCGTCGATCCGTCGGGCAGGGTCCCGACGAAGACGCCGCCGGAGGTGCGCCGGAGGTCGGACTCGGTGCCGCCGGCATTCAGCAGGAGGCTGGTGATCTCGGCATCCCCTGTCGAGGCGGTGCGCACCTCCACCTCACCGCTGAGGGCTGCACCCAGGTGCACGGTCAGGCGGCTACCCGTCGCCGTCCCGAAGTCCCCGGCGAACCACGCGGTCCGGGGATCGTCGTCGATGGCGTTCTCGGCCGCACTCCACGGAAGGGGCCGGAACGCGGACCCCTGTCCGCTGGCGGTGGCCCGCCACCCTCGTGGGAGTCGCACGCTCTGGTCATCGGCCGCCCACAACCCGGCCATCCGGTCAGCGACCTCGTCCGCCGCGAGGAGGGGCCCACGGTCCTCCGTGAGCCGGTTCGGGATCGCCTCGGCCCGCAGGTTCGTGTCGGTGAGAACGATCGTCGACGAGCGTTCCAGGAGCCCCACATCCGTCGCGTCGGCGTCCGCAGCGAGCATGAAGGGCCGAGAGCCGTCGAGGATCCCGAGCTGGGCCAGGTCCGGGACGGACGTGGCGTCGCCGACGACCGTCACGAGTGCCGACAGCTGCATCGCCGTGACCTGCCCCACGGCGTCGTCGACGGTGAAGACCGACACCTGCGGTCGACCCTCGGTGCGCTCGGACGGCGCGCCGAACGTCGGACCGACCCCGAGCCCTTCTGATCCCGACACCGCACCAGCGACCACCGCGGGGTCCGCCCCGCCGACCGAGGCGTTGTCGACGTCGCTGCGGACCACCAGGGACCCGACGCCCAGATACCGCGACACCGCGGCGAGGGCGCGCGGGGGCAGGTTGCCCTCTTGGAGCCTCCTGTCGAGGCCGGCGAGGAACGAGGCCCCCTCCGGTGTCGAGTTGGCGACCGTCGTGCGCACCATCGCCTCACGCTCGTCGTACAGCCCCTGCACCACGTCGTCGGGCCGGCGGTCGCTCCACACGTACGACGCGCTGGTCTGGCCCGGGAGAAGCCACAGGCGGGAGTCCCCCACGTCGGTTGCCCGGACGGCCTGCTCCCAGTAGTCGGGTACATCGGCGCTGCTGACGAACAGCCCGCCGGTCCACGACGGAACCACGGCGACGACGGCGACCATCGCGATGAACGAGGCACGTCGTCGGGGATGTGCTGACGTGGCGACCGCCAGGGCCGAGAGCAGCGCGACCCCGACGACGAGCGCGGCACCGGCCTTGTTCGTCGTCCGCAGCAGCCCGAGAGCGGGAACCTGCTCCAGGGCGGCCTGCCACCCCGCGCCCAGTGGTGGTGGGTCGGCCCAGGGATGGCTCCCCACCATGACCACTGCGGCGACTGCTGTGAGGCCGATCGCGAGGCGCAGTCGCATCCGATCAGCGGTGGCCGTCGCCCACCAGGCCGTCGCGAGCAGCGCGAAGCCGGCCAGGATGACGAGCGGAACGGTGATCAGGGCGATGTGGGGCTCCACCCACGGCGTCGTCCCGTCCGTGCCGTAGAGCGGCCACAGTCCGAGTCCGCGGACCACCTCGCTCCAGGACGACACCGCGGAGATGGCCTCGCCGCTCTCGGTCTGGGCGACCACGGCGGCGCCGGCTCCCTCTGGCCAGAACCGCGGGCAGCAGCCAGTACGCCGACAGCGCCAGGACGGAGCCGGCCAGCACCGCGAGCACCGCGAGCGGTCGGCGCCACCCTCTCCCGGAGGACCGGGCCGACCACCAGAGCACGACCGGGACCGAGACGGCCATCTGGAGCAGGACCGCCGACCCGGCGTTCTGGCCGGCCATGCCGAAGGTGCACACACCCGCCGCCATAGTCCATGCCAGCCAGGACCGCCGTGATCGGACGGCCAGCACGAGGCACCCCAGCGCCCAGGGCAGCAGCGCCCAGGGCCACAGAACCGGCAGGGTGGCTCCGGCGACGAGGACGTAGGGGTGGAGGAGATAGACGACGGCGGCTGTGCGCGGCGCCCAGGATCCTCCGTCGGCGAGCACCCGTCGGGCGAGCCACGCGGCACCCGTCATCCCGACGAGCACGAGCACGACCCGAAGGACCCGCATGATGAGCCACGGAGGGAGGCCGACCGCCTGGAGGCTCGTCGTGACGAGGGAGGGAAGGAGCAGTCCTGACTCGTAGCTGCGCTGCCCGAGGGCCGGGATCGTCTGCCAGGCGGAGAGGCTCGAAGCCAGGACCGCGTCGGGGTTGAGGTAGAGCTGGGGCTTGGTGTCGATCGCGGTGCGGCCGACGTCGGTCAGCACGACGACGCCCACCACTCCCGCCGCGACGACCAGCCAGAACACGCCTCCGGGGCGACGCGTCAGCATGGACCGTCGCGGCGGCCCACGGTCCGTCTGGCACGCTGGCGTCGTCAGCGCTCCGGCTCCCGGAGCCGGGTCGAGTCGAGGAACGGTGCGCAGCGTGTCGAAGCCTTCGACGTCTCGCCTTCGCTCGACGGCTGGCTTCGGAGTCGCCTCGGTCGTCGCCAACGCGATGGGATACGTCCTGTCCGTGCTCCTCGCCCGGCAGCTCAGCCCCGACGACTTCGGAGCGATGGGCGCTCTGCTGGCCCTCGGCATCATCGGGACGATTCCTTCGACGGCCATCCAGCTCAGCGTGTCGCGCCGAGCGACCGACGCGAAGGCCCACGGGGGGCGTGTCTCGCGGAGCAGCGCCCTGGTGCTCGGACTGGTCGTCGGCCTCGTGCTCTGCGCCGGTTTCGTCGTCGCGTCGGTGCCGTTGGCGTCCTACCTGCATCTCGACTCCGCGTGGCACGTCGTCGTCGTCGGGGTCATCCTCGTGCCGATGCTCATGGGTGCCGCGGGCAACGGGCTGCTTCTCGGTGAAGAGCGCATCTCGCGACTCTCGGTCGCCGCCGTCGCGAGCGGAGTGGCCCGGGTCGCGGCCGTGGCGGTCGCCCTCGCTCTCGGCGGTGGTGTGACCTCCGTCCTGCTCGCCATGGTGCTGGGCGCCGGCGCGGCCGCCGCAGTAGCGCTGGCTCTCGCCCCCGGCGGCGGGACGGCGTCGGTTCCGCTGGCCACCGCCACGCAGGCACTCTCGCGCGGGGCCGTGGTTCTCACGGCATACTTCCTGCTGACGAACGTGGACGTCCCCATCGCCCGCCACCATCTCACCGGACCGGACAGCGGGACATACGCTCTCGCCTCGATCTTCGCCAAGGTCTGCCTCTGGGGGCCACAGTTCCTCGCCGTCGTCGCGTTCCCCCGGATGCACCGCGCCCCGAGCCGCTCGACGGGGCTCGGTGTCGCGGCACTGACGCTGCTGTTCGGCGTCTGCGTGTCGGCTGCCTTGGTGCCGTTGGGCGCCCCGGTCGTGGAGATCGTCGCCGGTCGTGCAGTGCCCGAGGCCGCCCAGCTGGCTCCGTACTTCGGCCTCCTCGGTACAGCCTGGGCGGTGGTCAACGTCGCAGTCCTGCACGACATCGCCACGAAGCCGAGCGGACGGGGCCTCTGGGTCTGGGTCATCACCACGGGCCTCGTCGTGGTGCTCGTCGTCCAGGCGACACCCACGCAGGTGTCGACCATCGTCATGTGGGCTCTCGCCGTGTCCACCGTCGGCGCCTGCGTCGCGTTCGCCCGGCTCGCCGTGGACCGGCGTTCAGCGCTGGGCGACACGGTGGGACCGGGTGCCGTAGAACCGCTTGCCCAGGCGCACGAGAAGCTCTGACCTCGGCACGACCTTCCAGGCCGCGGCGTAGGCCGGTCCCACCACGAAGCGCTGGAGGGCCAACAGCGCCCGCACGTCCGGGTGGATCCGCCTGGGCGTGCCGGGGGAACGTCGATAGCGCAGCAGGAGAAGGCCGTTCGCCCAACGTGGGTCATGGTCCGTCTCGGCGTCGAAGGCTCGCACGAGGTCCCAGCCACGGTGCCGGCCGGCATACGCCATGGTCGCGCGTCGGACGACCGGCCAGGTGGCGTCGTCGACGAGGACCAAGGCCTCGTCGGCGAGCAGGTGTTCCGCCACACCGAGAGCGAGATAGTGCGCCAGCCAGGTGTGCGCGCCGTCGAAGAAGTAGACACCCACCGGTGACCCGACCGCGTCGGGGTCGCGCAGGACCCGGTAGCAGTCGCCGTCGAGGAGCCGGAAGTGGGGCGCCACCGCGGGCAGCGCGGCCAGGTTGTCGAACAGCTCCTCCCGGGCCTGCGCGCCCGCCATGCCGAACTCCTGGAAGTTCTCCACGGCGACGACGAGCTTCTCCGTCCCGTCCAGGAGGGCACCGCACACTGACCGGCCCTTGTACGTGCCGACCTCGAGGTACGCCTCGCCGTCGCGAAGGTGGTCGACGGCGGAGTGCAGGACCGCGAGCTCAGCGGGCGTCGTGAAGCCCGTCACCCGTGCGGCCACCTCCGCGAAGCGTGGATCGACGGGGCGGCCCTGCGCCGGGTCGCCGTCGAAGAGAGCGTCGAGCCCGGCGGCGAAAGCCTGCACGTCCATATGCGGTGAGCGTCCTTTGCGGTGGCCGCCGCCATTCGTTCGGCGGTGGGCGCCGCCCACTGTAATCGTCGCCAGTGGGATGGGCTCCGGACCCGGTCGCAGGCACCGGGGACGGGCAAGCCGGACCGCCTGGACGAGGACCTAGGCTTCGCTCGTGCCGACCACCAGCTTCGAGCGGATCTGGCCGATCGCGAACGAGGTCGGAGGCTGGCTCACCCGCGACCAGGCTGCGCTGCTCCACTCCACCGCTGCGACTCTGGGTCGCGATGCCACCGTCGTGGAGATCGGCAGCTACGAGGGACGCAGCACCCTCGTGCTGGCCTCCGGCCTGCGGCACGAGGGCTCGAGGGTCGTCGCCATCGACCCGTGGACGGAGAACTGGAAGTTCGGCGCGGTCGGCACGCGCGACCGCTTCACCGAGCACCTTCGTGGGGCGGGGCTCACCGATCGGGTACGCGTGCTCGCCGAGCGCTCTCAGACCGTCCGCCCCGGGTGGGTGGGGCCGATCGACCTGTTGTTCATCGACGGTAAGCATGACGTCTGGTCCTTCGTGGACGACCTCCGTTGGTCGGATCACGGCGTCCCGGGCTCGTTCGTCCTCGTCCACGACTGCTTCTCCTCCGTGGGGGTGACGCTGGGGGTGCTTGCCCGGGTGCTTCCCTCCCGTCGACTGAGCTACGTCGACCGGGTCGGATCGCTGGCGCGCCTCCGGGTCGCACCACCCTCCGCGGCGGATCGCCTACGGATGCTCGGCGAGCTGCCCTGGTGGCTTCGCAATGTCGCTGTCAAGGTGGCGCTCCGGCTGAGGTGGGCGGGCATGGCTCGTGCCCTGGGACACGAGGGACCGGCCGACCCCTACTGACTCCGGGGTGGCGGACCGTCGGGCGCTCGCGATCGCTCAGTGTGCGGCGTCGTGCCAGGAGCGGCCGACCCCGACGCTGACGGTCCAGGGGGACGTCCATCGCCACTGCC
The DNA here is from genome assembly GCA_963787805.1 of uncultured Actinomycetota bacterium. Classification (GTDB taxonomy): domain Bacteria; phylum Actinomycetota; class Actinomycetes; order Actinomycetales; family Dermatophilaceae; genus Fodinibacter. The sequence continues at coordinate 143,473 of CAWBEJ010000018.1, read as the reverse complement.
GCCCCCATCTCGCGCCGCACGAGCTCTTCGAGGGACTCCCGCTCCCCCGGCGCCACCTCGAGGACCAGCTCGTCGTGCACCTGGAGCAGGATCCGTGACCGCGCACCCTCGGCGGTGAGGGCGGCGTCGACGCCCTTCATCGCGAGCTTGATGATGTCGGCCGCCGACCCCTGGATCGGTGCGTTGAGCGCCATCCGCTCCGCGCCCTCGCGGCGCTGGCGGTTGTCGCTCATGAGGTCGGGCAGGTAGCGGCGCCGACCGAGCATCGTGGCGGTGTACCCGGTCGCGCGGGCTTGGGCGACCACCTCGCGAAGGTAGTCGCGGACTCCGCCGAAGCGCGCGAAGTACTCGTTCATGAGGCCCTGCGCCTCGCTCGTCGAGATCGTCAGCTGCTTCGAGAGACCGAACGCGGAGAGGCCGTAGGCGAGGCCGTAGCTCATCGCCTTGACCTTGCTCCGCATCGCCGGCGTCACCGCCTCGGGTTCGACCGAGAACACTCGCGCGCCGACGAAGCGGTGGAGGTCCTCCCCCGTCCGGAACGCCTCGATGAGCCCCTCGTCACCGGAGAGGTGAGCCATGATCCGCATCTCGATCTGGCTGTAGTCGGCCGACATGAGGGACTCGTACCCCTCCCCGACGACGAAGACGTCGCGGATGCGGCGGCCCTCCTCGGTGCGGATCGGCACGTTCTGCAGGTTCGGGTCCGTCGACGACAACCGGCCCGTGGCGGCGATCGTCTGGATGTAGGTCGTGTGGATGCGGCGGTCCGCCGCCACCGACTTGATGAGACCTTCCACGGTGACGCGCAGGCGGCTCGTGTCGCGGTGCCGGAGGAGCGCCTCGAGGAAGGGGTGCTCGGTCCTCACGAAGAGGTCGGCCAGGGCGTCGGCGTCGGTCGTGTACCCGGTCTTGGTGCGCTTGGTCTTCGGCATCCCGAGCTGGTCGAAGAGCACCTCCTGGAGCTGTTTCGGGCTGCCGAGGTTCACGTCACGACGGCCGATGGCGTCCCAGGCGTCCTCCTGGGCCTGGTGCATCTTGGCCGCGAAGTCCGCCTCGAGCTCGGCCAGGGCCGGCTCGTCGACGGCGATACCGGTGCGTTCCATCCGGGCCAGGATGTCGACGAGGGGCAGCTCGAGGTCGCGGAGCAGGTCGGTGCCGCCGGTCTCCTCCAGCCGCTCGGCGAGGACCGTGCCGAGCTCGAGCACGGCGGTCGCGCGCACCATGGCGTCTCGGGCGGCCGTGTCCTCGTCCGCCGCGAAGTCGAGCATGCCCTGGTCGCCGGCCGGTGACTCCGCCTTGAGCTCGCGTCCGAGGTGACGGACCACGAGGTCCTCGAGGTCGAACGACCGCTGGTCGGGGCGGACGAGGTATGCCGCGAGTGCGGTGTCACTCGTCACGCCGGCCAGGGCCAGACCGCGCGTCGACAGGGCCTGGACCTGCTCCTTGGCGTCGTGGAGCACCTTGGGCGCGTGCGGATCGGCGAGCCAGCCGGCGAGGACCGCCTCCTGCTCCGGTGTGAGGGCGGTGAGGTCGAGGTATGCCGTGCAGCCGTCGGCGCCGGCCAGCGCCACTGCGCCGGCATCCCCGGACCCACCTCGGTACTGCCCCACGACGACGACCCCGTGCGGAACGCGGCGGCCCTCGGCGTCGTCGCCGAACCGAACCGTGAGGTCGTCGGCGGTGAAGACGTCACCGCTGAGGTCGAAGCCACCCTCGACCTCGTCCTTCTCCACCTCGAAGGTCGCGAACAGCCGCTCCCGAAGCACCCGGAACTCCAGGCCGTCGAAGACGGTGTGCACCTTCTCCCGGTCCCAGGTCCGGCGCTCGAGGTCCTCGACCGTGAGGGGGAGGTCGAGGTCGTCGACCAGCCGGTTGAGCCTCCGGTTGCGCAGGACGCCGTCGAGATGGGCGCGCAGGTTGTCCCCGGCCTTGCCACCGATCTCGTCGACGTGCGCCACGACGCCGGCGAGGTCGCCGTACTGGGTCAGCCACTTCGCCGCCGTCTTCGGCCCGACTCCCGGCACGCCGGGGAGGTTGTCGCTCGTCTCCCCCACGAGCGCCGCGAGGTCGCTGTAGCGCTCCGGCGGGACGAGGTACTTGTCGGTGACGGCGGCAGGGTCCATCCGCCACACCTCGGAGACACCGCGCACCGGGTAGAGCAGCGTCACCTTGTCCGAGACGAGCTGGAAGGCGTCGCGGTCCCCGGTGCAGATCACCACCTCGTGACCGGCCCCGACCGCCTGCCGGGTCAGCGTCGCGATGACGTCGTCCGCCTCGAACCCCTCCACCCCGAGGTGCCGGACCCGGAGTGCGTCGAGCACCTCGCGCAGGAGCGGCAGCTGGCCGGTGAACTCCGTCGGGGTCGCCGAGCGGCCGGCCTTGTACTCCGCGTACTCCTCCGAGCGGAACGTCTTGCGCGAGACGTCGAACGCCACCCCGATGTGCGTCGGTGCCTCGTCACGCAGGACGTTGATGAGCATCGCGGTGAAGCCGTACACGGCATTCGTGTTCTGACCGGTGCTCGTGGAGAAGTTCTCGGCGGGAAGTGCGAAGAAGGCCCGATACGCCAACGAGTGTCCGTCGAGGAGGAGGAGCTTCACGCGTGGCAGCCTATCCACCATGACCGACACCCCGATCCCGCCGACGTCGACCCCCGTCGCCGACGAGGGCACGACGGCGGCCCTCGCCGCGATGCGTGCGATGAACCCTTCCTCGCTCATGGACCGGATGGGCATCGAGGTGGTCGAGGCCAGCGCCCAGCGCCTCGTCGCGACGATGCCGGTGGAGGGCAACACCCAGCCCTACGGGCTGCTCCACGGCGGCGCGTCGGTCGTCCTTGCCGAGACCCTCGGCTCGATCGGCTCCTCCCTGCACGCCGGCCGGGACAAGGCCGTCGTCGGCCTCGACATCAACGCGACACACCACCGCGCCGCGCGCTCCGGCCTCGTCACCGGCACGGCCACGGCGCTGAGTCTCGGCCGGACGCTGGCCTGCTACGAGGTGGTGGTCACCGACGAGGAGGGTCGGCGGGTCTGCACCAGCCGCATCACCTGCCTCATCCGGGATGCCGCCCCGGGCGCCTGACGCTGCGGCGCCGGACCTTCGACCTCCCGCCGGTCAGACGGGACGTGACGGGGCCGCGAAGGCGCGACTGCGCAGCGACCGGCGGCGGCGCAGCAGCTCGTGTCCGGTCTCGACACTCTCCGGCGCGAGCTTGCGACGAAGCTGGCTCGTCGAGACGATGCGCCGGACGACGACCGAGGAGAAGCCCAGCCGGGCGAAGAACCGGTTGGCGTCGCGGCTCGTCGTCGGGACGTTGGACACGACGACCTCGCAGCCCGCGCGCTCGGCGTTCGACAGCACTGCGGCGATGAGTCCCTTGGCGACACCATGGCGGCGGGCGTCCGGCGCGACCCAGAGCTGCTCGATCGTCAGCTCAGCCGTCGGGCTGATGCCGAAGGGGTTCTCGCTCGTGATGGCGTAGCCGACGGCCTCGCCCTCCAGCCGGGCGACGAAGGCCTGGACCCCGGGTCGGCGCAGGGCCGTCGAGAGCCGGCCGTCGGTGACGCAGCGGGAGGCGGCCTCCTTGCTCGACCCCGAGTCGACCCGAGCGGCGAGCCAGAGACCCGTCACGTCCCGTAGGTCTCCCGAGTCGACCTGCGTCACGTCCACCGTCCGCCTGGCCAACCGGCACCTCCGTCGTCGTCCCATCTCGACGACACGGCCGGACGGGAGCGGATCCACTCCAAGCACCCGACCCTAGACCCCGGGCGCCCCGGGCGGAAGCCCGACAGTTGACCAGTGAACCACCGCCGTAGGCTGCCCCGCGTGACCTCGCTCTTCCCCGGCGCCGGAACGGTTCTCAACGTTCTCACAGTTCTCGTCGGAGCCGGTCTGGGGATGGCGATCGGGCACCGGCTGAGCGACCACACGAGGGCCGTCGTGACGGACGGCCTGGGCCTGGTGACCCTGCTCGTGGCCGGCCTCTCGGCCGTCTCCGTCACCGACCCGGCCCTGCGCCACGCGGTCGGCGTCGGGGGGCCGCTCCTCGTCGTCCTCGGTTCGCTGCTCATCGGTGGCATCGCCGGCTCGTTGCTGCGGATCGAGGAGCGCCTCGAGGGGCTCGCCGGCCGGATCCAGGCCTTCGTCGCACGCCGCTCCCGAACCGAGGGAGGGACGGACGACGCGGCCCGCGAGCGGTTCATCGAGGGATGGCTGACGGCATCCCTGCTCTTCTGCGTGGGACCGCTGACCATCCTCGGCTCGCTCAACGACGGACTCGGGCGAGGCATCGACCAGCTCGCGCTCAAGGCAGTGCTGGACGGGTTCGCCGCGATGGCCTTCGCCGCGAGCTTCGGCGTCGGGGTGCTCCTGTCGGCCGCCTCGGTCGCGGTGGTGCAGGGAGTCCTCACACTCGTGGGGGTGCTCCTCGGCTCGCTCGTGCCCGACGCCCACATCGCCGCCCTGACCGCCACCGGTGGCCTGCTCCTCGCGGGGATCGGCCTTCGCCTGTTGAGGATCCGGGAGGTGCCGGTCGGTGACATGCTGCCGGCCCTGCTCGTCGCCCCCCTGCTCACCCAGCTCGTGGTGTGGCTGCGATGAGGGTCAGGCGTTCTCCATCCCCGCGACGACCGCCTCCGCCACCTCGCGCATCCCCATCCGGCGGTCCATGGCCGTCTTCTGGATCCAGCGGAAGGCCTCGCCCTCGGTGATCTTCAGCTTGGTCATGAGGATGCCCTTGGCACGGTCGACGGCCTTGCGGGTGGCCAGCCGGTCGCCGAGGTCCGCCACCTCCTCCTCGAGCGCCGTGAGCTCGGACCAGCGCGAGAGCGCGATGTCGAGCGCCGGGGTGACGTCGCCGGCGGTGAAGGGCTTGACGATGTAGGCCATGACGCCCGCGTCGCGCGCCCGCTCGACGAGCTCGGTCTGGCTGAACGCCGTGAGCATGACCACCGGGCAGATGCGTTCCTTGCCGATCTGCTCCGCTGCCGTGATGCCGTCCATGACGGGCATCTTGACGTCGAGGATGACGATGTCCGGCCGCAGGTCGAGAGCCATGGCGACCGCCTGCTCCCCGTCGCCCGCCTGCCCGACGACGTCGTAGCCGGCGTCGCCGAGCATCTCCGCGAGGTCGAGCCGGATGATGGCCTCGTCCTCCGCGACGAGGACGCGCTTGGCGGAGGGTCGGGGCGTCGTCTCACTCATGTGCCGGGAGCGGGACTCGAACCCGCACGCCCTCGCGGGCAGAGCATTTTGAGTGCTCCGTGTCTGCCGTTCCACCACCCCGGCCGGGGTGTCGTCAGCATACCGACGGCCACTCGGCCGGCTCTCAGACGGTGCCTGCGACGATCTCGCTGTAGGCAGGTGCCACCCGGTTCTTGGCGTCGCCGATGCGGTGCACGCGCAGGGCGTTCGTCGAGCCCGGGATGCCGGGTGGGGAGCCGGCGACGATGACCACGAGGTCCCCCTCGACCACGCGGCCGGCACCGAGCAGCACCTCGTCGACCTGGACCGCCATCTCGTCGGTGTGCCGGACCTCGTTGACGAGGAAGGTCTCGACGCCCCAGGTCAGCGCGAGCTGGCTCCGCGTCCACTGGTTGGGGGTGAAGGCGAGCATGGGGATGCGGGGTCGCACCCGGGAGAGCCGACGCGTCGAGTCGCCGCTCGTCGTGAAGGTGATGAGGTACTTCACCCCGAGGAGCTCGCCGATGTCCGCGGCTGCCGCCGTCACCGCCCCGCCCTTGGAGCTCGGGCGGGTGCCGAGCGGCCGGATCCGGTGGAGGCCGTGGTCCTCGGTGTTCTCGATGATCCGAGCCATCGTCCGCACGGCCGCGAACGGGTTCTTGCCGACGCTCGTCTCACCCGAGAGCATGAGCGCGTCGGCACCGTCGAGCACGGCGTTGGCGGCGTCCGAGGCCTCGGCTCGCGTGGGCCGGCTGTTCTCGATCATCGACTCCAGCACCTGGGTGGCCACGATGACCGGCTTGGCGCGACGGCGGGCGATCTCGCAGGCCCGCTTCTGGACCAGCGGCACCTCCTCGAGCGGCATCTCCACACCGAGGTCCCCACGGGCCACCATGACCCCGTCGAAGGCGCGGATGATCTCGTCGAGGTTCTCCACCGCCTGGGGCTTCTCGATCTTGGCGATGACCGGCAGGCGGATGCCCTCCTCGTCCATGATCTGGTGGACGTCCCGGATGTCGTCGGCGGTGCGGACGAACGACAGGGCGATCATGTCGACGCGCATCCCGAGCGCCCAGCGCAGGTCGTCCTTGTCCTTCTCCGACATCGCCGGCACCGACACCGCGACGCCGGGCAGGTTGATGCCCTTGTTGTTCGACAGGGTGCCCCCCTCGAGCACCTGGCACACGACGTCGGTCTCGGTGACCTCCGTCGCGATGAGGGCGAGCTTGCCGTCGTCGATGAGGATGCGGTCGCCGGCGGTCACGTCACCGGGGAGGCCGGCATACGTCGTCCCGACCTCGTGCTCGTTCCCCGGGACGTCTCGGGTGGTGATGGTGAAGCTGGAGCCCGGGACGAGCTCGATGGGCCCCTGCTCGAAGCGGGCCGTGCGGATCTTCGGACCCTGGAGGTCGACGAGGATGCCGACCGCACGCCCGGTGGCGTCGCTCGCCGCGCGGACGTCCTTGTACACCCGCTCGTGGTCGGCGTGGTCGCCGTGGCTGAGGTTCAGCCGGGCGACGTCCATGCCCGCGCGGACGAGCTCGCGGAGGTTCTCGGCGGCCGTCGTGGCGGGGCCGAGGGTGCAGACGATCTTCGCGTGACGCATGGATCCAGCCTAGCGGCGTAACCGTTTCCACCGTGACGCGCACCACATGCCGGAACCCGCCTCGGGCTCCCCGACTTCGTCTGTCAGATGGCGGGATTTCGGGCTGCTGCGCGGCGTGTCGCGGCACACCGACAGACGAAGTCGGGGAGGCGGGCGGGGGCGGGCCGGCCGGGGTGCCGGTCAGGCCATGAGGGGGCGGTCGCTCGGGTTGACCGGCCGCGGCAGGCGCGACGGCTTGCCCATGAGCCAGGCGTCCACCTCGTGGGCCACCGAGCGGCCCTCCGCGATGGCCCAGACGATGAGGGACTGGCCGCGCCCCGCGTCGCCCGCCACGAAGACGCCGGGAACGTTCGTCATGAACGCCTCGTCGCGGGCGGCGTTGCTCCGCTCGTCGCGCTCGACGCCGAGCTGCTCGAGGAGCTCCTGCTGGGGGCCGAGGAACCCCATGGCGAGCAGGACCAGCTGGGCGGGCAGCTCGCGCTCGCTGCCCTCGACCTTCTCGAAGCCGCTCTCGCCCATGCGGACCTCGTGGAGGCGCAGGGCCTGCACCCGACCCTGCTCGTCCCCCACGAGCTCGCTCGTCGACACGGCATACAGGCGGTCGCCCCCCTCCTCGTGCGCCGAGGCGACGCGGAAGGTCATCGGATACGTGGGCCACGGCTGGTGCGCGGCCCGCTCGGCCGCTGGCTGGGGCATGATCTCCAGGCTCGTCACCGACAGCGCCCCCTGACGGTGAGCGGTGCCGATGCAGTCGGCGCCGGTGTCGCCGCCGCCGATGACGACGACGTGCTTCCCCTGGGCGGTGACCTGCCCCTCGACGCTCTGCCCGAGGGCGACCCGGTTGGCCGGTGGCAGGAAGTCCATCGCCTGGAGGACGCCGTCCAGCTCCCGTCCGGGCACCGGGAGGTCCCGGGGGACAGTCGCCCCGACGGCCACGACGACGGCGTCGAAGCGCTTGCGGAGGTCCGCGCCCGTGAGGTCGCGTCCGACGTCGACCCCGGTGCGGAACCGGGTGCCCTCCGACTTCATCTGCGAGATGCGGCGGTCCAGGACGGACTTCTCCATCTTGAACTCCGGGATGCCGTAGCGCAGCAGCCCCCCGGGCTGGTCGGCACGCTCGTACACCGCCACGGTGTGGCCCGCCCGCGTCAGCTGCTGCGCGGTGGCCAGGCCGGCCGGCCCCGACCCGATGACGGCGACGGTCTTGCCGGAGAGCCGCTCCGGCGCCTCGGGCGTGACGACGCCGTTGGCGAAGGCCCGGTCGATGATGCTGACCTCCACCTGCTTGATCGTCACGGCCGGCTGGTTGATCCCGAGAACACACGCCGTCTCGCAGGGAGCGGGGCACAGGCGCCCGGTGAACTCGGGGAAGTTGTTCGTGGCGTGGAGGCGGTCGATGGCCTGGCGCCACTCACCCCGCCACGCGAGGTCGTTCCACTCGGGGATGAGGTTGCCGAGCGGACACCCGCTGTGGCAGAAGGGAATGCCGCAGTCCATGCACCGGCCGGCCTGACGCTGGAGCTCGGTGACCGGCTGCTCCTCGTAGACCTCCTTCCAGTCCTTGATGCGGACCGGCACCGGTCGACGTCGAGGCAGCTCGCGCTCGCGTGTCTTGAGGAAGCCCTGGGGGTCAGCCACGGGAGGCCTCCATGATCCGCTCCCACACCTGGGGGCCGTCGGGGTCCAGACCCTGCGCCGTCGCCGCGGCCCGCACGTCGAGGACGCGCTGATACGCACGGGGCAGCACCATGGTGAACGAGGACCGCGCCCTCTCCCAGTCCGAGAGGAGACGAGTCGCCACCGCGGAGCCGGTCCACGCGCAGTGGCGTTCGAGGAGGTCGCGGACGACGAGCTCGTCCTCGGGCCGGAGCGGCGCGAGGTCGACGAGCTCGGGGTTGACGAGCACCGGATCGAGGTCCAGCACGTAGGCGACGCCTCCGGACATGCCGGCCGCGACGTTGCGCCCGGTCGGCCCGAGGATGAGGGCGGTTCCGCCGGTCATGTACTCGAGGCCGTGGTCCCCGACGCCCTCGACGACGGCGGTCGCACCGGAGTTGCGGACGCAGAACCGCTCCCCGACACGGCCGCGGAGGAACATCTCGCCCGACGTCGCGCCGTAGCCGATGACGTTCCCGGCGATGACGTTCTGCTCGGCCACGAGCGCCGACCCCGGGGCAGGGCGTACGACGAGGCGACCGCCGGAGAGGCCCTTTCCCGACGTAGTCGTTGGCGTCGCCCTCGAGTCGCAAGGTGATGCCTGCGGGGAGGAAGGCACCGAAGCTCTGGCCGGCGGACCCGGTGAGGGTGAGGTCGATCGTGCCGTCGGGCAGCCCCTGCGGGTGCACCGTGGTGACCTCGTGACCGAGCATCGTGCCGACGGTCCGGTTGACGTTGCGGATCGGGAAGCGTCCGGTCACCGCCGCGGCGTGGTCGATCGCGTCGCGGGCGGCGCTGATGAGCTGGTGGTCGAGCGCCTTCTCGAGCCCGTGGTCCTGGACCACCGTGTGCCGGATGCCGGACCCGTCCGGGCTCTGCACCCGGGTGAGGATCGGGGCGAGGTCGAGACCGGAGGCCTTCCAGTGCCGGACCGCCTTGTCGGTGTCCAGGTGCTGGATCTGGCCGACCGCCTCCTCGATGCTGCGGAAGCCGAGCGCGGCCAGGTGCTCCCGCACCTCCTCGGCGACGTACTCGAAGAACGTCTCGACGAACTCGGGGCTCCCGGCGAACCGGGCGCGAAGCTCGGGGTTCTGCGTCGCGATGCCGACCGGGCAGGTGTCGAGGTGGCAGACCCGCATGAGGATGCAGCCGGAGACGACGAGTGGCGCGGTCGCGAAGCCGAACTCCTCGGCGCCGAGCAGTGCGGCGATGACCACGTCCCGGCCCGTCTTGATCTGCCCGTCGACCTGGACGACGATCCGGTCCCGCAGCCCGTTGAGCACGAGCGTCTGCTGGGTCTCGGCGAGCCCGAGCTCCCAGGGCCCCCCGGCGTGCTTGAGGCTGGTCAGCGGGCTCGCCCCGGTGCCGCCGTCGTTGCCCGAGATGAGCACGACGTCGGCATGGGCCTTGCTGACCCCGGCGGCGACCGTCCCGACACCGACCTCGGAGACGAGCTTGACGTGGATCCGCGCCTCTGGGTTGGCGTTCTTGAGGTCGTGGATGAGCTGGGCGAGGTCCTCGATCGAGTAGATGTCGTGGTGCGGGGGTGGGCTGATGAGGCCGACACCGGGCGTCGAGTGCCGGGTGCGCGCCACCCAGGGATAGACCTTCGACCCGGGCAGCTGACCGCCCTCCCCCGGCTTGGCGCCCTGGGCCATCTTGATCTGGATGTCGTCGGCGTGGGTGAGGTAGAGGGAGGTCACGCCGAAGCGCCCGGACGCCACCTGCTTGATCGCCGACCGGCGCTCCGGATCCATGAGGCGGTGGACGTCCTCTCCGCCCTCACCGGTGTTGGACCGAGCCTTCAGGCGGTTCATGGCGATCGCCAGGGTCTCGTGGGCCTCCTGGCTGATCGAGCCGTAGCTCATCGCACCGGTGTTGAACCGCTGGACGATCTCGCTGACCGGCTCCACCTCGTCGATCGGCACCGCCGGGCGTCGCTGCGCCCCACCGAGCTCGAAGAGCCCGCGCAGGGTCATCAGGCGCCCGGCCTGCTCGTCGACCCGACGGGTGTACTGCTTGAAGACGTCATAGCGGCGGGCCCGCGTCGCGTGCTGGAGGCGGAACACCGTCTCGGGGTCGAACAGGTGCGGCTCGCCCTCCCGGCGCCACTGGTACTCACCTCCCACGAGGAGCTTGCGGTGCGCCTGCCGGATGCCGTCCGCCGGGTAGGCCATGCCGTGTCGCGCCGCCGTCTCGGCCGCGAGGACATCCAGCCCCACCCCGCCCAGCTGGCTCACCGTTCCCGTGAAGAACTCGTCGACGACCTCCTGCGACAGACCGATCGCCTCGAACACCTGGGCTCCGCGGTAGGAGGCGACCGTCGAGATGCCCATCTTGGACATCACCTTGAGCACGCCCTTGCCGAGCGCCTTGATGAGGTTGGCGACTGCCTTCTCCTCGGTGACCTCGGTGATGGCCCCGTGCCGGACCATGTCCTCCACGGTCTCCATCGCGAGGTAGGGGTTGATCGCGGCGGCGCCGTAGCCGACGAGGAGGGCGACATGGTGGACCTCCCGGACGTCACCGGCCTCGACGAGGAGCCCGACCTGGGTGCGGGTCTTCTCGCGGATGAGGTGGTGGTGCACGGCGCTGGTGAGCAGCAGCGACGGGATCGGGGCGAGGTCGCGGTCGGAGTTCCGGTCGGAGAGCACGACGAAGCGCGCCCCGCCCGCGATGGCGGCGGAGACCTCGGCGAAGATCTCGTGGAGCCGCGCCCGCAGCGCCGCCTCGCCACCGTGGACGTCGTAGGTGCCCCGCACGACGACCGTGCTGTAGCCGGGAAGGTCGCCGTCGGCGTTGATGTGGACGAGCTTGGCGAGCTCGTCGTTGTCGATGACGGGGAACGGCAGGACCACCTGACGGGCGTGCCCCGGGGTGGCCGCCAGCACGTTGCCCTCTGGGCCGACCGCCGACGCGAGCGATGTGACGAGCTCCTCACGGATCGCATCCAGCGGAGGGTTCGTGACCTGGGCGAACAGCTGGCTGAAGTAGTCGAAGACGAGGCGCGGGCGCTCGGAGAGCACGGCGATGGGCGTGTCCGTCCCCATGGAACCCAGTGCCTCCGCACCCGTGCGGGCCATCGGCGCGATGAGGATCCGCAGCTCCTCCTCGGTGTACCCGAACGTGCGCTGTCGCCGTGCGACCGACGAGGCGGTGTGGATGATGTGCTCGCGGTCGGGCAGGTCCGCGAGCTCGATGAGCCCCGCGTGCAGCCAGTCCGCGTAGGGGTGCTCGGCCGCGAGCGACGACTTGACCTCCTCGTCACCGACGATCCGCCCCGCGGCGGTGTCGACGAGGAACATGCGGCCCGGTTGGAGCCTGCCGCGGCGGACGACGTTCTCCGGCGCGATGTCGAGGACCCCCGACTCGGAGGCGAGGACGACCAGCCCGTCGTCGGTCACCCAGTACCGACCGGGGCGCAGGCCGTTGCGGTCGAGGACCGCGCCGATGAGGGTGCCGTCCGTGAACGTGACACAGGCCGGCCCGTCCCAGGGCTCCATGAAGGTCGAGTGGAACTCGTAGAACGCGCGGCGGGCCGGGTCCATCGACTCGTGGTTCTCCCAGGCCTCGGGGATCATCATGAGCACGGCGTGCGGCAGCGACCGGCCGCCGAGGTGGAGCAGCTCGAGCACCTCGTCGAAGGTCGCCGAGTCCGAGGCCCCCGGGGTGCAGATGGGAAAGACGCGCTCGAGGTCGCCCGGGATGACGGCTGAGCTGATCTGGCTCTCGCGCGCCTGCATCCAGTTTCGGTTGCCCTTGACGGTGTTGATCTCCCCGTTGTGGGCGATGAGCCGGTAGGGGTGCGCCAGGGGCCAGCTGGGAAAGGTGTTCGTCGAGAAGCGGGAGTGGACGAGGGCGAGCTCGGAGGCGAACCGCTCGTCCGAGAGGTCCGGGAAGAACGGCTCGAGCTGCCCGGTCGTCAGCATCCCCTTGTAGACGACGGTGCGCGCCGAGAGGGAGGGGAAGTACACGGCGGCCTCGTGCTCGGCCCGCTTGCGCAGGCAGAAGGTCACCCGGTCGAGCTCGATCCCGGAGAGGCCGCTCCCTGACGCGACGAACAGCTGGCGGAACACGGGCATGTAGTCCCGGGCGGCACGGCCGACGAGGTCCGGCGCCACGGGGACGTCACGCCAGGCCAGCACCCGCAGGCCCTCCTCCACCGCGATCTCCTCGACCCGTGACTCCGCGGTCGCTCGCGCTGCGTCGTCCACCGGCAGGTAGGCCATGCCCACGGCATACGACCCGGCCGGTGGCAGCTCGGCGTCGACGACCGCTCGGAAGAAGGCGTCCGGCACCTGCGTGAGGATGCCCGCCCCGTCACCGACGAGCGGGTCCGCACCGGTGGCTCCCCGGTGGTCGAGGTTGCGAAGCGCGTTGAGGGCGTGGACGACGATGTCGTGCCCCGCGGATCCCCTCATCGTCGCCACCAGTGCCACCCCGCAGGCGTCGTGCTCGTGCTCGCGGCGGTACAGGCCGACGTCGGCGGGCTGCGCGGAGAAGGGGGCGACGGTCACGTCGGATCACCGTCCTCGAGATCGTCGGCCCCAGGGGACCGGGCACGGCAGGGTCAGGCGCGGACGGCTCTGGCCACGTGGCGGAATGCTAGCGCCGCTCCCTGACGTCTTGCCATTCGAACGCTGCTATCCCACATCCTGGGACTCGGGGTGGGCCACCGCAGCAGCAGCGTCCTTCCGACGGGCCCGGCGGCCGCAGTGCCACACGATCCAGACGCCCAGGACGAACACGACGATGCTCGTCCACACGTTGAGCCGCTGCCCGAGGACGAGCTCGGACTCGTCGGTGCGCATCGTCTCGATGACGATGCGCCCGACCGGGTATCCCGCCACGTAGAGACCCAGCAGCTGACCGGGCGCCAGGCGGCGATGCCGGTCGACGAGGAGCAGGGCGACGCCGAGCACGACGAGGAAGACCGACTCGTAGAGGAACGTCGGGTGGAACACGCCGAGCACCACCGGGTCGCCGGAGGAGTCGACCACCGCCCGGCCCGCCCCGGAGTCCCACTCGTGGACCTCCAGACCCCAGGGGAGGGTCGTGGGGCCGCCGTAGAGCTCGTTGTTGAACCAGTTGCCCCACCGGCCGATGGCCTGGGCGAAGGCCACCCCGGGTGCCGCCGCATCGGCGAACGCGAGGAAGCTGATGCCTGCCCGCCGACAGCCGATCCACGCCCCCAGTGCCCCGAGCGAGATGGCGCCCCAGATCCCGAGGCCGCCCTCCCAGATCTTCAGGGCGTCGAGCGGCCTGCCGCCTGCCCCCCAGTAGGGGTCGGGCGTCGTGATGACGTGGTAGAGCCGGCCCCCGACGATGCCGAAGATCACGGCGTATGCCGCGACGTCGAGCGCCTGCCCCGGCTCACCGCCGCGTGGGACGAGGCGGCGGCCGGTGAGCCAGATGGCGACGACGATGCCGAGGAGGATGCACAGCGCGTACATCCGCACGGGCAGCGGCCCGAGATGGACCACGCCCGACCGCGGGGCTGGGAATCGTCGCGGGGAAGGCCGTCATGTCGTCGCGTTCTCGACGGCCCGGGTGAACAGCTCCGGGCTGCCGATCGACCCGAGGTCGACGATCTCACCGTTGATCCGGACCGTGGGGGTCCCCCGGACGCCGTCCTCGAAGCTCTTCGCCTCGACGGAGTTGACGTAGTCGGTGTACTTCCCCGCGTCAAGGCACGACTGCCACGTCGTCAGGGCGTCCCCGCTGATGCCGGCGGCCTCCGCGAACCCCCGAAGCTGGGCGTCCGTGAACCCCTCGCCCTCCCTCGCCGGCTGGTTCGGGAACACCTGGTCGCTGAACTCCTGGAACCTCCCGGCGTCGGCCGCACAGAACGCGCCGTTGGCCGCCCTCGTCGAGCTGTCGTTCCTGAGGTTGTCGTCGAGGAAGTTCTTCACGTGGTAGACCACCGTGATCTTCCCCGCTTCCGCCAGGCCGGTGATCGTGGGGCCGAGGGCTCCCTCGAAGCTCGCGCACGCAGGGCACTGGTAGTCGAGGTAGAGGTCCACCGTCGGGGCACCGGCGGCAGGGGTCACGTCCGCGAAGCCGGGAAAACCCGCACCGAGCGCGCTCACGCCGGGTGGCAGCGCGTTGCCGCCCCCGGTGATCTCCTGCTGCTCCGACGACTGCGCCCAGATGACGCCCGCCACGACGGCGATGATCGCCACGACGACGACGACGGTGGCGACGACGATGATGTTCGCGCCCCCACCTCCCGAGCGCTGCGCGGCCTGGATCTTGGCCTGCCGGGCGGATGCGGCGGGCTGGGTCGGCTTCTTGGCCATCGTGGTTCAGCGTCTCCTCTGCTGTCCGAACAGGACGTGGTCCAGGGACGCGAGCGTACGCGGCCGCCACCAGAGCCAGGCTCCGGCCACGGCGAAGCACGCATCTCGCGCGATCTCCTGGGGGTACCGCGTCTCGTCGGCTCCGACCTGACCGCCACCACCGAAGCAGCCGCAGTCGATGGTGAGCCCCCGCGCCCAGGCCTGGGCGATGCCGGCGATGAACGCGAGCATGAGCAGCGTCGAGACGATGGCCACCGGCCGGGTGAAGAGGCCGAGGACGAGGAGCACCCCGAGGACGATCTCGACGAAGGGCAGGGCCAGCCCGATCCACCCCGCGACGTCCATGGGAAGGATCTCGTAGGCCTGGACGGCGCGCTGGGCCGTGAGCGGTCGACCGACCTTCGCGGCACCGGCCCAGATGAGGACCCCGCCGAGCAGGAGTCGGGCGGCCAGGCCGACGACGTCCAGTGACCCGCTCCCTGCGTGCACTGCGCCGAGGCACGTCCGTCGCCGCGTCCCCGGTCCGCGTGCTCATCGGCGCCCTTCCCGAACCCCCGCGGCGAGCGCGGTGGTCAGCCTGCGCAGCTCCGCGAGTCGCTCGGAGAGCGGGCCCGGCGCGCTCAGCGCGCGGACCAGGGCAGAGCCGACGATGACCCCGTCCGCGTCCGCCGCCAGCTCGGCGGCCTGCTCCCGGGTGGAGACACCGAGACCGACGCAGACCGGCAGGTCGGACACCGCGCGCACCCGCTCGACGAGGGTACGCGCGTCGGTGTCGACGCGACTGCGCTCCCCCGTCACCCCCATCGTCGACGCGGCGTAGACGAAGCCGCGGCAGGCCTCGGTGACCTTGGTGAGGCGCTCGGGAGTCGACGACGGGGCGACGAGGAAGACGCGGTCCAGCCCGAGCCTGTCGCTCGCCGCCACCCACACCTCGGCCTCGTCCGGGATGAGGTCGGGCGTGATGAGCCCCGCGCCGCCGGAGGCGGTGAGCTCGTCGGCGAACCGGTCGACGCCCCGGTGCAGCACGAGGTTCCAGTACGTCATGACGAGCGGGGGCGCTCCCGCCTCACGGACGGCGGCGGTGGCGCGGAAGACGTCGTCGACCCGGGCCCCGCGGGCCAGGGCAGTCGCCGCTGCGTGCTGGATCACCTCGCCGTCCATGAGCGGGTCGCTGTAGGGCACGCCGACCTCGACGACGTCGCACCCGGCCTCGACGAGCACCCGCATCGCCTCGAGCGAGCCGTCGACCGTCGGGAAACCGACCGGCAGGTACCCCACGAGGGCGGCACGGCCCTCGTCGCGACAGCGGCTCAGCACCTCTGCGACCCCACGGACGGTGGTCGTCACGGGGATCCCGGCATGAGGCCGAAGTACGCGGCAGCGGTCTCCATGTCCTTGTCGCCTCGCCCGGACAGGTTGACGAGGAGCATCGCCTGTGGGCCGAGCTCCTCCCCGACCTCCATGGCACCCACGAGGGCGTGCGCCGACTCGATCGCCGGGATGATTCCCTCGGTGCGGCTCAGGAGCCGGAACGCCTCCATGACGCGGTCGTCGGTCGCGTACCGGTACTCGGCGCGACCGCTGTCGCGAAGCCACGCGTGCTCCGGACCGACGCTGGGGTAGTCGAGGCCCGCCGAGATCGAGTGCGACGGCGCGGTCTGCCCGTCGTCGTCCTGCATGAGATAGCTCATCGCACCGTGGAGCACCCCGGGTGTCGCCGCCGACGCGAAGCGAGCGGCGTGTCGGCCGGACTCGAGCCCCTCCCCACCCGCCTCGATGCCGATGAGGCGCACCCCGGCATCCGGGACGAAGCGGTGGAAGATGCCCATGGCGTTCGAGCCGCCGCCCACGCACGCGAGAACGGCGTCGGGCAGGCGGCCGGTGAGCTCGAGGACCTGCGCCCGGGCCTCCTCACCGATGACCGCGTGGAAGTCACGCACCATCTCCGGGAACGGGTGCGGTCCGGTGACCGTGCCGATGAGGTAGTGGGTCCGCGCGACGTTGGTCACCCAGTCCCGCAGGGCCTCGTTGATCGCGTCCTTGAGCGTCGCGCTGCCATGGTCGACGGGAACGACCTCGGCTCCGAGGATCTTCATCCGGGCGACGTTGAGCGCCTGCCGCTCGGTGTCGACCCTGCCCATGTAGACGGTGCACTCCAGGCCCATGAGGGCGGCCGCGGTGGCCGTCGCGACGCCGTGCTGGCCGGCGCCGGTCTCGGCGATGACGCGCGTCTTCCCCATTCGCTTGGTGAGCAGCGCCTGGGCGAGGACGTTGTTGATCTTGTGCGAGCCCGTGTGGTTGAGGTCCTCGCGCTTGAGGATGACGCGCGCTCCCCCGCAGTGGGCCGCGAACCGGGGAACCTCGGTGATGATGCTCGGACGTCCGGTGTAGGTGCGGTGCAGCCGGGCCAGCTCGTCCTGGAACTCGGGATCCACCATGGCCTTCTGGCGCGCCTCGTCGAGCTGCTCGAGCGCCGGGATCAGGGCCTCCGGGACGTAACGGCCACCGAAGGGTCCGAACCGCCCGGGACGCGGCAGCGCCTCGGGCACGAGGTCGCGGGTGGTTGCCGGGCCGGCCTGCTGCGCGGTGCGCTCAGGCACGGTCGTCTCCCGTCCGGTGGGTCGCCGGAGTGCCGGCGGCGACGATGGCGGCGGCCGCGGACCGAGGGTCCCCGGTGCGCACGAGCGCCTCGCCGACGAGCACGGCATCCGCTCCCTGCGCCGCGTAGGCCGCCGCGTCGCGTGGGCCGGCGATGCCCGACTCGGCCACGGTGACGCACTGGTCGGGGATGAGCGGGCGCAACCGGGAGAACGTGTCGGGGTGGACCTCGAGCGTCTTGAGGTTCCGCGCGTTGACGCCGATGACGCTGGCCCCGGCGTCGACGGCGCGCTGGGTCTCGACCTCGTCGTGCACCTCGACGAGCGCGGTCATCCCCAGCTCGCCCGCCTCCGCGAGCAGCGAGGTCAGCTCGACGTCGCTGAGCGCAGCGACGATGAGGAGCACGAGGTCTGCGCCATGGGCCCGGGCCTCCCACACCTGGTACCCGCTGACCACGAAGTCCTTGCGCAGGACCGGGACCTCCACGGCCCCCCGGACCGCGTCGAGGTCGTCGAGACTTCCCGCGAAGCGGCGCTCTTCGGTGAGGACGGAGACAGCGGCGGCTCCTCCGGCCGCATAGGCGCCCGCGAGCGCCCCCGGGTCCGGGATGTCGGAGAGCGTCCCCCTGCTGGGGCTCGCTCGCTTCAGCTCGGCGATGAGCGAGAGCCCCGGTCGGCGGAGCACCGACTCGGCGTCGAGGGCGGGAGGGGCGGTGAGGACGGCGCCCTCGACGTCCGAGAGAGAGGTTCGCCGCTCGCGCGCCGCGAGGTCCTCGCGGACGCCGGCGACGATCTCGTCGAGGACGGTGGTCATGGTGCGGCCGGCATCAACGGATGGACGGGGCCTCGTCGCGGTCGCGCTGGGCCGCCCCGTATCCAGCCATGGACAGGACCTTGCCCGCCACCCCACCGACGACGGCGAGGACGGCGCCACCGACGAAGAGCCAGACGTTGGGCCAGAGCACGGCGGCCGCCATGATCGCCGCGGCGATGATCATGATCGTCACCGCCGTCCAGGCGGCGAGGCTGTGCCCGTGGTCGTCGTGCTCGTTCATCTCTCACCTCTCGTGCGTGGCGAGCCCCGGACGGCCCGGGCCTGTGGTCTCGATTCTGTCAGGTCGCAGGCCCCGGACCCACATCGGTCGGGTCCCTCCCGGCGGAGAGCTCGTCCCACTGGCTGGCGACGCGTTCACCCCGCGGTCCGGCGATGTCGTCGGCAGCCCCGTCCGGTGCCTCGTACCGCGAGGAGGGACCACCCCACGTGCGCAGACCGACGACGGCACCCGCCAGCCCGAGGAACGCGACGACGGCGGCGACGAGCGCGGCCCAGGGCCACGCCGTCGCCTCGGCCACTGCCTCGACCGACCCCGTTCGGCCCACCCTGGACGCCGCCACCGGACCGAGCACCCCCGCGGGGTCGGCGATGACGCGCACGGCCAGCACGACAGCGAGGACGAGGCAGACGGCATACGCGATGACGGCCACGACCCGAGCGATGCGACCGGCAGCCACGACGGCGATGGCGGCAGCGGCCACGGCGAGGGCCACGGCGCTCAACCCGGGGGCGACCTCGGCGCCGGTGGCGCTGATCCGTGTCGCCCCGAGGACCGCGTCGTCGACCGCCCCGGTCACCCACGGCCGGAAGGCGCTGACGAGCATCCCCATGGCCCCCAGGAGCGCAAGGAGGGCGACGAGACCCTTGCGGCCGAGTCGCCTCACCGTACGGTCCGCATCGCGCCCGCCGTGGCGACCGCACGCAGGGCCGCCGCGGCTTTCGCGACACACTCCTCGTGCTCGGTGCGCGGGACCGAGTCGGCCACGATGCCGGCGCCGGCCTGGACGTGGGCCACGCCGTCGAGGACGACCGCCGTGCGGATGGCGATGGCCATGTCGAGGTCCCCGTGGAAGTCGAGGTAGCCCACGACGCCGCCGTAGACCCCCCGTCGGGAGGGCTCGTACCGCTCGATGAGCGCCAGGGCCCTCGGCTTCGGAGCACCGGAGAGCGTGCCGGCCGGGAAGGTCGAGACGAGCACGTCGTAGGCGCTGACCCCCGGACGCGTCTCGCCGACGACCGTCGACTCGATGTGCATGACATGGCTGTAGCGGCGCACGTCCATGAACTCGACGACGTCGACGGTGCCCGGTCGGCACACGCGCTGGAGGTCGTTGCGGCCCAGGTCGACGAGCATGACGTGCTCAGATCGCTCCTTGGGGTCGGCGAGAAGTTCCTCGGCGAGACGCACGTCGTCCTCCGGCGTCTTCCCGCGCGGGCGGGAGCCGGCGATGGGATGGGTGATCGCCCGGTCTCCGGTGACGCGGACGAGGGCCTCGGGCGAGCTTCCGACGACCGCGTACGACGAGCCGTCCGGTGCGGGGAACCGGAACAGGTACATGTACGGGCTCGGGTTGGAGGCACGCAGCGCCCGGTAGACGTCGAGCGGATCGGCCGCGCACTCGAGGGAGAACCGCTGGGAGAGAACCACCTGGAACACCTCGCCGGCCCGGATGTCCTCCTTCGCCAGCTCGACGACCTGCTCGTACCGCTCGGGCGTCGTGTTGGACCGGACACGGGCCATGCCGGCCTCGACGGCGCCGGTGTCGACGACGGCCACCGTGCTCTCGGCGGGCGCCGCCAAGGACCGCGTCATGGCGTCGAGCCGAGCGACGGCATCCGCCCACGCGAGCTCGGCGCGCTCGTCGGTGTCGTCGTAGTTGACCGCGTTGGCGACGAGGAGGATGGAGCCGTCGGTGTGGTCGAGGACTGCGAGGTCGGTCGCGAGCATGAGAGCCAGCTCGGGCAGGCCGAGCTCGTCCGGGGTGGTCGCCGGCACCCGCTCCCACCGGCGGACGGCGTCGTAGCCGATCGACCCGACCATCCCGCCGGTCAGCGGCGGAAGACCCGCGATCGGCTCGGTGGCGAGCACGTCCATCGTCGCCTGCAGCGCGTCCGTCGCCGGACCACTCGTCGGCACGCCGACCGGCGGCTCACCGATCCAGTGCACACCGCCGTCCCGCTCGGTGAGCGTCGCCCGGCTGGCCGCCCCGACGATGGACCAGCGCGACCACACCCCGCCGTGCTCGGCCGACTCCAGGAGGAACGTGCCGGGGCGCTCGCCGGCGAGCTTGCGGTAGACGCCGACCGGGGTCTCGGCATCGCCCATGAGCCTGCGCACGACCGGGATGACCCGGCGGTCGCGCGCGAGCACACCGAAGACGTCGAGGGTGGGCCAGGTCTGCCCGAAGGACAGGTCGGGCGTCGACGCGGTGGGGGATGCCGTGCTCACGCCGGTCCGTCCGGACCCGGGTCCCCGTCGGGGCTCCTCGAGATGCCCGCCACGGCGCCCAGGTCGTCGCCGTCGAAGCAGGTGCGGTCGCCGGTGTGGCAGGCGGCACCGACCTGGTCCACCCGGACGAGCAGGGTGTCACCGTCGCAGTCGAGGGCGACCGAGCGGACGTGCTGGGTGTGGCCAGACGTGTCCCCCTTGCGCCAGTACTCCCCCCGGCTGCGCGACCAGTACGTCACCCGCCCCTCGGTGAGGGTGCGCCGCAGCGCCTCGTCGTCCATCCACCCGAGCATGAGGACCTCACCGGTGTCGTGCTGCTGCACGACCGCGGGGACCAGGCCTGCGGCGTCGCGCCTCAGGCGCGCCGCGATCGAGGGGTCGAGGTGGACGTCGCGCGTGGACACCTCGTCATTCTGCCGTGGCGACGCGTGACGTCGGACGGGGGGCCGACTCCCGGACGGGTACCGCGGGGAGCCGCCGGTCGAGGGCCAGGAGCACCGCCAGGAGGACGACGAACAGCACGGTGACCCCGACACAGGTCACGGCGACCGCCGCCCCGCCCTCGGTCTCGACGTCGAGGAAGGGGTAGGGCACCCAGCCGCTCAGCGCCCCGACCGCCACCGTCCAGATCAGCCAGAGCAAGGGCCACAGCAGCGCGACCGCGGCATCCTGCCAGGACCAGCGAGGGCGAGGGCCGGCCAGCAGCCATCCCCCGACCGCGAGCAGCGGGACGACGAGGTGCAGGAGGACGTCGGCCAGCGCGTTGGACCCCTCCAGGTCGAGGAGGGGGCGCAGGAGGACGAAGTGCACCAGACCGGTGACCGTGATCCCGACGATGGCCGCGAACCGCACCGGTCGCCACCACCGGCCGTCCCGCAGCGGGTCACGGGCGAGCTGCACGGCCGTCACCGCGACGAGCAGGTTGCTCTGGATCGTGAAGTACGAGACGAGCCGGCCGAGTCGGGTGGCCAGCGGCGGGACTGCCGTCTCGGCGAGGACCGACGCCCCGGTGACGACCAGGACGGTCTGCAGGACGAGGGCGAGCACGGCTGCTGCGGCGGTCACGAGGTGGACGGAGCGGGCACGGGAGACGGTCACGCGGCGAGCCTAGAGGCGCGGCGGTACGGTCCCGTGGAGGTTCGGCGACCCTGAAGCACCGGTGCGACACCGGCGGACCCATGATGGTCCCATGACCTCAGACGCGAAGTCCCCCGTCGCCCGAGTCGAGCGGCAGGCCCTGTGCGACACGCTCGTCCGGCTCGGCCCGGACGCCCCGACCCTGTGCGACCCCTGGCGCACCCGGGACCTCGCCGCCCACCTGGTGGTCCGCGAGCGCCGCCCCGACGCCGCCGCCGGCATCTGGATGCATGCGCTCGCCGGCCACACCCAGCGCGTGCAGACCGAACTGGCGCACGGCGACTGGGACCAGCTCGTCGACACGATCCGCACCGGGCCGCCGTTGTGGTCGCCGGCGCGGCTCGACCGGATCGACGCGATCGTCAACACCGTCGAGCTCGTCGTCCACCACGAGGACGCCTTGCGCGGTGACGGCGCGGTGGGTCCGCGGCGCGAGGTGCCCGAGCGCACGGCCCGGGCCGTGCATGCGGCCCTGCGGAAGTCGGCGTCGCTGATGTTCCGACGGTCGCCGGTCGCGGTCAGCCTCGTCGCTCCGGGCCGCGACCCCGTCGTCGCCGGGCCCGAGGTGCCGGACGCGCCCGTCGTCACGGTCGCCGGCGAGCCGGTGGAGCTGCTCCTGGTCGCCTACGGCCGGATGCGGGTGGCCGCGGTCGAGCTCGACGGCGCCCCGGAGGACGTCGAGTCGCTGCGGGCTGCCCACCTCGGGGTCTCCTGAGGCGACCGCCGGCGTCCCAACCTTCCCGCCCCTGCCGGAACCTTCACTTTTTCAGGGGATCGTTTCGGTGGCGAAGGTGAAGCTTCCGGGGTCATGTGGGTCCCGTGTCGCCCGCCGCTCGTCAGCGCACTGGCTGGCCGTCGGCCCGCAGTGCGTCCTTGACCTGCCCGATCGTCAGCTCGCCGAAGTGGAACACGCTCGCGGCGAGCACGGCATCCGCCCCCGCGCGCACCGCGGGCGCGAAGTGGGCGACCGCACCGGCGCCCCCGGACGCGATGACCGGCACGGTGACCGCGGCACGGACGAGGCGGATGAGCTCGAGGTCGAAGCCGTCCTTGGTGCCGTCGGCATCCATCGAGTTGAGCAGGATCTCGCCGGCGCCGAGCTCGGCCGCGCGAGCGCACCAGGCGACCGCATCGATGCCCGTGCGACGTGCGCCCACCGTGGGTCGTCACCTCGAACCCGCCCGACGGCTCCCCGGAATGGTCCCGGCGGCGCCGGACGTCGGCCGAGAGGACGAGCACCTGGGCGCCGAACCGGTCCGCGGTCTCGGCGATGAGCTGCGGGCGGGCGATCGCCGGCAGTGTTGACGCCCACCTTGTCGGCCCCCGCGCGCAGCAGCCGGTCGACGTCCTCGAGGGTGCGCACCCCTCCCCCGACGGTGAGCGGGATGAAGACCTCCTCGGCCGTGCGGGCCACGACGTCGTACATCGTCGCCCGGTTACCGCTGCTCGCCGTGACGTCGAGGAAGGTGAGCTCGTCGGCGCCCTGCTCGCCGTAGCGGCGGGCGAGCTCCACCGGGTCGCCCGCGTCCCTGAGGTTCGCGAAGTTGACACCCTTGACGACCCGTCCGTCGTCGACGTCGAGGCAGGGGATGACGCGGACCGCCAAGGACATGGAGCCAATCTAGCCAGCACTAGAGTTCCGGCCATGCCCCTCCCGCCGGCCGAGCCCAGCCGGGACGCCGGCCGCCGGGAGGGCGGTCCCCCGGCAGTCGGCACGCGACGTCCGGACCTCCGTGCTGGACGAGCGGACCCCGCCCACGTGGCCGTCGTCGCCGCGGCCGCTCGTGACGCGTCGCCCGTCGTCGGCACCACGGTCGTCGTCTCCGTCGACGGCCGGAGCGGGTCGGGCAAGACGATGCTGGCGAGTGCCGTCGCCGAGGCGCTCGACTGCCCGGTGGTGCACCTCGACGACGTGTTCCCCGGATGGGACGGTCTCGCGGCAGGCATCCAGCTCGTCACAGAACACGTCCTCGCCCCGCTCGCCCGAGGTGAGCAGCCGGCATACCCCACCTGGGACTGGCAGCGGGGCCGGCCGGGGGCGTTCGTGCGCGTGGAGCCATCGACGCACCTGCTGCTCGAGGGGTGCGGGGCGCTCGTTCCGCCCGCCCTGGGGTATGCCGCCGTGAGGGTCTGGCTGGACGCCCCGGCCGCGCTGCGCCGGGAGCGAGCCCTCTCCCGGGACGGTGAGCCGTACGCGCCGCACTGGGCCCGCTGGGCCGCGCAGGAGGATGCCGTGTACGCCGCGGCGAACCCGCGCGAGCACGCCCACGTCGTGCTGTCGACCGGCGGCCCGTGAAGCCCCGGACGCCGATGTGGGCGGTCGTCGCAGCCCTCGTCCTCGTCGCGGCGAACCTCCGCACCCTCATGGCGAGCCTTCCCCCGCTGGCCGAGGCGGTCCGCGCCGACGTGGGCCTGTCCAGCGCCTGGATGGGGGTGCTTGACGACCCTTCCGGTGCTCTGCATGGGTCTGCTCGCGCCGGTCGCCAACCAGGTCGCCCGGAGGGTCGGCTCGGCCCGGTCGGTCGCCGGGGGTATCGCGATCGTGCTCTCGGGGATGCTCCTGCGCGGTGCGGGCGGCGAGGCGGTGTGGGCGCTGTATGCCGGGACCTTCCTCGCCGGCACCGGGATCGCCCTCGCCGGCACCCTGCTCCCGGGCGTCGTCAAGGCCGTGTTCCCGCCCCGCCGGGCCGGCCTGGGGACCGGCCTCACGATGTTCTCGATGATGGGCGGTGCAGCAGTGGCGTCCGCGGCGGCGGTGCCGTTGGCGACGGCGTTGGGCGGCTGGTCCCGCTCCCTGCTCGCCTGGGCCCCCGTCGCCCTGCTCGGGACGCTGGCGTGGGTGCCCGTGACCCGGGCGGTGCACCACCACACGCTGCCCGACGAAGCCCCCGAGGACGTCAGCCACGCACTCCCGTGGGCGAGTGCGACCGCATGGCTGCTCGCGGCATACCTCACCTGCCAGTCGTGGCAGTTCTACTCCGCCCTCGCCTGGCTCGCCCCGACGTACGAGACCCACGGCTGGACCGCGAGGAGTGCCGGTCTGCTCATGGCGGTCTTCACCGGCTCCCAGCTCGTGTCGGGACTGGTCGCGCCGACCCTCCTCGACCGCGTCCCGGACGCCCGGGTGCTCCTCGTGGCCGCGGGGCTGCTCGGCGGCCTCGGCGAGGTCGGTGTGTGGCTCGCACCCGACACCGCGCCGTGGCTGTGGGCCGTGCTGCTCGGTGCCGGACAGGGCGCAGCGTTCGCCCTTGGCCTCGTGCTGCTCGTCCGGTATGCCGTGACGCCGCGCGACAGCGCCCGCCTCACCGCGATGGCGTTCCTCGTCAGCTACAGCGTCGCGGCATTCGGGCCGGCGGCCATGGGGGCGGTCGAGGACGTGACGGCTGGGTTCACGTGGGTGTGGGCCCTCCTCGCCCTCGTGGCCGTGCCCCAGCTCGCGTTCGCGGTCCGGCTCCGGCCGGACCTGCAGCGGGTGGGTGCAGGCGGCGTCACGTCCTGAGGTCGCGGAGCTGCCCGGTGTGGGCCGGCAGGTGTCGGGTGGCCTGGGCGTGCACGGCGATGCGGCCCCAGTGCACCGGCTCGTCCATGACGACGGTGCCGTCGTGCAGCATGCGGCAGTGCACGGTGGTGGCGAGCCGGCCCCGATCCAGTCGTGCCGTGGCCGCCCTCGCCACCTCGCTGATCGACCGGCCCCGGGCGACGAGCTGGGACAGGTCGGCCGCGTCGCGGACGAAGGCGTCGAGCACCTCACGGTCCTGGCACACCTCGTTCGCGAAGGACAGCTCGGTGCGACCGTGAACGATGGCGTGGGCGACGGCCGTCATCGCCAGGTCGTTGAGCGCGACGTGCGCCACGACCTGGCCCGCATCCCACTCACCGTCGGGCGGCGGCCCGAAGCCGCCGCGCTCCGCCTCCTCGAAGAACGCCGCGTAGGCCGCGTCGAGGACGGAGAGGTTGACCGATTCGGGCCGCTCCTCGGCGCCGTCGGCGAAGTGGTCCAGCACATGACCCCACGCGCCCGGCCCGACGTACCCGCGGCGGCGCGAGATCGCGCTCTCGCCGAACCCTTCCCAGCCGCGGTGCTCGAGCTCGACGCGAGTCCCGACGCCGTCCGCGGCGAACCGGACCTCCACCTCGGAGGCATCGTCCTCCTCACGCCCGGGGTGCCAGGTGAAGAGGATCCGGTGCGGCGGCTCCCAGGCGAGCACGTCGCCCCAGACGGACACCCTGCCGTCGACGGCCCGCTCGACGAGCCGGCCGTCCTCGAACGCGATCGTGCCCGCGAGGTCGCCGAAGACGCCGTGCGTCGGCAGCGGCCACCACGCGCCGATGAGCCGGGTGAAGACGTCGAACGTCTCCTCGACGCCCCGGTCGACCCGGGCCGACCGCAGGATGGGAGGCGCCACCCGTTCCGCCGTCACGACCGCTCACCGCCCTCGGCGTGGGCGACGAAGGCGTCGAGCGCGTCGTCCCAGAACCGGTCGACCCAGGCCCGCAGGCCTGTCAGCCCGTCGAGGTCGACGCGGTGCAGGCGTCGGGTCCCGTCGGGACGGACGGCCACGAGCCCCGCCTCCCGGAGGACGCGGAGGTGCTGGGACACCGCGGGCTGGCTGACGCCCATGGCATCCGTCAGCTCGCGGACGCTGCGCTCCCCCCCGCGCAGCAGCTCGAGGACGGTCCGGCGGGTGGAGTCCCCCAACGCGTCGAGAACACGTGCTTCATCGGCCATGCCTTATCATAAGCCGAGAGCGATGGATGCCGTCAAGCCTGGGGGCGCCCTTGGTACTGCGCCACGAGACCTGCCAACCGGCGGGCCTCCGACCGGGCCCTGTCGCCGTCGGCCCGTTGGATGGCCATGACCGCGAGCTCGTCGGTGTCGTCGAGCTCCATGCTGGCCCAGGGCGCGCCCTCAGGGAACCGCACCTCCACGATCTCGTTCCACTCCACCCGCCGGGTGACGACGAGGTTGCGCACCGTCAGACCGTCGCCGTCCGGCACGGCCCGGATGCTCGCGTAGCGGAGGAGGAAGGCCGCCAGCGCCACCCCGAACCCGACGAGGGCCAGCTGGTCGCCGAGCCGCCAGCCGCCGGCGCTCCCCATGCCCACCGCAACCACGGCACACACGATGAGCGCAGCCGCCGCCATGGCCAGAGGCACCGCCTTCCCACGTCGGGGACGGAACGGCGCGAACGGGGCGACTGCCGGGGAGCGGCCGGCGTCGCTCACAGGCGGCACGCGGTGATGTCGGTGACGAGGATCGCTCGGGCACCGAGGTCGTAGAGCTCGTCCATGACCGCGTTGGTGGTCGAGCGAGGCACCATGGCCCGCACGGCGAACCACTCGGGGTTCTGCAGCGGCGAGACGGTGGGGGACTCCAGGCCCGGGGTGATCGCGCAGGCGGCGTCGACGAGCGTCGCGGGGACGTCGTAGTCGAGCATGACGTAGTGCCGGGCGGTGGTGACGCCGAGAAGGCGACGCCGGAGGACCTCGATGCCGGCCTTCTCCTCGCTGCCCTCACGGCGGACCAGCACGGCCTCACTGCGCAGGATGGGCTCGCCGAACACGTCGAGGCCCTGCGAGCGCAGCGTCGCACCGGTCTCGACGACATCCGCGATGACGTCCGCGACCCCGAGGGTGATGGCCGTCTCGACGGCGCCGTCCAGGCGCACGACGGCGGCGGAGACACCGTGGTCGGCGAGGTGCTTCTCGACGAGGCCCGGGTAGCTCGTCGCGACCCGGTGACCGGCCACGTCGGCGAGGGCCGAGGCGGTGCCCGGGCGGGCGGCATACCGGAACGTGGAGGTCCCGAAGCCCAGGCCCATCACCTCGACGGCAGCCGAGCCGGAGTCGAGCAGCAGGTCCCGCCCGGTGACACCGCAGTCCACGGTCCCTGAGCCGACGTAGACGGCGATGTCGCGCGGGCGCAGGTAGAACAGCTCC
Source organism: uncultured Actinomycetota bacterium (assembly GCA_963787805.1). Lineage (GTDB taxonomy): Bacteria > Actinomycetota > Actinomycetes > Actinomycetales > Dermatophilaceae > Fodinibacter. The sequence goes on along the minus strand of CAWBEJ010000018.1, from coordinate 115,770 downwards.
ACGCCGTTGTCGGCGTCGACGACGATGAGCTCCTTGGGGTCCCGGCGCACGCGGTACCCGGCCTCCCGGAGCATGGCGGCCGCCGGGTCGGCGAGCGAGCCCTTGTTGGGAACGGCGATGCGCAGCATGTGATCGGATCTCTCGGGTTCGGGCGGTGTGGCGGGGTCGTGCGTCCCGTCAGAGGTGCTGGTAGACGTCGTCCGGCGAGATGTCCGCCGCGAGCATGAGCACCTGCAGGTGGTACAGCAGCTGGCTGATCTCCTCGGCCGTGCGCTCGGCGCCCTCGTGCTCGGCGGCCATCCACACCTCGGCGGCCTCCTCGACGATCTTCTTGCCGATGGCGTGCACTCCGGCATCCAGGGCCGCGACGGTGCCCGACCCGGGGGGTCGGGTCACGGCCTTCTCGGCCAGCTCGGCATACAGCCCGTCGAACGTCTTCACGAGAGCCAAGGGTACGGGGGCGAGGGGTGACCCCCTCGCCCCCGTCCAGTGCCGCGTCAGCCGACGTGGGCCGGCTCCACCTCACGCTCCGCTTCGGGGCGTTCGGTGCGGGTGACCTTGACCCACTGGGTGAAGCCGTAGATGACGAACATCCCGTAGAAGGTGTACATCACGGCGGTCGGCACGTAGCCGGTGGCGAAGCCGAGGGGCACGCCGACCAGGTCGACCCCGATCCAGGCCAGCCAGAACTCGTTCCAGCCCCGGGCCATCGCGTAGGTGGCGACGATCGAGCCCACGAAGATCCAGGCGTCGCACCAGTAGAACCACCACTGCGGCGTGTAGAACGGGTTCGGCGACGCCGCCCAGAGGGCCACGAACGCCTGGTGGACGATGACGGTGCCGACCAGCCAGAAGGCGACGACCGCGACCCGCTCACCCGGGCGCATCCAGCGCGGGACGATCGCCGGGGCGTCGATGGCAGCCCCCATCCGGCGCCGGTGCTGCGCCCAGCGGACCCAGCCGTAGATGCTGACGACGATGAAGAAGACCTGACGGCCGGACTGGCCGTACAGCGGGATCCGCTCGTCGGCCCCGAAGGCGGCGCCGACGTAGACGAAGAACAGCATGATGTTGGCCACGATGCCGACCGGCCAGGCCCACACGAGGCGCTTCATGCCGAGCCAGGCGGAGGCGATGCCGATCGAGACGCCGATCAGCTCGAGCCAGTGCAGCTCGTACTTGCCGATGGGGATGGTCGCGTCGATGACCTGCTGGAAGAAGTTCTGCGACGGGTCAGTGGCCGCCGCAAGGAGGGTGTTCATGAGGGGTGTTCGTCCTTTGGGTTCGTTGTGCTTCTCGGACGAACTCCGGGGACGTGCACCACGGGCGTGCCGGGGGTCGACAGACCTCCGGCACAACCGTCGTACGTGCTGCCTACCATCCGGACTTTCACCGTCGGTCCTGGAGTTCCACCAGGTCAACCGGCCGCTGGCTGCGGTCGGGTCGCGGACTGTCACCGCCGGCTCGGAGTTTCACCGACCCCGGAGCACGTGGGGCCAGTATGCCGCAGCGTCGCGGGCGCGGACACCCTCGGCAACCCGTGGGCTCGGTCACCTCGTGTCCGGCGCCACTCGGCCGGGGCAACCTCGGGGTGCCGGAAGCGCGTCCACACGCGCCTTTGGCACCCGGGGGCGGCGAGGGTCGCGACGGCGGGCCACCGATGACGCGGTTCCCCGCTGCGGACGCGTGCGTACCCGCGTCCGGAGCGGACAGCCGCGTCGTCCGAGTCGGACCGGCTCACTCGACGAGGACACCCATGGCCCGAAGCAGACCCGTCGCGCCGGCCTCGTCGACCCGTAGGCCTCGCACCCGGCTCCGGGAGGGGTCGAACGCGTAGCCGCTCGCCCCGACGAGGCTCGCACCGCGCAGGTCGGTGTCCACGAACACCGCACCGGCGAGGTCGCTCGCGGCGAAGTCGACGGCTCGGCAGTCCGCGCGACCGAAGTCCGCCTCACGCAGCGAGCAGCCGACCATCCGGCTCCCCGCGAGCTCGCCCTCCTGGAACGACGCGAGGTCCAGGCGGCACCGCTCGAAGTCCCACGGGCGCGCCGAGAGCGCAGCAGGGGCGGCGCGGGTCCACACCACGGCGAGCGCCTTGCAGTCCACGAAGCGGCAGTCGACGAGACGCGACCCGTCGAGGTCGACCCGCGAGAGGTTGCACCCGGTGAAGACGCAGTCGGTGAACGTGCAGCCCCGCAGCGCGGCGCCCTCCATGACCGAGCCGTCGAACCGGCATCCCTCCAGCTCGACGCCCTCGAGCACCTCCCCCGGAGCGAGCCCCTCCGTCAGGGTGAGGTCGGCGGCATACCCATCGTGCCCCGAGAGGCGCTCGACCAACGAGGCGGGATCGCTCACTGCTCGCCGTGCTGCTGGGCCAGGGCGCGGAGCTCCTCCACCGCCCCCGCCGCCGACTCGGCCCCGTAGACCGCCGACCCCGCGACGAACACGTCGGCGCCGGCCTCCGCGCACTGCTCGATCGTGGACGCGGACACGCCACCGTCGACCTGCACCCAGACCTCCCCACCGGCGCGGCGCACCGCCTCGCGGACCTCCCGCACCTTCGGCATCTGGTCGGCCATGAACGACTGCCCCCCGAACCCCGGCTCGACCGTCATGACGAGCACCATGTCGACCTCGGGCAGCAGGTCGGCGTACGGCGCGAAGGGCGTACCCGGCTTGACGGCGAAGGCGGCCCGAGCCCCGGCCGAGCGGATCGCCCGAGCCGTGCGCACGGCATCCCGCACAGCCTCGACGTGGAAGGTCACCGACCTCGCCCCGGCCTCGGCGTACCCCGGCGCCCACCGGTCCGGGTCGTCGATCATGAGGTGGCAGTCCACAGGGATCGGCGACACCGCGACGAGCCTCTCGACGACCGGCAGGCCGAGGGTGAGGTTGGGCACGAAGTGGTTGTCCATGACGTCGACGTGCGCCCAGTCGGCGTTGGCGACGGCACCCAGCTCCCGCTCGAGGTTCGCGAAGTCTGCGGACAGGAGCGACGGCGAGATCTGCACGGGCGCCACCCTAACGACGCCGGAGCAGCGCGAAGAACATCGCGTCGGTTCCGTGCACGTGCGGCCAGAGCTGCACGAAGGGCCCCTCGCCCAGCGTCTCGAGGGAGGCCCCCGCCGCGTCGGTGAAGAGAGGGCGTGCGTCCGCGAGCTCCACGTCCGGTCTCCTCTTGAGGACGTCGCGGACGACGAACCGGGTCTCGGCCACGTGGGGACTGCAGGTGGCATATCCGACGACCCCACCGGGCGCCACCGCGTCGAGGGCCGAAGCGAGCAGGGCACGCTGCAGCGGGGCCAGCTCGGCCACGTCGGAGGGCGATCGTCGCCACCTCGCCTCCGGACGCCGCCGCAGCGCCCCGAGCCCGGTGCAGGGGGCGTCGACGAGAACCCGGCCGTATGCCGCGGGCTCGTCCTCCCCGACGTCCCGCCCGTCCGCCGTGCGCACCTCGATGCTGCGGCCGTTCCGAGCCGCCAGCGCGGCCACAGGTCTGAGGGTGGAGCGCACGAGGTCCGCCCGGTGCTGGCTCACCTCGTTCGCGACGAGGTCGGCGCCGGTCCGGACGGCCAACGCTCCCAGCACCCCGGCCTTGCCACCGGGGCCCGCGCAGAGGTCGAGCCACCGCGCGGGGATGCCGGGCGCCGTCTCCGCCGTGGCGAGGGCGAGGGCCACGAGCTGGGAGCCCTCGTCCTGGACGGCCGCCCGGCCGTCCCGCACGGCCGCGATGGCACCGGGCTCTCCCGAGAGCAGGACCGCCCCGATGGACGACCACCTGCTCCGCTCGACGTCGCCTGCCGCGACCAGCTCGTCGACGGTCGAGAGGCCCGGCCGGGCCACGAGGTGCACCTGCGGTGGCGCGTTGTCGGCCTCGAGCAGGGCCGTGAGCTCGGTCTCCACGGTGCCCGGCGTGGCCCTCCCGTGCCCCAGCAGCGCCGCCCGGAGGGCGGAGACGACCCACTCGGGATGGCTGTAGCGCACCGCGAGCGCCGCGGCTCCCCCGTCCTCGGGCACGACCGCCTCCCGCCACTGCGCGAGCGTGCGTTCGCTGATGCGGCGCATGACGGCGTTGACGAAGCCGCTGGCGCCCGCTCCGGCCACCGCGCGGGCCAGACCGACCGTCTGGTCGGCGGCGGCGTGGGTGGCCACGCGCATCCCGAGCAGCTGGTGGGACCCCAGGCGCAGCACGTCGAGCACCTGGGGGTCGATCCGCGAGGTGGGCCGGCCCGCCGCCTCGGCGACCACCGCGTCGTAGAAGCCCTGCCAGCGGATCGTGCCGAAGGCGAGCTCGGTGGCGAAGGCGGCGTCACGGCCCTCCAGTCGGTGACGTCGCAGGACCGCCGGCATCTCGAGGTTGGCGTAAGCGCCCTCGGCGACCGCGCGCATCAGCGTGTATGCCGCGAAGCGAGCCGGCTCCGCGCGACGCGTCCGGTCCGCCGGCGCGGTCACGCTGCGCCGGCGCGGTCGACCCCGGCGGTCGGCACGGCCGTGCCCCGCGTCGTTCCTCACGTGGTCAGGGGTGCCGTCGTCAGGCATCGAGGAGCTCCCCGCTCGTGATCCGCGCGCCGCGGGCCCACTCGGCGGCCGTCATGGCCTTCCTCCCGTGCGGGCCCACGTCGCGCAGCTCGACGGGCGCCGACCCGGTGCCCACGAGGACGGCACGCTTGTCGACCCGCAGCACTCCCGGGGCCAGTGGCGGCGTGGCGTCCTCCTCGCTGGCCGCGCGGCTTGCCCGCCATCCGCACCGGTCCGATCTTGAGTCGGTCCCCTCGAAAGGTCGTCCACGCACCCGGTGCCGGAGTGCAGCCGCGCACGTGCCGGTCGACGACGTGAGCGGGGAGGGACCAGCGGACCCGTGCCTCCTCCGTCGTGAGCTTCGGAGCGTGGCTCACGCCCTCCGGGGGCTGCGGCACCGCCCGGAGATCGCCCGCCTCCAGACCGTCCATCGTCGCGACGAGGAGCCCGGCCCCCGCGTGGGCCAGCCGGTCGAGCAGCGTGCCGGCCGTGTCGTCAGGACGAACCGGCTCGGTGAGCGTGCCCAGCACCGGTCCGGTGTCGAGGCCCTCTTCGAGGAGGAACGTCGTCGCACCGGTCACCTCGTCGCCGGCCATCACCGCCCGCTGCACGGGTGCGGCCCCTCGCCACGCCGGCAGGAGCGAGAAGTGGAGGTTCACCCACCCGTGCGGAGGGATGTCGAGCGCCACCCGGGGCACGAGGGCGCCGTAGGCCACGACCGGGCAGCAGTCGGGGGACAGCCCGGCCAGACGCTCGAGGAACTCCGGGTCACGCGGCGTGGGCGGGGTCAGCACCACGAGGCCGTGCTCGAGGGCGATCTGCTTGACCGGCGACGGCGCCAGGGTGCGGCCCCGTCCAGCGGGCGCGTCCGGCCGCGTCACCACCGCGACGACCTCGTGGCGGGAGCCCAGCAGGGCCCGCAGTGATGGGACCGCAGTGGTCGGCGTCCCCGCGACGACGAGCCGCACTCAGCGCCTCCCGAACGCGTCCGCATGCGGGCTGACCCGGACGACGGGGGGCGCGCCGCCGGAGCCACGGATCGGGGTGACGCTCACCCCGGGATTCTAGGTGGACGCGGTCACGCGCTCGGATCCGACGGGTCCACCCGAACGGCGACCGGATCCGGGTCCTTCCTCGCGGAGGCGCGCGCACGCACCGCGGCCAGCTCGCGGGTCAGAGCGGGACCATCGGGCACCGGCACCGTGACGATGGCCCGCCAGAGTCCGTCCGGCCCATGGGGAAGCGGGCCCAGCACCGCGGCGGAGTCGGGGAGGTGCAGCTCGGCCGCTGCTGCCTCGAGCGCTGCCCGGGTCCCGGTGAGCACGGCGGTGCGCTGCGTCGGGGGCAGGGAGAGGTGCCGTCGCTCGGCGAGCTCACGGTCAGCGAACCATGCGGGGGCCCAGCGCACGAGGGCCTCCACGGCGGGCAGCGTCACCTCCGTCGGCGCGCCGGCGAGCACGACCCTTCCTCCGGCCTCGGCCGGCCGGACGAGGGCGGCTGCGGCGAGCCACCGCCGGAGGGACTCCTCGCCCGCCGTCAGGCTCGGCCGCTCGAGCAGTGCCCACGCGTCGAGGAGCAGCGCAGCGGCATAGCCCTCCGGTGCGACCGGCTCCGCCCCCGGGGTGGAGACGACGAGGCGAGGGCCGCCGGGGACGGCATCCAGCACCGTGCCGGCGCCGGAGCGCTCGACCGGGATGCCGGGGAAGGCCCGCCCCAGCTCCTCCGCGGTGCGGCGCGCGCCCACGACGGAGGACCGCAGCCGGGTGCCGGCGCAGGCGGGGCACGCGAACGCCGTCTCGACCCGGCCACACCACCGGCAGGCCGGGGGGCCCTGCGGCCCCGGGAGCCCCAGCGGGCCAGCGCACACGACGCACCGCGCGGGACGACGGCAGTCCTGGCAGGAGAGGGCCGGCAGGTAGCCACGCCGAGGTACCTGGACGAGCACCGGGCCGGCCACCAGGGCCTCCTTGGCCGTGCGCCACGCCACGCTCGGCAGGTGCGCCGCCGCCACGGCGGGGTCGCGGTCGGGGTCGTGCCCCTCACCCGCGACGTGGACTGCGGGAACTGCCCGCCGGACCGCGGCCCGCGGCGCCTCCACCCGTGCGAGCACCTGCCGGTCGACGAGCTCCGCGACCGCGACCGAGCGGCCGAAACCCGCGGCGAGCACGGCCGCACCCTCGACCGCCGCCCGGGCGAGCACCACGTCGCGCACGTGCGGATAGGGCGCGCGAGGCTCCTCGAGGAGGTCGTCGCCGTCGTCCCACCAGGCGAGCAGCCCGAGGTCCCGCACCGGCGCGAAGGCGGCCGCCCTCGTCCCCACCACCACCTGGACGTGTCCGCGCAGGACCTTGAGGTATGCCGTGTACCGCGCCTGGGGGCCCTGGTCAGCGGTGAGGCGAGTGTGCCTCGCGGGACCGAGCACCCCGCCGAGCGCCCTCTCCACCCGCACGACGTCCCGGTGGTCCGGGACGACGATCACCGCACCGCGACCCCCCTCCACCGCTGCCCGAGCGGCCTCTGCGAGCAGGACCGGCCACCCGGCGTCGTCGCGCGTCGACGGCAGCGCGAGCACCGAGGCAGCCGGCGCACCGCCGGAGGTGAGGCGAGCGAGGAAGGCCGGCCCGGCGGCATACGACTGCCAGGCGGGTCGGGAGTGTGCCGGCAGGGGAGGCTGTGCGGGTGGATCGACCGCGAGCGCCTTCTCGGCCGCCGCGTGCCGGGGAGGGACGGCGAGCCGCAGCACGTCACCCAGCGACCCGGCATACCGGTCGGCGACTGCTCGAGCGGCGCGCAGCACCTCCGGCACGAGCACCGGCTCCGCCGACACCACCCGCCGCAGTGGGCTCAACCTGCCGACGTGCTCGGCCGCCGCCCGGCGCTCGAGGACGAACCCGTCGAGGTCCTGGCCCGCGAAGCGCACCTTGACGCGCACCCCCGGGACGGCCGTGTCGGCCATCGACTCCGGCACCGTGTACTCGAAGGGGCGGTCGAGGTGGGCCAGCCCGGTGTCGACCTGGACGACCGCCACGGGGAGCCCGGCCGTCGTCGGGTCGTCGCCGGCCAGTCGACGGGGTCGTCGGGACACCGGGCGGGGCGTGAGGAGAGCGAGCTGCTCGCCGAGCGTGCCCTCGTCGCCGTCCGCCACTGTCACGGTCCCGAAACTAGTGGAGCCCACCGACCCTGGCGTGGGTGGTCGGGCCGGCTGTGGACGACGAGGTCAGCCGTGTGCGGCGCGCTGCAGGTCCTCCACCCGGTCGGTGTGCTCCCAGGTGAAGGGGTTGTCCACGCCGTCGGCGGTCGTGCGGCCGAAGTGGCCGTAGGCGGCCGTCGCCCGGTAGATCGGGCGGAGCAGGTCGAGCTGCTCGAGGATGGCGGCCGGGCGCAGGTCGAAGGTCGTCGTGATCGCCTTCTGGATCCGCTCCGCGGGAACGGTCTCGGTGCCGAACGTCTCGACGTAGAGGCCCACCGGCTGCGCCTTGCCGATCGCGTAGGCGACCTGGAGCTCGCACCGACGGGCGAGTCCCGCGGAGACGACGTTCTTGGCCACCCAGCGCGTGGCGTAGGCGGCGGAGCGGTCGACCTTGCTCGGGTCCTTCCCGGAGAAGGCGCCTCCGCCGTGCCGCGCCATGCCACCGTAGGTGTCGACGATGATCTTGCGGCCGGTGAGTCCGGCGTCGCCCATCGGCCCGCCGATGACGAACTTGCCCGTCGGGTTGATGTACGCGCGGTAGTCGTCCGTGCGCAGCGACGTGCCGGCATCCGAGAGCTGGGCGAGGACGGGCTCGATGACGTGCGCCCGGATGTCGGGCTCGAGCATCCCCTCGATCGAGATGTCCTCCGCGTGCTGGGTGGAGATGACGACGGCGTCGAGGGAGACCGCGCGGTCGCCGTCGTACGCGATGGTGACCTGTGTCTTGCCGTCGGGTCGCAGGTAGGTGAGCTCGCCGGTCTTGCGGACCGCGGTGAGGCGCTCGGCGAGGCGGTGCGCGAGGAAGATCGGCAGCGGCATGAGCTCAGGGGTGTCGTCGGTGGCGTAGCCGAACATGAGCCCTTGGTCGCCGGCGCCCTGCTTGTCGAGCGGGTCGACACCGCCGGTCCGGCTCTCGAAGGCCGTGTCGACTCCCTGGGCGATGTCCGGGCTCTGCTGCCCGATCGAGGCGCTGACCCCGCACGAGGCGCCGTCGAATCCCTTCGTCGAGCTGTCGTAGCCGATGCGCAGGACGGTGTCCCGGACGATCTTGGGTATCTCGACGTAGGCCTCGGTGGTGACCTCCCCGGCGACGTGCACGAGACCGGTGGTCACCATGGTCTCGACGGCGACGCGGCTGCGCGGGTCCTGGGCCAGCATCGCGTCGAGGATCGCGTCGGAGATCTGGTCACAGATCTTGTCCGGGTGACCTTCGGTCACCGACTCGGACGTGAACAGGCGTGCGGACACGCGGGACTCCTTCGGTGGGGATGGGGGCCGGCCGCGGCTGCAGGCCGCCGCGCGCGGCCAATCTACCGGTGCCGCGTGCCTGGCGAAGATTGGGTCCGACGGATGGTGCAAGGTCTGGGATGATGCAGAGCGTGTCTGACGGGTCCACGCGTGAAGCGAGAGCGGGAGATGCCGGAAGACAAGCGCCGGTGAGCCCTGCCGACGAGGCGCTCTCCCTGCTCACGCGTGCGCAGTCTCTGGCGGACCAGCTCCGGGCCGACGCCAACCAGGAGGTGAGCCACGCCCGCGCCGAGGCCCTGCGCGTGCGTGCCGAGGCCCAGGCCGGCGCCCACGAGCTCGAGGAGCTCCAGGCCACCCTCCAGGCAGCCCGGGAGGAGGCGGAGCGACGCCTCGAGGACACCCGGGCGGACGTCGAGATCATGCTCGCGGACGCCGCCGACCAGGCGTCCCTGCTGCGCGCCCGGGCCACGAAGGCGAGCGACGAGGCCGTGGCGCTCGCGGAGGAGCAGGCCCAGGCCCAGATCGCCGACGCGCAGGCCAAGGCCGACGCCCTCCTCGACGAGGCGCGGAGCCACCAGCAGGCGATCCTCGCGCGGCTGGCCCGCGACGAGCAGACCCAGCAGGAGAGGCTCCACGCCGAGCACGAGGCGCTGTCCACCCAGCTGGCCGCCTCGCGGGAGTCGACGCTCAGCGAGCTCGCCGTCCTGCGTCGCGACTCCGAGGAGTATGCCGCCCGCCACCGTCGCGAGGCCGAGGGCGAGGTCGCGGCCCGGCTCGCCGAGCTGACCGAACGCGAGGCCGCCTCACGAACCGAGGCCGAGGACCTGCTCAGCTCGGCGCGCGAGCGGGCAGCCGCGGTCGTCGCGCAGGCAGAGGAGGAGGCGGCCGCGATCATGGCCACCGCGGAGGCGCAGCTGGCCTGGGCACAGGGCACGGTGCGCGACATCCTGGCTCGTGCCGAAGCGGACGCCGCCGAGCGGGCACGCACACACCACCAGGACCTCGCCGAGCGCACGAGGAGCCATCGGCACCGGGTCGAGACGCTTCTCGGGAGCGCGACGGCGAAGAGCCGCGACCGGCTCGCGGAGGCGGAGTCCGAGTCAACGCGGATGCGCGAGCAGGCCGAGGCCGTGCTCGGCGAGGCCCTCGCCGACGCGACTCGCACCCGCGAGGCGGCCGGTCGTGAGTCGGAGCGCTTGGTGGCGGAGGCGCAGGTCCGGGAGGCGGAGGCCCGGGAACGCGCCGACCGCCGGCTCGCAGACGCCGACCTGGGCGCCCGAACGGTCCGGCAGCGCGCGGCGGAGGACGTCGAGCGGATGCACCGCGAGGCCCACGAGTACCACCGGGCTGCCCGCGCCGAGATCATGAAGGCCTCCGAGGAGGCCAGGGTCCGCGCCGACGCCATCCGCGCGGAGGCCCAGGCCGCCGTGGAGCGGGCCCGTGCCGAGGTGCATACACTCGCTGCCCGACGGGACGCCATCACCGCACAGCTCGGCAACCTTTCCGGGGTCATCGACGCCCTGGCGATTCAGGAACAACCCCACCCCACCACCCCCACCCCCGACCAGGAGTCCCCATGAACCAGCCGGAGTTCCCCACCGTCTTCCGAGGCTACGACCCGGTCCAGGTCGACCAACACGTCACCGCCCTGGAGCAGATCGCGGAGGCGGCCCGGCAGGAGGCGGCCCAGAGTGCCGTCGAGCTGAGCAAGCTCCGGCACGTCCACGAGGCACTCAGCGAGGAGCTCGAGGACCAGCGCCGCGCGATCACCGAGCTCGAGGCGCAGACCCGGACGGTGTCGAGCCCGACGTTCGCGGACCTCGGTGAACGGATCGGCGCGATGCTGGGCCTGGCCGACGAGGAAGCCGCCGCGATGCGGGAGGGCGCGACGGCGGACGTCGAGGAGATCCGCCGCGGCGCACAGGAGGTCGCCAGCCTGGCTCGGGCCGAGGCGGACCGGTACGCCGAGGAGGTGCGCTCCAAGGCAGAGGTCGAGGCGTCCGAGACGGTGTCACGCGCCAAGAAGGAGGCGGACGCCATCATCGACGACGCCGCTCGCGAGGCGGCCGCCCGCCGCGAGGAGGCCGAGGCGTACTTCGAGAAGCAGCGCGCCACCGCGGCCGCCTCCGCGGCCGACTTCGAGCGCACCCTCGGCGAACGTCGCGAGCGGTCCGCGGCGGAGTTCACCACGCAGATGGCCAAGCAGGACCAGGCGCTCGCTGCCGTGCAGGAGCGCGCCGACCTCCTGGCCCGTGAGTCCGAGGAGGACCGCCGGACCAAGGCGGACGAAGCCGCCCGAGTGCTCGAGGTGGCCCGCAGGGAAGCCTCCTCCATGGTTCGCTCCGCGAAGGACCAGGCCGATCGCATCCGTCGCGACTCCGAGCGCGAGCTCGCCGCCGCCACGGCTCGTCGTGACAGCATCACGGCCCAGCTCAGCAACGTGCGCAACATGCTCGCGACGCTCGGCGGCGGCCCCACCAACCTCGGTGGCTCCGAGGCCGAGCCGAGGGATGCCGGCGTCGCACCGGCCGCGGACGCGTCCACCCCCGCTCCGGCCGCGGGTGCCCAGGACACGGCCGCGCTGCACACCGACGAGAGCAGCAGCGACGCGCCGGGGACCGGGGAGGGCGACGCGGAGACCGAGGAGGCCCGCGGCGGCATCCAGCAGTCGGAGGGTGACGACGCGGACGCTCCGGACGACTCGGACGCTCCGCACGCGGAGGCGGACGCGGAGGAGGCCCACGACGAAGAGGACCACGACGCCGGGGAGAGGGAGCAGGACCTGCACCAGGTCGACGCCGACGACCACGCGACCGCGCGTCGCTGAACCCCGACCGCCGGGGGCGGGCACCGGCACCGGACACGGTCGTCAGAGCAGAGGGAGGACTGCGTCCCAGACGGCGTGCGCGACCTCGACCTTGGAGGCCGGACCCACGTCGCTGACCTCGTCGGTGTCGCGGCGCAGGATGTGGACGGTGTTGTCGTCGCGGCCGAACGCCTTGTCGAGGCCCACCTCGTTGACGACGAGCAGGTCGCACCCCTTGCGGGCGAGCTTTGCCCGAGCGTGCTCGAGCACCGACCCGTTCCCGTCGCCGGTCTCCGCCGCGAACCCGACGAGCACCGGCGACGCGGCGGCGCCTCGGGCCTGCACCAGCCCGGCGAGGATGTCGGGGTTGCGCACGAGCGCCACGACCGGCGCGGAGGCGTCCCGGCCGTCGTCGGCACCACCCGCGTAGGTCTTCTTGATCTTGTGCTCCGCATACTCCGCGGGGCGGAAGTCGGCGACGGCTGCCGCCATGACGACGACGTCGGCGCTGGGCGCGACCTCGGCGAGCGCCGCCTCCAGGTCGGCCGCAGTCTCGACCCGGACGACCTCCAGTCCCGGCGGAGGCGGCAGCGAGGACGACGAGATCAGCGTGACCCGAGCACCCCGGGCGGCCGCGACCTCGGCGAGCGCATGTCCCTGCTTGCCGGACGAGCGGTTGCCGAGGTAACGCACCGGGTCGAGCGGCTCCCTGGTGCCGCCGGCCGTGACGACCACCCGCCGCCCGCTGAGGTCCCCCGCTCCCCCACTTCGTCTGTCAGAACGCGGCGAATCGCCGTCGATGCCGCGTGTCGGCGGCATCCCCACAGACGACGTCGGGGAGGTCGGGGGGGTGCGGGCGAGCACCCGGGCGCAGACGGCATACAGCTCCTCCGGTTCCGGCAGCCGGCCGGGCCCGGTGTCACGCCCGGTGAGACGACCGGATGCCGGGGGCACGACGTGCACCCCGCGCTCGGTGAGCGTCGCGACGTTCGCCTGGGTGGCGGCGTGCTCCCACATCTCGGTGTGCATCGCCGGGGCCAGGACGACCGGGCAGCGGGCGGTGAGCAGGACGTTCGTGAGGAGGTCGTCGGCCTGGCCGGTGGCCGCCCGCGCGAGGAGGTCGGCGGTCGCCGGTGCGACGACGACGAGGTCCGCCTGCTGGCCGAGCCGGACGTGCGGCACCTCGGTGATGTCCGACCACACGTCGGTGTGGACCGGCTTGCCGGACAAGGCTGCCCACGTCGCCTCCCCGACGAAGCGCAGCGCGCCGGCGGTGGGGACGACCGTGACGTCGTGGCCGCCCTCGGTGAGCAGTCGCAGGAGCGAGCAGGCCTTGTATGCCGCGATGCCCCCGGCGACTCCGAGGACGACCCTCACGGGGTCACTCCTCGGTCGGCGTGGAGGTGAGGAGTCCCTCGTTGATCTCGCGCAGCGCGATGGACATCGGCTTCTCGTGCACCTCGGAGTCGACCAGGGGGCCGACGTACTCGAGCAGGCCCTCCTGGAGCTGGGCGTAGTAGGCGTTGATCTGCCGGGCCCGCTTGGCCGAGTAGAGCACGAGGGCGTACTTGGAGTCGGCGCGCTCGAGCAGCTCGTCGATGGGCGGGTTGGTGATCCCGATGGGGTCGGCCAGGGTTCCGGACACGCTCAGTCTCGCTTCGCTATGGGTACGGGTGATCTCATCAATGATACGAGTTCCTCGGCTGCGCGCCGAACGTCGTCGTTGAGCACGACCACGTCGAACTCCGCCGCCGCTGCGAGCTCGACCCGGGCGGTCGTCAACCGTGCCTCGCGCTCCGGCTCGTCCTCGGTGCCGCGTCCGACGAGGCGGCGGACGAGCTCCTCCCACGTCGGCGGGGCGAGGAAGACGAAGAAGGCGTCGGGCATGCTCTCGCGCACCTGCCGGGCGCCCTGGAGGTCGATCTCCAGGAGGGCCGGGCGGCCCGCGGCCAGCGCCGCCTCGACCGGGCGGCGCGGCGTGCCGTACCGCGCGAGGCCGTGCACGACAGCCCATTCGAGCAGCTCGCCCTCGTCGACCATCCGGTCGAACTCGGCGTCGCCGACGAAGTGGTAGTGGACGCCGTCGGCCTCCCCGGGCCGCGGGCGGCGGGTGGTCACCGAGACCGAGAGCCAGACCTCCGGGTGGTGCTCGCGCACGTAGCCAGCGACGGTCCCCTTGCCGACGGCGGTCGGACCGGCGAGGACGGTGAGGCGCGAGCGCCCCGTCACGACCGCCCGAAGCGCTCGAGGAGCGCCGCGACCTGGTTCTGGCCGAGACCACGGACGCGGCGGCTCTCCGAGATGCCGACCTCCTCCATGATCTGGCGAGCGCGGACGCGGCCGACACCGGGCATCGACTCCAGGAGCGCCGAGACGCGCATCTTGCCGATGACGTCATTGGTCTTGCCGTCGGCGATGACCTCGTTGAGGGAGGTGCCCGAGTGCTTGAGCCGGTGCTTGACCTCCGCACGCTCGCGCCGGGATGCTGCGGCCTTCTCGAGTGCCGCGGTGCGCTGTTCAGGGGTGAGCGGCGGGAGTGCCACGGGAAGTCCTTCGTCGCCATGCGGACGCTGGCTTCTCAACGCCCGGCTGTACGGCTGCGACTCTATCGCGACGACCTGAGTGCGACGACCCTCCCTGGGTGCGCGTCGTCACGCGCCGGCAGCCACCCCGTCGGCGAGCTCGGCGGACACCCGGAGCGCCTCCGCGCGCAGCCGCGCCACGTCCGGCCCGGCGGTGAGAACCTCGCGGCTGCTCGTGCCGAGGACCTGCGCCACGGCGGCGCCGAAGGTGCTGCGCAGGGCGAGAGCCGTGCCCCCTTGCGCACCGAGGCCCGGCGCCAGGATCGGCCCGGATGCCGCCGCCAGGTCGAGCCCGAGGTCCACGACGGCGGTGCCCACGGTCGCACCGACGACCATGCCGACGCTCCCCAGGAGACCCGCCGCCCGGGCCGCCGTGTTGTCCGCCGTCACCCCGTCGACCACCGACGCGGCGACGGTCCGCCCGGCCACGGCCGCGTGCTGGACCGAGGCGCCTTCCGGGTTGGACGTCAGGGTGAGGACGAAGACCCCGCGGCCGCGGGCCGCCGCGAGGTCGAGCGCCGGCCGGAGGGACTCGTAGCCCAGGTACGGGCTCACGGTGATCGCATCGGCCCGCACCGGCGAGACGTCGGAGAGGTAGGCCTCGGCGTAGCCGGCCATCGTCGTGCCGATGTCGCCCCGCTTGACGTCGAGGAGCGACAGCGTCCCCGCATCACGCAGCCCCTCGAGGGTGCGCTCCAGGACGGCGACGCCGCGCGACCCGAACCGCTCGAAGAACGCCGACTGCGGCTTGACGGCCGCCACCTGTCCCCCGAAGGCCTCGACGCAGGTCATCGCGAACCTCTCGAGCCCGTCCGCGGTGTCCGGGAGCCCCCACTGGGCGAGGAGCGCAGCGTGCGGGTCGATGCCGACGCAGAACGGACCGTGCTCTGCCATCGCGGCGCGAAGGCGCTCGCCGTAGCTCGGGCTGGCGGTGGTCGCGGGCGGGACGGCGGCGGTCACGGGCGGGCCGTCCTGTCGTGCGCGATGCCGACCACGTCGGCGAACCGGCCGAACCCGTGCCGCTCGACCTCGGCCTCGAGCTCGTCGACGACCTGGCGCGGTCGCGAGGGGTCGTGGAACGTCGCAGTCCCGACCTGGACCGCCGAGGCGCCTGCAGCGACGAGCTCGAGGGCGTCGCGGCCGGTGCGCACTCCCCCCACGCCGATGAGTGGCGCGGTCGGCATCCGACCCTCGCGCATCGCCGCGGTGACCTGCCACAGCGCCCGCACGGCCACCGGGCGGATCGCCGGCCCGGACAGACCTCCCGTGACGCCGGCGAGCTGCGGTCGGAGCAGGTCGGTGTCGATCGCCATGCCGAGGAGCGTGTTGATCATCGTCAGGCCGTCCGCGCCCGCACGCAGCGCCGCCGCGGCGATCGTGACGATGTCGGTCACGTCGGGCGTGAGCTTGGCGAAGATCGGGGTGTCCTCCGGGAGCCGCTCGCGCACGAGCCGGACGACCCGCTCGGAGGACACCGGGTCGCAGGCGAAGACCAGACCGCGGTTGGCGACGTTCGGACACGAGATGTTGACCTCGACCCCGACGACCGCACCGTATGCCGGGCTGCTCGCGAGCCGCTCGGCGACGTCGGCGAACTCCTCGGCGGTGGTGCCGGCGATCGAGACGAGCGCCCGAGCACCGACCGAGCCGAGCCAGGCGAGGTCCTCCTCGGCGAACGCGTCGATCCCGGGTCCCTGGAGGCCGATCGAGTTCAGCATGCCGGATGCCGTCTCGGCCATCCTCGGCGTGCCACGGCCGGAGCGTGGAGCCGCCATGACGGTCTTCGTGACGAAGGCGCCGAGCTCGGAGACGGGGAAGAACCGGTGCAGCTCGTGGCCGTTCGCGGCGCAGCCGGACGCCGTCATGACCGGGTTGGGCAGGACCGTCGAGGCCAGCGCGGTCGACATGTCCACCATCAGTGCCCACCTGCTGTCGGGGCACCGAGAGTGTCGGCCGGCACCCGGCAGACACCGTCGGAGAAGGCGTCCCAGCGCACGCGGTCACCCCGGAAGACGGGGCCCTCGACGCAGGAGCGGACCATGCGGGTCACCCCGTCGTTGCCGCTCACCGGCATGACGCAGGTCATGCAGACCCCGACGCCGCAGGCCATCGACTCCTCGACGGCGACCTGCGCGACCGCGCCGTGGGCTCCGGCGATCTCGGTGACCGATCGGAGCATCGCCATCGGACCGCACCCGTAGACGACAGCCGCCCGGGTGCGGTCGATGACGTCACCGAGCACGTCCGAGACCCAGCCGCGACGGCCGGCGGACCCGTCGTCCGTCGTCACGACGACCCCGTCCGCGGTGCGCCGCGCCTCCACGACGCCGAAGAGTCGGTCCTCGGATGCCGCGCCGAGCACCATCTCGACGTGGCAGCCCCGGGCCTGCAGCGCCTGCGCCAGCCAGAAGAGGGGGGCCGAGCCGTAGCCCCCACCCACGAGGACGCACGGAACCGCCTCCGCGGGCACGGGGAACGGGCGACCCAACGGTCCCACGACGTCCACGGGGTCGTGGGGACGCAGGCCGGTGAGCCAGGAGGTACCTGCGCCGCGCGCCGCCACGACGACGTCCACGGTGCCGCCGTAGGTCCCGGATGGCTTGGCCCGGTGGATCGAGAAGCAGCGCCGCAGCAGGTTGGCGGACGTCTCCCCACCGACGGCCAGCGCGACGAACTGACCGGGTTTGGCGAGCTCCGCGACCCCGGGGCTGACGAGGGTGAGGTGGTGGTACGCGCCGGCTCGACGGGTGGCGATGAGCTCGCCCGCGACCTGGACGACGCCGCTCACGCCGGAGCCCCCACGGCCGAGGTCCCGCCGGCCGGCTCGACGCCGTAGAGGTCGAGGGCGGCCGCGTGGTCCTGCAGCGAGGTCACCTCAAGGTCGCCGACGAGCACCGCCTCGATGGCCTGGACCGCCGCGGCCAGCTGCTGCACGGTCGTGATGATCGGCTTGTCCATGGCGGTCGTCGCCGCCCGGATGGCGTAGCCGTCGGCCCGGGCTGACGCACTGGGTCCGCTGGGCGTGTTGACCACCATGTCGATCTCGCCGGCGTTGATCCAGTCCACGATGGATCGTCCGTCCGGGCCGCGCTCGGCGTGCTTGAGGACGACCTCGGCGTCGATCGCGTTGCGCCGCAGGACCTCTGCCGTGCCAGAGGTCGACACGATGCGAAACCCGAGGTCGACGAGGCGCTTGACCGGGAAGATGATCGCCCGCTTGTCGCGGTTGGCGACCGAGACGAACACCGTTCCCTTGGTGGGGAGCCCGCTGATCGCACCCAGCTGGGCCTTGGCGAAGGCGCGGCCGAAGTCGTGGTCGATGCCCATGACCTCGCCGGTCGACCGCATCTCCGGGCCCAGCAGGCTGTCGACGACGAGTCCTTCGGCAGTACGGAAACGCTTGAACGGCAGCACGGCCTCCTTGACCGACATCGGGGCGTGAGCCGGCATCCGGCCCCCGTCGGTGTTCGCGGGCAGGACCCCCTCGGCGCGGAGCTCGGCGATGGTCGCGCCGAGCATGATCCGGGCCGCCGCCTTGGCGATCGGCACCCCGGTCGCCTTGGCCACGAAGGGCACGGTCCTCGAGGCCCGGGGGTTCGCCTCGAGGACGTAGAGGATGTCCTGGGCCAAGGCGAACTGGACGTTCATGAGCCCCCTCACCCCGATGCCCTCCGCCAGCCGCCGCACCGAGACCCGGACCCGGTCGAGCTCGCTCGCTCCGAGCGTGACCGGCGGCAGGGTGCACGAGGAGTCACCGGAGTGGATCCCGGCCTCCTCGATGTGCTCCATGATCCCGCCGAGGTACATCTCCTCGCCGTCGAAGAGGACGTCGACGTCGATCTCGATGGCGTCGTCGAGGAACCGGTCGACGAGGACCGGGTGCTCCGGGCTCGCGAGCGTCGCGCGCTCCACGTAGCCCGACAGGGTGTCGTCGTCGTAGACGATCTCCATGCCCCGCCCGCCGAGCACGTAGGACGGCCGGACGAGCACGGGGTAGCCGATCTCGCGGGCGATCTCCACGGCTTCCGCCGCGCTGTATGCCGTCCCGTGCTTGGGTGCGGGCAGACCCGCCTCGTGCAGCACCCGGCCGAAGGCCCCGCGGTCCTCCGCGAGGTCGATGGCCTCCGGGCTGGTGCCCACGATGGGCACCCCTTCCGCCTTGAGCGCCCTCGCGAGCCCGAGCGGGGTCTGCCCGCCCAGCTGGACGATGACGCCGGCCACGGGACCGGCCCGCGTCTCGGCGTGGACGACCTCGAGGACGTCCTCGAGGGTGAGCGGCTCGAAGTAGAGCCGGCTGCTCGTGTCGTAGTCCGTCGACACGGTCTCCGGGTTGCAGTTCACCATCACCGTGTCGTAGCCCGCGTCGCGCAGGGCGAACGACGCGTGCACACAGGAGTAGTCGAACTCCACCCCTTGGCCGATGCGGTTGGGGCCGGACCCGAGGATGAGCACCGCCGGCCGCGCGCGGGGAGCGACCTCGGTCTCCTCGTCGTAGGTGCTGTAGTGGTAGGGCGTGCGCGCCGCGAACTCGGCGGCACACGTGTCGACCGTCTTGAAGACGGGTCGGACCCCGAGGGCATGGCGCACGCCACGGACGACGGCTTCCGACATCCCCCGCAGCGAGGCGAGCTGGACGTCGCTGAACCCGTGCCGCTTCGCCGACCGGAGAAGGTCCGGGGTGAGCTCCGGAGCGGCGGCGACGGCATCCGCGAGGTCCTCGACGAGCGACATCTGGTCGAGGAACCAGGGGTCGATTCCCGTCGCCTCGTGCACCTCCTCGACGGAGAGCCCACCGCGCAGCGCCTGTTGGACGAGAACGATGCGGCCGTCGGTCGGGCGACGCGCCTCGTCGAGGAGCGCGCGGGCCTGCCGCGTGGTGGGGCGCTCGCCCTCCCAGTGGAAGCTGCTGCCCTTCTTCTCGAGCGAGCGCAGGGCCTTCTGGAGCGCCTCGGTGAACGAGCGCCCGATCGACATCGCCTCGCCGACCGACTTCATCGTCGTCGTGAGGGTGTCGTCGGCCGCCGGGAACTTCTCGAACGCGAAGCGCGGCACCTTGACGACGACGTAGTCGAGCGTCGGCTCGAACGAGGCAGGGGTCTCCCGGGTGATGTCGTTGGGCACCTCGTCGAGGGTGTAGCCGATGGCGAGCTTCGCCGCGATCTTCGCGATCGGGAAGCCGGTCGCCTTCGACGCCAGCGCCGAGGAGCGGGAGACCCGCGGGTTCATCTCGATGACGATGACCCGGCCGTCGGTGGGGTTGACCGCGAACTGGATGTTGCAGCCGCCGGTGTCGACGCCCACCTCGCGGATGACGGCGATGCCGATGTCGCGCAGCCGCTGGTACTCCCGGTCGGTGAGCGTCAGAGCGGGCGCGACCGTGATCGAGTCACCCGTGTGGACGCCCATGGGGTCGAGGTTCTCGATGGAGCACACGACGACGACGTTGTCCGCGTGGTCCCGCATCACCTCGAGCTCGTACTCCTTCCAGCCCAGGATCGACTCCTCGAGGAGGACCTCGGTCACCGGGGAGTACTGGAGGCCGGCACCGGCGATGCGGCGCAGCTCGCCCTCGTCGTGGGCGAACCCGGAGCCCAGGCCGCCCATGGTGAACGACGGCCGCACGACGACCGGGTAGCCGAGGTCTCCCGCAGCGGCCAGCACCTCGTCCATCGTGTGGCAGATCTGCGAGCGGGCCGACTCGGCGCCGCACCGCTCGACGACACCCTTGAACTTCTGCCGGTCCTCCCCGAGCTGGATCGCCTCCACCGTGGCGCCGATGAGGGGACAGCCGTACTTCTCGAGGATGCCGCGCTCGTGCAGGTCCATCGCACAGTTGAGGGCGGTCTGGCCGCCCAGGGTCGCCAGGACGGCGTCGGGGCGCTCCTTGGCGATGATCTTCTCGACGATCTCCGGCGTGATCGGCTCGACGTACGTCGCGTCGGCGAACTCCGGGTCGGTCATGATCGTCGCGGGGTTGGAGTTGACGAGGACGACCCGGACTCCCTCCTCCCGCAGCACGCGGCACGCCTGGGTGCCGGAGTAGTCGAACTCGCAGGCCTGGCCGATGACGATCGGCCCCGACCCGATGACGAGGACGCTGCGGATGTCGTCGCGCTTGGGCATCAGTTCACCCCGTTCTCGCCTGGCATCACTGCGTGGCTCCTTGCATCAGATCGACGAAGCGGTCGAAGAGGTAGGCGGCGTCGTGCGGGCCGGCCGCGGCCTCCGGGTGGTACTGCACGGAGAAGGCCGGGACCTCGAGGCACTCCAGGCCCTCGACGACGTCGTCGTTGAGGCACACGTGGCTCACCCGGACCCGGCCGAACGGCGTCTGCGACTCGCCCTCGAGCGGCGCGTCGACGGCGAAACCGTGGTTGTGCGCCGTCACCTCGACCTTGCTCGTGCGGCGGTCCATCACCGGCTGGTTGATGCCCCGGTGCCCGTACTTCAGCTTGTAGGTGCCGAACCCGAGGGCGCGGCCGAGGATCTGGTTGCCGTAGCAGATGCCGAAGTAGGGCGTCCGGTCGCCGAGGACCGCCTGGAGCAGATCCGTCTGGTGGTCGGCGGTGCTCGGGTCGCCCGGCCCGTTCGAGAAGAACACGCCGTCGGGGCGCACGGCCCGGACGTCCCCGATCGTCGCCGTGGCGGGCAGCACGTGGACCTCGATGCCGCGCTCGGCCATCATCTGCGGCGTCCTCGTCTTGATCCCCAGGTCGACCGCCGCGACGGTGAACCGCCGCTCCCCCACCGCCGGCACGACGTATGCCGTCCGGGTCGCCACCTGCTCGGCGAGCGCCGCGCCCGTCATCGAGGGTGCGTCGACCACCGAGGTCAGCAACCGCTCGGGTGGCGCATCCGCGGCATCCCCGGAGAAGATGCCCACCCGCATGGCGCCCCTCTCCCGTAGGTGCCGGGTGAGCGCCCGGGTGTCGAGGTCGCAGATGCCCACGACGCCCTGTGCCTCCAGCTCGTCCTCGAGGGACCGCCGGGATCGCCAGCTCGAGGGCCGCAGGGCGGGGTCGCGCACGACGTAGCCGGCGACCCAGATCCGCCCGGACTCGTCGTCCTCGTCGTTCCACCCGGTGTTGCCGACGTGCGGCGCCGTCATGACGACGACCTGGCGGTGGTAGCTCGGGTCGGTGAGTGTCTCCTGGTAGCCGGTCATGCCGGTGGAGAAGACGGCCTCACCCACCGTCTCGCCCCGGCGGCCGTAGGCGCGACCGGTGAAGGTGCGGCCGTCCTCGAGGACGAGAACGGCGGGCTCGCGGGTGGTCAGCATGCGGTGGGCTTCCCTCCTCGCGCGGTCACGGTGCCACGCAGGATCGTCGTGTGGACGGCTCCGCTGAGGGTGCGGCCGTGCCATGGGGTGTTGTGGGACAGGGACTGTGAGGCGGCGCGGTCGACCGTGACCCGTGCCGTCGGGTCGACGAGCACGAGCGACGCGGGTGCCCCCTCCGCGACCTCCTGGCCGTGGTCGGCGAGCCCGGCGATCCGGGCGGGGTTCACGGACATGACGCGCGCGACGTCGGCCCATCCGAGCCGACCGTCGGCGACGAGCAGGTCGTGGACGACGGAGAAGGCGGTCTCGAGGCCGAGCATCCCGAAGGCGGCGTCGACGAACGCGTGCTCCTTGTCGTGCCGCGCATGGGGTGCGTGGTCGGTCGCCAGCGCGTCGATGGTGCCCTCGACCAGGCCCTCGATGAGCGCTCGGCGGTCCTCGTCGGGACGGAGCGGTGGGTTGACCTTGAAGGCCGGGTCGTAGCCCGTCAGCAGCTCGGTGCCCAGCGCGAGGTGGTGGGGGGTCACCTCCGCGGTCATCCGGATGCCCCGAGCCTTGGCCCACCGCACGACGTCGAGGCCCTCGGCGGTGCTGACGTGCGCGACGTGGACCCGTGACCCGGTGTGCTCGGCGAGCATCGCGTCGCGAGCGATGATGCTCGCCTCGGCCACGGGCGGCCAGCCGGGCAGGCCCAGCCGGCCCGAGAGCTCGCCCTCGTGGCAGCAGGCCGAGGGGCCTGCGAGGTCGGGGTCCTGGCTGTGCTGTGAGACGACTCCGTCGAAGGCCCGCACGTACTCGAGGGCCCTGCGCATCACCCGTCCGTCGGCCACGCAGCGGCCGTCGTCCGAGAAGACCGTCACGCCAGCCCGCGACCGGTGCATGAGGCCGAGCTCGGCGAGCTCACGCCCGTCCAGGCCCTTGGTCACGGCGCCGACCGGCACGACGTCCACGACCCCGGCGGCCCGGCCGAGGTCGAGCACCCTCTCCGCAGCCTCGGCCGTGTCGGTCACGGGGTCGGTGTTCGCCATCGCCAGCACCGCCGTGTAGCCCCCCGCTGCGGCCGCGCGCGAACCGGAGGCGATCGTCTCGGTGTCCTCCCGCCCCGGTTCGCGGAGGTGGGTGTGCAGGTCGACGAAGCCCGGCAGGAGCACGAGACCGTCGGCGTCGAGGCGCTCCACGTCCGAAGGAGCGTCGACCGAGCCGAGGGATGCGACGACACCCTCCCGCAGGAGCACGTCACCTCGCTGGGCGGTGCCGTCCGCGGCATACCACGTCGGCCCGGTGAGCAGCACGTCGCTCACGCGGCGGCCCCCTCTCCGGCGAGCAGGTGGTAGAGGACGGCCATCCGCACCGCGACCCCGGCGGACACCTGGTCGAGGACGAGGCTCTGGGCGGCGTCGGCGGCGTCGGCGCTGATCTCCAGGCCGCGGTTCATCGGCCCCGGGTGGCAGATGACCGCCTTCGCGTTCGCCTCCGTGAGCGCCCGAAGTCGGTCCCGGGTGAGCCCGAAGCCGATCGTGTACTCGCGGGCGGTGGGGAAGAAGCCGCCGGTCATCCGCTCGCGCTGCACGCGGAGCATCATCACGGCATCCGGCCCGGAGGCGAGGACGGAGTCGAGGTCGTCGGTGAGCTCCAGGCCGTCTGCCCGGGCCCACTCCCCGATGCCGCTCGGCATGAGGGTGGGTGGGGCGACGAGGGTGACCTGCGCACCGAGAGTCCGCAGCGTGATGGCGTTGGAGCGGAAGACCCGGCTGTGCGTGAGGTCCCCGACGATGGCGACCCGAGCGCCGTCGAGGCTCCCGATCCGCTGCTCCATCGTGTACGCGTCGAGGAGCGCCTGGGTCGGGTGCTCGTGCGTGCCGTCACCCGCGTTGACCACGCTCGCGTCGACCCACTGGGAGACCTGGTGGGCGGCGCCGCTCGCCATGTGGCGGATGACCAGCGCGTCGACCGCCATGGCGTCGATCGTGCGCACCGTGTCGCGCAGGGACTCCCCCTTGCTGGCCGAGGAGCCCTTGCCCGTGATGTTGATCGTGTCGGCGGACATCCACTTGCCCGCGATCTCGAAGCTGCTGCGCGTGCGGGTGGAGTCCTCGAAGAAGAGGTTGATGATGGTCCGTCCGCGCAGGGTCGGGATCTTCTTGACGTCACGGCGCTGCACCTCGTGCATCTCCGTCGCCGTCGCGAGGAGCATCCGGATGTCGTCGCGACTGAGGTCCGAGCTCGAGAGGAGGTGGCGGTTCACCGCTCCTCCCCCCCGGCGATCCGCACGACGTCGGAGCCGCCGTCGAAGCCGGAGAGGCGCACCTGCACCTTCTCGCTGTGTGATGTGGGGAGGTTCTTGCCCACGTGGTCGGCACGGATGGGAAGCTCTCGGTGACCGCGGTCGACGAGCACGGCCAGCCGCACCGCGCGCGGGCGGCCGAGGTCCGACAGGGCGTCGAGGGCGGCCCGGATGGTCCGGCCGGAGTAGAGGACGTCGTCGACGAGCACCACGACCTTGTCGTCGACCCCACCGGCAGGGATCTCGGTGTGCATCAGCGCGCGGGTCGGCTGCGAGCGCAGGTCGTCGCGGTGCATGGTGGCGTCGAGCGACCCGGACGGCACGTCGACGCCCTCGACCTCCCGAATGAGGTCGACGAGCCGCGAGGCGAGCTCGACGCCGCGGCTCGGGATGCCGAGGAGGACGAGGTCGTCGGCGCCCTTGTTGCGCTCGAGGATCTCGTGGGCGATGCGGCGGAGGGCGCGGGCCACGTCGCCCGAGGTGAGGACGGTTCGACCGGCGGGGTCGAGCGGGTGCCCGGGGGGCACGCTGGTGTCGGCGCGCGTCATCGACGCGGACCTCCTTCCCTGCCTCACGGGACAGGTCGTTAAAGGATGTCGGTCGCCGGCCACTCTACGGCGAGCGGGCCTGCGCCGTGGACGGGGCTCGCCGGATGGGACAACCGCGGCCCGGACGACGGGTCAGCAGCCGAGGACACGACGTCCGACGGCGGCGGCGGACCGGTATCACCCGCCCCCCGCCCGTCTCCTCTGGGTCAGTCGTTCTCGACCTGAGAGACAGACATAACCCGCGACTATCCATATCCAAACATCATGTGATGGAATGGCGCCCGCCGTTCCATTCAGTGTCGAAGGGAGGTCCGTCGTGCACCCCGCAACGTCCCCCGCGCCCGCCGCCCCCACGAGCGCCGACACCCGGCCGGCGGCATCCGCCCCACCGCTCTTCCCCCCGAAGGACGCGGACGACGAGACCCGGCGGCGATGGCTCGCCAGCAGTCCTTGGCCTGAGGTCGTCTTCGCGTCGCTCTGACTCGCGAACGAAGGAGCCCCGGTGGCGAGGAGGTCCTCGCCACCGGGGCTCCGGTGATCGTGCTACGGCGCGTGCGGGTGCTCAGAGCACGCCGCGGTCGTACGTGCCGCCGTAGTACGTGCCCAGGCGGTCTCGGTACGCGGGGTCGGACTCGAACATGCCGGCTTCGTCGAGCTCCGGCGAGTCCTTGATCTGGTTCTTGGTCCGGTCCACGTAGACCTTCTCCTCGTTCCAGTCGACCCGATCGATCGTTCCGGCAGGAAGCATGACCTTCCGGCCGAAGATCCACGGCCCGGTGTCGACGACGACATAGCTGCTGCCGACGTCGAGGGTGGACCTGTCGACCTTGCCGATCGAGCCATCGACGGCCTCGACGGTGAAGCCCGTGAGGTCCTTGCCGCGTGACGACACCTCAGCGCTCTCCCGATAGTTCCATGCATCCCAGGTACGGGTAGCCATGGCTTTCTCCTTTCGTTCGAGTGTTGCAGGGCATGGATCTCCGTACCCACGAGCTGCCGAGCTCAACCCGCTCTCTCAGCGACCTTTCAGCCAAGCGCCAGCAGTCGGCTCGACCGGGTGGCGGCCGCCTGCTCACCCAGAAGCTCAGGCGAGTGTGGGCTTCACCTCGGCGAGGCGGGCCAGGAGTCCGTTGACGAAGCGGGGGCTGTCGTCGGTGGACAGCTCGGTGGCGAGGGCGACCCACTCGCTGATCGCCACCGGCTCGGGCACGTCGCGGGAGAACAGCACCTCGTAGGCACCCAGGCGCAGGATCGCCCGGTCGACGGCCGGCATCCGCTGCAGCGTCCACCCGTGCGAGTACGTCGTGATGAGCTCGTCCACCTGGCTCCAGTGCTCGACGACTCCCGACACGAGGTCGGCGGTGAACTCCGACAGGGGTGCCTCGGTCACCGGCGTCGCCAGGCGCTCACGGAGAAGGTCGGCGGCGTCGACCCCGCGCTGCTCGGCCTCGAAGAGGAGGTCGAGCGCGCGCTTGCGACCCTTGGTCCGAGCGGCCACGGCTCAGCTGACGCGACCGAGGTAGGAGCCGTCGCGGGTGTCGACCTTGATCTTCGTCCCGGCCTCGAGGAAGAGGGGCACCTGGACCTCCGCGCCGGTCTCGACCCTCGCCGGCTTCGTGCCGCCCGTCGACCGGTCACCCTGCAGGCCGGGCTCGGTGTAGGTGATCTCCAGGACGACCGAGGCGGGCAGCTCGATGAAGAGCACGCTCCCGTCGTGACGGGCGACGATGGCGTCCTGGTTCTCGAGCATGAACCTCGCCGCGTCACCCACCGTCTCCGGGCGCACGGAGATCTGGTCGTAGGTGTCGGGGTCCATGAAGATGAAGTCCGAGCCGTCGTTGTACAGGTACTGCATCGTCCGCTTGTCGACGTTCGCCGTCTCGACCTTGACACCGGCGTTGAACGTCTTGTCGACCACCTTGCCGCTCATGACGTTCTTGAGCTTGGTGCGCACGAACGCCGGGCCCTTTCCCGGCTTGACGTGCTGGAACTCCACGACGGTCCACAGCTGGCCCTCGAGGTTGAGGACGAGGCCGTTCTTGAGGTCGTTCGTCGATGCCACGGGCGGGTCTTCGCTTTCGTCACGTCGGGTATGCCGTGCGGCCGGTGTGCGGGCGCGCGTCACCCCCGCGAGGGGGCTGGGATTCGCCGGTCAGTCTAGCCGCACCGGCGGCCGACCCCTGCCCGCCTCCTGCGTCAGACCGCGATGGTGAGGTTGGCGACGTAGCCGCTGGTCGCGTCGCCGGTGACCGTGGCGAGCTGGTGGATGCCGCCGTCGTCTCCGAAGACCATGTCCCGGGTGAGGGACGTGCGCGAGAGGTTCGCCGCGCTCGACGGGTACGTCGACGTGTCGGCGTAGGCCGCCTCGGACGCGGCCTGTGGCAGGGCGATCTGGCTCGTCCGCATGATCTGCCCGTCACTCGTCGCCTCGGCGGTGCTGCGGTAGACCTCGAAGTGGATGTGCGGCCAGCGCCCGTCGTAGCACCCGGGGAAGACCGTCGTGAAGGTGGCGGTGCCCGCTGCGTCGGTCGGCTGCACGCCGCGCAGGTAGTTCTCGTTCTCGACACCCTCGGAGTACATCGAGTACCGGCCCTGCGCGTCCGCGTGCCACGCGTACACGGCGACACCCTCCATCGCGGCATACCCGGACGCGGCGTCGAGCACGGTGAGGTTGACGGTGAGCGGCACTCCGGGAGCAGTGGTCGTCGACGTCCCGACCGACGAGCGGATGTCCCTGCGGACGATGCCGGTGTCGTCGAGGACGTCCACGCCGTTGCTGCCGTCCCCCGGGTAGGGGCCGGCCGTCTCGTCGGGGACGACGGAGTCGACTGTCACCACGGTTCCGGATGCCGTCGCACCGGTCGTCGCGCTGCTCGTGGAGGAGGGCGGCACGGCTGCCGACGTGGCCGCCGACGTGCCGTCCGAGCACCCGACGAGCGCAACGAGGCCGGCACCGGAGATGATCCCGAGCGCAGAGCGACGCGCGACGAGCGTTCGCACGTCGAACTCGAGGCCTCGGTCGTGGTCGGGGTGGACCGGCGACTCGGAACCGGTGGACGGGGAGGGGGTCGTGGTGGTCATGGGACCACCCTGCGTTGTCCGTCGGGGGCCCGGCCATGCAGTCGCTGTGCGACTCCTGTGAGGTGGTGCCCGGCTCTGGTTCACCCGCCGGCCTCTGGCCATGCCGATGGGATGGCGGTGCTGTCGCACCGCCCCCTGCGCAGGTCGCCGCCATCCGAGCGACTGGGCCAGAGCCGCGAAGGCCGATGCGTCTGGAACGGCGACGAGGAGTGGGACCACAGACCCCTCGTGCCCCACCGGTCGAGTCTGGTCATCCGGCCCTTCGAGCCCTCAGATCGAACCAGGTGTTGCGCGGCTGGGAACGGATGCCCTGCTCGGCGAGGAGGCCCGCCAGCCTGGCGTCGCCGACAGCGTCCGCCCACGTCCACCGAGCAACCCGGACCACACGGCGGAGCCGGTCCTCTCGGCGCTTCTCGCGCCACAGGACCTCAGCGGCCGCGGCAGGGTCGACCCCCACAGAGATGCCGTACTTGCTCCGTCCGTCGAACTCCCCCACGACTCCTGGCCAGCCGAAGTCGGTCGTGCCCACCAGTCCCTCGGCGTCCTCCACGTCGACCTGGAGGTCCGGCCGCGGGAGGTTGAGCCGGAACATCGCAGCCCGCGACAGGCTCTCGCCCGGGGACATGGACCGGGCGTCGGCGAGCTCCGCGACAAGCAGCGCCGCCGGCCGTCCCCGCACGCGCCGCGGCACCTCGGCGGCAGCCGCGGCCAGCTCCGCCGGCGTGCACAGCGAGTGACGCAGGGCGTGGTCGGCGGCGCACAGCCCGTTCGCGAGACTCCCCGTCCGGGCGAGGTCGACGACCGTTCGGGCGACCCCGCTGACGAGGATGCCCCGCGTCGGAACCGGCTGCACCGGCGCGCCCACGTGCACCCGCAGCAGTCGGGACCCTCGGGTGCGGGGCCCCGTGGCGAGGACCGTGACGTGTGCCGGCCACGGTTCCACCCGGGGCAGACCCCAGACCGCCGCAGCCGACTCGAGCACGAAGACGTACCGGCCGGGGTGCCGGCAGACGAGGTCCGTGGCGTGGACGAGGGCCGCGTGGCGCTGCTCCGGCGTCAGACCGGACCAGACCGGAACCTCCACCCAGACGCCGTGCCGCACGTGGTGCCACCCACCACGCGTCGGGTCGGTGCCGATCCGCCGGAGGTCCGTCGAGAGCCGGAGCACACCGGGGTCGAACGGCAGCGGCGGCGGATCACCCAGCATCCGAGCACGATGGCAGAGCCCGGCTCAGGGGTGCCGCGTCATCCACAGGGGCCATGACGCGGGTCGCCCGCCTCCTGCCACTGAGCGCAGATGGCGTCCAAATGCTCGGCTCTGGTCGTTCCGCCGGGCCGGGGTCGCCCCTCCCCGCTCGGGTCCATCCGCTCGGGTGGCGGTGCGGTGGCATCGCCTCTCCCGCAGGTCGTCGCCACCCGGGCAGATGGACCAGAGCCGGGGCGCCCGGGGACCGGGTCAGGAGTCCGTGACGGCGTCGTACGCCTCGCGCAACCAGGCCTCGTCCGGCCCCTCCAGCCGCACCGGGCGCGCGACGTCCTCGAGGACGACGAAGCGCAACACGGCACCCCGTGACTTCTTGTCCCGACGCATGGCGAGGAGCAGGTCCTCCCAGCGCCCACCGGGGTATGCCGTCGGCAGGCCGACCGAGCCCAGCACCGCTCGGTGTCGGGACACCACCTCGGGAGCCAGGTGCCCGGAGCGGAGGGCGAGCTCCGCGGCATACGTCATGCCGATCGCGACGGCCTCGCCGTGCCGTCGGCGATAGCCCTCGACGTGCTCGACGGCGTGGCCGAAGGTGTGGCCGTAGTTGAGGATCTCGCGGAGGAAGGACTCGGTGAGGTCCCGGCCGACCACGTCCGCCTTGACGGCGATGGCGCGTTCGACGAGCTCACGAGTGTGTGGCCCGTCCCAACGGGCTGCCCCCTCCGGGTCGGCCTCGACGAGCTCGAGGATGCGCGGGTCGGCGATGAACCCGGCCTTGACGACCTCCGCCAGCCCGGCGACGAGGTCGGCGCGCGGCAGGGTCTCGAGCACCTCGAGGTCGCACAGCACGCCCGACGGCTCGTGGAAGGCACCGACGAGGTTCTTGCCCTCGGCGGTGTTGATGCCGGTCTTCCCGCCCACCGCGGCGTCCACCATGCCCAGCAGGGTCGTCGGGATGTGGACGACCGCCACCCCGCGCAGCCAGCTGGCCGCGACGAACCCCGCGAGGTCGGTCACGGTGCCGCCACCGACCGCCACGACGGCGTCGGAGCGCGTGAACCCGCGCTGGCCGAGCTCCGTCCACAGCCGGGTCGCCACCTCGACGGTCTTCGCCGACTCGGCGTCCGGCACCGTCGCCTCGTGGACCGTGAGTCCCGCCGCCCGGAGGCGGTCGACGACGGGCTGGGCCAGTCGCGACAGTGGCTGGGGCCGGACGACGAGGACCTGGCGGACGCCCGCGCCCAGGAGGTCGGCCGCCCGGTCGATGACCCCGTGACCGACGACGACGTCGTAGGCGGTCCCGACCGGGATGACCGCCGCGTCGGTCACCGCTGCTCCAGGAGTCGGACGATCTCGGTCGCGACGTCCTCGGGGGTGCGCCCTGCGGTGTCCACGCGATGGGTGGCGACGCGCTCGTACACCGGTCGACGCTCGTTCATCAGCCGCACCCAGGACGCACGGGGGTTGACGGCGAGCAGCGGGCGGCTCTGGTCGAACCCGACCCGCTTGGAGGCGTCCGCGATGCCCACGTCGAGGAAGACCACCGTCTGTCCCAGGAGGAGGCGCTCCGTGTCCCGGTCCATCGGCGCCCCCCCGCCGAGGGCGAGCACGCCGTTCTCCTCCGCGAGCGCCCGGGCCACCTCCGCGCGCTCGAGGGCCCGGAACGCGGGCTCGCCGTCCTCGACGAAGACGTCGGAGACCGTCCGTCCCTGCTCCGCCTCGACGGCGGAGTCGGTGTCGTGCAGCGTCACGCCCAGGAGCTTGGCCAGGACGCCTCCGACGGTGCTCTTTCCCGAGCCGGGCGGGCCGACGAGGACGACCCTGGGCATCAGTCGTCGTCCCACGTGCGCATGGAGGGCGGGATCGCGGCGAGGTACGCCGCGTGGTTGCGGGCGGTCTCTGCGACCGAGTCGCCACCGAACTTCTCCAGGCACGCCTCGGCGAGAACCAGAGCCACCATCGCCTCCGCCACCACGCCGGCCGCGGGCACTGCGCAGACGTCCGAGCGCTGGTGGATCGCCCGAGCCGGCTCGTCCGACGCGACGTCCACGGTCTCCAGCGCCCGGGGGACCGTCGAGATCGGCTTCATCGCCGCTCGGACGCGGAGCAGCCCCCCGACGGACATGCCCCCCTCGGTGCCACCCGCCCGGCCGGTTCGGCGGCGGATGACGCCGTCGGCGCCTCGCTCCATCTCGTCGTGGGCCACCGAGCCGCGCCTGGCCGCGGTCCGGAACCCGTCGCCGACCTCGACCGCCTTGATGGCCTGGATGCCCATGAGGGCCGCCGCGAGGCGCGCGTCGAGCCGGCGGTCCCAGTGCACGTGTGAGCCGAGGCCGGGCGGGAGCCCGGTCACGACGACCTCGACGACGCCTCCCAGGGTGTCGCCGTCCTTGTGTGCCGCGTCGACCTCCGCGACCATGGCGGCCGACCCCTCGGCGTCGAACGCGCGCACCGGGTCGGCGTCGAGCGCCACGACGTCATCGGCGGTCGGCAGCGGGGCGTCGTCGCGAACCGCCGCGCCGCCGATGGCCACCGTGTGCGAGACGAGCCGGATGCCGTACGCCTGGCGGAGCAGGCGCGAGGCGACCTCGCCGAGAGCGACCCTTGCGGCCGTCTCCCGGGCGGAGGCCCGTTCCAGCACAGGGCGGGCGTCGTCGAAGCCGTACTTCTGCATCCCCACGAGGTCGGCGTGCCCGGGCCTCGGCCGGGTGAGTGGCCGGTTGCGGGCGACCTCCCTCTCCGCGTTGACGTCGTCGGCCGCGGCGAGGTCGCCCGCATCGACCGGGTCCGCGCTCATGACCGTCCGCCACTTCGGCCACTCGCTGTTGCCGACGCGGATGGCGATCGGCGAGCCGAGCGTGCGGCCGTGCCGCACTCCACCGAGGAACTCGACCTCGTCCTGCTCGAACGTCATCCTGGCGCCCCGGCCGTATCCGAGGCGCCGCCGGGCCAGCGCCGCCGCCACGTCGGCCGTCGTCACCTCCACGCCGGCGGGGAGGCCGTCGACCGTCGCGACGAGGGCGGGCCCGTGCGACTCCCCGGCGGTCAGCCAGCGCAGCATGCGGCGAATCCTTCCACGCGTCCCTCAGCCGCCCACGAACCAGGTCAGGATCCGGGACGTCCCTGCGATGGCCACCCAGGCCCCGATACACATCGCCGGTCCGTAGGCGATCGACGTCTTGAGGCCGGCCCGTCGGAGGAGGAGGAGGGCCATTGCCGCCAGACCTCCGAGGAGGAAGCCAGCCGCCATCCCGAGGACCACCTGGGCCGCGCCGAGCCAGCCGAGGAGGGCCCCGATGAGCGGGGCCAGCCGGACATCGCCGCCACCGACGCCACCACCGGGCAGGGCCGCGAGGAGCAGGTACGTGGCGCCCATGGCCAGGGCCCCGGCCACTGCGCCCAGCCACCTCGTCCCGCCGTCGGCAATGCTCGCGACCGCCAGGAGCACCACGATGGCGCCGCCGGTGGGGACCACGAGACCCACGGGGAGCCGGTGCACGTCCAGGTCGATCCACACCAGGCCCACGGTGAGCCAGGCGAAGAGCAGGTATGCCGGTACGGCAGCCCAACCGGCGACGCCGCCGACGGCCCAGGTCGCCACCGCCGCAAGGACAGCGGTGGCGATACCGGGCCACCAGTTGGCGCCCGGGGGGTGGTCCGCGCGGTCCTCCGCGATCCGGTACCCCCCTGTCGCGAGCTCACGGCCGGTGACGTGACCGACCACTCCCATGACGAGCGCGGCGGCGGTCACCGCCCACCAGGAGGTCATCTCCGCTCCAGCTCGGCGCGCCCCGCGGCGGCCATCGCGGCCACCGGCGGCTCATGCCCGGTGAAGAGCCGGAACTGCTCCCCCGCCTGGTGCACGAGCATGTCGAGGCCCGACACGACCGTCATGCCGGCCCGTTCGGCCGCGCGGGCGAGCGGCGTGGGCCACCCGGGATACACGACGTCGAGGAGGACGCCTGGATGCACCCTCGGCACGGTCCGCGCAACCACCTCGCCGGCAGCCGGCGGCAGCGTCGACACGACGACGTCGTCGTTCGAGGAGACCCATGGCCCGAGGGCGGCGACCGAACCGCTGCGGATGCCGGCGCGGGCGTCGAGCGCCCAGGCGAGGAGGTCGGCCGCCTTCGCCGTGTCCCGCGCGCGAACAGTGAGGGTGGTGACGCCGAGCTCGACGAGCGCGAGGACCGCGGAGCGTGCGGTGGCGCCCGATCCCAGCACCATGCCGCGCTCCGCACCCTGCGGCAGGTGGGCCCGAAGCGCGCGCACCAGCCCGAGCACGTCGGTGTTCGTCGCGTCCCAGCCGCCGTCCGGGCGTCGGACCAGGGTGTTGACCGCGCGGGTCCGCTGCGCGACCTCGTCGACCCTCGACGCGAGGCCCGCCGCGACCTCCTTGAGGGGCATGGTCAGGGACAGTCCCCGCCACTGCTCGTCGAGACCGTCGAGGAAGCCGGGGAGACCCCGCGCATCGACCTCGTGGGCCTCGTAGGACCAGCCCTCCAGGCCGGCCTCGGCATAGCCCGCGCGGTGCAGGGCCGGCGAGAGCGAGTGGGCGATCGGGGAGCCGAGGACCGCGGCTCTCAGCACTTGCCCGGGTTCGCCGAGCACCAGGCCTGGAACTCCTGGACGTTGCGGTCGTGCTCGGCCTGGGTCTCCGCGAACTTCGTCTCGCCCGTGCTCGGGTCGACGGTGACGAAGAAGTGCCACGGGCCGTCGGCCGGTCTGGCGGCCGCCTCGATGGACGCGGCGCCCGGGTTTCCGATCGGACCCGGTGGCAGGCCCTGCACCTTGTACGTGTTGTACGGGCTGTCGACGGCCCGCTGCTGGTCCGTCGTGCCTGCCTTGCCGCGCTCCTTCGCGACGAAGTGCACCGTCGAGTCCATCTGGAGGAGGCCGAAGTTCGGCGGGCCGTCGTCGAGGCGGTTGAGGATGACGCGAGCCACCTTGGCGCGGTCGGCGGCCCCGTTGACCTCGCCCTCCACGATCGACGCGATCGTCAGGGTGCGCTGCCAGTCGTCCTCCGGTATCCCGGCCTCCTCGAGGACGCGGACCGTCTGGGCGACCATCTCGCTCAGATGCTCGGCCGCGGTGGAGCTGTCGGGGAACTCGTAGGTCGAGGGGAAGAGCCAGCCCTCGACGTTGCCCTTCGCCTGCGCCGGCAGACCGATCGCGCCGGCGTCCTTGGCCGCCTTCTCGTACTCCGCGACGGGGACTCCCGTCGACTTCGAGAGCGCCGCGAACGTCTCGGAGGCCCAGAGGCCCTCCCGGATCGTCGTGCCCTGGACGACCCGGTTCGCCGGGTCGGCGAGGATGTCGAAGGCGTCCTGCGCGCGCATGCCCTTGAGCAGCGGGTACGCCCCGGGCTGGATGGCAGCGGCCCCCTCCGGATCACCCCTGGCTGCCGCCAGGTAGGCGCTCCGCGTCTTGACGACCCCGGCGTCCCGGAGGGTGGTGGCGATGTCCTCACCGGTCTGGCCCGGCTCGACGACGACCTGGACGCTGCCCTCACCCGGTCCCGGGTAGTCGTCGTCACCGGAGGACTGGCCGAACAGGTCGGAGACCATGGGCTGCAGGATCGACCACGCGGCGTAGCACGCTCCACCGATGAGCACGGCGGCGAGAAGGAGGACGAGCCAGCGGCGTCTGCTTCGCCGCGGCGGGCGACGACGGCGGTGGCGGTGCAGGTCCGCCCGGCGCAGGATCGGCTGCTCTGGCTCCTCGCCGAAGATCGTCTCGGTGAAGTCGTGATGAGTCACGGCCTCGCGTCCTTCGTCCGGGGCTTGCGCCGTCCTGGTCTGACCCGCTCCCCGGGAGGGGTGCCGGAGCTCCGTTCGGCGTCGAGCGCCGTCTGGAGGATCAGCACCGCCGCGGCCTGGTCGACCACGGCCCGCTGCCGCCGGCCGGCGACTCCGCTGTCCCGGAGCGCACGGTGCGCATCGACACTGGTGAGTCGCTCGTCCACGAGCCGCACCCAGACCGGCGCGATGCGCGCCGCCACCACGGCAGCATACGTCCGGGCCCGAGCCGCGGCGGCACCTTCCTCCCCGCTCAGTGAACGGGGCAGACCGATGACCACCCCCATGGCGCGGTGCTCCACGACGAGGTCGGCGAGCACCTCGATGTCCGCGTCACCCGGGGCGGGCTCGGAGTCGGGATCGCGGGCGAGGGTCGCCAGAGGGGTGGCGAGCACCGCTCGTGGGTCGCTGACCGCGACGCCGACCCGGACCGTGCCCACGTCGACGCCCAGCCGCGCCCCCGGCGGGAGAGGGGATGCGGGGTCCGAGGGCATCAGCCCGCGAGCTCGCCCACGCGCCACTCGACGGCCGCCAGTGCGTCCCGGACCTTGGACACGTCCTGGCCGCCTCCCTGCGCGATGTCGTCCTTGCCTCCGCCGCCACCACCCAGGGCCGTCGCCGCGACCCGGACGAGCTCGCCGGCCCGGATGCCGCGTGCGCGTGCCGCCTCGTTCGTGGCGACGACGACGACCGGCCGTCCCTTGGCCGCGCCGGTGATCGCCACGACGCTGGGGCGTTCGGCGCCGAGACGACCGCGGAGGTCGATAACCATGGTGCGGACGTCGTCCCCACCCGCGTCACCGGCGTCGTGCCCGAGGAAGGTCACCCCGTTGACGTCCCGCGCACGCTCCGTCAGGGAGCCGGCCGCCGCCGTGACCTGGTCGCGGCGCGCTCTGTCGAGCTCGCGCTCCGCCTCACGCAGACGGGTCACCATGGCTCCCACCCGGTCGGCGAGCTCCGCCGGACGAGCCCCCACCAGCGCGCTCAGCTGGGCGACGATCGGCACGCTCGCGCGCGAGGTATCGCAACGCGTGGATGCCGACGAACGCCTCGACCCGTCGAACCCCCGAGCCGACCGACGACTCGCTCGTCAGCGTCAGTGCGCCGATCTGGCTCGAGTGCTGGACGTGCGTGCCACCACACAGCTCACGACTCCAGGGGCCGCCGATCTCGACCACCCGGACGTCCTCGTCGTAGGTCTCACCGAAGAGGGCCAGGGCGCCGATCTCGCGGGCCTGCGGTAGCGGCATGAACGTCGCCGACACCGGCAGGTCCCCGCGCACCGCAAGGTTCGCGACCTCCTCGATCTCGCTGCGGGTGGCGTCCGAGAGGGCCTGCCCCCAGGCGAAGTCGAGCCGCAGGTAGCCGGGCTTGTTGTAGGAGCCGGACTGGAGGGCCGAGGGGCCGAGCACCTGGCGCAGGGCCGCATGGACGACATGCGTGCCGGAGTGCGCCTGGCATGCCGAGAGCCTCCACTCGGGGTCCACCTCGGCGAGCACGGGCGCCCCCGTGCGCAACGGGCCGGTGACGACCTCCACCGTGTGCGCGATGAGCCCCTTGACGGGGCGCTGGACGTCGACGACCGTGAGGTGCACGCCGTCCGCCGAGATGACGCCCTCGTCGGCGACCTGGCCGCCCGACTCCGCGTAGAACGGCGTCCGGTTGAGCACGACCTGGCCCCGCTGGCCCGGCTCGATCTCGGTGACCGCCTCGCCGTCGACGACGAGGCCGATCACGGTGGCCTCGCTGGTGAGCTGCTCGTAGGCGAGGAAGTCCGTGGCGCCGCTCGAGCGCAGGTCGCGCCACACCTCGGTGTTCGCGTGGCCTGACCTCTTCGCCTTCGCGTCGGCCTGGGCCCGCTGACGCTGCTCTCGCATGAGGTGCGCGAAGCCCTCACGGTCGACCTGGAGGCCCTGCTCCGCCGCCATCTCGAGGGTGAGGTCGATGGGGAAGCCGTAGGTGTCGTGCAGCTGGAACGCCTCCTCGCCGGCAAGGGTGGTGCTGCCGGTCTGCTTCGTCCGCGCGACGGCGGTGTCGAGGATCGTCGTGCCGGCCGCCAGGGTGCGCCGGAAGGCCTCCTCCTCGGCGTACGCGATCTGGCTGATCCGGTCGAAGCCCGACTCGAGCTCGGGGTAGGACTGCTTCATCCGCTCGAGCGACACCGGGAGCAGCTCAGGCAGACACGGGGCGTCGTACCCGAGCAGGCGCATGGACCGGACCGAGCGGCGCAGCATCCGGCGCAGCACATAGCCGCGTCCCTCGTTGCCGGGGGTGACGCCGTCGCCGATGAGCATGAGGGAGGAGCGCACGTGGTCGGCGACGACGCGCAGCCGGACGTCGTCGGGGTGGCTGGATCCGGCGGACTGGCCGGAGTGCTCGCCGTAGCGCTTGCCGGTGAGCTCCGCCGCCCGCTCGAGGACGGGGTAGACCTCGTCGATCTCGTAGAGGTTGTCGACGCCCTGGAGGAGTGTCGCCATCCGCTCCAGCCCCATCCCGGTGTCGATGTTGCGCTTCGGGAGCGGGCCGACGATGTCGAAGTCGTCCTTGGCCCGGACCGCGGAGAGCTCCTCCTGCATGAACACGAGGTTCCAGAACTCGAGGTACCGGTCCTCGTCGACGGCCGGTCCTCCCTCCTGGCCGTACTCGGCCCCCCGGTCGAGGTAGATCTCGCTGCACGGACCGCCGGGGCCCGGGACGCCCATGTGCCAGTAGTTGTCGAGCCTGCCCCGGCGGGTGATGCGCGCCGACGGGATGCCGATCGTGTCCCGCCAGATGGCGAAGGCCTCGTCGTCGTCCTCGTAGACGGTCGGCCAGATGAGGTCCGCGTCCAGCCCGTAGCCGCCGAGGTTCTGCGGAGTCGTGATGAGCTCCCAGGCGAGGGAGATGGCCCCCTCCTTGAAGTAGTCCCCGAAGGAGAAGTTGCCGTTCATCTGGAAGAACGTCCCGTGCCGCGAGGTCTTGCCGACCTCCTCGATGTCACCGGTCCGGACGCACTTCTGCACGCTCGTGGCACGCGCCCACGCCGGGGTCTCCTGCCCGAGGAAGTAGGGCTTGAAGGGCACCATGCCGGCGTTGACGAACAGGAGGTTCGGGTCGTCGTGGACCAGCGGCGCGGAGGGGACGACGGTGTGGCCGTTCTTCTCGAAGAACGTCAGCCAGCGACGCCGGATCTCAGCGGTTTCCATGAGGTCTCAGTCCTTGGGAAGTGTCACCGGGCACGGGCACGCGACATCGTATGCCGGTGCGCCCGGAGGTCTGGCGGGCTCGGGCAGGGGCGAGAGGTGGGGGCGAAGCCCCTACGGAGCTCGCTCGCCCGTGGGGTCCATCAGCAGCGTGCGAGCCTCCTCCGCGGAGAGGACGCGGCCCGGATCGTCCGCGCCGAGGGGGCTGGTCGTCGTGGTGGGGTGGTCACGCGCGGCATGCCGCGGGGCCCTGGTGTGGGCGTCGTGGAGGACCGCCACCTCGACCGCCTCGCGCAGCTCGCTCTCGCGGCGTGCCGCCGCGTCCCGCACGGTCGTGGTGAAGCGCCGGGTGGCCGGCAGCCGCCACACGGCATACGCCAGGCCCGCCGCCACGACGGTGAGGACCGCCGTGCGCATCCTCATCGCTCGCCCTTGCGCAGGCCGGCCATCGCGGTACGCACTCCGTAGCTGAACGCCGCCACCTTGATCAGCGGCGACCCGATGGTCGCGGCGACGACGGAGGTCAGGGCTGAGGCGTTCGTCGTCATCGTCGACACAGAGCTCGTGATGGCGTCCACGCGGGTCAGCTGGTCGTTGGTGAGGGCCACGGTGTCGGTGAGGCTCGAGAAGAGTCGGCTGCACGTTGTCGCTGGTGGTCCGCAGGCTGGTCGCCGTCTCGTCGAGGATCCGGCCCGCCTTGCCCACGAGCCCCGCGAGCCGCACGACGAGGTACGCGAACGCGAGCGCCGCCACGAGTCCGGCGATGCCTCCCAGCGTGACCGTCATGCGGGCGAGCCTACCGGCGGGCCGGACTCTGGCGCGTCCGGCTATCGGCGTGCGGCACGGGCGCCGCCGCCGCCCCCACCGCCGAGGACGCTCGTGACACCGAGCACGTAGCCGAGGTCGTACCAGTTCCCCGAGTTCAGCGACTCGTAGATGCTGACCTCGTCGGTGAAGAGCGAGATGACGAACGTCACCGGGAGGATGAACCCCTGCCAC
The DNA here is from genome assembly GCA_963787805.1 of uncultured Actinomycetota bacterium. Classification (GTDB taxonomy): domain Bacteria; phylum Actinomycetota; class Actinomycetes; order Actinomycetales; family Dermatophilaceae; genus Fodinibacter. The sequence continues at coordinate 77,051 of CAWBEJ010000018.1, read as the reverse complement.
AGGCCCAGCCAGAACCCGGCGGGGTCGGGGCCGCTGTCCAGCACGGGGTTGGGGCCGGCTGCGCAGGCCGACAGGACGAGGATGGCCAGGGCGGCCACGGCGCCCAGGGCACCGGCTCTGTCCCAGCGTCGGTCCACGCTCGAAGCGGCGGTGTCGCATGCGTCGCGTGCCATCGGTCGACCTCCCGGGAGTCCCGCATCCATCGTGACCCATGGCACGCGCTGGCGCATCAGCCGCGTCCGAGCCGGCCCTTGAGCCAGGTCCAGCGCTCCTGCAGACGACCCTCGAAACCACGGTCCGTGGGCCGGTAGTAGTCGGTGGATCCGTGGAGGTCGTCCGGGAGGTACTGCTGGGCGGCGACCGCGTCGGCCTCGTCGTGGGAGTAGACGTAGCCCTTGCCGTGCCCGAGGCGGGCGGCACCGGCATACCCGCTCCCCCTCAGGTGCACCGGCACCGGACCGCCCTTTCCGGCGCGAACGTCGGCGATGGCCTCGTTGACACCGGTGTAGACCGCGTTCGACTTCGGCGCCAAGGCGTTGTGGACGACTGCCTGGGCGAGGATGATCCGCGCCTCCGGCATGCCGATCTGCGCCACGGCGTGCATGGCCGCCACGGCCGTCTGGAGTGCGGTGGGATCCGCGAGGCCGACGTCCTCGGACGCGGCGATGACGACCCTGCGAGCGATGAACCGGGGGTCCTCACCCGCCTCGAGCATCCGGGCCAGGTAGTGCAGCGCGGCGTCGACGTCGGACCCGCGCATCGACTTGATGAGCGCGGAGGCGACGTCGTAGTGCTGGTCCCCGGTCCGGTCGTAGCGGACCGCTGCCTGGGCGACCGCCTGCTCGCACTGCGTCAGGGTGATCGGCAGGACCTCGGGTCGCGCGGCGCCTGGGGCGAGGGCGTCCTCGGCCACTCCGGCGGCGGCCTCCAGAAAGGTCAGTGCGCGCCGGGCATCACCACCGGCGAGCCGCACGAGGTGGTGCCGGGCATCGTCGTCCAGCCGGTATGCCGCGTCGAGACCCCGCTCGTCGGTCACCGCGGCGGTGACGACGTCGGCGACCTCGTCGTCGGTGAGGGGCACGAGGCTGACGAGCATCGAGCGAGAGAGCAGCGGGGCGATGACCGAGAACGACGGGTTCTCCGTCGTCGCCGCGACGAGGACCACCTGTCGGTTCTCCACCCCGGGGAGCAGCGCGTCCTGCTGGGCCTTGGTGAACCGGTGGATCTCGTCGAGGAAGAGGACGGTCTGTCGGCCGTACATGTCCCGCGCCCGGTTGGCCTGCTCCATGACGGTCCGGACGTCCTTGACACCGGCCGTCACGGCCGACAGCTCGACGAACTCGCGGTCCGCCGCCGTCGCGACGAGGTGCGCCAAGGTCGTCTTGCCCGTGCCGGGCGGCCCCCAGAGGATGGCCGAGATGGGTCCGGCCGCCCCACCACTGCCCTCGATGAGCCTGCGCAGCGGGCTTCCCGGCCGCAGGACGTCCCCTTGTCCTCTCACCTCGTCGATCGAGCGAGGGCGCATCCGCACGGCCAGCGGCGGCAGGGACGAGTGCACCCCGGCTGCACCGACGCTGCCGGGCTCCGCCGACGCCACGGCACCGAACAGGTCGGGATCGTCGCGGCTCACCCCGTGAGGCTACCGAGGGCCGGCAGCACGGCCGCGGTCCCGGTGGCGTCAGTAGTAGCCGGTGTCGCCGTCGATCATCTCGCGGACGAGGTCGAGGTGCCCGGCGTGCCGGGCGGTCTCCTCGAGCGTGTGGAGCAGGATCCACCGCAGGGTCGCCTCGCCGACCGAGTGGAGCGCCGTGCTGCCGGTGTCGTCGAGGGACAGGGCGGCGATCGTGGCGTCGGACCGGGCGCACTCGTCGTCGTACTCCTCCAGCAGCTGGGCCAGCGGCAGGCCGTGGACCCGGAACTCCGCGTCCTCCACTCCGTCGGCGTCGGGCCCGAACCCCCGTCCCGAGCCGGGCTCCCCGAGCAGCACCTCGCGGAACCACAGCTCCTCGACCCAGCGCAGGTGGGAGAGGATGCCGGCCACGGTCATGAGCGGTGAGGTGGGGACCACGACCCGGTGCGCGTCCTCGTCGGACAGGCCCTCGCACTTCATCCGCACGATGCCTCGCTGGAGGTCGTACCAACCGAGCAGCTGCTCGCGCTCGACCGCGGTGCGTGAGGGTCTCGTCCTCGTAGCCGTCATGCCACCACCGTGACACCGGGGCACGTCCGTCGCAACGGCGACGGAGGCAGTCACCCGGGTCCCGCGACGGCATCCGGCTGCGCTGCGGCGCCCCCGCCCGGCCGCGTCGACGCTGCGTGGCACGCTGTCGCCATGACGTCGCCCGGCCCGCGCTCCGGTGCGCTCCTGCGGCGCTGGGGCGCCCTCGTCGCCCACCGGGCACGGATCGTCGTCCTCTTCTGGATCCTCTTCATCGTCACCGGGTTCGCCGTCGCACTCGGCTTCGTGGGCACCCCGAGCCTCTTCGACCGCCTCGACAGCGGCGAGATCGTCGTCGACGGCGAGAACCAGCAGGGGCGCGACCTCCTCGACGAGGGCGGCGGGAGCGGCTTTCGGACCTACACCTTGACGCTGTCCGGTGTCGACCTCGCGGACCCGGGGGTGGCCACGGCGGCGGCCCGGGCCGTGCCCGAGCTCACGGCCATCGAACACGTCGAGTCGGCCGTCAACCCGTTCGTCGTGCCGGAGGGACCGACGAGCCCCTCCGCCCTGCGCTTCGTCCTCGACGGCCAGCCGGCCTCGGGAGGCTTCGCCACCGTCGTCACCTTCGAGGAGACGGTCACGGACGAGCAGGAGGCGGCGGCCACGGAGGAGGTCGACGCCGTCTTCGACCGCCTCCTGGAGGAGACCGGGGCGACCGGCGCAGAGCGCGGCGGCCTCAAGGCCCTCGTGGACCGCATCATCGAGCAGGTCCGGGTGGACGGCCAGCGTGGGGAGGGGATCGCGCTCCCGGTGAGCTTCCTCGTCATGGTGGTCGTCTTCGGCGGCTTCCTCGCAGCCGGGTTCCCGGTGCTCGGAGCGGTCGCGTCGATCGCCGGGGCGCTGATGTCGCTGCTCGCCTTCTCGTATCTCCTCGACCTCGACGCCACCGTCGTCAACGTCGTCACGGTGCTCGGCCTGGGTCTGTGCATCGACTACGGGCTGCTCGTGGTGAGCCGTTTCCGGGAGGAGATGCGAGCCATCCTCGACGGCCGCCCGGTGGTCGGGACGACCCGCGAGGAGGTCGTGGAGGCGACCGCGACAACCATGGACCGGGCCGGGCGCACGATCGTCTTCTCGGCCCTGACCGTCGCCATCTCGCTCGGGGGCCTGATGGTTCTCGAGATCCCCTTCATCAGGGCCGTGAGCGCCGCCGGCGTGTCGGTGGTCCTCGTGGCCCTGGCCGTGGCCCTCTCGCTCATCCCGGCCCTCTGCGCACTGGGCGCTCGCCGCCTGCTGCGACGTGGAACGGAGACCTCCGGCGACGTCGGGGTCTTCTCGCGCCTCGCCGAGGCGGTGCACCGGGTGCCCTGGCTCGTCATCACCATGGTCTCGACCCTCCTCCTCGTGCTCGCGGTGCCGGCCCTGAGGATGGAGCTGACCTCCTCCGGGCCGGAGCTGCTGCCCGTCGGCACGCCGGAGCGCAGCTTCTACGAGGACTTCCGCGCCGGATACCCCCTCCTGGCCGGCGCCGAGGTGCTCGTGGTCACCGAGGCGCCCGTCGCCGAGGTGGAGTCCTGGGCGGGCGGCGAGGCGACCCGGCGCCCGGGCGTCCAGTCGGTCGACCCGGTTCGCACGCTGGACACCGGCGTCACGACCGTCGGGTTCCAGACCGGCGACTCCGGCACCGGCACGGCGTCACGGGCCCTCGTCGACTCCCTGCGGTCGGACCGGCCGCCGTTCGAGGGCTACGTCGTGGGCCAGGCGTCCGGCATCCTCGACTTCCGTTCCACCGTGGCCGAGCGGGCGGCGTGGGCCATCGGGTTCGTCGTCCTCGCCACGCTCGTGCTGCTCTTCCTCATGACCGGGTCCGTCGTCATCCCCGTCAAGGCGCTCGTCATGAACGTCCTCTCACTGGGAGCCGCCCTGGGGGTCACCGTCTGGATCTTCGAGGACGGACATCTCGAGGATCTGCTCGCGTTCACGTCGACCGGTGCCATCGAGAACACCATCCCGCTCCTCGTGCTCGCGTTCGGGTTCGGCCTGTCCATGGACTACGAGGTCTTCCTCCTCTCGCGCATCGTCGAGCTGCACGAGCAGGGGCACGACACGCGGACCGCGGTGACGTTGGGGCTGCAGCGGTCCGGGCGGATCATCACCTCGGCCGCCCTCCTCATCGCCATCGTCTTCGCCGGTTTTGCGGCCGGTGACCTCCTCGTCCTCAAGCAGACGGGCGTCGCGCTCGTGCTCGCGATCCTCATCGACGCGACGCTCGTCCGGATGCTCCTCGTGCCGGCCACGATGTCGGTCCTCGGTTCGGTCAACTGGTGGGCGCCGCGCCCACTGCGCCGGCTCCACGAGCGGTGGGGGATCACGGAGTGAGCCGGATCCGCAGGCTCGGGTCGGCGGCCGAGCTCGCCGCCGCGACCGGGAACCACCCCGTCGCCGTTCTCGACGTGGGCGCCGGCTTCCTTCCGCCGTCGTACGCCGCCCTCGCACCCGAACCCGACGACGCCTCCATCGCGGTGGCCTTCCACCGGCGCTCGGACCACGGCGTCCCGGGCTCGGCGGTCCTCGGCACGGCATCCGGCCTGGCGGTCCTCCTGGACGACCCGGAGGTGCGTGCGTGGGTCACCGGCGGTGGCAACCGGCACCTCAGCGTTCCGCGCGGCACGGTGGGCGTGGTGACGGACCGCCTCGAGCTCGGCCGCCGCGGCGGGAACTGGGACTGGATGTGGACGAGGGAGGAGCCACCGCCGGTTCCGGGCGAGGACGAGGTCCACGTGATCGGCCCGGACCTGCGGGAGGAGGTCGAGCGGTTCCTCGACGCCCACAGCCCGCGGACCCACGGGCAGCCCTTCGCGCGGCCGGGCCAGCGCTGGGTCGGCGTCCGGGACCCGGCAGACGGTTCGCTCGTGGCGGTCGGTGGCAGCGAGCCGTCCCAGGGCGGCACGCCGACACTTGCCGGCATCGCCGTGGGGACAGCGCGCCGAGGCCAGGGCTGGGGAGCCGCGGTCACCGCACACCTCACCCGTCTCGCGGTTCGGGAGTCGGGAGCGTGCGCTCTCGGCATGTTCGCCGACAACGACGTCGCCCGCCGGGTCTACCTCCGGCTCGGCTTCAGGACCGGGATGCGGTGGACGAGCCGCTGGTTCGACGCGTGAGCGGCGAGGCGTCGTCAGAGCCCCCTGCGCGCCGATGCCGAACCTAGGGTTGTCCCGTTCCCCCGAGCGAAAGGTTCGCGATGCCCACGATCGACAACGGCTCCGACTCCCTCCACGTGGAGGACACGGGGGGCGACGGCCGGCCCGTCGTCCTCATCCACGGCTGGCCGCTCAGCGGCGCGTCCTGGTCCGGCCAGATCCCGGCGCTGACCGCGGCGGGCCACCGGGTCGTCACCTACGACCGCCGCGGCTTCGGCCGCTCCGACAAACCGGGCGCGGCCTGCACCTACGACTACTCGACGCTGACCAGCGACCTCGACGCCGTCCTTGGCGGCCTCGACCTGCGCGACGTCACCCTCGTCGGCTTCTCGATGGGCGGCGGCGAGGTCGCCCGGTATCTCGGCACCCAGGGCGAGGACCGGGTGCACAGCGCCGTCTTCGCGGCGGCGATCCCTCCGTGCCTCAAGCAGGACGACGCGCATCCCGACGGCGCCCTGGACGACGCCACCGTGCGGGAGATGCAGGCCGGCCTCGACGCCGACCCGCCCGGGTTCCTCGACGCCTTCACCCGGAACTTCTTCAGTGCGAACGGGGAGCTCAAGGTCACCGAGGAGCAGCGGCAGGAGGCCCTTCGGCTGGCCCTCCAGGCGGACGTCCACGGCGCGCGGGAGTGCATCGCCTCCTGGGTCGAGGACTTCACCGAGGACCTGGCACGGGTCCGTGTCCCGACGCTCGTCATCCACGGCGACGCGGACGCCATCGTCCCGCTCGAGAAGTCCGGGCAGCGGACCCATGAGCAGGTGGCCGGCAGCGAGCTGCACGTCATCGCCGACGGTCCGCACGGCATCAACGTCTCCCACCCCGAGGAGTTCAACCGGGTCCTGCTCGAGTTCCTCGGGCGCTGACGGCGCCCTCCGACGAGGCGCGGGGCAGGCAGCACCGCTCGTGCCGCGGGTGCCGTCTGCGGCCTCGCTCAGTCGAAGTCGTCGGCCGTGTAGCCCTCGCTGGGCTCCACCAGGACGAGCCAGTTGCCGGAGTTGTCCCTGCACAGCGCCTCGGTTCCGTAGGGCCGCTGCGACGGGGGCTGGAGGAACTCCACACCCTTGGCCGACAGCTCCTCGAAGGTCTTCTGGCAGTCGTCGACCGTGAGCCCGATCCCGTGCATCCCGCCCTCGTCCTGCGAGCGACGGATCGCCTCGACCATCTCCGGGGCCAGCGGCGGACCGGGCACGGCGAGGTTGACCTGGAGCTCGGGCTGGGCGGGGTGGACGACCGTGCACCATCGGTACCCGTCGCCGAGGGTGATGTCGTCCTTCTCCGCGAAGCCGAGGACCTCGGTGTAGAACTTCTTGGACTCGTCCTGGTCCTGGACGAAGACGCTGACGATGCTGATGTTCGTGATCATGGGTCGAGCGTAGGAGCGGTCCCGTGGCCGGCGCTTCTCCCCGATTGCGGAGGCTCCGACGCCTCGGCGCGCCGCGTCTCCGCCAGGCCCCACATGAAGACGTAGCACCCCGGGATGTGGGGCGCGCCCGTGGCGTACCGGCGCTGGAACGCCGTCGGGGTCTCACCGACGACCTCGAGGAAGCGGGCGCTGAAGGACCCCAGGCTCGAGAACCCGACGGCGTGGCACACCTCGGTGACGGTGAGGTTCGTGGCGCGGAGCAGGTCCTGGGCACGTTCGATCCGGCGCTGCGAGACGTAGGCCGCAGGCGTGATCCCGTACGTGGCGTGGAACAGGCGGAGGAAGTGGTAGCGGCTCAGTCCCGCCACCGAGGCCAGCGTGTCGAGGTCGACCGGCTCGGCGTAGTGCCGGTCGGCGTGGTCGCGGGCCCGGCGCAGGTGCACGAGCACGTCTCCCGGCGCCCGGGGCTCCCGCGACCCGTCCACGCCGTCAGCTCTCGTTCGGGTTGACCTCGGGAGCGCCCTGCGGGGGCGGGGCGGATGCCGGGGGCTCGGCGTCGATGCCGGCCTCCCTGCGCTGCTCGGGGGTGATGGGAGCGGGGGCGTCGGTCAGGGGGTCGTAGCCGCCCCCCGACTTGGGGAACGCGATGACGTCACGGATCGACTCGAAGCCGCCGAGCAGCATGACGATCCGGTCCCAGCCGAAGGCGATGCCGCCGTGCGGGGGGGCGCCGAACTGGAACGCGTCGAGGAGGAACCCGAACTTCTCCTGGGCCTGCTCGGAGGACAGGCCCATGACGGAGAAGACCCGCTCCTGCACGTCCCGCCGGTGGATACGGATCGACCCGCCGCCGATCTCGTTGCCGTTGCACACCATGTCGTACGCGTACGCCAGTGCCGGACCGGGGTCGGTGTCGAAGGTGTCGAGGAACTCGGACTTGGGCGCGGTGAAGGCGTGGTGCACGGCCGTCCAGGCGCCTGTGCCGACCGCGACGTCACCCGCCGCAACGGCATCCGTGGCCGGCTCGAACAGCGGTGCGTCCACGACCCAGAGGAAGCTCCACGCCGACTCGTCGACGAGGCCGCAGCGCCTGCCGATCTCCAGACGCGCCGCGCCGAGCAGGGCACGCGACGCCTTGGTCGCTCCGGCGGCGAAGAAGATGCAGTCACCGGGCTGCGCGCCCACCTGCTCGGCCAGCCCGATGAGCTCGGACTCGGAGAGGTTCTTCGCCACCGGGCCGCCGAGGGTCCCGTCCTCCTGGACCAGGACGTAGGCCAGCCCCTTCGACCCGCGCTGCTTCGCCCACTCCTGCCAGGCGTCCAGCTGCTTGCGGGGCTGGCTCGCACCGCCGGGCATGACGACGGCTCCCACGTACTCCGACTGGAACACCCGGAAGGGGGTCTGGGCGAAGTACTCGGTGCACTCGACGAGCTCGACGCCGAAGCGCAGGTCCGGCTTGTCCGTCCCATAGCGCCGCATCGCCTGGTCGTAGGTCATCTGCCGGAAGGGCGTTGCCAGCTCCACCCCGATGAGGGCCCAGATCTCGCGGACGACGGCCTCACCGAGCTCGAGGACGTCGGCCTGCTCGACGAAGCTCATCTCGATGTCGAGCTGGGTGAACTCGGGCTGGCGGTCGGCGCGGAAGTCCTCGTCCCGGTAGCAGCGCGCGATCTGGTAGTAGCGCTCCATGCCGGCCACCATGAGCAGCTGCTTGAACAGCTGCGGGCTCTGCGGAAGCGCGTACCAGCTGCCGGGAGCCAGTCGGGCGGGCACGAGGAAGTCACGCGCTCCCTCCGGCGTGGACCGGGTGAGCGTCGGGGTCTCGATCTCGACGAACTCCCGCGCGCTGAGCACCCTGCGGGCTGCGGCGTTGACCTCGGAGCGCAGCCGGAGCGCGTGACCCGCGGAGTGCACGCCGGGTCGGCGGAGGTCGAGGTACCGGTGCCTGAGGCGAGCCTCCTCCCCCACGGTGACCCGCTCGTCGACCTGGAAGGGGAGCGGGGCAGAGGGGTTGAGCACCTCGATGAGCGTCGCGACGACCTCGACCTCTCCGGTGGGGAGGTCCGGGTTGACGTTGCGCTCCTCACGAGCCGCCACCTGGCCCACGACCGTGACGACGAACTCGTTGCGCAGCTCGTGAGCCGCCCCGGTCAGCACCTCGTCGCGGGCGACGACCTGCACCACACCGCTCGCGTCACGGACGTCGAGGAAGGCGACCCCGCCGTGGTCACGCCGCTTCGCCACCCACCCGGCGAGGGTGACGGTCTGGCCGGTGTGGGCGGCACGCAGGGTGCCGGCCTCGTGGGTGCGGAGCACGGATGGTCCTTCTGTCGAGAACGGGGGCGGATGCCGGGACGTCCCGGCCGCTCCCGGCCGCGGTCCGCGGACCGGCTCAGTCTACGGAGGTCGGCAGGGTCGTCCGAACGGGATCGTGGCGACGCGGAGCGCCCTCAGCGCTCGACTGGCGATGCTCAGCCGCGAGCCGGCAGGAGGCAGAGCTCGTTGCCCGAGGGGTCGGCGAGGACTCGCCAGGGCAGCGGCCCCCAGTCGGGGTGGAGCTCACGTCCGCCCCACGCGACGACTCGCGCGACGACCTCCTCGGCGTCGTCGGACGCCTCGAGGCGCAGATCGAGGTGGAGGCGGTTCTTGCGCTCGCCCTTGGGCTCGCGCTCGCGGCAGAGCTCCAGGAGCGGTCCGCGGCCTGACGGGTGCCGTAGGGCGGCCGGCATGGAGGAGTCCACGGGACGCCACCCCGACAGCGCCGCCCAGAACGCCGCGTCCCGTTCCGGGTCGGCGCTGTCGAGCGGAAGGGCGGCGATCGGGCCCGACGCCGCGTACTCGGGCCGGCCCTCCATGACGCAGAACGGGTTGCCCTCCGGATCGGCGAGGACGACCCAGGGCACGTCGTGCTGACCGATGTCGAGGTGGGTGGCGCCGAGCGCCAGCGCGCGCTCGACGACCTCCGCCTGGCGCTCGCCCCCGGCGATGTCCAGGTGCAGGCGCGGCCTCGGGGCCCTCGGCTCCGGGACCCGCTGGAAGCAGAGGTCCAGGTAGGCCCCATCGGCCACGTCGAGCCGCGTCTCGTACTCGTCGGCCCCGTCGGTCAGCACGGTGGTGCCGAGGAGGGCCTCCCAGAACGTCCCCAGGGCACGGGGGTCCGCGGCGTCGACGGCGAGGTTCTCGAGGAACATGCACCGTTCGTACCACGCATGAGGACCGAGTCGCGTGGTTGCGCCATGGCGTCGCTGTCAGGTGCTACGCCGAGATGAGCGGCAGAGGCTCGCCGGGGACCCCTCGAGCTCGTCCACCGCGGCGCGAAGTCGCTCGTGAAAGCGCTGCTCCGAGAAGTTCTCGCCGTGCTGCCGAATGGCGGCCGAGTCCATCGGGCGATCCCGATGGGCCACCACGGCGGCGCGGATCGCCTCAGCGGTCGGCTCGGCGAAGAACAGACCGTTGACGCCTTCCTCCACCGTGTCCAGGTAGCCGCCCGCCTTGAGCGCCAGTGTGGGCTTGCCGAACGCCGCCGCCTCGACCGGGGTCAGCCCGAAGTCCTCGTAGCTGGGAGCGACGAGCGCCGTGGCGTTGTCGTAGAGCCAGCGCATCTCCGGGTCGCCCATCCCGCTGAGCAGGACGACGTTGTCCGGGAGGCTGGCCCGCAGCCCCTCCTCGAGCGGTCCGGACCCGACGATGACGAGCCGGTCCGGAAGGCCGCGGAAGGCCTCCACCGCACGGTCGACGTTCTTGTACGGGAGGAGCCGGGACACGAGCAGGTGATAGCGCAGCGGCCACCGGTCGGCGACCTCCGCGACGACCCGACGCTCACCCGACGGGTCGACCCCGACGGGTGGCGGAAGGACGCTCGCCCCGATGCCGTAGGTCTCGGCGACCCGGCGCTGGACGTCCCGGGAGTTGACGACGTACGTGTCGGCGGTCTCCGCGGCGCGCCTGTCCCACCGTGTCAACCAGCCCTGCATGGCGAGCAGGGCCAGCCCCTGTGCCGAGCGGGCGGGGGATCCCCCGAGGTACCGCGTTCGCTGGTAGAGCCACCGCGCCGGGGCATGGCAGTAGACGAGCTTCCGCCCGGACGTGCTCATGCCGTGCGCCCAGCCGCTGCTCGAGGCGATGACGACGTCTGCGTCGATGTGCATCTGGGACACGGCCCACGGCATGACCGACAGAGCGGCACGGTGGTCCCGGCGGAAGACGCCGACCCGGTTGATCGGTGAGGTGACGACGGTGGCGTCGCGGAACTCGGGAAAGGTCGTGTCGGGGTTGTAGATCAGGGTGTGGACCGTCGCCTCCGGGAACGCTCGCAGCATCGACCCGACGACGCGCTCGGCCCCACCGCGCTGGGTGAGGTAGTCGTGTGCGATCGCGACGCGTGGACGGGAAGGCATGGACTCCTCGGGGTGACCAGTTCTCGGACGCGGAGCGGGGCGATGGCTGGGTGGTCTCGGGCGGAGCAGGCGGCCGGGGCCGGGCGGACGACGCATCCTACCGCGCCGAGCCTCCTGCATCGGGCCGCAGCGGCGCGTCGCCGGCGAGTCCTGCCACCTCCGACCAGACGGCGGCGATGCCGTCCGCGGTGGAGCCGATGCCGTACGAGTCCCGCACCACGGTCCACGCCCGACTCGCTCGGGCGAGCGCCGTCTCGCGGGTCGGCGAGGGTCCTCACGATGGCGGCGGCAAGTGCGTCGGCGTCCCCCGGGGGCACGGTCAGCGCCAGCACCTGACCGTCGAGGATCTCGTCCACACCCCCGCCCCGGGTGGCGACGACCGGAACACCACGGGCCATCGCCTCCACGACGACCTGCCCGAACGGCTCCGGAACCGTCGCACCGTGCACGCACACGCTCAGCAGGTCGAGCTCGACGACCGGGTCCCGGACGAAGCCGGTGAAGAGGAACCGGTCGGTGAGACCGAGTCGGTCGACCTCGGCACGCACCTGTTCCGCGTACTGCTCGGCGCCGAAGCTCGCCTCGCCGATGATCACGAACCTCACACCCGGGTGGGTCCGGAGCACCAGGGGGGCGGCGCGCACCAGGACGAGCTGCCCCTTGGTCGGTGAGATGCGTCCGAGCATGCCGACGAGGACCGCGCCCGCCGGCTGTTCCACCCGTGGGGCGCGGGCGTACTGGTCCGCATCGAGGCCCGGGTGCACGACCGTGAGCGGCTTCACCCCGGGCAGGGTGTCCGCGGTGGCGCGCGAGTTGGCGACGACGTGGGAAGGCACCCGGCGGGCGAGCCCACGGACGAGCCGCACGAGCGCTGTCGGGAGGTAGTCCGTGGCGATCCGGTCGTGCACGTGCCAGACGAGCGGTCGCCGGGCCAGCCGGGCGGCAGGCACCCCGATGAGGTCGGCCTTGAGGGACGTCGTGTGTACCACGTCGACGTCGAGCTGCCGCAGCCGTCGTGCCACGCGCCACGCGAGCGGCAGGGTGCGCACGGCATCCCGGATGCCGGTCAGCGGGCTGGAGCCTGCGGACGTCCGGTCGCGCGTGGCCAGGTCGTCGGCCAGCCGGATCACCTCGACCGAGTGCCCCGCCTGCTCGAGCCGTCCGACGAGCGGGCCGTCACCGAGGAGGATGACGTGGACGGTGAAGCGGCCCGGTTCCCGCTCTGCCAGCGCGTCGAGGAGGCGCAGGAGCGCGAGCTCGGCTCCACCGAGCTGGGCCGTGTGGTCGAGGACGGCGACCCGGACCGGTGGCTGCGTCGGGCCGCCCTTCACGGCGTCCCGGCCCCCGCGGCTGACCACCGTCTGGCGCGCTGCTCGAGGTGGCGGGGGACCCGGCCGTAGCGACGGCGTGCATGGTCGAGAACGGCGTGGGCGAGGACCAGCGCTGCTCTCAGACCCTCCCTGCGCTCGCCCCGCCGCAGGGGCGTGCTGACGGCCGGCAGGACGTGGTGTCGGAGGAAGCGACCCGCCTCGACGATCGAGCCACCGCACCGGCCCCGTCCGAAGAGGAGTCCGTTCCGCGTGTAGTAGTAGAGCCCGAGGTAGCTGTGCTCGCGGATGAAGGAGGCGGAGACACGGTGGCCGAGGACGGCGTCCCTGTCGACGACGAGGGGAACCCCTGCCTCGCCGGCGCGCAGACTCCACTCCGAGTCCTCGAAGATGAGGAAGTACCGCTCGTCGAAGAGGCCGACCCGCCGCCAGGTCGCCACGGTGGCCGTCACGCAGCAGCCGGCGAGCACATCGGTCTGCCTCAGCGCGGTGTCGTGCGCGACGCGGTCGACCGCAGCGAGCTCCTCGTCGGTCAGGTGCCGCGCGAGGTTGGTGCGCGGGTCGACCGTGCCGCCGCCGAACCACACCCGGTCGGGTTCGGCCAGATAGCGCACCTCGGGGCTCACGGCCGCCCCGGTGCGAGCCGTCTGCGCGAGCCGGGCGATGGTGCCGGGTGGGACCACGGTGTCGTTGTTCAGCACCGTCACGGTGTCGGTCTCCGCACGCCCGTGGGCGGCGGCGCCCGACGCGGGGTCGTGGAGCGCGTCGAGCGCCCAGCGGAGACCGACGTTCATCCCCCCGGCGAAGCCGAGGTTCTCGGCCACCTGCAGGGTCCGGACCGCCGGCCAGCGAGACCTCACCTCGTCCAGGGCGCCGTCGTAGGAGCCGTTGTCGACGACGAGGACCCGCGCCTCGGGCGAGCCAGTCACGAGAGAGCTCACACATGACACCGTGTCCGCCGCCCCGTGGTAGTTCAGCACGACGACGACGTCCGTCATCGCGGGTCCTCACGGCCGAGGGGGTGACGGCCGCTCCACTCGACGCCGAGTCCGGGGGCCGCCTGCACGCGGTCAGCATCGCACGGGCTGCGCTAGTGTCCACACGCGCGGCCACGGTGTCCACAGTGGACCACCGCTGAGGGAGGAGCTCGAGTGGGGCAGGACCCGGGCGACTCCCCACCTCCGCCGGTGGGCGATGGCCCCTCTGCTCGCCGACTGTTGCAGGACGGAGCGATCCGCGGCGCGACGTGGACGGCGATCCATACCATCGTGTCCCTACCGGTCGCCTTCCTGGCCAACCTCGTCGTCGCGCGCGTCCTCGGGGTGGCGGACTACGGCAGGCTGGCGTTCCTGACGGCACTCATGGAGGTCGCCTCCGGGATCATCACCGTGGGGTTCGGGGTGGCGCTCGTCCAGTTCGGCTCGAAGGCTCACGCGGCCGGGCGCCACGACGAGGTGCGCCGCATGCTGTCCGCGGCGCAGGGTTTCAGACTCCTCGTCGCGGCACCCCTGCTGACCCTCCTCGTGCTTGTCGTTGCCGACGTCGAGCCCCTCATGATGGTCATGGCCGTGGTGTTCGGCGTCCTCGTGCCGTGCGCCTTCGACGGCGCGACGGCATGCCTGTGGATAGAGAACAAGTCGGCAGCCGGGGCCAAGATCGCGCTCGTCACCGCCTTGGTGACGCAGCTCGCGGTGGTCGTCGTGGCGCTCGTGATCCGTACCCCCGACAGCGTGTGGGCGACTCGGCTCGTCGTCGCCGGCGCCGGCGTCGCAGTGGCCCTCTTCCCCATCTCAGCGACCTATCGCCGCGCCGTGCTGCGGCCACGGTGGCCGGGCGGGCTGCCGGCCGGCTTCTGGCGCTTCGCGATCCCCTTCGCCGCCGCATCGGTCGTCGGCGGCCTCGTCCTGTCCCGGAGCGAGATCTTCGTCATGCAGTGGCTCGCGGACCCCGCTGCCCTCGGCCTCTTCGCCCTCGCCTTCGGCGTGGCCGGCCACGTGTTCGCGCCGGCCCAGGCCTTCATCGGTCCCCTCGTCCCGGCCATCTCCGGGCTGCACGAGGTGGACACCGACGCCGTGGCGCCCGCGTTCACCCGGACCCTGCGCGCGGGGTCCACCATCGTCGCGCTCCTCATGGCCTCGGCTCTCGCAGCCCTGGCGCTGCTCGTTCCCGTGCTCTACGGCGAGGAGTTCAGCGATGCGTCCCCCTTGGTCCTCGCCCTCGGCATCGCGAGCGGCCTGCTCGTCGTCGGCTCCCCCGTGACGGCCTTCGTGAGCGCCCGTCTCTCCGCCTGGGAGCTGCTGCGCGCCAATCTCGTCGCCCTCGTCCTCGATGTCGCCGTCGCGGTGGCGCTCATCCCGGTGTGGGGCGCCTGGGGCGCCGTTGCCGCGAACGTCGTGGGTGCCGGCACTCGCCTCCTGCTCCTGATGCGCAGGGAGATCAGCCTCCTCGGCCTGCCCTGGCGGACGGTGGCGGGGGAGTCCGCACCGGTCGGGCTCGGCGCCATCGCCTGCGTCATCGCCTGGTTCACCGCCGGAGCGCTTCCCTGGTCCCCCGTGGCGGCCGCGGCCGCGGCTGCAGTCCTGGGGATGGCGGTCCTCGTCCTCCTCCTTCGTGCCTGCGGCAGTGGACTCACGCAGGATGACGCGGTCGCCGTCGCTCGGGGCGCGCCCGCTCCCCTACGAACCCCGTCGGCACCGCTGCTGCGCCTGCTCACCCACCGCCGCTGACCGCGGTCCCACGAAGGGCGTCGGACCGCAGGGGCCGCCACCTCGCGAGGTCCGGAGCGAAGGCGCCCCACGCAAGGCACGTGAGGGCGAGAACGAGGAGGGTGCTCCCCAACACGTCCGCGGGGCGGTGCGCGTACCACGTGACGTTGCCGACCGGGATGACGACGGCGAGCAGTGCCAGTGCCCAGCGCTCCACGGCTCTCGGCGTTCTCGGCCACAGGAGAGCGACGCTCACGAGGGCCGCCAGGCCCACGACGGCGTGCGTCGAGGGATATCCGTTGCTCCCGTCGATGGCGACCCCCTCCGGCGGCAGCACCGACCTCCGGAGCAGCTCCGTGGCGGGCACCGACAGCGCGACGACCATCGCCGCACCGACGTCGCGCCACCACCCACGAGCCAGAGCCAGCGGTGCGAGGACGACGAGGATGCCGGCCAGCACCATGGGCAGCACGGGGCGGCTGAGGTCCGCCAGACCGAGACGCAACCGGCCCGGCAGCCCGTCGAGGACGGCGCTGTAGACCCGTTGGTCGAGCCATCGTCCCGGTGGTGTTCCGACGGCCCAGAGGTAGACGAGGAGGACCGCCAGCAGGCCCATCAGCCCGGCTCCCACCGCCTGGAGGCGCGCAGCGGCGCCGACCGGGCCGGCGGCAGGCGCTCTGGTACCGTCCCCCAGTGGCGTGCGCACCTTCCCAAGGCTAGGGCGAGGATGGACTCGCGGCGTGAGCGCCTGCACCGGCGAAGGGGCGCGGAGGGATGACCGAGCTCGTCGAGCGGACGATCCCCATCTCCGTCCGGATTCGCATGGCGCACGCCGCCGTCCAGGCTCTCGCCAACCAGCAGGCGCGTGGACCTCCTGCACATCAAGGGCGTGGCGCTCGAGCCCACGCCTCTCGTTCCCCGGGAGATCGAGCGCCGATGCCGACGTCCTCTGCCGGCCGGCGCACGTGGAGCGTCTGCTCCTCGCGATGAGGGAGTCCGGATGGTCCCTGCTCAACACCTTCCAGAAGTCGTCGGCCTTCGAGCACTCCGCGACCCTGCACCACCCCACATGGGGATGGCTGGACCTGCACCGCCAGTATCCCGGCCTGGGCCGGGACCCTGCGACCGCGTTCGACACCCTGTGGGCCACACACGGCGTCGCGACGATCGCCGGCGTGCCATGCGCCGTCCCCGCGCCGTCCGACCAGGCCGTGCTCCTGCTCCTCCACGCGGCTCGCTCGCCCGGCGAGCCCAAGGCGCGCGCCGATGTCGCCCACGTGTGGAGCAGAGCGACGCCCGAGAGTCGTGAGGCGATCCTGTCCTCCGTCGACCGTCTCGGTGCCGGCCTGGCCTTTGCGGTGATCCTCGGGACACTCGATGAGCACCGGGACGACCCGGAGTACTCGCTGTGGAGGATCGCCTCGGCGGGCGGCACGCGCCTCGACGAGTGGCGCGCACGGGTTCGTGCCGCCCGAGGCCTGCGGGCGAAGACGCGCGTGGTCGCGCGGTCGATCCTCGTCAACGACGAGCACCTGGCGCTCACCGGTCGCCCCACGGGTCCCACGGACCTCGTCGCGGAGTTCTTCGCCCGCCCCATCCGTGGCGTCAAGGAGCAGTACGCCGTCGTGCGCTCGCGTCGTCGGGGCGGGAGACGGGTGATGGCTGAGCGCTACCTCGTGCCCGACGACGTGGCGGTCGTCACGGAGGACGATGCCGTCTACGTGGCACGGTTGCCGCGTGGCCCGATCGTGGCCCTGGACGGCTCCGCGGCAGACATCTGGCGAGCCGTGACGGACCCCGCGCCGGACACGGACTGGCTGGCCCGTCTCGCGTCGCACTTCGCCGTGACGGTCGACGCCATCCGGGCGGACACCGATGCCTTCCTCGCGGACCTCACTGCCCGGGGGCTCCTTGCCGCCCAGCGGACCTGAGGGCGCAGATCCCGGTCAGATACTGCTCGTGGACCTCTTGCGGCCACCACGCGTCGCCTTGGCCGCATTTCCGGCGTGGTGACCGTAGCCGTAGTACCCGCCGTACCGGTTGCCGTTGGGACCCCCGCTCCGCATCATGTTGAGCACGAAACCGGAGATCGGAACCTCGACCGTCTCGAGCGACTGGACGGCGCTGGTGAGGTCACGCTTGCGGGTGCGGTCCCCCGCGACGACCATGATGAGCCCGTTCGTCAGCTTGTTGAGGAGCACCGCGTCGATGACCGGCACGATCGGCGGGCTGTCGACGAGGACGAAGTCGTAGTCGCGGGTCAGCTTGTCGAAGAGCAGCGCCATGGGCTCGGACCCCAGCAGCTCACTGGGGTTCGGCGGAATCTGCCCGGCCGCCAGCACGTCCAGGGTCGAGGACCCCCACTTCTGGATGACGTCGACCGGTTCGGCGCGGCCCAGCAGGATGGTCGTGAGCCCGATGCCGCCCTCCAGACCCATCGTCGAGGCGACCGAGGGGTTGCGCAGGTCACCGTCGATGAGGAGCACCCGTGAGCCGGCACCCGCCATGGCGAGAGCGAGGTTGATCGTCGTCGTCGTCTTGCCCTCACCGGGCATGGAGGAGGTGACGACGAACGTGTGTCCCCCGGTCGTCACGTCGACGAAGAGGAGGTTGGTCCGCAGCCGGCGGATCGACTCCGCATACCGGCCATGAGGGTCGGACTCGACCCCGAGCGGGTCGTCCCTGCGCTGCCGCTCGAGCGGAACGTCACCGAGGATGGGCCGGGGGGAGATGGCGCTCACGTCCTCGACCCGGCGGACCCTCGTGTCCACAGCCTGTCGAAGCAGGGCCAGCCCGATGCCGATCGCCAGACCGAGGAGGACGCCCAGCCCGATGTTCCGGACGGGGTCCGGCGAGACCGGGTTGCTCGGCGTGACCGCCGGCGAGATCTCCTGGGCAGTCACCACCTGGTCGTTGAGGGCGAGCAGGGGGGAGAAGTCCTTGGCGACGGTGGCGAGCAGGGGCCCGGCGGCGTTGGCCGCACGGGTCACGAGCTCAGGGTCGGACCCGGTGGCCGTGAGGCTGAGGATGTTGGAGGTCTCCGAGACCTCGCCCTCGACGGATACGCCGGCACCCGCTTCGAGCTCCAGCTCGTCGGCCAGCGGCTCGATGAAGGCGGGCGACTTCAGGACCTCCACGTAGGTGTTGAGGTCCTGCCGCGTGATGACGTAGGCGCTCTGGTCCGCCCCGGACGGCGCATCCGTCGCCAGGTAGACCTTGGCGGAAGCCGTGTACCGGGGCGTCGTGAGGATCGTCATGGCGGCCGCCACACCCACCACGAGGAGCAGGCTCAGCGCGATGACTCGCCACCGCGCCCGCATGATCGTGACGAACTCACGAAACGGCACGTCCTGCCCCTGACCACCTCGACCTGACCCAACTCGGACTGCGGGCATCCTCCCATATCATCGACGAGGTCCGGGAAAGGTACAGCGATCCACCCGGTCGTCGTTCTCGGTCGCGGTGGACACGGATGGGTGGTTCTGATGCGGGCACTCCGCGTGTCGCACAGCGCCGTCGTCGACTCCTGGCGGAACCGTGAACGTGCGATGCGCGACCTCGGCGTGGAGGTCAGCCTGCTCTCCGCGCGCGCCTGGGACGAGGGCGGTGTGACCGTGCCGCTGCGCCCCCGGCACGGCGAGGACGTCCTCGGAGCCGCCACCATCGGCCGCCACCCCGCTCTGTTCCTCTACGATCCTCGGCCGATCTGGACCGCGCTGGGCGGGCGGTGGGACGTCCTCGACATCCACGAGGAGCCCTTCGCCCTGGCGACCGTCGAGATCCTCCTCCTGCGCCGACTGCGTCGCCAACAGGCACCGTACGTGCTGTACTCCGCCCAGAACATCGAGAAGCGGTACCCCGTCCCGTTCCGGTGGTTCGAGCGGTGGGCACTCCGGCACGCGGCCGGCGTCAGTGTCTGCAACGAGGAGGCGGGGAGGATCGTCGAGGCGAAGGGGTACCCCGGAAGGGCCACGCTCCTCCCCTTGGGGGTCGACACCACCCACTTCACACCGACGAGCGACGGTTCCGGGCCGGACCCGGCCGGAGCGAGCCGGCGGGTCACGGTGGGATACGTCGGCCGGATCGAGTCTCGCAAGGGTGTCGACGTCCTGCTCGAGGCAGCCCGACTCGAGCAGCGCCTGGACGTGCACGTCGCCGGCGCTGGACCGGACGCCGCGCGACTCGTGGAGACCTCGCAGCGCCTCGGGCTTGAGGGCCGGGTGAACGTCGTCGGGTCCCTCGAGCAGGCGGAGCTCCCGACGTTCTACCGAAGTGTCGACGTTGTCGCGGTGCCGTCCCTCACCACGCCGCAGTGGGCCGAGCAGTTCGGCCGCGTCGCGGTCGAGGCCATGGCCTGTGGCACCCCGGTGGTCGCGAGCGACAGCGGAGCGCTGCCCGATGTCGTCGCGGGGGCAGGACTGCTCGTGCCGGAGGGTGATCCCCGAGCGCTGGCCGACGCGCTCGTCTCCGCGGCGAGCGACACGGGCCTTCGTGACCGTCTGCGGTCGGCCGGGCTGGGGCGGGCTGCGACGATGACGTGGACGGAGGTGGCCCGCCGCCACGTCGCCATGTACGAGCGCGCGGCCCACGCCGCCATCCCGGGGCCGCGACGGATCGAGGTGCTCGTCGTCGCCTACGGTTCCCCCGACCTCCTTCGCCGATCCCTGGCGCCCCTCTCCGGGCTGTCGGTCACCGTCGTCGACAACGGGTCGTCGCCCCAGACCCGCGCAGTGGTCGATGCCGTGGGTGGCCGCTACGTCGACGCCGGGCGGAACGGCGGCTTCTCGGCCGGTGTGAACCTCGGCCTCCGGCAGCTCCCCGAAGACGCAGACGTCCTGCTGCTCAACCCCGACGCGGTCATCGACGAGGCCGGCGTGCATGCCCTCCACGGGGCACTCCTCGCCGAACCCGACGTGGCGAGCGTCGGACCGCGCCAGGTCGACGAGCACGGCCGCCCGGCTCGGACGACGTGGCCGTTTCCCTCCCCGATGGGCGCGTGGCTGGACGCGACCGGACTCGGACGCCTTCGCCGTCGGACCGACTTCGTCATCGGTTCGGTTCTCCTGCTGCGGGCGGAGGCACGAGCTCAGGTGGGGGGCTTCGACGAGCGGTTCTTCCTGTACGCGGAGGAGACCGACTGGGCACGGCGTGCCAGCCTGCTCGGCTGGCGACACGTGCTCGTCCGGGACGTGTGCGCGACGCACCTCGGTTCCGCGACGAGCTCCGACCCGGCGCGTCGAGAGGGATACTTCCATGCCTCCCAGGAGCGCTACCTCCGCAAGCACTTCGGCTCCCTCGGGTGGCAGGTTGCCCGCGCAGGGCAGGTCGTCGGTGCCGCCGTGCGCAGCGTCGTCCTTCCCGGTGAACGCCGGGCGGCAGCGCGGGCACGCATGTCCACCCTCGCCCGAGGGCCGATGCGGGTGGAGCCGAGATGAGGGGGGACACGAGCCTTCGTCGAGGTGCCCAGCTGACCCTCGGTCTCGCCGTCTTCCTCACGGTGCTCGTGGGAGTCGGCCTCCTCGTCCCGAGCCACCCGAGGCTCGCAGCGGTGGGTGCGGTGGGTGTCCTCGCTCTCGGCATCGCGTCGATCTCCCCGAGCTTCATCCCCCTGCTCTGCATCCCCTTGCTCATCCTCGTGGCCCGGGTGTCCGTGGGTGGCATCCAGCTGTCGGTGTCGGACGTGGCCCTCGCCGCGGCCACGGTTCCCGCCCTCGCCTTCGGTCAGCGGCCGTACTCCACACCCATGCGGACCCTGCTGTGGCTCAACGCCGGCTACCAGTTCGCGACCCTCTTCACCGTCGTGAACAACGCGTACATGGCGAACGCGGTGGAATGGGTCCATGCCTGGTTCCTCATCTCGGGGGCACTCGTCGTGGGGTGGACGGTCGGACGGGCCGGTGCCGGACGGCTCGGACTGACGCTCCTCATGGGCTCGATCCTGCTGCTCGCCCTCGTCACCCTCGTCCAGGCGACCCAGCAGTACGTCACCGGCGACTTCAGCGAGGTCTACGTGACGTGGCCGTACGACATGCACAAGAACTTCGTCGGGACGATCTGCGCCATCGGAGCCACCATCGCCTATGTCCGCCCGGCGTGGATGCGATGGTCCTCCCAGCTCGCACTCCCGGTGTTCGCCATCCTCGTCGCGGCCATCCTCGTCACCCAGTCCCGGCAGGCTCTCATCGGCCTCGTCGCCGCGCTCGTCGTCGTCGTGCTGCGCACCCGAAGCGACCGGCGACGCTCCAAGCTCGTGCTGCTGCTCACCGTGCCGGCGTTGGCCGGGGTCACCCTCATGGTCCGGGACCAGGTGCGGTCGGGCAACCAGTTCAACTCGGTCTTCCAGCGACTCAACTGGTTCCAGGACTCGCTGTCCGTGTGGGGCACCGACCCGTGGTTCGGCGCAGGCCTGCGATGGTGGTACACCGACCGGTTCGCCGTCCGGTTCCAGCCGCCGAATGCGGAGATCGAGGTCCTGACGACGGCAGGGGTGGTGGGACTGGCGGCCTTCCTCGTCATGATCGTCGGGGCTCTCGTCGTCCTGGGCAGGATGGACCCCCTGTACGGGACGCTCGCTCTCGCCGTGCTCGTCTGCCGACTCGCCCAGACCCAGTTCGACCTCTACTGGGTCGCGTCCCAGGCATCCATCCCGTTGGTCGTCGTCGGCATCTGTCTCGGGACGCAGGCCCATGCGGCAGCCGCGCTGCCGCACACCGTGTCAGGGCAATCGGTGAAGGACCCTGCCACCGACCACGACGCCGACCCGCGTCCTGGAGGCCCCGCAGCCGCGAGGGAAGGCGGCCTGGGTGCGGCAGCGTCCCTCCGGTACACACGGCGGCCTGGCCGGCGGAGGCGCCCAGATGAGCCGCAACCGGCTCCGGATCGTGCATGTCGTGGCGACCGACGCGTTCGCCGGAGTGGAACGCCACGTCGCCCGGCTGGCCGCCTCCCAGCACGACGCGGGCCACGACGTCTCCGTCATCGGGAGTGCCCCGACTCCCATGGCGGCGGCGCTCGGCCGACCGGCGGTGCGCTGCGTCCCTGCAACGACGCTGACCGCAGCGGTTCGTGCCCTGGGCCGGGCCGGCCGCGTCGACGTGGTCAACGTGCACATGACCGCAGCCGAGGTGGCCGCCGCACTGTCTCCCGGCCTGTGGCGAGTTCCGATCGTCGCCACCCGGCACTTCGCGGCGCGTCGCGGATCGACGCCGGCAGCAAGGGTCTTCACACGGTTGACCTCCCGCCGGATCGCGGCTCAGATCGCGGTGTCCGAGTATGTCGCAGCCCACGTCGAGGGTCGGAGCACGGTCGTCGTCAGCGGGGTGCCGGGGCGACCCGACACCCCGAGAGCCGGAGCGCGCCGTCGTTCCGTGCTCGTCGCGCAGCGGCTCGAGGTCGAGAAGGCGACCGAGGTGGCGATCGAGGGCTTCGTCGCCTCAGGACTCGCGAACGAGGGGTGGACGCTCGACATCGCCGGTGAAGGGTCACAGAGGACCCACCTCGAGCGGCTCGCTGCGGATCGTGGCGCAGGGGCCGCCGTGCGCTTCCTCGGGTTCCGGATGGACGTCGACGAGCTGATGGCGGCCGCCGGCATCTTCCTCGCACCCCGACCCACGGAGGCTCTGGGCCTGAGCGTGCTCGAGGCGATGGCGGCGGCCCTTCCTGTCGTCGCCGCAGCGGCAGGGGGTCATCTCGAGACGGTGGGGACCGTTCCCGGCGCGGCTCTCTTTCCTCCGGGGGACACGGGGCGGCTGGCCGGCGACCTGCGGCGGCTCGCCGCCGACGAGGAGGCCAGAGCGGCATACGGGCGAGAGCTGCTCGCGGCCCAGCGCGCACGTTTCACCGTCGAGGCGCAGGCCGAGGCCACCGAGGCGGTCTACCGGAGCGTGCTGTGAACGACCTCGTCGTCATCTCGCTGGAGCCGTGGGACGAGGTGTGGCGGCGCAACCAGCACCTCGTGGCGGGACTGATGTCGCGCGACCCTGGACTCCGCGTGCTCTTCGTCGAGCCCTCGGCCGACCCGATCCACGCCGCCAGCCGCCGTGCGCGCCCCCGGCGCGGCGGAGGCCTGCGGCCGGGGCCTCGGTCCGAGGGGGGAGCCGGCGACGGGCTCTGGCTCCTCCAGCCGACGAAATGGCTTCCGAGGAGAGTGGACCGCCGGGCCGACGTCCGCTGGTCCGCCGGCATCGCGGCCGCCGCGTCGAACCTCGGCCTTCGTCGTCCGATGCTGTGGGTCAACGACCCATCGGGCGCGGCCGTGCTCGACCTCACGGGTTGGCCGGCCCTCTACGACATCACCGACGACTGGACCCTGGCTGACCGGACCTCGGCCGAGCACGACCGACTCGTGCGGCTCGACGCGACCCTTCTCCAGCGCTGCGAAGAGGTCGTCGTCTGCTCGCCCGGCCTCGTCGCGACAAAGGGGAGCGAGCGCGACGTCACGCTCGTGCCCAACGCGGTCGACGTCGCGTCCTACCGCGTCCCCCAGCCCCGCCCCCACGACCTCCCGGAGGGGCCGACGGCGGTCTACCTGGGCACGGTCCACCGGGACCGCATGGATCTCGACCTGTGCGTCAGGACCGCCCGGGAGATCGCCGCATCCGGTGGCCGGCTCGTCCTTGTCGGCCCGACGCCCCTCGACGCGGCGGACCGGGCGGCCCTCCTGGAGGCGGGGATCGCGCTGGTCGGTGCCGTGCATCGTGACCTCGTTCCGGGCTACCTCCAGCACGCCGACGTGCTCGTCGTCCCGCACCTCGTCACACCCTTCACCGACAGCCTCGACCCCATCAAGCTCTACGAGTACCGCGCCGTGGGTCGCCCGGTCGTCGCGACGCCGGTGGCCGGCGTCCGGGACAGGACCGACCCGCGAGTCGTCGTCGCCCACCCGGGACGGTTCCCTGCCGCGGTGGCGGCTCACCTCCCTGCGACGAGCGTGTTTCCGGCTGGAACGGATGAGGACGTCCCCACGTGGGAGGACCGCGTGGACCTCATGGCCGGTGTGCTCGACCGGCTACGGGCCCGAGCTAGGTTGCGGGCATGACCTCGGACGCCTGGGCAGGGTCGGCCGGGGTCTCCGCCGGTGCTCGGACGGAGGATGCACCCCGCCACGACGTCGTCGTGGATGTGAGGGTGCTCGGAACAGTGGTTCGGATCCGAACCCCCGATCCCGACTCCGCCGCCGTGGTGCGCACGGCGTGGCACCTCGCCCTCGCGCCGCACGGTGATCTCGAGGTGCCCGAGGATCGGACCATCACCATGACCGACGTGGAGGTCCCGGGGCCCGACGTTCCGCAGGAGCGTCGATCACGCGCCATGGTCACCCTCACGCAGCGAGTCACGTACGCGGCGCTGCGGGCCCAAGCCGGGGCGGCGGTGTTCTTCCACGCGGGCGGCATCTGCGACCCGCGCACCGGAGCGGCGTTCGTCTACGTCGCCCCGGGTGGAACCGGCAAGACGACGCTGACGAGGACCCTCGGGCCCGGGCGTGGGTACCTCTCGGACGAGACGATCGCGGTCAGATCGGACGGCTCGATCATGCCCTACCTCAAACCCCTCTCCATCCGGCGCGGGGGCGACGTCACCATGAAGGACGAGGTCGCTCCCGGAGAGCTCGGACTGCGTGCTCCGACGGTTGCGCCGTGGATCGCCGGCCTGGTCATCCTGCGACGACAGGACGGCGCGCGGCTGGAGAGGAGGGCCGTCGCCACCCTCGACGCCATCGCCGCCCTCAGCCCCGAGACCTCGGCGCTCGCCGCACTCGACCGCCCGCTGCGCCGGCTCGCCGACGTCCTCGACCGCGCGGGGGGCCTCGAGATCGTCACCTACTCCGAGGCAGACCAGCTCCGTTCGCTGGTGGACGAGGTTCTCCGGAGGACGCGATGAGTGGACCGGTCGTCTCCAGTGCCCCGGTGCTCGACGAGCTCGTCGGGGAGGACGGCGCCGTCGTTCTCGTCGCTCACGGCAGCGGGCACCGAGTCGTCCGGCTCAGTGTGCTCGGGCAGACGATCCGTGAGCTGGCGGCCGACGGCATCCCGCTCAGCACGCTGGGTGCGGTGCTCGTCGAGCGGCTGGGGAGCCCCGCCGGTCCAGACGTCGAGAGCGCGGTCCGGGTCGCCGTCGAGGCCCTCGCCGCCGAGGGGCTGGTCGCGGTCGCCGACGCACCGTCGTGCGCGTGACCTGCCCAGATTCCGTTCCGAAAGAATCTGGAATGTCCACGACGCGGGTGCCCAAACCCGCTACTCTGGCGGCGGTTAGCACAGCGACGTGCGACTCGCACGTGGGGCGCTTCGGTCCTCGCGTGGGGTGAACGGTTGATGGTAGGTTCTACGAGGCTTCGGGATCAGTGCGTGCAAGTGTCCGACGCGATGAACGTGCCACTGTCAGAGACAACGAGAGAGAAATGGGTCATTCATGACTGGTTCTGAGGGCGCGCGTCCGTCCGGCTACCAACCGACGCACAGTTGTCAAGGGGGCGGCGTGGGCCGTCCCCGCCGTCGCTGTCGCCGTCCGCGGCGCCCGCTATGGCGTCGAGCCCGTGCATCCCGGAGATCACCTTCGGTGACGACGAGCTGCAAGTGCCCGGGTCAGTCCGACAGCGGTTTCGCGTTCACCTACTTCCTGCGCTTCTGCGTGGACCTCACCGGTGCCTGCCCGAACAGTGACGGGCGAGAC
Organism: uncultured Actinomycetota bacterium; assembly: GCA_963787805.1. Classification (GTDB taxonomy): domain Bacteria; phylum Actinomycetota; class Actinomycetes; order Actinomycetales; family Dermatophilaceae; genus Fodinibacter. The sequence continues at coordinate 51,226 of CAWBEJ010000018.1, read as the reverse complement.
CGTCACCATCACGGTGTCGCCAGCAAGACCGGTGGCCCCGGCGGCACGCCGCTGGGCACCCCGACTGGAACCCGTCTACCCCATCGAGGTGCCACGTGGGTGAGTGCACGCTCGACCGTGTATCAGTTCACCTCGACCAACAGCGCGAACCTGATCCTCACCTTCGACGAGACTCAACCCAGGAGTTACGCGCCACTGCAGGTCGTCGAGGTCTGCGAGCCTGACCGCCCGACGGACCGTGCTGAAACCAGCGCGGCGTCTGCCGGCTCGTCGATGTGAACGAAGCGGGCGGGTTCCTTCGGGAGCCCGCCCGCTTCTTGCGTGTCGCGAAGCTGTGCTCAGTCGCCGAAGGCGCGAGCTGCTGCTGGATCTCCGTCGAAGAACGCGGGGACAGCGTCGCGGCCCTGGACCGGCCCACCGGCAAGGTGCCCGTCCAGCCCGAGCAGCACCGCTGACGGCAGTGCGACGGGTCCCGAAGGAGTCCCGACCCAGCCGTTGACGTCGTGGACCGTCTGCGGCTCCGCGGTCGAGGACAGGCTCGAGAACGCCGCCCCGGAGCGGAGGACGAGGCGGATGTCGACCTGCGGCATGGCGTCGCGCCACTCCGGCACCGACGCGATGACCGCGACGCAGCCGGAGCATCGCTCCGACACGAAAAGAGCAGCTGGGCCGCGTCGGCCGAGAGCTGCCGCAGGGTGCGGGTGGTGCCGTCCGCCAGCCGCACGGGCACGGCGGGGTACGGGTGCGCACGTAGTCGTCGAGGTCGTCACCCACGGTGTACTGCGGCTGCTCCGACACGGGGGACGCACCGCCGGACCCCCACGCGACGACCAGGCCGGCCGTGAGCAGCGCAGCGGCCAGCCCGACCACCCACCACCCGGCATCCGCGTCCGCGGTGCGGGAGACCAACGACTGGCCGTCCATCGCGGCCCACACCGACAGTCCTGCCAGCACGACGAGCCAGGCGTTGCGCCACACCGTCCACAGCGTCACTCGCCCCGGGCCCCAGGTCCCGAAGCACGCGCAGTCGACGTCCTCTCCCGTCTGCACCGCACGCGCCACGAGCCCGAGGTACGCCAGCACGAGCACCAGCGACCCGACGGCGCCGACAGCTCCGAGCCAGCCGCCTCCCACCACGAGCAGCACCGCGAGCGCGATCTCCGCCCACGGGTGCGCGCGTATCATCCAGGGCCGCGAGAGAGCAGGAGGCACGTGCAGGGCGGCGAAGCCCTCGGACGCCGGTGCCGGGTCGCGCAGCTTGCCGATGGCACTCCACACGAGGACGACGGCGACGAGGAACGGGGCAGTGATCGACAGGGCCTCCGGCACAGGCGCATTCTAGGTGGCCGCCGCGACGGTCCTGTCACCAGCCGCCGGCACCACACCGGTCAGGGCCGGACCTGCTCCTCGCCGTCCACGTAGACCCAGCGCCCGGCCCGCCGCGTGAACCGGCTCCGCTCATGGAGCTCGCCCCGGCGCACCGGCCCGTCGTCGACACTCACCCAGGCCGCCCGGAACTCGACGACCCCCTCTGCATCGTCGGGACCCCCGTCGACGACGTCGAGCACGTCGAGGCCGAGCCATCGGACGCGCGGGTCAGGCGTGGTGTCATCCGGTCGGGTCCGCGCGTGCCAGGTTCGGAAGAGGTGCCCACCGTCACCGAGGACGTATGCCGTGTAGCGAGAACGCATGAGCTGCACCGCCGTCGCCGCGAGGCGTTCCCCGTCGACCACAGGTCCACAACAGTCGGCCAGCGGCGTGCCCGCCGGCACGCCTCCGCACGGACACGGCACGCGCACCTCACCGGTCGGGCGCCCCACGCCGTCCCGGAACCGAGCACCCTGCCCCACAACAGCTCAGCCCCGACGGGGCGGGCGGATCCACCACGGGTCGTCGACCGACCGCAGGCCCGCCCACCGACGGTCGCGCAGCCTCGCCGCAGCCAGCACGGCGATCATCAGGGTCCCGTTGTGCAGGTGTCCGTCCACCACGGCCTCGACGAGCTCGTCGAGCGGTACGCGGCGGACCGGCATCCCCAGCTCCTCACCGCCTCGCGCGTGACGCTCGTGCTCGTGGACCGCTCGGAGGTCGCGGGCGAGGAAGACCCGCAGCGCCTCGCTGGAGCCACCTGGGCTGGCGTAGTGGTCGAGGAGCACGTGCCACTCCCCCGCCACGAGGTCGGCTTCCTCGTGCAGCTCGCGGACCGCCGTGGCTTCGGGTGGCTCACCGTCGACATCGAGCAGCCCGGCAGGCAGCTCCCACTCCAAGGCCCCCACGGGGTGCCGGTACTGCTGGACGAGCACCACGCGCTCCTCCTCGTCGAGCGCGAGCACGGCGACGGCACCGGTGTGGTCGAGGAAGTCCCGGGTCACCACTCCGGCGTCGCCGAGGTCCACGCGCTCCCGGCGCACACCCCACACCAGCCCGTCGAGGACGAGCTCCGAGGACAGCACCGGCCGCGGGTCGATGCGGTCCCGCAGCGGGTCAGGCATGGGCCTCGGCGTGCTCGTGGTGACGCGGGCGCTCCACCTCGACGAGGCGGGCTGCCCGCTGCTGCTCGATCGCCGCCCCGATGAGTCCCGCGAAGAGCGGATGCGCACGGGTCGGGCGCGACTTGAACTCCGGATGTGCCTGCGTCGAGACGTAATAGGGGTGCACCGCGGTCGGCAGCTCGACGAACTCGACGAGGCCGAGCTCGGGATGGGTCCCGCTGATCCGCAGGCCGGCATCCTCGAGCGGCCCGCGGTAGGCCTCGTTGACCTCGTAGCGGTGCCGGTGCCGCTCGTCGGCCGTCGTCGAGCCGTATGCCGTGGCGACGACCGAACCGGGCACGAGCGAGGCGCGTTGGCTGCCCAACCGCATCGTTCCCCCCATGTCACCGTCGCCCTCGACGAACGCCCTCTGCTCCTCCATCGTCGCGATGACCGGGGCCGGGGTCCCGGGGTCGAACTCCGTCGAGCTCGCGCCCTCGATCCCGGCGACGGCTCGGGCGTACTCGATGACCATGCACTGCAGGCCGAGACAGATGCCGAGCGTGGGCACCAGCCGCTCCCGGGCCCAGCCGAGGGCCCCGACCTTGCCCTCGATGCCCCGGACACCGAAGCCACCCGGCACGAGCACGGCGTCGACCCCGCCCAGGGCCTTCTGCGCACCCGCCTCCGTCTCGCACGTGTCGGACGGGACCCAGCGGATCCGCACCTTGGCGTCGTGGTGGAAGCCGGCCGCACGCAGGGCCTCGGTGACCGACAGGTACGCATCGGGAAGGTCGATGTACTTGCCGACGAGCGCAACCTCCACCTCGTGCTCGGGCTCGTGCACTCGCTGCAGGAGCAGGTCCCAGTCCGTCCAGTCGACGTCCCGGAAGGTCAGGCCGAGGCGGCGGATCACGTACGCGTCCAACCCCTCCCGGTGGAGCACCTTCGGGATGTCGTAGATGCTCGGGGCGTCCACCGCGGCGGCGACGGCGTCGGTGTCGACGTCGCACATGAGGCTGATCTTGCGCTTGATCGACTCCGGGATGTCCCGGTCCGCCCGCAGCACCAGCGCGTCGGGCTGGATGCCGACCTGCCGCAGCGCCGCCACCGAGTGCTGCGTCGGCTTGGTCTTCAGCTCGCCGCTCGGCGCGAGATAGGGCACGAGGGACACGTGGAGGAAGAAGACGTTGTCGCGGCCGAGGTCATGGCGCACCTGTCGCGCCGCCTCGAGGAACGGCAGCGACTCGATGTCACCGACCGTCCCCCCGATCTCGGTGATGATGATGTCGGGCGCCTCGGCGTGCGCCACGCCGGGCGAACCCGCGGCCTGGGCGCGCATCCGGTCCTTGAGCTCGTTCGTGATGTGCGGGATGACCTGGACGGTGTCCCCGAGGTACTCCCCTCGTCGCTCGCGCTGGATGACGCGGTTGTAGACCTGACCGGTCGTGACGTTGGCGCTGCCGCGCAGGCTGACGTCGAGGAACCGCTCGTAGTGCCCGATGTCGAGGTCGGTCTCGGCGCCGTCGTCCGTCACGAAGACCTCACCGTGCTGGAACGGGTTCATCGTGCCGGGGTCGACGTTGAGATAGGGGTCGAGCTTCTGCATCGTCACGCGCAGGCCGCGCGCCCGGAGCAGGTGTCCGAGGGAGGAGGCCGTGAGCCCCTTGCCGAGTGAGGAGGCCACGCCTCCGGTCACGAAGATCTGTTTCGTCTGGAGCACCACGGGCTTCAACGATACGTCATGGGCACGTTGCCACCCGAGCGCAGGAACGGCGCGTCGTGGGCCGGCCGCACCGACCGACGGCTCAACGCGCGGACGGGGAGTCCAGGACGCTCCGGTATGCCGTGACGGCTGAGGCGAGCGCGTCGTCCTCGGTCGGCAGGTGCTCGGCCCGCTCGACGGCCTTGGAGCGGAGGTCGTCGCGTACCGCGCCGTGGCGGACGACGTCGCGGATCGCCCGCGACAGCGAGACCGGGTCGGCCGGTGGGACGAGCAGGGCCGCGTCCCCGACGACGGCCGCCGTTCCCCCCACGTCGGTGGCCACCACCGCGGCGCCCGCGTGCATGGCCTCCTGGAGAGCCACCGGCTGCCCCTCCCATCGGGCGCTGGACACGACGACGTCCGCGGCGGCGAGGAGCTCGGGCACGTCGGAGCGGTGCCCGAGCAGGCGCACGGGCAGCCGTTCGGCATCGATCCGGGCCTGCAGCGCCTCACGCAGCGGACCGTCACCGGCGACGACCGTGACGAGGTCGAGGTCGCCGACCAGCTCGCGGTGCGCGTCGAGGAGCAGATCCACGCCCTTCTGCGGCGCGAGCCGGGCGACCACCACCGCGAGAGACGACCTGCCCTCGACCCCCAGAGCGGCACGGACGGCATACCGGTCGCCCACCGCGGTGTGGCGGGGCGGGGCGGCGACGACCGCAAGCCCGGTCCGGCGGGCACCGAGCCGGTCCATCCGCTGTACGAGGTCGGGAGAGACGCCCAGGACGAGGGCACTCCCACGGGCCACCACCCGCTCGAGCGCGCCGTACACCGCCCCCGTGAGGGCGCCCGAGGGCGCCGCGTTGTGCAGCGTGGCCACCACCGGGGCACCGCGCCTGCCGGTTGCGAGGACCGCGAGCGCCGCCGCGCGCAGCCCGTGCGCGTGGACGACGTCGGCTCCGGCGGCGAGCCGGGAGAGGTCTCGCACGGCCCGGATGTCACGAGCCGGGTTCGGGCGGTCCGAGACGTCGAGCGGCTCGACGCCCGACGCGACGGCGTGAAAACGGAAGTGGTCCTCGACCTGCGGGGGGCACGCGACGACGACGTGATGGCCGGCGCCCGCGAGGGACCGGACCAGAGCGTGGACGTGGCTCCCGACGCCGCCGGCACTCGTGGCGAGGACCTGGAGGATCCTCATGCCGACCTCCTGGCGCGACGGCGGGCCCGGCCACGGTGGAGGACCTCGGACATCATCGACCGGTCGCCGACGGCCAGCGTGACGACGCCGGCGAGGAGCGCGAGCGCACCCGCCACGACACCGACGAGGACGGCCTCCAGCAGGTCGTCCATCGGCCGTGCCCGCGTCACGAGATCACCGACGACCACCGCGAGGGCCGCTGCCACGACGAGGGCTCCGGTCGTCCGTCCCGCCCCCGCGGTCGCCATCGGGCCCCACGTTCGGCGCACGAGGAGCACGAGCGCGACGCCGGAGACCGTCATCCCGAGCGTCGAGCTCAGACCCAGCACCCGCAGGGTCGCGGCTGGGTCCTGTCCACCCCCGAGGAGCGCGAGCGGCAGCAGAGCGGCGAGGCTCCACCCGAGGGCAGCGGCGAGGCCCGCGTCCGTGGGGCGGCCACGCACGTAGAGCGCCCTGGTGAGCAGTGCGGTGAGGCCGAACCCGACGAGACCGGGCGCGTATGCCGTGAGCGTCCCGGGGAGTGCGGCGAGGGCCGACGTGCTGGCGGTGCCGTTCCCGCGGCGGCTGTCGAGCACGGAGAAGAACGCTCCGATGGCGGGAGCCGCCGCGACGAGGACGCCGACGGACAGGCCGGTCAGGACCAGCACCGCGCGCACTGCCCGGGCAAGGGTGTCGGTGACGTCCTCTCCCGCTCCGGTCCGGGCGGCCAGGGCAGGGAACGCACTGGTCGCGACCGGGACGGCGAGCACGGCATACGGCAGGAGGTACACGGCCTGCGCGTACTGGTAGACGGGGAAGGTCCCGCTGTCACCGGACTGCTTCGCGAGCCACATGGTGACGAGGACGGACCCCTGCTGCGCCAGCAGGGCGATGATGCCGGCCCCGGCGAGGGAGCCGATGCGACGGGCGTCGTCGGCCGGCATCCTCAGGGCCGGCCGCCAGCGCCAGCCGGTGCGCATCGCCGGCACGAGGAGTGGCACGGACAGCACGATGACCCCCAGCGTCGTCCCCCAGCCGAGCACCTGGATCGCCTCGTCACTGACGAGCGACGGGGCGGTCTGGCCGTCGACGATCGCGCCGTACCAGAGATAGGACCCGAGGACGACGATCGAGGAGGCCAGCGGCGCGAGCGCCGCGGCGAGGAACCGACGGTGGGCGTGGAGGAGTCCGGTGAGGATGATGCCGAGCCCGTAGAGCGGCACCTGCACCGCGAAGATGCGCAGCAGTGTGGCGGCCACGTCAGCGGCTCGAGGGTCGGTCTCGACGACGAACGCCGAGGAGATGCCCGGCGCGAGAACCCAGAGCAGCACTCCCACGGGGACGAGGACGAGGAGGGTCCAGGCCAACAGCACGGATGCCGTGTGCTCGGCGCGGTCGCGCTCCCCCGCTCCCAGCCGGAAGGCGATGAGCGGCACCGCGACGGCCGCGAGGATGCCGCCGGCCGCCACCTCGAAGAGCACGTTCGGAAGGGCGTTGACGCTCTGGTAGAGGCCGCCGACGCCTCCGGCGCGCACGGCATCCGCGAAGACGAGGATGCGAGCGAACCCGGCAGCGCGGGCGAGGAGGGTCGTGACCGCGATGAGACCTGCGGCACCGGCGATGCCGGAGGCGAAACGGCGACGGGTCATCGGGGCGGCCGGCCCCAGGCATCCAGCTCGCGCAGGCCGGGTGTCGCCTCGATGACCCGGGTGAAGCTCACCCGCTCGGAGGCCACGGTGAGGGCGACCAGCCCGACGAGCGTCGCGCACCGCCCACGTCGACCGGATCGGCGGAGGAGGGCGGTGCCGAGCAGGGCACCTGCGGCGTTGGCCCCGGTGTCGCCGAGCATCGCGGTGCCGGCGAGGTCGGGGCGGAGCACTCCGAGAGCCGCTCCGGCGGCCGCGGCCGCGTCGACCGCCCCCGGGGGCCTGCGTGTGAGCAGGAGAGGGGCCGCAGCGAGCAGCGTCGCCTTGAGGGCCCGCCCGGGTCGCAGGTCGAGGAGGTTGGCCATGTTGGCGGCAGCAGCGACGACGGCGCCGCCCACGAGGGTGTCGAGCCGGCCGACGTCGCCCCGATGGCGGTCGGCCAACGCGGCGGCGACCACACCGGTTGCACCGATCCCGAGGACCTTCACGAGTCCTGTCGTCAGCTCGCCGCGAGCCGCGGCACCGAGGTGACCCTTGAGCCCCTTGCTGCCCGAGTCTCCGGCGAGGTCGTCGAGGGCACCGAAGGCACCGGCACCGAGGACCGCCGCAGCACCGGCAGGTCCGGCCACCCCGGCGCCGACCGCAGCTCCCGCGAGGTAGGCCGGCCCCTCCAGGAGGGTGACGGGGTCTCCGGCATGGTTCGTCCGCCGCCACGCGGGGGAGGTGACCGATGCGGTGAGGAACCGGTGGGCTGCGTGCGCCACGACGGCGGACCCGACACCCACGGCGGCGGTCCGGCCGACGAGGCGCGCGCTCGACCCCCACCCGTCACGGCTCACGGCGTGGGCAGGGGGGCGTAGGGGGCCTCTGCACCGGGTGAGAGGCCGTACTGCCCCACCTCACCGGAGGACTGCTCCACGAGCCCATGGACGACGCTCCCCTGCCCGAGGGCACCACCGGCGTTGTCGACGGTCGAGACCCCCTGCGTCGCGGTCGCGTCGTTGCGAACGCTCTCGAGCACGGAGACGCCATCGCCGACCGTGCTCGCCTCTCCCGCGACGACGGTGCCGGCGGACCGCTCGTCGAGCGCGATGATGAGGTCGACCCAGTGCTCGGCGGCGGCGCGTTGAGCCTCGGGGTCCCCGTCCGTCACCACGCCGGACACGACGACGACGAGGTCCGCCGGCTGGAAGCCCTCGGTGTCGATCTCGAGGAGGTCCGCGCCTGCGAGGGCCTCGAGTGCCTCTCGTGATGCCGCCGCCGCGAGGGCGTCGGTCCCGTCGACAGCAGGGACGGTGAGCAGCGACGCCAGCAGGACGTCTCGCGGCGAGACGGCGCCGGAGCTGGCGATGTCGACGTCGGCGGTCGTCGCGGCCCGCTGCACGACCGCCTCGCGCGCCTCCGTGGTGCCGTCGTCGTCCGAGACCCAGTCGTCGGCGACGGAGGTCGTCGACACCACCTCGGCGCCGGCCACCTCCAGGCTGGCGACGGACGACTCCGCCACGGACCCGTCGGACCCGGGGAGCACGACCAAGGCCACCCGACTGCCCTGGAGGAGCCCGGCGAGGACCGGCGGGCTCGTCACGCCGATGTAGGAGTCCTGCGCCTCGGTCCCCGCGGCCGCCCTCTCCAGCTGGCTGTTGAGGTCGGCCTTGTCCTGGCGGAGTCCGGCGACCTCCTTGTTGAGGGTGTCACCGAGCTCGCCCTCCAGCGGACCCGCACCGAGGACGATCCCCACGGCGAGGGCCATGAAGATCGAGACGATGGAGACGAGGTGGTAGCGGAAGTCGATCAACCGAACACTCCTTGGATGGACGACCACAGGTCGTCGACGCGGGCGCCGAACACCTGGAGGAGGGCGCGCCCCCCGGCCGTGGACCAGAGCGCCGCGCCGAGCGCGAAGAGGCCCACGCCGAGCATGAGGACCAGGCTGAGCACGGAGATCCTCGCGCGGTACAGCCGGCTCACCCCCTTGGCGTCGACGAGCTTCCCGCCGACGCGCAACCGGGTGAGGAAGGTGCTCGCCATGCCGTGGCGGCCCTTGTCGAGGAACTCCACGAGCGTCACGTGGGTGCCCACGGCCACGATGAGGCTCGCGCCCTTGTCGTCGGCGAGCAGCATCGCGACGTCCTCGCTCGTTCCCGTGGCAGGGAACACGACCGGCTCGACCCCCAGCTCACGAACCCGCTCGAGCCCGGGTGCGCGACCGTCGCGGTACGCGTGGACGACGATCTCCGCACCGCACCGGAGGGCATCGTCGGAGACCGAGTCCATGTCGCCGACGATGAGGTCCGGGCGGTGCCTCGCCTCGATGAGCGCGTCTGCGCCGCCGTCGACTCCGATGAGGACGGGTTTGTACTCGCGGATGTAGTGGCGCAGTGTCTGCAGGTCCTCCTTGTAGTGGTAGCCCCGCACGACGATGAGGACGTGCCGGCCGTCGAGGTCCGTGCGGATGTCCGGGACGCCGACCCCGTCGAAGAGCAGCTCTCGCTCCTTGCGGAGGTAGTCCATCGTGTTCTCGGCGAACGCCTCGAGGGTGTCCGACAGTCCCGCCCGGGCCAGGGTCATCGCATCCTGCACCGACTCGGTGTCCAGGACGGTGCCGCTGCCGACGGTCTGGCCCTCGACCAGGACGTCCCCACCGTCGAGTACCACGCCGGTTCCGTCCTTGATCTCCATGACGTCGGCCCCCGCACCGTCGACGAGGGGGATGCCGGCCGCGACGAGGATCTCGGGGCCGAGGTTGGGATACCGGCCGGAGATGGAGGATGACGCGTTGACGACGGCTGCCGGGCGGCAGGCGACGAGCGCCTCGGCGCTCACCCGGTCGAGGTCCTCGTGGTCGATGACGGCGATGTCACCGGGACGCAGGCGCTTGGTGAGGTTCTTGGTCCGCTGGTCCACGCGCGCCGAACCGCTGAGCCCCGGTGATGGGCCACGGTGGCGGGCGGGTAGGCGGATGGACATCTGCCCCATCGTGCCAGACGCCCCTACACCCGGGCCCGCGCCAGAAGGTCCCGGGCGTGCTCGAGCGCCGCGTCGGTTCCCGACCCCCCGAGCATCCGCGCGAGCTCGATGACGCGGTCGTCGCCGTCGACCTCGTGGACACCGCTTCGGGTGACGTGCCCGTCGTCGGACCGCTCGACGACGAGGTGGCGGTCGGCGTGCGCCGCGACCTGGGCAAGGTGGGTCACGACGATGACCTGGGCGTGCCGTGCCAGGGCCGCGAGACGGGAGCCGACGTCGACCGCGGCCCGTCCCCCGACGCCCGCGTCCACCTCGTCGAAGACGAAGGTGGGCACGGCCGACACCTCGCTGGCGGTCGCGACCTCGATCGCCAGCATGACCCGCGACAGCTCGCCGCCGGAGGCGGCCTTTGTCACGGCTCGCGGGGTGGTCCCCGAGCCCGAGGCGAGGCGGATCTCGACGTCGTCCCGCCCGTCGGCCGTGAATCGCCCCGCGTCCTCGACGGCGATGGTGACCGTCGCGGAGCCCATGGCCAGGTGCGAGAGCTCCTCCGTGATTCGCGCCGCGAGCGCCGTCGCTGCGGTCGTGCGTGCCTGCGTGAGCCGCGTCGCTGCGCCCTCCCGCGTGCTCCTGAGCCCACGCACCCGGACCTCGAGCTCCTCGATGCGGTCGCCGGTGCCGTCGAGCTCGGCGATCCGGCGGGCGGCCTGCCGGCTCCACGCGAGGACGTCGTCGACCGTCGGGCCGTAGAGCCTCGTCAGCTCACCGAGCGCGGCCCGGCGCTGCTCCACGTGCTCCAGCCGGGCGGGGTCGACGTCCACGTCGGCGAGGTACGAGCCGAGGTCCGCCGCGACGTCCGCGGTGAGGTACCGCAGCTCGTCGACGCGGCTGCCGATCTCGCCGAGGGCGGGGTCCGCAGAGCTGACCGCCGCGAGGCGCGCCGACGCCATTGCCAGGGTCGCCACCACGCCCGTCGACGGCATCCCGGACGTCTCGTCCTCCCCCGAGACGAGGGCGTGGGCAGCGCCGGCCCCGGCTCTCAGCTCCTCGGCGTGGCCGAGCCGCTCGGACTCCACGCGCAGCGCCGCGTCCTCCCCGGGCTGGGGGTCGACCGCCTCGATCCTCTCCAGCCCGACACGCAGGGTCTCGGCCTCCCTGGCCCGCTCGGTCGCGGCGGTCCGCAGGGTGCCGAGCTCCGCCTCGGCGTCGGTGAGCTCGCGGTGCACCGTGCGGTACGCGGTGAGCGCCGCCCCGACGTTGGTCGCCCCGAAGGCGTCCACCGCCTCACGGTGCTGGTCGGCACGGCGGAGCCGCCACTGGTCGGCCTGTCCGTGGACGGCGACGAGGTGCTCCGCGAGCTCCGCGAGGAGGCCGACGGGTACGGCCCGGCCACCGACGTGCGCCCGGGAGCGTCCGTCGCCCGAGACCGACCGGACGAGGACGAGTCCGTCGCGAACGTCCCCTCCCGCGTCGGCGGCACGGATGAGGGCGGGATGTCCGGAGGGAAGGTCGAAGACGCCCTCCACGACGACCCGCTCGGAGCCCGCACGCACCAGGCCCGAGTCGCCGCGGCCGCCGAGCAGCAGGCCGAGACCGGTGACCACCATGGTCTTGCCCGCCCCGGTTTCACCGGTGAGCACCGTCAGGCCGGGGTGCAGCGGGAGGACCGCTTCGTCGATGACCCCCAGGCCACGGATGCGGATCTCCTCGATCACGTCGTGTCGCCCTCCCCCGCCGAGGGAAGGCGACGCGCGGCACCTCGCCAGCCCTGCACGGGCAGGTCGAACTTCTCGACCAACCGGTCGGTGAAACCACTGGCCGAGAGGCGGGCCAACCGCACCGGCTCCGCGCAGCGCTCCACCTCGATGCGGGCACCGGGTGGCAGCTCGACCGCGCGCCTGCCGTCACACCACACGACGCCCGAGCCGTCCGTGCGGGCCAGCACCTCGACGACCAGCCTGGAGAGCGGGCCCACGACGACCGGTCGGGAGAACAGAGCGTGGGCACTGATCGGCACGACGAGGATGGCCTCGACATCGGGCCAGACGACGGGCCCACCGGCCGAGAAGGCGTAGGCGGTGGACCCCGTGGGGGTCGCCATGACCACGCCGTCACATCCCCAGGTCGACAGTGGGCGGCCGTCGATCTCGACGGTGAGCTCGAGCATCCGCTCGCGGGAGGCCTTCTCGACGGTCACCTCGTTGAGGGCCCACGACGAGAAGAGGGGATGACCGTCCTCCAGCGCCCTCACCTGGAGCGTCATCCGCTCCTCGACGGTGTAGTCGCGGGAGAGGATGCGTTCGACGGTGTCGTCGAGGTCCTCCCGCTCTGCCTCCGCGAGAAAGCCGACGTGTCCGAGGTTGACGCCGAGCATCGGCACGCCGGAGCCACGCGACAGCTCCGCGCCGCGGAGGAGGGTGCCGTCACCCCCGAGGACGCACACGAGCTCGCACCCGTCCGCCGCCGACGTCGTGGTGCCCGTCGAGTCGGTCGTCACGGTTGCCTTCTCGACGCCGTCGACCCGTGACAAGGGTGTCCCGATGAGGTCCTCCGCCGGAGCGCGGACGCCCACCCCGGCAGCCAGGAGGCGGCTGGCCACTCCGGCAGCCAGTTCCTGAGCCTCACGACGTCCGGCGTGGGTGACCAACAGGAGCCGCCGCGACGATGTGGTGGTCATCCTCGTCCTCCACTGGGGTCGCTGGTCACCGCACGCACGGTGTCGCGGATCCGGTCCTCGCTCATTGTGTCCGACGGGTCCGACCGGGCCCACACGAGGTACTCGACGTTCCCCGTCGTGCCACGCACGGGGCTCGCGAGGATGCCGTGGACGTGCAACCCGTTCTCCTGCACCGCGACGATGACGCCGAGCAGCGCGGCCTCCCGCTGGCGCCTGGATCTCACGACGCCGTGGCGGTCCAGCCCCCCGCGACCCACCTCGAACTGGGGCTTCACGAGGACGACCAGGTCGCCGTCGTGGGCACGCAGCGAGACGAGCTCGGGCATGACGAGCGGAAGCGAGATGAAGGACAGGTCCGCGACGACGAGGTCCGCGGCACCGCCGATGTCCGCGGTGGTGAGTCCCCTGACCGTGGTGCCGCTGCGGTCCTCCACGCGCGGGTCCAGCGCCACCTCAGGCGCGAGCTGGCCGTGGCCGACGTCCACCGCGACGACGTGCGCCGCACCCTCTGCAAGGAGCACCTGGGTGAACCCCCCTGTCGAGCTGCCGACGTCGACGCAGCGCCGACCCGCCGCGGACAGCCCCGCAGCGCCCCAGGTCGCGAACGCGGCTGCGAGCTTGTGGGCCGCCCGGCTGACCCACCGCGGACGCTCTCCACGGACCGCGACCTCGGCGCCCACGTCCACCGGGTGGGACGGCTTGGTCGTGGGCTGTCCGCCTACGAGCACCTGACCGGCGGTGAGGAGCTCCCGCGCCTCGCCGCGTGAGCGAGCCAGGCCCCGCCTCACGAGCTCCGAGTCGAGACGACCGATGTCAGCCGCCGAGGTCGGTGAGGCGGGACTGGAGTGTTCGGTGCACCGCCTCACCCGCCGAGAGCAGGGCGTCGAGATCGGCTGCAGGAGCGTCGGCGAGCTCCCGGAGCGCCGCGTCGATGGGCGCGTCTCCGGTCTCCGGGGGAAGGGGGTCGCGCGCGGTGCGCTCCACCGGTTCGGTCGGCGTGGCGGCCGTCGTGGGGACGGCGTCGGCGTTCACGAGCCGCTCGATCCCGACCCTGCCGCAGGGGCCGACGAGCTCGTGCCCCCGACATCGGCCTGGGTGCTCGGGGAGGACTTCCTCGCCGGAGCTCGCTTCGCCGGGGCCTTCTTCGCCGGGGCCTTCTTCGCCGGGGCCTTGCGCGCGGTCCCGGAGGCGGCAGCGGTCGTCTTCCTCGCGGTGGTCGTCGCGGTCGTCTTCCTCGCCGTGGTGTTCGCGGCGGCCTTCTTCGCGGTCGTCGTCTTCGCGGTGGTCTTCTTCGCGGTCGCCTTCGTCGCCGTGGTCTTCTTCGCGGCAGTCCCCGAGGTCGCTCCCTGTCCGGCTGTCCTCTTCGCGGGACTCCTCTTCGCGGGGCTCTTCCGCGCGGTCGCCGACCTCGTGGATGCCTTCCTGGCCGTGCTGTTCGACGCGACGTCGCCACTCGTCGAGGCGGTGTCCCGCACGAGCTGGACGGGCGCCGCCACGGCATCCGGGGACGTGGGGGAGGATCCGAACGTGCCGCGCCCGCTGGCGGCGCGGGCCAGCTCGTCGACCTGGCCGGCGAGCGACGTCACCGTGGCGCCGAGATGCTGGACATCACCGACGACACGGGACACGTCGAGGCGGCCCATCGCGGTCTCGACCTCGCGGCGGACGAGGCGGACGAGCTGCTTGCGGTTCGTCTCCGCCGCTGTCAGCAGCTCCTCGGCCAGCCGGCTCGCCTGCTTGGCGACCTTCTTGCTCGAGGCGTCTGCGCCGGAGAGGGTCAGCAGCTCGCGCGCCGCCTCCTTGGCACGACTGCGGGTGAGCTCCCCGAGCCCGGACGCCAGCTCGACGTATCCCTGGATGGAGCGCTTGGCCATGGGTCCTCCTCGGTGCCAGCGGCCGGTCGGCCGTCCGTGCAGGCCACGCTACCGGTGCACGACCTTCCTGAGCAGCACCTCTGCCCGCGAGGTGAGGGCCTCGACACGGCGGTCGCTGGTCCGGGCGTCCCGGGCCTCGTGCACGGCCGCGACCGCCTCGGCGAGGCTGAGGAGGCCGGTGCTGCCAGGGTCCCCGTGCAGCGCGCGGAGGTCGGGCGCGACGAACGTCGGCCGGCGCTGGGGTGGGGCCTCGAGACAGGCCCTGAGGTCGTCCACCCCGGTCAGGACGAGCAGTGAGTCCATCCCGGCAGCGACGGCGCCCTCGATGTCGGTGTCGAGGCGGTCGCCCACGGCGAGGATGCGACGGACGTCCAGCGCCAGCCGGTCCGCACAGAGGAGGTAGAGCGGGGGTGCGGGCTTGCCGGCGACGAGGTCGGGAGCGTGACCCACGGCGTTCCGCACCGCACCGACCAGTGAGCCGTTCCCCGGAGCGACGCCCCGGTCGGTCGGGAGGGTGGCGTCGGTGTTCGTGGCGACCCACAGTGCCCCACCCTGGACGGCATACGCCGCCTCCGCCAGGTCGGACGCGGTCACGGCCGGTCCGTAGCCCTGCAGCACGGCGGCCACCGCCGGGTCCGCTGCCGTTCTCGGCGCCGGCAGAACCGGGAGGAACCCTGCATCTCTCAATGCCGTGGCCACGCCGACGCCGCCGACGGCGAGGACCGGGCTGCCTGCGGGGAGGCGGTCAGCGAGAACCCAGGCACCGGCCTGCGAGCTCGTCGCGACAGCGGACGGCTCGCACGCGAGCCCCAGCTCACGCAGGTGCAGCGCGACGTCCTCCGGTGCGCGCGAGGCGTTGTTGGTCGCGTAGATGATGGGTTCGTCGAGGTCGGTCAGGGCCTCGACCGCATGGGGGACAGCCACGGGCCCGCGGTAGACCACGCCGTCGAGGTCGCAGACGATGCCGTCGTACCGCGACGCCAAGGGACCGCCACCGGTCACTCCGTCGGCTCCGGCCGGCCGTCGGCGGCGTCGAGTGGGTCGTCCTCCCCGTCGTCACCGAGGTCGGTGACGACGATGCCGTCCAGCTCCTCGAGCCGCTCGACGGCATCGGTCTCCAGCTCGGTGTCTCCTTCGGCTGCCTTGAGGAACCACTCCCGCGCCTCGTCCTCGCGCCCCAGCTCGAGGAGGATGTCGGCATACGCGTAGTGGAGACGGTGGGTCCCGGGTCGTGGGCCGCGCCGGAGCGCGGGGATCTGGAGGGCGAGCAGTGCGGCGTCGTCCTGCCCGAGATCACGGCGGACCCCGGAGACGACGATTGCGAGCTCCACCCGCTCCTGTTCGCCCAGTCCCGCGGTCTCAGGGGAGGCCGCCAGGTCGAGGGCGCGGGCGTGGCGGCCGAGGCCGCGCTCGCAGTCGACCATGAGGGGAAGGAGGTCGGACGAGCCGCTCAGCCGCCGGGCCGTGCGGAACTCGGTGAGCGCTCGGGCGAAGTCGCCCCGTCGGTAGGCGACCATGCCGAGTGCCTCCCGGGCCGCTGGCACGCGGCCGGCACGGCGAACCGCCGTCTCGGCGTGGGCGAGGGCGGCGTCGAGGTCGTCCGCCTCCAGCTGGGCGGCGACCATGACGAGATGCTGGGCAACGCCGTCGGCGTTCTCCTTCGACAGGGTCCGAAGCTGGTGATGGATCGACCGGTCGAGCTCCTTGCCGGTCACCCCTTCGGGAATGCGAGGCTCGGGAAGTCGAGGTCCTCTCGGCGTGAGGCGGCTGCCGCCACGGTCCTCCGTGGTCGTCCCGGCGTCACGCCGGTCCTCGGAACCACGGGAACGTGAGCCTGCCCGGGCACGCGCCTCGCCGCGTCCGCTCGACGCACCTCGCCCCTTCGCGCTCGGACGGCCGGTGCGCTCCTCCGCGCGTCTCGGACCACCGGAGCGCCGCGGGGGTTGCGCGCTCGGTCGGCCCCCTCTCCCCGGGTCATCGGGACGATCACTGCTCTCGTCGGGCACGCGCCTTCAGCTCCTTGTTCTGGCTCGCGCGGCGGGCGCGGGCGAGGTTGCCAACGGGCCTGACGGAGCTCGCCTTTCCGTCCACGCACGGTCGGCCATCGGACAGTCTACGAACGCCTGTCGCACACCTGGCACAGCCGTCGTCGACGAGGAGTCCAGCACGGCCCCGGAGGGAATGAGAAAGGGCCCGCCTCATCTCGGCGGGCCCTTTCCTAAGGTATGTCCGGCTGCGTCCTACTCTCCCACACCGTCACCAGTGCAGTACCATCGGCGCTGAAGGGCTTAGCTTCCGGGTTCGGAATGGAGCCGGGCGTTTCCCCTTCGCTATGACAGCCGAAACTCTATGGAGATGTCAGTCGTCCCGACCGTATCTCGGGAACTGCACAGTGGACGCGAACACCAGGTCTTTGATGTGTGTATCAAGTTGTCGGCTTATTAGTACCAGTCAGCTACATGCATTGCTGCACTTCCACGTCTGGCCTATCAACCCGGTAGTCTAGCCGGGAGCCTCTCGGGGCGAACCCCATGGAAACCTCATCTTGAAGCGTGCTTCCCGCTTAGATGCTTTCAGCGGTTATCACTTCCGAACGTAGCTAATCAGCGGTGCCCTTGGCAGGACAACTGACACACCAGAGGTTCGTCCAACCCGGTCCTCTCGTACTAGGGTCAGCCCTTCTCAAGCTTCCTACGCGCACAGCGGATAGGGACCGAACTGTCTCACGACGTTCTAAACCCAGCTCGCGTACCGCTTTAATGGGCGAACAGCCCAACCCTTGGGAGCAACTCCACCCCCAGGATGCGACGAGCCGACATCGAGGTGCCAAACCATGCCGTCGATATGGACTCTTGGGCAAGATCAGCCTGTTATCCCCGGGGTACCTTTTATCCGTTGAGCGACGGCGCTTCCACAAGCCACCGCCGGGTCACTAGTTCCGACTTTCGTCCCTGCTCGAGATGTCTCTCTCGCAGTCAAGCTCCCTTGTGCACTTACACTCGAAACCTGATTGCCAACCAGGCTGAGGGAACCTTTGAGCGCCTCCGTTACCTTTTAGGAGGCAACCGCCCCAGTTAAACTACCCACCAGGCACTGTCCCTGATCCGGATCACGGACCGAGGTTAGATATCCAGAACGACCAGAGTGGTATTTCAACGTTGACTCCACACACACTGGCGTGCATGCTTCACAGTCTCCCACCTATCCTACACAAGCCGTACCGAACACCAATACCAAGCTATAGTAAAGGTCCCGGGGTCTTTCCGTCCTGCTGCGCGTAACGAGCATCTTTACTCGTAGTGCAATTTCGCCGAGTTCGCGGTTGAGACAGTGGAGAAGTCGTTACGCCATTCGTGCAGGTCGGAACTTACCCGACAAGGAATTTCGCTACCTTAGGATGGTTATAGTTACCACCGCCGTTTACTGGGGCTTAAATTCTGAGCTTCGACCCGAAGGCCTAACCCGTCCTCTTAACCTTCCAGCACCGGGCAGGCGTCAGTCCGTATACATCGTCTTGCGACTTCGCACGGACCTGTGTTTTTAGTAAACAGTCGCTTCTCCCTGGTCTCTGCGGCCCTTTCCCCTAGTGAGCACGTCACTTCAGGGTCCGGGCCCCCCTTCTCCCGAAGTTACGGGGGCATTTTGCCGAATTCCTTAACCACGATTCACTCGATCGCCTTGGTATTCTCTACCTAACCACCTGAGTCGGTTTGGGGTACGGGCGGCTCGAACCTCGCTAGAAGATTTTCTTGACAGCATAGGATCACCCTGCTTCCCGCATTCGCGGTCACTATCAGGTCTCAGGATATGTGCGAGACGGATTTGCCTATCTCGCTCCCTACACCCTTGGACGTGGACAACCATCGCCACGCGGAGGCTACCTTCCTGCGTCTCTCCATCGCTTGACTACTACAACTTCGGGTCGCGCGCTCCACTCAGGTCCTCTCCCGAAGGATTGGACAAGAGCTTCAGGCGCTTAGCATCAGAAGGTTCGTCATGGGCGGTTCTTCGCCGGTTCCGGAATATCAACCGGATGTCCATCGACTACGCCTGTCGGCCTCGCCTTAGGTCCCGACTTACCCAGGGCAGATTAGCTTGACCCTGGAACCCTTGGTTATTCGGCGGACGGGTTTCTCACCCGTCTTTCG
This sequence comes from uncultured Actinomycetota bacterium, assembly GCA_963787805.1. Classification (GTDB taxonomy): domain Bacteria; phylum Actinomycetota; class Actinomycetes; order Actinomycetales; family Dermatophilaceae; genus Fodinibacter. The sequence goes on along the minus strand of CAWBEJ010000018.1, from coordinate 32,561 downwards.
CTACTCATGCCTGCATTCTCACTCGTGTGGCCTCCACGGCTGGATCACTCCGCCGCTTCCCTGGCCACACGACGCTCCCCTACCCATCAACACGCTTGGATCGTGAACCCGCAGGTGTCACGACCGGGCAATGTGTCAATGCCACAGCTTCGGTGGTGTGCTTGAGCCCCGCTACATTGTCGGCGCGGAATCACTTGACCAGTGAGCTATTACGCACTCTTTAAAGGGTGGCTGCTTCTAAGCCAACCTCCTGGTTGTCAATGCAACTCCACATCCTTTCCCACTTAGCACACGCTTAGGGACCTTAGATGGTGGTCTGGGCTGTTTCCCTCTCGACTACGGAGCTTATCCCCCGCAGTCTCACTGCCACGCTCTCACTTACCGGCATTCGGAGTTTGGCTAACGTCAGTAACCTGGTGAGGCCCATCGGCTATCCAGTAGCTCTACCTCCGGTAAGAAACACGTGACGCTGCACCTAAATGCATTTCGGGGAGAACCAGCTATCACGGAGTTTGATTGGCCTTTCACCCCTACCCACAGCTCATCCCCTCAGTTTTCAACCTAAGTGGGTTCGGCCCTCCACGACGTCTTACCGTCGCTTCAGCCTGGCCATGGGTAGATCACTCCGCTTCGGGTCTAGACCCAGCGACTCATTCGCCCTGTTCGGACTCGCTTTCGCTACGGCTTCCCCACACGGGTTAACCTCGCCACTGAGCACTAACTCGCAGGCTCATTCTTCAAAAGGCACGCCGTCACCCCACAAGGAGGCTCCGACGGATTGTAGGCAAACGGTTTCAGGATCTATTTCACTCCCCTCCCGGGGTACTTTTCACCTTTCCCTCACGGTACTTGTCCGCTATCGGTCACCAGGGAATATTTAGGCTTAGCGGGTGGTCCCGCCAGATTCACACGGGATTTCTCGGGCCCCGTGCTACTTGGGATGGTTCTCTGGAGTTCGCGTCATTTCGTCTACGGGGGTCGCACCCTCTGTGCCGGGCCTTTCAATGCCCTTCGACTATGGCGCGAATTTTTGACTCCATGTCGGACTGTCAGATCCGACCGAGAAGTCCCACGACCCCGACCATGCAACGCCTGACAGCTATCACACATGATCGGTTTAGCCTCTTCCGCTTTCGCTCGCCACTACTCACGGAATCGCGGTTGCTTTCTCTTCCTGTGGGTACTGAGATGTTTCACTTCCCCACGTTCCCTCTACCCGCCCTATGTGTTCAGGCGGGAGTGACTGGACTTGCCTCCAGCCGGGTTTCCCCATTCGGAAATCCTCGGATCACAGTCTGGTTATCGACTCCCCGAGGCTTATCGCAGATTCCTACGTCCTTCTTCGGTTCCTGGTACCAAGGCATTCACCGTTTGCCCTTAAAAACTTGATATGCACAAAGATTTTAAGATGCTCGCGTCCACTGTGTAGTTCTCAACATACGGGCGGGCCCCCATCAGTGTCGGCGCCTACCGAGCATGCTCGGTGGTTCGTCCGTGATGAGGGTCCAGGGCCGTGATGTACGGCCTGAGGTCAAGCTTGCGCCCGAGCCCTCAGGACCCAACAACGTGTCAGGCACTGTCCCTCGCCGGCGGCTTTCCACTCTCCTACAAGGAGCTGTACTCGCTCACCGGACCAGTCCAGTGCCAAATAATCGATGTTCCACCCTTGAGCACCTGCCGACCGACGTTCGCGGTCGGGCCAGGCTCTGGACCGCTTGCGCGGCCAGCGCTCCTTAGAAAGGAGGTGATCCAGCCGCACCTTCCGGTACGGCTACCTTGTTACGACTTAGTCCCAATCGCCAGTCCCACCTTCGACGGCTCCCTCCACAAGGGTTGGGCCACCGGCTTCGGGTGTTACCGACTTTCGTGACTTGACGGGCGGTGTGTACAAGGCCCGGGAACGTATTCACCGCAGCGTTGCTGATCTGCGATTACTAGCGACTCCGACTTCATGGGGTCGAGTTGCAGACCCCAATCCGAACTGAGACCGGTTTTTTGGGATTCGCTCCATCTCGCGATTTCGCAGCCCTTTGTACCGGCCATTGTAGCATGTGTGAAGCCCAAGACATAAGGGGCATGATGATTTGACGTCATCCCCACCTTCCTCCGAGTTGACCCCGGCAGTCTCCTATGAGTCCCCGCCTTTACGCGCTGGCAACATAGAACGAGGGTTGCGCTCGTTGCGGGACTTAACCCAACATCTCACGACACGAGCTGACGACAACCATGCACCACCTGTATACCGACCTTGCGGGGCACCCATCTCTGGATGTTTCCGGTATATGTCAAGCCTTGGTAAGGTTCTTCGCGTTGCATCGAATTAATCCACATGCTCCGCCGCTTGTGCGGGCCCCCGTCAATTCCTTTGAGTTTTAGCCTTGCGGCCGTACTCCCCAGGCGGGGAACTTAATGCGTTAGCTGCGGCACAGATCTCGTGGAATGAGACCCACACCTAGTTCCCAACGTTTACGGCGTGGACTACCAGGGTATCTAATCCTGTTCGCTCCCCACGCTTTCGCTTCTCAGCGTCAGTAGTGGCCCAGAGACCTGCCTTCGCCATCGGTGTTCCTCCTGATATCTGCGCATTTCACCGCTACACCAGGAATTCCAGTCTCCCCTACCACACTCTAGTCTGCCCGTACCCACCGCAAGTCCGGGGTTGAGCCCCGGATTTTCACGGCAGACGCGACAAACCGCCTACAAGCTCTTTACGCCCAATAATTCCGGACAACGCTCGCACCCTACGTATTACCGCGGCTGCTGGCACGTAGTTAGCCGGTGCTTCTTCTGCAGGTACCGTCACTTTCGCTTCTTCCCTGCTGAAAGAGGTTTACAACCCGAAGGCCGTCATCCCTCACGCGGCGTCGCTGCATCAGGCTTTCGCCCATTGTGCAATATTCCCCACTGCTGCCTCCCGTAGGAGTCTGGGCCGTGTCTCAGTCCCAGTGTGGCCGGTCGCCCTCTCAGGCCGGCTACCCGTCGTCGCCTTGGTGAGCCGTTACCTCACCAACTAGCTGATAGGCCGCGAGTCCATCCCAGACCGAAAAACTTTCCAGACGGTAGAGATGCCTCTCCGTCTCGTATCCGGTATTAGCTCCGGTTTCCCGGGGTTATTCCAGAGTCTGGGGCAGGTTACTCACGTGTTACTCACCCGTTCGCCACTGATCACCCGAGAGCAAGCTCTCGAGGTCACCGTTCGACTTGCATGTGTTAAGCACGCCGCCAGCGTTCGTCCTGAGCCAGGATCAAACTCTCCGTTGATGTGTGACTCTCGGCGAACCGAGAAATCGTTACCCTTGGAGGGTTGTTTCACTGGCTGAGCACGAACAACCAGCTCTCGCTGTTGTTCGTTGTCAACCAAAGGAAATTCGTCCGTCCTGCTGCTCGCCGACCATGTGGCCGGTCCGCGTCACGACGTGACGAGGTAATTGGCATCGATTTTTGACACGCTGTTGAGTTCTCAAGGTTCGGACGCGCACCAACGCCTCGCTCAGCGAGCTCGTCGTCGGGGCTTCCTGTTGTCGCTCTCCCAGTCACGGTGAGGCAACTGTTCGAACTTACCCGCGTCCTTGCTTGGGCGTCAAATCCGAGCCGCTTCCTGAGCGGCCGGCGTGTGATCGCGCTTGGATCTCTGCGGGTCTCCCACTGTAGCACCCTGTCGGATGCGTGCTCCACCTCGGTCTGGAGGGCCACAGGGGGTCCTCAGGTCGGCGGTGGTGAGTGTCGAGCCCGCGGGACCGGCCTCCGTGGGACCGGGCTCTCACCCGGCCGCTGGGCGTCCGTTCCTCCCTCTCGGGCTGACGTCGGCAACAGTAGACGAGCCGTTCGGGCCGACACAAATCCGTCGTCCCGACGAGCGGTCCGCCGTCGCCGAGGTGATCAACCGGAGCAGCCGCACGGCTATTCCGGCCGCCTCGGCGTCGGCGTCACCTGTCGCGAGCGACCCGCCCTGCGGCGAGCGCCTTGCGGCCCCGCCTCAGCACGACGACCTCGCCGTGCAGCAGGTCGTCGGGGCCGAGGACGCGTCCGTCGTCCCCGACCCTCTCACCGTTCACCGAGGCGCCGCCGTCGGCGATCGCCCGCCGCGCCGCGTTACGCGAGTCGACGAGTCCCACGGCGACGAGCGCGTCGACGACCGACATGCCGACCTCCACGCGCCCGCCCGGCAGCTCGGCGGTGGCGTCCTGCAAGGTCCGGACGTCGAGCGAGCGCACGTCGCCGCGGCCGAAGAGCGCCTCCGACGCCGCCTGCACGGCGGCGGTCGCCTCGGCACCGTGGACGAGGGTCGTGACGTCGGCCGCCAGGGTCCGCTGCGCGGCGCGCCGGAACGGCTCCTGCGCCACCTGGCGCTCCAGCTCGGCCACCTCGTCGCGCGTGCGGTCGGTGAAGACCTTGAGGAGGGTCACCACCGACGCGTCCTCGACGTTGAGCCAGTACTGGTAGAAGGCGTAGGGGCTCGTCATCCGGGGCGACAGCCAGATCGCGTTGCCTTCGCTCTTGCCGAACTTCTCCCCCGAGCTGTCGGTGAGCAACGGGGTCGTGAGCAGGTGCACCGACTCGCCCTCGACCCGGTGGATGAGGTCGGCCCCCGCGGTGAGGTTGCCCCACTGGTCGTTGCCACCGGTCTGCAGCGTGCAGCCGTAGTCGCGGTAGAGCTGGAGGTAGTCCAGGGCCTGGAGCAGCTGGTAGCTGAACTCGGTGTAGGAGATGCCCTCGTCGCTGTTGAGCCGCGCCGCGATGGCCTCCTTCCGCACCATCTGGTTGACCCGGAAGTGCTTGCCGACGTCACGCAGGAAGTCCAGCGCCGACATCGGCGCCGTCCAGTCGAGGTTGTTCACGAAGACCGCCGGGTTGTCGCCCCCGGAGGCGAGGAACGGCTCCACCTGTCCCCGGATGTTCGCCACCCACTCCGCCGTCTGCTCCTTGGTCTTCAGGACCCGCTCGGCCGTCGGGCGCGGGTCCCCGATGAGGCCGGTCGACCCGCCGACGAGGCAGATGACGCGGTGACCGGCCCGCTGCAGGTGGCGCAGCACGACGAGCTGCACGAGGTTGCCGAAATGGAGCGACGGTGCCGTCGGGTCGAAGCCGCAGTACGCCGTGATCGGCCCGTCCTCGAGTGCCCGGCGCAGCGCGGACTCGTCGGTGGTCTGCGCCACGAGCCCCCGCCACTGCAGCTCGTCGAGGATGTCGCTCACGTGTCGTTCCCTTCGGCCGTGCCTGCGCCGTCCCGGCCGGGCGCCGGGTGCCCGCCACAGCGTGCCACGCGTCCGAGCCGCCCGCAGACACCGCCTGCGATGAGGGACACGCACGGATGGTGCTGGGCCGGGGTGGGAGGTCCGCCTCACCAGCCCTCGCGGCCGGACACCACAGCGGTCAGCCCAGCAGAGAGGTCACCCGGACGGCGCCGGGTCCGAAGGCGGTGTCGGCCCAGTCCTGCAGGGTGCCGTCGTCGTGCACGACGTCGGCGAGCACCGGACCGGTGTCGCCCTCGCGCATGCTCGTCACGAGGCCGGGCATGAGCCGGACGCCGGCCTCGATGTCGGCCCACTGCTCGACCGTGAGCTCCGGAGGGGCGACCGGCTCGCGGGGACGGCGTCGCAAGAGTGTCGTAGAGGGCCAGCGGGACGCTGCTCGACACGGTCATCGTCGAGCCGTCGAAGACCCCCGTGACGGCGTAGGTGCCCCAGCGGGTCGGCCTGCCGGTCCCGGCCGAGGCTTCCTCCTGGATGCCGGCCGCGGACCAGTCCCAGCCGCGGAGCGGGATGCCGTCGCACTGCGGCGGGAACGACTCCAGGACAGGTCCGAGGCACAGCTGCGCAGACCCGCTCACGTCGATCACGGTGCCCACGCCGGTGACCAGGTCGGAGGCCGGTGGGATCGCGGACGGCGCGGCCGCGACGCTGGAGGAGGGAGCGGATCCGCTCCCGCCCGGTGTCACGGCGGTTCCGCACGCCGCGAGCAGCACTGCGGCCGCGCCGGCGACCGTGAAGGACGTCACTCTCACGGGGCTACGACGCCCGCCGCCGGACGTCGGTTCCGCGGCTTCGCGGGTCGGTACGCGCTCACGGTCGGTTCACCCTCGAGCCAGAACCGCCATGGGAAGGCCGCCCCGTCCCCCCCAGCGCCACTGACCCCTACCCGCGGCCCCGTGCGGACGCGGTCCTGGTCGACCGGCCCGTCGGGAGGCCGGACGTGGGCGGCGGACGCCCCGTCGACGAGGGAAAGACCGTTCTCCGGGCGGGAGAGGCCGAGCGTCATGGCGAGCCGCGCCGGCCCGCGGGCCCAGTCCCGCTCCCGCACGCCAGGGCGCCGGGCGGACGCCACCTCGTTCCCACGGACCACCTCGCCCGCCCGCAGGAGCACGGCGGAGGCCGCGCCATCGCGTCCGGTGACGACGTTGGCGCAGAAGTGCATGCCGTACGTGAAGTAGACGTACAGGTGCCCCGGCGGCCCGAACATCACCGCCGTCCGCGCGGTGCGTCCCCCGAAGGCATGCGACCCCGGGTCGACCTCTCCGGCATACGCCTCGACCTCGGTGAGTCGAACGGTGACGCCGGCGTGGGTGATGGTGCAGCCGAGCAGGTCACGCGCGACCACGAGGACGTCGCGAGCGAAGAACTCCTGCGACAGCGGGGTGGCGAGTGGCACGAGCACCAGTGTGCAGCCAGGCCTCGTGCCACCGGGGTACGCTCCCCAGAGCAGGTTTGACGTGGCGCCACTGGCGTGACGTGCGGCACCGGGACGGGGTGTGGTGCGGATGGACGGCACTCGACCGCTGGGTGGCAGCCCTCTGCAGGTCGCCAGGCTCGGGGTGGGCACCATGACCTGGGGCGCACCCTCAGGGCTCGCCCGGTTCACACCGGCGAAGCTGTCGTACGGCGGAGCCGACGGAGCCGACGAGGAGGCCCAGGCGTTCGCCGTCAGCATGGCCGCGGGCGCGACCCTTTTCGACACCGCTGCGATGTACAGCAACGGCGCCTCCGAACGTCGTCTGGGAGAGCTGGCTCGCGGGACCGGCGCCGTGCTGGCCACCAAGTTCCCGCCCGGGCCTCGCGGCCGCACGGACGACCTGCCCGGTGCGCTGGAGGCCAGCCTGGAGCGTCTCGGACGCGACCGGGTGGACCTGTACCAGCACCACTACCCTTCGCGGCGAGTCGACATCGCGAGGCTGATGCGCCTCATGGCCGATGCCGTCTCCGCCGGGAAGGTCACCGCCGTGGGTGTCAGCAACTACTCGGCGGCCCAGATGCGGCTGGCCCATGCTGCTCTGGCCGACCGCGGTGTCGCCCTGGCGTCCAACCAGGTGCAGTACTCGCTCCTGCACCGTGACCCCGAGACCGACGGCGTCCTCGACGCCTGTCGCGAGCTGGGCATCACCTTGGTCGCCTACCAGCCGCTCGCCAGCGGCGCCCTGACCGGCAGGTACCTGAGCGGTGCACGGCCCCGAGGGCTTCGCCGCTTCATGCCCTACTTCCGCAGGAGCAACACCGAGTCGGTCGGCACCGTCGTGGGCCTCCTTCGCGAGATCGGCGCCCGACACGGCGTCGAACCCACGCAGGTGGCGTTGGCCTGGCTGATGGCGAACGAGTCGGTGCTGCCGATCCCGGGCGCCAAGAACGCGCGACAGGCCGCCGCGAACGCCGAGGCGCTCACCGTGCACCTGTCCGGGGACGAGGTGGACGCCCTGGATGCCGCGACCGTGGCCTGGAGGCCACGCAGCTGAGCTGCCCGGGCGGTCGCCGTCCATGCCGTCAGCGCACGCGCGGCTGCGCACCCGCCCACGCGCGGTGGTCGGCGGCCGTCGCGACGACGCGCTCGAGCTGCTCGGCGACCCGGACGGGGGCCGTGCCGCCCTTCGCCGACCGGGAGGCCAGCGACCCCTCCACCGAGAGCACCTGGCGGACGGCGGGGGTGAGGTGTGGGCTGAGGTGGGCGAGGTCCTCGTCGCTGAGGTCCCACAGCTCGACACCCCGTTCCTCGCACTGCCGGACGCACGCGCCGGCGACCTCGTGCGCGTCACGGAACGGCACCCCCTCACGGACGAGCCACTCCGCGACGTCCGTGGCGAGGGAGAACCCCTGGGGGGCCAGCGACTCCAGCCGGTCGGTGTCGAAGACCAGCGTCGCGACCATGCCGGAGAAGGCGGGCAGAAGCACCTCGAGGGTGTCGACGGCGTCGAAGACGGGCTCCTTGTCCTCCTGGAGGTCGCGGTTGTACGCGAGCGGCAGGGACTTCAGCGTGGCGAGGAGACCCGCGAGGTCGCCCACGAGCCGCCCGGCCTTTCCCCGCGCGAGCTCGGCGACGTCCGGGTTCTTCTTCTGCGGCATGATGCTCGACCCCGTCGAGTAGGCGTCGTCGAGGGTGACGAAGGAGAACTCCTTGGTCGCCCACAGGACCACCTCCTCGGCGAGCCGTGAGATGTCGACCGCCGTCATGGCGGCGACGAAGGAGAACTCGGCCACGACGTCCCGCGATGCCGTGCCGTCGATGGAGTTCTCGACAGCGGTGTCGAACCCGAGGTCGGCGGCGACGGCCTCCGGGTCGAGACCGAGGGAGGAGCCCGCCAGCGCGCCGGAGCCGTAGGGCGAGACGGCGGCTCGCACGTCCCAGCCCCGCAGCCGCTCGACATCCCGAAGGAGTGCCCACCCGTGGGCAAGGAGGTGGTGGGAGAGCAGCACGGGCTGGGCGTGCTGGAGATGGGTGCGCCCGGGCATCGCGACGCCCAGGTGGCGCGTCGACTGCTCGACGAGGGCGTCGACGACGTCCAGGACGAGTCCCGCCAGGACGCGCGCGTGCTCGCGGAGGTACATCCGGACGAGTGTCGCGACCTGGTCGTTGCGCGAGCGGCCGGCGCGGAGTCGCCCGCCGACGTCCGGACCGGCGCGCTCGACCAGCCCGCGCTCGAGGGCCGTGTGGACGTCCTCGTCCTCCGCCACGGGGAGGAAGGCTCCCGACTCCACGTCGAGCCGGAGGCGCTCGAGGGCCTCCAGCATCGCGTCGAGGGTGTCGTCGTCGAGCAGGCCGGCTGCATGGAGCACGCGGGCGTGGGCGCGCGAGCCCGCGAGGTCGTGGAGGGCCAGCCGCCAGTCGACGTGGGTGGACCTGGACAGTGCTGCGAGAGCATCGGACGGACCGCCGGCGAATCGACCGCCCCACAGTGCGCTTCGCGTCATCCCGGACCGGGGCTCGGAGGAGTCGTCGAGTGCCGGGACCGCGCCGGTGGACTCCGTCACGATGGCTCCCTCCGCGTGTACGACATGAGCCGGTCGACGATGCTCCTGCTGCGGTCGGCGCCGGAGGTCACGACGAGGATGGTGTCGTCCCCCGCGATGGTGCCGAGCACACCCTCGAGGACGGCGTGGTCCAGGGCCGACGCGAGGAAGCTCGCGGCACCCGGCGGGGTCCGCAGGATGACGAGGTTCCCGGACTGCTCCGCCGAGACGAGCAGCTCGTGGCATCGCGACTGGAGACGGGTCGCCCTCTCCTCGCCGTGGGGTGCTGCGCGGACCGTGCGGTCCCCGCCCTCGCCGGGCACGGCATACACGAGGTTCTTGCCGACGCGCACCCGCTCCGCGCCCACGTCGACGAGATCTCGCGAGAGGGTCGCCTGGGTCACCTCGATGCCGTCGGCGGCGAGGTGGTCGAGGAGCTCGGTCTGCGAGCGGACGGCCGTGGAGGCGAGGATCTCGACGATCCTCTGCTGGCGCGCGGCGCGCGACGTGGAGACGGTCATCGGTCACCCACCCGCGGCTGCTCGAGGAGCCAGGACAGGAGGGCCTTCTGGGCGTGCAGCCGGTTCTCCGACTCTCGCCAGACCAGCGAGCGTGGCCCGTCGAGGACGGCCGCCTCCACCTCGTGACCACGGTAGGCGGGGAGGCAGTGCAGGAAGGCAGCGTCGTCGCCGGCGCGCGCCATGAGCTCCTCGGTGACCCGGAACGCCTCGAAGGGGCTGCTCGCACCCCTGCGCACGCCGCTCTCCGACTCCTGACCCATGGACACCCACGTGTCGGTCGCGACCACGTCGACCCCGTCCACCGCCGCGACCGGGTCGTCGGTCACGGCGACCGACCCGCCCTGCCGGGCCGCGATGCGCTCCGCCCGGGCGACGATCTCCGGTCGCGGCCGGTGCGAGGGCGGGGTACCGATCCGGACGTGCATTCCTGCGGTCGCACACCCGAGGAGGTAGGAGTGGGCCATGTTGTTCGCGCCGTCGCCGACGTACGCGAGCGCGAGGCCTTCCGTCCTGCCGCGGTGCTCCAGCACGGTGAGGAGGTCGGCGAGGACCTGGCAGGGGTGGTAGTCGTCGGTGAGGGCGTTGACCACCGGCACCCCGGCATTCGCCGCCATCTCCTCCAGCCGGTCCTGTCCGTAGGTGCGCCACACGACGGCGGCGGACTGCGGCCCGAGCACGCGAGCGACGTCGGCGACGGACTCCCGCTCGCCGACCCCGGCGAGCCTCCCGTCGACGACCATCGGGAGGCCGCCGAGCTGCGCGACCGCCCCGACGAACGACACCTGGGTGCGCAGGGTCGGCTTGTCGAAGAGGATCGACACCGTCCGAGGTCCCTCGAGGCACCGGTCGGAGAACGGTTCCGCCTTGAGGGCCAGGGCGCGGTCGAGGACCGCCCGCTGCTCGACGGGGGACAGGTCGTCGTCGGCGAGGAGATGGCGCAGCGTCATTCGGGGTCCTCCCGGGTCGTGGCGGCGTCGAGCAGGTCGGGCAGCGCGTCGACGAAGAGGTCCAGCTGTTGCGTCGTCACGACGAGTGGGGGCGCGAGCCGGACGGCATCCGGGGTGACCGGGTTGACGAGGAAGCCGGCATCCCTGGCGAGGGCGACGACGGTGGCGGAGTGGTCGCCGGCGAGCGTGACCGCCCGCAGCAGCCCCGCGCCCCGGACGCCGGTGACCTCCGGGTGGCCGAGCTCGAGGAGGCGTCGCTCGAGGTGCTCACCGGCCTGGCGGGCGTGCTCGAGGAGCCCCTCGGCGTCGATCGTGTCGAGCACGGCGAGGCCCGCCGCGCAGGCGAGCGGGTTGCCGCCGAACGTCGAGCCGTGCTGGCCCGCGCCGAGCAGCGCGCTCACGTCCGGGCCGAACGTGACGAGGGCCCCGATCGGCACTCCACCGCCCAGTCCCTTGGCGAGGGTCACGGCGTCGGGCACGACACCGGCCTGCTGGAAGGCGAACCAGGAGCCGGTGCGGCCGACGCCCGTCTGCACCTCGTCGAGGACGAGCAGCGCGCCGGCCGCCGCCGTCACGTCGCGGGCGACCCGCAGGTATGCCGGGTCTCCCGGGCGCACCCCCGCCTCACCCTGCACGGGCTCGAGGACGAGGGCGGAGGTCTCCTCGGTCACGGCCGCGCGAAGGGCGTCGGCGTCCCCCCACGGCACGTGCGTGACACCGGGGATGAGGGGCTCGAACGGCTCCCGGTAGGCCGGCTTGTGGGTGAGGGCGAGGGCCCCCGTGGTGCGGCCGTGGAAGGCTCCCTCGGCGGCGACGATCCCCGTCCGGCCGGTGCGGCGGGCCAGCTTGATCGCCGCCTCCACCGCCTCGGCGCCGGAGTTGCAGAAGAAGACGGCGGACCCCTCCGGCGCACCGGCGAGCGACAGGAGCCGCTCGGCGAGCTCGACCTGCGGCACCGACGTGAAGAAGTTCGACACGTGCACGAGCTGTGCCGCCTGCTTCGACACCGCGGCGACGAGCGCTGGGTGGTTGTGGCCCAGGGCGTTGACCGCGATCCCGCCCATGAGGTCGAGGAACCGGCGCCCGTCGACGTCCCAGACCCACGCGCCGTCCCCGTGCTCGAGGACGAGCTGCGGGCGCCCGAAGACGCCGAGGAGGGAGCGGTCGTAGCGCTCGAGCCAGGCCGCGGACACCTGCTCCGGGTCAGCCACCCTCCACCTCCTCGTCGGGCAGGACCATCGTGCCGATGCCCTCGGACGTGAACACCTCGAGCAGCAGGCTGTGCGGCTGCCTCCCGTCGACGACGTGGGCCTGCGGCACGCCGGCCTCCACCGCCCGGACACATGCCTCGAGCTTCGGGATCATCCCCGCGTCGACGGTGCCGAGGAGCCGCCGGGCGGCGGTCACCCTCAGCTCGGAGAGGAGCGAGCCCCGGTCGGGCCACGCGCCGTACACGCCCTCCACGTCGGTGAGGACGACGAGCTTGCGGGCACCGAGGGCCGCGGCGAGGGCCGCGGCAGCCGTGTCGGCGTTGACGTTGAGCACCTGCCCCTCGACGTCGAGGTCCGGCGCGATGGTGGAGACGACGGGGATCCGGCCGGCCTCGAGGAGGTCGAGCACGGCCCTCGGGTCGACCTCGACGACGTCCCCGACGAGGCCGATGTCCTCCTCCGCACCGTCGACGACGACGCCGCGGCGGCGGGCGCCGAACAGGCCGGCATCCTCGCCGGACAGCCCGACCGCGACGGGGCCGTGCTGGTTGAGCAGGCCGACGAGCTCACGGCCCACCTGCCCCGTGAGCACCATCCGGACGACGTCCATGACCTCCGGGGTGGTGACTCGCAGCCCCCCGCGGAACTCGCTGTGCAGACCGAGGCGGTCGAGCATCGCCTTGATCTGCGGACCGCCGCCGTGGACGACGACGGGGCGCAGGCCGGCGTACCGGAGGAAGGCGACGTCCTGCGCGAATGCGGCCTTGAGCCCGTCGTCGACCATGGCGTTGCCGCCGTACTTGACGACGACGAGCGCGCCCCGGAAGTGCTCGAGCCATGGCAGTGCCTCGACGAGCGTCGCGGCCTTCGACTGGGCCACGCGCACCGCTGCGGCGTCGATCGCGCCGCGCAGGGCCTGGTCGGGCGGTGTCATCGGGTCCTGTCCTCAGGTGGAGTAGGCGGAGTTCTCGTGGACGTACTCGTGGGTGAGGTCGTTGGTCCAGATCGTCGCGGTGGCGCCTCCCGCGTGGAGGTCGACCACGACGTGCACCTCGCGGCCGGCGAGGTCGACGAGGGACCGGTCCTCACCCACCCCGCCGGCGCGACACACCTCGACTCCGTTCATCGTGACGTCGAGGGACGCCGGGTCGAACGCGGCGGCCGTCGTGCCGACCGCGGCGAGAACGCGGCCCCAGTTCGGGTCGTTGCCGAAGACGGCGCACTTGAAGAGGTTGTTGCGCGCGACGGACCGGGCGACCTCGAGCGCGTCGTCGACGGATGCCGCGGACCGGACCTCGACGGCGATGTCGTGGTGGGCGCCCTCGGCGTCGGCGACGAGCTGGCGGGCCAGGGAGGTGCACACCTCGGTGACGGCGGCTCGGAGGGCCGGCTCGTCCACCGCGATGCCGGACGCTCCCGAGGCGAGGAGGACGACGGTGTCGTTGGTCGACATGCAGCCGTCGGAGTCGACCCGGTCGAAGGTCTCCGCGGTGGCGGCGCCGAGCGCGAGGCGGAGCGCCTCCGGGTCCACGACGGCATCCGTCGTCACCACGACGAGCATCGTCGCGAGGGCTGGAGCGAGCATGCCCGCCCCTTTCGCCATGCCCCCGACCGACCAGCCGTCGCGCAGGGAGACCGCGGCCTTGGGGACCGTGTCGGTCGTCATGATCGCCTCGGCGGCGGCGGCCCCGCCGTCTCCCGTCAGCGACGCGGCGGCGGCGGTCACCCCGGGCAGGAGGAGATCCATCGGCAGGCGCTCGCCGATGAGCCCGGTCGAGCACACGACCACGTCACCGGCCGCCGCACCGAGGACCTCGGCCACGTGTTCCGCCGTGCGGTGGGTGTCCTGGAACCCGGGCGGGCCGGTGCAGGCGTTGGCACCGCCGCTGTTGAGGACGACGGCATCCGCGCGGCCGTCCAGCACGACGGTGCGCGACCACGTGACCGGGGCCGCCTCGACCCGGTTGCCCGTGAAGACGGCGGCGACGTGGTGGTCGGGTCCGTCGTTGACGACGAGCGCGACGTCGGGTCGTCCGGAGGCCTTGAGACCGGCGGTCACGCCGGCCGCCCGGAACCCCCGCGGCGCGGTGACGGACATCAGCCGCTCCCGCCCGTGAGCGAGGCGGGAGTGATGACGAGTCCGGCCCGGCGCCACACCTCGGCAGCCTCGCGGACCCGCTCGGCCGGTACGAGCACCCAGTCGGTGTCGAACGTCGAGAACCCGAGCACGGAGATGCCGGCCGAGGCGATCGGCTGGAGGATCTCGACGAAGACCCCGACCGCGCCGAAGGCCAGGGGACCGGCGACCTCGACGACCGTGAACGGCCCCTCGGCGGTCGCCCCCGGAGGCACCAGCGAGGAGAGGCAGACCACCGAGGTCTCGTCCGGGGTGCGGGTGAGTGAGGCGAACGGCCCGGACGCCCAGTCGAAGGACGGTTCCTCCCCGCCCCGCAGCCGGACGATCGAGACGTCCTCCGGGTGCTCGAGGAGGTGGCGCGGCATCCGGCTCACGGCGCCACCCCCGCGACGGGGAGCCCGGTCGTCTCGGGCAGCCCGAGCGCGAGGTTCAGGCACTGGACGGCCGCGCCGGCGGTCCCCTTCGTGAGGTTGTCGACCGCCGCGACGACCACCACGCGCCCCACGCGCTCGTCCAGCACCACCTGGAGGTGGACGCTGTTGCTGCCGAGCACGCTGCCGGTGCTCGGCCACCGGCCCTCGGGCAGGAGGTGGACGAACGGTTCGTCGGCGTATGCCGCCGCCCAGGCGGTCCGCACATCGGCCGCGGACGTCCGCGGCCGCACCCTCGCGGTGCACGTCGCGAGGATGCCGCGCGGCATCGGCGCGAGCGTCGGGGTGAACGAGAGCGTCACGGGGCCGCCTCCGGCGGCGGTGAGGTTCTGCTCGATCTCGGGGGTGTGCCGGTGGGTCCCGCCCACCCCGTAGGGAGACATGGCGCCCATGACCTCCGCGCCGAGGAGATGCGGCTTGGGCGACCTCCCGGCGCCCGAGGTGCCCGACGCTGCGACGACCGTGATGTCGTCCGGCTCCAGGACGCCACCGGCCAGCCCCGGTGCGAGGGCCAGGGAGACGGCCGTGGGGTAGCAGCCCGGGACGGCGATGCACCGCTGGCCGGCGAGCGCGGCGCGCTGGGGGCCGGATGCCGTGGGCAGCTCCGGAAGGCCGTAGGGCCACGACCCGGCATACGGGGTGTCGTAGAACGTGGTCCAGGCGGTGCGCTCGGTGAGCCGGAAGTCCGCGCCACAGTCGACGACGACGACCTCGTCGCCGAGCTGACCTGCCAGTGCTGCGGAGTGCCCGTGGGGAAGCGCGAGGACCACGGCGTCATGGCCGCCGAGTGCGTCGGCGTCGGTCTCCTCCAGCACCCGGTCGGCCAGCGGGGTGAGGTGGGGGTGGACGGTTCCGAGCGGCTGACCCGCGTTCGCCGAGGCGGTGAGCGCACCCACCTCGAGCTGGGGGTGCTGGAGCAGGAGACGCACGACCTCCCCTCCGGCATACCCGCTCGCCCCGGCAACCGCCACCCGCACCATGTGCATGACTATACCGAACTTGGGTGACTCTATGCACTCACCCCCTCCCCGCTCCCCCACTTCGTCTGTCAGCGTGTCGTGAACACGCCGCTTCACGGCGCGTCGGCGACCGACTGACAGACGAAGTCGGGGAGGCGGGGTCAGGTGAGGGGGTCGTCGTGCCCGAGGGCGAGGACGAGGGTCCGCTCGTCCGGGCCCAGGCCGGCGTGCGCTCGTGCCCGCAGGGAGGCCACCGTGTCCGCACCGGCTCGGACGAACCGGCCGGACCACGCGTCGAGCTCGCCGGACACGAGCGCGAGGACCAGCTCGGTGACGTCCTCCGGGTCGGTCCACTCGGTGCGCGAGGCGTGGGCGTCCATGGACCGCGTCATGTCGGTCCGCACCACGCCCGGCATGAGGTCGAAGGCACGGACGCCGCGGTCCCAGCCGGCGAGGTGGGTCGAGCCGGTGAGCCGGGCCAGCGCGGTCTTGCTGGCGTTGTAGGAGCTCGCGACCTCTCCGGGTTGGAGGGCTGCGCCACTGTTGAGGTTGACGATCCGGCCCCCACCCGCCACGAGCATGTGCTGCCCCACGAGCCACGTCATGAGGTAGGCACCGAGCACGTTGACCTCCTGGACGTGCCACCACTCGTCGGGGTCCGACGCGAAGAGGTCGACCTCGGCGTCGATGACGCCGGCGTCGTTGACGAGGACGTCGATCCGGCCGTGCCGCTCGAGGATCTCGCCGACCCACGCGGTGAGGGCGGCGCGGTCGGTCACCGGCGCGACGGCTGTCGACCCCCGCTCCACGGCATAGCCCGCGTCCTCGAGCGCGTTCGCGACGTACCGGCCGATGCCCCGCGACGCACCCGTCACCACCGCGACCACGTGTCCACCGCGGCCCTCCGCCTCGACCGGGTCGGGGACGACCTCCCCCTCGTCGTCGACCGGGAACTCGAGAGGGGTGCTCACGCCCGCTGCACCGCGCCGACGGCCTCGGCCGCTGCCCTCATCGCGGAGTCTCGGAGGGCGCTCACCTCGTCGGTCGTCAGGGTGCGGTCCTCGGCCCGGAAGGTGAGCCGGTACGCGAGCGACTTGCTCCCCGCTCCCACCTGCTCCCCCCGGTAGACGTCGAAGAGGGTGAGCGACTCCAGCCGCGGTCCCGCCCCACCGTGGAGGGCGGCGGCGACGTCGGCGGCCGGGACGCCCTCGTCGACGACCACCGCGAGGTCGGTGTGGGCGACCGGGTACGTCGAGAGCGGCCGGGCCTGCACCGGCGTGCCCGTGGCGCCCACGAGGACGTCGACATCGAGCTCGGCCGCCACGGTGCGGGCCGGCAGGTCGAGCGCCGCGACGACCTTGGGGTGCAGCTCGCCGGCGTGGCCGACGACCGTGCCGTCCGCCAGCGTGACCACGGCACAGCGCCCGGGGTGGAACGGGGGGCGCGCGTGCGCGCTCACCAGCAGCTCCAGGCCGAGCGCGCGGCCGAGCTCGACGGACCAGGCGACCGCGTCCGAGGCGTCGACCCGGCGGGCGGCGCCCCATGGGCCGGTCGGCACCGCGTCACCGGCCGCCGCCAGGGCGACGTGACGCGGCTGCAGGGGCACGCCGTCGAGGACTGCGGCGAGCACGTCCTCCGGAGGCCGTCCGTCGACGCCCGGGATCGGCACCGGCGGCTGGTCGGGCCGTCCCACGGTGACGAGCCCGATCTCGTACAGGGCGACGTCGCGCGTCCCCCGGGACACGTTGCGGCGCAGGGTGTCGAGCAGGGTGTCGAGGACCGAGGTCCGCATGAGCGGCGCCTCCTCCTGGAGCGGGTTCGCGAGCCGCACGGTGTGCCGACGCGGGTCGTCCGCGGCGTAGCCGAGCCGGTCGAAGAGCTCTTCCCCGACGAACGGGTAGGACAGCACCTCCACGAGCCCTTGCTGTGCGAGCGTCTGCGCCACGAGGCGGCGCACCCGCTGGCCGTGGGTGAGCCCCCGCCCGCCGACCGCTCGTGGCAGCACCGAGGGGATCTCGGCGTACCCCCGGACACGCGCCACCTCCTCGACGAGGTCCGGCCCGTCGACGAGGTCCGGGCGCCAGGTCGGCGGCCGCACGTCGACGACCTCACCGTCCCGGTCGACCACCTCGCACCCCACCGCGCGGAGAGTCGCGACGACCTCCTCGCGGGGGTACTCGAGCCCCACGTATGCCGTGGGCAGCCCGACGTCGAAGCCGAAGGCGTCACGGCCGGCCACCTCTCCGACATCCGTCACGCCGTCGTCGAGGGTGCCCCCGCCGTAGCGGACGAGGAGGTCGCAGGCGAGCTGGGCGGCACGGTCCGCGACCGCGGGGTCGACGCCTCTCTCGAAGCGCTTGGACGCCTCGCTGACGAGCCGGTGCCTGCGTGACGTGCGTGCGATGGTGACCGGGTCGAAGTGCGCGGCCTCGACGAGGACGTTCCTCGTCGTCGAGGACACCTCCGACGAGGCGCCACCCATGACCCCGGCGAGCCCGAGCACGACCTCGCCCCCGTCGGTGATGAGGAGGTCCTCGCCGTCCAGCTGCCGCTCGACGTCGTCGAGCGTGGTCAGCCGCTCTCCGGCACGGGCGCGCCGGACCACGATCTCGCCCGAGAGGCTGTCGAGGTCGTAGGCGTGCAGTGGCTGGCCGAGCAGCATCATCACGTAGTTCGTGACGTCCACGGCGAGGCTGATGGGGCGCATCCCCACGTCGTGTGAGCCGGCGCCGCATCCACGAGGGTGACGCAGAGGAAGGGTCGACCCCTCGCACCACTCGGGCGACGAACCGGTCACAACCCGCGCGCCCGCGGATCGGCGTTTCGTCGGCCAGGCGCACGGCATACCCGCTGTCGTTCGGTGCGGCGACCGGGATGCCGGCCGGGTCGTCGAACGGTGCACCCGTGGCGAGGGCGTACTCCCTGGCGATGCCACGCATGGAGAAGCAGTAGCCCCGGTCGGGGGTGACCGTGACCTCGACGACCTCGTGGTCCAGACCGAGGAGCGCGATCGCGTCCTGTCCGGGGACGAGCGCGGCGAGGACGTCGGGCTCGTCGGCCAGCCGATGCTCCAGGACGATGATCCCGGTGTGGTCGTCTCCGAGCCCGAGCTCACGCTCGGAGCAGATCATCCCCGCGGAGACGTGGCCGTACGTCGTGCGAGCAGTCACCTGGAAGGAGCCGTCCGGGGTCGGGAGGGTCGCGCCGGGAAGCACGACGACGACGTGGTCACCCACACCGAAGTTGTGGGCGCCGCAGACGATGCCCTGCGGCTCCCCCGTGCCGTTGGCCTTCCCGACGTCGACCGTGCACCAGTTGATCGTCCTCCCGTTCCTCTGTGGCTCGGGGTCACAGGTGAGCACCCGGCCGACGACGAGGGGGCCATCCACGCCGCCGGAGTGAACTCCCTCGTCCTCGAGGCCGATCCGGACGAGTGTGTCGGACACGTCCTTGCCGCGGACGTGCGACTCGACGTGGGCCAGCTCGCGCAGCCACTCCACCGGCACGCGCATGTCAGATCTCCATCCCGAACTGCGTGCTGAAGCGGACGTCGCCCTCGACGATGTCGTGCATGTCGGCGACGCCGTGCCGCAGCATCAGCGAGCGTTCGATGCCGAGTCCGAACGCGAACCCGGTGTAGCGGTCGGGATCGATCCCGGAGGCCGCGAGCACCCGGCGGTTGACCATGCCGGAGCCGCCGACCTCGATCCACCCGGTGCCCCGACAGGTGCGGCACGAGGTGTCGGTGCCCTGGCAGATCCAGCACTGGCAGTCGATCTCGGCGCTGGGCTCGGTGAACGGGAAGTACGAAGGGCGCAGCCGGGTCACCGTGCCTTCACCGAACAGGCTCGCGACGAACGCGTCGAGGCTGCCCTTGAGGTGCGCCATCGTGATGCCCTCGTCGACCACCAGCCCTTCGAACTGGTGGAACACCGGCGTGTGGGTCGCGTCGAGCTCGTCCGTCCGGAACACCTTGCCGGGGCACAGGACGTAGATCGGAGGCTCCCGCTCGAGCATCGTGCGCACCTGGACCGGTGAGGTGTGCGTGCGGAGGACGAGCCCCGAGCTCTCCGCCGGCTCGACGAAGAAGGTGTCCTGCATCTGGCGGGCCGGGTGGTCGGGGCCGAGGTTGAGCGCGTCGAAGTTGAGCCATTCGCTCTCCAGCTCGGGACCCTCGGCGATCTCCCAGCCCAGGCCCACGAAGATGTCCTCGACCCGTTCGGTGACGAGGCTGATCGGGTGGCGTGCCCCGACCCGGCGGCGCGGCGGCACCACGGTGAGGTCCACGGCCTCCTCGCTGAGGATCCGCTCGTCCCGCTCCGCCTCCAGCTCGGCCTGCCGCGCCGCGAACGCTGCGGCGACCCGGCCGCGAGCCTGGCCCACTCGCCTTCCTGCCTCCGCCTTCGCGCTCGGCGGCAGGGCGCCGATCTCGCGGTTGGCCAGGGCGAGGGCGCTGCGGTCGCCCTGGTGCGCACTGCGAGCCGCCTTGAGCTCGTCCAGCGTGCCGGCCGACGATGCGGCCGCGAGTGCCGCGGCAACGGCGTCGTCCACGGCCTGGGGGTCGAGCGCCGCGACCTCGACGGGGTCGTAGCTGGTGTTGGGACCGGACATGGCTTCCACTTCGACGGGGGCGGGGCGCGCCCGAGTCTAGGTGGGTGGCGCGCGGGGACGGACGTGGGTCGTGGCCCCCGGGCGGCGGGACGGGCGGCGTGGATGCCGTGTCGGAGCCGGCGCTCAGCGCACGCGGTCGACCGGGCCCGGGGGCCCGGTAAATCGGCGGGCTGCGCGTGTCACCCGGCCAGCCTAGCGTCGCGACGTTGCGGGATCACGTCGGTATCACCTGCCCAGACCGCGGATGCCGTGCGCCGGGAGTTCGAGGCGGCGGGTCACGGTGGCGCCGCCCGAGGTCCGGCCGCGGCCGCGTGCCGCGCGAGGTGACGCGCGCGCCGGCGGGCCCGGGAGGCGAGCAGGCCCGTGACGGCGACGGCCAGCCCCAGGAGCGCGACGATGACGAAGCCGGCGGCAGCACCGCCTCGGTCGATCGCGACCCCGGCGATGGGTGCCCCGAGGGCGCCCCCGGCGGTGAGGAACGAGCCGTGCCACCCCATGGCCTCACCGCGAGCCTGTGCCGGGACGATGCGGCTCGCCTGGTCGATCGTCGCCGTGATCGTCGGCGCGCAGAGCAGCCCGGCGACGAAGCCGAGCAGGGCGAGGCTCCAGGGGGAGGACGCCAGGGCCATCGGCAGGGTGACCACCGCGAGTCCCGCGAGGAGCCAGAAGGCCGAGATCGACCGGTGGAGCCCCCCGTACAGCAGTCCGCCGACGAGGGAGCCGAGGCCCCACAGCGCGAGGACGAGGCCGATCTGCGACATCGCGTCGAACTCGCGCATGGCGGCGACGAACCCGATGTCCGACCCGGCGAGGACGAGGGTCGAGGCGGTCGCGGCGAGGCAGACCGCGAGGAAGGGCAACCGGAACCACGACCGTCGGGACACGCCCACGGCCCCGATCTCCGCTTCGCCCGCACCCCGCAGGGGTGGGTCGACGACCCAGATGGCGATCCCGCCGACGACGCCGAGCATCTGGGTCACGAAGAGGACCCATGACGTCGACCACTGGGCGGCCGCCCACACGGCGAGGGCGGGCACGAGCATGAACGACAGCTCGAGGGCGGCTCCGTCGAGGGAGATCGCCGTGCGCCGTTCACTCTCCGGGACGGCAGCGATGACGGCCTGCCGGGTGATCGAGAAGGTCGGGACGACGAACAGGCCCGCCACGACCGCGAGCACGAGAAGCAGCCAGTAGTCGACGAAGGGGGCGATGCTCCAGCACACGGCGGCGACGACGATCGACGGCGCCACGACGCGACGCAGCCCGAACCGGTCCAGGAGCCGTCCCCGCCATGGCCCGCTCCCAGCGATGGCCACCGTTGCGACGGCGGTGAGCGCACCGGCCGCGGCATACGAGCGCCCGAGGGTCGTGACGACGTGCACGGTGAGGAGCACCCCGCTCGCGAAGACCGGCCCGCGCACCAGCGTCCCCAGGACGAGCGCCGTCCGCAGCGGCCGGCTCGCCAGGGCGCGCCGGTACGGCGCGAGCGAGACGGTGGGCACCGGGTCACTCTCTCAGCGACGCCGACGCCCTGCCATCGGAAGGGGCGAGCCGATGTCGGGTCACCCGACGTCGGGGAACGTCGCCCGGACGAGTGCCCCACCGCCGGGAGCGTCCTCTGCCCGGACCACTCCACCGTGAGCCTCGACGAGCCCACGGACGAGGTAGAGGCCCAAGCCGGTCCCGTGCTTGGCACCGCCCTGCCAGAAGCGGGAGAACGCGAGCTCGCGGTGCTGCTCGGCGATACCGTTCCCGTCGTCGCTCACGAGGAGGTCGACCGCGGGTCGTCCCTCGTGGCTGGAGCGTCGCGTGGCGATGCGCACCGTTCCCTCGCCGTGACGCACCGCGTTCTCCACGAGGTTCGTGAGGACCTGTTCGAGGCGGTCGGGATCGGCCCACAGCGGGCCGACCTCGTCCGGGACGTCGACCACGAACGTGTCCCGTCGAGCGCCGGACGCCACCCGGCGCTCCACCTGCGCCTCGATCCGCGGCCGCACGTCGAGCGGCTGCGCGTGCACGGTGAGCCGGCCCGCGTCGATGCGTGAGGCGTCGAGCAGCTCGGTGATGAGGCGGGTCACCCGGTCGGCGTCCGCCTCGATGGTCTCGAGCATGAGCCGCTTCTGGTCGTCGGTGAACCTGTCCCAGTTGCGCCGCAGGGTCGACGAGAAGCCCTTGACACCGGTGAGCGGCGAGCGGAGCTCATGGGCCACGGTGGTGAGGAGCGCTGCGTTCTCCTTCTCGGCGCGTCGGCGGCCGCTCGCCGAGCGCAGCCCGAGGACCACGGCCTGGACCCGTTGTCCTCGTGCCCTGCGGATGTACTTCGCCGAGACGAGCAGCTCACGACCGGACGGAAGGACGAGGAGGCGCTCCCGGTGTCCGGTGCGGATGGCGAGGCCACCCCAGGGGTCGGTGCACTCCCACCACGACCGTCCCTCGAGATCCTGGATGGGCAGCGCCGTGCGGATGTCACGGCCGACGACGTCGGCCGCGGAGAGGCCCGTGACCCGCTCCGCGCGCGTGTTCATGAACCGCACGGTGGCGTCCCGCCCGATGGCGGCGACGAGGCCGTCGGGGATGAACTCGAGACCATGGGTCACGAGGTCGTCCGGCACCCGGAACGGCTCAGGCATGGCGGGCACGCTACCCGTCGGGCGCGCGGCCGGAGCCGGCGTCCGCAGACGCATACAGGCACACGGTTGCCGCCATCGCGAGGTTGAGCGACTCGGCCCGACCGTGGATGGGCACGCGGACGACGTCGTCGCACGCGGCCAGCACCTCCCCGGTCAGCCCCCAGGCCTCGTTGCCCATCACCCAGCAGTGCGCGACGCGGAGGTCCGCGTCCGGGAGCAGCGTCGTGCCGGCGCCGTCAGCGGCATACGTCCGGATGCCGTGCGCGCCGAGGTGACGCAGGGTCGTCCCGACGTCGAGGCCGGTGACGACGGGGAGGTGGAACAGCGACCCCGCGGTCGAGCGGACGACCTTGGGAGCGTGGACGTCGACGGAGGCTGCGCTGACGAGAACGGCGTCGGCCCCGGCGGCATCCGCGGCACGGATGACGGTGCCCGCGTTGCCGGGGTCGCGGACGTGGGTGAGGAGCACGAGCAGGCGCGGCGAGCGGCCGGTCACCTCCTCGAGGGTCGCCCCGGCCGCGTCGACCACGGCAAGGACACCCTGTGGTGCGTCCGTCCCGGACATGGCGGCGAGCACCTCGGGAGCCACCTCGTGGGTCCACAGCCCCGCGTCCCGCGCCGGTGCGAGGATGTCGTCGGCGTAGCGCTCGGCCGCCTCCGGGGTGGCGTAGACGTCACGGACGGACGGGGCGGCATACCGGACCGCCTCCCGCACGCCTTGTGGCCCCTCGACGACGAAGCGGCCGGTGCGCTCACGCACCGGCCGCGTCGAGAGCGCTCGGACCGCCCGGACCCGCTCGGCCCGGGGGTTGGTCAGCACGCGCGCAGGCTCAGGCGGGAACCTGGACGGCGGGCGGCGCCGGCTGGTTGGCCCTGGCGATCTCGACGAGCGCGACGAACGCGGCCTCGTCGTGAACGGCCAGCTCGGCGAGCATGCGGCGGTCGACCTCGATCTCCGCTGCCTTCAGACCCTGGATGAACCGGTTGTAGGTCATGCCGTTCGCCCGTGCAGCGGCGTTGATCCGCTGGATCCAGAGGCGACGGAAGTCACCCTTGCGGGCCCGGCGGTCGCGGTAGGCGTAGCCGAGGCTGTGCTGGACCTGCTCCTTGGCCTTGCGGTAGAGGCGGGACCGCTGACCGCGGTAGCCGCTCGCCCGCTCGAGGACGACCCGGCGCTTCTTGTGGGCGTTGACCGCCCGCTTCACGCGTGCCACGTGAGTACTCCTTGCTGTCTGGCGAGAACTGGGGGGTGGATCGGCTCACATGCCGAGGAGCTTCTTGACCTTCGCGAGGTCACCCTTCGAGACGAGGACGTCCCGGCTGAGGGCGCGTGCCTTCTGCGGGGTCTTCTCGTGGAACTTGTGGACGTGACCGGCCTGCTCACGCATGACCTTCCCGGACCCGGTGACCCGGAAGCGCTTCTTCGCGCCGCTGTGCGTCTTGTTCTTCGGCATGGTGCCGATCTCCTTGCGTTTCGGTGGTGCTGCGTGCTGGTGGGCGTCGGTCAGGCGGTCGTCTCGGCGTCGGCCGGTGCCTTCGCGGCGCGGCGGGCTCGTGCCACGGGGACCGGGGCCGCCGCTGTCACGGCGTCGTCGGCCTCGACGGCTCCGACGGCCTCGACGGGCTCGACGGCCTCGACGCTCGACGGCCTCGTCGACCGTGACCTTCTCGGCCGGTGCTGTGGGAGCCGACTCGTCGCGGCGGCGGCGCTGCTCCGCCATCGCCTGGGCCTTCTTCTTGGTCGGAGCGAGCACCATCACCATGTTGCGGCCGTCCTGCTTCGGCGAGGACTCGACGGTGCCCAGCTCGAGCACGTCCTCCGCGAGGCGCTGCAGGAGGCGGAAGCCGAGCTCCGGGCGGGACTGCTCGCGGCCCCGGAACATGATCGTCACCTTGACCTTGTCGCCGCCCTTGAGGAACCGCTCGACGTGGCCCCTCTTCGTGCCGTAGTCGTGGGGGTCGATCTTCGGGCGGAGCTTGATCTCCTTGATGACCGTGTTGACCTGGTTCTTTCGTGCTTCGCGTGCCTTCATGGCGGCTTCGTACTTGTACTTGCCGAAGTCCATGAGCTTGGCGACCGGCGGCTTGGCCATCGGTGCCACCTCGACGAGGTCGAGGTCCGCCTCGGCGGCGAGGCGCAGGGCGTCCTCGACGCGGACGATCCCGACCTGCTCCCCGTTCGGGCCGACCAACCGCACCTCGGGAACCCGGATGCGGTCGTTGATGCGTGGTTCGCTGATGTGCTTCTCCTTCGTCACGTCGTCGTCCGTCCGGCCGGCGACGACGAGAAAAGGCTCCTCGTGCCACGTGCACGAGGAGCCTCGATCCGTCCGAGCCGGACCACCACGGGGATGCCGTCGCCACGCCCGCGAGGGCGAAGCACGACGTCGCGTCGCGGACCTGTTCGGGACCCGGCGACCTGTGGTCGACGCGGGTGGAAGCGGGGCTTCTCTTGCACACCGCCCTGGACGGGCGGTCGGTCAACGCACGAGGTTACCAGCGGACCCGGCATCCGCCGAAATCACTCCCGGCGGCGATGCGTCAGCGGATGCGGAACGCGAGACCGTCGATGCGCGCCCGGAGCTCACCGTCGCTCGCGAGCCTCTCACCCACGCGGGTGGCGACGGCGCGGACCTCCTCGGGGTCGAGGCCGGGCCGCAGGTCGAGGACGACGCCGAGCACGCCCTGCCCGCTCGGTCTGCCGTCCTCGAGCTCGTATGCCGTGACGTCCTCCTCCCCACGCACAGCCGCCGCCACGCTGCGATCGACGAAGGGGTCCGTCAGCGCCGGCTCCCACGGCCGCTCCTGGGCGAGCGCCCACACCATGGAGGGCCGCAGGACGCGGGTGACGGGACCCGCGACGTCGACGACGATGACGTCACACCGCTCGGTCACGGCGGCCCGGGCGGCTCGGGAGGCCGTCACGGGGACGGGGCGCGCATCGGCATCCCACGCAGCCAGGGCGTCGGTCCCCGTGAAGACGGGCAGGGCGCGCTCGCCCTCGGGGCCCACGAGCGTCACGGCTGCCATGTCGACCTGCGTGTCCATGTCCGGCGAAGCCGAGGAGTCCACCACCACCGGCTCGGCGACCACGGGGACGACGAGGCGGGTGGCCTCGACGGCCCGCATGAGGGCGAGGTCGTCGCCCGGCCGGGCGAGGGCGGCCACGAGGACCGGGTCCGCCGCCCCGGTGTCGGTGTCGAACCCGCTGGATGAGAGCTCGCGGCCGGCCCACGGCACCGCCGCGGAGTCGCCGGCACCGGCTGAGGAGGCGCCCGTGCCTGATGGGGAGCCGGTCACGGGCGCCCCGCCACGTCGAGCGCCTCCGGCAGCGTGAACGCACGGCGGTAGAGCGCGGAGCCGATGATCGCCCCCTCCACCCCCTTCGCCACGAGGCCACGGATCGCGGCGACGTCGGCGAGGGTGGACACCCCGCCCGACGCGACGACGGGGCGGTCGGTGCGAGCGCACACCTCGCGCAGGAGCGGGAGGTTGGGTCCCTGCAGCATGCCGTCCCTGGCCACGTCGGTGACGACGTACCGCGCGCACCCCTCGGCGTCCAGGCGCGCGAGCGTCTCCCACAGGTCTCCTCCCGCCCGGGTCCAGCCCCTGGCGGCGAGGGTGGTGCCGCGCACGTCGAGGCCGACCGCCACCCGGTCACCGTGCTCGACGATGACCCTGGCCGTCCAGTCGGGGTCCTCGAGAGCGGCGGTGCCGAGGTTCACCCGACGGCAGCCCGTCGCCAGGGCTCGCTCCAGGGAGTCGCGGTCGCGGATGCCGCCACTCATCTCCACCATGATGTCGAGGCGCCCGACGATGTCCCGAAGGAGCTCGGCGTTGGAGCCGCGCCCGAAGGCCGCGTCGAGGTCGACGAGGTGGAGCCACTCCGCGCCCTGCTCCTGCCAGGCGAGGGCGGCCTCGACCGGGTCGCCGAACTCCCCGCCGCTGCCGGCGACGCCCTGGACGAGCTGGACGGCGCGACCGTCGACGACGTCGACCGCGGGCAGGACCTCGAGTCGAGGCTGGTCGGTCACGGAAGTCCTCCGGTCGTTGTCGTCGACGTCGGCGGCCATCGTGCCGGACGCGGCGGTCGGCATTCCCACCGCCCCATCAGAGGGTCTTGACCCAGTTCTCGAGAAGCATGAGACCGGCCTCTCCGGACTTCTCGGGGTGGAACTGCGTGGCGCACAACGGGCCGTTCTCGACGGCGGCGACGAAGCGCTCACCGTGGCAGGCCCACGTCACCTGCGGCTGCACGGCGGCGAATGCTCCGTCCCCGGCGGGCAGGTCCCAGGCGTGTGCGGCATAGGAGTGGACGAAGTAGAAACGCTCGCGGGCGATTCCCGCGAAGAGAACGGTGGCGGCAGGAGCCTCGACGGTCGACCAGCCCATGTGCGGCACCACCGGCGCGGCGAGCCTCGACACGGTGCCCGGCCACTCCCCGACGCCTCCCAGCGGCCTCTCACTCGGCTCGGTGGAGCCCTCGAACATCACCTGCATCCCGACGCACACACCCAGGACGGGCCGTCCGCCGGCGAGGCGGGAGTCGATGAGGCGCGGCCCGTCGGCTGCGACGAGGCCGGCCATGCAGGCGTGGAAGTTGCCGACGCCCGGGACGAAGAGGCCGTCGGCAGCGAGGGCAGCCTCCGCGTCGCTCGTCAGCGTGACCTGCGCGCCGACGTGCTCGAGGGCGCGCACCGCACTGCGCACATTGCCGCTGCCGTAGTCGAGGACGACGACCGACGCGCTCATCGTCGTCCCCCACCCTCGAGGCCTGCGCGCCCCTCCTCCGTCAGGTCGGCGCGGTGTGCCGCCTCCTCCGCCATGAGCCTGTCGAACGCCATGACCCCCCGCACGGAAGGCTCGACCTCTGCCGCACCCTCGGACCCGCCGCCCGCCAGCATCTCGCGACCGGGGAGGCCCAGCAGCCCGAGGACGGTGACGAGCAGGTCGAGGGGTGTGCCGAGACCAGAGCGCAGGACGTCCGCGAGCGCCTCCTCGCGCACCGTGCCCTCGGCGCCGGCGGCCCGGAGCAGCATCGGCATCGACAGCGCGACCAGCTGTGGGGTCTCGACGACACCACGCCGGGGCTCCCACACGAGCCAGTGGGTGCCCGAGCGGATGCGGGCAGGCTGCACCGTGACCGCGGCGCGTCCGCGGACGTCGAACAGGCCGACGGCCGGCCGCGCGCGCCGCGGCGCGGGCCTGGCGGCGAGCAGCTCCAGCCCGACGTCGTACGGAGCAGCGCTGCGGGCCCGATCCTCGGCCAGGGTGACTCCCGTCCACGGCCCGAGTGGGGCGACGGAGACCGGGACCAGACCCCGCCGCGCCCACCGTGTGACCCCAGGAGGCGACCGGCGCAGGAGCACGAGGCCGTGCCCGGCGCCGGACCGCACGTCGGCAGCCACGGGCTAGAGCGCGCCCTTCGCGCTGGGGATCCCCGCGACACGGGGGTCCCGGGCGACCGCGGCGCGCAGCGCACGCGCGAGCGCCTTGAACTGGGCCTCGACGACGTGGTGGGGGTCGCGGCCCGAGAGCACCCGCACGTGGAGCGCGACCTGCGCGTGGACGGCGAAGGACTCCAGGACGTGCCGGGTCAGTGAGCCGAGGTAGTGCCCGCCGATGAGGACGTACTCCTGGCCCTCCGGTTCGCCCTCGTGCACGACGTACGGCCGGCCGGCGACGTCGACGACGGCCTGGACGAGGGCCTCGTCGAGGGGGACGGTGGCGTCGCCGAACCGTGAGATGCCGCTCTTGTCCCCCAGCGCCTGACGGACGGCCTGCCCCAGCACGATCGCCACGTCCTCCACGGTGTGGTGGGCGTCGACGTGGGTGTCCCCCTCGGCTGTGACCGTGATGTCGATGAGCGAGTGCTTGGCGAGCGAGAGGAGCATGTGGTCGTAGAACGGCACCCCGGTGGTGACCTCTCCGTGCCCGGTGCCGTCGAGGTCGACGGTCACCTCGACGGTGCTCTCGGAGGTCCCCCTGCGCACGGTGGCCGTGCGGGGGGCGGGGGCGCTGCTCACGCGGGTGCTCCTGTGCGGTGGGTCGGGGCGAGGTCGGTGACCGCCTCGAGGAACCGGGTGGTCTCGTGCGGGGTCCCGGCCGTGACACGAAGATAGTGCTCGATGCCCACGTCGCGGACGAGGACACCCCTGGCGAGAAGGGCGTGCCACGCGCTGCGGGCGTCAGCGAGACCGCCGAAGAGCACGAAGTTGGCGTCGCTCGGCACGGGGTCGAGACCCAGCCCGGTGAGGCAGGTGACGATCCGGTCCCGTTGGTCCTTGATGACGCCGACCGTCTCGAGCATGAGCTGTGCGTGAGCGAGAGCCACTGTCGCGATCGCCTGGGTCTGGGTCGACAGGTGGTACGGCATCCGGACCAGGCGCAGCGCGTCGACGACGGCCGGGTCCGCCGCCAGATACCCGAGCCGGCCGCCGGCGAGCGCGAACGCCTTGCTCATCGTCCGGGTCACGACGAGACGCGGCCGGCCTCGCGAGCAGGGTCAGCGCACTGGGGGTGCCGGGCCGGGCGAACTCGGCATACGCCTCGTCGACGACGACGAGGGCACCGTCCGCCGCCTCGTGGACGGCCTCGACCACCTCGAGGGCGAGAGCGGTGCCGGTCGGGTTGTTCGGTGAGCAGAGGAAGACGACGGCGGGCCGGTGCCGCCGCACCTGCTCCACGGCCGATGCCGCGTCGAGGTCGAACGGTCCGCCGCCCTCGACCCCGCGCAGGCCGTCGACCCACGAGGTGCCGGTGGTGGTGGCGATGATCGGGTGCATCGAGTAGGCGGGGGTGAACCCGAGGGCGGTGCGACCGGGCCCGCCGAATGCCTGGAGAAGATGCAGGAGCACCTCGTTGGAGCCGTTCCCCGCCCAGACCTGGGATGCCCCCACGAGCGTCTCACCGCTCGACAGGTATGCCGCGAGCGCCTCACGCAGGGAGGTGAACTCCCGGTCGGGGTAGCGGTTGAGACCCGCGGCGACCTCCGCCACGGCGGAGGTCATCGCCGCGACGACGACCGCGGGCACGGCATACGAGTTCTCGTTCGTGTTGAGTGCGACGGGGACGTCGAGCTGGGGGGCGCCGTAGGGTGTGCGACCGCGCAGGTCGGGACGCAGCAACGCCTCGATCACCGAGCGGGGGTCCATGGTCGGGAAGTCTAGGTGGGGGTGTCATCGAGCCCCGGGTGCCGGGCGAGCACCGCCTCCCCGTGGGCTGGCAGGTCCTCGGCGCGGGCGAGGGTGACGACGTGCCCGCCGACCTCGCGCAGGGCCTCCGCGGAGTACGTCACGACGTGGACGCCGCGGAGGAACGACTGCACGGACAGTCCGCTGGAGTGGCAGGCACACCCGCCGGTCGGCAGGACGTGGTTCGACCCCGCGCAGTAGTCGCCGAGGCTCACCGGAGACCAGGCGCCGACGAAGACGGCGCCGGCGTTGCGCACCCTGGCCGCCACGGTGGCGGCGTCGCGGGTCTGGATCTCCAGGTGCTCGGCGGCGTACGCGTTGACGACGTCCAGACCGGCGTCCACGTCGTCGACGAGGACGATGGCCGACTGCCTCCCCGCGAGAGCCGTGGCGACGCGCTCGGCGTGCTTGGTCGACGCGACTCGGCGCACGAGCGCTGCCTCGACGGCCTCGCCGAGCTCCGCCGAGTCGGTGACGAGAACGGCGGCCGCGAGCGGGTCGTGCTCCGCCTGGGAGACGAGGTCCGAGGCGACGTGCTCGGCGTCCGCCGAGTCGTCCGCGAGCACGGCGATCTCGGTCGGGCCCGCCTCGGCGTCGATGCCGATGACGCCTCGGAGCAACCGCTTGGCGGCGGCGACGTAGACGTTGCCGGGGCCGGTGACCAGGCTCACCGGGTCACAGACGTCGTCCCCGTCCTCGAGGCCGAAGGCGAGGGCCGCGACCGCCTGGGCACCGCCCATCGCCCACACCTCCTCGACCCCGAGGAGGGCACAGGCCGCAAGGATCGTCGGATGAGGCCACCCGCCGTGGTCGGCCTGCGGCGGGCTCGCCACCGCCAGACTCGGCACGGCGGCGAGCTGTGCCGGGACGACGTTCATCACGACGCTGCTGGGATAGACCGCCAGTCCGCCGGGCACGTACAGGCCGACCCGGTCGACCGGCACCCACCGCTGCGTGACCGTCCCGCCGTCGGTGACCCTCGTCGTCGTGTCGGTGCGGCGCTGGTCGGCGTGGACGACGCGGGCGCGGCGGATCGACTCCTCCAGTGCGTCCCGCACCACGGGGTCGAGGGCTCCCAGGGCGGCGGTGACGACCTCGGCAGGAACCCGGAGGGTGGGGGGAGCAATGCCGTCGAAGCGCTCGGCCGCCGCACGCACCGCGTCCGCGCCGCGTTCCCGGACGTCCTCGACGATGGGGCGCACGGCATCCAGGGCAGCGTCGACGTCGAGCTCGGCGCGCGGCAGCACGGCGCGGAGCTCACGCAGCGGGAGGTGAACCCCGCGCAGGTCGAGCCTCGGGATGACACCCGCTGTGGTGCGGGGCGGGACCGTGCCGGAGCGACCGGCGCTGCCGAGGGACATGCCGGCCAGTCTAGGTTTCAGCCGTGCTGGCATCGAACGCCGCCCAGCCCGGGGCGCGGGGTCCGGCGAACCGGTCAGGTGTCGTAGAACTCGGCGTCGTGCGCCGCTCGGGCTCGACGCGCGAGCCTGCGGTAGCGCTCCCCCAGCTCCTGGCCGGAGCCCCCGGGCAGTCCGAGGATGCGGGCGATGCCGTCCGCGTCCCGGCTGTCGGTCGGAACGGCGTCGAGGGGCTTGGCGCGGAAGAGGACGCCGGCGTTGCGCATCGCGGAGGCCAGCCGCCAGGACGCTGCGAGGTCCGCGGCGTTCTCGGGCTCGACGAGGCCGAGCGACTCCGCCGCGGCCAGGGCCCCCATCGTCGACGTGGTCCGCAGCTCGGGTCGGGCGTGCGCGTGCCGGAGCTGGACCAGCTGCACGACCCACTCGACGTCGGAGAGCCCGCCATGGCCTAGCTTGAAGTGCGTCTTGCGGTCCGCACCCCGGGGCAGGCGCTCTGACTCCATCCGCGCCTTCAATGTCCGGATCTCGCGGACCTGTCGGTCGTCGAGGCCGCCATCGGGCCAGCGGATCGGCGCGATGAGGTCGAGGAAGCGCTCGCCGAGGTCCTCGTCCCCGGCGACAGGCGTTGCCCGGCAGGAGGGCCGCGCCTCCCAGACGAGCGACCAGCGCGAGTAGTACTCCCGGTAGGAGGCCAGGGACCGGACGAGCGGACCGCTCTTGCCCTCCGGACGCAGGGCCGCGTCGACGTCGAGGTTCGGGTCGGGGCCGCGGAGCCCGAGCAGCCGAATGAGCTCCTTGACCACCTCGAGCGCCTGGGTCTGCGCCTCCCCCTCGTCCGCGCCCTCCACCGGCTCGTGCACGAAGAGCACGTCCGCATCGGAGCCGTAGCCCTGTTCCCGGCCGCCCAGCCGCCCCATGCCCACGACGAGGAGCCGCGTGAGCGGCGTGCCACCGTGGCGCTCCTCGAGGTCGCGCAGGCAGACCTCGAGGGTGACCTGGAGCAGCGCGGCGGTGAGGTCCGTCATCGCGGCACCCAGCGCGTCGAGCGAGAGCTGTCCGGAGAGGTCGGCCACCGCGACGCGGAACAGCTCGGAGCGCCGGATCGTGCGCGCCGCCAGCACCGCCGAAACCGGGTCGTCCTTGCGCCCGGCGGCGGACCGCATCCGGCGCAGCAGGTCCTCGCGCCCGTGGCTGGAGCCCGACGAGTCACCGAGGAACTGGACGCACTCGGGGGCCTGTTCGAGCAGGTCGGCGGCTAACCGGCTCCTGGCCAGGGTGTGCGCCAGCCGCTCCGCGGCCGACCCCTCGTCCCGGAGCAGCCGGAGGTACCAGTGGGTGGAGCCGAGCTCGT
>CAWBEJ010000017.1:0-45064 GCA_963787805.1 uncultured Actinomycetota bacterium | reverse complement strand
ACGTCGGACCGTGACGTGGGCAGGAGCACCTCGAGCATGTCCCCGGCGCTGACCCGGTGGCTCTTGCCGACACTGGCGGCGTTGACACTCACCCCGCCGGTCGCGGCGAGGTCGGCGGCGCGGGTGCGGGAGAGCCCGAAGAGCCGGGCGATGGCCGAGTCGACGCGCTCGCCCTCGAGCCCGTCGGGAACGAGCACCGTGCGGGCGTCACCCATCGGCGTGCCCGGGGCGGTGGACCGGCCCGGCGAGCGAGGTGCCTCGGAAGGTGAGGACCATGATGAGACCC
This sequence comes from uncultured Actinomycetota bacterium, assembly GCA_963787805.1. Taxonomy (GTDB): domain Bacteria; phylum Actinomycetota; class Actinomycetes; order Actinomycetales; family Dermatophilaceae; genus Fodinibacter. The sequence continues at coordinate 44,778 of CAWBEJ010000017.1, read as the reverse complement.
GCGGCCACGACGATCGCGATGTCCGCGACGTTGCCCACGAAGAACCCGAAGTAGTCGATGAAGTCGACGACGTGACCTCGGCCGGGGCCTGGCGCCCTGAGGAAGCGGTCGACGAGGTTTCCCAGGGCACCGCCGAGGAGCAGGCCCAGGGCGACCGCCCACGGCAGGTTGCCGACCTTGCGTGCGCTGACACTGACGAAGACGAGGATGGTGAGGGAGATCACGGTGAGGACCCACGTGGAGCCGTCTCCGAGGGAGAACGCCGCTCCGGGGTTGCGGATGAGGTTCAGCCGGAGCGCCGAACCCACGAGGTTCACCGCCTCGCCCGGGGTGAGCGAGGCGAGCGCCCACGCCTTCGTCGCCTGGTCGAGCACGAGCGTCGCCGCGGCCAGGCCGAGCAGCACGGCATACAGCCGCCGCCGGCCTCCGGTGGGCACCGGGGCCGGCGTGGACGGGGTGGGGTCGGCCGCGGTCAGCGGCGCTCCTGCTTGATCTTGCATGGCAGACATAGGGTCGCACGAGGAGCCGCCTGGAGACGAAGTTTGCCGATCGGGCTGCCGCAGGACTCACAGATGCCGTAGGTGCCGTTGTCCAGCCGCTCCAGCGCGTGCTCGGTCTGTTCGAGCATCTCGCGCGCATTGTTGGCGAGCGAGATCTCCTGCTCGCGCTCGTAGGTCTTGGCCCCGGCGTCGGCCTGGTCGTCGCCCGCGCCGTCGCCGGAGTCACGCATGAGGTGGACGAGGTCGCTCTCGGCGTTGGCGAGCTCCCTGCGCAGCAGCTCGATGTCGCTCTGGAGCTCGGCGCGGACCTCGCGCAGCTCTTTCGCGGTCCACGGCGACTCGTCCTCCCGAACCGCCGGGACAGCCTTCTTCGCTGCCGCTCTCGGTGCCGGAGGCGTGGTCGCTGGAGCCGTCGCTCGGCTCGAGGGTGTCGTCACGGATGCCGCCTTCGTGGACGTCGGGGTGGTGTTGCGCGCCGGACCCGTCGTGGTCGCGGCCTTTCTCGGTGTGGCCTTCGTCGCTGAGGCCTTCGTTCGCGTGGGCGCCTTCTTCGCCGGTGCCTTCTTCGCCGGTGCCTTCTTCGCCGGTGCCTTCTTCGCCGGTGCCTTCTTCGCCGGTGCCTTCTTCGCCGGTGCCTTCTTCGCCGGTGCCTTCTTCGCCGGTGCCTTCTTCGCTGCAGCCTTCTTCGCTGGTGCCTTCTTCGCTGCGGCCGTCGTGGGTGCGGGCTGCCTCGACGACGTCGCCCGCGGCGTCGCAGCTGTCCTCGTAGCCCCGGTGCTCTTCTTCGCCGCGGTGCCCTTCGTCGCTGCGGCGGTCTTCTTCGCGGCAGCAGTCTTCGTGGACGCGGCCGTCGTGGCCGCCTTCTTCGCCGGCACGGCCTTTGCCGACGCAGCCTTCGAGGACACGGCCTTTGCCGCGCCCGCCTTCTGTCGGCCAGCGGGCGTGCCCGCGGCTGCGCGCACCCGGCGTCGCAGGAGCCTTCGCCGACGACGACCTGCCGCCCACGGCCTTGCGGGCGGTGGCAGCGGCAGCCGCGCCCACCTGCTTGGCGGCGGACAGCGCGCCCTTGACCATGGTCTTTCCCACTTCCGGGTGTGCGGCAGGCCCCGTCGGCCCGACCGGTGCGCCGAAGGATACGGCCTCCACCTGCCTGTCTCAACGACGAAACGCAGAACGCCAGGGACTCATCGGCCGCACATGAGGAAGGGCCCGGCACTCGGCCGGGCCCTTCCTCGTGTGCCAACCGTCAGCCGTGACGCTCGGGCTGCGGCTGCGCGTGTGCCTGGTCACCGGCGACGTCCATCTCCCCGGTGCCGTCCGCGGCGGTTCGCTTCAGCTCGGCGAGCTGGCCCTGGATGTAGGTGTGCAGTCGTGACCTGTAGTCGCGCTCGAAGCCGCGCAGCTCCTCGATCTTGCGCTCCAGCAGACCGCGCTCCCGTCCGAGCTCCTCGAGGATCGCCGCCTTCTTCTGCTGCGCCTCGGCGACCATGCCGGTCGAGCGCTCACGCGCCTCGGTGAGCATCTCCTCCCGCTGGGCCCCCGCGGTGGACAGCATCTCGTCACGCTCGGACGTGGCAGAGTTCACGAGCTCGTCGTGCTGGGACTGTGCGGTGCCGACCAGCTCGTCGTGACGACGCTGCGCTGCGCCGATGAGCTCGTCGTGACGACGCTGCCCCTCTGCGACCAGCTCGTCCCGGCGCGCCTCGCCCGCGGTGACGTGCTCGTCGTGCAGTCGCTGCGCGAGGGCGATGACCCCGGCGGCACTGGCACCGCCACCGGCACCGGCGAGCGCCGCCGCGCCCAGTGGGCCGTCCAGGTCGCCCTGGCGCTGCCCGGCCGCACTGATCTGCTGCTCGGCGTCGCGCTCTGCCTGCTGCGCGCGCTGCTGCGCCGCGGCGATACGAGCCTGCGCGTCGCGCTCGGCTTCCTCGATCCGGGCGCGAAGCGTCGCGACCTGCTCGTCGACGTCGGCGCCGGCACGGTCGCGGGCGGCTGCCCGAGCGCGCTCCTCCTCCTGGCGACGGGCGAGATCGCGCTCGCGCTCGGCCTGCAGCGACGTGAGCTGGGTGCGGCTGTCACCGAGCTGAGCCTCCAGCTCGCGAACGCGAGCCTCGAGCTGGGAGCCGCGCTGCTCGAGCTGACCGGCACGCTGCTCGAGCTGACCCGAGCGGGTCTCGAGCTCGGCGTTGCGGGTCTCGAGCGCCTGGGCACGCGCCTGGGCCTCCTGCAGCAGGGCCTGTGCCTCCTGCGTCGTGGCCTCGAGCTCGGCGTTGCGGTGCTCCAGCTGGCCGACGCGGCCCTGGAGCTCGGCGTTGCGCACCTCGATGTCTCCGCGCTTGCCCTCGAACTCGCCGAGGCGGGCGGTGAGCTCGCTCCGCGTGCCCTCGAGCTCCGAGACCTTCGCCGCGAGATCGCCACGGGTGCCCTCGAGCTCGGAGACCCGAGCCGCCAGGGTGGCGTTCTTGGAGCGCAGGTCGTCCAGATCGCGTGCGGAGGTGTCCGGCACCTGGTGCGCCACGACCGGAGCCATGCCCTTGCCCTCACGGCAGTCGTTGAGGTCTCCCCGAAGGTCCTCGGACTCCTTGGTCATCCGGCGCATCTCGGCGACGATGTCGTCGAGGAAGTCGTCGACCTCGCGCTCGTCGTACCCCCGACGGAACTGGGTCTGGGTGAACGTCTTGTTGAGGACGTCCTCTGGCGTGAGAGCCATGTTCAACTCCTGTGGGTGGCCAACGGGTCACTGTCACCGGCCCCGTGAGCACGCGGGAAGGGGCGCGACACAGAGGTTCCGGAGCCGTCAGCCTACGCGATCAGGCGTCACGCGTGACACGTGATGCGTGAGGTGGGCCGCTCGCGCCTCGGCGTCGGGCCGTCACAGCAGGATCAGCAGGAGGTAGACGGCGAAGAACAGCACCATGAACGACAGGTCGATCGACACCCCGCCGAGACGCAGCGGCGGGATGATCTTGCGAAGCGCCCGCAGGGGGGGCTCGGTCAGGGTGTACACCGGCTCGGCCACGAGCAGCGCGGGCCCGCGCGGTCGCCACTCCCGTGCGAAGATCCGGATCCAGTCGAAGACGACCCGTCCGATGAGCACGAGGAAGTAGAGGAAGACGACGAAGTGCAGGACGTCGCGAACGGCAGTCATGGCAGGAAGTGTGACCGACGCGGCTGGGCGCGCGGACGGTGCCCCGTCAGCTCTGGTTGAAGACGGCCCGTCCGGCTGCGGCAGGGTTCTCCTCGACGTTGACCTCGACGGTCTCCGGTGAGAGCAGGAACACCTTGGAGGTGACCCTCTCGATGGACCCGCGCAGCCCGAAGACGAGGCCGGCCGCGAAGTCCACGAGTCGCTTGGCGTCCGCGTCGTTCATGTCGGTGAGGTTCATGATGACCGGGATGCCGTCGCGGAAGTTCTCGCCGATCGTCTTGGCCTCGTTGTACGTGCGCGGGTGGATCGTCGTGATCCGCGAGATGCCACCCCCCTCCTGAGGTCGCACGACGTGGGCCACCGCATGGCGCGTCGGGAGGTGGGTCACCTCGGCACCGCGGTGCTCGGGAGCGTCCTCGACATCGCGGTGCTCGTCGTAGTCCTCGTCGTACTCGTCGTCGTAGCGACCCTGGTCCTCGGCGAGGCCAAGGTAGACCATCGTCTTGCGCAGCGCGCCAGCCATGAAGTACTCCTCGGTCGTCGGCCCCGCCTCTTCGGCGCCGTGCGTCGTGACCGAAGTTACCGGTGTGACGCACGAGAACCGAGGATTGCGGACCCGACACGCAGGTGTGTCGCCCCCTCGGCAATGGCCGCCTCGAGGTCGTCGCTCATTCCGGCGGAGATCCACGTCGCGTCCGGGTGGTCGCGTCGGATGCCGTCACCGACCTCCCGCAGGCGTGCGAAGGCAGCCCGAGGGTCCCCATCGAGCGGGGCTACGGCCATGACGCCGCGCAGCGTGAGGCCCGCCGTCCCCGCCACGAGGTCGGCGAGCGCCGGGGCCTGCTCGGGCGCCACTCCACCACGACCTTCGTCGGCGTCGAGCGCCACCTGCACCGTGACGTCGAGACGGCGACCGGACGCACCCGTGGCACGGTCGAGGGCCTCCACGAGCTTGGGCCGGTCCACAGACTGGACGACGTCGGCATAGCGGGCGACCGAGCTCGCCTTGTTGCTCTGCAGCTGGCCGATGAAATGGACGGTGAGCCGGCTCCGGTGGGTCAGCTCGGCCATCTTCCGGGACGCCTCCTGGTCCCGGTTCTCGCCCACCGCCTCCACGCCCAGCTCGGCGAGGAGGTCGAGATCGGATGCCGGGAAGAGCTTGGTGACCACCACGAGACCCACGGCGTCGTCTCGCCCGGCAGCGTCACGGGCGGCGTCGACCCGCAGCCGCACCTCGGCCAGCCGCGAGGCGAGCTCCTCTCGCCGGGAGCCCGCCGACGACTCCGGGCTCATCGGCCACTGGCCGCGACGACGCCGGCGAAACGTCCCGTCAGCCCGTCCCGGCGGTAGGAGTACAGGTCGGGTCGCTCCCGAGAACATCCCGGGAGCCACCTCACCGTGACCCCGGCGTCGTGGAGCTGCGCCACCACGCCAGCGGCGACGTCGACCGCCGGCGTGCCGGTCCAGGACACCGTGGCGCTCACGGGCTGCACCCGTGCGGCGGCCACCCGCATCTCCGGGGGCACTTCATAGCACCGCCCGCAGACCGACGGTCCCACGACGGCGTCGACCGCTCCGGCTCCGAGGTCCGCCATCGCATCGAGGGTTCGCGGCACCACCCCGGCAAGCAGCCCCGGCCGGCCGGCGTGCACCGCCGCGACCACTCCGCCCGTGCTCGACAGGAGCACAGGCACGCAGTCCGCAACGAGCACGGCCAGAGCCACCTCCCGCGACCGGGTGACGACGGCGTCGCACCTCGGCGGCTCGGTCGGCATCCCGTCGACGACGGCCACGTGCGCGCCGTGGCACTGAGCCATGTAGAGGACGGGCCGACCGAGCTTCTCGGCGAGCCGGCTCCGGTTCTCGGCCACGGCCTCGGGGTCGTCCTCGACGTGGGAACCGAGGTTGAGCCCGGCGTACCGGCCGGCGCTCACACCGTCCGAGCGGTCGGTGACGGCGCGCGTGACACCCGACCGGTCCTCGTACCAGGCGAACACCCTCCCACCGTAGACGCGAAAGCGCGGGCCCGGTCAGCGGGCCCGCGCTCGCGCATGCTCGCCGGGGACCTACTTGAGGAAGTCGGGGACGTCGAGGTCGTCGTTCTCGTCGAACGTCACGGTGCGGGGCGGGGGCGCTGACGCGTGGGCTGCCGGGACGGGCTCGACCGGCGCCCCGTCGCGCTCGGTGCGGACGGCCGGTTCCTCGTCGGGCGTGCGCCGGGCCGGCGGTGAGAACGGAGCAGGCGCCGGGGCGGAGCGGCCCTGCACCGTTCCGAGCGCCCGGTCGTCGGCGCGGCGGACGGGAGCCCCACCGTCGAAACCCGCCGCGATGACCGTGACCCGCACCTCGTCGCCCAGGGCGTCGTCGATGACCGCACCGAAGATGATGTTGGCTTCGGGGTGTGCGGCCTCCTGCACGAGGCGCGCCGCCTCGTTGATCTCGAAGAGCCCGAGGTCGCTGCCCCCCTGGATGGAGAGCAGGACGCCGTGGGCCCCGTCGATGCTCGCCTCGAGCAGGGGGCTCGAGATCGCGAGCTCCGCTGCCTGGACGGCGCGGTCCTCCCCGCGAGCGGAGCCGATTCCCATGAGGGCCGAGCCGGCCCCCTGCATCACCGACTTGACGTCGGCGAAGTCGAGGTTGATCAGGCCCGGAGTCGTGATGAGGTCGGTGATGCCCTGGACACCGGAGAGCAGCACCTGGTCGGCGCTGCGGAAGGCATCGAGCATCGACACCCCGCGGTCGCTGATGGAGAGCAGCCGGTCGTTCGGGATGACGATGAGGGTGTCGACCTCCTCCCGCAGCTGGGCGATGCCGGTCTCGGCCTGGTTCGCCCGGCGCCGCCCCTCGAAGGTGAACGGCCGGGTCACGACACCGATGGTGAGGGCACCGAGCCCCTTGGCGATCCGCGCCACGACCGGCGCGCCGCCGGTGCCCGTGCCGCCGCCCTCACCGGCCGTGACGAACACCATGTCGGCCCCCTTGAGGACCTCCTCGATCTCCTCCGTGTGGTCGTCGGCGGCCTTCTTCCCCACATCGGGGTCCGCGCCGGCCCCGAGCCCGCGCGTGAGCTCCCGACCGACGTCGAGCTTGACGTCCGCGTCACTCATGAGCAGCGCCTGGGCGTCGGTGTTCACGGCGATGAACTCGACTCCCTTGAGGCCGACCTCGATCATCCGGTTGATGGCGTTGACACCGCCGCCGCCGATGCCGACGACCTTGATGACGGCGAGGTAGTTCTGGGGTGCTGCCACGATGCGGGCCTTCCACTGGTGTCTCGAACGTTCGGTCGGATGCTGCCCGAAACCCTCAACGTCAGGTTGACAGTCACGGTTTGGTCACGGTTCCATGGCACGACGCTAGGTCGGCCCCCGAGGACAGGCAACGACACGACGGGCGTGTCGCCACATCCTCGGGGGAAATCCTCGCATGCGGCTCGGCATTCGACCCACTGGCCCCATCGGTCACACCACTGCTCCCCGACGCGAGTGGCGTGACACCCCTCAGCGGGTGACGGGCGTCTCCGGGGCGCTGACGTCGATGACGCCGGCCTTGGTCTTCAGCAGGGCCAGGAGGATGGCCACCTTGCGGGCAGCGTGGTCTCCACCGCCCCACACGACGGTGCGGGTCCCGAGTGTGAACGTCACGAGGTTCGCGCTCGTCACCGTCACGGCCGACACGTCGCGACTCAGCTCCTCGGGAAGGGCCTGGACGACCGACAGGGCGGCGAGGAGCGCCTCCTGGCTGGTTCCTCCCGATCCGGTGGCCGTGACGAGGGGCACGCCAGCCGGTGCGGCTGCCACGCTCCCGAACGCCACCCCGCTCGCATCCACGACCTCCAGTCGACCTTGAGGGTTCTTCACGACGATGGCTGGCGTACGGGGCACCACGTCGACGGTCAGCGCCCGCGGCCAGGTGCGCCGCACGGATGCCTCGGCGACGGAGACCCGCTCCCGGACGCGCGCCGCGACGGCATCGGTGTCGACGCGGGCGAGCGGGGTCCCCCTCGGCACGGCGACGAGGTCCGTGACGGCATCCGCCTCCTCGCCCGAGACCCCGGACACCCGGATCTCGTCCACCCCGAGCACCGTGCTCCACCCGACGACCCAGACGAGGCCTGCGACGGCCGCGACAACCGTTGCCAGACGCAGTGCCCGCCTCCAGGGCCGGCGGCGGTTCGACAGGGCACGCTCCCGGAAGCGGTTGGCCGACGAGGCGCCGTGCACGTACGGCGCGGTCGGGCGGGCGCGTGCGCACGCTCATCCTCGGTCACCGCCGTGCCGCTCCCGAAGGGCGTCGAGGACGAGCGGGGCGAGCGCCGTCACGTCACCGGCGCCGACCACGAGGACGAGGTCACCGGTGCGGGCCGCTCTGGCCGTCGACGCCACGGCATCCTCGCGGGTCGGGCCGACGACGAGCCTCCGCTCCCCGGGCATGGCGGCGAGCTCGTCGCCGATCAGAGCCGAGGTCACTCCCTCCATCGGCTGCTCGCGAGCGCCGTAGACGTCGAGGAGCTGGACGTGGTCGGCCGGCGCCAGCGCCCGTGCGAAGTCCCGTGCGAAGTCACGCGTGCGGGAGTACAGGTGTGGCTGGAAGATGACGTGCAACGCCCCGCCGCTGCGCCGGACGATGTCCGCGCCGGTCCCGACGACGGCCGAGACCTTGGCGGGGTTGTGCGCGTAGTCGTCCACGACGGTCACGCCCATCTCCGACCCGCGCACCTCGAAACGGCGCCTGGCTCCGGTGAACCCGGCAAGCCCGTGGAGGACCGCGGTCGGCTCGGCACCCAGCCCGACGACGGCCGCGAGGTAGGCCGCGCATGCGTTGAGGACGTTGTGGTCCCCCGGCACGCGGAGCTCGAGGTCACGTCGGACGCCGCGGTGCCGGACGACGGACCGCGACCCGAGGCCGTCGGCAGCGGTGCTCAGGACCCGCAGGTCGGCGCCCTCCCCGAAGCCGTACGTCTCCACGGACACCCCTCGTGCCGAGGCATGCTCGCCCAGCGCCCGAGCCCCCGAGTCGTCCCGGCAGACGACGAGGCACCCGTCGTCGGTGATCGTGTCGGTGAACCCCGCGTAGGCGTCCTCGACCCGGGCGAGGGTGCCGTAGAAGTCCAGGTGGTCCGCCTGGACGTTGGTCACGACCGCCACGTTCGGTCGGTAGGCGAGGAACGAGCCGTCGCTCTCGTCCGCCTCCACGACGAACGCCTCACCCTGGCCGAGGGCCGCGTTCGTACCGAGCTGAGCGATCTCGCCCCCCGAGGCGAAGGACGGGGCGCCGCCCGCTGCCAGCAGGGCCACGGTGAGCATCGAGGTCGTCGTCGTCTTCCCGTTCGCCCCGGCGACCGCCACCCGTCGTGCGTCGCCCATGAGGGCGCTGAGGGCCTGCGCACGGTGCAGCACGGGCAGCCCCGCAGCCCGCGCGGCGGCCAGCTCGACGTTGCCCTCCGGGACCGCGGAGGAGATGACGACGGTGTCCGCGTCCTCGACGTGCGCCGGGTCATGACCCAGGTGGACACGGGCACCGCTGTCGCGCAACGACTCCAGCGTCGGGCCGTTCGCCGCGTCCGAGCCGGACACCGGGACACCCCGGGCGAGGAGCAGCCGCGCGACCGCGGACATACCGGCTCCGCCGATCGCGATGAGGTGGACCCGACCCATCTCCTCGACCGAGGGAAGGGGGTCGGTGAACCTGAACCGCGCGTTGACGCCGTCCACGTCAGCGCCTCCCGGCTGCCGCCGCCACGACGAGGTCGGCGAGCAGCTCGTCACCGTCACGCTCCCCGACCGCGGCCGCGGCGGCGGCCATCGTCGAGAGCCGAGCCGCGTCCAGGGCCAGTGGTCGCAGGACCCCGGTCACCCACTGGCGGGTGACCTCGCCGTCGTCCACGAGAAGTCCTCCGCCTCCGTCGACGACGGCCCTCGCGTTGAGCCGTTGCTCTCCGTTGCCGACCGGAAGCGGCACGTAGACGGCGGGCAGGCCGACGGCGGTGATCTCGCAGACCGTGTTGGCACCGGCGCGGGCGACGACGAGATCGGCGGCAGCGTAGGCGAGGTCCATGCGGTCGCAGTACGGCAGGACGACGTAGCGCGCGCCCTGGCCGGCATCCGGCACGAAGTCCTTGCCCGCCCCCGTGAGGTGGAGCACCTGCACGCCGGCCTCGGACAGCTCTGCGGCGGCGGCGGCGAAGGCGCCGTTGAGGCGCTGGGCCCCCAGGGACCCACCCGTGACGAGGACGGTCGGCCCCTCGGACAGGCCGAGGCGCTCACGCGCCTCGGCCCGCGTCGCCCGGCGGTCCAGGGTCGTGATCTCGCGGCGCAGGGGCATTCCCGTGACGACCGCCCGCGGCAGCGGGGTGCCCGGGAACGTCACTGCCACCTCGGCGGCGATACGCGCACCCACCCTGTTCGCGAGGCCGGGGCGAGCGTTCTGCTCGTGAACGACGACCGGCGTCCCACGGCGGCGGGCGGCGAGGTATGCCGGAGTCGCGACGTAGCCGCCGAAGCCCACGACCACATCGGCCGCCGTCTGGTCGACGGCATCCCCAGCGGCCCGCACGGCTCGCCGCAGGTTGGCCGGAAGCCGGAGCAGGTCGCCGGAGGGGCGCCGCGGGAAGGGGACCTTGGGCACCTCGAGGAGGGGGTAGCCGCGCTCGGGCACGAGCCGGGCCTCGAGGCCGGCCGCGGTGCCGAGGGCGGTGACCCGCACCTCGGGATCACGCCGGCGCAGGCAGTCGGCGAGAGCGAGCAGCGGCGAGACGTGGCCGGCGGTGCCGCCACCTGCGAGGAGCACCGACCGGGGGCCGGCAGTCACGACGCGGACCTCCGGGCGCGGGAGCGCGCGCGTGCGGGAAGCACCGCCAATGAGCGGCGCAGTGCCGAGGGGCGCGCGGACAGCGCATCGGCACAACCGGGTTCGGACCGCGCGAACGACAGGAGAATCCCCAGCGCGAACATCGTCGTGACGAGTGAGGAGCCGCCCGAGGACACCAGCGGCAGAGGCACGCCGATGACCGGCAGGAGGTTGATCACCGCACCGATGTTGATGAGGGCCTGCACGACGATCCACGTCATGACGCCCGCCGTCGCCACCCGGACGAAGAGGTCGTCGGTGCGTGTCACGAGCCGGTAGCTCGCGACGGCGAGGCCGGCGAAGAGCAGGAGGACCGCGAGCGTGCCCGGCAGCCCGAGCTCCTCGCCGATGATGGCGAAGATGAAGTCGTTGTGCGGCTCGGAGAGCAGCCCCCACTTCTCGCGGCTGGCGCCGAGTCCCAGCCCGAGCCAGCCGCCGTCGGCGAGGGCATAGCGCCCGTGGAGCGGTTGCCGAGCGGCACCGAACTCGTCGGTGTCCCGGCCGAGCCAGACGTCGAACCGGCCAAGCCGGTTGGGGCTCGTGACGATGAAGGCGACGGCCACCCCGACGAAGGGGAGGCCGACGATGGCGAACCACCGCAGCGGCACCCCCGCGGCGAACAGCACCCCAGCCACGATGGCACCCAGGATGAGGACCGTGCCGAGGTCGTGTCCGAGCACGACGGCGGCGATGCTCACGGCGGCGATCGGCACGAGGTAGGGCACGAGGACGTGGCTGAAGGAGTGGAGGCTCTTGCGCTTCGCGGCGAGCACGAGGCCTCCGGTGAGCACCAGCCCCACCTTGATGACCTCCGACGGCTGCACGCTGAGCCGGCCGAGCCGCAGCCAGTTCTGGTTTCCGTTGACCTCCACGCCCATCGGTGTCAGCACGAGCAGCTGGAGCACGATGCCGACGACGAGGATCGGCAGCGCCAGGCGTTTCCAGCCCGTCACGCGGATCCTCGCCGCGGCCGCCAGCACGAGGATCCCGACCGCGGCGAACCCGGCCTGCTTGAGGAAGATCGTGTACGCGGAGGACGTCTTGTCCAGCGAGACCACCGCCGAGGCGGACAGGACCATGATGAGGCCGAAGATGACCAGGGCCCCTGTGACACACACGAGCACGTAGTAGGTGGTGACGGGCGAGTCGAACCGCGCCAGCCAGGCCACGACCCGTGAGTCGGGGCGGGTGCCTGCGCGCGCCGATGCCGTAGCGCTGCTCACCGGCTACTCCCCCGCGGCAAGCCGGCGGACGGCTCGGACGAAGGCGTCACCGCGCGCGCCGTAGTCGGAGAACATGTCCATCGACGCCGCGGCGGGCGCGAGCAGGACGACGTCCCCCTCGTGCGCGAGCCCGAGGGCCTCCCTCACCACGAGGTCCATGGCACCAGTGTCAGTGCGCTCCACGTCGACGACGGGGACATCCGGCGCGTGTCGACCGAGCGCGTCGGCGATCGCCGCGCGGTCCGCGCCGAGGAGCACGACACCCCGCAGCCGGTCGGCGGCAGCGACGACGAGGTCGTCCACGTCGGCGCCCTTGAGCAGGCCGCCCGCAACCCAGACGACGTGCTCGTATGCCGTGATGCTGGCTCGCGCCGCGTGCGGGTTCGTGGCCTTGGAGTCGTCGACCCACCGGACGCCCTCGACGGTGCCGACCTCGGAGATGCGGTGCGGCTCAGGGGTGAACGTTCGGAGGCCGGCTCGGACGGCCCCCGCGGGGACGCCGTGCGCCCGGGCCAGTGCGGCGGCCGCGAGCGCGTTGGCGACGAGGTGTGGGGGCGCGGAGGGCAGGTTTCCGCGGAGGTCGTCCAACGTCGCCAGCTCGGCGGCTGCGGTGCGCCGCTGCTCCACGAAGGCGCGGTCGGCGAGCACGTCGTCCACGAGCCCCACCTCCGAGAGCCCGGGCACGCCCAGGGTGAACCCGACTGCACGGCAGCCCTCCTGGACCTCGGCCGCCTCGACGAGGCGCCGGGTGGCGTCGTCCTGCACGTTGTAGACACAGGCCACCTCCGTGCGCTCGTAGACCTTCCCCTTGGCCGCGGCGTACTCCTCCATGCTGCCGTGCCAGTCCACGTGGTCCGGGGCGACGTTGAGGCACACGGAGGCCCGTGGCGCGATGGACTGCGACCAGTGGAGCTGGAAGCTCGACAGCTCGACCGCGAGGACGTCGAAGGGCTCGGGGTGCAACACCGCCTCGAGGAGCGGTGTGCCGACGTTTCCCGCGCTGCAGGCACGGAGCCCGGCCGCCCCGAGGATCGACGCCAGCATCTGCACCGTCGTGGTCTTGCCGTTCGTGCCGGTCACCGTGAGCCACGGCGCCGCCCCCTCCCGTGGCCGCATCCGCCACGCGAGCTCCACCTCCCCCCACACGGGGACGCCGCTCGGCGGCCGCCGCTGCCAGAAGGGGCTGGTCGGGCCGCCACCCCGGCGAGGTGACGACGAGGTCGACGGGTGCTTCCGGCATCCGGTCGGCGGCGGCCGCACCCAGGTGGAGGCGGGCACCCAGGATGTCGAGGATCCGCGCCCGCTCGGTGAGGATCGTGCCGTCAGCCGGTTCCTTCCCGTCGACGACGGCGACCTCGGCGCCGCGCTCGAGCAGGACGTCGGCGGCCGCGAACCCGCTCACTCCCAGCCCCGCGACGAGGACCCGGAGCCCGGCCCAGTCGGCGTCACGGTGGGTCAGTCCGGCGAGGCGGTCGTGCGAGTCGCCCCCGGTCATCCGGCGCCCACCACCCACTCCGCGTAGAAGAGGCCGAGGCCCAGCGCCACGAACAGCCCGGCCACGATCCAGAACCGGATGACGATCGTGACCTCCTGCCACCCCAGCAGCTCGAAGTGGTGTTGCAGGGGTGCCATCCGGAACACCCGTCGTCCGGTGGTCTTGAAGCTGACGACCTGGATGATGACCGACAGGGTGATCGTCACGAAGAGGCCACCCAGGATGACGACGAGCAGCTCGGTGCGGCTGAGGATGGCCAGCCCGGCCAGGCCACCGCCGAGCGCCAGAGATCCGGTGTCCCCCATGAAGATCTTCGCCGGCGACGCGTTCCACCACAGGAAGCCGAAGCACGCGCCCATGCCGCAGGCGGCGACGATCGCCAGGTCGTGCGGATCGCGGACCTCGTAGCACTTGGTGCCCGGGTTCCACTGGCAGTTCTGGTTGAACTGCCAGATGCCGATCAACACGTAGGCGGCGAAGACCATGACCGACGCCCCCGTCGCGAGGCCGTCGAGACCGTCGGTGAGGTTCACGCCGTTCGAGGTGCCCGCGACGATGATGTTGGCCCAGACGACGAACAGGATGACCCCGACGAGCGTCCCTGCGAAGGCCAGGTCCAGGGCGGTGTCCCGGACGAAGGACACCGACGTCGAGGCCGGTGTGCGGAAGGACTCGTTGGGGAACTGGAGCGCGAGGATCGCGAACGCGACGGCGACGAGCGTCTGGCCAGCCAGCTTCTCCCCGGACCTGAGCCCGAGGCTGCGTTGCTTGCTGATCTTGATGAAGTCGTCGAGGAAGCCGATGAACCCGAGCCCGGACATGAGGAAGAGGACGAGCAGGCCGCTGACCGTGGGCTTCTGGCCGGTGACGAGGTGCGCGACGGCGTATGCGGCGAGGGAGCTCGCCACGATGACCGCGCCGCCCATCGTGGGGGTTCCGCGCTTGGTGTGGTGGGACGTGGGGCCGTCGTCCCGGATGAACTGCCCGTACCCCTTGCGGACGAGGAAGCGGATGAGCATCGGGGTTCCGAAGAGGGCGATGACGAGCGACATGACGGCCGCGACGAGCACAGCCTTCACGCGTGCTCCTCCCTCGTCCCGGCCAGCCGATCTCCGAGCAACCGTAGCCCGGCGTCGCGGCTCGACTTGAAGAGGACCACGTCACCGGACCGGAGCTCGGCGCGCAGCAGCAGCTCCGCCTCGTCGACGTTCGCGACCTCGCGGACGTGCGTCAGAGGCCCCGCCGACACCGTGCCGGATGCCGTGCCCACGGATTCCGCGGTGGCCGCGGCCTCCCGTGCTCCCGCCGCCAGCGGTGCCGCGTCGGGACCCACGACCACGAGCTGGTCGACACGGCGGGCGACGACCTCGGCACCGACCTCGGCGTGCAGGGCCACCGCCTCCTCGCCGAGCTCGAGCATCGTGCCGAGCACCGCCCAGGTGCGGGCCCCCTCCCCCATCCGCTGCAGCACCGTCAGGGCGGCCCGCATCGAGTCCGGGTTCGCGTTGTAGGCGTCGTTGACGACGGTGATGCCGTCAGCTCGCTCGGTGACCTCCATCCGCCACCGGCTCGCCGCACGTGCCGACTCCAGTGCGGCACAGACCTGCTCGAACGGCAACCCCAGCTCGAGCGCGACCCCCAGGACCGCCAGCGCGTTCCCGACGTGATGGCGGCCGACGAGCTCCAGGCGGAGCCGGCGGCTGCCCTGCGCCGTGTGGACGGTGAACGTCGGCCGGCCTCGTGGGTCGAGGTCGATGTCGCTCGCCCGCAGGTCGGCGTCGTCGGCCTCCCCGACGAGGAGGACCGGCGCAGACGTGGACGCGGCCATCCGGCGGACCGTGGGGTCGTCGGCGTTCAGCACGGCCAGGCCGTCTGCGGGGAGGGCCTCGACGAGCTCGGTCTTGGCGCGCGCGATCGCCTCGCGGGACCCGAACTCGCCGAGGTGCGCCGTGCCCACGTTGAGCACGACACCGATCCGCGGCGGTGCGATCCGAGTGAGGTACGCGATGTGGCCGATGCCTCTGGCCCCCATCTCGACGACGAGGAACCGCGTCTCGCCACTGACCCGGCAGACCGTCAGCGGCACCCCCACCTCGGAGTTGTACGACCCGACCGGGGCGACGGTGGGTCCGGCCGCGCCGAGCACGGCCCCGAGCAGGTCCTTCGTGCTCGTCTTGCCCGAGGAACCGGTGATGCCGACGACGTCGAGCCCCGGTACCCGACGGACCACCTCGCGCGCCAGCGACGCGAAGGCCTCCTGGGTGTCCGGGACGACGACACACGGCACTCCCTCGACGGCCCGGGTGACCAGCGCCGCCACGGCACCCTGCTGGCGCGCCGCCGGGACGAAGTCGTGCCCGTCCGCGTGCTCCCCGAGCCGGGCGACGTAGAGACCGCCGGGGCCGGCCTCCCGAGAGTCGGTGACGACCGGCCCGTCGACGACCAGCGCACGCGGATCCACGTCCGGGGCTGCGACGACCAGCCCGCCCGTGACGGCTGCGAGGTCGTCGAGGGACATCGCGATCACGCGACGTCCCCACGGGCGGCCAGGCGGAGAGCCTCCCGCACCTCGTCGCGGTCGACGAACGGGTGCACGACACCGCTGACGTCCTGCCCGCTCTCATGCCCCTTTCCGACGACGGCCACCGTGGCCGCCGTGCCCTGTGCCCAGACGCTGCGGACCGCCTGACGGATCGCCTCCCTCCGGTCGCCGACGACGAGCACGTCCATCGTGCGCCCCGCGGCCCGGACCGAGTCGACGCCCTGGAGCAGTGCGTCGCGGATGGCACCGGGGTCCTCGGAGCGGGGGTTGTCGTCGGTGAGGACGACGAGGTCGGCCACCTCCGCGGCGGCGGCCCCCATGGCCCGGCGCTTGTCACGGTCGCGGTCCCCACCCGCACCGGTGACGCACACGAGGCTGCCCGGCGTCGTCGGCCGCAAGGCCTCGAGCGCGGCGCGGATGGCCTCGGGAGTGTGGGCATAGTCGACGACCACCCGCGGCGCCGGGCCGTCGACGGGGGCGGCGACCACCTCCATGCGCCCGGGCACCCGTGGGTCGCGGAGCACGGCCTCCGCGACCTCGGCCGGGTCCTCGCCGAGGAGCACCAGGGCCACGGCGGCCATCGCGGTGTTCGTGACGTTGAACTCTCCGGGCAGGCTCGACCTCAGGTGGAGGTCGACGCCTGGGCCGGTGAGCCTGAAGGCTGCGGCGTCCTCGGCATGCCCCGCGATCCTCCAGTCGGTGTCCGGTGCCGACCCGATGGTCTGCACGGGGATCCCGGAGCGCTCGACGAGCCGGCGTCCCCACGGGTCGTCGACGCAGACGAGGCCGAGCCGCGCGCGCTCAGGGGTGAAGAGCGAGGCCTTGGCGGCGAAGTAGTCCTCCATGTCGGCGTGGAAGTCGAGGTGGTCCTGCGAGAGGTTCGTGAACAGCGCGATGTCGTAGACCACACCGTCGACCCGGTGCTGGGCGAGCGCATGGCTCGACACCTCCATGACGCAGGTGTCGATGCCCCGCTCCGCCATGACCGCGAGGAGGGCGTGGAGCTCCGGCGCCTCGGGCGTGGTGCGCACGCTGTCCAGGCGCACGTTCCCGATGCGGGTCTCCACGGTGCCGATGAGGCCGGGGCGCCGACCGAGTGCCGTGAGCGCCGAGTGCACGAGGTGCGCCGTCGTCGTCTTCCCGTTCGTGCCCGTCACCCCGAGGAGGCGCAGCGGCAGGTGCTCGGTGCCCACGACCCGAGCCGCGGCCGCCCCCAGCACCTTCCGAGGGTGGTCCACCACGAGGAGGGGCAGGTCCAGCCCGCAGCCGCGGATCCGCTCGGCCCCCTCGGGGTCGGTGAGCACCGCCACCGCACCCGACTCGACCGCCGACCCGGCGAACTCGGCACCGTGCGCGCGGGCTCCTGCGAGGGCGGCATACAGGTCACCGGAGAGGACCTGACGGGAGTCCAGAGTGACCCCGGTGACGACGACCTCCGAGCGTGGGTCCGGCGCGCCGACGAGGGCTGCGATCTCGGAGAGGGGGGTGCGGCGGAGGTGCTGGGGTCGGGGAACGGCCACGCTGACCGACCCTACCCTCCGGTGCGCTTGCGGCCGTCGCGCAGCAGGGTGGGGTCCGCGAGCGCCTTCTCCGGGGAGACCCGAAGCGTCACCTTGGGCGGCTTCGCACCCGTCGGTGGGATCTTCAGCTCCTGGAGGGCGTACGTCGTGACGTCCTTGAACACCGGCCCGGCGACGTAGCCGCCGAAGAAGGGGTAGGTCGGCTTCTGCACGATGACCGCCACGACGATCTGGGGGTCGTCGGCCGGCGCGTACCCGATGAAGCTCGCGGTCCGGCCGCTGTACCTCCCGGCCTGTGCGTCGTAGTACTCCGCGGTGCCGGTCTTGCCGGCGACCCGGTAACCCGAGATCTGCGCCTCCTCGGCCGTCCCTTCCCGGCTCACCACCCCCTCGAGCATGCGGCTGACGTCGTTGGCCGTGCGCTGCGAGACCACGCGGGTCGACGTGGACTCCGGCATCGGCGTCACGGTCCCGTCGGGGTCCGCGACGCTGTCCACGAGCCGCGGCGCCACCCGCACCCCGTTGTTGGCGATGGTCTGGAACACCGACGCGGCCTGGATCGCCGTGACGGAGAGGCCCTGTCCGAACGCGACGGTCGCCTTGGTGGTCCCGCTCCAGTCCTCGCTCCTGGCGAGGAGTCCACGTGACTCCCCCGGATACCCGGCGCCGGACCGGGAGCCGAGGCCGAACCTCCGGAAGTAGGTCTCGAGCGTCTTCGAGGGCATCGTCTCGCTGACGAGCACGGTGCCGATGTTGCTCGACTCCGCGAGCGTGCCGGCGACGGTTCGGTACAGCGTCGGGTGCTCGTGGCTGTCCTTGAAGCTCTTGTCATGGCGGGGCAGCCGGTTCGGGATGACGACGGGGGTTGACGGGGTCACGGTTCCCTCCTCGAGGGCGGCCGCCATGGTCATCACCTTCGACGTCGAGCCGGGCTCGAAGACGTCCGTGAAGGCGACGTTCCCGAGCTTGGCCCCCGTCTTCCCCACGTCGGTGTTGGGGTCGAACGTCGGGTAGGAGGCGACGCTCAGCAGGTCGCCCGTCTTCGCGTCCATGATGACGACGGTGCCGGAGACCGCCTTGGTCTCCTTGATCCGCTGGGCCAGGGCGTTCTGGGCATACCACTGGAGGCTGCTGTTGATGGTCAGGGTGACGTCCTGTCCGTCGACGGCCGGCTCGACGGAGCTCTCGCCCGCGGGGATGACGGTGCCGTCACGCCCCAGCTCGAACGTCTCCCGTCCGGGCGTGCCTCGGAGCTGCTCCTGCATCATGAGCTCGACCCCACCGCCGGGCTCGCCGTTCGCGAGGACGTAGCCGACGAGGGCCGCGGTCGTCGTGCCCTGCGGATAGGTGCGCTGGGACCGGGTCTCCCGGCGGTCGCGGTAGATGCCGGGGATGTCGAGCTCCGCGATCGTGTTCCACGTCAACGGTGTGACGTCGCGGCTGAGGATGCGGTAGCGGTTCGTGCCCGTCAGCTGGGGAACGAGCTCCGCGGCGGTCGTGTTCAGCAGCGGGGCCAGCAGTGCTGCGGCCTGGCGGACCGCCTCGGCCGAGTGGGCGGGGTCGCACTCGTTGCGGCGGGTGCCGAAGGTGCACACCGCCTGCTGGTCCGCGACGACGACCTCGCGCACCACGCTGGACGCAAGGACCGTCCCGTCCGACGCGAGGACCGCGCCCCGCATCGCGGGGATGATCTGGGCCGCCTCCCGCTTGAGCTGCGCCTCCTCCGCGACGGCGTGGGCGTCGAAGCCCTGGATCCGCACGAGCTGGGCGGCGAAGATGCTGAGGACGAACAGGCTCGCCATGGTGAGGAAGCGCATCCGCCTCCGTGGGCTGCCCGCCGGAGAATCCCGGCGACGCGACCGCGGCCGTCGCCCCGACCCTCCCCCACGGGGTCGGCGCACCCCCGGGCCGGCCTGCGGGCGCGCCCGGGCGGCGGTGGATCGCGACCCCGCCCCCGACCGGGAGCGACGGGACCGGGGAGCCGCGCTCGACCGGGGAGCGGCGGTGGCGCCTGCCGCTCGAGGGTTTCCCGGGGTGCCGGTGCGCCCTGCCGTGGCTCCTGCGGCTCGGGGGCGCGCGGCGGGCTCTGCTGTCGTGGGTGGACGGCGTGCCGATGGCGGACGGCGTGTCGTGGCGGGACGGCGTGTCGTCGCGGGGCTGGGCGTCCGGTCGGTCTGGGGCGGCGTTGCGGGACGGGGCCGTGGCCTCCCCTGCGCCGGTGGCTTCGTGCGCTGGGTCACGGGGCGTCCGTCGGGGTTCCCGCGGCGGGCGGGGTTGTGGCGCCGTCGACACCGCGCGTGCCGGACGGTGTCGTGGCGGGCGGGGTGGTGGCCGACGGTGTCATGGCGGGCGGGCCGGCGGGGTCGGCGGTCGACGGTGTCGCCGGCGTCCTCGCCGTCGGGCGCGTCGATGTCGGGTTCGCTGTGCTCGGGACCGTCGTTCTCCCTCCAGGCGGCCGGGACTCGGTGACGACACTGAACCGGGTGTTCGGCCCGGCCGGTTTCGCCACGCCGAGCACCTTGCCGTCGGAGAGCCGCAGGAAGGCGGCCGTCTCGGCCGGCACCATGCCGAGGGAGCGCGCCCGCTGTGCGAGCGGCCCCGGTCCTGACACCGCGTCGATCGAGTGGCGCAGGGAGTCCTGTGAGTCGGTCAGCGCGTCCGAGCGCTGCTGGAGGTCCCTCATCGTGAAGGAGCCCTTCGCCATCGCGGTGTTGAGCACGAGGACTCCGACGAAACCGGCGAGCAACAGCAGGATGCACAGCGCCAGGAAGGCGCCGTTGCCCTGGATCTCCGGCGGCGCGACGACCTTGAGCTGACGGGGGGTGGCGCCGGGACGGCGTGCGGTCGGCCGTGCGAGCGGCCGCACGGAGGCGAGCTGGCTCACGACGGCACCTCCGCCCGCGGGACGAGGCGCTCGGCCGCGCGGAGGCGCGCGGACGCGGATCGAGGGTTGGCGCGCTGCTCGGCCTCCCCGGGGACCTCGGCACCGCGGGTCAGCAGCCGAAGGTATGCCGCGTGCTCGGGCAGCTCGACCGGCATCCCGACGGGACTCCGGCTGCGTGCCCCGCCGGCAAGGGCCTGTTTCGTGATGCGGTCCTCGAGCGAGTGGTACGACAGGACCGCGATCCGGCCGCCCGGTTCGAGGACCGCGACCGCCGAGGAGACGGCACGCTCCCAGATGGCCAGCTCGGCGTTGACCTCGATCCGCAGCGCCTGGAAGGTGCGCTTGGCGGGGTGGCCACCTGTGCGCTGGGACGCCGCAGGCACCGCTGCGCGCACGAGGTCGACGAGCCTGGCGGAGGTGTCGAACGGTGCCTTCTCCCGCTCGCGCACGATGGCCGAGGCGATCCGGCCAGCGAAGCGCTCCTCACCGTAGGTCCGGAGGATCCTGGCCAGCTCTCCGTGCGAGTAGGTGTTGAGGACGTCCGCAGCCGTCTTCCCGGTCGACTGGTCCATCCGCATGTCCAGGGGTGCGTCGTGCCGGTAGGCGAATCCTCGCTCCGGCTCGTCGAGCTGGAGCGAGGAGACCCCGAGGTCGAAGAGGATGCCCCGGGCCGTGCCCTCCGCGTGCTCGGCCAGGACGGTGGGGATGTCGTCGTAGACAGCGTGGACCGCCACGAACCGCTCACCGAACCGCGAGAGCCGCTCGCCGGCGAGCGCGAGCGCCTCCTCGTCGCGGTCCATGCCGATGAGCCGGGCGGCTGGGCACCCCTCGAGGATCGCCTCCGCATGCCCACCCATACCGAGGGTGCCGTCGACGCACACGGCACCGTCCGCCCGCAGCGCGGGGGCCAGGAGGTCGACGACACGGTCGCGCAGCACGGGGACGTGCCGCGCGGCGGCGTCTCCTCGGTTGCTCATCGTGCTCCTCGGTCGGAACGGCGTGGTGCTGGGCTCGAACGGCGGGGACGGTGGGTGGTCCGGCTGGGCTGGTGCGGGGCGACCCGGCTGCTGGTCCCCATCCGATCCGGGCCCGGCGCGGGGGAAGTCGCGTCGGGAGACGGTTCGGCTGGAGGCCAGCGGTCGGGTCGGGTGGTGGAGTTCTCAGGAGGTGGCCTGTGGGGCTGAGTCCGCAGGCCTCGGGCCTCACAGGCCCGGAACCACCTCCTCCGAGGCGACGGAGTAGGACGAGTACGCAGGCATGACCTCGGCGAGGTAGTCGGACCAGGCCGCGGAGTCCCAGACCTCGAGCCGGGCGCCGTTGCCGATGACCGTGCACTCCTTCTCCAGCCCGGCATACGCCCTCAAGGGAGCAGGGATCGTGACGCGACCCTGGCGGTCGGGCACGTCAGGGTGCGCGCGGGCACGGAACACGCGCACGAAGTCGCGCACCTGGCGGGATGACCCCGAGGTGGTCTGCATGAGTCCCGAGATGCGGTGGAACTCCTCGGTGGGAAAGACGTAGAGGCAGTTCTCCTGACCTGTCGTGACGACGAGTCCCTCCGCCAACGCCGCCCGGAAGCGCGCGGGGAGAAAGAGCCGTCCCTTCTCGTCGAGCCGGGGCGTGTGGGTGCCCAGGAACTCCACCACGCCGCCACCTCCTCGACCCTTCCTGATCCACCCGCAAGCACCGGATTCCCCCACATTACTCCACCAGCGCTCCACCATGCCGGAGATTCGGACCAAGTATTGATGTGCCGGCGTCATCGACGCAGGTCAGGCGAGGTGGTGCACGGTGGAGCGTCGCGGCACACGTTCAGGCGGTGACAGCGGCGAGGTCCGCCGAGCACGGCTCGGGCGTCGGCGCCGCCTGGTCGGGCCGGCTCCCCGCTCCACGTCGCACTGGAGGGGGACGGGCAAGGGTGGAGCACGGTGGCGGCACCCCGGACGAGAGGTGCGGCCGGCATCCATGCTGGTGTCCGAGGTTCAGGAAATGAGAAGGTGGACATTGGCACGTCGCCGCGCACCGGTTCCGTGAGGCAAGATCGTGGGCACGCTCGACACCGATCGACCGTTGGGCGGGTACTGGACATGGAAGGGACCACCCGTGAGCGACCTCGAGAACGACCGCCGCACCCTGCCGGACAGTGACCTCTCTGGTTCGGCGCGCGGCGCCTCACTCGACCAGGTCCTGCAGATCTCCGCCTCGCTCGCCGCAGCGATGAACTCGGTGATCGAGGGCAAGCAGTCGGTCGTGAAAACTGCCATCACGGTGCTCCTCGCGGAGGGGCACCTCCTCGTGGAGGACGTGCCGGGCGTCGGCAAGACCCTCCTGGCGAAGACCTTGGCGCGCTCGATCGACTGCTCGGTGCGGCGTGTGCAGTTCACTCCGGACCTCCTGCCGAGCGACATCACCGGCGTCTCCGTCTTCAACCAGGACGTACGGGACTTCGAGTTCCGACCGGGGGCGATCTTCGCCAACGTCGTCGTCGGCGACGAGATCAACCGTGCGTCCCCCAAGACCCAGAGCGCCCTCCTCGAGTCCATGGAGGAGGGGCAGGTCACGGTGGACGGCACGACGTACTCGCTGCCGCGCCCGTTCATGGTCATGGCGACCCAGAACCCCATCGAGATGGAGGGCACCTACCCGCTGCCCGAGGCGCAGCGGGACCGGTTCATGGCACGCATCTCCATGGGCTACCCGTCGGCGCGCTCCGAGCTCGACATGCTCGACCTCCACGGCGGCATCTCGCCCCTCGAGGATCTCCAGCCGGTGACCGACGCGGCAGTCGTGTCGTCGATGATCGCCGCCGTCCGCCAGGTCCATACCGCACCCGCCGTCAAGCAGTACATCGTCGACCTCACGCACGCAACCCGCTCGAGCAACGCCCTGCGGCTCGGTGCCTCCCCCCGCGCCACCCTCCACCTCCTGCGTGCCTCCCGAGCGCACGCCGCGCTCGCCGGCCGCGACCACGTGCTGCCGGACGACGTGCAACAGATCGCGGTCCCCGTCCTCGCCCACCGCCTCATGCCCACCGGGGAGACGCAGATGGCGCGGCGCACGACCGCCGACGTCGTGGGCGACCTGCTCCAGCGCGTCCGGGTGCCCTCTCCCACCCGCTGAGTCCCGTGCGCGCACTTCGACGATCCCTCACCACTCGCGGCGCAGCCTTCGCCGGCTGCGGCCTCGTGCTCGTCGCATCCGGGATCCTCCTCGGCCAGCACGACGTCACCCGGATCGGGGTGCTCCTCCTCGTGCTCACCGTGATCGCCTTCGTCCTCGTCCGGCGCCACGGGCTCCGACTGGACGTCGTGCGCACCGCTGCGCCCGCGAGGGTCGCCATCGACGAGCGCTCGGTGGTGACGGTGCGCATCCGCAACACCGAGTCCAGCATCTCCCCCGTCGTCATGGCCGAGGAGTCCATCGACTACGCGCTCGGGGACCGCCCCCGTTTCGTCGTCCCGTCGCTCCGGCCCGGAGAGGCGCACGAGGTGCAGTACACCGTCCGCTCCCACACCAGGGGCGTCCACCGCATCGGGCCGCTCGGCGTGCGCGTCCGTGACCCCTTCGGCTTGAGCCTGCGCGCCGCAGCGGTGAGTGGTCGCGCCGAGCTCGTCGTGCTCCCCCGGGTCGTGCCGCTGCCCGGCGGACGCTCGCTGGGCAGCGGCATCGGCTCCGAGGGCTCGGTGCCGCACATGGTCGCTCTCCACGGTGAGGACGACCAGACCGTCCGGGAGTACCGGGACGGTGACGACCTGAGGCGGATCCACTGGCCGGCGACCGCTCGCACGGGCGACCTCATGGTGCGCCAGGAGGACCGCCCGGCCAAGCGGCGGGCAGTCGTCCTGCTCGACTGCCGCGCTTCGGGGCACGGCGGGTCCGGGCGCGGGAGCTCGTTGGAGTGGAGCGTCACGACGGCAGCCTCCGTGACGGCCCACCTCGTCGACGGGGGGTATGCCGTCCACCTCCTCACCCCGGACCCGGGCGCCGACACGGGGGTGCACCACGACGAGACCCTCGACGACGGCCTCGAGACGCTCGCCCGCGTGTCCCCCGGCGGCGACGACGGTGTGCGGGCGGTGCTCCACGCGGCGAGCTCCCTCACCTCGCAGGGTGGGCTCGTCGTCTACGTCGGGGGGCCGCTGGCCGACGACGACGCCCGTACCCTGGCCGCCCTGCGCCAGCCCGGCTCCTCGGGAGCCGCCATGGTCGTGGAACCGGATGCCTTCGCCGGCCGGAGCTCGAGGAGGCGAGGCGGACATGTGGACGCCACTGCGGCCACCACGGTGGCCACCCTGCAGTCCTCCGGCTGGATGACGACCATCGTCGACGCACGGACGGCGCCGCCGGCGGCGTGGTCCGCAGTCGTCGGCGGGCAGGTGGTGGGAGCCCGATGAACCGCGTCCGACCGGTCGAGACCCTGCTCGCGGCCCTCGCCACCCTTGCGGTCACGCTGCCGCTGACGACCCTCTTCACTCCCTCTGCCGCATGGTTCCGCCCGAGCCTGCTGCTCGTCGCCCTGGTCGCCCTCGTCGGCATGGGCCTTCGACGAGTCACGTCCTCGCGTCCGCTCGTCGTCCTGGGCCAGGCCGTCCTCCTCGTCAACGGGGCCGCCGTCCTCCATGGGCAGGGACACCTGTGGCGCAGCGTCGTGCCGACGCCGGAGACCGGACGGGCGTTCGGCGTGCTGCTCGGCGAGGCCTACCAGACGGTGACGAACTACACGGCACCCGCCCCCGCCAACCGTGGCACGGTGCTCGCCGTCAGCGTGCTCATCGGCGCGACCGCTCTGGCGGTCGACGCGATCGGGGTGACGTACAGGAGTCCGGCGCTGGCCGGCATACCGCTGCTCTCCGCGTTCCTCGGATCCGCGACGAACTCCGGTGACGGGCTCGGTGCCTGGTATGCCGTTCCCCCGGCCCTGTGCTGGCTCGCCCTCGTGGGTCGGCAGGGCGTCCGCTCCCTGCGTTCGTGGGGAGCCGCCACCCCGCGCTCGTCCGCCGGCCGCTTCGCCGACCCCACGAGTGCGTTCGTGACGATGGGCCGTGTGGTCGGCGTGACCGCCATCGGAGCCGCGATCGTGGTGCCGAGCCTCGTCCCCCACTTCCCGACGACGTTCCTCGCCGACGGACTCGGCCGCAGCGCCGACGGGCGCGGCGGCAGCGGCTCCGACGTGCGGCTGGCCTCCAGCCTCGACATCGCGCGGGACCTCGGCAGCCGGTCCAGCGACCCCGTCCTGCGCTACCGCAGCACCTCGGACCGGCTGGGGCCGCTGCGGGTCGTCATCTTCGACAGCTACCGGCGGGGTAATGTGGCAGTCCCGCTCGGACTTCACCTTCGTCCCGGTCGACGGACGGATCCCCGGACCGACGGCCGGACCCGAGGTCCCTCGACGGGTCGAGCAGATCACGGTGATGGAGAACGGCATCGGACTGCCACAGGTCGCGCTGCCCGAGGGCACGACGGGGAGCCCGTTCCCAGCCGGCACGTGGAACATGACCGTCGAGGGGCTCGTGCAGGTGACCCAGCCGGTCTCGTCCTACACGGCCGAGTTCGTCGAGCTGGACCCGGACGCCTCGCAGTTCACCGCCGACCTCGACGGCCCGCAACCGGGAACGAGGCGAACCTCGAGGTCGACCGGCGCTCGGAGACCGAGGTTCGGGCGGTGCTCGCGGAGCTCACCGACGAGGGCGACACGCCGCTGGACGTCGCGCGGGCGATCCAGGGCTACCTCCGCGGGCCGCAGTTCACCTACTCGCTCGAGCTCGCCGACGAGACCGCACAGGGCTCTCTTCCGGAGGAGCCGCTGGCCCGGTTCCTCGAGACCAAGCGCGGGTACTGCGTGCAGTTCAGCTCCGCGATGATCATGCTCTCCCGGGCGGCCGGCATCCCGGCCCGGATGGCGACCGGCTTCCTCCCGGGCGTGCAGGACGGCGACGACCGGGTGGTGCGGCTCAGCGACGCGCACGCGTGGCCGGAGCTGTGGTTCCCCCGCCTCGGCTGGGTGCGGTTCGAGCCCACGCCGGGCACGCGCAGCGGCGTCGCGCCCGAGTACAGCCTGGTGCCGACCGACACGGGTTCCGGCTCCGCGGCGG
Source organism: uncultured Actinomycetota bacterium (assembly GCA_963787805.1). Lineage (GTDB taxonomy): Bacteria > Actinomycetota > Actinomycetes > Actinomycetales > Dermatophilaceae > Fodinibacter. The sequence continues at coordinate 18,525 of CAWBEJ010000017.1, read as the reverse complement.
TTCCGAGCACCAGCGCGTCGTCCTCGTCCGCCATCCCGTCGACAGGCCCCGAGCGTGACGTCACCGCGGACGACCTCGGCACCATCGGGGGATCCTCTGACACGGGCGTGGTCCGCTACGTCTCCGACAACGCGACGACGATCATCGTCCTCCTCCTCGCCGGCCTTGCCGTCGCGGTCGTCCCGCTCGGCGCGTGGCTGGCCCGACGCCGGGCTCGCCGTCGGGCGCGGGACGACGCCGAGCGCGTCGAGGCGGAGTGGCAGTCCCTGCTCCTGCGGCTGCAGGACATCGGCTACGTGCCGCCCGACGGGGCGACGCCGCGCCAGGCGTCCCGCCAGATCGGGCAAGCGGCATACCTGTCCGCCGACGAGAGCCAGGCCCTGGGCCGGGTGGTGTCGACCCTCGAGCTCGCCCGCTATGCCCGTCCCGGTTCCGACCTCGCTGACGTCGCGGACGACGCGAGGACGGTGTGGCGGGGCGCGCTCTCGCGCAGGCGTCGAGCGGACCGGGTCCGGGCGTTGCTGCTGCCCGAGGAGGGGCGGCGGCACTGGCGGGAAGGGGTTCGGCGCCTCGTGCCCTGGCAGGTGAGACGCGAACGGCCGACCGGCGAGGACGACTGACCGGACCTGACTGTCACGGCGTGTTCGCGGCGGTCAGCGGGTCTGTCAGTGGACAGTGAGTCCATGTCCGTGCGCCGTCTCGACCGAGCCGTGGGGCAGTACACCGGGCTGCGTGACCGTCTGCTGCCCGCCACGGACGAGTTCGTCGAGCTCGTCACCGCCATCATCGACGACGCGGGCATCAACTACCTGAGCGTCACGGGTCGCACCAAGTCGGTTGCGTCGTTCGCCGCCAAGGCGCGCGGCGTCATCACGGGCGACGCCGGCGCCGACCCGCTGCACGCCGTGACGGACCAGGTCGGTGTCCGGGTCATCACCTACGTCCAGCGGGACGTGGATGCGGTGGCCGGGCTGCTCGCGGAGCAGCTCACCGTTCTCGACGATCGCGACCTCGGTGAGGAGACCGCCGCGGCGGGTCGCTTCGGCTACGCCAGCCGGCACCTGCTGGTGTCGAGGGGGAACGGCGAGCCGACGGCATACGACCCGCTCTTCTGTGCCTCGATCCAGCTGCGGACCGTGCTCCAGCACGCCTGGGCCGAGTTCGAGCACGACATCCGGTACAAGGGCACCGTGCCGCCGGAGCAGGTGCCCGACCTCGACCGGCGGTTCACCCTTGCCGCCGGGCTGCTCGAGCTCGCCGACCGGGAGTTCGGCGCGATCCGCGACCGGCTCCAGGCCGGCCTCGGTGACAGCAGCGTGGACGGCGGGGACGCCCACGACCCGCGGATCAGCGGGCAGGAGCTCGCGACCTTCCTCGCGGGCCGGTACTCGAGCGCCGGCTGGTCCCGCACGGAGCACTACGAGTGGATCTCCGGGCTGCTGCTCGAGCTCGGCATCGCCTCGCTCGACGAGCTCAGCTCGACCCTGCGCGACGTCGACAGCGCGGCCGTCACCGCGGCCATGGGTTACCGGTACCCACCCGGTGCGGTGCGGCGTCTCGACGACGACCTGCTCTGCGAGGTTCGGTCACGCCTACGTTGCGCTGCACGGCAACGCACATCGCCGGGAGGCGCTGGAGTCCCGCCGCTCCCACCTGCCGGACTGATCCGGCGAGGGGAGCGGCGGGACCGACCCTCTCCTTGTCAGGTCTGCGTCACTTGACCTCGGCACGACGGACGACGACGAGCCCGACCGCCAGGGGCAGGAGGAACCACAGGGTTCCCGCGACGGCGAGCTGCTGCCACTGCTCGCTCGACACGCTGCCGCTGAACAGCACGGTCTGCGCGAAGTTGTAGTCGACCCAGGGCTGCAGGTCGGCGAACCACTGCTGGTTGGCGGCGAGCAGGCCGAGGAGCGGTGGCAGGACGAGCGTGTAGACGAAGTAGGCGACGATGGCGCCCGCCGAGTTGCGGATGACGACCCCGAGCATGAAGCCGAAGAGCATGCCCAGGACGCTGCCGAGGACGATGAGCGCGAACTCGCCGACCGTGGCGTTCCAGACCGGGTCCTGACCGGTGATGAGGCTGGCCACGAGGGTGCCGAGCGTGCCGACCACGAGGGCGACGACCATCGCCACGATGCCCACGGCGACGGCACCGAGGAACTTCGCGCCGAGCACCCGGCCGCGGTGGGGCACCAGGGTGAACGTCGTGAGGCCGCTGCGCTGGCTCCACTCGCTCGTCACCGCGAGGATGGCGATCATCGGCAGGATCACCGTCATCGGCGCGCCGATGGCGGCCGCGAAGTTGTCGAACGTCAGCTGGTCGTCCGGGGCGAAGACGATGATGGCGGCCGTCGCGAGCACGCTCGTGATGACGATGCTCGCCATGAGCCAGAACCCGGAGCGGGTGTCGAACATCTTCCGCAGCTCGACGCCGATGAGGCGACTCAGCGGGATCCGGGCGGATGCCGTCCGTTGGCGGGCGTGACGGCTCGCGACGTCGGACGTGGTGGGCTCGAGGACGGTGGTGGTCATGCTGCTGCTCCTTCGCGCTGGGTGTCTGCGGTGAGCTCGAGGAACATCTCCTCGAGCCCGGCGCCGTCGGCGGCGCGGAGCTCGGTGAGGGCCACGCCCGCGCCGAGCGCGACCTCGCCCACCCGCTCGGGGCTGGCGTCGGTGTGGAGACTGCCGTCGGAGTGCGCCGTGACGGTGAGCCCGCGGCGCTCCATCGCGGCCGCCAGGGCGGCGCCGTCGCCGGCTCGGGCGACGGTGCCGGCGGACGCCAGCAGCTCTGCCTTGGTGCCCTGAGCCACGATCCGGCCGTTGCCGATGACGACGAGGTCGTCGGCGATGACCTCGATCTCGTGGAGCAGGTGCGAGGAGAGGAGGACCGTGCCACCGCGATCGGCGTAGCCCCGCAGCAGGTCGCGCATCCACCGGATGCCGGCCGGGTCGAGGCCGTTCGCCGGTTCGTCGAGGATGAGCACGTGGGGGTCGCCGAGGAGCGCGGCACCGATCCCGAGGCGCTGTCGCATCCCGAGTGAGTAGTTGCGCACCCGTCGGTCCGCCTCCTCGTCGGTGAGGCTGACGAGGTCGAGCATCTCCTCGACCCGGGTGCGTGGCAGGCCCATGGTCCGCTGGACGATGGTGAGGATCTCTCGGCCGGTGCGGCCGGCGTGCTGGGCGGAGGCATCGAGGAGGACCCCGACCTCGGTGCCCGGGTTGGGGAGGTCGGTGAACCGACGTCCGTCGATGAGGGCGGTGCCCGAGGTGGCGGGGGTCAACCCGACCACGATGCGCAGGGTCGTGGACTTGCCCGCGCCGTTGGGCCCGAGGAACCCCGTGACGCGACCGGTCGCCGCGGTGAAGGAGACGTCGTTGACGGCGGTGAGGTTGCGGCCGTAGGTCTTTGTGAGTGATGTGACGGTGATCATGCCGAGCATCGTTGCGGCACCATGGGCATGCGCACATCGGTGAGGCACCTGAGCCTGACCCTGAGTGGACCCTGAGCCCTCTCGGGGCCGGTCGGTCGGCAGGCAGTGCTACGTCACGTCACGGTGCCGCCCCGTCCAGGTGGTGACCGTGCCAGTTCACTCGCCCCACTCGGTGTCGCCGCTCACCGATGAGGCAACCAGTTCCGATCTGAAGTCCGGCACCCCGTCGAACACAGCGGACCAGTTCTCGAGCACCTGAGCGCTCCCGCTGAAGCCTCGACCCGGGTGCAACGGTTGCGAGCTCTGGTAGTCGTCGGCGAAGAGCGACGCCACGCGCTGCGCCTCGTGACTGTTTGCAGCATCCCTGAGTCGCTCCAGCATGGTGGTCATGGCAGAACGATGGATCCGCCGGACTCGGGGTAACGGCGGCCCAGCGAAGGTTTCAGCCAGACAGCATTCCGCTGACCAGGGCCTGCCAGGTGACCGGTCCGACGACACCGTCGACCGCCACGGTTGATATGTCGGTGTGCAGGGCCTGCTGGAAGCCGCGGACCGCTGCCTCGGTGAGGGGCCCGAACCTGCCGTCCACGGCCAGGCCCTGGCTGGGGTCACCAGACAGGTTGCGGAACTGGAACTCCTCCTGCACCCCGCGCACCGCGTCACCCGTGCTCCCCCGCCGGACGGTGATGATGAGTGCTCCCCACGTGTGCCGGCCGACCACCCCGTCGACGACGAGGCCCTTCTCCTGCTGAAACGCCCGCACCGCCGCGTCGGTCAGCGGCCCGAAGCTCCCGTCCACGGCGACGCTGTGGCCACGCGCCCGCAAGAGGTGCTGCAGTGTTCGTACCGGATGCTCTCGATCGCCCCGCCGCACCTGAGGCCATGAGCTGATGGAACCCGACATAGCGCTTCCCTCCCACTCCTGAACCAACGGCCCCCGCCGTTCCCCACCACCATCCCGTCACACGACCCGGACGTCAAACGCACGCACCCGGTCCCCCATCTCGGACCCGTCCGCGCCAGGCACCGAGGCCCGACCAGCCACGCGCGACGCGTTGGAGGGGAACTATAGGACCATGAGCACTGCTGCCGGAGCCGAGAAGATCCTCACCCCCGAGGCGCTCGCCTTCGTGCGACTCCTCCACGAGCGGTTCGGCGAGCGTCGCGCGGAGCTGCTGCGGGCTCGTGGCGCCCGCCGTGGTTCGGCTCTCGGGTTCCTGCCGGAGACCCAGTGGATCCGCGAGTCGGAGTGGAGTGTCGCGCCGGCTCCGGCCGACCTCGTCGACCGCCGGGTCGAGATCACCGGTCCGCCCGAGCGGAAGATGACGGTGAACGCGCTCAACTCGGGCGCTCGCGTCTGGCTGGCGGACCTCGAGGACGCCAGCACGCCGCACTGGAGCAACGTCGTCGGGGGCCAGGTCAACCTCCGCGACGCCATCCGCCGCGAGGTCGACTTCACCTCGCCCGACGGCCGTCGCTACGCCCTGCACGACGGCCGACTCGCGACGATCGTCGTGCGCCCTCGAGGTTTGCACCTGCACGAGAGGAATGTCCTGGTCGGGGGCGAGCCGGTGGCCGGAGCGCTCGTCGACTTCGGGCTCCACTTCTTCCACAACGCCGCCGAGCTGCTGGCCCGAGGGAGCGGCCCCTACGTCTACCTGCCGAAGCTGGAGAGCCACCTCGAGGCTCGGCTGTGGAACGACGTCTTCGTCCTGGCCCAGGACGAGCTGGGAGTTCCCCACGGTTCGGTTCGTGCCACGGTCCTCATCGAGACCCTTCCTGCGGCATTCGAGATGGAGGAGATCCTCTACGAGCTGCGTGACCACGCGTCCGGCCTCAACGCCGGCCGCTGGGACTACCTCTTCAGCATCATCAAGTGGTTCCGTGACCGTGGCCCCGACTACGTCCTCCCCGATCGCAGCAGCGTCGGGATGACGGCACCCTTCATGAAGGCGTACGCCGAGCAGCTCGTGAAGACCTGCCACCAGCGCGGCGCGTTCGCCATCGGCGGGATGAGCGCCTTCATCCCCAGCCGGCACGACGCCGAGGTGAACGAGCGAGCCTTCGAGCAGGTCCGGGCGGACAAGGAGCGGGAGGCGAGCCAGGGCTTCGACGGCTCCTGGGTGGCTCATCCCGACCTCGTCCCGGTGTGTCTCTCGGCGTTCGACGAGGTGCTCGGGTCGCGTCCGAACCAGCTCGACCGTCAGCGTCCCGACGTCGACGTCGTCGCGGCAGACCTCCTCGACATCTCCTCCGCGGCCGGCGAGGTGACGCTGGAGGGCCTGCGGGCCAACGTCGAGGTCGCGATCCGGTACCTCGAGTCGTGGCTGCGCGGGAACGGCGCCGTGGCCATCCACAACCTCATGGAGGACGCAGCCACGGCGGAGATCTCGCGCTCGCAGGTGTGGCAGTGGGTCCGCAACGGCACGGCACTCCCCGATGGCACCGTCGTGACCGCCGAGCTGGTGCGGCGGATCATGGACGAGGAGATGGAGGCCCTCGGAGCGGACTTCCAGCCGGCCCGCGAGATCTTCGAGAGGGTGGCGCTGGACGAGGAGTACGTCGACTTCCTCACCCTGCCCGCATACGAGGTCATCTCGTGACGGAGATCCACGACCGCATCGACCAGATGCTGGCAGAGGCCGACGCCCACCTGGCTCAGGCCTATCCCGGCTCGCGCGGTCACCAGCCCGTGCACACGCTCTACGTGCCCGCCGACCGGTACGAGCCCGCGATCGCAGTGGCCTTCGGTGAGGAGGCGCTGTCGCTCCTCGACGCGGCAGCCGAGGCCGTGGGAGCCGACGCGTCCCTCGTCGAGCGCGTTCGGGTGCGGCTGGCCCGTCAGCCGGTGGACGACCTCAGGATCGACTTCGAGGACGGGTACGGGTTCCGCCCGGACGAGGAGGAGGACGCAGCGGTCCTCAAGGCGACGGAGCCCCCCGCCGGTGTCCCGGCATCCGGCATCCGGTTCAAGAGCCTGGAGGCGGCCACTCGCAGGCGCGGTCTGCGAACTCTCGAGCTCTTCCTCGCGGAGGGCGGGCGAGGCGTGCTCACCCTCCCCAAGGTCACCTCCGTCGAGCAGGTGCAGGCGATGGTCGCTGCCTGCGACCACCTCGAGGACAGGTACCGGCTCCCGCGCCTCGGGTTCGAGATCCAGATCGAGACGCCGCAGGCGGTGCTCGCGTCGGACGGAACGGCGACCGTCGCACGCATGATCCACGCGGCCGCCGGGCGCGTCACCGGCCTCCACTACGGCACGTACGACTACTCCGCGGCGCTGGGCATCGCGCCGGCGCAGCAGAGCCTCGACCACCCGGTCGCCGACCACGCGAAGGCGGTCCTCCAGGTCGCTGCGGCCGGAACCGGCGTCTTCGTGTCGGACGGGTCGACCAACGTCCTTCCGGTCGGCGACCACCGGACGGCGGCGTGGCAGCTCCACGCCCGCCTGGTCCGGCGGTCGCTCGAACGGGGCCTCTACCAGGGCTGGGACCTGCACCCGGCTCAGCTGCCGACCCGCTTCCTCGCCACGTTCGGCTTCTTCCGTGACGGGCTGCAGGTCGCGCTCGACCGGCTGCTTCGTTACCTCGACCGGCAGGACTCCGGCTACCTCGACGAACCCGCGACCGCTGCGGCCCTCGCCGACTACGTGCTGCGCGCGCTGGAGTGCGGAGCCGTCGACACGCACGAGGTGCCGGTCAGCGTGGACAGGCTCCTCGGCCTCACCCGGCGGAGCCCGACATGAACCTCGACGAGATCAACCGTGGTCCCCGGCAGCAGGTGCGCCGAGCACTGCTGGCCTGTGCCGACGTGCCGCGATGGGCCGATGCGATCTGCGACGGTCGCCCGTACCCCGACGAGGCGTCGCTGCTGGACCGCGCCGACCGGCTCGCTCGTGAGTTCCGCGATGACGAGCTCGCTCGCGCGCTGGCCGCCCATCCCCGGATCGGTGACCGGGCACGAGGGCACTCGACGGATGCCGCGTGGTCCCGCCAGGAGCAGTCCGGCGTGCTGCCGGACGCCGAGCTCGTGGACGCGAACCGGGCCTACGAGGCACGGTTCGGTCGGGTGTTCCTCATCTGCGCGACCGGTCTCACCGCTGGCGACGTGGTCGCCGCGGCTCGGGCCAGGCTCGTGAACGACGAGGCGACGGAGACCGCCGTCGTCAAGGACGAGCTGCGCAAGATCGCCCTGGTGCGCTTGCAGAAGGAGCTGGACGGATGAGCCGGATCACCACGCACGTCCTCGACACGGCCCGCGGCCGGCCGGCCGCTGGGATGCCGGTCCGCCTCGACGGCCCCGCCGGACCGGACGGACTGGACCGGCCGGACGGTCCGAAGGGCACCGGCGGCGGTGGCCCTCTCCTCGGAGAGGGGGTCACCGACCAGGACGGGAGAGTGAAAGCCATCGGGCCGGACCGCCTGGAGCCGGGGACGTACACCCTCACCTTCGACGTCGCGGCCTACGACGAGGACTCGTTCTTCCCACGGGTCTCGCTGACCTTCAGGGTGACCACCGACGAGCACCACCACGTGCCGTTGCTGCTCGCCCCGTTCACCTACTCCGCCTACCGAGGGAGCTGACATGCCCATTCGCCTCGGAGCGAACCGATACGGCAAGGCGGAGAACCGGGTCGTGCGGATCCACCGGGAGACCGCTCGCCACGAGATCACGGACCTCAGCGTGTCGACCCACCTGCGTGGGTCCTTCGACGCGGCCCACACGACCGGTGACCAGGCAGCCGTCCTGCCGACCGACTCGCAGAGGAACACCGTCTTCGCGTTCGCGAAGGAGCACGCAGTGCGCCCGATCGAGGACTACGCCCTGCGCCTCGCGCGTCACTTCGTCGAGACCACCCCGGCCGTCACCGGCGCCCTGGTCGAGGTCGAGGAGTACCCCTGGAACCGGATCGACGGCCACGACCACGCCTTCGTCCGCGACGGCGGCTGGGTTCGCACCACCTCGGTCGACGTGGAGGGCGACACGGCGGTCGTCACCTCCGGTGTCACGGACCTTGCCCTGCTCAAGTCGACCGGCTCCGAGTTCCACGGCTTCCGCACGGACCGGTACACCACGCTCGCCGAGACCAAGGACCGCGTCCTCGCGACGTCGCTGACAGCCACCTGGCGGTACGGCACGACGGAGGTCGAGTGGGACGCGGTGCACGCCGACGTGCTGGCCCTCGTCACCGGCTCCTTCGCCCGGATCCACTCCCTCGCGCTGCAGCAGTCGCTCTTCGGCATGGGGGAGGCGGTTCTCGAGGCACACGCGGAGATCGAGGAGGTCTCGTTCGTGGCTCCGAACAAGCACCACGTCCTCGTGGACCTCTCGCCGTTCGACCTCGAGAACACCGGAGAGGTCTTCATCGCCACCGACCGTCCTTACGGTCTCATCGAGGCGACCGTGGTGCGCGAGTGAGGGTCTTCCGGGGTCGCGCGCTGCTGCCACGCGGGGAGCGGGTCTGCGACGTCGTGGTCGAGGACGGGCGGATCGTCGACGTCGGTGACGACCTCGGCGGTGAGGTCGTGCGCTCTGGCCGACGACGAGATCCTCCTCCCCGGCCTCGTCGACACGCACGTGCACGTGAACGAGCCCGGGCGCACCGAGTGGGAGGGCTTCGCCTGCGCGACCCGGGCAGCCGCGGCCGGAGGTGTCACGACGATCATCGACATGCCGCTGAACTGCCTGCCCCCCACCACCACCACCGTCGCGCTCGAGGTGAAGCGTGCCGCCGCCCACGGCCAGTGCCACGTCGACGTGGGGTTCTGGGGCGGTGCCGTCCCCGACAACCTCGCCGACCTGCGCGGGCTGCACGAGGAGGGCGTCTTCGGGTTCAAGTGCTTCCTGGCCCCGTCCGGCGTCGACGAGTTCCCCCCGCTCGATGCGGACAGGCTGCATCTGGTCATGACGGAGCTGGCGGACCTGGGGGCGCTGCTCATCGTGCACGCCGAGGACGGCGGGCTGGTCGGCGAGTGCTCCGGTGAGCGGTACCCCGACTTCCTCGCCTCGCGTCCGGCCGAGTCCGAGGTGTCGGCGGTCGAGCTCCTCACCTCCTCGGCACGGACCACGGGCTGCCGGACCCACATCCTGCACCTGTCGTCAGCGGATGCCGTCGGGTCGCTCGCCCGTTCGGGCGTCACCGCCGAGACGTGCCCCCACTACCTGACCCTGGCGGCCGAGCAGGTCGGCACCGGAGCCACCGAGTTCAAGTGCTGTCCACCGATCCGAGGAGCAGCCAACCGGGAGCGGCTGTGGCAGGCCCTGCGCGACGGGACGATCGGCCTGGTCGTGTCCGACCACTCGCCCGCGACGCCCGAGCTGAAGACGACCGGTGACTTCGGGACCGCCTGGGGTGGGATCGCCTCGCTCCAGCTGGGCCTGCCCCTGGTGTGGACCGAGGCCAGACGGCGAGGGTTCGGCCTGGCCGACGTCGTGCGCTGGATGTCCTCGCGCCCGGCATCCCTCGTCGGCCTGGACGCCAAGGGGGCGATCGAGGTGGGACGCGACGCGGATCTCGTCGTCTTCGCACCGGACGAACCCTTCACCGTCGACCCGGCACGGCTGCACCATCGCCACCCCGTCACGCCCTACGCGGGGCAGGAGCTCACCGGTGTGGTGCGGTCGACGTGGCTGCGCGGCCGACGCATCGACGACGCCCCCCACGGCACCCTGATCCGGAGGACCCAGTGACCGACCGACACGACTTCCTCGAGCTGCCCGACCTCGCGTCGCGCGCTCTCGCCGGCAGCGTCGTCGCCGCGAACGACGAGCTGTTCGCGGAACGCGAGAACCTCATCAAGCCCGGGCCGCCCGCTGCATTCCCCGACTTCGGCAACAAGGGGAAGATCTACGACGGCTGGGAGACCCGACGGCGGCGCGAGCCGGGGAACGACTGGGCCGTGGTCCGCCTCGGGGTCCCGGGCGTCGTGCGGGGTGTGGTCATCGACACCACTCACTTCACCGGCAACTACCCGCCGGAGGCCTCGGTCGAGGGAGCCGAGGTCGAGGGCTACCCCGCTCCCGGTGACATCGTCGACTGGGTCCCCTTGCTGGCTCGCTCGCGCCTGGCCGGAGACTCGCCGAATGCGTTCGTCGTGTCCTCGCGGGACCGGGTGACGCACGTGCGCCTGTCGATCTACCCGGACGGGGGTGTCGCGCGGTTCCGGGTCCACGGTGAGTGCAGGCCCGACCCCCGCCTCCTCACCGGCACCATCGACCTCGCGGCGACCGAGAACGGAGGACGCGTGATCGACTGCTCCAACCGCTTCTACTCCTCCCCCAGCAACATCCTGCTGCCCGGAAGGACACGCACCATGGGCGAGGGGTGGGAGAACGCCCGACGACGGGATGCCGGCAACGACCACGTGACCGTCCGGCTCGCCGGCCGGGGCCGGGTGCGGCGGGTCGAGATCGACACCTCGTACTTCGTCGGCAACGCGCCCGGCTGGGCCATGGTCACCGGCGACTCGGACGTCGAGCTGGTGGCTCGGGCCCGCCTGCAGCCCGACACCCGGCACCACTTCGTGGTGGACGACGGCTCACCGGTGGACACCGTTCGCCTCGACGTCTACCCGGACGGTGGGATCGCCCGGCTCCGCGTCTGGGGAGAACTCGTCTGAACCGCCCTGCCACACCACGTAGTCCCCTTCAAGCCGGCGTGCGGCCACGACCGCGTGCTGGGGGTGTGATCCTCGGACAACGCTTGCAACAGTAGAAGCAGACTCGTCATGGAGAACGGATCACCAGCAGCCAGTCGCCGTCCCCGCTCGAGTTCGGCCCGGGGGTCGTCATGGAGGACGTCACCGTGGCCGGAGACGTCCGCCCCGACGACGGATCGAACCAGACGGCGGTGGCGGGGCGGGCAGTCGGTCCACGTCCAGCTGGATGGTCCTTTCTGTGGGGATGTACACCACGGTCGTACCGCCGTCCGGGGTGCGGGCCGCCGTGACGTAGTCGCTGTCCAGGACGTCCATCGCCACGCCAGGCGCCGCCGGTCTCCCGCGCCCCCCCGTGACGACCGGGCGCTGGTCGTCGGGCTCCAGCCGCCACCACGGGAGGGTCCGGAAGAAGTCGCGGATCCCCTTCAGCTGCCGGGTGCCCGGGCTGTCCAACCGGCCCTGCCACCCGTCCTCGAAGCGCCAGTCCTGCGAGCCGTAGAAATCACCAGGTGAACCGGAGGTGAGCGCCCAGAGCGCCTGCCTGCGCAGCGTCTCGTCCGTTGTCGGCGGCGTCTCCGGCTGGTTGTTCTCACCCTCGTAGTTGCCCTCGGAGAACAAGGCCGGCTTGTCGGCGGCCCGGTAGGCCTCGAGCACGGCGGCGTAGGTCGGGTGGTAGGTGTACACGAAGTTCCAGTCGACGCGCGCCGCCCAGAACGGGTTCTCAGTCGAGATCGACTTGTCGTACCCGAGCTGCATGGAGAACGGTCGGCTGTCGCCCCGTGCTGCGGATCCCCCGCAGGGCGTTGTCCATGCAGTGGTCGACGTCGCTGCCTTCCGCCAGGTCGTCGGTGGCCGGGAAGTAGTCGCCGCCCATGACCCAGACGATGTTCGGCAGGTCGGCGAAGTACTCCGCCACGCGGGCCCCGAACTCCTCGCAGCTCCTTTCGCTGTTGGGGGAGAACGCGTTGCCGATCGTCCATCCGTCGATGGGGTAGAGGAACGCGGTGATCCCGCTGGAGGCCGCCACCTCGAGGTAGTCGTGGACCCGTTGCCAGTAGTCGGGGTTCCAGTCGAGGATGTCGCCCTCGACGAACGGGACCACACCGTCGTACGTGGCGCCGTCGTCCGACGGCCCACCGTTGGCCTCGGACCCGATGAGCGACACGATCATCGCGTTGAAGCCCTGCTCGGCGCGGGTCTCGAGATACCGCCGGGCCTCGGCAGGCGAGAGGTCGACGAACAGCGACCAGGGCGCGTCGCCCGTGACGAGCAGCGGCTCTCCCGCTTGGTCGACGAAGTGTCGGCCGTCGCCACTCACGGCGGTCACGAACGGTGAGTCGTATTGCTGCGCCCCCGACGACGTCGCAGGGGGCAGCGCGCGCGGGTTGGAGGTCGGGGTCGAGTCCGGGATGGCCATGTCCTGTCCCTGCTGGTCGGCGCCACGCCACAGCAGGAAGCCGACCACCGCAACCGAGGCGAGCACCAACATCGACGCGAGCAGCAGACGCACCGGCGGCGGGGCCCATCGCTGCCTGCCGGGGTCCACAGCGGCCGATGCTACCGGTAGGACGCCCGACCACCCCGGCGGGCACGGTGCGCGGCGCCATCGGCGGCGGTCCCTGGCGTCCCTCGGGATGTGGTCGCTGACCTGCCGCGATACCTGCCAGCTGCTCCCGGGCCCAGTCCAGATGGTCGCGGACCGTGACAGGTTGCCGATGCGTCAGAGGAGGACGGGATCGCGTTGTCTGGAGATCGGCCAGGTCGAGCTCAAGGGCGTCTCCGGGAGCACGCACACCCTGCGCGCCCAGAACGCCCGACCTCGGCCGCGAGACCCAACAGGTCGGGCGCCCCGATGCACGCCTGACGCGTGATCCGACTCGGGGGTCATCAGTCTGGGTGGTCGCGCACCAGAAGCGGCTCAGCGCGGTACGCCTCAGCGTGGCGAACGTGCAGGTCAGGAGCGCTGTGCGCCGCAATATTCTGCACTGAGGTGCGGCGGCCTCGGTCATCTTTGAGCTCTCTCCAGCGATGAGGGGCACATCCGTGGGTTCCGGGTCCGCCAAGCTCGGTCCGGTACGCTGCGGCCGTGAGGTCGGGGTCGTGACGGCCATCTTCTGCGCGACCTGCGGCACGGAGGCCGCGGCAGGCCAGCACCTCTGCGGCAGCTGCGGCGCGGCACTGCCGATCGTCTGCCCAGCGTGCGGGACGGCGAACCCGCCGGATCATCGGTTCTGCGGCCACTGCGGCACCGCCCTCGACTCGGCGATCGTGCCAGCGACGACGTCGTTGCCACCGGTCGCCCGATCGAACGGCCAGGCGCCGGCACCGATCGCGGATGCCGTCGCGCCACCGGCCACGCCGGTCGCGCCACCTGCGACGACCGCAGCGCCGGTTGCGGAGCGCCGCCTCGTCAGTGTCCTGTTCGCCGACCTCGTCGGGTTCACGCCCTTCTCGGAGGGCCGCGACGCAGAGGACGTCCGTGAGGCGCTGACGCGGTACTTCGGCATCGCGACCGAGTCGATCACGCGCCACGGTGGGGTCGTCGAGAAGTTCATCGGCGATGCGGTCATGGCTGTCTGGGGCACCCCGACCACGCACGAGGACGACGCCGAGCGCGCGGTGCGGGCCGGCCTCGAGCTCGTGGCGGCCGTGCCGGCGGTCGCGCCCGGAATCGAGGCTCGCTGCGGCGTCCTGACCGGCGAGGCCGCGGTCACCATCGGCGCGACGAACCAGGGGATGGTCGCCGGCGACATCGTGAACACCGCGGCGCGTCTGCAGTCGGCCGCGGCACCGTCGACCGTGCTCGTCGGGGAGCCGACGTTCCGCGCCGCCTCGGGCGCCATCGCGTTCGAGCCTGCAGGAGTGCACGCGCTCAAGGGCAAGGCGGCTCCAGTCCCGACGTGGCGGGCCCTCCGCATCGTTGCCGAACGCGGCGGACGAGGGCGGGTCGAGGGCCTCGATGCGCCGTTCGTCGGCCGGGACGTGGAGCTACGCGTGCTCAAGGAGCTGTACCACGTGACCGGCTCGGAGCGACGGACCCAGCACGTCTCGATGATCGGTGCCGGCGGCATCGGCAAGAGCCGGCTCACGTGGGAGCTGGAGAAGTACCTGGACGGGATCGCCGAGCCCGTGTACTGGCACCGCGGGCGCTCGCCGGCGTACGGACAGGGCATCACGTTCCGGGCGCTCGGCGAGGTCGTGCGCGCCCGGGCGGGCCTTGCCGAGAGCGACGACGACGCGACGTCACGCGCCCGGATCGGCGCCCTCCTCGATGAGCTGATGCCCGAGTCGCCGGATCGCGTGCGAGTCGAATCCGCGCTCCTTCAGCTGCTCGGCGTCGATGGGGACGTGCCGCCAGACGAGCTGTTCGGGGCGTGGCGGACGTTCTTCGAGCAGCTCGCGGCATCGGGGACCGTCGTGCTCGTGTTCGAGGACCTCCACTGGGCGGATGCCGGCACGCTCGACTTCGTCGACCACCTGGTCGACTGGGCGCGGGACCACCCGATCTTCGTGCTCTCGCTCGCCCGGCCCGAGCTGCTCGAGCGGCGGCCGGAGTGGGGAACACCCCGCCGCGGCCACGCGAGCCTCGTCCTGGAGCCTGTCCCGGAGGGGGACATGCGACGCCTGCTCGATGGTCTCGTGCCCACGCTGCCCGACGCGACGGCCACGGCGATCGTGGCTCGCGCCGAGGGCGTGCCGCTGTACGCGGTCGAGATGGTTCGGATGCTCTTGTCGAAGGGGCAGCTGCGGCTCGGCGACGCCGGCGTGCTCGAGCCGGCGGGCGACCTCGGCCAGCTGGCGGATCTCGCGGTTCCGGAGACGCTCACCGCGCTCATCGCAGCGCGGTTGGACGCGCTGGCGCCACCGGATCGGGCGCTCGTCCTCGACGCCGCGGTCCTCGGTCAGAGCTTTTCTCCCGCGGGACTCGCTGCGGTCTCCGGCCGTGCGGAGTCGGAGCTCGAGCCGCGTCTCCGGTCGCTCGTCCGGCGCGAGCTCCTCACCCACGTCGTCGACCCGCGCTCGCCCGAGCGCGGCCATTACGCGTTCGTGCAGGCACTCATCCGGGAGGTCGCGTACCGCACGCTCGCAAGGGCTGACCGTCGGACGCGCCACCTCGCCGTCGCTCGCTGGCTCGAGTCGCTCGGTGATCCTGAGCTCGTCGCCGCGTTCGCCGGCCACTACCTGGCCGCCGTTCCTCTCGCGACGCCCGGCGAGGAGGCCGACGAGCTGGCCGTCAAGGCCCGGGTCGCACTCCGGGCGGCAGGCGACCGCGCGGCTGCGCTCGGCTCCCCCGCCCAGGCCAGGACGTTCTATGAGGAGGCGCTCGGCCTCACGACAGACGCCGCCGACCAGGCGGTGCTGTTGATGCTCGCCGGGGAGAAGGCCCTCGCGTCGGCCCAGTTCGATGCCGCGGACGCGCACCTGACCCGGGCCGTCGAGATCCGTCGGACACTCGGCGACCGGCAGGCGCTGGCGCAGGCCCTCGCGGAACGCGCGCGGGTGCTGCTGGGGGCCCTGCGGTTCGACCAGGCGGCGGCCGTCATCGAGCCCGCGATCGCTGAGTTCGCCGACCTCGCGGCCGATCCCGCCGTCCTGTCGCTGCGCGACCAACATGCGCGCCTGGTATTCCTCTCCGGCCCGTCCGAGCGCGCGATCGAGCTCGCGTCGCCGCTCCTCGACCTTGCCGAGTCGTCCGACCAGCCGGCGATCCTCGCCAGCTCGCTGATCACGATCGGCTCGGCGTTGTCGATGCTCGGCCGTCACGCTGAGGGACGGCCGCTTCTCGCTCGCGCGCGCCGGATCGTCGAGGAGAAGGGCCCTACCGACCTGCAGCTCCGTGCGTTGAGCAACGCCTACCTCCTGGAGGCCGACGAGGATATGGCGAAAGCCTGGGAGCTCGGCTTGGAGGCTCACGCGCTAGCCACGCGCCTGGGCGAGCTCGCGCACGCCCACCGGGTCGCGGGGACCCTGTCCAGCTCCGCGATCTGGCTCGGCCACGTCGATGCGGGCGAGCGCATGATCGCGTCGGCCCTCGACGACACCACGGACCCGAGCGACCGCGCCCTGCCCTTGGGCTCGCTCGTCGTCCAGCGAGTGTGGCGCGGCGAGACATACGGGGATGAGCTGGCCGAGATCCTGGCGACCGCGGAGGGACGAACGGAGGACTTCTGGCGGATGACTCGCGACGAGCTGCTGGGCTACGCAGCACTGGACGAGGGCCGTATCGACGACGCCCGCGCTCTCTGGCGACCGATCGCTCCCGACCCGGACACCTTCGCGCTCGTCCAGCTGGTCGCGCACCTGGACCTCTGGCGGGCCGACCCCGACGCGGCCGAGCGGGTGATCGAGGCCGGCGTGAACAAGCTTCCCGACGCCGGCGCCAGCGCTCTGGTGCGTCGAGCACTGGCTGCAGGTATCAGCGGCCTCCGCGGGGACCGGGCGGCGGCGCTCGACTCGTACCGCGAGATCATTCCGGCCCTTCGCGAGTGCCGTGTCCCGCTCCAGGACGTGCTTTTCGCCATCGACCTCGTCTACGTCATCGGGCCCGATGACCCGTTCGTCGCGGATGAGGTCACGCTGGCCCGGGAGACGATCGACCGCCTCGGGTCGCCGCTGCTGCTCCGCCTGCTCGAAGCGGCCAAGGGTCCGCGAGCAGAGGTCGCTGCTCACTGACTTCGAGAGCCGCGCCGTTAACGGAGGCGAGGCATCGGCGTGAGGCGCCCGGTATATGTGGCCACGACCCGCTGCTCCAGAATCGCCTGAGACTAGGAAGCCGCGGGCCTGGGCTCAAGTAGCGAGCCGCCGTCCAGCTCCTCGGGCCACTGGCCCGGCGTCGGGCCGAAGGCCCGCTTGGCGCTGCAGATGGTCATGCGGGCGAAGGCGGCATTCCCCGCGCCGCCGATCACCCCACCGATGCCGAAGGGCACCTGCTTGCCGAGGACGAGGACGCCATGCTTGGTGCCGTACTTGGTCACCGAACCTCTTGCCGAGCACCTTGTTCACCTGGTGCAGCGACACGAGGAAGGACCGCGACGCTCATGGACCCAGTGTGACGCGCGGTGCTGACCCATGTTTGATCCGCGTCGGCCGCGTCCTTGAGGATCACGGCGTTGCGGGCGTCATCACAAGAGCGAAGAGGTCTGCGTAGCGTGCAATGGTGTCCCCCAGCTGGCTGGTGCCAGCGATGGCGCGAAGACGCTCGCCGTCTCTCTGTCCATGGTCCGCGAACTCCTTGGAGAGCACCTCTTATGACAGCCGTCCCCAAGCGCGCGCCCCTCTACCGCAGACCTGCCGAGATCGGCCGGAGGGTCTTCTTCTTCTTGCTCGAGTTTGGGTTGAAGGCCTATGGGGCGGCCGCCGCGGTGAGCGTCGCGCTCAGCGATGCGGAGACCGTGCGCGGGAAGAGCTACGACGCGCTGAACGCGATACCCAACCTGATGGAGCGCTACCGCCAGGCGAAGTACGTGGTCGAGCATCGAGAGCAAGTCCAGGCCGCCTTGGACTACGCCCATGATCACGCACCCGATCCCCAGCAGCTCGAGACGGCGGTCCAGAAGAGCTCTGAGACGCTCGACCGCATCAGGACGACGTACAGCGAGGTCACCCAGGCCAAGGAGACCTTCGTCAGCATCCGCCCGACCAACATCCTTGAGAGGCTCCCGCGGGTGAAGGAGCACGTCGAAACGGCATGGGCGGCGAAGCCCTCCCTCGATTCGATCGAGCACCTCGCGGAGCGGGCGCAGAACGTCGAGACCTTTCTGAAGCAGCTGGGCCTCGAAGACGCCTACGTCCGCAGGGTGTATGCCGACGTGCTCAGGGTCATGGACAACTTCGCGAGCGACGAGATCGCGGCCACCCTCGCCGTCATGGGAGCCGCGTTTGCGCTCGGGTACGTCCTCGGTATGGCAGCCGGCTACTGGGGCCGCAGAGGCAGGCCCGGCTTCATCGCTGGCACGCTGCAAAGATGGGGCACGCGTCACTTCAGCGACTGGTACGTCGTGAATCTGGAGTACGCCATGAGCTGGCCCCTCTATGCCGTCGCGCGAGAGCGCATCCAGCGCGACATCGTGGCGGATCCGCACAAGGCGCTCGACCCGGAAGCCCTCCAGGAACTCGAGCGGTACTTCGAGCGCCGCCTCAAAGAGAAGCCGACCGCCTCGTCGGGGTCGGCCACGGCGCGTCCGACCACGTAGTCGCGGCGGCACGGTTGAGGGTGGGATCCACCTCGCGTATTTCCGACGAGTTGCCACCCCCGCAGCGGGGGTCGACCCCCGGGGGCGAGCCACGTCAGAGGCTCAAGGTCTCGGCTCGGTACGGCATGGATGGCATGGGTCGTAGACCCGAGGTTCAACCCGTCATGCAAAAGGGAGAAGCCATGCCCCCTCAACTCAGGACGCCCGTGTGCGGGCGAGTGCGCCGCGTGTATAGCCGCGCGG
>CAWBEJ010000016.1:0-206863 GCA_963787805.1 uncultured Actinomycetota bacterium | reverse complement strand
CCCGTCCACAGTTCGTCAAGCTCGCCCCGATCGCTCACGCCCTCGAGGCATCGCGACACGAGCACGTCATCGTGCACACCGGCCAGCACTACGACGTGCGGATGAGCGACGTCTTCTTCGACGACCTGGACATCCCCGAGCCGGACGTGCACCTCGGGGTCGGCTCGGGCAGCCACGGTGTCCAGACCGGTGCGATGCTGTCCTCCCTCGACGTGGTCCTCGAGGAGCACGCGCCCGACTGGGTGCTCGTCTACGGCGACACGAACTCCACCATCGCCGGTGCCCTCTCGGCGGTGAAGCTGCACATCCCGCTGGCGCACCTCGAAGCGGGGCTGCGCTCGTTCAACCGTCAGATGCCCGAGGAGCACAACCGGGTCCTCACCGACCACGCGGCCGACCTCTGCCTCGCCCCGACCGAGGTGGCGATGGGACACCTCGCCGCGGAAGGGCTGGCGGCCCGGTCGGTCATGACCGGAGACGTCATGACCGACGTCTGCCTCATGGTGGCCGACAGGGTGGGCGGCGCGCCCGCGGCCCTGCCCGACGGCGTCGGCGACCGCTACGTGCTGTCGACGATCCACCGGGCCGAGAACACCGACGACCCCGAGCGACTGCGGGCCATCGTCAAGGGGCTCGGATCGCTCCCCGTCCCGGTGGTCCTCACTGCCCACCCGCGCCTCGTGCAGCGGGCGCGCCATCACGGGATCGACCTCGACGAGGGATCGCTGCACACCATCGAGCCGCTCGACTATCCCGCCATGGTGGCGGCGGTGAAGAACGCGAACCACGTCGTCACCGACTCCGGAGGGCTCCAGAAGGAGGCGTTCCTCCTGCGCACGCCGTGCACGACGGTGCGCACGGAGACGGAGTGGACCGAGACCGTGGACCTGGGGTGGAACGTCCTGGCGCTCGACCCGGCTCACCTTCCGGCGCTCGTCTCCCGCCCGGAGCCTCCGGCGACCGACGAGACCCCCTACGGCGACGGCCACGCCGCCCACGCGGTCGTCACGGCCCTCGTGACCACCCGTCGGTGAGCGGCCTGCGCACGGCGGTACCGCAGCCCGTCCGCCGGATGCTGCGGCCCGGGGTGAGGGCGGCGCGCCGCACCGTCCGCGCTGTGAAGAGGCTGCCGAGGACCCCCGCGCAGGCCCGCACGCGGCTCGAGAAGGTGCTGGACCACGTCGTCATCCCCGACGACCGCCATCGAGCGCGGCTGCTCGCCGCATGGCGCCTGCGCACCCGCGTCGGAGCTCTCGGCCGCCAGGAGCGACTGGCCGGCCAGGCGCTCGGGCTCGGTCGACGCCTGGCCCGGCGGGGCGAGGTGGAGACGGCGATCGCGGTGTACGCGGCAGGTGAGACGGCGCTGCGGTCGCCGGATTCGCGGCTCCTGCTCACGGTGCAGCGGCTGGCACTCGAGCTGCGTCAGGGCACCGTGCCCGAGGACCTGTGGGACCGTGCCCGCGACCTCCTGGCGGCAGCCGACCGCGCGCTCGGCCGTGAGGACGTCGACGCCGCCGGGACACGGCTCCAGGAGTCCTTCAACCTCGTCTTCCATCGCACCCTGCACTTCGAGGACATCCCTTCCCCCCTGTCGGCCGACCCCGCCACGTTCCTGGCGCCCTTTCTGGGTTCGTCGACGTTCCGCCTTGCCACGACAGCCACGCACGGCCGCCGCCCGCCCATGGTCGCCTCGGCCACGCGGCCGCACCGACTCCTCGTGACGACGTTCATGAACTGGAACTTCGTCGGCGAGATCATCGAGGACTACCGCAACACACCGGGTGTCGAGGTTCGGACGATCGACCTCAAGGAGATCCCCGACGGCCCGTGGCGAGCCCAGCCCGTGGACCTCGTCAAGGACCGGCTGCGACAGGCCACCGGCGGCCCCGGTGTCGACCCACCGCGGGAGGTGCGCGAGGTCTTCGACTGGGCCGACACGGTGTTCGTCGAGTGGGGACACCGGGCCCTGCCCTGGGTCTCCATGCTTCCCGAGCTGGGTGCCCGCGTCGTCGCCCGGATCCACAGCTACGAGGCGTTCACGCCGATGCCGATGCACACGGACTGGACCGGTATCGACGACATCGTGTTCGTCTCGCCGCACATCCGCGCGCTCTGCGAGGTGACCGTGCCGGAGATGGTGGCGCACACCCGAGTTCACACGATTCCCAACCGCAACGTGCTTGCGCCCTACCTGCGCCCCAAACACCCCGGCGCGGAGTTCACCCTCGGGCTCCTCGGGTGGAACAACGTCACGAAGGACCCGGCGTGGGCGCTGGACCTGCTCGAGGCCCTCCGTGAGCACGACGAGCGGTGGCGCCTGCGGCTGGTCGGCAACAACTTCCCGACCAGCAACCTCACGGGCGCGGCGACGGCATACCGCGACGCGCTCCTGAGCCGCATCGCCGCGCTCGGCGACGCGGTCGAGCGACCGGGGTTCAGTGACGACGTCCCGGAGGCGCTGCGCCACGTGGGCGTCATGCTCAGCTCGAGCCGCCGGGAGGGTACGCACGAGGGCCTCATCCAGGGGGCGGCGAGCGGTGCTCTCCCGGTCGTGCGCAACTGGCCCTATGTGGCCCGTTGGGGCGGTGCCAGGACGATGTTCCCGGACGAGTGGGTCGTCGAGACGGCCGGTGAGGGTGCGGCCCGCGTCCTGGAGGCGACCCGGGCGGGGGCGATTGGTGAACGCGCAGCGTCGCTGGCAGAGTGGACGCTCGGACGTTATGACTGGTCGGTCGTCCGCCCGCAGCTGGACGCCCTGCTGCTCGACCCGACCCGCACGTGAGACTGAGGACCCACCACATCGTGAGCAGACCGCACCTGTTGTACCTCGCCTGGGGCTTCCCCCCGGCGGCGAAGTCCTGCACCTACCGCATGCTGGCCACCGCGAACTCCTTCAACCGCGCCGGGTGGCGGGTCACCGTCCTGACCCTGTCCAAGGACGCGTGGCTTCGCGAGCACGGGCTCGACGAGTCGCTCCTGGACCTCGTCGACCCGGAGATCGAGGTGGAGCGGCTCCCCCTGTACCGCGAGGACCTCGAGACCGACATCCGCACCTACAGCCGGCTGCGGGCCCAGCGGCCCAAGCAGTGGCTGAAGTGGCACCGCCGGCAGGACGTCCGGCAGTTCCCGGAGCTGGTGTTCGGCCGCTGGTACGGCGAGCTCGTCGAGGCGACCAGGGCGATCCACGACCGCGACCCGGTCGACCTCGTCCTCACCTCTGCTGCGCCGTACACCTTCTTCGGGCCGGCTCTCGACCTCTGGGAACAGGCCCGGGTGCCCTTCGTGCTCGACTACCGCGACGCCTGGTCGATCGACATCATCCATGACAGGCCGGCCTTCTCGCCGACGAGCCGTCGGGGACGGATCGAGCAGCGGCTGATGGCAGCCGCGCACGAGGCGTGGTTCGTGAACTCACCCATCCGCGACGCCTACGCCCAGCTGTACCCGCATCGCGCGGACGACCTGCGGATCGTCATGAACGGCTCCGACGTGGCCATCGGCACCAACCGCATCCCGCTGCGCCACCCGGAGAAGGACGAGGGTCTCGTCTTCGGCTATCTCGGCACGGTGACCTTCAAGGCCGAGCGCACCCGGGCGCTGTGCGAGGGTTGGCGCCTCGCGGGGGAACGCAGCGAGGTGATCGCCCGGTCGTCCTTCGTCTTCCGTGGGCACCTGGGGGCGGGCTCGGCCCGAGGGGTCAACGCCCACGCGCGCATCATCGCCGAGTACGCGGACCAGGGGATCAGCTACGGCGGCCCGGTCGCCAAGGCGGAGACGGCGGCCGTGTACGCGTCCTGGGACGCGCTGGTCCTCAGCCTCGTCGGGGGTCGGTACGTCACGTCCGGCAAGGTCTTCGACTACGTGTCGACCGGTCTTCCCGTGATGTCGGCCCACGGGAGGGACCACGCGGCGACCGAGGTCCTTCGGGACTACCCGCTGTGGGTCCGCAACGACGGGCTGACCGCCGAGGACCTCGCGCGGGCGTTCATCGCCACGGCCGAGCTCGTGGAGCGGGCGAGCGTCGAGGACCGGGCGCGGGCTCGGCAGTACGCGGAGCGCTACGAGCGCTATGCGCAGATCGAACCCGCGGTGCAACGGCTGACCTCGCACTTCGCGCCGGCACTCGTGGAGTCGGCACCGTGAAGGACCGCGCCGACCGCGGAGCCCTCGACCCTTTCCGCTGTGGAGACCCCGGGCAGCCTGCTGCCGGAACGGCAGGCCGCCGGTCCCCCACGTCGCCGGTCGGCTCGTCGTGCTCTGCCACACCGGACCCATTCCGCAGATCGTGCACACCTCCATCGAGCAGATCCGCGACAACGGTGGGCGGGTGGTCCTCGTGGGGCCCCTCGTCCGAGGTGCCGACGCGTCCGCTCCCGCCGACGAGGTGATCGTGCTGCGCCAGCGGGCGGCCCCGGTCTACGTCGACAAGGCGAACCCCCCGCGCAAGTACAGCCGGCAGTGGGTCTCCATCGTCGCGCGGAACCTCAGTCGTCGCGCGACCTTCAAGCCGGCCAGGCGCGTGCTCGGCGCCTCGACGATGTGGTGGTTGGCCGCCCTCCACAACCGGGCCGCCCTGTCCGCGCTCGACAATGCCGACGTCATCACCGCACTGGATGCCGGGGCCGTCTACATGGTGTGGGAGGCGTCGAGGCGGAACCGCGCGGCCGCTGCCATCAACGGGATCGGCCCCACGATGGAGCACCTCGGGCTCGCCCGCTGACCTCGGGGCAGAGCCTGCGCTCAGACGGTGATGGTCTGACCCGTGGCAGCGGACTGGATGCAGGCCTCGGCGACGCGCACGGTGGCGAGTCCCTGCTCGAGGGTCACGATGTCGGCGTCCTTGCCGAGCACCGCGTTCCGGAACTGCTCGTGCTCGACGCGCAGGGGCTCGGGCTTCGGGATGGCGTAGCGGACGACGTCGCCCTCGGAGACGCCGCGGAAGTTGGCGATGTCGTCCCACGTCGTCGCCACCTCACCGTTCGCGTAGTAGGTGAGGTCCGCGGTGAGGGTGTCCGCGACGAGGGTGCCCCGCTCGCCGGTGATGATGGTGACGCGTTCCTTGAGCGGCGAGAGCCAGTTGACGAGGTGGTTGGTCACCGTGCCGTTCGACAGCTGACCGACCACGGCCACGAGGTCCTCGTGCTCGCGGCCGCTCTTGTATGCCGTGCGCGCCGCCACGGTCACGAAGCTCTGCTGGGTGACCCATGCCGTGAGGTCGATGTCGTGGGTCCCCAGGTCCTTGACCACGCCCGACGTCGGCGATGCGAGCGGGGAAGGGACCCTGCCGGCGGGTGGCCACCTGGTGCACCTCGCCGAGGTCGCCCGCCTCGAGGCGGGCCCTGGCCTGCTGGAGCGCGGGGTTGTAGCGCTCGATGTGGCCGACGGCGCCGACGAGGCCTCTCGTCGCGAAGGCGTTCGCGAGCTTCTCGGCCGACGGGGTGTCCGGCGCGAGCGGTTTCTCGATGATCGCGTGGACGCCCGCCTCGGCGAGCGCGAGCCCCACCTCTTCGTGGTAGGCCGTCGGCACGGCGACCATGCAGTAGTCGATGCCGGCGGCGATGAGCTGGTGGATGTCCTCGTGCACCGGACGTCCTCCGGCGGCGCCGTGGACATCGCCCCCTGGGTCGGCGACCGCGACGAGCTCGACGCCCGGCAGCGACCCGAGCACCCGGGCATGGTGACGCCCCATCATCCCCAGCCCGATGAGTCCAGCGCGCAGGTCGGCCACCGTCAGGCACCAGCCGCTGCGAGGCTGTTGACGGCGGCGACGATCCGCTCGAGGTCCTCCTGGCTCAGCGACGGGTGGACGGGCAGCGACAGGCACTCCGCGGCGGCCCGCCTCGTCTCCGGCAGGTCGACGTCGACCTGGAAGGGCTTCAGCTCGTGGTTCGGCACCGGGTAGAACATGCCCGAGCCGACGTTGTGCTCCTCGCGCAGCGCCTTCGCGAAGCCGTTCCGGTCCTCGGGCACGCGCACGGTGTACTGGTGGTAGACGTGGACGGCACCGTCCGCCACCGGAGGTGGGGTCACGCCCGACAGGTGGGCCGTGAGGAAGGCGGCGTTCTCCTGCCGCGTCTTGGTCCAGCCGTCGACCTTGGTGAGCTGCACCCGGCCGATGGCGGCGTGGATGTCCGTCATCCGGGCGTTGAAGCCCACGACCTCGTTGTGGTACTGCTGCTCCATCCCCTGGTTGCGGTACAGGCGCAGGAGACGTTCGGTGTCGGCGTCCGCCACGGACACCATGCCGCCCTCTCCCGAGGTCATGTTCTTCGTGGGGTAGAGCGAGAACATCGCGAAGCGGCCGAAGGCCCCCACCGGCGTCCCCCCCAGTGACGCCCCGTGGGCCTGAGCGGCGTCCTCGAAGATCATCAGGCCGTGCCGGTCGGCCACGGCCTGGAGCTCGACCATCCTCGCCGGGTGGCCGTAGAGGTGCACCGGCATGATGCCGACCGTGCGCTCGGTGATCGCAGCCTCGACGGATGCCGGGTCCAGGCAGAAGTCGTGCGCGCCGATGTCGGCGAAGACCGGCGTGGCTCCGGTGAGTGCCACGGAGTTGCAGGTCGCGGCGAAGGTGAACGACGGGACGATGACCTCGTCGCCCGCGGTCACCCCGGACGACAGCAGCCCGAGGTGCAGACCTGAGGTCCCCGAGTTGACGGCGACACAGGAGCGCCCGAGTCCGAAGTGCTCGGAGAACTCCGCCTCGAAGGCCTTGACCTCCGGCCCCTGGGCGAGCATCCCGCTGCGCAGGACCCGATCGACCGCCTCGCGCTCCTCGTCGCCGATGAGGGGCTTGGCGGGTGGGATGAACTCGGTCACTGTGCAGCCTCCATCAGGCGGTCGTCCTCTTCGATGTACGTCTCGCCCGTCCGCGGGCAGGTCCAGGTCCCGTCGGGGCCCGCTTCGAGCGGGACCCCGGCTCGGCCGACCCACCTTATCCGGCGAGCCGGAACCCCCGCGACGAGCGCGAAGTCCGGGACATCGGCGATGACCACCGACCCCGCCGCGACGAGCGCCCATCGACCGATCGTCACGGGTGCGACGCACACGGCACGAGCGCCGATGGACGCGCCCGTGCGGACCGTCACCCCGACGGCCTCCCAGTCGTCGCCCCGCTTGAGCGTGCCGTCGGGATCGATCGAGCGCGGGTACTGGTCGTTGGTGAAGACGGCGGCCGGGCCGACGAAGACGCCGTCCTCGAGGACCGCGGGCTCGTACACGAGGGCGTAGTTCTGCAGCTTGCAGCTGTCACCCATCCTCACCCCCGTGCCGACGTAGGCCCCCCGTCCGACGATGCAGTTCGTGCCCAGCACGGCCCCCTCGCGTACCTGGGCCAGGTGCCAGACGGAGGTTCCCTCCCCCAGGCTGGCGTCGGCGGAGACGTCTGCGCTGGGCTCGATCCTCGTGGGCACGAGTGTCCTCTCCGACGGGAGCACCTCTCCCATCTGGCCGCGGTCACTCTACTGGGCACTGCGTTAGGGTGCTCACCGCGTCCCGCTCCCGGGGCCGCGTCCGACCGGGGCGGAGACCCCCGACGAGGAGCCCGTGGATGAGCCCAGCGAACGACCGGACCAGCCCGCGGTCGCGGCCCCTCGTCGTCCTCGTCCGGCCCACCGATGTGGAGACCGACTCCCGCGCGAAGAAGCTCGGCATCTCCCTGGCGCGCATCGGCTACGACGTCGTCGTCCTGGGTCGTTCGGGCACGCGGAGGCGCCGTGAGGGTCGCATCGGGAGCGCGCGGGTGACCCTGCTCGTCCCCACGTCACCCCTGCGCGGCACGCCCCGAAGACTGGTGCGGATCCCGGTCGGGCGGCTTCGGCGCTTCGAGAAACCGCTGAACGTCCGGCTCCAGAGGGCGGAGAAGTGGGCCGACGCGCGGCTGCGCGCCTGGGACCGGGAAGGTGCCTACCTGTGGTCGGCCGCGCAGCGCGACTTCCGCGCCACGTACGGGACCGAGCTCGTCCGGCTGCTGCCCGATGTCGTCCACTGCCACGACCCCCGCATGCTGCCGCTCGCCTTCGCCGCCGCCGGGCGGGTCCGTCAGGTGACGGGTCGCACGTGCAAGGTCGTCTATGACGCCCGGGAGAACTTCGCGGGTGTCCCGCCGGAGAACGTCACGCTGCACAACTACCACCGCCGCCTGCTGCGCACCGAGCGCGCCCTGGTCCCGCGAGCGGCGGCCCTGCTCACGGTGTCCGAGGACACCGCACGTGCGCTCGCCGAACGCCTCCACCCGTCACATCCCCCCACCGTCGTCCTCAATGCCCCTGTGGCCGGCGCCGCCCCGGTCGGCGAGGTTCGCGACCTGCGCCGCGACTGCGGCATCGGACCGGACGTGCCGCTCATGGTCTACCCCGGTGCGGCTACGGCGCCTCGCGGCGTCGACACGATGATCGAAGCCCTCGTCCACGAGCCGACCCTGCACGCCGCACTCGTCGTCGTGCCCTTTCCACACCCGCGCGCTCAGGACATGACGTCACTGGCGGCACGCCTGGGCGTGACCGACCGGCTGCACCTGCTGCCGCCCGTGCCGGCCGACCACGTGCCGGCCTACCTGGCCGCGGCCGACGTGACGGTCAGTCCGATCCTCAGGGGTCCCGCCAACCACGAGGCCGCCCTTCCGAACAAGCTCTTCGAGATGCTGCACTCCGGCCGACCCGTGGTGACGAGCGACATCCGTGCCATGTCGGCCTTCGTCCGCGACCACGGCATCGGTGTCGTGTTCCGCTCGGGTGACGCGCAGGACCTCGCCCGTGCAGTGCGCGAGGTGCTCGACGACCCTTCGCCGTACACGGACGGGGAACGTCGAGCGCGCTTGGTCCGCGAGTGGAGCTGGCAGGCGCAGGAGGCGCCACTCGCGGCCGCCTACGCACGAGCCGCGACCCCGGGGCCGGCCCGCGGCGGTGAACCGTTCCCTGAGGTCGTCGTCGACTGGGACTGACGGCACACCGTTTCAGGCGAACTCGAGCAGCAGGTCCTCCTCGGACCAGGGTGCCGTCGGGGTCCGCAGGGCGGCGAGCGAGGGGACCCGCTCCTGCAGGCGACGGTAGACGTCGACCAGGGCCGCCTCCTGGCCCTGCCAGGAGAACTCCTCCCTCAGGGCCGCCGGGGCCGGCGCCGGCGGCGATGCCAGCACTCGGCGCAACGCGTCGCCGCACGAGGCGGGGTCGCCCTGCCGGAAGACCTCACCGAGGCGGTGCTCCCGCACGAAGGCGCTCATCGCGGCGATGTCACTCGTGACGACGGGAAGCCCTGCGTGGATGAACTCGAACAGCTTGTTGGGCAGGGCCATGTCGTAGCTCACCGACGTCCCGATGATGGGGCTGACGGCGACGTCGGCGGTGGAGAGGTAGGCCGGCACCTCGTGTGACGGAACGGGTGGGACGAACCGCAGCCGTTCCCCGGCCCCCAGATCACCGGCCAGCTCGAGCAACGCGCCCGCCATCGGGTGGGGGTACGGGACCGCCACCACGGCGAGCACGACCGAGGGGAGCCGGGGGAGCGCGCGGACGACGGTCTCGAGGCCGCGAGCCGCGCTGAGCGCGCCCGAGTACACGACGAGCCGCTGGTCCGTCGTGACGCCGGCCTCCGCGCGGAGGTCGCGCGACGCGTGCGGGATCGGCCACACGAGCGGGGCGTTGTAGACGACGGCCGGCGTGGTGGCCAGCCCGTGGTCGAGGCGGATCCGCTCGGCGATCCCGGGGCTCACGGTGACCACCCGGTCGGCCTCTCGGATGAACTCCCGCTCCAGGGCGGCCCACCCGTCGACGGCCCGTTGCGTCCGCGCCCCCGACACGGCGAGGCTGGCGACGTACTCGTGGGCGTCGTAGACCACCGCCGGCCCGCCGGGTGCCCCGGCGAATGCCTCGTGGACCGCGCCCAGGAGGTGGACGTCGTGGACGTGGACCACGTCCGGCACCAGGCGTCGCAGCTCGGGGACGAACGCCTTGGCGTAGTAGCGGGTCACCGGGAGGGACCGGCGCCACCTCGTCGCACGGCCGAGACGGCCCAGCCGTCGGGTCGCGGCCCACCGCACATACCCCATGCTGGGCGCGCGAGCCGGAACGACCGGCAGTCGCGTGAAGTGCACCCCGCCGGAGGTCGCGTCGTCACGTCGACGACCGGGGGGTGCGACGCCGAGGACGACCACCTCGGCACCGGCACGGGCCATCGTGTGCGCGGACTTCAGCACTCGTGCGTCGTTGACGATCCCGTTGTTGACGACCATGACCACGCGTGGCCTGGCGACGTCCGCCTCAGTCACGCGCGAGGACCGCCTCGACCCGCGCGGCCGCGCGGTCGTAGGCCGAGCTCGCGTCCTCCCGTTGCCTGGTCCACGACACGGCTGCCTGCATCTCTGCGCGGCGACGCTGGGGGTCGGAGGCATACGCCCGAAGGGCCGAGGCCGCATCCTCGGCGTCCCGCACGACCACTCCAGCGCCCACTTCCCGGAGGAGCTGCCGCTGGCGGGGCAGGTCGGAGACGACCGGCAGGATGCCCTTGGCGAGGTACTCGTAGACCTTGGACGGCAGGGCGTCGCGGAACGCCGGGGTGTCGTCGAGCAGCGCGAAGCCGACCCACGACCCCTCGACGACAGACCAGGCGCGCGCCGGCGGTTGTCGCCCGTGCCAGGTCACGCGCCCGACGAGATCGGGCTCGGCACAACGGCGTTCGATCTCGGCCCGGTCACTGCTGCGAACCGGCCCGACGACGTCGAGTGTCCAGGGGGGCGTGGCCGCGACCGCCTCCAGCATCGTGAAGAGGCCCCGGCTGGGTCGCACGTCGCCCACGTAGCAGGCCCGAGGGGCGTCCCCGTGAGGGCCCGGCCCTCCCACGAGATGGCCGTCCGCCTCGTTGCGCAGGATGAAGCGCTCCCTCGCCCGCAGGGGCGGCACGTGGTCGTCGGACACGAGGGTGAGCGCCGACGTCCGCGCAGCGTGCATCGCAGCAGCGACGACGACACGGGCCCCCAGTGCGGTGACGCCGAGGGGCCAGTCGCGGTCCTGCACCAGCCGTGCGTAGTCCTCGTGCACGTCCGCGACCACCCGGCGACGGCGCAGCGCGCCGACGACGCGCGCGGCGACGAGCGCGTCCGGGTCCAGGGTGAGGAGCACCCGGCCACGGGCGCGCGCGCTGTAGCGGACCGCGAGCACCGCCCGCGACGACGAACCCCGGTCGCGGAGTCGTCGTGAGGAGCACGCCGTCTGGTCCATCGCTCGCCTGCCCCAGGCCGAGCACCTCGACCGAGAGGCCGCGGCGGAGCAGGGCGCCGCACAGCCGGTGCAGCCTGGCGTCCGCCACGTCATGACCTGAGGTCACGATGCTGACGTCGACCGGTCGGCTCACAGGTCCTCGAGGGAGAAGGCGTCCTCGCCGACCTCGAGGAACTTGGTGTAGGCGGCGACCACCTCCTCGGGAGAGCCCTGCAGCATGAGCTCGCCCTTGTGCAGCCAGATCGCGGCGTTGCACATCTCCTTGACGCTTGCCAGGGCGTGGCTGACGAGGAACATGGCGCGCGCCGTCGTCATCAGCTCGTGCATCTTCTCGGCGGCCTTCTTCTTGAACTTGGCGTCGCCGGCCGACAGTGCCTCGTCGATCATGAGGATGTCGGGGTCCATGTGCACGGACACCGCGAACGCGAGGCGGCTGCGCATGCCCGAGGAGTAGGTGCGGATCGGCAGGTCCATGAAGTCTCCGAGCTCGGCGAA
This sequence comes from uncultured Actinomycetota bacterium, assembly GCA_963787805.1. Taxonomy (GTDB): domain Bacteria; phylum Actinomycetota; class Actinomycetes; order Actinomycetales; family Dermatophilaceae; genus Fodinibacter. The sequence continues at coordinate 195,155 of CAWBEJ010000016.1, read as the reverse complement.
CTCGGCGATGTCGTGGGCGCGCTCGTCCACCTGGCGACGGGTCAGACCGTTGGCGAGCCCACCGAGGACGACGTTCTCCGTCCCGGACAGGTTGGGGTTGAAGCCGACGCCGAGGGCCAGCAGTGCGCTGATCCGGCCATGGACCTCGATCCGACCGCTCGTGGGAGGGAGGATCCCGCCCAGCGTCCGGATGAGTGTCGACTTCCCGGCACCGTTGGCGCCCACGATGCCGAGCGAGGTGCCCACCGGCACCTCGAAGCTGACGTTCCTGAGCGCCTGGACCTCCCGCACCGCCCGCTCTCCCCGGCCGAGCCGCACCACAGCGGTCTTGAACGTCGGGGTGCGCTCGAAGGTCGTGCGGTAGGTGACGGAGACGTTCTGCACCCGAACCGCGACGTCGTCGACGGGCAGCGGTGCGGCGACGGCATCCGACGCGCGACTCTCAGAGGCGAACAGCGAACTCACGCTCCCTCGACATGAAGTACAGGAAGCCGACGACGACGGCGGCGACCGCCCAGCCGGCGGCCATCGCCCAGATCCCGGGCGGTGGGACGTCTCCACGGACGAGGAGGTCGGTGAACCCGCCGAGGATGGAGTAGAGCGGGTTGAACTTCAGGAAGGGTGCGAGTCGCGCAGGGACGTCCTCGATGAACCAGAGCACGGGGCTGAGGTACAGCCAGATCCGCAGGAAGTACGGCAGGAAGCTCGTCGTGTCCCGGAAGTACACCTGGAGGGTGGCGAACATCGCCGCCATCCCCGCGGCGAAGACGACCATGCACCCCATGAAGTAGACCGCGAGCACCATCGTCCACGACCAGGGCAGCCCCATCGCGGCGTGGATGACGAAGTACACCGCGAGCGGCGGGAGGAAGCGGAAGAAGGCGGTTCGAACGGCCGACAGAGGCATCAGCAGCCGCGGGAACGCCATGTTGCCGATGAGGGCACCACCACCGACGACCGACCGTGCACCGGTCGTGAGCGCTCCGGAGATGAAGTAGAAGGCGAAGATGCCGGCGGTGAGGTGGGCGAAGAAGGGACCTGGGCTCGTCCCGCGGCGCGAGGATGAAGAGGAGAACGAAGTAGACGGCTGCGAGCAGCAGCGGGTTGAGGACGAGCCAGATCTGCCCGAAGAACGTCCGGGTGTTCGCCGAGCGCATCTCCGCGCGGGACAGCTCGGCTGCGAACGGGCGTCGGTGCCACAGCTCACGGAAGTAGGGGACAAGTGGGGGCAGTCCCACCCGGTGAGGCTCGTAGACCTGCACGTCGCTGAGGTAACCCGACTTCCTGGCGCGGTCCACGGCCGCCTTGTTGGCCGCGTGGTCGGCCGCCGACATGCCGGCGCTTGGCATACAGTCACCTGTCTTCCTGCTGTGGGCGGGGGCGGGGGCGCGACCTCCGGCGCACCACGACCCGACTGGTCAGTGTAGAGGACCCGCGACGGCTCCTCCGCTGAGGTCGAGCGAGACCAGGCGGGCGGCGTCGCGGGCCCAGGTGAGCTGCTCCCTGGCCCGGGCCACCCGTCGCAGGTACTCGCCATGGCCGTCGACCAGCTCTCGACAGGCCCGCACGAGGTCCGCTGGGTCCCCAGGTCGGTACAAGGTCCCCAGGCCGTGCTCCCGGACGAGCCCCGCCAGCTCACCGACGTCCGTCGCGACGACCGGGACCCCGAGGCTCACCGCGTGGAAGACCTTGTTCGGAAGGGCCAGTCGATGGTTCTCCCAGCGGTCGCTGTGGGTCACCAGGGCAGCGCCCGCGGCGCCCAGCTCCACGTCGAGCTCGGCGACGGGCACCGGGGGTCGGACCTGGCAGCCTCGCGCGTCGAAACGGGAGAGCCACTGGTCGTCCGCCGGCCCGCGGAGGACCACCGGGAGCCCGACGTGGTCGCTGGCGGCCGCGATGACCTCCAGCTCTCGATCGGCAGCCAGCCGACCGGCATACAGGAAGGCGGTGGGCGGTGACGACACCGTCACCGGCTGCGCCGGCTCGGGGAACGTGTTGCGCACCACCGTGATCTCCGGCCATCCCGGGTGGTCCCGCCGCAGCGCCCGGGCGACGCCGTCGCCGACGGTGATGACAGCCGTGGCCCGCTCCCCGAGGCGGTCCTCCTCGCGCGCCTCGCGACGACGCAGCAGTGGCGCCGGCCGACCCTCGACCGGCCGTCCGACCCAGTACTCGTGGGTGTCGTAGACGAGGGGGCAGCCCCACTCCTGCGCCAGGGCGGAGCCGACGGGCAGCGCCGTGAAGTCGTGGGCGTGCACCAGGTCGGGTGCTCCGTGCGTGGCCGCCCACGTGCGGCCCGCGGCGAGGGCCTCGTGCCGCCAGGCGGACAGACGGCGCCGCACGTGCACCGGCAGCAGCGCCCAGCGAGCCAGCCGCTCCGGGGCGGTCAGCTCCCGCTGCCGGGTCGCCGAGCCGGGAGGCGCTCCGCAGGTCTCCACCGTCACGCCCACTGGGGGCACGAAGTCGGCAGGAACACCGCGGCCGATGATGTGCACCCGACGACCCGCGGCGACCAGCGCCGACGCCTCGCGCAGCACGCGGGTGTCCGTGGACACGCCGGTCCAGACGAGCATCAGCACCTGCTGCACGCGGACTCCTGGACGGTCGGGACACCCGGCACCGGCAGGCGGCGCCGGCCCGAGCCTAGCGACGGCTCAGGTGGCGTGGCCGTCGCCGTCCGGCTGGGCGCCTCCTCCTTCGACTGGGCGACGTCGTTCGGCATGATCCGCGGCGGCAAGGTCGACGCCGCGATCCTCGGCGCCATGCACGTCTCGGCCCCGCGGGGACATCGCGAACTGGATGATCCCCGGCACGATGGTCAAGGGCATGGGGGACGCCATGGACCTCGTCCACGGCGCGGAGAAGGTCGTCGTGCTCGTGGAGCACGTCGCTAGGGACGGCTCGCACAAGATCGTGGAGGGGTGCTCCCTGCCCCTCACCGGGAAGGCCGCCGTCCTGCGCATCATCACCGACCTCGCCGTGCTCGAGGTCACCCCTGGCGGGCTCGTGCCGCGCGAGCTGGCGCCGGGGTCAGCGAGGAGCAGGTGCGCGCTGCCACCGCCGCACCGTTCGCGGTCGACCTCGGATGAGCGTCGGCGCCGCGGCTGCGGCGGCCGCGCACCAGGCCCTCGGGCGGACGATCCGGAGTGAGGCGTTCAGGCCAGCTGCCCGACTGAACGCGCGCCGAGCGCATCGTGGTGGCGGACAGCTCGACCGCCCACGTGCCCTGTTGGCGTAGCCGGCACGGCGTCCCACGGGTCGGCCACCGGGGCGAGGTACGGCTGGTGGTGCCGGCCTCCGATCGTGAGGACCCGATCCGCGGAGAACTTTTCTGGTCGAACGGTCGTCAACAGCCATCGGAGGGCCGCGGCAGCTCGCGCACCTCAGCGTCGACGTTGCGCAGCCGAAGCGGCGCGTACGTGTCGAGGTCGGCCGAAGTCGGCAGGAGCCGGTCGACGTAGACCCAACGCACGCCGCGGCACCACAGGCCGCGAGCGGCATCCGCCGTGGGGGCGGTGTAGAAGCCGTCGTTGAGAGCGAGGTCGGCCGGATTCCAGAAGGGCCCGACGATCGAGGCCGTGCCGGTCGGGTTGCTCTTCACCGCGCTCGACGTGTACGCCCACGACTCGATGAACATCTGGCGCTCGGCGAACGCGGAGACAAGCCAGCGGCGTGCGTCGCACTGCGGGAGGGGGTCGCGGGGCGTGACGCAGTGCCGGTTGGTCATGACGACGTCGTCGGAACCGGCGTGCGTGCGCAGCCACAACGCCGCGTCGACCATCTCCTGGGAAAAGGTCAACGGCTCCCCCAACTGCGCGGTCCGGGCGGGGCCGGAGGGCGCCAGAACCGGCTCCTCCGGTGCCGCCAACGGCGTGGTCAACGTGCCTCGGAGAGGTGTGTACCCCACGGCGAGGGTGCCCGCCACGGCGAGCACCCCGACGGCGCTGGCCGCCACCACCACCCGTTGCCCCCGAGCGAGCACGACCATGACTCCCACGAGCACGGCACCGACGGCGAGCACGAGCAGGCCGGTGCGCGCGAGGGCGATGGCATCCCCGATGGCGTCCCACTGGAGGGCCGGGTCGATCGGTGCGCCCGGCACAGGCCGGGTTTCGGTGAGCTCGCGGATGCGCGGCACCCAGAGCGTCGCGACGGCAGCGACGCAGGCGGGGACCACGAGCACCGCGGCGCGCAACGAGAACGGCGTGACCCGACGGAGGAGGAGCTCGAGCCCCACCGCGCTCCCGATCGCCATGAGGGGTACCGCCGACCGAGCGAAGTAGTACTGACTGCTGCCCGGGTGCCAGAACAGGACAAGCGCGCCGGCGGCCATGGCGGTCGCCCCGAGGCAGGTCCATAGCGCGGGGTCGCGGCGCGCCTTCCGGTCGACCGCGAGCACGACCAGTCCGCCTGCCCGCGCGAGCGTGCCGAGCACCGTGGAGACACCGGCGAGAACGAGCACGGAGGATGGCGGTTCGTGCACTCGGTCGGGCCAGAGCCGACGACCAAGGACGGTCTGGGAGATCGAGTCGACGACGTCGAGGCGCAGCCCACCGGCGGCACCGCGGAAGACGACGACCACGGACACCACGAGCACCCCGAGGAGCACCGCGAGATCGACCCAGATGCGTCGGGACGCGCGGTGGCGCCAGATCAGGCCGGCGACCGCGGCCAGCGCGACACCGGCGATCAGTGGAGGCAGGCTCGACCCCTTCGTGCACGACGCGGCGAATGCCAGCACACCCGCGAGGACGAGGGCATCGGTACCGGCCTGCCCGCGCCACCGCAGCGTCAGCGAAAGGAGTACTCCCACGAGCAGCGGTGCGCCTGGGGCGAGCGTAGGACTGGCAGCGATGATCGCGGGCTGTCCAGACGAGAGCCCGAAGATGTCGGCCGCGCCGGCGAAGAACGCCAGCGGCGCTGCCAAGGCAGCCGCGACCCACGACCCGGACACGCGCCGCGCACCGGCAACGACGGCGAGGGCGACCATCAAGGGCATGACGGCGGGCTGCAGTCGCATGAGCACGACGGCCGCGTCGATGCCGCCGGTGGTGCTGACCCACGCCATCCAGCCGTGCTGGAACCAGTGATAGTCCAGCGGTTCGCCCAGCAGCGCGGGGAAGGACACGGGACCGCGCTCGAGGAGCTGGGTGACGAGTGCGAGGTGGAAGTGGGTGTCAACGTAGGGGGTGGACCGGAACTCACCCGGTGCGAACTCCTGGGTCGCGAACCAGCTGTGGAGGGGCCGTACGGCCGTCACCGTCGACGCCGCCCCCACGACGTGGACCCACCACGGAGCAGGCGCGCAGGCACTGGCAGCGAGGCGCCCGAGGCGGGCAGGAACGAGCAGCACGAGCAGCGGCAGTAACGGGACGAGGACCCGCAACGGCCCCAGCCCGGTCGCCAGCGCCGCCACGTGGCCGGCCAGCCCGAGGACCAGGCCGACGGCGAAGCCGACGGTGAGATCCTCGGCCCAGGACCCCTCGGCGGGACGGATGACGCGCCAGAGCAGGAGCCCGGGGGCGGTGCCGAGGAAGAGCACTGCCGCCCCGAAGGCGACGACGTCGCGGACGGCGATGTCGTCCAGGGCCCACAGGACCGGCACGAGGACGACCGGAGACCACACGGCGAGCGCCAGCAGGGACCGGGCGGCACGGACGGAGGGCGCCGCGAGCGCCAGGGGGCCGTCGCTCCCCTCCTCCCTCACGGCGCGCGGGGCGGGCGGCGCGGTGAGCCGCACGGGCGGACCTCCTGCACTCTGCGGGCAAGTACGAGGCCGCCTCCCCGGACGGCCTCTGAGATAAAGGTAGCCAGCAGCGACGACTGGACGCCCGACAGTCCGACGTCGAGGGCGTCGAGCTTGCCAGGCCCGACGCCAGACGTGCTCGTCGGCGAGCGGTTCGCCCGCGACGCCGCGCGGTACCCCGATGAGCGGGAACCTTGTCCGGGCGCGCCGCCCAGCGTCCGCCGCACAGGCTAGGACAACCGCCGCAGGTGGACCGCGTTGACCCGGACCCCGACCACTGGTAGCGGGAGCTCGCTGGTCGAGGGCTCGCTGGTGAGCTCGAGCAGCAGCAGACCGTGGTCGGCCCGCTGGTCGTGGATGAACCGCGCTACCGCCACCCGGCGTCCCGGCACGCCGGCACGAGCCGGGAGGACTACCCCGGCGGACCCGTCGCCGACACGGACGCGCAGGCCCCGCTTGCGCGTCACAGGGTCGCCCACCACGCCGGAGCGCTGCGTCCACCACGCATCCGACGCCTCGTCGAGCTCGAGCTCGACGGCCACCTCGAAGAGTCCGGACGGGGCGCCGAGGTCGAGACCGACCCGCGCAACGCCCCGCGCCGCCCGGCCGAGGATCGCACCCCCGCGCACGAACCCGTCGACGAGCCGGACGTGCTCGGACGAGCCGCTCGACACTCTCGCGTCGAGCACCGGCGGCGTGACCGCGTCGTGCGCCGTGGCAAGACCCAGCCGAGGTGTCGGCCCCTCCTCCGGCTCGACCGGTGGCGTCGTCCCGAGCGCGGCGGCGAGGTCCGCCGGCGCGGCCCGCAGGTCGACCCGTGAGAGCACCGGTTCGCGGCGCTCCCAGAGGCGGCGCAACGCCACCAGGCCCGGGTCGCCGTCGAATTCGACCTGTTTCATCGCCGTGCTGACCTGGCGGAAGAGCTCGTCCTCGACACCCGACTCCCAGTGGGGCACCAGAGGTGTGGCCACGTCGTGTCCGGCGCGGTAGGCCCACAGCCACAGGCGCGCGCGCCGCTGCTGTTCGTCGGTGACGATGCGCTCCCCGGCCACGAGCGCGGCTGTGCACTCCTGGAGGCGGGACCAGTAGGCGCTCGCGTCGTCCGCGACGACCGACATCCCGCAGTGGCTCCACTCGGACCACCCGGCCTGCAGCGCGGGGATGCCGTACGCGGGGTACTCGTTGCTCACGCTGCCGCGGACGGTCACCACGAGGTCCACCACGCTGAACAAGCCGTTCTTGCTCAGGGCCAGGCTCGGGCGGAAGGCCATGTGGGGGTGCGCGACGTGCGCGCGTCCCAGACCCTCGAAGTGGTACGTGCGGTCGTAGTTGTCCTGGCTCGGGTGGTCGAGGAACAGCCAGGAGACCTCGTCGTGCGCGGCGGCGAACTCAGCCGTGCGTTCGAGCCAGTCGGCCAGGCCGTCGAACGCCTCGTGGTTGCCGTCAACGGCGTCGGAGACTGCGTGGTTGAAGACACCGACGACCGGGCGGTCCGGCGGGAGGCCGAGCTCGTCAAGGACCGAGCGGCGCAGGAGTGAGCGCTCGGCGGAGTCGCGCAGGTCCAGGCGGGACACCTCCCCGCTCCCCCTCCACCACGACGGGCGCCCGAGGTTGCCCTTGGAGCGCCAGACGGTGCGTTCGGCCAGCGGCAGGACGGTGCCGCGGTGCCCCCACAGCTGCTCGAACACCTCGGCGATCTGGGAGGTCAGGGCCCTCCGCAGCCCGGCCTCCGCGTGCGCCGACTCGGGGAAGAGTGCGTAGGCCTTCAGGCCACCTGTCGCCTGGGCGTGCAGCACCGGGACGTCGTGGGCGGTCGCCGTGCGGGCGGCCAGGCCCCACTGGGCGTAGTCGACGTGGCTCGTGACCAGCGCCTCAACCCGCAGCGCAGAGAACAGGGACTCGTACACGCCCGCCATGATGCGGGTGCGGATCGCCAGCGCTGCCCCGTCGTCCTCGGGGCCGGTGTCGGTCGTGCTCGGGACGCGAGCGACCCGCAGCAGGGTGGCCTCGACGTGGTGGTCGACGTCGACGCCCGGCGCCGCTCCCGCGGCCACGGCCACCTCGTGCCCCGCCACATTGATGCGCCGACCACCGTTGCCCACGGCGGCGACGATCGCTGCGACGTCGAGGACGTCGGTCGCCCCGAACGCGCGGGCCCATGCCGCGAAGCGGTCGGAGTCGTAGTACTGCCACACCCGGTTGCGCCACGCCGGGTCGGGTCCGACGAGGGCCAGCAGCCGGGCGGGCCGGAACGTCCGGAGAAGGCCGGCGAGGGTCAGCGTGCGCAGCGCGAGCCGCGGGCTCTGCATCATGAGATCGACGACGACGAAAGGGGCCTCGGGCCCCGCTGGAAGAGTCGCGTGCTTCCAGAACACCTCGGCCGACGACAGCATCTCGTCGAACGCGTCACCGTACGTCGGCGTCGCCGGGTCGAGGGGCTGGGCACGAAGCACGCTGGTCCCTCCTGGGCCGGTCGCGCCCTCCCGGCGCGGAGCGCGCGTCACGTTACACGGCTCTTGGCCCGCGGCCTGAAGGACCGCCCGGGTCACCAGCGGCCCGAGGGGGTCACCGCGCGGTGGAGGGGTGCTGCCGGCGGCGCTGCAGGTCGCGCAGGGTCGCCTCGACCCTGCGGGGAACGTCGTGAAGGTCCGCTCGTCGAGGTCGCTCCACACGCGCGACCGGACGCTGCGGTCACGCGCCTGGAGAGCCGGCGTAGGGCTCGAGCCGAGCACGGTGGCCGGACGCCGGCGGAAGATGCGGCGCAGCCCTCCGAGGACGGCGCCGATGGTGATCGCGCGCTGGGTCGCGAGAATCTTCAGAGGATGCGGTTGAGAACGAGGCGCACAGGATGGCGAAGACGTAGGTGAGCGCGACGGCCGGGTAGTGGCCGAAGCCGTTCAACCGTGTACCGATCAGCCCGTCGAAGAGCGCGAACCACAGCGTGCCAACGACGGTGTTGACCCCTCCCACGACGAGGAAGAGGACCCGCTAGTCGCGGAACATGCGAAACAGGATGCCGGGTGGTCCGCTCCTCATGCCTGCGGGTGCCACGGGTGCGTCGTGCGGCACCTCCTGCGACGACTCGGCGGGGGTGCCCCGACCCGTCTCGACCTCAGGACTCACCCCGTGGTCCTACCGTCGCAGCAGCTCCAGCCGGTCCACCGGCACGCCGGCGGGGAGGTGGGCGTCGAGCAGCGAGCGCTGTCGCGGCGAGAGGGCGCGGTCGAGACCGTCGAGCTCGGGGAGTCGGAGGCGGGCCACCGGTGTGCCGTGGACGGCGGCGAGGTTGAGCAGGGCGGTGCTCGTGGCCCCCACGACGAGCGCGGACCCGACCACGGGCCGCTCGAGCTCGGCCGGCCCACCCACGAGGAGCTCGAGACCGCGGTGGACCTCCGGTCCCTGCCAGGGGTGCGGCTTGACGACCAGGGCGAGACCGGCATCCGCCGTGACCCGCCGCAGCGACTCGAGGTGGGCCCGGTAGGCGGCGGGGGTGAGGACACCGAGCGCGGTCCACGGCTGGGCCAGGTAGACCACCTGGTCAGGTGGTGCCGGTGGCCCCGCGAGGCGGCGGCGGAACTCGGCAGCGACGCGCTCGTCGACGACCCAGCCACCCGGGCCCTCGTGGTGCAGCGACCACCGCTCGTCGGGCAGGAGCCGGGCCCCGGTCGCGACGGCGGCCGCGCGCACCGTCGAGCGGAGCTCGCCGCCGCCCTCGCGGCGGTAGGCCGACCGTCGGGTGCGCCATGTGCCGTACGACCCCAGGCCCTCGTCGACGACGACGACCCGCGGACGCCGCCCCCGGTGCGCGGCGGTGAACGAGGACCAGGCCCGCACCGCGGGGGCGCCGATGCACAGCAGCGTGGTCGTCGCGGGGGCGCGGGGAACATCGGCGGCGGTGCCGGGCAGGGTCGTCAGCCGGGTGTCCTCGGGCAGCAGGGCGCGCACGGCGTCGGTTGTGAGGGGACCCTCCGCGAGCAGCGACCCGGTCGGCAGGACCCTCACCTCGACGGGCGACTGGTCGAGGTCGAGCACGTGCCGCAGGTATGAGGACGCGTGGACCACATGGGTGCGGGTGCGCACCCCCGAGAGCAGGACGTGGCGGGGAGCTCCCTCAGACAACGGGGGGCCGCCCGGCGAGGGTGAGCCGTGCGGCGGTGCGCCACGACATGGGGCGACGCGGCCCGGCATCCGTGCGGTACCCCTCGGCCAGGCCGCGGAACCACACCCGGAGCGCCGAGCGGTCCCTGACCCGCGCCACGGTGATCGCGACCCACGAGCCGACGTAGACGTAGTCGAGGGGGTGGGGCAGGTTGCGCCGGGCCACCCAGACCCTGTTGCGCGCGTTCATCCGGTAGAACACGGCGTGCCGGGACGCCGCGGTCGCGGGGTGGTGGACGACGACGTCGGGCCGGTAGCGCAGGGTCCATCCGGCGTCGGCGAGCCGGAAGGCCAGGTCGATTCCCTCGTGGCCGTACCAGAAGTGCCCGGGCCAGCCGCCGACCGCCTCGAAGGCCGCTCGGCGGATGCTGCACACCCCCTCCCAGAAGACGACGACGTCACCGCCGCGTCCGCGGCCCGCGCGCAGCCGCGGGACCCAGCGACGTGGCGTCGGCCGGCCGTTTGGGTCGGCGCCACGGGGCTGGGCGACGGCGACGCGCGGGTCGTCGTACTCCCGAACGAGGCGGGCGAGGACGTCGGTCGTCGGCAGCCACGCGTCGTCGTCGTAGAAGAACAGCACCTCGCCCCGGGCCTCGCGCGCCCCGACGTTGCGCCCCTGCGGGATGCCGACGTTCTCGGGGAGGTGGACCGCGCGCACACCCTCCGGCAGGCCCTGCGGCTGCCAGCCGTTGCCGACGAGGACGACGTCGAGGTCGACACCCTCCTGGGCAAGCAGCGAGCGCAGGGCGGTCTCGAGCTCCTCGCTCCGGTCCCCCATCGACAGCACCACCGCACCCACGCTGGAGGTCGACGGCATGGGAGCTCCTCACGCCCGCGGGACGGACGACGACCGTGGTGGACGGGGCTACTCTAGACCAGCGTCCGGGGCCTCCCGGCCCGCTGCGAGCCCAGCCCGAGGAGAACTCACGTGTCGACGCCGCCGGCCCGGATGGGTCAGACCAGGGAGCCCGCGACGGGGACGCGCGTCGTCCGCGGCGACATGCTCGCCTGGTCCGACGACGACCCTCCCGCCGGGGCCGTCCACGAGCTCGTCGCCCGCCTCGTGGGTTCCTCCCACCCGCAGCGGGTTCTCCTCGCCGGCAACCGAGCGGTCGGTGCGGTCGACGTGCTGCCCAAGGACACGGCGGTAGACGTCCTCGTGCGCGGGATGCCGGACGCCCGCGACGCCACGGTCACGACGGGGCTGCACGGCCGGGCCCGCGTCTTCTGCGGCGGCCTCGACGGCCTCGACGCCGACGGGTCGTACGACTTCGTCGTGGCGCTCGGCGGGCCGCAGCGCCTGCTCGGGCCGGACAGCGAGGGCCTCACCGACGCCGCGCTCGTGCGCCTGCTCGCGGAGCGCGTCGCCGAGGGCGGGCTGCTCGTCACCGACATCGAGAACCACCTCGGCGTGCACGACCTGTTCGCCACCCGGCCGGCCCTCGACCCCGACGCCGACGAGGCGTGGCACGTCGGCGCCCCCGGGTTCGGCGGCCGCAGCCTCTACCGCCACGAGGTCGACGAGGTGCTGGCCGACGCGAGCCTGACCGTGCGGGCAGTCTTCGCCGCCTACCCCGACCCCCACGGCTACGCCGTCCTCGTCGACACCGACGGTGTCGACGGTGTCGACGGTGTCGACGGTGTCGACGGGTCCACGGCGGCGAGGGCTGCCCGCTGGTCGGTCACCCGGGCCATCACCGACCACTTCTCCGACCGACCCTGCCTGCGCGACCCCCGCGACGTCGCCGCCCGCGTCACCGAGGGTGGCCTCACGGGGCAGCTCGCCGCCGCGTGGCTCACCGTCTCGGTCCGGGCTGCATCCGAGGGGCCGGCCGGTGAGCAGGACGAGGTGCCCGAGCTGCCCGAGCTGCCCGTGGTGGTCGCCGAGGAGCGGTCACGGGACCCGCGCTGGGGCCGCCTCATCACCGTGACGCGCGGGGGCGAGAGCCGGGTGCGGTGGCTCGCCGGAACCGACGACGAGGTCACCGAGGACAAGCTGGCCCGCGACCTCGCGCCGCTGGACGTGCCGACCGGCATGGTGCTCGAGGACGCGCTGCGACAGGCCTGTGCGGTCCGCTCGCACCGTGAGGTGCGCCGGCTGGTCACCGCGTACCACGCGTGGCTGACCGACAACTCCGTCTGGACCACGCAGATGGCCGAGCGACGCCTTTTCGCGACCCCGTCGAACGTCGCCCTCGCCGAGGACGGCGCGCTCTCGATCGTCGACGGGTCGTGGCGCCGCGTGGGCATCGTCTCCGGGGCCCTGTGCTTCGTGCACGGGCTGCGCGAGTTCTCGACGCGCATGCTCGCCACAGCGAGCCCGCACCCGTGGCGCAGCAGCCTCGCCCCCGACGAGCTGACGACGACGTTGGCCGCGATGGCCGGGGTCGTCGTCCAGCCGGGTGACATCCGGATGGTGTCACGCGTCGTCTGCGAGGCCCGGGCCATCCGTGACGGTCACCAGGGCGACGTCGGCGAGCTCATCGAGGCCGACCTCGAGGCCGGTCGCTGGGGCCGCAACCTGCCGTCGCCGACCGACGTCGGCTTCCGCGAGCTCGTCGTCATCGACCGGCGCCGCGCCCGCACCCAGCGCGAGCAGGAGGGCCAGATCGGCTGGCTCGAGGGCACGCTGCGGCACCGCGACCGGCACATCCGTGAGCTCGAGCGCGCCATCGAGGCCTACGAGACCACGCTGACCTACAAGGCGGTCCAGGTGATGCGGGCCCCGCGGCGCAAGGCCACCGAGAAGGCCGTGGAGTCGGCGAAGGCCACGGCGCGCGAGGTGCTGCCCCCCGACGCGATGTCCAAGGCGCGCCGGCTGGCCCAGCGCGTCATGAAGTCGTCGGGCTGAGCACCGCCCGCACGACCACGAGGTCGTCGACGACGTCGATGCACCACGTCATCCGCCCGACGGGCGTCTCGAGCGGGCTCGCCCGCACCGGGCCCTGCCGGGCGAGCAGCAGCACCGGGGTGTCCGTGAGCTTCGCCAGGCACTCGGTGGCACACCACCACGGCCACACCGTGTCGGGGTCGCTGCTGCCCCACCGCCGGGCCAGGGCCGGTGGCACGGGCGACCCCACGGCCTCGGCGTCGACCGCCATCCGCAGGGACGTCGACGGGGACCAGCACACGACACGACCGTCGCCAGCCGTGCTGTGGGTGCCCAGGCCGCAGCGATGACCGCCCCGCCCCGCGAGCACGACGAGGGTGGGAGGCCGGGGCGCCGCGAGCAGCAGACCCGCGGCCTCAGATGCTGCCGCCACCGTCGACGGTGATGACCTGCCCGTTGAGGTTGGTGTCGTCGAAGAGCAGGCCGTGCACGACGGGGACGATGTTCGTCGGCTCGACGAGCCGTCCCGACGGCGTGCGCCGGGTGATCGTGTCGAGCTGCGTCTGCCCGAGCACCGAGGACATCTCGGAGGCGAAGAACCCCGGTGCGACGGAGTTGACGAGCGCTCGGCCGTGCATCTCGCGGGCCAGCGTGCGCATCGCCGAGTCCAGCCCGCCCTTGGTCGCGGAGTACGCCACGAGGCCGGAGTAGCCGCGCTGCGCGCACACGGACGTGACCATGACGATGCGGCCGCGGTTGCCCTTGGCCATGATGCGGCGCAGCACCGCGCGGGTGAGCAGGAGGGGTGCGGTGAGGTTGGTCTCGATGATCGAGGCGATCCGCTCGGGCGAGGTGTGCACGTGCAGGCTGTCCTGGCCGATGGCGGCGTTGTTGACGAGCCCGTCGATGGGCCCGAGCGAGGCCTCGGCCGCCCGCAGGAACGCGGTCACCGCCGCCTGGTCGGTGGTGTCGACGGCGCCGACGTGCACCGCGTCAGGGTTGGCCTGCGCCCGCTCAGTGAGCTCGGGGGTCACGCTGCGGGCGAAGGCGGCGACCTTCGCGCCCTGGGCGAGGATGTCATCGACGATAGCGAGGCCGAGCCCGCGTGAGCCGCCCGAGACGACGACGACGGTGGACGGGCCGATGGGGCCGGAGGGGTCAGACATCGCTCTTCAGGGTCTCCTTGATGGGGATCTCGTCGAGGAACCGCAGCCGGCGCGGCACCGCGTGGTCGGGCAGGCGCTCCGCGCACCAGGCGGTGAGCTCGGCGTCGGTGACCGGACCGGACAGCACGAGGTCGGCGGTGACGATGCTGCCCACGATCGGGGCCCGCCTTCCCCGCACCGACGCCCACAGCACGTCGGGGTGCGACTGGAGGACGTCCCGGACCTCGCCGGCCGACGCCTTCGCGCCTCCGACGTTGATCTCGTCGCTCGCGAGGCGACCGACGACGACGACGCGGCCGTCGGCGACCTCGACGCGGTCGCCCGTGCGCAGCTCGGCGTCGATGCCCTCGCCGCGGAACGGCGAGGCGATGACGAGCTCGTCCCCGTCGACGCGCAGGGTGGCACGGCCGGTGCTCTCGCGGTCGAGCCACTCGACGGGGAACCCCGCGCGGCCGTCGTGCACGGCGATGCTCGCCCCCGCCTCGGACGACGCGTAGATCCACGACACGCGCGCAGCCGGGTACAGCTCGGCGAGCCGGGTCAGCACGGCCTGGTCGACGGGCTCGCCGCCGAGGGTGACCTGCTTCAGCGGCAGCCGGGCCAGCGACTCCGGGTCGGTGTAGAGGGCCTGCCGCCAGAACGTCGGGGTGCCCGAGGCCGCCGTCACCCCGGCGTCGAGCGCGAGGCGCGGCCAGGAGCCGAGCTCGGAGGCCTCGACGAACACGACGTCCTGGCCGGGCTGGCTCACCGCGAGGGTGACCACCTGCCACCACGCATAGGCACCGATGGCATACGGGCACAGCCACGTTCGCTCCGGTTGCGGCCCGGTGACCGTCGTCAGGGAGGCCAGCGTGTGGGGCACTCGCTTCGGCCGCCCCGTGCTGCCGCTCGTGAGGAGCCAGATGCGCCCCGGGGTCGCCTCCCTCGGGGCCGTCGGGGCGAGCACCTCGCCCGAGGGCTCGCGCACGGCGAACCCCGCTGCCCGCACCTCGTCGACGAGCTCCGGCGTGCTGCGTCCGGCGCCGGCCAGCAGAAGCTCTGCACCGGATGCCGTGGCGGAGCGGACGACCGCTGCGGCCGTGAGGTTGTCGTCGACGAAGCAGCAGAGCACCGGCGGGAGGTCGAGCGGCTCGAGGCCGCCCCACGTCGTGTCGACGCCACGGGCCACCACCCGGTTGCCATCGCCGGCGAGGGGGGCGCCGCTCACGCGGCCTGCAACTGGTCGAGGAAGTCCAGGACGTCCCCGACCGTGCGGATGGAGCGCAGCTCGGGGGCGTCGAAGTTCAGCTCGGTGCCGACCTCGTCCTCGACCCGCAGGGCGAGCTCGGAGAAGTCGAGCGAGCGGAAGCCGATGCTCTCCAGGTCGACGTCGTCACCCTCCGGTGCCGACTTGCCTTGGGCGGCGAGGACGTCGGCCATGAGGGCGCGGACTTCGTCACGGCTGAGTGCGGACATGCGTGGAGTGCCTGTTCTGCAGGGGGGAGTGGGCCATCGACTACTCTATCGTCCTCATACCCGCCTCCCCTGACCCGCGCGAAGGGCCCCCATGCTGCGACCGGCGACCGATGCCGACAGCGACGACGTGCTCCGATGGCGCAACCATCCCGAGGTGCGGGCGGTCTCCCTCACCCGGCACGTCATCGCCCCGGACGAGCACGCGCGGTGGTGGGCGGCCGTGTCCGACGACCCGGCCCGGCAGGTCCACATCTACGAGCACGCCGGCATCCCGAGCGGGGTCGTGACGTTCTTCGACATCGACCCCGGCGCCCGCACCGCGTGGTGGGGCTACTACCTCGACAACGAGGGCCTCACCGTGCGCCACGCGCTGCTGCCCGCCTGGATGACCATCCAGCGCGAGGCCACGCGGCTCGCGTTCGCCACCCTGCCCGTCGACGAGCTGCACGGCGAGGTGCTCGAGGCGAACGAGGCCGTTCGCCGGTTCAACCGCCGCAACGGCTTCGAGGAGCTCGAGTCCCACACCCGGGACATCGACGGCGAGCCCGCCACCGTCATCCACGTGCGAGCCCGGAGGCCTCGATGAGTCCGCAGCCGACCCGTCCCTCGCTCATCATCGGCGGCACCGAGGTCGGGCCGGACCATCCCCCGTTCGTCGTCGCCGAGATGTCGGGCAACCATGACGGCTCCCTCGACAAGGCGCTGGAGATCGTGCGGATGGCCGCCGACGCCGGCGCCCACGCCGTGAAGCTGCAGACGTACACCGCCGACACGATCACCCTCGACGTCGACACCCCGGACTTCCGGCTCTCCGCCGACCACCCGCTGTGGGGGTCACGGCGCCTGTACGACCTCTACGACGAGGCGCACACGCCCTGGGAGTGGCACGAGCCGGTGTTCGAGCTGGCGCGCGAGCGCGGCATCCTCGCCTTCTCGAGCCCCTTCGACCCGACGGCGGTCAGCTTCCTCGCCGACCTCGACGTCCCGGCCTACAAGATCGCCTCGTCCGAGATCGTCGACCTCCCGCTCGTCCGCACGGCGGCCGCCGTCGGGCGACCGATGGTCATCTCGACGGGGATGGCCAGCCTCGGTGAGGTCGCGGCCGCGGTCGACGCGGCCCGTTCGGTCGGCAACGACCAGATCGTCCTGCTGAGCGCCACGGTGAGCTACCCCGCCGACCCGAGCGCGTCCAACCTGCGCGGACTGCCCGTACTCCAGTCGGCGTTCGAGGTACCGGTCGGGCTCTCCGACCACACGATGGGCATCGGCGCGGCGGTGGCATCGGTCGCCTTCGGCGCGTGCGTCATCGAGAAGCACGTGACGATGTCCCGTGACGAGGGGGGTGTCGACAGCGCGTTCTCCCTCGAGCCGGCCGAGCTCGCGGCGCTCGTGCGTGAGTCACGCACCGCGTGGCAGGCCCTGGGCGTGCCGCGCATCGGGGCGCGGGAGGTCGAGCGCGAGGGACTGCGCTTCCGCCGATCGCTGTGGGTCACGCAGGACGTCCGGGCCGGGGACGTCGTCTCGGCCGAGAACGTGCGGTCGGTCCGCCCCGCCGGCGGCCTGGCACCCGACGACTTCGGCGCCCTCGACGGACGCCGGTTCGCCCGGGACACGGCCAGGGGCACCCGCATGTCGTGGGACCTCGTGACCTGACACGGTCACCACGGGCCGGTCACCGAGGAGCAATGCGTGCCGTGTCACGATGACCCATGGGGACCGATCGGTTGGGGTTGCTCCAATCGCGCCTGCTCGAGCCGGCGCTGTGGGTCGTCTGGATGCCGAACCACAGCAACAGTCGCGACACGTCGTCGCTGCTTCGCATGCTTCGTCGCCGTCGGGGTGCTCGCAGCCGGGTGGGCGCTCGTCGGGCTCGCTCGTCGGCTCCCCCCTCAGCCCGATCCTCGGGTGGCTGGTCCTGCCCCCCGCCTGCGCTGGAGCGCCCAACGGTCACACCGGCCCTGTTCGCGGCTGGCGCGTACCTGCGCGAGAACGCCGACCCCCGTGACGTCATCGCGACGAACCGGGTGATCAACGGCACGACGCGGGTCGAAGGCGAGCACAACCGGGACTTCTCGGTCTCGGCACTGGGCGGCCTGCGCACCGACGTCTCCGGCTTCGGGTACTGCCTGCCGGATATCGAGCAGGCCTCGAGCACCATCCCCTACTTCCTCCAGCCCTTCTGCGACCCCATTCGCCTGGCCGCGGAGCAGGCGCTCGTCACCGCACCCACGCGGGCCGGGCTCGAGGCCTACGTCACGCGAGGCACCCGCTGGATCCTCGCGGACGAGCGGTCCAGGCCCGTGTCACCGGCCCTGCGCCGGCTGGCGACCCCGGTGCTCGTCGACGACGGCGTCCACCTCTACCGGCTCGACCCTCCCCGCGGCTGACCCGGTGCGCGCCGGCCCCGGTCAGGGGCCGGCGGGAGCCGGGGCGGCGCTCGGAGCGGACACCGTGTCGTCGCGTCCCGCTGGAGCCTCGTCGGCGGCGGTGTCGTCGCCCCCGCCCTCGTCCTGCGCCGGCTCGTCCTCCGTCGTCTGGACCACCTCGACGTCGGACAGGAGGTCGTCGAGGAGGTCGGGTGCGGAGGTGGCCAGCTCGGCGTCCGCCGGCCCGCGGTGCGAGTCGCGGGCCGCCCGACGGCTGAGCCGTCGCAGCCTGGCGAGGTCGAACTCGAGCGACGGGGCCGGCGGGGGCGGGGCGGGGTAGGGACCGAGCTCGGGGGTCCACCCGAAGGCGTCGATGACCTCCTCTGGACGGAGCAGGTCATCGCTCCCGAGCTCCTCGAGGGCGACCTGCCGAGCGTAGTCGACCGGGACTGCCGCCTGGTGCATCTCGGGCCACATGCGCTGCGGCTTGCTGACTCCGCCGAGGATGGCGTGGTCGAGCTCGAGGTGCATCGGATCACCGTAGACACCGACCTCGAGCCCCGCCGACGCCGCATACAGGATGGCGCTGCTCAACCGGTTGCTGACCACTCGCCGGTGGTGACGCATCTCGTCCAGTTGCCGGTAGAGGAACGCCTGCTCCGTGCCTTTCCACAGATATCCCCGCTGACCGTGGGTGATCACCCGCACCCCGGCGGACTCGTACTCCTCGCGCACCTTGTCGTTGTCGAACTCGTTCCAATGCAGGCAGACAGTGATGGGCACGTCGCCTTCCGTCGCGCGGATCTGGTCGAGGTACCGCGCGTGCGAGCCGAGGACCTGCTGGCCCTCCCAGCCGTGGAACGGGTAGACGATCGTCCCGCTTCGAGCGGGCTCGGCCGCGAGCCACTCCTCCTGCTTCTCCAGCCGGAGGAGGTAGAGCCAGGGCGAACCCACCACCATGAAGTCGCGCATGCCGGCGGCCCAGCCACGGCGGGCGCAGGCGTGGGACCAGACGAACTTCGGGTAGCCCGGGGCGAAAACGGTGCCGACCGCGAAGCCGTCGTGCATGTTCCAGCCGTGCTGGAGGTAGCCCCAGATGCGCGGTGCGTAGTCGGCGCCGACGTAGCGGCCCATGATGTGTGCATGGCCGTAGAAGTGGTTGGCGTGGTGCATCGCTAGTGACCCACCACGTCTCGGACCGCCTCGATGACACGGTCGATGTCGGCATCCGAGAGTGACGCGTGCATCGGCAGCGAGATCTCCTCACGGTAGAACGCCTCGGCCTTCGGACACATCCCGCGCCGGTAGCCCAGGTCCTCGAACAGCGGGTGCCAGTAGACCGGCATGTAGTTCACCTGTACCCCGACGCCGTGCGCACGGAGCCGATCGAAGACGTCACGGCGACGGCTCGCATCGACCCGCACGGGGTAGAGGTGCCAGATCGGGTCGACGTCGTCGCGCACGACGGGCAGCCGCAGCCCCTCCACGTCGGCCAAGGCCGACCGGTACCGCTCGAACACCTCGGCGCGACGGTGCTTGAACGCCTCGAGCCGGCGCAGCTGGCTCAGGCCGAACGCGGCCAGCACGTCGGGGAGTCGATAGTTCAGCCCCCACTCGTGCACCTCCTGATGCCACGGGCCCTCGTCCGGGTAACGCATTCGCGCGCGGTCGCGCTCGAGGCCGATGAAGTGGAACTGGTGGGCGCGGCGGGCGAGCTCGTGGTCGGGAGACAGCACTGCGCCACCCTCCGCCGTCGTCATGTTCTTCGTCGGGAAGAACGAGAAGGTCGTCAGATCCGCCAGGGAGCCCACCGGGCGCCCACGATAGGTCGACCCGATCGAGTGGGCGGCGTCCTCGAGGAACACGACGCCCTCGCCAGAGGTGACTTCTCGGAAGGCGTCGGCATCGACGGGGTGACCGGCGTAGTCGACGGCGGCCACGACCTTCGTCCGCTCGGTCATCTCCGCCGCGGCTGCGGCGGGGTCGAGGTTGGCCGTGTCGTCCTCGATGTCGGCGAAGCGGATCGTCGCGCCGAGGGCCAGGGCGCACGACGCCGTCGCGACGAACGTCATCGGCGTCGTGACCACCTCGTCACCGGGCCCGACGCCGGCGGCCGCGTACGCGATGTGCAGGGCGGCGGTCCCAGAGGTGCAGCTGACCGCGTGCGCCACGCCACCCTGGCGGGCGACCGCCTCCTCGAACTCGGTGACGGTGGGACCGGTGGTCAGCCACTCCCCATTGAGCACTCGCGCGACGGCCTCGACGTCGGACGCGTCGACCGACTGGCGGCCGTACGGGATCATCAGACGCCCGTGTCCAGGATCTCGCGGATGTCATCGGCGCTGTACCAGAGGTCGTTGACGTCGGAGGCGCAGCGGAACCCATCAGCGACAGCCTCGCCGTCGCTGCGCTTCACGTAGCCCCAGGTCTCTACCTCAGGCTCGATGATGTAGTACCTGCCGTCCATCACGGTGATCGCGCGGCGACCCTCGTCGGGGCTGATCATCTCCTCGTGAAGCTTCTCCCCGGGACGCAGGCCGATGTCGTGCATCCTGGCGCCAGGGGCGATGGCCTGGGCCAGGTCGGTGACGAGGTGGCTTGGGATGTGAGGCACGACCAGCTCACCTCCTTGCATCAGGTCGAAGGTGTCCAGCACCATCTGCACGGCATCGGGCAGGGTGATGAGGAAGCGCGTGCACCGCAGGTCGGTGATCGGAAGCGACTCACCCGCCGCGTGCAGCGCGCGGAACTTCGGGATGATCGACCCGCGAGACCCCGTGACGTTGCCGTACCGCACGACGGCGAAGCGGGTGGGGTAGGCGGCGGCGTAATGGTTGCCGAGCACGAAGAGCTTGTCGGCGGTGAGCTTGGTCGCGCCGTACAGGTTGATCGGGCTGCTCGCCTTGTCGGTGGACAGCGCCACGACGCGCTTGACCCCGTTGTCGATCGCGGCCTCGATGACGTTCTGGCTGCCGAGGACGTTGGTCTTGACGAACTCGTAGGGGTTGTACTCACCTGTGTCCACTTGCTTGAGGGCCGCAGCGTGGACGACGTAGTCGACGCCGTGCATGGCCCGGTTGAGGCGGGGCAGGTCGCGGATGTCACCGATGAACCACCGCAGGCGGGGGTCGTCGCCGAAGAGCTGGCGGACCTCCCACTGCTTGAGCTCGTCGCGGCTGTAGATGACCACGCGCTTGGGGTCGTGGTCGTCGAGTACCGTTCGGATGAAGGCCTTTCCGAATGAGCCGGTACCACCAGTGACGAGAACGGACGACCCTTCGAGAAGGCCCACTGATACAACTCCTCGCTTCATGGAGATCGCCTCCAAGACGGCGGCGGAACCTCGGCGAGTGTACAGGCTCGCGCCCGACCCTCCGATCCCGGCGAAGCCGTGGGACGACATACTGAGGGCATGTCGGAACGGGTGGCGGTGCGAGCCGATGCCGTCCCCGACGTCGGCGCCGGCCACGTCGTGCGCATCCTCGGGCTCGTCGACGAGCTGCGCCTCCGAGGCGTCGACGCGGTCCTGACCGGGCGCCTCGAGATCCCGTGGGTCAGGGACCTCGTGGCCTCTCGGGCGATGCCCGTGGTGCAGGCGGCGCCGGATGCCGCGTCGTACCTCGAGTGGTGCCGCGCCCGCGGCGTGGGTGCCGTGGTGCTCGACGGGTACGACCTTCCCCGTGACCTCGGTGCGACCCTGCTGGCGGGCGGAGTGCGCGTCCTGTCGCTGCGCGACGGCAGCTTCGGCGCGGAGCAGGCCTGCGACGTGGCCCTCGACCACAACCTGGGTGCCGAGCGCGAACGGCTTCCGCACGAGGGAGCACTGCTTGCCGGCATCCGCTACACGCTCTTCCGGGACGAGGTGCTCCACGCGACCAGGGCTCGGTGGAACCCGACCCGCGAGGGCACCCGGATCCTGATGTTCTTCGGCGGCTCGGACCCGTTCGGTGCTGCGGAGGTGCTGGCACGCCTAGCCGTCGACGCGGTCGACCCGCTCGACCTCCGGGTGGTCAGCCCTGAGCCGGCCGCCGGCGCGCGGGTGCTGGCACTGCGGCGGGGGCACCGGCAGTCCGTCGAGGTCCTCACTCCCCGACCCGACCTGCTGTCCATGGCTCGCGGGGCCGACGTCGTCGTCACTGCCTCCGGCAGCAGTGTCTGGGAGCTCATGCTCCACGGCGTTCCGTTCGCCTGCGTCCAGGTCGCCGACAACCAGCAACCCGGTTACCGGGCGCTCCTCGACCGAGAGCTGTGCGTCGGGCTGGGCTCGTTGGACTCCCTGCGGCAGGTGCCGGACGTCCGCGCGCGCGCCCGGAGTGCGCTCGCCGACCTGGCCGCGGATCCCGGGCTGCGGGCGACCCTCGCGGCGGCCGGCCGCGGTCTGCTCGACGGTCGTGGCCGCGCCAGGGTGGTTGACGAACTCCTCCCGTGGACCCGGGAGCCCGGTTCCGCCCAGAGCCCTCCGCCGGGGGCAGCCCTGCTCACCGAGGACTCCTGATGTCCCGCACCCGTGTCGTCATCCAGTCGCGGCTCAGCTCCTCGCGCCTGCCCGGCAAGGCCTTGATGACGATCGGTGGGTTGCCGCTCGTCGAGCTCGTGGCGCGCCGCGCCTCCCGCACGGGACACGAGGTCGTCGTCGCGACAAGCACCGAGGCGTACGACGACCGGATCGCCCAGCACTGCGCCGCGGTGGGCCTGGACGTCGTGCGGGGCTCCCTCGACGACGTCCTCGGCCGGTTCGTCCTCGCCACCGAGGACCTCGAGCCGCACGACCGCGTCGTCCGTCTCACGGGTGACAACCCGTTCGCCGACTCAGGCCTCGTCGACGAGCTCCTCGACGCCACGGCGGCATCCGGACACACCTATGGTCGGGTCGACATCGACCGCACTCCCGAGGGCCTCGGAGCCGAGGTCTTCACCGCCGACGCCCTGCGTCGGGCCTCGGAGAGCACGAGCGACCCCTACGACCGCGAGCACGTCACGCCGTGGCTGCGGCGCGCGCTCGGAGAGCTGCTCCTGGTCCCCAAGGGGGCACCGGCGGACGTCCGCGCCTACCGGGCCACGGTCGACACCCTGCACGACATGGTGCGGGTCTCGACCGTCTTCGACGGCGTGGGCGACCCGGTCGGCATCCGCTGGCAGGAGCTGATGGCACGCCTTGTGGACCGGGTCGACGCGCTCGGCCCGCGGGTCCCGGCAGCCGCGACCGGACCGTACTCCTCGCTCGTGGTGTCGGCCCGCCGCTTGGGCGACGACCGGGGTCGTCCCCCGGCCGAGCACGCCGAGGCCGTGCGGGCGCTCGTGGCGGAGGCTCTCGACCGCGGGGTGACCCACGTCGAGGTGGGCGGCGACGACGACGACACGGCGGAGATCCTGCGCGCCACCGTGGAGCCGGCGCTGACCCAGCGCCTCGGGGTCGTCCTGCGCGTGGGCATGGGCTCAGGGGCGGTGCGACCGGCAGCCACCACATTCGCCACGGCCATCGAGCGAGACTTGGCCCGGATGGGCCGGCGCAGCGTCGACACGCTCGTGCTGGAGCCCCTCGGGGACGACGACGCGTGGCGGATCGCCCAGTCGTACCGCGCCGCCGGCGTCGCCGCCCGGCTGGGAGCCGTGGCGACGACCTCCGACGACCTGCGGCGAGCCACCCGGCTGGGCGGCCTCCAGTGGCTCGAGGTGCGGGGCGAGGCGGCGGACGAGGCACCGGCGCTCACCGCCCTGCACGATCTCGGTGTCGTCCTCGCGGTCGACCTCGGTCACGGCGCGCTTCCTCCGTGGGCCACCGTGGGGCTGCTCGCGGCATCCGACCGTGGCCAGCTGGACTCCGCGCTGCGGCACGCCGTCGAGCGCAGCGCCGCCCTCGACGCCTGAGCGCGCGGGACGGCGCTCCGCGTGACGCCTCAGCGACTCGACCGGTAGGTGGTGAGGACCTCCTCGACCGTGCCGTCGCCGACCAGTCGCCCATCCTTGAGGTAGAGCCCTCGTGTGCAGAACCGGCGCAGGTCATCTTCACTGTGGGAGACGAGGAACAGGGTCCGGCCCTGTTCGAGGAGTTCCTCCATCCGCGCGTAGCACTTCTGGCGGAAGTCGCGGTCGCCGACGGCGAGCACCTCGTCGACGAGGATGATCGGCTCATCGAGGCTCGTGATGACCGAGAAGCCGAGGCGGACCTGCATCCCGGAGGAGAAGTGCCGAAACGGCGCATCGATGGCGGCTTTGACCTGCGGACCGGCGAACTCCACGATCGAGTCGAACCGGTCGTTGACCTCGTCCTTGCTCAGCCCGTGGATGCCCGCCTGCAGGTAGACATTGTCCCTGGCGGACAGCTCGCCGACGAAGCCACCGGTCAGCTCGATCATCGGGGCAACACCCTTGGTCACCGTCACGGAGCCGGCGTCGGGGAGCAGCGTGCCGGCGATCATCTTGAGCAGCGTGCTCTTGCCCGAGCCGTTGCTCCCGACGAGGCCGACTGCCTCACCCGGGCCGACGGCGAAAGAGACGTCGCGCAGCGCCCAGAACGTCGACTTGTCATGAGTCGTGGTGCGGCGGAACAGCATCTCGCGCAGCGACAGGTGTCGGCGTCGACCCCGGTAGAACTCGATGCCGAGCCTGTCGACGGCGATGACGGGATCGGCCATCAGATCTCCTTGATCACTGGACGCTCGAGGCGCCTGAAGACCCAGCCACCGACGGCCAACCACATGAGCGCGAACCCTGCGGAGATCCCGATTGCGGCCCAGTCGAGGGGGGCGTCGGCGAGCCCGGCCCGGTACATCTCGATGATCCCGGTGAGCGGGTTGAACTTGATGAGCCCGATGGCCCACTCGTAGGCGTCGAGGGCGGCCGGGGAATAGAGCACCGGCGTCAGATAGAAGAGCACACGCAGCAGGATGCGCACCACGCGTACGAAGTCGTCGACGAGCGCCGTCACGGGCGCCATGACAAGACCCATGCCGATGAGCAGGACGAACTGGATGACCAGCGCGGGGAGAATCAGGACGAGCCGCCAGTTGAGGGTGACTTCTCCGGTCGCCATGTAGTACGCGACGAAGCCGGCGAGGATCGGGAGGGACAGGAGGAACTCGACGCCCTTGGCCAGCACCACCCGGATGACCCAGATCTCGCGCGGGATATTCGTCGACCGGACCAGGAGCCGCTCGCTGTAGAGCGCCCGGGCGGTCTCGGTGATGGAGAGGTTGAACCAGTTCCACGGGAGCAGGCCAGCGAGCAGGAAGACCATGAACGGCAGCGACTCGACCTCGGCCCGCTGGAACACCAGCCCGAACACGAGGTAGTAGACGCCCGCCATGGCCAGCGGGTCGATGAGCGTCCAGACGTAGCCCAGGACGCTGCGCCCGTACCGGACCTTGAGATCGCGCCGCACGAGGGTCGACAGGATCCGCCGGTGTCCGTAGATGCGGGCGATCCGGGAGATGGTCTGCACAAAGGTCCTCGAGGTGGGGGGGCCGGTCAGGCGCGAGCAAGGCTACCGGCCCGTCGTCGGCAGCTTCACGCGGCGGCTGAGGAAGCCGGCACCCCACGACCAGTGCATCGTGGCGAGCACCGGCCCGGCGAGCAGGCGGGTGGCGAGCGGCTCCCCGCGGGTGATGAGGACCCCACCGACGGCGACGGCCGCGGCATACGCGACAGGCACGGCGAAGGCCGGCCGCCAGGCCAGTCCCAGGACCGTCGCGGCGGTCGTGCCCACGACCATGGCGGGGGCGGCGAGGTAGCGGGCGCTCACCGTGCCCCGGTGCGCACCGACCACCACCCGTCGCCACTGGCCGTACTGGAAGTACTGCCGGGCCAGGCTGGGGATCGTCGCACGGGGCCGGTAGGTCACTCGCAGGTCGGGCGTGAACCACACCGTCCCTCCGCTCGATCGGATCCGGTGGTTGAGCTCCCAGTCCTGGGCGCGCGTGAACCGGGGGTCGTAGCCACCCACCCGCTCCAGGGCGGAGCGACGGAAGGCCCCCAGGTAGACGGTGTCGACCGCGGCAGCGGCTCCTCCCGTGTGGAAGCGCGAGGCCCCGACGCCGAGCGGGCTGCGCATGGCGGCGGCGACCGCCCGCTCGAAGGCCGTCACGCCTCGGGCGTCCATCGTCCCGCCGACGTTGTCGGCCCCCGTCGCCTCGAGCTCCGCGACGGCTCGCGACACGTAGTCCATGGGGATCTCCGAGTGACCGTCGACCCGCACGACGACGTCGCCCGAGGAGGCCGCGATCGCGGCGTTGAGACCGTCGGGGGTGCGGCCGGACGGGTTGCGCACGAGCGTCACCCGGCCGTCCGACGCTGCCAGCTCGGTCGCCACCGCGTCAGTGCGGTCACGGGACGGCCCGAGCGCGAGCACGACGTCCAGGGCACCGGGCCAGTCCTGGTCGAGCACCTGGCGAACCGCTGCGGCCAGGTGCCGCTCCTCGTCGAGGACCGGCATGATGACGGAGACCGTCGGCCGGCGCGTCGGCGAGGACTCCTGGTGGCTCACGTCGGTCATGGCGACTCATCATCCACCAGCCAGATGGAGTGGCGCGCCGGGCCAGGCCTCCGGCCGGTGCACGGCATCCGGTCAACCGGCGGCGCAGACCTGGGCGAGGTCACCCGTGTTCGCGTCGGGGTCGCTTCCCGGGCGCTCCATCACTGCAGGGGTGCTCGGCGTCGGTGTGGGCCTCGCGACGGGCGGCGACGCCGTGGCCGCGGGTGCCGACGCGGCGGTCGTCCCCGAGCCGTCCGCCTCGTCCGCGCCGTCCTCGGATGCCGCGATGGCGCTTGCCACGGTGGCCCGGACCTTCTCTGGGTCGTAGTCCCACGGCTGGATGAGCGGAGGGACGAAGTTGACCGAGGTGATGGGCTGCTGCTTGGTGCGCACCGCGAGGTCGGCGAGGCGTGCCAGAGCCGACTGGGGGATGTCCGTCCGGATCACCCCTTCCGTCGCGGCGACGATGTCGGCGAAGTTGAGCAGCACGGTCTTCGGGTCGAGCTGGTTGACGAGCGCGGTGACGACGCACCGCTGACGCGCCATCCGCTCGTAGTTGGTCGACGCCTTCCGGCTCCGGGCGTACCAGAGGGCGTGGTACCCGTCGAGGCGCTGCGCGCCCGGCTCGATGTATCCCGAGACCTTGGACGCCCCTCCCCCGATCGGCGTCCGGCGCTGCACGGTGATGTCGAGGCCACCCACCGCGTCGATGAGCCCCTCAAAGCCCTTGAGGTCGACGAGGACGTAGTACTGCACGTCCAGCCCGGACAGGGCCTCGACGGCTTCTCTCGTCGCGAGCACTCCGGGGTCCGCGGTGCCCGCGGGGAACCGCTTCGCGTTCTCGTGTGCCCAGGTGTACAGACCGTTGAGCAGGCACTCGTCACCGCAGGTCCACCCCTCCGGCATGAGCCCCGACATGACCGAGCCCTCGCGGAAACGGATGTGCTCGGTCTCCCGGGAGAAGCCGAAGAGCACGGCGCGGCCGGTGTCGGCGTCCACGCTGGCCAGCTGGATGCTGTCGGGTCGCGTGCCGACGCGGTTTGCCCCGGAGTCTCCGCCGAGCAGGAGGATGTTGTACCGCCCGCCGGCGGCGTCGAGAGCCTTCCCGGAGGCGAAGACCGTCGACACGGCGTCGCGCACCGCACCGACGCTGCGCCCCGCATAGGCCGTGGCCGCGGGTGCCAGGAGAGCGGCCGCGGTCATGACCGCCAGCCAGCGCCGCGTCCGCAGTGGCGCCTCCTGCGGCCGGCCCAGCCGCCAGGCATCGACGATGAGGATCGCCCAGAGGACGGCGAACCCGTAGAGGGCCCACTCGAGCACGGCCAGCACCCACCGGTGCGACACCACGGTGATGGCCGCGGACCGCGAGACCAGCGCCAACAGACCGACGAGGACCGCGATTCCGACGGCGGTGACGACGACGCGCAGCGCGAACCGGCCCAGCCGGCGGTCGCCGGCGACGAGCTGGGCGGACCCGGGGACGACGAGGGTCATGGCGACGAGGGTGATGGCCCGGCGTCGTTGCAGCCGCGCCCGCGCCCGGTCGCGGGTGTCGGCCGAGATCTGGGGCTCGACGCCACGCCGGTCGAGCACGGCAGACCTCGACGCTCGCTCCATGATCGACCAGTATCGACCAGCCCGGCACGCCGGGCGTTGAGGCGATCAGGAGCGGTGTGTCGCGGCGCGCTGGTCACCTGTCGCGACGAGCAGGGGACAATGGGCGGATGCCGGCCTCCGACGACTCGCGCGCGCGCCCCATCCCCATCACTTCCGGTCGCGGGGAGGATGACGACGTCTACGTCGTCGACACGAGGGTTCGGGGCCGGCGTGGGCCGCGCGCCCTCCCCCGCGGTCGTGCCTCACGGGCGGATGGCGGCCCGTCGGCATCCGTACCTCCGCCCGCCACCCGGGCCGCGTCAGCGCGGCCGGCAGCAGCAGGCCCGGCCGCTGCACCGGCACGCCCGGCCGCTGCGCCGGCATCCGGCCCGTCCCCGGCTCCTGCGGACCCCGCCGCCTACGACGAGCTCGGCCGGCCGGTCCCCCGCGCGTCGCAGCCCGGACCTCCGGCGGCGCCGCGCACCCCGAGGACGAGGCAGGGTGGTCGGCGTCCGTGGCTGCGGATGACCCTGCTCCTGCTCGGCGCCTGGCTGGCCTTCGTCGTCATCACCCCCCTCCACGCCTGGGCGGCGGTGTCGCGGGTGGACACCGAACCCCCGGGGGACCGTCCTGCGGCGAGCTCGGGCAGCACCTACCTGCTCGTGGGCTCGGACAGCCGGGAGGGCCTCAGCGCGGAGGACCGCTCGCGGCTCGGCACGGGCAGCTCGGAGGGACGTCGCACCGACTCGATCATCCTCGTCCACGTCCCTTCCGGGGGTGGCAAACCCGCCCTCATCTCGATTCCCCGCGACAGCTATCTGGAGATCCCCGGTGAGGGCCGGAACAAGGTCAACGCGGCCTTCGCCATCGGCGGCCCGGCGCTTCTCGTGGAGACGCTGGAGGACGCGACCGGGCTGCGGATCGACGGGTACGTCGAGATCGGCTTCGGGGGGTTCGCCTCAGTCGTCGACAGCCTCGGCGGAGTGGAGATGTGCCTGCCCGAGGCCCTGGCCGACGAGAAGGCCCACATCGACCTCCCGGCAGGGTGCCAGACCCTGGACGGGGCCAACGCCCTCGGGTACGTGCGTGCTCGGTACTCGGACCCTCGCGGGGACCTGGGCCGGGCCGAGCGGCAGCGACAGTTCCTCGGTGCGGTGATGCGCGAGGCGGCCACCCCCTCCACCGTGCTCATTCCCACCCGGTGGTGGCAGTTCACACACTCCGCGGCCGAAGGGGTGTTCGTCGGCGAGGACACCTCTGTCGTCGACGCCGCCCGGATCCTGTCGACGATGCGCAAGGTGTCGTCGGACGACGCGCTCAGTCTCGTCGTGCCGATTGCGTCCACGAACGCCTCGACGTCGGCCGGCAGCTCCGTCCTGTGGGACGACGAGCGGGCTGGAGGCCCTGTTCACGATGCTCCGCGAGGGCACTCCCCTCGAGGTACCGCCGGAGGGCACCGACGGCAAGCCGACGGGCGGGTGACGCCGCCGACCGGCAACGGCGACGGGCGGGAGACAGTCGGCGTCATCGCGGCGGTTGCCTTCGCCGCACCGGCGGAGGCGTGCGAGCGGTCCCGGTCCGCGACGCTACACTCGTCGCCGGAGCGAGGCCCGGTCATCACCGCGGCGCAAGGACTGGAGGAGCGAGTGTGACCGGGCAGCATCGCGTCGGGCTCGACGACCTGGGCACCGGCGGAGCGCCCGGGGACGTGGGGCCGGAGTCGCCGCGCGAGAGCCAACGTCGCCCGCGGCCACGGTGGCGACGACGAGCGGTCATGACGCTGACGTGCCTCCTCGTCCTGGCCGGCAGCCTCTCCGGATGGGCCCTGTGGCACCTCGAACGGCAACATCACCAAGATCGACGTGTCGGCGGCGATGGGCACGGACCGGCCCGCCGCCGGCCCCACGGAAGCCGTCAACCTGCTCCTCATCGGGTCGGACACCCGCGACGGCGCGGGCAACGACAGCTACGGCAAGGTCCTGAAGGACCCCGGCAACCACTCGGACACCAACCTCCTGGTCCACCTCTCCGCGGACCGCACCTGGGCGACGGTCGTCTCCATCCCGCGGGACTCGATGACCCCGGCGCCGCCGGACTGCTCGCCCACGGCGCCCCAGAACGAGTGGCAAACCCGCCAGTGGAACCGGAACTTCGCCACCGGGGGAGCCGGGTGCCTCATCCGCACGCTCGAAGGCAACACCGGGGTCTACGTCGACCACTACGCGGTCGTCGA
Organism: uncultured Actinomycetota bacterium; assembly: GCA_963787805.1. GTDB lineage: Bacteria > Actinomycetota > Actinomycetes > Actinomycetales > Dermatophilaceae > Fodinibacter. The sequence goes on along the minus strand of CAWBEJ010000016.1, from coordinate 165,135 downwards.
CTTCCGGGGGTTCAAGACCATGGTCGACGCGCTGGGTGGAGTGACCGTGTGCACGTCCGCCCCCATCGACGACTCCGACGCGCACCTGACCCTGCCCGCCGGGCGGCAGGAGCTCGACGGGGAGCAGGCGCTCGGATACGTGAGGACACGCAAGTCGGTCGGTGATGGTTCGGATCTCGGACGCATCGAGCGGCAGCAGGCGTTCCTGTCCTCGGTGATGCAGGAAGCGACGTCCACCAAGCTCCTCCTGCAGCCCACGAAGCTCTACTCGTTCCTCAACGCCGCCACGAGCTCGCTCACGACGGACCCGGAGCTGGGCATCGGCACCATGCGCGACATGGCGGCGAGCGTCCGTGGCATCGGTCTGGACCAGATCCAGTTCGTCACCGTGCCCACGGAGCCGTACCCGCCCGACCCGAACCGCGTGCAGTGGAAGGCCACTGCCGACGAGATCTGGTCGGCCCTGCGCGACGACCGACAGGTCGGTGCGAAGCGCCCCTCGGCGGCCCCGACGTCCAGCGCGGAGCCACTGACGGTCTCTCCCGCCGCGATCTCCGTCGACGTGCGGAACGCGACGTCGACCAGGGGTCTGGCACGCCAGGCCCGGGACGCGCTGGTGGTCCAGGGCTTCGCGGAGGTCACGACCTCGAGGGCCACCGGCGCCGCGCCACCGGCGGGAGCGCTCGTGGAGTACTCCGTCTCCGGCGTCGAGGCGGCCCGCACCGTGGCCGCGGCGTTCCCCGGCGCGACGGTGAAGGAGGCCGACGGTCTCGGCACACGAGTTCGGGTCACCCTCGGCACCGATGCCCCGACCGTCGTCGAGGTCGCCAACCGGCTCGGGACCGAACCCGTGCCGTCACCGTCGATCACGCCGAGCCCGTCGCCCACCGAGGCGATCAGCACCCGCAAGGCCGACGGCGACATCTGCGCCTGACGGGCCGGCTCCCCACGCCCGCTCCTCCGCCTGCCTCCCCGACTTCGTCTGTCAGATTGCGGCGACACGCCGTTCTGACGGCGCGTCGACCGCATCCCCACAGACGAAGTCGGGGAGCGCGCTAACGGCCGTGGAGGAAGTGCCAGAGGTTGCTGTGCTGTTCGCGGTTGACCAGGGCGGGGACGACCTCCCGCTCGAAGAGCTCGACGCCACTGAGGTCGTAGGCCTGCTCCACGAAGTAGGTGATCGCGTACGTCATGCCCCGCGCCTCGAGGTCGACCAGCCTCTCGACGATCTGCTCCGGTGTCCCGACGAGCGCGCCGTGCTCGAACAACCTCACCTCCTTGTCGATGAGCTCCTGGGGCAGCCCGGCCTTCGTGTAGTGGTCACGGATCCAGCCGATCCGGTCGCGAACCTCCGCCTCGTCCCGACCGATGACGACGTTGTAGTCGGCGCTGCGCACGATCTCGTCGAAGTCCCGGCCGACGTCGGCGCAGTGGCGGCGCAGGACCTCGCTCTTGGCGCTGAACTCCTCCGGTCGCGGCGAGAAGTTCGTGTAGTCGGCGTACTTCGCGGCGATCCGCAGCGTCTTCCGTTCCCCGCCACCGGCGATCCACAGGGGGATGCCGTTGCGCCGGCTCCCGGGGACGTTCTCGCCCTGGAGCGGGCGGGGGAAGCACAGGGCTCCGTCGACCGTGAAGTGCTCCCCGGCATACGTGCCGTGACCGGTGGTCCACAGCTGGCGCAGGATCTCGACCCCCTCACCGAGGGCGGCGATGCGCTCGCCGGCGGAGGGGAACCCGTAGCCGTACGCACGCCACTCGTGCTCGTACCACCCGGCGCCGATGCCCATGTCGAGCCGACCCTCGGAGATGACGTCGACCGTGGCGGCGACCTTGGCGAGGTGGGCCGGGTTCCGGTAGCCCATGCACGTGCACATCTGGCCGAGCCGGACCCGGCCGGTGACGCCGGCGAAGGCCGCCATGAGCGACCACGCCTCGTGGGTGGCCTCCTCGGCGGGCCGGGGCACCGTGTGGAGGTGGTCGTAGACCCAGATCGACGTCCAGTCCTCGTTGCCGTCGACGCGACGGGCGAGGCCCGCCATGACCCCCCAGTGCTGGTCGGGGTCGATGCCGACGAGGTCATGGCGCCAGCCCTGCGGGATGAACAGTCCGAACTTCATGGGGGTCCTCTCCTACGGCGGACGCGAGCCGGGCGCCGAGGTCCCACCCAACCCCGCCCGGCTCGGCGCCGCAAGTTTCCCCCGTATCCTGCGCCGGTGACCATCTGCATCGTCGGCACCTCCTACGTCGGCCTGTCGCTCGCAGTGCTGTTCGCCGAGCAGCACGACGTCGTGGCCCACGACATCGACGAGCGCCGACTCGACCTCATCAGCGCGGGGAAGAGCCCGATCGCCGACCCCGACGTCGAGGAGCGCCTGTCCCGCCACGACCTTCGGCTCACGGTCTCAGCGGACAAGAAGGAGGCGTATGCCGCTGCCGACCTCGTCGTCGTCGCCACGCCGACGGACTACGACCCGCGGACCGACTTCTTCGACACCAGCAGCGTCGAGCAGGTCGTCGGCGACGTCGTCACGGTGAACCCGGACGCGACCGTCGTCATCAAGTCCACCGTCCCGGTCGGGTTCACCGTCGCCCTGCGCGACCGTCTCGGAACGGACAACATCGTCTTCTCGCCGGAGTTCCTGCGCGAGGGCCGCGCCCTCCACGACAACCTCCACCCGGCGCGGATCATCGTCGGCGACATCGGGCCTCGCGGTCAGCGGTTCGCATCGCTCCTCACCGAGGCGGCGGTCGACGACGACGTGCCGGTCCTGCTCACCGACAGCACCGAGGCGGAGGCGATCAAGCTGTTCGCCAACACGTACCTCGCGATGCGCGTGGCGTTCTTCAACGAGCTCGACACCTACGCCCTGACCCACGGGCTCGACACGCGCCAGATCATCGAGGGCGTCGGCCTGGACCCCCGCATCGGGCGGCACTACAACAACCCATCCTTCGGGTACGGGGGCTACTGCCTCCCCAAGGACACCAAGCAGCTCCTCGCCAACTACGCCGACGTCCCACAGACGCTCATCAGCGCGATCGTCACCGCGAACACGACCCGCAAGGACTTCGTCGCCGCCGACATCGTCGCCCGGGCACCGAAGGTCGTCGGCATCCACCGGCTCATCATGAAGGCGGGCTCCGACAACTTCCGCTCCAGCAGCGTGCAGGGGGTCATGAAGCGGCTCAAGGCGAAGGGGATCGAGGTCATCGTCTACGAGCCGGAGCTCGCCGAGGACCGCTTCTTCGGAAGCGAGGTCGTCCGCGACCTCGACGAGCTCAAGCGCCGCAGCGACCTCGTCGTCGCGAACCGTCTCACCGAGGAGCTGCGGGACATCGCCGACAAGGTGTACACCCGCGACCTCTTCGGTGAGGACTGACCGCCAGCCCGAACAGAGACGGGCACGTCCGCAGACCCGGTTTCCTGCCCGAACGTGGGGGCACAATGAGCCCATGGCGCTGCACCACCAGAACGACCCCGACCTCGTCCGTGAGCTGCTCATGGATCCCGGGATCTGGGTCGTCGTGGGACTGTCGCAGAACCGCGAGCGCGCGGCATACCGGATCTCGCACTGGTTGAACATCGAGCTCGGCAAGCCGATCATCCCGGTCCACCCCCGGGCGGAGACCGTCCACGGTGTCCAGGGCTACGCGTCTCTGGCGGACATCCCGGACCAGGACGTCAAGGTCATCGACTGCTTCGTGAGCTCCGCCAACGTCGGTGCCGTCGTCGACGACGCCATCGCGCACAAGGAGCGGCTGGACATCGACGCGATCTGGATGCAGCTCGGCGTCATCGACCAGGCGGCTGCCGAGCGGGCGCGCAGGGCCGGCCTCGACGTCGTCATGGACACCTGCCCGAAGATCGAGTGGCCGCGGCTCCGCCACGAGGGCATGCAGCGCTGAGGCCGCCGACTCCCGGGCCCCTCAGCCGCCGGGTCGACGTTCCCGGAGGGCAGCCCCCTTGGCGTGGGCCTCGTCGCGCAGGCCCGCCCGGAAGGCCGTCATCGCCGCCCGAAGGCGCGTCGCCTCCTCGCCCTGCCCGGCGCCGAGGATGCGGGCGGCAAGCAGACCGGCGTTGCGCCCCCCGCCGACGGAGACCGTGGCGACCGGCACCCCCGCAGGCATCTGGACGATCGAGAGGAGCGAGTCGAGCCCGTCGAGGTGCCGCAGGGGGACGGGCACCCCGATGACCGGTAACGAGGTGACCGAGGCGAGCATCCCCGGGAGGTGAGCCGCTCCGCCTGCCCCCGCGACGAGCACCCGCAGGCCGCGCTCCTCCGCGGTGCGGCCGTAGGCGATCATCTCCTCCGGCATCCGGTGTGCCGAGACGACGTCGACCTCGCAGCGCACCCCCAGCTCCTCGAGGGCGACGACCGCAGGCTCCATGACGGGCCAGTCGGAGTCGGACCCCATGACGACGCCGACGACCGGTGACCCGTGGTGAGCTCGCTGGTCACTCACTCGGTCACCACTCCCCTGATGTAGTCGGCCGCGTGGCGTGCTCGCGCGCGCAGGTCGTCGAGGTCGTCACCGAGGACGTTGACGTGGCCGATCTTGCGACCGGGTCGCAGGCCCTTGCCGTACATGTGGACCTTGACCTCGGGATCGTGCGCCATGACATGACGGTATGCCGGATACAGGTCGGGGCGGTCGCCGCCGAGGACGTTGGCCATGACCGTCCAGCGCCCGTGCGGGCGCGGTGACCCGAGCGGGAGGTCGAGGACCGCGCGCAGGTGCTGTTCGAACTGGCCGGTCACCGCGCCGTCCATCGACCAGTGCCCGGAGTTGTGCGGCCGCATCGCCAGCTCGTTGACGACGAACGACGGCTCGCGTCCGCGCTCCCCCACCTCGAACAGCTCGACCGCGAGCACCCCCGTCACGCCGAGCGCCCCCGCGACGCGAAGGGCCGCGTGGACGGCCGCGGCCGACAGGCCGACGTCCAGGTCGGGGGCCGGCGCGAGCACCTCGGTGCAGACGCCGTCGGACTGCACCGTCTCCACCACCGGCCACGCAGCGGCCTGACCCGACGGGCTGCGCGCCACCAGAACCGCCAGCTCACGGCGAAAGGGCACGCACTCCTCGAGCAGGAGCCCGGTGCCGTCCGCCGAGGCGCGCTCCAGCCAGTCGGCCAGCTCGCTCGCACCTCCCACGACGCGTACGCCCCTGCCGTCGTAGCCGCCTCGCGGGGTCTTGGCGACGACCGGCCAGCCTGCCCGGTCGCCGAATGCCGTGACGTCCGCCGTCGTCAACGCCCTGGCCCACCGCGGGCACGGGATGCCGAGCTCGGTGAGCCGCTCGCGCATCGCGAGCTTGTCCTGCGCGTACCTCAGCGCCCCCGGACCGGGGTGGAGCTCCACACCCTCGGCGACGAGCAGCTCGAGCACGTGCGCGGGAACGTGCTCGTGGTCGAAGGTCACGACGTCACAGTGCCGGGCGAAGGCGTGCACGGCATCCGCCTCGGTGTGGTCCCCGACGGGTGAGCTGGGCACGACCAGCGCCGCACTGGCGTCGTCGGACTCCGCGAGAACGCTCAGCGTGATGCCCAGCTCGGCTGCGGGACCGGCGCACATCCGGGCCAGCTGGCCACCACCGATGATGCCCACGACGGGGAACCCTCCGGGCGCGCGACGTGGGGTGGTCACCGGGCGAGGATACCCATCGGGCGCTTATAGGCTGCGCTGGTGCCGACGACCGCCCCGCCCCCGACAGGGAGGCTCGCGCGCCTGCTCGACTCGGTGCGCGAGGCGATCGACGTCCTCTACCGAGAGATGATCAAGTTCGGCGTCGTCGGCGCCATCGCGTTCGTCATCGACCTCGGACTGGCGAACCTGTTGTGGCAGACGGTTCTCAGCGACAAGGTCACCACCGCCAAGATCATCTCAGGCATCGTCGCCACGCTCTTCGCCTGGGTCGGCAACCGCCAGTGGACGTTCCGCCACCGCCGCAGCCGCCCAGCCCACCACGAGGTGGCCCTGTTCTTCGGCGTCAACATCGTCGCCCTCGTCATCGCCGCGATGACGCTCTACATCTCGCACTACGGGCTCCGCTTCACCTCCACCCTCGCCGACAACGTGGCCACGGTCGTGGGCATCGGGCTGGGGACGCTGTTCCGCTTCTGGACGTACCGCAAGTTCGTCTTCGCCGGCGAGCCGATCTAGGCGACCTCCGCGGGCTGGGCGGCGTCTGGCACCCGCAGGCCGCGGATCCGCACGACCACCAGCGTGACGAGCAGCACTGGCACGACCACCGTCCACATCGTCGGCAGGATCGCGACGAGGCATCCGACCGTCGTGACGGCGACCCCCATGCCGGGCCTTCGGTCCGCGACGAGGGTGCCCACGAGCACGCAGGTTCCGCCACCGATCAGGGTTCCGAACCAGAACGGCAGACCGCTCAGGTCGCCGCTCCTCAGGGTGCGAACCGTCTCCGCGACCCCGAGGGCCAGGAGGAGGACGCCGACCGCCACGCCGAACCACCACGCGCGTCGGGACACGCCCGGGACGCTACTCCTGTGCGACGCCGCCGACCAGCGACCCTCGGGTCACAGCTCGCTCGCGGAGAGGAAGAGCGCGAAGAGCGGAGGCCGTGCGCGGACGAGCTCGAGGCGACCCCCCGCGGCCTCGGCGAGGTCACGCGCGAGGGAGAGCCCGAGGCCGGTGCCCGACGACGAGACCGACCGCTCGAAGACGTGCGGTGCGATGGCCGCGGGGACACCCTCCCCGCCGTCGGCCACCTCGATGACGACCGACGGCCCTGCTCGCCGAGCCGCGATCTCGACCGTCCCCCGACCGTGGGTCAGCGAGTTCTCGAGGAGCGTGGTGAGGATCTGCGCGAGGGCAACCGGCGTGGCGCGGACCCCCAGTCCCCGTTCCCCCCGAACGTGGATGCTGCGACGGGCTCCCGCGAACGCTGGCTGCCACTCCCGCTGGAGCGAGGCCAGGACGGAGTCGAGCGACACCGTGGGGCTCGTCTCGGCCCCGCTCCGCGTGCGGCTCATGAGGTCGTCGACGACCCGGCTCAGCCGCTCCACCTGGCCGATCGCGATGGTGGCCTCCTCACCGACGACCCCCATGTCGTCGGTGGAGGCGATCTCCTCCAGGCGCATGAGGAGTGCGGTGAGCGGGGTGCGCAGCTGGTGGGACGCGTCCGCGGCGAAGTCGCGCTCCGACGCCAGCCGCCGCGCCCCCTGCTCGGCGCCGCGAGCCAGGGCGGCGTCCAGCCGGTCCACCTCCTCGATCCCGGAATGCAGCGGAACCGGACGTGGGTCACCCGGTCCCAGCTGCTCGGCGCGTTCGCCGAGGGTGTCGATGAACCAGGCGACCTCGTCGGCTCGGCGCCCCGCGAGCCACGTACTGATCCCGAGGGCGAGCGCACCCGCGAGGAGCAGGGCGACCAGCAGCGCCACGAGGGCGGCGGTGGGCAGCGCGGCATCCGGGGAGATGCTCGGCGGAAGCACCGACCCGTCCGGCGTCCGCCACGCGAGAAGAACGGCGAGGACGGCGAGGACGAGCACCAGGGTCGTCACGACCGCCTGGACGGCCGTCCCGAGCAGGACACGGCGCACCCGGCCTCATTCCTCGGGGGCGTCGAAGCGGAAGCCGACCCCTCGGATCGTCGTGATGTAGCTCGGCTGTGACGCGTCGTCGCCGAGCTTCCGGCGAAGCACCGAGATGTGCATGTCCAAGGTCTTCGTCGAGCCGTACCACGCGCTGTCCCAGACGTCGCGCATGAGCTTCTCGCGGGACACCACCTTCCCCTCGTTGGAGACGAGGGCCTTGAGCAGCTCGAACTCCTTGCCCGTCAGCTGCACCTCCTGGCCCCGGAGGAACACGCGGCGGCCCTCGGGGTCGATGCGCACGAGCGCATCGGCCGCCGGCGGCTCGACGACCCCCCGCCGGAGCAGCGCTCGGGCACGTGCGAGCAGCTCGGCGAGGCGGAACGGCTTCGTGACGTAGTCGTCGGCGCCGGCATCCAGCCCCACGACGGTGTCGACCTCGTCGGCGCGGGCGGTGAGCACGAGCACGGGCACGCTGCTGCCCTCGGCGCGCAGACGCCGGCAGACCTCCAGCCCGTCCATCCTCGGCAGACCCAGGTCGAGCACGAGCAGGTCGGGCTGGAGCAGTGCCTGGGCGAGAGCAGCTTCGCCGTCGGTGCAGACGTCGACGTCGTACCCCTCGCGGCGCAGCGCCCGCGCCAGCGGGTCGGAGATCGCGGGGTCGTCCTCGGCGAGGAGCACCTTGGTCATGGACCGATCGTAGTCACGCGTCACGGCGGCGCACGGCGAGGCCGCGACCGCCGGGGGCACGCTGCAGCTCGTGCAGCGTCACCACGCCGATCCCGCGCAGCACCCGCCGCCGGCGCTCGATCGCGGTGAAGCCCGAGACCTCGCCGAGGACCCTCGCCATGTCCTCGTCGACGTACACATGCCCTGACGGGGTGACCGCCGTGATCCGGCTCGCCTTGTTCACCGTCAGGCCGAAGACGTCCCCGAGGCGGGACACGACCCTCCCGTGGGCGAGTCCGACACGGACCGGTGGGAGCAGCTCGTCCTCGGTCATCGCGTCGACGAGGTCGAGAGCGATGGCGGATGCCGCGGCCACCTCCTTGTGGACGAAGAGCACCTCGTCGCCGACCGTCTTGATGACCCGGCCGCCGTGCTCGGTCACGACGTCGCTCGCGAGGAGCTCGAACCGCTGGACGAGGCGGGCCAGCTGGCGCTCGCTCATCCGGCGCACGAAGGAGGTGAACGAGACGAGGTCGGCGAAGCCCACCACGCGCACCGGGGCCGAGGGGTCCGAGTGCACCGCCGGGTCGGCGTCGGCGAGCATGCGGGCGATCGCGTTCGTCAGGTGGCGGCGCCAGACGTAGACGAGCAGCGGCTCGATGTCGTGGGCCAGCCCCGCGAGGAGCTCCGCGGCGTCCGCGGCGATCCGGGGCTCGGGGACCGAGCGACTGTCGCGTCCCTCGAGCTCCTCGGACAAGGGTGAGGTCAAGGACTCCGCCACCAGCTGGGTCTGCCACACCGCCAGCCGGTCGGCGGTCCTCGCGAAGGCGCGCGTCATGCCGAGGGCGAGCTCCTCGCTCACCTGGTCCTCGCCGATGAGGCGCGCGACCCGCTTGAGGGCGTCGAGGTCGGCCTCGGTGAACATCGCCTCGTCGTCCTCGACGTTCTGGAACCCCATCGCGTGCCAGAACCGACGGGCCGTCGCCGGCTCCACGCCGGCGCCGTCGGAGACCTCGGCGCGTCCCATCGAGGCGGGACGGCCGAGGAGGGACCGCTCGACCCGGGCGGCGAGGTCGGCCCCGGTGCCGAGGTCGCCCGCGGCGACCGAACCGCCGCCGAGGTCGGCGTCCTCGCTCGGCATCCGAGGCTCCTCTCAGCGCGACCGGACGTGCACGACGTCCCCGGCGGACACGGCATACGAGCCCTCCGCCGTCCGCACCGCCAGTCTGCCCGCATCGTCGACGCCTGTCGCCATCCCGGTCCGTACCCCACCACCGGGCTCGCGCACCTCGACCTCACGACCGAGGGTCGAGCAGGCGGCGGCATAGGCGGCCTGCACGGCTCCACCCGGTCCGGTGTCGTCCCGCAGCAGCCGGGCGAGGTGCACGAGGTATGCCGTCAGCACGGTCGCGCGGTCGTCGCCGGAGGTGCTCCAGGCGCCGGAGGCGCCGGCCGCGTGCACCGACGCGCCGGCGGCGTACAGCGACGTGGCGGTGTCGAGCGGGAGGTCCTCGCGGACCGTCCCGATGTTGAGCCCGAGACCCACGACGACGCCTTCGGGGGTCCACTCGCAGAGCACACCGGCCAGCTTCCGGTCGCCGTCACTCGGGACGAGGACGTCGTTCGGCCACTTGAGGGCGGTCGGGAGGTCGGCGACCTCGAGCACGGCACGGTGCACCGCGAGCCCGGCCAGCAGCGGCGCCCACGAAGGCCCGGAGGTGGGTGGGGGAACGAGCACCGAGACCGCGAGCCCGGTCCCCGGCGTCGTCGTCCACGAGCGACCCAGCCGTCCGCGGCCCGCATCCTGGCGCTCGGCGACGACCACCCGCCAGGTCCGCGGGCGCGCTCGGACCTCGTCGTTCGTCGACCCCAGGCGGGCGAAGAGCTCCACGGGGAGCCAGGGCTCGCCCGGTGTGACGGATCGCTCGCCGAGGGGTCCTAGGTCGGGCTTCGGGCGCACGGGGGCAAGGCTAGGCTCGAAGCATGCCCAAGAGCGACACCCACTCCATCGGCGGCACGGACGTCCCGAAGGACATCGACACGACGACGACGGCGGGCAAGCTCGCGGACCTCAAGCGCCGGGTCGCCGAGGTCGCCGGGGCCGGGTCCGCGCGTGCGGTGGAGAAGCAGCACGCTCGGGGCAAGAAGACCGCTCGCGAACGGCTGGAGCTGCTCCTCGACGAGGGCACGTTCGTCGAGATGGACAAGTACGCCCGGCACCGCTCGGTCGCCTTCGGGCAGGACAAGAACCGCCCCTACGGCGACGGGGTCGTCACGGGCTACGGCACCGTCGACGGGCGGACCGTCGCCGTGTTCGCGCAGGACTTCACCGTCTTCGGTGGCTCGCTCGGTGAGGTCTTCGGGGGGAAGATCGTCAAGATCATGGACTTCGCGATGAAGGTCGGCTGCCCTGTCGTCGGGCTCAACGACTCCGGCGGTGCGCGGATCCAGGAGGGGGTCGTCTCCCTCGGGCTCTACGGCGAGATCTTCCGCCGCAACGTCCACGCGTCGGGCGTGGTCCCGCAGATCTCGCTCGTCATGGGTCCATGCGCCGGTGGTGCGGTCTACTCCCCCGCGGTCACCGACTTCACGGTGATGGTGGACCAGACCTCACACATGTTCATCACCGGTCCCGATGTCATCAAGACCGTCACCGGGGAGGACGTCGGCTTCGAGGAGCTCGGCGGTGCTCGCACCCACAACACCAAGTCCGGTGTCGCGCACTACATGGGCACCGACGAGGACGACGCCATCGAGTACGTCAAGGCGTTGCTGTCCTACCTCCCGAGCAACAACATGGAGGACCCACCGGTCTTCGGCGATGAGAACGACCTCGAGGTGACCGACGACGACCGGTTCCTCGACACGATCATCCCGGACAGCCCCAACGTCCCCTACGACATGCAGCAGGTCATCGAGAAGGTGCTCGACGACGAGGAGTTCCTCGAGGTGCAGCCGCTCTTCGCGCCGAACATCCTCATCGGGTTCGGCCGGATCGAGGGCCGGTCGGTCGGCGTCGTCGCGAACAACCCCATGCAGTTCGCCGGCACGCTCGACATCGACGCCTCGGAGAAGGCCGCGCGCTTCGTGCGCACCTGCGACGCCTTCAACGTGCCGATCCTCACCTTCGTCGACGTCCCGGGCTTCCTCCCCGGCACCGACCAGGAGTGGGACGGCATCATCCGCCGCGGCGCGAAGCTCATCTACGCCTACTCCGAGGCCACCGTGCCGCTCGTCACCGTCATCACCCGCAAGGCCTACGGCGGTGCGTACGACGTCATGGGGTCCAAGCACCTGGGGGCCGACATCAACCTCGCCTGGCCGACGGCGCAGATCGCGGTCATGGGAGCCCAGGGTGCGGTGAACATCCTGTACCGCAAGGAGCTCGCCAAGGTCGCGGAGCGCGACGGCTCCGTCGAGGAGGCCCGAGCCGCGTTCGTCCAGGAGTACGAGGACGCGCTCGCCAACCCCTACGTCGCGGCGGAGCGCGGCTACATCGACACCGTCATCACGCCGTCGAACACCCGGATGAACGTGTCCAAGGCGCTGCGGGCCCTGCGCAACAAGCGGGCGTCGCTGCCGCCGAAGAAGCACGGCAACATTCCCCTATGACCTCCTCGCAGGCTCAGAGCTCAGGGGGACCCCGCCCTATGACCTCCTCGCAGGCTCAGAGCTCAGGGGGACCCCGCCGCCCCGCCGACCCGGTGATCCAGGTCAGTGGACCCGCCACTGCGGAGGACGTCGCAGCGATCGTGGTCGTCCTCGCCGCAGCCTCCGGCGCGGGCGGAGCGGACGGCAACGCGACCCGCGCCTCCGCATGGGCGGCCCACCGGGCGGCGATGCGAAGGCCCGTCGGCCACGGCCCGGCTGCGTGGCGCACCAGCCTGCGACCCTGAGCGCGTATCACGGAGTACGCAGGACGCGGCGGGCGAGCCGGTCGTGATCCACGCCCGTCAGGACCGCCTCCCGGACGACGCGCTCGGCCGCCGGTAGGTCCCCCATGAGGGCACGGAACACCTCAGAGACCGTGATGCCGTGCCCCGGCCGGTCCACCACCTCGACGACGTCACCGGTCGTGATCGTTCCCGGCGAGACCACCGCGAGGTAGGCACCGGTCCGGCCCCGTTCGGTGAAGCGGCGCACCCAGCCCGGCTCTCCCACCCAGGCCTGGAAGGTCGCGCACGGTATCCGCGGGCCGGTCACCTCGAGAAGCGCCGATCCGACCGTCCAGTGCTCGCCGACCACGGCCGCGTCGACCTCCAGCCCGATGGTCGTGAGGTTCTCCCCGAACATCCCGTCGGGCAGGTGCCGGCCGAGCGATGACCCCCACCAGTCGAGCTCCTCGCGAGCCACGGCATACACCGCCTGACGCGACCCGCCATGGTGCCTGCGGCTCACGACGTCGTCACCCACGACACCGCTGCCCAGTCCACCGCGCTTCGGACCCGGGTCGCGGACCTCCACCGAGGCGACCGGACGCTTGTCGATGGCCGTCCGCTCCCCGTGGGGGCGGATGCCCTCGCGCGGGCTGCCGACGTTGACCGACCTCACCCGTGGCGTCATGGACCAGAGGGTATGCCGGGACCCCGGCACGTCTCTCACCTTCCTCTGCCCAGCCGCTCGCCAGCCGTCGGCCATCGGAGTCGCGCCTCCGGTAGCGTCCCCGAGGTGACCCAGGTGACTGTGGAAACCCGTACGCCCAGCCCCGTCGACGCCATTGCCGAAACGCATGTTGATGCCGTTCTCGCGGCGAGCCCCATCGAAGCCACCTATCTGGGCATCCCCGGCCATGACACGGAGCTCGACGACTTCTCGCCCGAGGGGTACGCGCACCACGCACATCTTGCTCGTGAGACCCTGCGGCGGCTCGCAGAGGTCGACCCCATCGACGAGGTGGACCGGATCACGATCGCGGCGATGGGGGAGCGCCTCGGTCTGGAGATCGAGGCCCACGAGTCAGGCTATGACCGCATGGAGCTCAACGTCATCGCCTCGCCGCTCCAGAGCTGTCGGGACGTGCTCGACCTCATGCCGACCGCCACCCAGGACGACTGGTCGACGATCGCCACCCGGCTCGGGAAGATCCCCACGGCCCTGGAGCAGTGGACGGCCACCCTTCGCGAGTCCGCCGACCGGGGCCTCGTGACGCCTCGCCGTCAGGTGACGGAGTGCATCGCACAGTGCGACGAGCTGACCGGCCCGGACGGCTTCTTCGCCCATTTCCTCGCCGAGGCGGCTGTGGAGGGGGTGCCCCTCGACGACGCGGTGCGGCGGGACCTGGAGCGCGGCACGGAGGCGGCCGTCACGGCATACCGACGGCTCGGCGAGGACCTCCGCCGGCTGGTCGACCGCGCCCCCGAGTCCGACGCGGCCGGTCGTGAGCGCTACGAGCTGGCATCCCGGCGGTTCCTCGGCGCGGTCGTCGACCTCGAGGAGACCTATGCCTGGGGTCAGGAGGAGCTCGCCCGGATCACCGGCGACATGCGGGAGACGGCGCGGCGGATCCTGCCCGGTGCCAGCGTGCGGGAGGCCATCGAGCACCTGGACCACCACCCGGCATACCAGCTCCACGGCACAGAGGCCCTCCGAGCCTGGATGCAGGAACGGGCGGACGAGGTCGTCGAGCGCACGGCGGGCACGCACTTCGACATCCCCGAGGCGGTCCGCACCATCGAGGCGCGGATCGCGCCCACACACACCGGAGGCATGTACTACACGGGTCCGAGCGACGACCTCAGCCGCCCGGGACGGATGTGGTGGTCGGTCCCGAGAGGTGTCACCGAGTTCAGCACGTGGCGTGAGCTGACGACCGTCTACCACGAGGGTGTCCCGGGCCACCATCTGCAGGTGGCGCAGACGGTCTACCGCCGTGAGCTCCTCAACCGGTGGCGGCGCCAGATGTGCTGGGTCAGCGGCCACGGTGAGGGGTGGGCGCTCTACGCCGAGCGGCTCATGGCGGAGCTGGGGTACATGGACGACCCCGGCAACTACCTCGGCCTCCTCGACGGGCAGTCGCTGCGAGCGGCCCGGGTCGTCCTCGACATCGGCGTGCACTGCGGTCTCGACGCGCCGGCGGAGGTGGGCGGCGGTGCCTGGACGTACGACAAGGCGTGGCAGTTCCTCACCACCCACGCGCACGAGAGCGAGGCCCTGCTGCGGTTCGAGCTGCACCGGTACCTCGGCTGGCCCGGGCAGGCGCCGAGCTACAAGGTCGGCGAGCGACTCTGGCTCCAGCTGAGGGAGGAGACCGCGCGACGAGAGGGAACGGCGTTCTCCCTCAAGGACTTCCACCGTCGTGCGCTCGACGTCGGATCGGTGGGTCTCGACGTGCTCCGCGAGGCGGTCCTCGGCCGTCGGTGACCCCGTCGAGTCGGCCAACAGGCCCCCTCCTGCTGGCGCGGGCGCCACAGCGGCCTCCCGCCCGGAGCGCCGGGCCCACGCGGCACGGCATACTTTCCCTGACTGTGGAATTGCGCGATGCCCGAGGAGGGCAAGGTGGCAGGGACCCGTGGCCGCAGGCCGGCCGGCAGCGGCACCCGTGAGGCGATCCTCGCCGCCGCCTCCCGCGCCTTCGCGGAACAGGGGTACCCGCGCACGACCCTGCGGGCCATCGCCCGCGACGCCGGGGTCGACACCCGGCTGGTGACCCACTACTTCGGCAGCAAGCAGGCACTGTTCGTCGAGGTCGTCGAGCTGCCGTTCGACCCGGACGTGGTCATGGAGGCCGTGCTCGGTCCGGGCCTCGAGGGTGTCGGACACCGCCTGGCCACCTTCGCGGTCGGCATCCTCGAGACGCCGGCGGCCCGCCGGACGATGACGGGCCTGCTCCGAGCGGCGGCGTCGGAGGAGGATGCCGCAGTGCGGGTTCGCGAGCTGCTCGTCGCACGGCTGCTCACCCCGTTGGTCAGCCACATCGGAGGGGACCGCCCCGAGCTCCGCGCGTCGCTGACCGGCGCGCAGATGGCCGGGCTCGTCGTTGCCCGCCACATCATCGGGCTGCCCCGGCTCGCCGAGGCGACACCTGACGAGCTCATCGCCGCTGTGGGTCCTGTCCTGCAGCACTACCTGGCGGGCAACCTGTCGCCCGATCCCGGCTGAGCAGGGACAATCCTCGGGTGGAGCTCGCCGCACTCGTCGTCGCCATCGTCCTCGTCGTCATCCTCGTCCGCAGGGGGACGGTCCCGCTCGGCATCCCGACGCCCATCGCCCTGCTCCTCGTCGGCGCGGTGCTGTCCTTCGTCCCCGCAGTACCGGACGTGCGGCTGTCCAGTGAGCTCGTGCTCTTCGGCCTTCTGCCGCCGCTGCTCTATGCGGCGGCCCTGTCGACCTCGCTGCTCGACGTCCGCACCCACCGGGCGGCGATCCTGAGCCTCTCCGTGGGTCTGGTGCTCTTCACCGCTCTCGGTGTCGGGCTGGTCGCCTGGCTGCTCCTGCCGATCCCGTTCGCACTTGCCGTGGCGCTCGGTGCCATCGTCGCTCCGCCGGATGCCGTGGCAGCCACCGCCGTGGCGCGCCGGATCGGCCTGCCACGCAGGATCACGACGATCCTCGAGGGCGAGTCCCTCCTCAACGACGCGACGGCACTGGTGTCGCTGCGCACCGCCCTTGCGGCGGCAGGCCTCGCAGCGCACGGGGTGGGCGCCGCTGGGGGCGGTGAGGGCTCGGCGGCCGAGGTGACGGTCGGGTCGGTGACCGTCGACCTCCTCGTCGCGTCCGTCGGCGGCATCGCGATCGGCGTCCTGGCCTACCTCGTCATCGGGACCATCCGGCGCTACCTCATCACCGAGGTGCCCGCGGACACGGCCCTCTCGTTCGTCGCGCCCTACCTCTCCTACGTCCCGGCCGAGCAGGTGGGGGCGTCCGGCGTCCTCGCCGTCGTCACGACGGGCCTCCTCCTTGCCCACCGCGCCCCCGAGCTGCAGACCGCCCCTTCTCGCCTGTCGGAGAAGATCAACTGGTCGAGCGTCACGTTCGTGCTCGAGAACGCCGTCTTCCTCCTCATCGGCCTGCAGATCGCGAGCCTCGTCGACGACGTGGGCCAGGGCGAGCTCTCCCTGTCCCGAACTCTTCTCGTCGGCCTGGTCGTGCTCGTCACCTGCCTCGTCCTGCGGCCGGCCTGGATGATTCCCTTCACCCTTCTGAGAGCTCGCCACAGCAAGGACCGCGGGGAACAGGTGCGCACTGCCCTCGTGGGCTCCTGGGCGGGCATGCGCGGCGTCGTGACGCTTGCGGCCGCTCTCACCCTGCCCGAGGAGACCCCGCTGCGCGCCGAGCTCGTCGTCATCGCCCTCGTCGTGACGGTCGGCACGCTGCTCCTCCAGGGCACGACGCTTCCCATGCTGGCTCGAGCCCTGGACGTCCGCGGGCCTGATCCCCGCGAGGACGCCCTCCAGGAGGCGACGGTCCTCGGCGCGACGACGGGTGCCGGCCTGCGGCTCATCGAGTCAGACCCCGACGCCGACGCGGCGGTGGTGCGGGCGATCCAGGCGCAGGCGAGCGCCCGCGTCAACCGCAGCTGGGAGAGGCTCGGAACGCTGGGTCAGGGCGATGACGAGACGCCGAGCGAGTCCCACGTGCGGCTGCGCACCGCGATGATCCGCGAGGAGCGCGCCGAGCTCCTGCGGATCCGGGATCTCGGCGCGGTCGACCACGCGGTGCTCACCACGGTGCTCGGCCAGCTCGACGCCGAGGAGACTGCGCTCGTCTGGAGCGCAACCCGGTCCGAGACGGTGCGCGGCTCGCCGCTGCTGCCACCGGAGCGCATCGCGGGCGCGTGCGACCACCTCGCTGCCGCAGAGATCCCCTTGGCGCCGACCAGCGCAGACGGTTGTCCCACGTGCCTGGAGCTCGGCATGCGCTGGGTGCACCTCCGGGCGTGCGCTGCCTGCGGGAACGTCGGCTGCTGTGACTCGTCAGAGGGCAAGCACGCCTCGGCGCACTTCCGCGAGGCGGGGCACCCGGTCATGCGCAGCATCGAGCCCGGTGAGGCGTGGCGGTGGTGCTTCGTCGACGAGGTCCTCGGCTGAGGCCCGTCGAGGCACCGCACTAGTTTGGGCGTATGCCGTCCGCGCATCCCTCGCTGCTCCTCGCCTCCGCCTCCCCGGCCCGTCGCAGCGCCCTCCTCGCGGCAGGGGTCGAGCCTCTCGTACGGGTGTCCTCGGTCGACGAGGACACCGTCGTCGCAGCGGCCGAGGCGGAGCACGGCCGGCTGGCGGCAGCCGACGTCGCGCTCCTCCTCGCCCGGGCCAAGGCAGAGGACGTCGTCACGGCGCTGGAGGGCGACGGCGGCGACGTGGACCAGGGCGGTGGTGTCGCCGACGGTGGGCTCATCGTCCTCGGCTGCGACTCCGTCCTGGAGCTCGACGGCGAGGTGCACGGAAAACCGGTGGATGCCGCGGAGGCGACCGAGCGCTGGCGACGGATGCGGGGACGGGCGGGCCACCTGCACACCGGTCATTGGCTCGTCGACCTGCGTGATGGTGCCCAGGGCGGCTCCGGAGGCATGGTGGGCGGCACGGCGACGACGACGGTGCACTTCGCCTCGGTGGACGACGCCGAAATCGACGCCTACGTCGCGACCGGCGAGCCGCTGCTGGTCGCCGGCGCCTTCACCCTCGACGGGCTCGGCGGCCCCTACGTCGCCGGCATCGAAGGGGACCCCAGCAACGTCGTCGGTGTGTCACTCCCGTTCGTCCGGGAGCTGCTGCTCGAGCTCGGCGTCACCTGGCACCACCTGCGCCGCCCGATCTCCCCGACTTCGTCTGTCAGATAGGCGGCGACGCGCCGCGTACGCGGCGTGTCGGCGCCGTCTGACAGACGAAGTCGGGGAGCAGGGGGTCAGACGGGGGGCACGTCCCGGCGCTTGTCCGCGAAGTGCCGGTCCCGCCGCGCGGCATACCGGAGCCGGTGGAGCACCTCGGTGCGGAGCGCGTCGGCCTCGACGACCTGGTCGACGACGAGGTCCGCCGCGAGCCGCTCGAGGTCGACGTCCTCCTCGTACTCCGCCCGACGGGCGGCGACGAAGGCGGCCCTGGCCTCAGCGCCCTCGGCGGCCTCCACCTCGGCGATGGTGTTCGCGTAGACGGCGTTGACCGCCGCCTCCGGCCCCATGACCGCGATGCGGGCCGTCGGGAGGGCGATCGTGGCGTCCGGGCCGAAGCCGGGGCCACCCATGGCGTAGAGCCCGGCGCCGTACGCCTTGCGGACGACGACGCAGATCTGCGGCACCGTCGCCGAGGCCACCGCCGAGACCATCTTGGCGCCGTGCCGGATGATGCCGCCGCGCTCCACCTCGGAGCCGATCATGAAGCCCGGCACGTCCGCGAGGTAGACCAGCGGCACGGAGAACGCGTCGCACAGCCAGATGAACCGGGAGGCCTTGTCGGCCGAGTCGGTGAAGAGGACCCCGCCCTTGACGGCGGAGTTGTTCGCGACGATCCCGACGCTTTCGCCGTCCATCCGGCCGAACCCCACGACGAGCTCCGCCGCGTAGAGGGGCTTGACCTCGAAGAAGCTGTGCTCGTCGACGAGTCCGTCGATGATGTCGTGGACGTCGAACGGCTGGCTCTCGCGCTCCGGCACCGAGAACCGCGTCAGCGGCTCGGCCGGGTCCTCGGGGTGGTACGTGGGCAGCGGGGAGCGCCAGTTGAGCGGCAGGTAGGAGAAGTAGAGGCGCGCCAGCTCGATCGCCTCCGCGTCGTCGTGGGCCAACAGGTCGCCCACTCCGGAGACGGTGCAGTGCATCCGCGCGCCACCCATCTCCTCGAGGGACACCTTCTCCCCGACGACCATCTCGGCCATCCGCGGGCTGCCGAGGTACATCGAGGCGTTGCCCTCGACCATGATGATCACGTCGCAGAAGCTGGGGATGTAGGCACCCCCCGCGGCCGACGGACCGAAGAGGCAGCAGATCTGAGGAACCTTGCCCGAGAGCGCAACCTGGTTGTGGAAGATCCGACCCGCCCCGCGCCGCCCCGGGAACATCTCGACCTGGTCGGTGATCCGCGCCCCCGCGCTGTCGACGAGCCAGAAGACCGGCAGCTCCTCTCGCAACGCGGTCTCGGTTGCGCGCACGATCTTCTCCACGGTCCGCGCACCCCACGACCCGGCCTTCACGGTGGGGTCGTTGGCGATCACCACGACGGGACGGCCGTCGACCATGCCGCGACCGGTGACGACGCCGTCGGCCGGGAGGCCGGGCGCGAGGGCGTTGGCGTACCGGCCGTCCTCGACGAAGCTGCCCGCGTCCAGGAGCAGCGCCAGCCGGTCCCGCACGTAGAGCTTGCCCTGGGACGCCAGCTTCGCGGCGGCCTTCTCGGTCGGCCGCTCGGATGCCGTGAGTGCGGCCTCGAGCCGCGCCCGGACATCGGCGACTCGCGGGTCCCCGGGCGCGCCGAGATCACGGTCCGGTCGCGCCCCGCCTTCCCCGGAGGACGGCCCGCCGGCATCCCCGGTGGGCAGAAATCGGTGGGACGCGAAGGCACTTCCGGTGGGCACAGTGCCGGCCTCCCCGCTCGCTGAGGAGGTGGAGGCGTTGCTGCCCGCCGTCCGCGTGCGCTGCTCGGGGTCCGGGGTCACCGGCATACCTCCGTCGGTCGTGAGTGCGGAAACGGTCGCCCTGGCGACCACTGTGCACCGATTCGGGGTGGTCAGGCGGTCGGGAGGCCGAGACCCTTGGCGATGACCATCCGCTGCACCTCGGAGGTACCCTCGCCGATCTCGAGGATCTTGGCGTCCCGGTAGAAGCGCGCCACCGGGTACTCCTCCATGAAACCGTTGCCGCCGAAGACCTGGGTCGCGATGCGGGTGGCCGCCACGGCTGCCTCGGAGGTGGAGAGCTTCGCGACGGCGGCCGCCTGCTTGACCTCCGCCACGGAGCGGCGCCCGGCCTCCTGCTCGTCCTTGAGCCACGCCGCTCGGTAGGTGACCAGCCGGGCGTTCTGCTCCATGACCGCGAGGTCGGCGATGGGGAACGCCACGCCCTGGTTCGTGCCGATGGGCCGACCGAACGCGGTCCGGCTCGTCGCGTATGCCGTGGCCTCCTCCCGCATCCGGGTGATGAGCCCCAGCGCGAGGGCGCTGATCGCGATGCGCCCGTCGTCCAGGGTCTTGAGGAACTGACGGAAGCCGTGGCCGCGCTCGCCGAGCAGGTGGTCCTCAGGAACGCGACATCCGGCGAAGGACAGCCCGTGCGTGTCGGAGATGTTCCAGCCGAGCTTGTCATACGGCGCCTCGACGGTGAATCCCGGTGTGCCGGAAGGAATCATGATCGCTGAGATCTCCGGCCGCCCTTCGGGATCGGTGCCCGTGCGCGCCGTGACGGTGACGACCGAGGTGATGTCGGTGCCGGAGTTCGTGATGAAGGCCTTCGCTCCGTCCACGACCCAGTGCCCGTCCTCGAGCACCGCCTTCGTCCGGGTGGCGCCTGCGTCGCTGCCGGCATCCGGCTCGGTGAGACCGAACCCGGCGAGGGCGCGCCCGGCCACGAGGTCGGGCAGGAAGCGCTCCTTCTGGGCGTCGGTGCCGTAGGTGAGGATCGGGTTGATGCCCAGCCCGACGCCCGCCGACAGCGTGATGCCGATCGACTGGTCGACCCGGCCGAGCTCCTCGATGGCGATGCACAGGCTCGTGAAGGCGCCGCCGTCCGCGTCCTCGAGCGAGCCGCCGTACACCTCCGGCACGACGAGACCGAACAGGCCGAGGTCCCCCATCTGCGGCACGAGCTCGGCGGGGAAGTGGTGCGCGCGGTCCCACTTCGCGACGTGGGGCTCGATGGCCTGGGTGGCGAAGTCGCGGACGACCTCGCGGAAGTCCTCGTGGTCCTGGCTCAGCTCGAACATGGGCGCCCCTTTGCGCGGGAGGTGGCCGGCCCCGGGTCACCGGGCGCACGGCATACGGTCACAGTGTTGACGTTGACGTCAACGTAAAGCAATACTCGCCGGTATGCCAACACCTGCCGCAGCGCCGACTCGTGATGTTGCCGCCGACGAGCGCGAGCGCACCTGGTCGATCGCCGAGGTGGCGGCGGAGTTCGGGGTCACCCACCGCACGGTGCGCCACTACGAGGAGCTCGGGCTCATCACGCCCGAGCGACGGGGCACCACGCGGGTCTATCACCGCCGTGACCGCACCAGGCTCGGGCTCATCCTGCGCGGAAAGCGGCTCGGGTTCCCGCTGGACGAGATCCGCACGATCATCGACCTCTACGACGTGCCGCGTGGCCGACGCAGCCAGCTCGAGTACGTCCTCGGGCAGATCGACGAGCGACGCGACGACCTCGAGCAGCGGCGCCGAGACATCGACGCCGCCCTCTCCGAGCTCACCGAGTTCGAGCGCCGCTGCCGCATGGACCTCGACCGCCTGATCTGAGGGGGAGGCTCATCGTCGCCCACCGAACGGTGCCAGGCCTCGAGATGCTCAGCCGCGGAGGAACGCGTCGATCTCGGCCCGCGTGGGCGCGGTGTCCGGACCACGTCGGGTGACCTTGATGGCGCCCGCGGCGTTCGCGCGCGCCGCGGCATCGTTCCACGACGCACCCGACGCCCGCTCTGCGAGAAGCACCCCGGTGTGCGTGTCGCCGGCGCCGTTGGTGTCGACCGGACGTTGTGGGTGACCTGGCAGGTATGCCGTGCGCCCACCCTCGCGCACGACGCACCCCCGCGGCCCGTCACGGACGATCGTCACGGCATCCGATGACAACCCGGTGGCGACCACCGCGGCGGCCTCCTCGATGCCGGAGACGCCGGCGAGCGCGGCGGCCTCCTCGGCGTTGCTCGTCCACACGGTGGTGCGGGTCAGGACGGCATCCCGCGTCGCAGGGTCCAGCTCGGCGAAGGTGGAGCCCGGGTCGAGCACCACGACGACACCCGGGGGGAGGGTCGCCAGCCACTCGACGAGGGGGTCGCGCGTGCGTCCCACGAGGGAGTACCCGCTGACGCAGACGAGGTCCCCGGCCGCCGGGACCGCCGCCGACAGCGACTGGACGGTGATGTGACGCTCCGCCCCCTGTGTCGTCACGAACGACCGTTCCGCGGTGGGCTCCACGAGCACGATGCACACCCCCGTGTCGCGGTCAGGCAACGGAGGCGAGGCGACCTCCACACCCTCCGCGCTGAGCGCCGCGCGGACCAGGTCACCGTTCGGCCCCGTTCCCACCGCCCCGGCGTGCACGCATGTGGCACCCGAGCGCGCAGCGGCCAGGAGGATCGTCACGGCTCCACCGGCATACCGACGGTACGACGTCGCCATGACGTTGCCGCCGCGGGCCGGGAGACGGGGTACCTCCATGACGGCGTCCACCAGCGCCTGCGCGGTGTGGATGACCCGAGGCATGCGCCGAAGTATGCCGGGACACCGTGCGCGACCGCCTCGGACCGGGCCGGCCCGTGGCGCGAGGGGTGGCCAGTCGCCCTTGGCGGAGCGGCGGAAGGACCACTGGCCGACCCCGAAGCGGTCGTCCACAGGGTTCCTCGGCGCGGGTGACGATCAACATCAGGGTCGAGGGGCTGGTCGGGGTACCTCCGCCGGGACACTCTCACCGGATGACGAGGCCCCGGGTGCAGCTACCGGAGGACCTGCGCTCCGGCGCGTTCACGGTGTCCCGGGCTCGTGCCTGCGCGGGTGAGCCCCAAGCGACTTCGGGGGCGCGACCTCCTCGCACCGACGAGGGGAGTCCGGCATGAGCCCCGTCGAGCCGGTCTCGCTGCCCGCCCGGGCCGCCGCCTTCGCCCTCGCCCTGCCCCCGGACATCGCCTTCAGCCACCTCACCGCCGCTCGCCTGCTGGACCTGCCGACGCCCGAACCGTGGCCCGGGCCGGACGAGCCGCTCCACGTCATGAGGGCAAGGAGCCGCCCGAGGATCTCCCGCACCGGATGTGTTCGCGCACCGGGGGCTGGAGACCCGGTCGGTGACCGAGGTCCACAGGGTGCGGGTCGTCTCCCCAGTCGACACCTGGGGCGACCTCGCGGGCGTCTGGAGTCCGGAGGACCTCTTGGCGGCCGCCGACGTCCTCCTCCGACGAGGCCTTGCCACCGCTCCAGCCCTTGTGACGTGTGCCGAACACCGCCGGGGTAGACGCCACGCCGCCGACCTGAGAACTGTCGCGGTCCTCGCCCGCGCGGGCGCCGCGTCGCCGGCCGAGAGCCGTGCGCGCCACGCCTTCTGGTCGTGGGGGCTTCCCGAGCCGGAGCTCAACGTCCCCGTCCTCGACGCGGAGGGCGGGTGGCTCGCCACGAGTGACTTCCTGTGGCGAGCCCAGCGGGTCGTCGGGGAGTACGACGGTGACATCCACCGCACGGATCGGCGCACCTGGCAGAAGGACCGGGAACGCCGGGCCGCTCTCGAGGACGCCGGATACCGCTACGTCGAGATGGCTGCCACGACCTTTCGGCAGGTGCACCACCGGGAGGCGCTCCGCCTTCGCCTCGTGCGCCTCCTGCTCTGACGCTCCGGCCGCGCACACCGGTGAGGGGTGGCACGTGGCCCTTCCGGCGGGTGGCTGAGGGCCACTGGCCACCCCTCGTCCTCCACGGATGCCGGCCTGGTATCACTCGACGTGCACGCGCACCGCGTAGAGCTCCGGGAAGAACGTCAGGTCCAGGGCCCGACGGAGGAAGTCCACCCCGCTCGAGCCACCCGTCCCCGACTTGTGGCCGATGGTCCGCGAGACGACCTGCAGATGACGGAAGCGCCACTGCTGGAACAGGTCCTCGATGTCCACGAGCTCCTCGCACGTCTCGTAGACCCCCCAGTGCTCGGAGGGCGCCGAGTACACCGCCGCGAACACGTCCACGAGCGCCTCGTCCAGGCGGTAGGGCTGCGTGACGTCACGGCTCAGGACGGCATCCGGTACGGCGTACCCGCGTCGGGCGAGGTAGCGCAGGAACTCGTCGTACAGGGTCGGCTCGCCCAGCAGCTGCCCGAGCGACTCGTGGACCGCCTCGTCGTGCTCGAAGACCCGCACCATGTCGGCGTTCTTGTTGCCGAGCAGGAACTCGACGGAGCGGTACTGGGCGCTCTGGAATCCGGAGCTCGTCGCGAGGAACGGCCGGATGAGGGCGTACTCGCTGGGGGTGAGGGTGGCCAGCACGTCCCACTGCTCGACGAGCTGCTTCTGCACGTGCTTGACCCTCGCGAGCCGCTTGAGCGCCGGGCCGAGCTCGTCCGCGGCGAGGAGCTCGCGCGCGGAGTGCAGCTCGTGGAGGAGCAGCTTGAGCCAGAGCTCCGCCACCTGGTGCTGCACGATGAAGAGCAGCTCGTCGTGCTGGGGCGGCTCGCTGCGGGGATGCTGCGCCGACAGGAGCGTGTCGAGGTCGAGGTAGTCGCCGTAGGACATCGCCGTGCTGAAGTCCTTGGCGATCCCCTCCTCGAGGGTGCGCTGGGCCCGGTCGACGGCGTCCTTGCTCATCCCGGCATTGTGCCCCGTCGCAGCGTGGCGAGAATCGCTGCAGCGGATGCCGACGGGGCCGCTCCCCCGTCGACGACGACGTCGAGCCCCAGCCGGTCGACGTCCGGGGATGCCGGACGCGCGCGACCCCCCGTACCCTCACCACGAGCGGGTGTCGGGGTCCCGCCCTTGGCCAGGTCGCGCGGGAGGCCGCGAGCGGCGGCCCGGCGAGCCGACTCCGCAGGGTCGACGTCGAGCCAGCAGAGCACGACGCGCTCGGCACCCCATCGCGCTCCCTGCGCGCGCCACGTCGAGGCATGCGTGGACTCGGCCGTGAAGGGCGCGACGACGACCACGTCGCGTCCCGCCCGGAGGTTGTCCGTGGCGACGGCGGCCAGGCACGAGTAGCGGGCGTCACGGAGAGCGGCGAACCGGGGGGCGTCGAGGTCGGCCACGACACCCAGCGCGGCGGCGAACGCCTCGACGAGCGGCGTCGTGACGCTGTCGAGGTCGACGAGGCAGAAGCCGGCGGCCTCCGCGACGAGGGAGCCGACGGTGGTCTTGCCCGCTCCGGGAGCGCCGCCCACACAGACCAGGGTTCGGCCATCGCCGGGCGCCGTGCGAGCGCTCGCCGCGCCGGACACGTCAGGCGCCGGCCGCGCCGAAGGAGCGGTACCACGACTCGCCCACCACCGTCGCGGCATCCGCCATGGGAACCGGCGTCCACGCCGGGGCACCTCGTCCCTCCAGCAGCTCCGCGAGCTCGTCGAGTCGACGAGCGGCAAGGGCCGCTCCGGACGCCCGATCCTCGGGGGTCAGGCGTCCGACGGCGTCGCCCCAGATGGCGCGACCCGCCATGAAGCCGCTGCAGCCGTGGTCGGCCGCGACGTCGACCTGGGTCCGGAACCCCTCGAACGTCACTCCCGCGCTGAGCAGGACCCATGGCCCGTCGACGGCGGCGTCGAGATCAGCACACGCGGTGTGGCATGCGTCGAGGTCGGTGAGGTCGAGGAGGGGGAACTCGACCTTCATGACGTCCGCGCCGGCGTCGTGGAAGCTCCCCGCAGAGCTGAGCACGCTGCGCCGGCGGGCCTCACGCACCGCCGGGTCCTCCAGGTCCTCGCCCTCGACGGGGAACCACAGCGGTTCGACGATCAGCGGCAGGCCGACGGCATGGCACTCCCGGGCCACCTGCGCGACGACGTCGTGCTGACGGGCGATGTCCGCCGCGGCGCCGTCCTCGCGATGGAACACGACGAGCTTGGCGGCGTCGGCACCCAGTGCCGAGAGCTTCGGCGGGTCCCATCCCTCCCTGAGGCGCAGCTCGGTGTCGAAGCCCACCCGGCTCGTGGCCGGGCTGTAGTAGAGGTCCTCGATCCCCGAGATGACCCCCACGTCACCGGGGAGCGCACCGGTCACGATGCTCTGGCCGAAGCTCCACACCGGGTCGGCGAGGACCGATGTCGCGTGCTGGGACAGCTCGGCGATCATCTCCAGCTTCGACTCCACGACCTCCTCGAACGACACCGACGACGGGTCCTCGTCGAAGAGGGCGACATAGTTGTCGGGATGGTCGATGGCGATCGTGCGGATCATCCCCGCGGCGTCGCTGATGCGGGCGATCCGGCGGTGGAGGCCGACCGTCTCGGCGGTGGGGACCTGAGGTATTGACAGCGCTGTCATGCGCCCTTACCTTAGTGGGCACGCGGCTGAGGGACAAGGGAGCCGTTGAATTGACAGCGCTGTCGTCCGGGCGAGGAGGCCCCGTGCTCGTCGTGACGCCCAACACGTGCATCGACGTGACGACCTGGCTGCCCGCTCTCGTCCCCGGCTCGGTGAGCCGGGCGACCCGCACCGAGGTCACCGCCGGCGGAAAGGGCGTCAACGTCTGTCGCACACTGAGGGCCCTGGGTGAGTCGCCGTCGCTCGTCGGCCTGTCCCCGGTCTCCGACCCGAGGCTCGGCGAGCTCCTCGCGGCCGAGGGCTGTGACTTCCTGGCCGTCCCCCAGGGCGGGCAGACCCGTCTGGCACTCATCCTCCTCGAGGAGGCCGGACGGGTGACCGTGGTCAACGGCCGCGGTCCCGAACCGGCCCAGTGGGACCAGGACGCCTTCCTCTCCGCGATCGCGGCACACGTCGAGGCCAGCGGACCGGCCGCGGTCCTCTGCTCCGGCTCGCTGCCACCCGACGTGCCCCTCACCCTCTACGGCCGGGTGGTCGCGATGGCACACGAGCGCGGCATCCCGGCCTACGTCGATGCCGCTCCCGGCGTGCTCGGTGCGAGCCTGTCGAGCGAGCCCGACCTCGTGAGTCCCAACGTCGGGGAGGCGGAGTCACTCCTGCACGGACGCACCGACGAGCACGTCGAGGAGGAGGGCGACGACCTCGCGGACCGCTGCCTCGCGGCAGCGCGCGAGCTCCACGGCCGCGGGGCCCGCCGGGCCGTCGTCACCGCCGGGTCGCACGGCGCCGCCCTGACCACCGAGCACGGTTCCTGGTGGGTCGACGCCGTGCGGGTCGACGTCGTCAACCCCATCGGCGCGGGCGACTCCTTCCTCGCGGGCACGGCCCACGCCCTCGCGAACGGCGCCTCCGACGTCGACGGCGTGCGCTACGGCATGGCCGTCGCGGCAGCGGCGGTCCAGCACGAGCGCGGCGGCGCGCTCGACGCGGCCCTCGTCGACGGGCTCCTGACCCGGCTGGCTCCCGGGGTGCCCGCATGAGCGAACCCACGATCTACGACGTCGCCCGCGAGGCCGGGTTCTCCATCAAGACCGTCTCCCGCGTGCTCAACGGTGAGGAGGGTGTCCGCCCCGAGACGGTCGCTCGCGTCCGGGCCGCCATCGGCCGCCTCGACTACCACCCCAACCCGGCCGCCCGCCGGCTCGGCGGCGGGAAGCTGCCGACCATCGGCCTCGTCGTCGACTCGCTCAACGACCCGTTCTTCGGTGAGGTCATCGCCGTCGTCGAGCGCCGCGCCGTCGAGATGGGGATGGACGTCCTCGTCGCGTCGACCGGCATGGATGCCGCGCGCAACCAGTCCCAGATCGAGCGCCTGGTCCGTCGTGGTGTCGCCGGGCTCATCGTCGCCCCCTTCGGCGAGGGGCAGACGGCCCGGGCCGTGCTCCCCGACAAGATCCCCGTCGTGGTCATCGACCGTCAGTGCGGAATCCAGGACAAGGACGTCGTGCGGGTCACCGACCACGAGGGTGCCCGCGAGGCGGTGTGCCACCTCGTCGCCCACGGCCATCGGCGCATCGCCTTCCTCGGCGAGACGGCGGAGTTCTCCACGGTCCAGGACCGGCTGGCCGGCTACTCGGACGCACTCCGCGACGCGGGACTCGAGGTCGACGGACAGCTCGTCGAGACGACGTGCTGGGACGCCGACGCCGCGTACCCGCTCGCGCTGGCCATGCTCGCACCGCCCGACGCTCCGACGGCAGTCTTCGCCTCCACGCCCCTCGTCGGGCTCGGCGTGCTGCGAGCCCTCAAGCGGCTGGACCGCCAGGACGTCGCCCTCGTCGTCTTCGGCGACTTTCCCCTCGCAGAGCTCATGACCCCACCGACCACTGTGGTCGACCAGCGACCCACCGCCCTGGCGGAGGCGGCGTTCGACCACCTCGCTCGTCGTCTCGAGGACCCCGCGGCCGCCGTCGTCGAGACCGTCCTGCCGACCCGCCTCGTGCAGCGCGGGTCGGGCGAGCTGCCACCTCGGGGGCCACGATGACGCCCCCACTCGTCGTCGACCTCGGGTTCGACCTGGGCACGACCGTCACGAAGCTCACCGCCCTGGCCGAGGACGGCACGAGGCTGCTCGACCTCTCGGCGGCCACGCTGTGGGACGAGTTCGGCGACGGACGTGCCGAGCGCGACCCGAGTGGCGTGGTTGCCGCCGTCGAGGAGCTCATCGCCGAGGCGGCGGCCACCATCGGTGCCAGGAGCCTCAGCGGTGGGACACCACGGTGAGCATCCGCTCCATCGGGATCACCTCCATGGCCGAGGCCGGTGTCCTCGTCGACGCCGAGGGCCGGACCCGCTCGCCCGTCATCGCCTGGTTCGACCCGCGGGGCGAGGAGCAGGTCGCGGCGGTGGCCCCCGAGCTCGCGCACGAGTTCCCCGCGCGGACCGGGCTCCCGGTGACCCACGTCGCGTCGCTCTTCAAGATCGCGTGGCTGCGCGACCACGGCCTCTCCCTCACGGGCCTCCAGTGGCTCTCGCTCCCCGAGCTCGTCATCGACCGCCTCGGGGGCCGCCGGGTCGCCGAGCTGTCCCTCCTGGGGCGCACCGGCTTCCTCGACATCCACACGAGCTCGCTCTACGGCCCTGCCCTCGAGCACCTCGGCGTCACCGAGGACTTCGTCCCCGAGCTCGTCGGAGCCGGCAGCCCCGCCGGTCGGGTGCGCGCCGACCACCCCGTCGCCGCGGCCCGCGGCGCCGTGCTCACCGTGGCGGGTCACGACCACGCCGTCGCGGCAGCCGCGGCCGGCTCGGCGGCGACGGGATCCGCCATGGACAGCATGGGCACCGCCGAGGCATTCGTCGTGGCCAGTGACCACGTCCCGGCGCCTGACCTGGTCCGCGAGCTCTGCGGGCACGGCGTCTCCGTCTACCCGCACGTGGTGCGCGGCACGACCGCGCTGCTGGCCGGCATGCGCACCGGACTGGTCCTCAAGCGCGTCCTCCGCCTTCTGGGCGCGGACGACGAGGACGGCCGCAGCCGGGTGGACCACGACTCCCGCGCGTTCCGGGGCGGGCGCAGCGGGGACATCGGCGTCGAGGGCTTCTCGATGTCCGACCGAGAGGTGACCGTGCACCTGCACGGCGACTCCCCGACCCCGGGCAAGGTCTGGCGCGCGGCGCTCGACCACAGCACGGCACACGCTGCCGAGCTTCTCTCCCACCTCGGCACGGCCGGGGTTCCCATCGAGCGCCTCGTCCTCGCGGGGGGCTGGAGCCGGATGTCGTCGGTCCTCGACGCCCGACGTGCTCTCGCCCCATCCGTCGAGGTCGCGGCCATTCAGCAGCCGGGCCCGCGCGGCGCGGCGCTCTACGGGCGATGGGCCGCCACCCGTGGCGGTTCCGTCGGCAGCGACCTGCGGCCCCCAGCCGCGTACTTCACCTCGGTCCCGGAGACGGACTCCGTGGACCACGTCCCACCCCTGGCTAAGGAGGCCACCTCATGACGTCAACCGGACTCGACGCGATCGCGACCCCCGCGGGTACGTTCGCAGTACTCGCGATGGACCAGCGCGGAACACTGAAACGGATGCTGGCCGCGGTGGACCGCACCGACACCAGCGACGCCGAGATCGTCGCGATGAAGCGCGACATGATCGCGTCGCTCGCGGGAAGCGCCTCGGCGTTCCTCATCGACCCGACCTTCGGCCTCCCGGCCGCCCGCGAGGTGGAGGGCGTTCCCCCGTTCGGCCTGCTCCTCGCCGCCGAGCCCGCCTCCCGCGGAACCCACCTCGGTGAGCCCGAGGTCGCCCTGGATCCTGCACAGGACGCCGCCTGGGTCCGCGACAGCGGCGCCGACGGCATGAAGTTCCTCGCCCAGGTCCGCGCCGACCGCCCGGTCGGCGAGGACGGCCGTGACCTCACCGGCGAGGCCCGTGAGGCGATGCGCACCCTCGTCGAGGACTGTGCCGCGCAGGGGGTCCCGTCGATCATCGAGAACCTCATCTACCCGCTGCGCGACGAAGCGCCCCTCTGTCGCCCCAGGCGAAGGCCGACGCCGTCATCGAGGCCGCCGTGCTCATCGACGACCTGAAGCCGGACCTGCTCAAGCTGGAGTACCCCGGGAGCCCCGAAGCGTGCCGGCGGCTCGCCGACCGCCTCACCGTCCCCTGGGCCGTCCTCTCGGCCGGCGTCTCGTCCGACGAGTTCACGCAGGTCCTCCGGGTCAGCTGCGACGAGGGCGGCGCGAGCGGCTTCATCGCCGGCCGTGCGATCTGGAAGGAGACCGTGTCCATGGACCACGACGAGCGCGTCGCGTTCCTGTCCGAGACCGGGCGTCGCCGCATGGACGAGTACACCGGCATCATCGAGGGCCGCGCCCGGCCGTACCGGGAGGCAGTGGCATGAGCGCGCTCTTCGAGGCCCACAACCTCAGCCGCCAATTCGGGCGGGTCCAGGCCCTCGACCACGCCGAGTTCGACGTGGGTGCCGGCGAGGTCGTCGCACTCATCGGCGACAACGGGGCCGGCAAGTCGACCCTCGTCAAGGCCCTGACCGGCAACCTGGACATCGACGAGGGCGAGATCCTCTTCGAGGGGGCGCCGATCCACTTCACCACCCCGCACGACGCCTCGGAGGTCGGCATCGAGGTCGTCCACCAGGACCTCGCGCTCGCACCGCACCTCGACTCGGCCGAGAACATGTTCCTCGGGCGGGAGCTCATGCGGCCGGGGCTCCTCGGGAGGCTCGGGTTCATGGACAACACCGCCATGCGGCAGAAGGCAGCGGTGGCGTTCTCCGAGCTCGGCTCGGCGGTCCGCTCGGTCGTCGTGCCCGTCGGCGCGATGTCCGGCGGACAGAAGCAGTCCGTGGCCATCGCGCGGTCGGTGGCCTGGGCCAACAAGGTGCTCTTCCTCGACGAGCCCACGGCCGCGCTCGGCGTCGTCCAGACCAAGAACGTCCTCGAGACGATCAAGAGGGTGCGTGACCGCGGCCTCGCCGTCGTCCTCATCTCCCACTCCATGCCGCACGTGCTCGAGGTCGCCGACCGCGTGCAGGTGCTGCGCCTCGGACGTCGCGTCGCGACGTACCGCGCGGCGGACACCTCCGTCGAAGAGCTCGTCGGCGCCATGACCGGCGCCCTGGACAAGAAGGAGGGGGCGGCATGACCACCACCTCGACCCCGCCGCAGACCATCGAGACCACCGCCCGCCACGACGGCATCCTCGAGCGCATCAAGTCGATGCAGTCGGTCTGGATCCTCGGAGTTCTCGTCGTGATCGTCGCCGTCTTCGGCGCCCTGTCACCGACCACGTTCCTCACGGCCGGCAACATGACCAACATCGCGCAGAACGTGTCGATCTGGGCCGTGCTCGCCGTCGGGATGACGTTCGTCATCATCACCTCCGGCATCGACCTGTCGGTCGGCTCGGTCCTCGTCGTCTCCTCGGTCGTCGCCGCGAAGACGATGGAGGCGATGGGCGGCCAGGGCTGGACCACTGCACTCGTGGGCCTCGTGCTCTCGGTCATCGTCGGCCTCGGCTGGGGCATCCTCAACGGCTTCCTCGTGGCCAAGGCCAAGGTGCCACCGCTCATCGTCACCCTGGGCACCCTCTCGGTCGCGCTGGGCATCGCGCAGATCATCACCGGCGGCCTCGACGTCCGCGCGGCTCCCGACGTCCTCCAGGACAACATCGGCTACGGCCGGCTGGCCGGCATCCCCGCCATCACCATCATCGCCCTCATCGTCGTGATCATCGGCGGTGTGGTCCTGCACCGTACGCGGTTCGGCCGGTACACCTACGCGATCGGCTCGAACGAGATCTCGGCGCGCCGGGTCGGTATCAACGTCGACCGCAAGCTCATCCAGATCTACGCCCTGTCCGGCCTCCTCGCCGGCTTCGCGGGGATCCTCTCGCTGGCGCAGTACGGCACGACGACGATCGCCGGCCAGTCCCTGACCAACCTCAACGTCATCGCTGCCGTCGTCATCGGCGGAACGTCGATCTTCGGCGGACAGGGATCGATGTTCGGCTCGATGGTCGGACTGTTCATCCCGGCGGTGCTCCAGTCCGGCTTCGTCATCATCGGCGTCTCGCCCTACTGGCAGACCGTCGCGGTCGGGACGATCCTCATCGCCGCCGTGTACGTCGACCAGCAGCGTCGCGCCGCCGCCACCCGCGGCAAGGGCGTCAGTACGACCTGACATCCGGGAGTCGCCCAGCAACCGACCCGGCGTCCCATCACAGATCAGCACCATCACCAACCACCACCACCCAGGAAGGCACCACCACCATGAGGAACACCATCACGCTCACCGCACTCGCGGCCGGCGCCTCGCTGGCCCTGGCGGCCTGCAGCACCGGCGCGCCGTCCGACGACGGGACCGCCCCGGCGGCCGGAGGCGACGGCAACAAGGAGATCGCGTTCGTCCAGGGCGTCGCCGGCGACGAGTTCTACATCACCATGGAGTGCGGCATCAAGGAGAAGGCGGCCGAGCTCGGCTACACCGTCACCACCCAGGGACCGCAGAAGTTCGACCCGACCCTCCAGAAGCCGATCGTCGACTCGGTCACGGCCGCCAAGCCGGCAGCCCTCCTCGTGGCACCGACGGACGTCGAAGCCATGCAGGCGCCCCTCGAGCAGGCGGCAAACGCGGGCATCAAGGTCGTCCTCGTCGACACGACGGTCAACGACCCGTCGTTCGCCGTCTCACAGATCAGCTCGGACAACGTCGGCGGCGGCGCGGCGGCCTTCGACGCCATCAAGGCGGCCAAGCCGGGCGGCGGCAAGGTGCTCGTCATCTCGACCGACCCGGGCGTCTCCACGGTGGACGCCCGCGTCAAGGGCTTCGAGGACGCCACGAAGGCCGACACGACGTACACCTACCTCGGAGTGCAGTACAGCCACAACGACCCGGCCACCGCGGCGAACCTCGTGTCGGCGGCCCTGCAGAAGGACCCCGACATCGTCGGCATCTTCGCGACGAACCTCTTCGCCGCCGAGGGCTCCGCGACCGGTGTTCGTCAGGCCGGCGCCGAGGACATCACGATCGTCGGGTTCGACGCCGGTCCCAACCAGATCAAGGCCCTGGAGGCCGGCACCGTCCAGGCGCTCGTCGCCCAGCAGCCGTCCACCATCGGCGCCGACGGCGTCGAGCAGGCCGACGCGGCGCTCAAGGGCGGCTCCGTGACGCCGACCATCCAGACCGGCTTCACCATCATCACCAAGGAGAACCTGTCGGGCGAGGGCGGTGACGCGGCCTACAAGTCGAGCTGCTGACCTCATCCCCGAGGCGGGGCCGCCGAGCGCCGAGTGCGCGGCGGCCCCGCTTCGACGCGTGCAGAGACTCCGACGGTCAGCGCGGGTCGACGGCAACGAGTGCGGCATTGCCCCGGCCGTCGACCTTGACCGTGGCGACGGCGGTCCCTCCCCGCACCGCCTCCTCGAGCGCCCGTGCCTCGTCCTGGGGCAGGAACCAGCTCTCGATGCCGCAGCGCAGCCGCCAGTCCGAGTCGTCACAGGTGAGGTAGAGCCCGTCGGACGGCCGGGTGCGCTGCACCTCGCCGCCGACCCACACCTCTCCCTGCCGCCTCAGCGGCACGTATGCCGTGCCACGCGCCTCGTCGAACGCCTCCGCTCCTCATCGGACACCGGTCCGCCTCCTGGAGGGGCTGGTCGGGGAGGTCCGGATAGCCGAGGTCCACGTAGGCGCCGCTGAAGGGGTCGAAGGGGTCGATGGGCTCGACGCGCAGCGCGATCTGCTCGCCGGTCAGCCGGGCCGAGAGCGGCCCCCAGACGGCGACGACGAGGAGGGCGAGGGAGGCGACGACGGCCCCGAGCACCCGGACCCTGCGGGCGCGGGTGTCCGGGTGGACCGGTTCGGCCGGACGAGGATCAGCCGATGTCGTCGTCATGACCGAGCCCTCCTTCGCCTCGGTGAGGAGCCGTCGGCGTCCCCGGTCGGCGAGGATCCCGGTGACCAGGAGGACGATGCCGACGACGAGGAAGAGCGCCGCACCGGAGAGGATCGGTGCGAAGACCGCGAAGGCCTGGACGGTGACGAAGACGACCAGCGCGGCGGTGGCCACCCAGGTGAGACGGCCGGTGTCCCGCATCCCTCCGAGCACGGCATACCCGCTGGCGATGAGCAGGTAGGCGACGACGGCCACCACGGCACGAAGCCACGCACCGGGCGGCAGGTCCGCGGTGTCGGTCACCGCCTCGTCGAGCTGCCACAGTGACAGGCCGGCCGTGACGGCGAGACCCAGGAGCGCGAGCCCGACCTCGAGACGGTCCAGACGCCCACCCCTCCAGAGGGCCCCGGCGGCGAGGAGCAGGGACGCACCGATACCCACCCAGAGGACGACCGTGCCCTCGGCCTCACCCCAGGCGTAGGGAAGCGCGGCCACGAACAACCCGACGAGCACGAGCACCGCGCCGACCTCACGCCAGGGCGCCGCGAGGTCCGGCCACCCGATCGTCGTGTGAGCGACGCCCAGGGCGGCGCCGGCCAGACCGGCCGCCGCGAGTGACGTCGAGACCGCGAAGGCGTCGTCGGCAGCGCTCGTCACCTGCCAGACGAACCAGAAGGCCAGGAGCACGACACCGAGCACGAGCGGGGCGGTGCCGCGCACGGCATACGCCCAGAGCAGCGCCCCGAGCGCCCACACGGCGACGAGGAGCGGCTCGTAGGCCGGCACCTGGAGGCTCTGCGCCGCCTGGAACACGACCGCGCCGAAGGCCGCGCCGGCGAGGAGGCGTACCGCTCCGACGACGGGTGAGGCGATCTCGCCGTCGCGCTCGCGTCGTGTGGCCAGGACCTCCGCACCGGCGACGAGCCCGAGCCAGACGAGGACGAGAAGACCGAAGCGCAGCAGCGGTGGCATCTCATCGAGGTTCGAGGCGACGAGCCAGACGACGCCGAGTCCGACGAAGCAGGCGCCGAGCGTGAGGACGATGCGGGACAGTGTCAGGCGCCGGGTCGCGACGTACCGCGCGCGGATGGTCCGTGCGGTGCTCTCGTCGACCAGCCCTTCGGACTGCCACAGCCGCAGCTCACCCTCGAGCCAGTGCAGCTGACCCGGAGTGGCGGCGTGCAGGGCCGGGTCCCCGTGGGCCGGAGCGGCGGGGGTGGCGCTGGGCGGCGCGGTCATCGCGGGCTCCTCGATCTCGGGCGGTCACCCCGGAGGGTGCAGCCCCATGCTCCTCCCGGCAGCACGCCCTCGCCATGAGCACCGCTACTCACGCGACCGTGTCCCGGACCACGTCAGCCGGAACGCCGTACGTCGGATGCCGCCCGGGAGCCCCTGCCTGCAGTCCGAGCTTCTGCGTGTCGCGGCCGTGTGGGTGTGCTGGTCACGCCTCGTTGAACTCGTCCGGGTTCGGCCCCGTGCGGAAGCCTCGGTCCAGCGTCGACAGGTCCTCGATGTCCTGACCCGTGAGCGACGAGGTCGACGGCGGCGAGGTTCTCGACGATCCGGGACGGCGTCACCGACTTCGGGATGACGACCAGCCCGAGGGCCAGGTGCCAGGCGATGACCACCTGGGCGGGTGTGGCGTCGTGCTGCGCAGCGATCCGCGTGACGACGGGGTCGTCGAGCACCTTCTGGCCCGACGCCAGGGGGCTCCACGACTCGGTGACGATGCCGTGCTCCTCGTGGAACGCCCGCAGCGGTGCCTGCTGAAGATACGGATGCAGCTCGATCTGGTTGATGCTCGGCCACTCGCCGCCCTCGTCGAAGGCGCGCCGGAGGTGCTCGACGTGGAAGTTGCAGACACCGACGGCGCGCACCCGTCCCTGGTCCCGGAGCTCGCGCAGCGCCCGCCACGTCTCGACGTAGCGGTCCTGCCGGGGCACCGGCCAGTGGATGAGGTAGAGGTCGAGCACGTCGAGGCGGAGCCGCTCCATCGATGCGTCGAAGGCCCGCAGTGTCGCGTCACGGCCGTGGGCGTCGTTCCACACCTTGGTCGTCACGAACACCTCGTCGCGAGGGACGCCCGACTCGGCGAGGGCCTGTCCGACGCCCCGCTCGTTGCCGTAGGCGCTGGCCGTGTCGAGATGCCGGTACCCCGCGTCGAGGGCCGTGCGGACAGCGGCCACGACCTCGTCCTCCGGCACCTGCCACACCCCGAAGCCCATCGTCGGGATCTCCACCGGACCGGTGGGGGTGGTCAGGGACGCGCTGCTCCGGGGTGACATGCACCCAACCGTATGCCGGGTTCCGGGCGGATCCGACGAAGCCGGCGGCGCACCGGTTGCTGGGAGTCGAGGACGCTGCCGAGCACGACGACCACGGCGGCCAGGTGCACGGGCCCGAACGCCTCGGCGATGGACGACCAGGTCGTCAACGAGGCCAGGCTGTCGGCCGGGCCCGACCCCCGCCGAACGTGCTGCTCTCGGTGACCTGTTGGGACGGCTCGCGGCCTCGTCGGGCGTCTGAGCCGACGTCCCGGGTGGGGCGACCAGGGACCCTCGGAGCAGCCCGCGAGGGCCCCCGGCTGGGGTGCACGGCATACCGATAGAGTCCGAGACATGGGCATCCGCAAAGTCCTCATCGCGAACCGTGGTGAGATCGCCGTCCGCATCGCCCGTGCCTGCACCGACCACGGCATCGGCTCGGTGGCCGTCTACGCCGAGCCCGATCGCGACGCGCTCCACGTGAAGGTGGCCGACGAGGCCTACGCCCTGGGCGGCTCGACGCCGGGCGACTCGTACCTCTTGCAGGACACCCTCATCGACGTCGCGCACCAGGCCGGCGCCGACGCCATCCACCCCGGGTACGGATTCCTTGCCGAGAACGGCAACTTCGCGCAGAAGGTCATCGATGCCGGGCTGGTCTGGATCGGTCCGGGCCCGCAGGCCATCGACTCACTCGGGGACAAGGTCAAGGCGCGGCACATCGCGCTCGCCGCGAACGCACCCCTCGTGCCCGGCACGGCCGACCCGGTGGACGGTCCCGACGAGGTCGTCGCGTTCGCCGAGCAGTTCGGGCTGCCGGTGGCGATCAAGGCGGCGTACGGCGGAGGGGGCCGGGGCCTCAAGGTCGCGCGCACGCTCGAGGAGATCCCCCAGCTGTACGAGTCGGCGGTCCGTGAGGCCGTGACCGCCTTCGGTCGGGGGGAGTGCTTCGTCGAGCGCTTCCTCGACCACCCGCGCCACGTCGAGACCCAGTGCCTCGCCGACCAGCACGGAAACGTCGTCGTCGTCTCGACCCGCGACTGCTCGCTCCAGCGCCGCAACCAGAAGCTCGTCGAGGAGGCGCCGGCGCCGTTCCTCACCGAGGAGCAGCACACCGAGCTCCTGCGGGCCTCCAAGGAGATTCTCAGGGCCGCCGGCTACGTCGGGGCCGGCACGTGCGAGTTCCTCGTCGGCCCGGCGGGCGACATCTCCTTCCTCGAGGTCAACACCCGGCTCCAGGTGGAGCACCCGGTGTCCGAGGAGGTCACCGGCATCGACCTCGTGCGCGAGCAGTTCCGCATCGCCGACGGTGAGCGGCTCGACTACCCGGACCCGGAGCCGCACGCCCACTCGATCGAGTTCCGGATCAACGGCGAGGATGCCGGCCGCGGCTTCCTCCCGGCGCCCGGCACCGTGACGAGGATGCTCGTGCCCCAGGGGCCGGGCGTCCGGTGGGACTCAGGACTCCTCGAGGGCGACACCGTCGCCGGCGCCTTCGACTCGATGATCGCCAAGCTCGTCGTCACCGGACGGGACCGCACCCAGGCGCTGGAGCGTGCCCGCCGGGCGCTCGCCGAGCTCGTCATCGAGGGCATGCCGACCGTGACGCCCTTCCACCGCGCCGTCGTGGCGGACCCGGCCTTCGCACCGGCGGACCCCGATGAGGCGTTCTCGATCCACACCCGCTGGATCGAGACCGAGTTCGACAACACGATCCCCGCGTATGCCGGTGGCCCGGCGGACGTTCCCGAGGCCGAGGAGCGCCAGTCGGTCGTCGTCGAGGTCGAGGGGAAACGCCTCACCGTCTCGCTGCCCGGTGGTCTCTCCCTCGGCAGCGAGCGGCAACGGCGGTGGCGCTCCTCGCAAGAAGGCTCCCCGGCGTACCGGAGGCGGCAAGGCCGGCTCCGCGGCATCCGGAGACTCCCTCACCGCCCCCATGCAGGGGACGATCGTCAAGATCGCCGTCGAGGAGGGGACGACCGTCGCGCAGGGCGACCTCGTCGTCGTCCTCGAGGCGATGAAGATGGAGCAGCCCATCACCGCGCACAAGCCCGGGACGGTGCAGAGCCTCTCGGCCGAGGTCGGGGCCACGGTGTCGAACGGCGCCGTGCTCTGCGAGATCAGGGACGCCTGAGGCCTGGGATCAGGGCCAGGGCGGCTCGGCGGGTCGAGGGTCGGCGACGTCCGGACCCGGCTCACCCGGGGTGAACGGACCCGGACCGGACGGGTCCTGGCGTGGTTGAGGGTCGTCCGGGGTCCCGGGCACCGGGTTCGGCGCCACCGGTCCCGGAGACCCGGGATCCGGAGGGGGTGCGTCCGGTGTACTGCCCGGCACGCCGCCCGGACCGTCCGGGTCCGGGGTGGTCGGCACGTGGTCCGGTGGGATGCCCGGACCGTCGGGGGGCGGCTGCTCGGTCATGAGCCCTCCCGAGGGACCCGGCCGTCCTGGCCCTGCCCGTCCCGCTCGGCGGCCGGTGCCGAACCCTCTGCCCCGGCGGCCCACGAGGGCGGCGGCGGGGCCGGTGAGGTCGGCATGGCTGCGCTGCCCTGAGTATCCGGCACCCCGTGGCCGGAGCTCCCGGCCGCGTCGGGGAGGCCGAGCCCCTTGCGGACGGCGCCCGTCCCCTTGCCCAGGTGCGTGTCGTACTTCCCGCCGGTCCGGCGGCTCACGGTCCCCTCGACCTTGCCGAGCGCCTGCTCGACCTTGTGCGGGTTCTGCCGGGCGTAGTCACGGGCCTTCATGGCTGCGGTTCCCGCCATGGCGATGAGGGCCTTCGAGGTCAGCTTGGCCATCGGGGTGGTCCTTTCGTCGGTGTCGTGGACGGGGTGACTAGATGGACGGGTCGTAGCCAGCCGGAGTCGCGGCGGACGAGCCGTCGGACGTCGCGGTCGGCGGCGTGGAGCCGTCCCCGGTGCGCGTCGTCGAGGGTGCGGACGACGCGGTGGACGATCCGGCCGAGAGGCCGAGGCTCCTGCGCAGGGCGCTGCTTCCCTTCCCCACCTTGTCGGCGTACTTCGGGCCGGCCTTGCCACGGACGAAGGACTCCGCCTTGTCGATCGTCTCCGACGCCTTCTCGGGATTCTCGCGCGCGTAGTCCTTGGCCCTCGTGATGGCGGCTGCGGCCGCTGCGACAAGGGCCGCGGTACGAATCATCTTCATGACTTCTCCTGTTCGGTGCACGGTCGTCTGAGACCACCCATCCTGCCTCGTGCCCGCTTCCCCGTGGACCGGAGGGTCGGTGCCACCATGAGCGTGACGACCCCCGTCCCGGAGGAGCACGTACCACCCGAGGCCTGTCCGCCACCTACCCGCGACTCGGTCGGTTCAGTCCGTCCCGCAGCCGGCCGGCCGGTTCACTCGATGGCGTGCAGTCGGCGGGCCGCCTCCGCGATCGATCCCGAGAGCGACGGATACACCGTGAAGGTCGAGGCGACCTGGTCGACGTTGAGCCGGTGCTGCACCGCAAGGGTCACCGGGAAGATGAGCTCGGACGCCCGCGGGGCCACGACGACCCCGCCGATGACCGCCCCCGACCCCTTCTGCGCGAAGAGCTTGACGAACCCGTCCGTGATGCCGAGCATCTTCGCCCGCGCGTTGCGACCCAGGGGGAGGGTCAGCACGTCCGCGTCGACCCGCTGCTCGTCGACGTCGCGTTGCGAGACCCCGACTGTCGCGATCTCCGGGTCGGTGAAGATGTTCGCCGACACGACGCCGAGGTTGAGCGGCGCCACCGCGTCCCCCAACGCGTGGGACATCGCGATCCGCCCCTGCATGGCCGCGACCGACGCCAGGGGAAGGACCCCCGTGCAGTCGCCGGCGCCGTACACCCCACGTACTGACGTGCGCGACACCTTGTCGACCCGGACGTGGTCCGTGGCGGTCAGCTCGACGCCGACCTCCTCGAGCCCGATGCCGCGGGTCTGGGGCACCGAGCCGACCGCGAGCAGGGCGTGGCTCCCGATCACCTCCCGGCCGTCCTCGAGCCGCACGACGACCCCCTCCGGGGTGCGCTCGACCGCCGCCATCCGAGAACGCCCGAGCACCTCCATGCCGCGCTTGGTGAAGACGTCCTCGATGACCTGGGCGGCATCCGGGTCCTCGCCCGGCAGCACGCGGTCACGTGACGACACGAGGACGACGTCCGACCCCAGCCCCAGGTACGCCTGAGCCAGCTCCGCCCCGGTCACCCCGGACCCGACGACGACGAGCCGCTCGGGCAGCGCCTTGAGGTCATAGATCTGCTGCCACGTGAGGATGCGCTCCCCGTCGGGGAGCGCGGCGTCCATGACCCGGGGCGTGGCTCCGGTGGCGAGAAGCACGACGTCGGTCTCCAGCTCCTCGACACCGTCCACCGTCTCCGTCCGCACGGTGGTCGGCGAGGTGAGCGCCGCCCGCCCCGGGACCACCCGCACCCCCACCTCGGCGAGGCGCGTAGCGATGTCGGTGCTCTGGGCGGCCGCGAGGGACAGCACTCGCCTGTTGACCTCTCCCAGCTCCGCGACGGCGTCCGCGACCTCGTCACCCTCGGCGTCCTCGAGGTGGACGCCCAGCTCCGCAGCGGTCTCGAACTCGCTCATGTAGTCCGCAGTGGAGATGAGGGCCTTGCTCGGCACGCAGTCGGTGAGCACGGCCGCGCCACCCAGCCCGTCCCGCTCGACGACGGTCACCTCGGCGCCGAGGTGGGCCGCGACCAGGGCCGCCTCGTACCCCCCCGGGCCTCCACCCAGGACGGCGACAGTGCTCGACCTCTTGCTCACCTCCCAATCCAACCATTCGCACGAGGGGGGTGGACACGGCACGATGGGTCGTGCGCCCACGCGCAGCCGGGCGCCACGGCGACCGGTGCGCCGACGGCTCGACCTTGGAGGACGAGATGGGCCCGGCCGACGGACGCGCCACGGACGGGTCGCCGACCCCGCACGCCTCCGTCGTCCCCGCGCTGGTCGCGGCGGCCGTGCAGGCGGTCGTGCTGACCGTCGCCAGCGTGGGCTACGGGTTCCACCGGGACGAGCTGTACTTCCGGATGCTGCCGCCTGCCTGGGGGTACGTCGACCAGCCGCCCCTCACACCGTGGCTGGCCCGCACCGTCACCTCGATCGTCGCGGACGAGCCGTGGGCCCTGCGCCTCCCCGCGACGCTGGCCAGCGCGGCATCCGTGGTGCTCCTCGGGCTCATCGCGCGCGAGCTCGGCGGCGACCGTCGAGCCGTGGCCCTCGCCGCCTGGGGCGGCGCCTTCGCCGGGCTGCCGCTCGCGCTGGGCCACGTGCTGCTCACCTCGACGATCGACCTCCCGCTCACGCTGGGGGTCGTGCTGACCGCGCTGGTCGCCCTCCGGTCGGACCCGCGCTGGTGGATGCTCGCGGGGGCCCTCGCCGGTGTGGCGACGTGGAACCGCCTCCTGGTGCCGCTGCTGCTGCTCGGTCTGGTCCTCGGCCTGGCCCTGGTCGGTCCTCGCCAGCCCCTCCGCACGCGGTGGCCGTGGCTCGGAGCCCTCGTCGCCGGCGTGCTCGCGGCGCCGAACGTCGTCTACCAGGCGGCGAACGGCTGGCCGCAGCTCGCGATGGGCGCCGCCCTGTCGGAGTCCAACGCGGACGACGTGCGGGCGACGCTTCCGCTCATCCTCCTCGTCGCGATCGGTCCGCTGCTCGTGCCCGTGTGGCTGGCCGGCGTCGTCCATGCCTGGCGGATGCCGCGCGCCCGCTGGGTCCTCGTGTGGACGGCCGTCGTCCTGGCCTTCACCCTCGCGACGGGCGCCCAGGCGCACTACCCGGCCGCGAACCTCGAGGTGCTGTACGTCGCCGGGTGCGTTCCGGTGTCGCTGTGGATCGGTGAGCGGTCCGGGCGTCGAGCCCTCGTCGTGGGGGCCGTCGTGGCGAACGGGGTGGTCTCCGCCGTCATCGCGCTCCCCGTCCTGCCCGTCTCCGTCCTCGGGCAGACCCCGGTGCCGGACATCAACGTCCTGGCGGCCGATCAGGTGGGGTGGCCGGAGCACGTCGACCGCATCGCGGAGGCGGTCCGGATCGCCGACGACCCGGACACGGTCGTTCTCACCTCGAACTACGGCGAGGCAGGGGCCGTCGACCGGTTCGGGCCCCCGCTGGGGCTCCCCGGGCCACACAGCGGCCACAACCACCTCGGCACCCTGCCGGGTCCGCCCGCTGACACGCGCACGGCGGTGCTCGTCGGGTACCAGGGGCCGGAGGTCGAGCACCTGTTCACGTCGTGCGAGGTCGTGAGCAGGCTCGACAACGGCTCGGGTGTCGCCAACGAGGAGCAGCAGGCACCCGTGGCGCTCTGCTCGGACCCCGTGGTGCCCTGGTCCCAGCTCTGGCCACGCCTGGAGCACCTCGACTGACTGCTCCGTCGAGCCCTGCAGGTGAGGGGTTGCCCGGCGGACCCTCTGGTGGGGACGCGTTCGTCGCGGCCGGCATCCGCCCAGTTCACGACCGTCTCCCCCTCCCAAACTCCTCTTTCGGTCACGATTTGGTTGCGGGCGGGCCAACGGTCACTGCCGCGCTGCGCTCGACCACGGTGGTCCCTAGAGTGCGCAAAGGGCTCCATCGAGCCACCCGCGGCCCGAGCCGCACCGAACCCGGAGGTCAGGACATGACAGCACCCTTCACACGTCGCGCAGGCGCCCTCGCCGTGGCGAGCCTCGCCGCGATGAGCATCGCGGCCTGCGCCCCGCCCAGCGACGAGGACACCCCTGCTGCCTCCGGGACGGGGTCCGGCGCCGTCGACGCGAAGACGGCCACCTCCGCCGAGGCGTTCGGTGGCATGGACGGCCTCGTCGCCGCCGCGAAGGCGGAAGGCGCGCTCAACGTCATCGCCCTGCCGCCGGACTGGGCGAACTACGGCGAGGTCATCAAGGGCTTCCAGGCGAAGTACCCGGACATCACCGTGACGAGCGACCAGCCCGACGCGAGCAGCGCCGACGAGATCGCGACCGCGGAGCGGCTCAAGGGCCAGAGCGGAGCACCCGACGTCTTCGACCTCGGCGCCGCGGTCGCCCTCGCGAACACCGACATGTTCGCGCCCTACAAGGTGGCGACCTGGGACGACATCCCCGCCGACTTCAAGGACGCCGACGGGACGTGGGTCAACGACTACGGCGGCTACATGAGCATCGGCTACGACTCGGCGAAGGTGCCCGCCCCGACGACGGTCGCCGATCTCCTCAAGGCCGACTACAAGGGCAAGGTCGCCCTCAACGGCAACCCGACCGAGGCAGGCGCCGCGTTCGCAGGCGTCCAGATGGCCTCGATCGCGCAGGGTGGCACCGCCGGTGACCTCGCCAAGGGCGTCGACTTCTTCGCGCAGCTCAACGACGCCGGGAACTTCCTCCCGGTCGACCCCACGCCCGCCACGGTGGAGTCCGGACAGACGCCGCTCGTCATCGACTGGGACTACCTCAACGCCAGCCTGTCGGCCAAGCTCCCCACCTGGAAGGTCCTCGTCCCGAAGGAGGCCGTCGTCGCCGGCTACTACTACCAGGCGGTCAACGCCGATGCGCCGCACCCAGCGGCGGCTCGGCTGTGGCAGGAGTACCTCTACTCCGACGAGGGCCAGAACCTGTGGCTCAAGGGCGGCGCCCGTCCCGTTCGCTTCGACGCCATGAAGACCGCCGGCACGCTCGACACCGCGGCGGCCGAGGCACTCCCGCCGGTCGAGGGCACCGCCGTGGTCCCCACCCAGGCGGACTCCGAAGCCGGCAAGGCCTACCTCGCCGAGAACTGGGCCAACGCCGTTGGCTGACGCCCCGCGGAGGAGGGCACTCGGCGGCCGGCGGCCACCGGGTGCCCTTCTCGGGGTCGTCCCGTTCTTCGCGTACACGACGGTCTTCCTGCTCATCCCCACCCTCGTCGTCCTCGTCGGCGCGTTCCTCGACGACGACGGGAGCTTCACCCTGGACAACCTCTCGGCACTCTCCGAGCCGGTCGTGGTCCGGGCCATGCGCCAGTCGGTGGTGCTGTCCGC
The DNA here is from genome assembly GCA_963787805.1 of uncultured Actinomycetota bacterium. Lineage (GTDB taxonomy): Bacteria > Actinomycetota > Actinomycetes > Actinomycetales > Dermatophilaceae > Fodinibacter. The sequence goes on along the minus strand of CAWBEJ010000016.1, from coordinate 120,688 downwards.
CGTCACGGCGGTGGTCGGCGGGGTGCTCGGCGCCTTCGTCGCGTATGCCGTGAGCACGGCCAAGGTGGACGGCGTCACGAAGCGGTTCGTCACCTCGCTGTCCGGGGTGCTCGCCCAGTTCGGCGGGGTGGCGCTCGCGTTCGCCTTCATCGCATCCTTCGGGACGACGGGTCTCATCAGCGTGTGGCTGCGCGCGGCGGGGGTCGACCCGGGGACGGGTCTGTGGCTCTACGAGTGGAACTCCGGCCTGATGCTCGTCTACCTCTACTTCCAGGTCCCGCTCATGCTCATCGTGTTCCTCCCCGCCGTGGAGGGGCTGCGGCCGCAGTGGCGGGAGGCGACCGAGAGCCTCGGGGGAACCACGTGGACCTACTGGCGGCGGGTCGCCGGCCCCATCCTGTTCCCGTCGTTCGTGGGCGCCACCCTGCTGCTCTTCACCAACGCCTTCTCCGCGTACGCCACCGCGGCGGCGCTGGTGTCCCAGTCGTCACCGCTGCTCCCGCTCCTCATCGGTGGGTCGCTGCGTTCCGAGGTCATCCTGGGCCAGGAGAACGTCGGCAAGGCGATGGCCCTGGCGATGATCGTCGTCGTCGCCGTGGTCATGACGGCCTACGCCTGGCTCGACAAGCGCTCGAGCCGCTGGATGTCCCGGTGAGCGGCCAGCGTGCCGCCGTGCGACGGCGACAGACGGTGCTGCGCTGGCTCGTCATCGCGGTGGCGCTCGTGTTCTTCTTCCTGCCTCTGCTCGGCGCCTTCGAGTTCACGACCCAGGGTCCGGGAGGAGCGGGACGCTCCGCGGACACGTGGCGCAGGCTGCTCGACTTCCAGGCGATCTCGCTGGAGTACCCCGTGCTCCGCCGAGGGTTCCTCGCGTCGGTCGGCCTCGCCGTCATCACGGCGGTGCTCATGCTCGTGCTCCTCGTGCCGACCATGACGTGGGTCCGTCTCCGCCTGCCCGGGCTCTCCCGCACGGTGGAGTTCATCTGCCTGCTCCCGCTGACCGTGCCCGCGATCGTCCTCGTCGTCGGGCTCACCCCGGTGTACGCGTGGGTCTACTACCTGCTCGGCTCCTCGACGTTGTGGCTCGGGCTGGCCTACGTGGTCCTCGTGCTGCCCTACGCATACCGGTCGATCGACGCCGGACTGCGCGCCATCGACGTCCGAACCCTCGCCGAGGCGGCCCGTTCGCTCGGCGCGAGCTGGTTCACCGTCCTGCGCCGGATCGTGCTTCCCAACCTCCGCACGGCTGTCCTGTCGGCGTCGTTCCTGTCCGTGGCCCTCGTGCTCGGAGAGTTCACCATCGCCTACCTGTTCAGCAAGAAGAACCTCCAGGTGGCCATGTTCGAGCTCGGCAAGTCCGACGCGAAGATCTCGGTCGCCGTCGGGCTCGTCGCGCTGGCCTTCGGCTTCGTCGTGCTCTTCGCCCTGTCCTTCGTCGGCACCCGCCCCGCCGGCATCTCGCCTCTCGCCCGGCTCCGGCGCCCGCGCGTCGACGCGGGGGCAACGTCCGAGGAGAAGGAGCCGGTCCCATGACCGTCGACCGCCGTGGTACCGCCGTCCACCTCACCGACCTGCATCGCGCCTACGGCGGCGTGGCCGCCCTCGACGGCCTCACCCTGCACATCGAGCCGGGTGAGTTCGTCGCCCTCCTCGGCCCTTCGGGCTGCGGCAAGACCACCGCGCTGCGCTGTCTGGCCGGCCTCGAGGACCCCGACTCCGGCAGCGTGGAGGTGGGCGGCCGGGACCTCACGCGGGTCCCGACGAACAAGCGGGACATGGGGATGGTCTTCCAGGCCTACAGCCTCTTCCCCCACATGACCGCCCGCCAGAACGTCGAGTTCGGGCTCGAGATGCGCGGCCGGGACAGGGCCGAACGGCGCAGGCGGACCGACGAGATGCTCGACCTCGTGGGTCTCGGCTCGCACGCCGAGAAGTACGCGCACCAGCTCTCCGGTGGGCAGCAGCAGCGGGTGGCGCTCGGCCGGGCGCTCGCGATCGAGCCGCAGGTCCTGCTCCTCGACGAGCCGCTGTCCGCCCTCGATGCCAAGGTGCGCGGCCAGCTGCGCGACGAGATCCGTCGCATCCAGCTCGAGGTCGGCACGACGACGCTCTTCGTCACCCACGACCAGGAGGAGGCGCTGGCGGTCGCGGACCGCGTCGGCGTCATGTCCGCGGGGCGGCTCGAGCAGCTCGCGCCACCGGCCGAGCTCTACACCGCTCCGCGCAGCCCGTTCGTCGCGGACTTCGTGGGGCTGACCAACCGCATCCCCGCCCGGATCGAGGGCTCGACGGGTCACCTCCTCGGCGGCACCGTCCCGCTCCTGCCCGGGTCGTCGAGCGGGCCCGACGCGGTCGTGCTCGTCCGACCGGAAGGAGTGCACATCGCCCACGACGCCGAGGGAACGGCATCCGTCGTCAGTGCCAGCTTCCTCGGCGGCCACGGTCGCGTCATCGTGAGGACCGCCGAGGACGGCCTCGTCACCGTGCAGGTCCCGAACACCGAGGTGACGGCCTTCCGGGCCGGCGACCCGGTTCGGCTGTCTCCTCGGGGCGACGCAGCCCTGGCTGTCGCGGACTGAGCTCAGGGGTCGCCGTCGGGCACGGACCGGTGCCCGGCACGGAGGGCATCCGCACCGGGCACCGGGAGTGGAGTGCTGCGGGACGAGAGTCCGCGGCGCTCGCCGGTGGTCACTTCGGCATGAGCACCCCGTCGATGACGTGGATGACCCCGTTGCTCGCGTCGACGTCCGTCGCGGTGACGTTCACCGTGCCGCCCGCGGCGTCGGTGAGCGAGACGGCGTCGCCGTCCACGTTGACCGTGAGGTCGGCGCCCTGGATCGTCGTGACCTTCTGCCCGTCGAGCTTCACGACGTCGGCGGCCAGCACCTCTCCCTCCACGACGTGGTAGGTGAGGATCTGGGTCAGGTCACCCTTGGGGTCCTTGAGCAGCGTGTCGACCGTCCCCGCCGGGAGCTTCTCGAAGGCGGCGTCGGTCGGGGCGAAGACGGTGTACGGCCCGTCCCCCTTGAGCGTCTCGACGAGCCCGGCGGCCTGGAGGGCGGCTGCGAGTGTGGTGAAGTCGCCGGCGGCCACGGCGGTGTCGACGATGTCCGCGGCGGCCATCGCCTCGGTCGGCGACGGAGACGGTGCGGCGGAGGTCGTGGCCGGCGCGGAGGTGGCGGCGGCCGTGTCGGTGTCGGTGTCGGTGTCGTCACTGCCGCACGCAGCGGTCGTGAGGGCCAGGGCGAGTACCGCGGCCACGGGGAGGATGCGTCGCATGGGGGAAGTCCTTTCGGGGAGGAGGTCTGACACCCCTACTTCCGCCGCGTCGTCCCGGATGGATGCGCTTGGTTCGACAAACTTTCGACGACGCGGGTGGGGGCGTGACTCAGGCCGAGAGCCCGGCCGGCACGTCGGCGCGGGTGGCCCGCCCGTCGATCCGCGACGCCAACCACGTCCCCAGGACGACGAGGACGGCCGTCGTGAGCACCACCGACAGCCCGAAGGCCAGCGCACCGCCCGGCTGCGCCACGGCATACGTCGGCACCATCCGGCCGGGGACCGCGACGGCCGCGAGCATCGCGCCCACCGCCCCGAGCCAGCTCCCGACCATGTTCCCCCGGTGAGCCTGGATGGAGCCCCGGCGAGCGTTGACGACCCCGAGGGTCACCGTGACGAGCGTGACCACCGACAGCACGTGCAGCCAGCTGAAGGCGCCGTCGTTGATGTCCCGGATCCAGAACGAGGTGATCGCCGTCCACAGCATGAGGACCACCCAGGTGCGGCCCAGAAGGCGGTGGCGCTGGTCCCCCTTCGGGCGGCGCCACACCTGGTAGCCGCCGAGGAGGACGCTCGTGAGGGCGGCGGCGACGTGGGAGACGAGGAGCAGGGTCCATGGGTGCATCTCAGACCTCCTGGAGGGCAGCGATGATGGGGCGGACGGAGTCCGCCAGTCGCTCGGGGTCGGTGCCGGTCCCACGGACCAGCCGGTCGAAGCCGTCGCCCAGCGCCTCCCCCGCGGCCGCGAGGGCGGAACCCCCACGGGCAGTGAGCCGGAGGCTGCGGCGGTTGCCGACGGAACGGCCGACGTCGAGGTACCCGTCGCGCGCCAGCCCCGCGACCATGCGCGAGACCGCGGCCTCGCTCGTCCCGAGGCGGCCGGACAGGTCCCGCTGCGTCATCCCGTGGGCCTCGGAGACATGGAGGAGCACGAGGAAGCGGGCGTAGCTGAGCTCGCAGCCGGAGCGGGCGAGCAGGGCGTCGGCCTGGCGGTCCATGACGGCGACGAGGAGGTGGAGCTCATGCGCGAGGGAAGGCACCTCTCAAGAGTTGCACCTGCAACTTGCAGAGTCAAGGCTCTGGTTGCGCGTGTTCCACGAAGGGTGTGCGTTCGGGGCTCCTGAGCACGCCCGAGGCACCTACGCGCGCCCCTCGCTACGCTGCCGCCGTGACCGACCCCGACGCGACCGTCCTCAGCGACCCCTCGACCGACCCCTTCGCCGTTGCCGATGCGGCAGCGGCCGTCATCCGCGAGCGGACCGGGGTCGACCGGCACGACATCGCGCTCGTCCTCGGTTCCGGCTGGCGGGACTGCCTGGACCTCATCGGCGAGACCGTCGAGACGATCGACAACACCGACGTCCCCGGCTTCGGGAAGGCCGCCGTGGCTGGTCACTCGGGGGTGATGCACTCGGTCTCGATCCCGACCACCGGCCGGCGTGCCCTCGTCTACGGCACGAGGACCCACTACTACGAGGGACAGGGTGTGCGGCCCGTCGTCCACGCGGTCCGCACCGCGGCGGCGGCCGGGTGCTCCACCGTCGTGCTCACGAACGGGTGCGGGGGTCTGCGACGCGAGTGGGCACCCGGGACACCGGTGCTCATCTCCGACCACATCAACCTCACCGCCACCTCCCCCATCGAAGGTCCGACCTTCGTCGACCTCACCGACGTCTACTCCCCGCGCCTGCGCGCGATGGCCAAGGAGGTCGACCCCCGGCTCGACGAAGGGGTGTACGTCCAGTTCCGCGGACCGCAGTACGAGACGCCCGCGGAGGTGAGGATGGCCAAGCTCATCGGTGGCGACCTCGTCGGGATGTCGACGTCCCTCGAGGCCATCGCAGCACGGCAGAGCGGCCTCGAGGTCCTCGGGATCTCACTCGTCACGAACGCCGCCGCCGGCTACTCCGACACGCCCTTGGACCACGACGAGGTCCTCGAGGCCGGCCGCGCAGCCGCGCAGCGGTGTGGGGGCCTCCTCTCGGCCGTCGTCGGCCGGATCTGAGGCGCGCGATGGCGGATCCGGGGAACGCACCCACCGCCGAGCTCCTCGCCGCCGCCCGTGCCTGGGCTGCCGACGACCCGGACCCGGCCACCCGGGTCGAGCTGGAGGGGCTCGCCTCGGCGGCGGAGTCGGGGGACGCCGGGGCCGGGGCGGAGCTGGTCGACGCCATGTCGGGGCTCCTCGAGTTCGGCACCGCCGGGCTGCGGGGACGCCTCGGGGGCGGCCCCAACCGGATGAACCGCGCGGTCGTCATCCGGGCGGCAGCCGGCCTCACGGCATACCTGAGGACCGTGGACCCGGAGCCGTTCGTCGTCGTGGGTTTCGACGCGCGCACGAACTCCGACGTGTTCGCCCACGACACCTGCGCCGTGGTCACGGGGATGGGCGGTCGGGCCGTCGTGCTCCCACACCCGCTGCCGACGCCGGTGCTCGCCTTCGCGATCCGGCACCTCGGCGCCGACGCGGGCGTCATGGTCACCGCGTCGCACAACCCTCCCGAGGACAACGGCTACAAGGTCTACGTCGGCGACGGCTCGCAGATCGTCCCCCCCGTCGACGGCCTCATCGCCAGCGAGATCGCGAGGGTGGCGTCGGCGGCCTCCGTGCCCCTCGCCGACGACGGGTGGGAGACGCTCGACGGCTCGGTGCTCGACGCCTATCTCGCCGACGTCGTCACGGTCGTGTCGCCGTCGACGCCACGCGAGGTGACGGTCGTGCACACCTCACTCCACGGTGTCGGGTCCGAGACCGTGCGCCGTGCCTTCGTCGATGCCGGGTATGCCGCGCCGATCCCCGTCGCGTCGCAGGCCGAGCCCGACCCGATGTTCCCGACGGTGTCCTTCCCCAACCCGGAGGAACCCGGTGCGATGGACGCGGCGATCGAGCTGGCGGAGCAGACCTCGCCGGACGTCGTCATCGCGAACGACCCGGATGCCGACCGCTGTGCGGTCGCCGTGCCCGCTCCCGGCGGCTGGCGGATGCTCCGCGGGGACGAGGTCGGCGCCCTGCTCGGGTCGCACGTGCTCTCCAGGGGTGCGGCTGGTGGGGTCGTCGCCGACTCGCCGTCGTGCGTGTTCGCCAACTCGATCGTCTCGTCGCGGCTGCTCGCGGCGATGTGCCGCGCCGTCGGGGTGCGGCACGAGGAGACGCTGACCGGGTTCAAGTGGATCGGCCGGGTGGCGGGTCTGCGCTACGGCTACGAGGAGGCGCTCGGTTACTGCGTCGACCCGGCGCGGGTGCGTGACAAGGACGGCGTCTCGGCGGCCCTCCTCGTCGCCGAGCTCGTCGCGACGTTGCGCGCAGAGGGGCGCTCCCTCACGGACCGGCTCGACGACCTGGCCCGTGCCCACGGGGTCTACGCCACCGACGCCTTCGCCCTCCGGGTCGAGGACCTCGCGCTCATCGGCCGGATCATGAGCCGGCTCCGGGCCGAACCGCTGAGGAGCGTCGCCGGTGTGGAGGTGGCCAGGGCCGACGACCTCGCCCGGGGTGACGGCGGACTGCCCGCGACGGAGGGCCTGCGGTACTACCTCGCCGACGACTCGCGGGTCATCGTGCGTCCCTCGGGCACCGAGCCGAAGCTCAAGGTCTACCTCGAGGTCGTCGAGCCCGTCACCGGGAACGACCTGCGCGGGGCTCGCCGGCGCGCAGCCCACCGGCTGGCCGGCATCCGCTCGGACCTCGAGGCCGCGACAGCCCCATGATCGTCGTCGACATGAGGCAACACGCAGACCGCACCTGTCGATGCGCTCGGCGTGTTGCCTCCTCTCGACCCAGGAGGGCCGCCACCGCCACCGCCCCACCTTGCTGTCAGTGGGCGGTCGTAACGTCGGGGCATGGACCGGACCTACCCCCACGGAGTGACGTGCTGGGTCGACGTGGAGCAGCCCGACGTCGACGCGGCGCAGGATTTCTACGGCGGCCTGCTCGGCTGGGACTTCACGGTCGCGACGCCGCCCGACGCGCCGGCGCGCTATGTCATCGCCTCCGTCGGCGGCCAGGACGTCGCTGGGCTCGCCGAGGTCGCCGAGGGACCCGTGTGCTGGAGCACCTACGTGGCTGTCGACGACGCCGATGCCTGCGTCGAACGGGCCGTCGCGCTCGGAGCCACGCCTCGTTCAGGCCCCGGCCGACGCCGGACCTGCTGGCCGCGGAGCGGCCCTCCGGGACCCCCAGGGGAGCGACATCCGGCTCTGGCAGGCCGGCCGACGTCTCGGGGCCCAGCTCACGAACGCTCCGGGGTCCTGGAACTTCAGCAACCTGCACACCGCCGACCTCGAGGCGGCCCAGCGCTTCTACGGTGAGCTGTTCCCCTGGCGCTTCGTCGACCAGGGGTGGGCCACGGCCATCACCGTGCCCGGGTACGGCGACCACCTCGAGGCCACCGTCGACCCCGACATCCGTACCCGCCAGGCCGACGCCCCCGAGGGCTTCGAGGACGTCATCGGCGCCATCGTCCAGGCCGGCGAGGACCCGCCGGGCTGGTCGGTCGTCATCACCGTCGCCGACCGCGACGCCACGGCGTCCCGCGCCGTCGAGCTGGGAGGCGCGGTGCTGCGGTCCTTCGAGACGGACTACACCGCGGAGGCGGTCGTCCGCGACCCGCAGGGCGCGGTGCTCACCGTCAGCCAGTTCACCCCACCGGACGACTGGGCGTGAGCACGCCGGCTCCGGCGGCCCCCGGAGCGCGGTGAGATGTGCCGGTCGCCGCCGGCAGGGTCGTCTGGTGCTGCCCCCGGAGGCGGTGTCCCGCGGGTGGCAGCGCCCGTAGACTTCCCGGGTGAGCACCACCACCGTGGCCCCCTCGGAGCGCGCCCGCGACCTGCTCGGCGTCTCCCGCCTGACGAACAGCGCCCTGAGCTCGTGGCTGCACGGGCTTCCGGGCGTCGACCAGGTGGGTTGCGAGGAGCGGGCCGCCTCGCTCGGCACCCGGTCGATCAAGACGACGAGCAAGGCGTGGGCCATCGACACCGCCATCTCGATGATCGACCTCACGACGCTCGAGGGCGCCGACACCCCGGGCAGGGTCCGTGGCCTGGCGACCAAGGCGCTCGTCCCCGACCCGAGCGACCCCACCACACCGCGCCCGGCGGCGGTGTGCGTCTACGGCGACATGGTCGCGGTCGCCAAGGAGACGCTCGGATCCGCGGACATCAAGGTGGCGGCCGTGGCGACGGCATTCCCCAGCGGGCGGGCGAGCCTGGCGGTCAAGCTGGCCGACACCAAGGACGCCGTGGCGGCGGGGGCCGACGAGATCGACATGGTCATCGACCGCGGCGCCTTCCTGGCCGGCGACTACCTCACCGTGTTCCGCCAGATCTCGGACGTCAAGGCGGTCTGCGGCGACGCCCGGCTCAAGGTCATCATGGAGACCGGGGAGCTCGTGACGTACGACAACGTGCGCCGCGCCTCGTGGCTCTCGATGCTCGCCGGCGGTGACTTCATCAAGACCTCCACGGGCAAGGTCGCCCCGGCGGCGACGCTCCCGGTCACCCTCGTCATGCTCGAGGCGGTGCGCGACTGGCGCGACACCACCGGTGACATGGTCGGGGTCAAGCCGGCCGGCGGCATCCGCACGAGCAAGGAGGCCATCAAGTTCCTCGTGACGGTCAACGAGGTGGCCGGTGAGGAATGGCTCGACAACCACTGGTTCCGCTTCGGAGCCTCGAGCCTGCTCAACGACCTGCTCCTCCAGCGCCAGCGTCTGAAGACCGGCGCCTACTCCGGCGCGGACTACATCGCCGACGACTCCCCCAGCCTCTACTGACCGGCCTCTGCTGAACCGGTCGCACGGCCCCACGGATCGAGGAACGAGAACCATGTCCCCCTTCGAGTACGCACCGGCTCCCGAGTCACGAACCGTCGTCGACATCGCGAGCAGCTACGGGTTGTTCATCGGCGGAGAGTTCGTCGAGGCGACCGGTGGGGCGCCGTTCAAGACGGTCAACCCGGCCACCGAGGAGGTGCTCGCCGAGGTCTCGGAGGCGAGTGACGACGACGTCGACACCGCCGTGCGAGCCGCCAGGACGGCATACACCCGCATCTGGTCACGGATGAGCGGCGCTGACCGCGGCAAGTACCTCTTCCGGATCGCCCGCATCCTCCAGGAGCGCGCCCGCGAGTTCGCCGTCCTCGAGACCCTGGACAACGGCAAGCCGATCAAGGAGGCGCGCGACGTCGACCTGCCCCTGGCCGCGGCGCACTTCTTCTACCACGCGGGGTGGGCCGACAAGCTCGACCACGCGTCGCTCGGGCCGGACCCTCGGCCGCTGGGCGTCGTGGGCCAGGTCATCCCATGGAACTTCCCGTTGCTCATGCTCTCGTGGAAGATCGCGCCCGCGCTGGCGTGCGGCAACACCGTCGTCCTCAAGCCGGCGGAGACGACGCCGCTCACCGCGCTGCTCTTCGCCGACGTCTGCCGCCAGGCAGACCTCCCCCCGGGTGTCGTCAACATCGTCACCGGCGCCGGGGCGACCGGGCAGGCCATCGTCGACCACCCCGGCATCGACAAGCTCGCGTTCACCGGGTCGACGGCCGTCGGAAAGATGATCGCCCGATCCATCGCCGGCACCCGCAAGAAGGCCACCCTGGAGCTCGGCGGCAAGGCGGCGAACATCATCTTCGACGACGCCCCCATCGACCAGGCCGTCGAGGGGATCGTCAACGGCATCTTCTTCAACCAGGGGCACGTGTGCTGCGCCGGCAGCCGAATCCTCGTGCAGGAGAGCATCGCCGACGAGCTCGACCACCGCCTCAAGCGCCGACTGGCGACCCTGCGTGTGGGCGACCCGATGGACAAGAACACCGACGTCGGTGCCATCAACTCGCGCAAGCAGCTGGAGCGGATCGAGGAGATGGTGGCCGTCGGGGAGTCCGAGGGTGCCGAGCGCTGGGACTCCGGGTGCGACCTGCCGACCAACGGCTTCTGGTTCCGTCCCACGGTGTTCAGTGGCGTCAGCCAGACCCACCGCATCGCGCAGGAGGAGATCTTCGGCCCGGTCGTCTCGGTGCTCACCTTCCGCACGCCGGCGGAGGCCGTCGCCAAGGCGAACAACACCCCCTACGGGCTGTCCGCCGGCATCTGGACGGAGAAGGGCAGCCGCATCCTCTGGATGGCCGACCAGCTCAGGGCCGGCGTCGTCTGGGCCAACACGTTCAACAAGTTCGACCCCACCTCGCCGTTCGGCGGCTACAAGGAGTCGGGCTACGGACGCGAGGGCGGCCGCCACGGCCTCGAGGCCTACGTGACGACGGGTGGCCGGAGGTGAGCACGCGGGTCGACGTCCGCAAGACGTACAAGCTCTACATCGGCGGCACGTTCCCGCGCAGCGAGAGCGGGCGCTCCTACGAGGTGTATGCCGCCCCGTCGACCGCCGCGGCCCGTCGGGGGTCCTCGTCTCGCCCACGGACGTTCCTCGCCAACGCCGCGCAGGGCTCGCGCAAGGACGCGCGGGATGCCGTCACCGCGGCCCGCAAGGCCCAGCCCGGCTGGGCGGCGGCGACGGCATACAACCGTGGTCAGGTGCTGTACCGCGTGGCCGAGGTCATGGAGTCCCGCCGGGCGCAGCTCGTGCAGGACGTGCGGAACAGCGAGGGCATCGGCGCGGCGCAGGGCGAGGCGACCGTGTCGGCGGCCATCGACCGGTGGGTGTGGTACGCCGGGTGGTCCGACAAGTTCACCCAGGTGCTCGGCGGGCTGAACCCGGTCGCGGGCCCCTTCTTCGACATCTCCGCCCCCGAGGCCACCGGCGTCGTCGCGGTGCTCGCGCCGCAGGCGTCGAGCCTGCTGGGCCTGGTGTCGGTCGTGGCCCCGGTCATCGTGTCGGGCAACACCGCGGTGGTGCTGACGAGCGAGGAGCGGCCGCTTCCCGCCATCACCCTCGCCGAGTGCCTGGCAACCTCCGACGTGCCGGGGGGCGTCGTCAACATCCTCACCGGTCGCACCGCCGAGGTCGCTCCATGGCTGGCGAGCCATCGTGACGTCAACGCCATCGACCTCACCGGTGCGGCCGAGGGCGCCGGCGTCGACTGGGGCGGCCTCGAGCTGGCCGCCGCGGAGAACCTCAAGCGCGTCCGCCGCCCGGGTGGCACAGGCCCGGAGGCGGTGGAACCCGACTTCACGGCCACCCCCGACCTGTCGCGCCTCACCGCCTTCCTCGAGACCAAGACCGTCTGGCACCCGAAGGGCCGCTGAACCCGCGACGGCGATGACGGTGCCGGCCCCGGCGGACGACGCCCGGGTGGGAGGGGCCGCGACGCCGCCGCGCCGCCCGCGCCGCCCGCGCCGCCGCTGCGACCTCCGCGCCGGCTCGCCACCCCGGCCTCCCTAGACTCCGAGCCGTGGGCCACGACACGACGGGCGACTCCGGGTCGGGCACCGACCACGACCCGGGCCGGCAGCGGGTCGTCGTGCTGGCGGGCCCCAGCGGTGCCGGAAAGTCCCGCCTCGCCGCACGCCTGCACGCCGCCCACGGCTGGCCGATCTTCCGGCTCGACGACTACTACCGCGACGAGGACGACCCCGCGGTGCCGCGCAGCGAGGACCTGGGGATCGTCGACTGGGACCACCCCGCCAGCTGGGACGCGGACCGGGCGGTCGCGTCGCTGTGCGAGCTCGTCGAGACGGGGCGTACCCGCACCCCGGTCTACGACATCTCCACGAGCCGGGCCGTCGGCCACCGGGAGCTGACGGCTCGAGCGGACGACCTCGTCCTCGCCGAGGGGATCTTCGCCGCCGAGGTCGTCGACCGGCTCGCCGTCGCCGGGGTCCTCCACAGCGCCTGGTGCGTGCACCACCACCGCGTGGTGACGTTCGTCCGGCGCCTCGCCCGCGACCTGCGAGAACGCCGCAAGCCACCGCGCGTCCTGCTCCGGCGCGGCCTGGCACTTCTGCGGACCGAGCCGGAGGTCGTCCGCCGGCAGACCACCCTCGGGGCCCGTGCCGTCCGGGCCAGCGAGCTGGAGCGCGAGCTCTCCGTCGGGCCACGGACGGTCGGTTAGGGTTCTCGGGTGGTCGACGACGGGGACGCGGCATGAGCGAACGACCCTGGGTCGCCCCCGGCTCCACCCCCCCGCCCGATCCCGCGTCCCCGGGGCACGGCGCCCCACCGCCCGGACCGCCGACGTCGTCGCCGTCCCCCGGGTATGGCGGGCCCACACCTCCCGGGTACGCCGCGCCCCCACCTGCCGGGTACGCCCCGCCGCCACCTCCCGGGTACGGCTCGCCCCATGGTCCTGGGTATGCCGCGCCGCCACCTGCGTGGTATCCCGCACCCCCGCCGTCCGGGCCGTTCCTGGCATCCATGGAGTTCCGGCCGGGGATCATCCCCTTGCGGCCCCTCACCCTGGGTGACCTCTTCTCGGCCGTGACGAAGGCGATCCGCGGCAACGTCGCCGCCACGATGGGCCTGGCCCTCGTCACCTCACTGATCTGCCTCGTCCCGACCACCGCCCTCGGCGCGTGGGTCGCGAGCAAGGACACCACGTCCCTGGACAGCGACGAGATCGGTGGCCTCGGACTCCTGGGGACGTACCTCCCGAGCGTCGGCTCCCTCATCTCGTCCGTCGCCCTCACCGGCTTCCTCGCCTACGTCATCGGCCAGGCGGTGCTCGGGCGCAAGGTCGGGATCGAGGAGACGTGGGACGGCACCAAGCGCCGTCTGCCGGCCGTGGCGGGTGCCGTGGTCGTGACGATCCTCGGCGCGCTCCTGCTCCTCGGCGTCATCCTCGGTCCGCCGATCGCCTGGCTCGTTCTCGCCGACGCCGGCGTGGGGCCGGTCCTGGTCCTGCTCCTCGCGGTCCTGCTCGCCCTCCTGCTCTACCTCTGGCTCTGGACACGGTTCGCCTTCGTCACGGCCGTCATCGTCCTCGAGGGTCGCGGCGTCTGGAGCGCGTTCGCACGCTCCTGGGGGCTCACCTCGGGGAGACCGTTCTGGCGCATCCTCGGCATCCGCCTCCTCACGGCCGTCCTCGTGGGCTTCGCCGCCCAGCTCGTCACCATCCCCATCGCAGTCCTCGGTGTGGTGGCCGTCGTCGCGGCAGGAGGCGAGGACCAGCTCTTCATGTGGCAGGCGGTGCTCGGCGGCATCGCGACCCTCATCAGCGGGATCATCACGACGCCGTTCTCCGCCGGCGTCGACGCGCTCATGGTCGTCGACCAGCGGATCCGCCGCGAGGCCCTCGACGTCCAGCTCATCCACGCGGCGTCGCAGGGTGGACCCGCCCCGTGGCCCCGTGCCGCCGGGGCGCACTGACCCGGTGCGACTCGACCCTCCACTGGACCCCACCTCCCCCGAGGCCCGCGACTGGCTCGAGGAGGAGCTTCGCAAGCCGGTGTACCGGGAGCCGGAAGGGCTCCTCGAACGGCTCTGGGACTGGCTCGGACGGCTGCTCTCGGGCACCGACGGAACCGGTGGCCTCCCCGGGTGGACGATCTGGCTCGCTGCGGCGCTCGGCCTGGCCGTGGTCGGCATGGTCGTCCTGCGCTCGCTGCGCGCCGAACGGCGGATGACGGGCGCCCCGGCCGGCGCGGTCCTCGAGGGTCCGACCCGCAGCGCCGCCGAGCACCGGGCCACCGCCGCCGCCGCCCTCGAGAGCGGCGACGCCGACACCGCCGTCCTCGAGGCGTACCGTGCGCTCGCGCGGTCCGCCGTGGAGCGCACCCTCCTCGACGACCTGCCGGGGCGCACGGCCCACGAGGTCGCCGTCGCGCTGGCGGCGGTGTTTCCTGCGGATGCCGGGCGGCTCGCCTCGGCCGCCGACACCTTCGACGCCGTGCGCTACGGCCGGTGGGCCGCCGGGCGGGATGCCGCGCGAGCCGTGGTCACGCTCGACGAGGACCTCGCCGCCACGCGCCCACTCCTGCCGGAGCCCGGCGTGCCCGCCGTCGGAGGTCGGTGGTGAGCGCGATCGCGACCGAGGACCGCACCGCCACCACGCGTGATGCGACCACCGGGCGGCGGGGACACGACCGTGCCCGGCGCATCACGGCATACGTCGTCGTCGTCGCCCTGGGGGTGGCCCTCCTCGTCCTGCTTGCTCTCTCGGCCTCACGACCGACCGCGCCCCTCGACCCCGACGGCGCGGGTCAGGAGGGTGCGATGGCTCTCGCGGAGGTGCTCCGCGACCACGGCGTCGACGTCGAGGTGGTGCGCTCCATCGGTGGTCTGGAGGCAGGTGCGCCCGACCGCTCCACGACCGTGTTCCTCGCGGACCCGGCGAACCTCGGCCCCGGAGCGACGCAACGGCTGGCCGAGGCCTCGAGGACCGCCGGGCGTCTCGTCCTCGTCGGGGTGGACTCGGAGCAGCTGGGGCAGTTGGGGCTGCCGGTGCTGGCCTTCCCGGGCGCCGCCGAGGGCCTCGTGGCACGGTGCTCGTCAGACGTCGCCCGCGAGGCCGACGTCGTGAGCGTGCTCGACACGCGATACCTCCTGGAGGAGGGTCCGCCCCTCTCCGGAGCCGCGCGCTGTTTCGACGTGCCGGAGCCGGACAGCACCACCGGTGAGCCGGCGCCGGGCGGGGCCTACGGCAGCGGTCTTCTCGAGCTGCCGTCCACAGCCGAGAGGCCCGCTGCCGTCGTCGTGGGCATCGGGCCGTCCTGGACGAACGCGCTCGTCGCGCAGGACAGCAACGCCGGGGTGGCGCTCCGGTCGCTCGGCGCGACGCCACGCCTCCTCTGGTACCAGCCGGGCGAGGGCGACCTCACCGCCGCCGGTCCACGAGGCGGCGGCGCGTCCGAGCCGCTCTGGCCGGCGTGGACCGGGCCGGCGGTGGCGCTCGTCGGTCTCGCCGTCGTCCTGCTCGCCCTCGCCCGCGGCCGCCGCCTCGGCAGGCTCGTGCGTGAGCCGCTGCCGGTCGTCGTGCGCGCCATCGAGACGACCGAGAGCCGGGGGCGCCTCTACCGCCGGGCGAGCGACCGGGGCAGGGCAGCGCAGGTCCTCCGGGCGGGGACCGCAGCACGGCTGTCCCGCCAGCTGGCAGTGCCACCCGGCGCCGCCGCGGCGACGCTCGTCCGGGCCGTCTCGACGACGGCTGGGCGGGAGCCCGCGGAGGTCGGTGCCATCCTGTTCGGGCCGACCCCGGCCGACGACGCCTCCCTCATCCACCTGGCCCAGCAGCTCACCGACCTCGAGGAGAGAACCCACCGCCCATGACGGACCACTCATCCACCCCGCCCGCAACCGCCGCCCCGGAGGGCCGGCACTCCGAAGGCGCGCAGTCCGGGCGCGCCCGCTCAGCGCTGCTCGCGGTCCGGGCCGAGGTGGCCAAGGCGGTCGTCGGCCAGGATGCCGCGGTCGCCGGGCTGCTCGTCGCCCTCCTCTGCCGGGGTCACATCATCCTCGAGGGAGTACCGGGCGTGGCGAAGACCCTCCTCGTCCGGAGCCTCGCCGCCTCCCTGGACATCGAGACCAAGCGGGTCCAGTTCACACCGGACCTCATGCCCGGCGACCTCACCGGTTCGCTCGTCTTCGACGCCCGTACGAGCGACTTCACCTTCCGCCAGGGCCCTGTCTTCACGAACCTCCTGCTCGCCGACGAGATCAACCGCACTCCCCCGAAGACCCAGTCCGCCCTCCTGGAGTCGATGGAGGAGCGCCAGGTGAGCATCGACGGGAACCCGCACCCGCTCCCCTCACCGTTCATGGTCGCTGCGACCCAGAACCCCGTCGAGTACGAGGGGACGTACCCGCTGCCCGAGGCGCAGCTCGACCGGTTCCTCCTCAAGGTCGTGCTGCCACTGCCGCCGCGGTCCGACGAGGTGCAGGTGCTGCGGCGGCATGCCTCGGGGTTCGACCCCCGTGACCTGCGCGCGGCCGGCATCCGCCCGGTGGCCACGGTCGCCGATCTCGATGCCGGGGTCGCCGCGGTGCGCGAGGTGTCGGTCTCCGACGAGGTGGCGGCGTACGTCGTCGACATCGCCCGGGCCACTCGGGTCTCCCCGTCACTGGCGCTGGGGGTCTCCCCACGCGGGGCGACGGCACTCATGGCGACGAGCCGCGCCTGGGCGTGGCTCGCAGGTCGCACGTACGTCACGCCGGACGACGTGAAGGCTCTGGCGCACGCGACCCTTGCCCACCGCCTCTCGCTTCGGCCGGAGGCCGAGCTCGAGGGCGTGGGCGTGACTGCGGTGCTCGACAGCGCGCTCGGGTCGGTGCCCGTCCCGCGCTGATGGCGATCACCTGGCGCACGGTGGTGCTGGCCCTCGCGGGACTGGCACCGGTCGCGCTGTGGCCGCAGGCGTCGACGGTGCGGTGGTGGGCCTTCGCCGTGCTCCTGCTCGTCGTCCTCGACCTCGTCCTCGCGAACCGGCCGACCGTGCTGCACCTCGACCGGAGCGAACCGCCGCAGGTCCGGCTCGGCGAGGCGACGACGAGCACCCTCTGGGTGACCAACACCTCCGACCGCGGTGTCCGAGGCCTCCTCCGGGAC
Source organism: uncultured Actinomycetota bacterium (assembly GCA_963787805.1). GTDB lineage: Bacteria > Actinomycetota > Actinomycetes > Actinomycetales > Dermatophilaceae > Fodinibacter. The sequence continues at coordinate 103,977 of CAWBEJ010000016.1, read as the reverse complement.
GCGTGGCCACCGTCGGCCGGTGCCGTCGATGCCGTGCACGACCTCGCGGTGCCCCCGCACGAACGGGTGCGCCTCACGACCCACCTCGTGCCCACCCGCCGCGGCGACCGCGTCGCCGATCGGGTGACCGTGCGGGTCCTCGGGCCGCTGGGGCTCGCTGCCCGGCAACGCTCCTTCGAGCTGCCGGGATCGGTCCGGGTCCTGCACGCCTTCCCGTCGCGGCGCCACCTTCCGAGCCGGCTTGCGGTGCTCCGCCAGCTGGACGGCCGCGCTGCTGTGCGTACCCGCGGTCAGGGCACGGAGTTCGACAGCCTGCGCGACTACGTCGAGGGCGACGACGTGCGCTCCATCGACTGGCGGGCGACGGCTCGCCGACGGGACCTCGTCGTGCGCACCTGGCAGCCCGAGCAGCACCGTCGGGTCGTCCTCGTCGTCGACACCTCCCGCACCAGTGCCGGCCGCATCGGTGACGCCCCCCGGCTGGACGCGGCGATGGATGCGGCGCTCCTCCTCACCGCCCTGGCCGGGCACGCCCGTGACCGCGTGCAGGTCGTCGCGGGCGACCGGGTCGTCGTGGCGAGGGTCTCCGGGACCGACCGCGCACGCCTGCTCCACGACACGATCAGCACCCTGGCCCCCGTCGAGGCACGGCTCGTCGAGGCCGACTGGTCGGCGCTCGCCACCGAGGTCATGCGGCTGGGCTCACATCGCGCCCTCGTCGTGCTGCTCACCGCGCTGGAGTCCTCGGCCGTCGAGGAGGGGCTCCTGCCGGTGCTCCCGACGCTTGCCGCGCACCACCGGGTCGTCGTCGCCTCGGTTGCCGACCCCGCGCTGGCGGTCATGCGGGAGGCCCGCTCGTCCACGGGGGAGGTCTACGGTGCCGCGGCCGCTGAGCGCACGATGGCCCTCCGGCGGAGGACGGCCGCGGCCCTGGGACAGCTCGGCGTCGACGTCCTCGACGCCCCACCGGACGAGCTGCCGGTACGACTCGCCGACCACTACCTCATGCTCAAGCGCCAAGGCCTCCTCTGACGTGGTGTCGAGCCGGGCTGCCGCCGGTCAGGCGGCGGTCACGGGAGCGGTGTCACCGGCATCCCGTGCGAGGACGTCGCCGGTGACGCCCTCGCGAACGGCGGCGCGCCCGACGACGAACACGTAGGCGAGGAAGAGGCTCTCGGCGACGACCCCGATGGCGATGCGCGCCCAGGTCGGCAGGCCGGAGGGGGTGACGAAGCCCTCGATGGCACCACTGACGAGGAGCACGACGACGAGCCCCAGGGCGACGGCGATGGCGGTGCGCCCCTCCCGCGCGAACGACTCGAGCCGACCCGCCGGGCCCGGCTCCACCCACGACCAGAAGAGGCGGAGTCCGACTCCCGCGGCCACGAAGACCGCGGTGAGCTCGAGCAGCCCGTGCGGGAGGATGAGCCCGAAGAAGAGGCCCGCCCGGTCGTTGGTGATCATGAGCGCCGCCGCCACGCCGACGTTGACGACGTTGGTGGCCAGCACGTAGAGCACCGGCAGGCCGAGCACGCCCAGCGCGATGCACAGGGCGGCGACCCGGGCGTTGTTGACCCAGACCAGCGTGCCGAACTCCGCATGTGGGAACTCGGAGTAGTAGTTCTCGAAGTCGGTGCCGACGTACGCCTCGATCTCGGCCGGCGTCATCCGGCTCGTCCACACCTCCGGGTTGTCGAGCCCCCACCAGGTCACCAGGGAGGCGAGGACGATGCTGCTGAGCGCCGTGGCCACCCACCACCGTCGAGTGCGGAAGAGCGCCGCGGGGAAGGTGCGGGTGAAGAAGCCGCCGAGGTCGGCCCAGGTGGAGGTGCGCGCGCCCGCCGACGCGATCCGGGCGCGCGCCAGCACCGACGACAGGTATGCGACGACCGAGGGGTCCGGGCTCGCGGATCGCACGACGGACAGGTGCGTCGACACTCGTTGGTAGAGGTCGAGCAGCTCGTCGGCCTCCTCGCCCGTCAGGCGCCGACGCCCGGCGAGCTGGTCGAGGCGCGCCCACTGCGGCTGGTGCACCAGGAGATAGGCGTCGAGGTCCACCGGCGAAGCGTAACCGCCGCCGGGCAGCCGCCATCCCGCCCTGGCGGCGGCGAGCCGGTGCCCATGCGACCCGTCGGTCCTGCGGCCGCGCGGCAGTGGGCCTGCGAGGTCCTCGGCGGGGCACAGCGACTCGGCGACGCGGGTTAGCATCGCCGCGTGAGCGACCCGGGCGGCTACCGCAGCTACGCCGGTGACGACCTCGTCACCGGCGAGGGGGTCGCCGTGGAGGTCCCGGCGGCGAGCGTCGCGGCCCGGATGGCGTCGGGAGCCATCGACGTGATCCTCGCGGTCGCCCTGCTCATCGGCGGCTTCGTCGTCTTCTCGCTGGCCCTCGGCGCCGCCTCGGAGGCCCTGGTGACGATCGTCGTCATCGTCTACAGCACGCTCGTCCTCGTCGGCGTCCCGGCCGCGCTCGAGACGGCGACCCGCGGTCGAACCCTCGGGAAGATGGCTCTGGGTCTGCGCGCCGTCCGTGACGACGGCGGGCCCGCGACCGGGCGCCACGCGATGGTCCGTGCGCTCGTCGGCTACGTCGAGATCTACCTCCTCGTCGGTGTCCCGGCCCTCGTGGCGTCGGTGGTGCATCCACGGGCCAAGCGCCTCGGTGACATGGCGGCCGGGACCGTGGTCGTCTCTCAGCGGGCGAGGCTGCGGCTCGCGCCACCCCCGGGAATGCCGCCCGCTCTCGCGTCGTGGGCGCGCTCGGCCGATGTCGCCTCACTTCCCTCGGGCCTCACGGTGGCCGTGCGGCAGTTCCTCTTCCGAGCGCCCGGTCTCATGCCGGAGTCACGACATCGGCTCGGCATCGAACTGCTGTCCGCGGTCATCCCCCACGTCAGCCCACCACCGCCCGGCGGTGTCCATCCCGAGCTGGTGCTCGCCGCCGTCGTTGCCGAGCGCCGACGTCGGGACCTCGACCGGCTGTGGCGCGAGGAGCAGCTGCGGGCGCGCGTCCTCCCGGTGGACCCGCTCACACCGACGCGCTGACCGTTCCGGCCGCACCCATCCCGGCCGCTACGACCACCTCGGCGCCGTCAGACGTGGGCGCCCAGCGCGGCATACCCGGGCTTGACGACGTGCTCGATGATCTCGAGCCGTTCGTCGAAGGGCAGGAACGCGGACTTCATCGCGTTGATCGTGGCCCACCGGAGGTCCTCGATCGTCCAGCCTGCCTCGTCGACGAGGAGCTGCATCTCGCGGGTCATCGAGGTTCCGCTCATCAGGCGGTTGTCGGTGTTGACGGTCACCCGGAACAGGAGCGTCTTCAGCAGCGTGATCGGGTGTTCGGCAACGGAGTCGACGGCTCCGGTCTGGACGTTGGAGCTCGGGCACATCTCGAGCGGGATGCGGCAGTCCCGCACGTAGCCCGCGAGGCCACCGAGGGTCGCCGCGCCCGTGTCGTCGACGGTGATGTCGTCGACGATCCGCACCCCGTGGCCCAGCCGGTCGGCGCCGCACCACTGGATCGCCTCCCAGATGCTGGGCAGCCCGAACGCCTCACCGGCGTGGATCGTGAAGTGCGCGTTCTCACGGCGGAGGTACTCGAAGGCGTCGAGGTGGCGAGTGGGCGGAAAGCCCGCCTCCGCGCCGGCGATGTCGAAACCGCCGACACCCTCGTCGCGGTAGCGCACCGCGAGCTCGGCGATCTCCCGGCTTCGCGCCGCGTGGCGCATGGCGGTGAGCAGCGTGACCATGCGGATCGGGATGCCGGCCGCCCGCGCCTCCTCCTCCCCCTCTCGGAAGCCCGCGAGGACGGCTTCCACGACGCCCTCGAGCGAGAGACCCTCGGTGATGTGCTGCTCGGGGGCGAAACGGGACTCTGCGTAGACCACTCCGTCGGCGGCGAGGTCGAGAGCGCACTCGCGGGCCACCCGGGCGAGCTGCTCGGGGGTCTGCATGACCGCGACGGTGTGCGAGAACGTCTCGAGGTAGCGCTCCAGCGACCCGGAGTCCGCGGCGTCCCGGAACCAGCGGCCGAGCTGATCCGCATCGGTGGCGGGGAGGTCGGCGTAGCCGGACTCCTCCGCCAGCTCGAGGACCGTTGCCGGCCGGAGCCCACCGTCGAGGTGGTCGTGGAGCAGCGCCTTCGGCGCGCGGGACACCACCGTCGGGGGGACGGGCGCGGCGGTGGTCATCAGGCGATCCTGTCGAGGACGATGCTCGTGCGCGGAATGTCCGTCGCCTCCGGTGCGATGGTGACCGCCCCCTGGAGCGCCGCCTGGGCCCGCTCGAAGCGCTCGGGGGTGTCCGTGTGGAGGGTGAGGAGCAGGTCACCCTCCTCGACGGCGTCCCCGGGCTTGGCGTGCATCTCGACGCCGGCGCCGGCCTGGACCTCGTCCTCCTTGCGGGCCCGTCCGGCACCGAGGCGCCACGCGGCCACGCCGACGGCATACGCGTCGAGGGTCGACAGCACCCCCGAGTTCCCGGCGCGCACCTCGTGCGTCTCGGACGCGACCGGGAGCGGGGCGTCGGGGTCGCCACCCTGCGCAGCGATCATGCGGCGCCAGGCGTCCATCGCCCGACCGTCCCGGAGGGCGGCCGTGACGTCGTGTCCGCCGCGACCGGCCTGCTCGAGCATCTCCTCGGCAAGGCGCACCGTGAGCTCGACGACGTCCGCAGGACCGCCACCGGCGAGGACCTCCACCGCCTCTCGGACCTCGAGGGCGTTGCCGGCGGTGAGCCCGAGCGGAGTCGACATGTCGGTCAGCAGGGCGACGGTGTTGACACCGGCATCCGTGCCGAGGTCGACCATCGTGCGGGCCAGCTCGGTGGCGTCGTCGCGGTTCTTCATGAACGCACCAGTGCCGACCTTGACGTCGAGGACGAGTGCGCCCGTGCCCTCGGCGATCTTCTTGCTCATGATCGAGGAGGCGATGAGCGGGATCGCCTCGACGGTCCCGGTGACGTCGCGCAGCGAGTAGAGCTTCTTGTCGGCGGGGGCGAGGCCCGAGCCGGCGGCGCAGATGACGGCGCCGACGTCCTCGAGCTGGCGCATCATCGCCTCGTTGCTCAGGGACGCCTGCCAGCCGGGAACCGACTCGAGCTTGTCGAGGGTGCCGCCGGTGTGCCCCAGACCGCGGCCGGAGAGCTGCGGCACGGCGACGTCGAAGACCGCCACGAGCGGGGCCAGCGGAAGCGTGATCTTGTCGCCGACACCGCCCGTGGAGTGCTTGTCGGCGGTCGGGCGCGAGAGCGACGAGAAGTCCATCCGCTCCCCGCTCGCGATCATCGCCGCGGTCCACGTGGAGATCTCGCGCCGGGTCATCCCGTTGAGCAGCACCGCCATCGCGAGCGCGCTCATCTGCTCGTCGGCCACGGCGCCACGGGTGTAGGCGTCGATCACCCAGTGGATCTGGTCGTCCGTGAGCTCGTGCCGGTCGCGCTTGGTCGTGATGACGTCGACGGCGTCGAAGGGTTCGCTCATCGGCACATCATGGCAGGGCGGCGAGCACCCCCACTTCGTCTGTCGCTGTGCCGCGACACGCCGCTGAACCGGCCGCAGACCGACAATCTGACAGACGAAGTCGGGGAGGCTCAGTCGACGGGTGCGACGGCATCCAGCACGTCGCGGCCGAAGGCCTGGGGCAGCACCTCGCGCATCGGCAGGACGCCGGTGGGGGTCTGCAGCAGGGTGTCCGGTGAGCCGCACTCCCAGAGCAGCTGGCGGCAGCGGCCGCAGGGCATCAGGGTGTCGCCGTGCTTGTCGACGCACCACACCGCGAGGAGGACGCCGCCTCCGGTCGCGTGCAGCTGCGACACCATCCCGCACTCCGCGCACAGGGTCGCGCCGTAGGCGGCGTTCTCGACGTTGCAGCCGGAGACGACCCGGCCGTCGTCGACGAGCCCGGCCACACCGACGGGGAACCTGCTGTAGGGCGCGTACGCGAGCTCCGCCATGCGGACAGCCTCGGAGTGCAGGGCCGTCCAGTCGATGCCCTCCGGGTCACCGGCCGCCGTCCGAGCCTCGCTCACGTGGCCTCCAGCGGTTGGTGGTCTCCTGCCCCCGAGCGGCGGAGCACCGCCACGGAGGCGAGCAGCCGGGCACCGAGAGCCACGGCGTCCTCGTCGACGACGAGGTCGCCCTGGTGCAGGTCGAAGGTCGGACCGCCGGGGGTCCGGGTGCCCACCCGGGCCATGGCCCCGGTCGCGTGCGCGAGGTACCACGAGAAGTCCTCGCCGCCGAGTGACTGGGTGGTGGGCACGGGGTGCATGCCGCTCGCGAGCGACGCGAGCCGGAACGCCTCGATGCCCTCGGAGGTGTTGACGACGGGTGGCACGCCCTTGACGCGCTCGACCTTCGCCTGGACGCCGTAGGGCTCGACCACCGCGTGGACGATCTCCTCCAGCAGCGGCCCCACCGTCAGCCACGCCTGGGCGTCGAGCATGCGCAGGGTCCCCCGGCACTCACCGGTGGAGGGGATGACGTTCGCGGCCCGCCCGGCGCTGACCGTGCCCCAGACGAGCGCGGCCCCGGCTCGCGGGTCCAGTCGGCGTGACAGCGCGGCCGGCACGTCGGTGACGACCTTGGCGAGGGCGTAGGTGAGGTCCTCGGTCAGCTGGGGCCGCGACGTGTGCCCGCCCCTGCCGTGGAGCGAGACGGTCACCTGGTCGCAGGCCGCCGTCAGCGGCCCTTCGCGCAGGCCGACCTGGCCCGTGTCGAGGCTCGGGTCGCAGTGGATGGCGAACACGGCGTGGACGCCGTCGACGGCGCCCGCGCTGATCGCTTCGTGGGCCCCGCCCGGCATGATCTCCTCGGCGGCCTGGAAGATGCCGCGCACGGCGATGCCCCGGTCGACGAGGGCCTCCTCGCACTCCTTGAGCGCGAGGAGCGCGCCGAGCAGCGCCGAGACGTGCACGTCGTGACCGCAGGCGTGGCAGACGCCCGGGAACCGCGACGAGAAGTCGAGGCCGGTCCGCTCGCGCACCGGAAGAGCGTCCATGTCGGCACGCAGCGCCACCCGGTAGGGCGCGTCGGCAGCCCCGATGTCGGCGAGCAGGCCCGTGCCGGGGAGCAGTCGGACCCCGACACCCGAGGCGTCGAGGCGGCGGGCCACGCAGTCGGTCGTGCGCGTCTCCTCACGGGACAGCTCCGGATGGGCATGGAGGTCCCGCCGAATGTCGATCAGCTCTGCTGCCAGTGAGGTGATGCGCTCGCCGAGGGCGGCGAGAAGGGCATCATCGTTCATGAGGCGGCCGAGTCTACTCGCCGGCGGTCGCCCTCCGGGCCGCCTTGTGCTGTTCCCAGCGCCGCGCGATGCCGTCCATCTCGCGCTGGATGAACTCGAGGAACTCGACGGACAGCTGCATCCGTTCACCGGCGCGGCTGTCCTCACCGACCGCGCCACGGGCGACGACCAGGGCCGAGAGGATGGGGGCGTAGATCTGGTCCTTCTGCATGAGGACGTCGTGCCAGGCGTCGTCGAGGACGACGTAGACGTCACGTCGGGACCCGCGCTCCCGCTCGCGGCGGATCATCCGGACCTGGGTGAGGTACCGCACCGCCCCGGAGATCCCGGCAGGGCTCACACCGAGGAGGCCGGCGAGCTCGGATGCCGTCAGCCGCCCGTCCTCCGTGGCCAGCAGGGCGGCGAAGACACGCGCCGGCAGGCGGGAGAGCCCGGCGTCGGCGAGAGCTCCACCGAGGTGCTCCACCGCATCCGTGAACGCCCGGTCGCTGAGGGACGAGGCGGTGGCTTGCTGCCGCATGTCGCGAACTTTACACTATTCACAATCTTCTGAAACGAGGTAATGTGAGTGCCATGACCGACGTCATCACCGTGTATGGCCTCCACAAGGCCTTCGGCAGCACTGTCGCCCTCGACGGCCTGGACCTCACCGTCCGCGAGGGAGAGGTCCACGGGTTCCTCGGCCCGAACGGCTCGGGGAAGTCGACGACCATTCGGATCCTCCTCGGACTGCTGCGGGCCGACCGTGGCATCGCCACGGTCCTCGGCCGGGATCCGTGGCAGGACGCGACGGAGCTGCACCGGTCGCTGGCCTACGTACCCGGCGATGTGGTGCTGTGGCCCACGCTCACCGGCGGCGAGGTCATCGACCTGCTCGGCCGGCTCCGAGGCGGGATCGACGAGGCCCGTCGCCGCCGCCTCGTGGAGCGCTTCGAGCTCGACGAGACGAAGAAGGGCAAGGCGTACTCGAAGGGCAACCGGCAGAAGGTCGCCCTCGTGGCGGCGCTCGCCAGCGACGTCCCGCTCCTCGTGCTCGACGAGCCCACAGCCGGGCTCGACCCCCTCATGGAGGAGGTCTTCCAGGCAGAGCTCGTGGCGCTGCGAGACGCCGGCCGCACGACGCTGCTGTCGAGCCACATCCTCAGCGAGGTCGAGAAGGCCTGCGACCGGGTCAGCATCGTGCGTGCGGGCCGGATCGTCGACAGCGGCAGCCTCGCCGACCTGCGCCACCTCAGCCGCACCCGGGTCCACGCGCTCCTCCGCGACGCTCCACTGCTCGCCGAGGTGGAGGCCTGGCCCGGCACGCACGACGCGAGGGTCGAGGGCGCCGAGGTCTGGTGCTCGGTCGACGCCGAACACCTCGGAGACCTCGTGGCCACCCTCGGGAGCCACGGCGTGGAGACCCTCACCTGCCAGCCCCCCACGCTCGAGGAGCTGTTCCTCGCGCGCTACCAACCGCAGCCGGCATGACGACGAGACTGGCCGGCGCGCCGGACCTCCTCCGCCTCGCCTGGCGGCGCGACCGAGTCCTCGTGCCGGCGAGCGTCATCGGGCTCGTGATGCTCTCCGTCGGCTCCGCCGAGGCGACCCTGGAGCTCTACCCCGACGACGAGTCCGCGGCCGCCGGTCTGGCGGGGATCCTCACCAACCCCTCGATCATCGCGATGTACGGCCCTCTGGCGTCGCAGACCGCGGACGCCCTGGCCGTCTTCAAGACGGTGATGCTGGGGGCGTTCCTCGTCGGCGTCCTGGGCTTCGTCGTCGTCCGGCGTCACACGCGCACGGAGGAGGACGAGGGCCGGCTCGAGCTGCTCGGCTCCGGCGTCGTCGGACGCTGGTCACCGCTGGCCGCCGCCGTGACGCTCGCGACGGTGGCGGTGGTGGTCGCGAGCGCGCTCTCGGCCGCGGGCCTCGCTGCTCTGGGCATGGACGTCGCCGGGAGCGTGGCCTTCGGTGTCGCGTGGCTCGCGGCCGGGCTCGCCACCGTGGGTGTCACCGCCGTGGCCGTCCAGCTGGCGTCGACCACGCGGGGCGCCGCCGGTCTGGGCTTCGGCTTCCTGGCCGCGGCCTACGCGCTGCGCGCCGTCGCCGACTCGGCGGACGACGGCTCGGTGGTCCACGCCCTGGGCTGGCTGTCGCCGCTCGGCTGGGCCGGGCGGGTCGAGGCCTATGGGGCGAACCGGCAGTGGGTGCTCCTGCTGGGCCTGGCCACGCTCGTCGCCGGCGTGGTCGTCGGCGTGGCGATCCTCGAGCGGCGCGACCTCGGTGCCGGGCTGATCCCGGCCCGCACCGGACCGGCCCGCGCCGGCCCGATCCTCTCCGGGCCGCTCGGCCTCGTGACCCGGCTGGCTCGGGGCACGATCCTCGGGTGGACCCTCGGGCTGGCCGCGGGCGGCGTCGTCGTCGGTTCGCTGCTCGGCTCGGTCGCCGACCTCGCCGACGACCCGGTGGTCTCGGACTTCCTCGAGCAGCTCGGCGGGTCGGCGGGAACGGTCGAGGACATCTTCGTCTCGACCGAGCTGGGCTTCATCTCGGCCGCGGTCGCCGCCGCGGGGGTGGCGTTGGCCCTGCGGCTGGTCGGCGCCGAGCGCAGCGGCCTCGGGGAGGTCGTGCTCTCCACACCCACGAGCCGGCTCCGGTGGTATGCCGCGCACGTCGCGGTGCCGCTCGCCCTGACGACCCTTCTCATGGCGGTGCTCGGCGTCGTCCTCGGGCTGGTGGGTCCCGCGGTCACCGAGCTCGCGCCCTCGCTCGGCGAGTCGGTCGGTGCCTCGCTCGCCAAGCTTCCGGCCGTGTGGGTGCTCATCGCGGTCGCGGCTGCACTCGCGGGGGCCGTCCCCCGGTTCGCGCCGTTCGCGTGGGCCGTCCTGCTCGTCACCTTCCTCATCGGCGAGCTGGGGCCCTCGATGCAGCTGCCGTCCTGGGTGCTCGACGCGTCACCCTTCACGCACCTCCCCCAGCTCCCGGGCGGCACCTTCGAGGTGGTCCCTTCGCTTGCGCTCACGGCACTGACAGCGGTGCTCCTCGTTCTCGGCGGGGCGGCGTACCGCCGGCGGGACGTCGCCTGACCAGAGCCGCCGCGTCCCGCCGACCGAGCGGCCGGGCGGTCAGACGAGGTCGCCGCGGCCCGATGCCGTGAGCAGCTCGACGATGCCCTTGACGTCCTGAGCGCGCGCGCGCGTCGTCACGAGGAGCGCGTCCGGGGTGTCGACGACCACCACGTCGTCGAGCCCGACGACGGCCACCCTCCTGCCCCCCGCGGCGACCAGCAGACCGCTGGTGTCGACAGAGGTGACGTCCGCGCGGTCGCCGAGCACCCGCAGGTCGACCGCGTGCTGCTCGGGCGGCAGGAGACTTGCGAGGCTGCCGAAGTCCCCGACGTCGTCCCACGCGAACGGTGCGGGCACGACGACGACGTGGCCGGCGTCCGCCGCCGGCTCGGCGACGGCGTGGTCGATCGCGATCCTCGTCAGGCCCGGCCACAGGTCCGCCAGGCGGCTCGGGTCGGCGGCGATCTCGCGCAGACCCCTCGCGAGGTCAGGGTGCCACCGTTCGAGGAGGTCGAGCAGCACCGCGGCCCGGACGACGAACATCCCTGCGTTCCAGCGGTATTCGCCCGATGCGACATACTGCGCAGCCAGCTCGGCATCCGGCTTCTCGACGAACTGGACGACCCGTCGCGCCGTTCGAGCCCCGGGAAGGGGCTCACCGGTACGGATGTACCCGAACCCCGTAGCCGGGTTCGTCGGCTGGATGCCGATGGTCACGAGGTGCCCGTCGAGCGCCACCTCGGCCGCTTCCCGGATGACGTCCGCGAACGCCCCGGCATCGGGGATGACGTGGTCTGCGGCGAAGGAGCCGAGAACTGCCCCGGGGTCGCGCCGCTCCAGGACGGCAGCGGCGAGACCGATCGCGGCCATGGAGTCGCGTGGTGCCGGCTCGGCGAGCACCTGGTCGGCCGGCAGCCCCGGAAGCTGGGCGCGCACGGCATCCGCGTGCGCCGTGCCGGTGACGACGAGGACGCGCTCCCCGGTGAGGGGCGTGAGGCGGTCCACGGTTCCCTGGAGGAGGGTCCGACCGCTGCCCGTGAGGTCGAGGAGGAACTTGGGGTGGGCCGCCCGGCTCAGCGGCCACAGACGGGTCCCGGCACCACCCGCCGGCACGACCGCCCAGAAGCCCGGAATGCTCGCCATGAGACGCGAGGCTATCCCGACGCCCGACGGCGACGCGGCGTCCGGTCGTCCAGCGCCCGAGGAGCCACCTACGGTGCGACGGCGCGACGGCGCTCAGGAACCGTCGCGACGTCACCGCCCAGGCGGAACGAGTCGAGCACCCGCCAGACCCCGTCGTCGTCGTGCTGGTAGAGCTCGATCGCGGTGACCATGAACCCGCACCTGAACTCGGCAAGCGACTCGAAGGCCCGGTCGAGCGACGCCTCGTCGAGGTTGTGGGCGACCGTGACGTGCGGGTGGTAGGGGAAGTCGAGGGGCCGTTCGACGGGCCCGCAGCGCACCGCGTGCTCCAGGGCCTCGCAGTGGGAGATCCCGCGGGACACCTGGACGAAGACGACCGGTGAGACCGGCCGGAAGGTTCCGGTTCCCGACAGGATCATCGCGAACGGCTCGACGACGGAGGTGACCGCACGCAGGTGGCCCAGGAACTCGTCCTTGAGATGCGGCTCGATGAGCGTGGGCGGCAGAAGCGTCACGTGCGGCGGGATCGCGGTCGCCATGGGGTCTCCGAACTCCTCCCGGGCGGCCTGGAGCCGGGGGCCCCAGGGTTCCGGGATGGTGACGGCGACGCCGTGGATCGGCATGGGCAGGGACCCTACCGCGCCGCGGTGAGGAGGCCTACGGCCGCTCGGACCCGGGACATCGTCGCGTCGGCGACGACGGCGGCGCGTTCGGCACCTCGAGCGAGGATCCGGTCGAGCTCGGCGGGGTCGTCGAGCAGCTCGGTCATCCGCTCGCGGAACGGCGTCACCGCGTCGACGACGATCTCGCCGACGGCCTTCTTGAGATCGCCGTAGCCGCGCCCCGCGAACTCCCCCTCGAGGTCCTGGAGGGACGTTCCCGACAACACGGAGTGGATGACGAGGAGGTTCGAGACGCCCGGCTTGGTGTCCGGGTCGTAGCGAATGTCCGACTCGGTGTCGGTCACCGCCGAGCGGATCTTCTTGGCGAGCCGCCCGGGCTCCTCCATGAGCTCGAGGATGCCCTTCTCGCTCGACCCGGTCTTGCTCATCTTCGCGGTGGGCTCCTGGAGGTCCATGATCTTGGCGGACTCCTTGAGGATGTAGGGCTCCGGCACCGTGAGCACGTCCCCGAAGCGGCTGTTGAGCCGCTCGGCGAGGTCGCGGGTGATCTCGAGGTGCTGGCGCTGGTCCTCCCCGACCGGGACGAAGGCCGCGTCGTACATGAGGATGTCGGCCGCCATGAGCACCGGGTACGTGAAGAGCCCGACGTTGGCGTTCTGCCCCTTGGCCGTCTTGTCCTTGAACTGGGTCATCCGGTTCATCTCACCCATCGCCGTCTGGCAGGCGAGCACCCAGGCCAGCTCGGTGTGCTGGGCGACGTGGCTCTGGCAGAACACCGCTGACGTCTCCGGGTCGACTCCGCCGGCGATGAACTGCGCCGCGGTGACCCGCGTGCGACGGCGCAGCACCTCCGGGTCGGTCGGCACGGTGAGGGCGTGGAGGTCGGCGACGAAGTAGTAGGTGTCGAACGTCCGCTGCAGGCCGACCCAGTTCACCAGCGCGCCGAGGTAGTTGCCGAGGTGGAGCGAGTCGCTCGTCGGCTGCATCCCGGAGAGGATGCGCGGACGTGCGGAAGCGACCGGTGCAGGGGCGGACATGGAGCACATTCTGTCAGGGGGTGCTCTCCTAGACTTCGCGGCATGAACCGGGTGGTCGAGAGGTACCGCGAGGTGTTCGGAACCGATCCGGTGGGGGTCTGGTCGGCGCCCGGGCGGGTCAACCTCATCGGCGAGCACACCGACTACAACGACGGCCTCGTCCTTCCCATCGCGCTGCCGCAGCGCACGTATGCCGCGTGCTCGCCCGGCGTCGACGGCCTCCTCCGCGCCCACTCGGCCCAGAACGGTGAGACGGTCGAGGTGAGGCTGGACGAGGTGGGGCCGGGGACGCCCGCCGGCTGGACGGCATACGTGGCGGGTGTCATGTGGGCGCTGGCCTGCGACGGACACCACGTGGGCGGTCTCGACGTGGCCATCGACAGCGAGGTTCCCGTCGGCGGCGGCCTGTCGAGCTCGGCGGCCCTGGAGTGCTCGGTCGGGGCCGCGGTCAGCGACCTCGGCGGACTCGGTCTCCTCGGCGACGAGGCCGGTCGTGCCCGGCTCGCCGCGGCATGCGTCCGCGCCGAGAACGAGGTCGCCGGGGCACCGACCGGGGGGATGGACCAGTCCGCGGCGCTGCTCTGCCGCGAGGGTCACGCCCTTCTGCTCGACTGCCGCACCGGCAGCACGGAGCAGGTGCCTCTCGACCTCGACGGGCAGGACGGCGAGGGCTTCGTGGTGCTCGTCACGGACACCCGGGCGGAGCACGCCCTCAACGACGGGCAGTACGCCCAGCGCCGCACGGCGTGCGAGCGCGCGGCCAAGGAGCTGGGGCTCGACTCGCTGCGTGACGTGGACCCCCAGGACCTCGACGCAGCCCTGGACCGGCTGTCCGACGACGAGCTCCGCCGCCGCGCACGGCACGTCGTCACCGAGATCCAGCGGGTGCGCGAGGTCGTGGGGCGCCTGCGGGCGGGCGACCTGCGGGCGGTGGGGCGCCTCTTCGACGCCTCCCACACCTCACTGCGCGACGACTACGAGGTGAGCTGCGCCGAGCTCGACGTCTCCGTGGAGGCAGCGCGGTCGGCCGGTGCCCTGGGCGCTCGGATGACGGGCGGTGGCTTCGGGGGGTCGAGCATCGCGCTGGTGCCGTCGGGTGCCGTGGCCGACGCAGAGCGCGCGGTCCGGGAGGCGTTCGCCGCCCGGGGGTGGCCCGAGCCCGAGTGCTTCGCCGTTCGGCCTGGCGCCGCCGCGCACCGCGACACCTGAGCGCCGCCCCGGTCCGGCGTCGCCACCGTGCGGGGGCGGGCCTCGAGCGTCAGCCCGTGAGGTCCTCGCCGGTTCGCTTCCACGGCCCGTTCGCGTCGGGGGAGCGATGCAGCCGGTCCCCGACGAGGAGCCACCACCCCTTGCCGGATGCCGAGATGGAGACCTTGCCCTGGGCAGCCGGTGCCTCAACGCACGTGCCCGCGCCCTTGGGCTTGCCGATCGTCACCGGCACGACGACGACACCTTGGCACGAGGTGTCCGTGCGGACCACCGCTCCTGTCCCGGTCTCGGTCAGCGTGAGGGCGAGGCCGCCCTTGACCGTTGCGCTCTTGGTCCAGGACCCACCGCCGTCGGTGGTGCTGCGCAGGTCCCCGTTGTCGCAGAGCACGGAGGCACGGGCAGCACCGAGACCGCCGAGGTCGAGCACCTGCCCGCTGGCGCACGGCTGCTCGAGCTCGTCAGCGGGTGTGTGCACGGCCTTCGGGTCCTCGGGCGAGCGCGACCACGCCCCCGCAGCCGACTGGGGCTCACCCCAGTCAGCTCCCCCGTCCGCAGTCCTCCACAGCCGCAGCTCGCACTTCTCGTCGCCGCCGGTGACGAACGCCTCGGTGGCCGAGTCCGGTCGGGCACGGAGCACGCGTCCCGGTAGGTCCTCCTGCGACCACGACCCCCCGCCGTCGGTGGTGACCCACATCGTGCCGGGCTCCTTGCAGGAACCGGCCTCCACGACCCAGGCGTCGGTCGGGCTCACCGCCGCCACGAAGCGCTCCACGGGTACGGGATCCACGGCGGCCGCCGGCGCGGGGGACGAGCGCGACCCCGACGTCGACGGGGAGGGCGAGGAGGATGCGGAGGGGGACGCGGTGGTCGCGTCGGCGGCTCCCAGACCTACCGCCTGAACCAGCGACGGGCGGAAGGCGATGACGATGAGCACGAGGTCGGCGACGAGCAGGGCGCACAGGCCGAGGATGGGGGCGACCCTCCGTAGCTCCATCCCAATAGCCTCTCAGACGCTGTACGCGATCCGACGGTCGGTCCACCTTCGATAGCCTGACCAGCAGCGTCCCCACTCGCCGACATCACCGGAGATGACCCATGGCCACCATCATCTACACGCTCACCGACGAAGCCCCGATGCTGGCCACGTACTCCTTCCTTCCCGTCGTCCAGGCCTTCGCCTCGTCCGCCGGCGTGGACGTCGAAACGCGGGACATCTCCCTCGCGGGGCGCATCCTCGCGCTCTTCCCGGACCACCTCACCGAGGAGCAGCGCATCGGTGACGCCCTGGCCGAGCTCGGCGAGCTGGCGACCACGCCCGAAGCGAACATCATCAAGCTGCCGAACATCTCGGCATCCATGCCGCAGCTCAAGGCCGCCATCAAGGAGCTCCAGTCGCAGGGCTGTGCCCTCCCGGACTACCCCGACGACCCGCAGACAGACGAGGACCGCGAGATCCGCTCGCGCTACGACAGGGTCAAGGGCAGCGCGGTCAACCCCGTCCTGCGCGAGGGCAACTCCGACCGGCGGGCTCCGTCGGCGGTGAAGAACTACGCCCGCAAGCACCCCCACTCGATGGGCGCCTGGAGCAGCGACAGCAGAACCAACGTGGCCACCATGGGGCAGGACGACTTCCGCTCCAACGAGCAGTCCGTGGTGCTCGGGGGCGACGACACCCTCACGATCCGGCATGTCACGGGCGACGGCACGACCACCGTGCTCAAGGACGGGGTCGAGGTGCTGGAGGGCGAGGTCGTCGACGCCACGTTCATGCGGGCTGCTGCCCTCGACACGTTCCTCCGGGAGCAGGTCGCGCGTGCCAAGGCGGAGGACGTCCTCTTCTCCGTGCACCTCAAGGCCACGATGATGAAGGTCAGCGACCCGATCATCTTCGGCCACGTGGTGCGGGCCTTCCTCCCGGAGGTCTTCGAGCGCTACGGTGCCGACCTGGCGGCGGCGGGCCTCTCGCCCAACAACGGGCTGGGCGGCATCCTCGACGGCCTGTCGGCCCTGTCCAACGGCGACGAGATCAGGGCGGCCATCGACAAGGGGATCGCCGACGGTCCCCGCCTGGCGATGGTGAACTCCGACAAGGGCATCACGAACCTCCACGTCCCGAGCGACGTGATCGTCGACGCGTCGATGCCGGCGATGATCCGCACGTCCGGCCACATGTGGGGCCCTGACGGCCAGGAGCGCGACACGCTCGCCGTGATCCCTGACAGCTCGTACGCCGGCATCTACCAGGCCGTTCTCGACGACTGCCGCGCGAACGGCGCGTTCGACCCGGCGACGATGGGCTCGGTGCCCAACGTCGGTCTCATGGCCCAGAAGGCGGAGGAGTACGGCAGCCACGACAAGACCTTCGAGATCCCCGCCGAGGGTCGGGTCGAGGTGGTCGACGCCGCCGGCGAGGTGCTCATCTCACACGACGTCGCCCCCGGTGACATCTGGCGCGCCTGCCAGACCAAGGACGCCCCGATCCGCGACTGGGTCAAGCTTGCGGTCACCCGCGCTCGTGCCTCGCAGACCCCGGCCGTGTTCTGGCTCGACGAGTCCCGGGCCCACGACCGCAACCTCATCGCCAAGGTCGAGACCTACCTCGCCGACCACGACACCGAGGGCCTGGACCTTCGGATCCTGCCCCCGGTGGAGGCGGCGCGGCTGTCCGTGGAGAGGATTCGGCGGGGTGAGGACATCATCTCCGTGACCGGCAACGTGCTCCGGGACTACAACACCGACCTCTTCCCCATCCTCGAGCTCGGAACCAGCGCCAAGATGCTCTCGGTGGTGCCGCTCATGAACGGCGGCGGGCTGTTCGAGACCGGCGCGGGGGGCTCCGCCCCCAAGCACGTGCAGCAGCTGGTCCAGGAGAACTACCTGCGCTGGGACAGCCTCGGCGAGTTCCTCGCGCTCGCGGAGAGCTTTCGCCACGAGTCCGAGCACGGCAACACCCGGGCCGGCGTCCTCGGGGAGGCACTCGACCGGGCGACCGAGCGCCTCCTCGACGAGAACAAGTCCCCCGCCCGCCGGGTCGGCCAGATCGACAACCGGGGAAGCCACTTCTGGCTGGCCTGCTTCTGGGCCCACGAGCTCGCGACCCAGACCGAGGACGACACGCTCGCGGCGAGGTTCTCCCCGGTCGCCGAGCAGCTGGCCGCGAACGCGGACGCCATCGACGCCGAGCTCATCGCCGTGCAGGGCTCACCGGCGGACATCGGCGGCTACTACCGTCCGGACCCGGCGAAGGCCTCGGCGGTCATGCGGCCCTCGGACGCGTTCAACCGCATCGTCGCCATCCTGCGCTGACCGCGCGGTGGCCACCTGCCGCCTGTCGTGGCGCTGCGGCCGCGGGGTCGTACGCGCCCGGTCAGGCGTCGTGCTCCGCGGCGTCGGCGTCCGCCTTCGTGCGGTGGACCGTTCCGTGCGGGTGCTCCGCCGGACCGTAGACGGAGGAGAGCCGCAAGGGGCCATCGCCCGTGTTGGTGACGTTGTGCCACGAGCCGGCCGGCACGAGCACGACGTCGTCACCGCCGACGTCCCGGCGGAACGACAGGGCGTCGCGGGCCGCCCCCATCTCGACGAGGCCGGAGCCCTCCTCGACGCGCAGGAACTGGTCGCGATCGTCGTGCACCTCGAGGCCGATCTCCTCCCCCGGCTGCAGGCACATGACGGTGAGCTGGAGATGCGTGCCGGTCCAGAGGCTGGCCCGGAACGCGTCGTTTCCCAGGGTCACCCTCTCGATGTCCGTGACGAGGGGTTCGGGTCCGTGGTCCTGCATGCCTGCCTCCTGGCTCATCGACGTCGCCCGGTCCGGCTCCAAAACTACCGAGGGCGGGCCGCCCGACACCGCGCGACCGGTCGCGTCCACCGTCCGCCGCTGCGCTGTGCGGGTGCCCACCGATCGGCGCGTCCCGAGCATCGGGGCGACCAGCCGCAGCAGAATGAGCGCCATGACCACACCCACGCTGCTGCAGCGCCTCGGCGCTGAGTTCCTCGGCACCTTCTGGCTCGTCTTCGGCGGCTGCGGCGCCGCCATCTACAGCGCGACCTTCCTCGAGCCCAACGTGGTCACGGGGCAGAGTGTCCAGCTCGGGATCGGATTCCTCGGCGTCGCCCTGGCCTTCGGCCTGACGGTGCTCACGATGGCCTACGCCGTCGGCCACGTGTCCGGCGCCCACTTCAACCCGGCGGTCACCATCGGGGTCGCCGTGGCCAAACGCTTCGAGTGGAAGGACGTGCCTGCCTACCTCGGCGTGCAGGTGCTCGGCGGTCTGGTGGCCGGCCTGGCCCTGTGGGGGGTCGCGCGAGGACGCCCCGGCTTCGAGGCCACCGGCAACATGGCGGCCAACGGCTACGGCGAGCACTCCCCTGGCGGCTACGACCTCGTCGCGGTCATCGTCGCCGAGGCGCTGCTCACGGCGGTGTTCGTGTACGTCATCCTCGGCGCCACCGACTCGCGGGCGCCGAAGGGCTTCGCCCCGATCGCGATCGGCCTCGTCCTCACGCTCATCCACCTCGTCTCCATCCCCATCTCGAACACCTCGGTCAACCCGGCCCGCTCCACCGGCGTGGCCTTCGTCAACGGCGACGGGGCCCCCGGCCAGCTGTGGGTGTTCTGGGTGGCCCCCCTTCTCGGCGCAGTGATCGCCGGGGCGACGTTCCACCTCATCACCGGCGTGGACCGACGGGACCGCGACATCTCCGGTGAGGTGCACGGCGACGACCTGCTCACGCCGGAGGGCGTGGATCCGGACGCCCCGCGCTGAGCACGATCATCGGGAGGTCCACGGCCCCGCTCACCGGTGGTGGGCGGGGTCCTTCGCGACCGACGGCCGAGCGGCATCCGCCGACGCCACTGCTCGCTCGGCCGCATAGTGCCGGAAGAGCAGGTAGGCCGCGACCGCGCACAACGTGTGCCACGCGGCGTGCTGCTGGAGCAGCGAGTCCGGGCGGCACCAGCCCTGTCCCTGTCTGCCCGTCGTCCAGATCGCGAAGGCCACCGACAGGACCGTGATGCTCGCCAGGCCCCACGCGACATCCTGCTGCGCGGACCCACGACGGACGAGTGCGACCTCCACCGCGACGGCGGTCAGCAGCTGGAGGCCGAATGCCGCGTTCCCGACATGTCCGACGAGGGGCACGCTGCCGCCTCGCAGCTGCACGGCCATCCCGGCGACGACCGCGACGAGGAAGACGAGGGCGAAGAGCGCCGGCCCGCGGTGCACGAACCGCATGAGGGCGTAGCCGAGTGCGAACGCGGAGACGAGGAACATGCTCAGCAGGTCGACGTGGCCGCCGAGGTCGGTCTGGGTGGCATGCATCGCCATGCTGCCGGGCCCCAGCAGGACGACGAGGACGGCGTATGCCGTCGCGAGGCCCGGGTGGGTGCCCATGGTGAGGCCGAGCCGGGCCCGGTCGACGGCATACCAGGCGACGGCCAGCCCGGCGACGACGAACGCGAGGTTGCTCCACGTGTTGGCCGGCTGGCGGATCCAGCCGGCCCTCGGCGCCTCGCAGAAGGTGGCGCCCCGGCCGACGTCCTCGCCCATCCAACCCCACCGTGCGGCGGCGACGACGAGGCCGAGGGACACCACCGCCGTGGCCCCCGCGACGACCACGGGCCGCAGGTCAGGGCGCCTCGGCGCCGCGCTCGTCACGTCGCCACCTCACCACACTGCCCCGGGCAGCGCCATGTCCCGGCGCTGATAGCGTCGAGATCGACATCTCGACACCCGCGGACGAAGGGGTACCACCGTGAGCAGCACGCCCGTCAAGGTGGCCGTCACCGGCGCTGCCGGCCAGATCGGCTACAGCCTCCTGTTCCGCATCGCGAGCGGCGGGCTGCTCGGCCCGGACACCCCCGTGGAGCTCCGGCTCCTCGAGATCACGCCCGCCCTCCGGGCACTCGAAGGTGTCGTCATGGAGATCGACGACTGCGCGTTCCCGACCCTCGCGGGCGTGGAGATCGGCGACGATGCGCGCACGGTGTTCGACGGCGTCAACCTGGCCCTCCTCGTCGGCGCCCGCCCCCGCGGCGCCGGCATGGAACGCGGCGACCTGCTCGAGGCCAACGGCGGGATCTTCGCTCCCCAGGGCAAGGCACTCAACGACGTGGCCGCCGACGACATCCGGGTCACGGTCACCGGCAACCCCGCGAACACCAACGCCCTCATCGCGATGAGCAACGCCCCGGACATCCCCACCGAGCGCTTCTCGGCTCTGACCCGCCTGGACCACAACCGCGCGATCTCACAGCTGGCGGCGAAGCTCGCCGTGCCGGTCACCGACATCCGGAGGATGACCATCTGGGGCAACCACTCCGCCACCCAGTACCCCGACCTCTTCCACGCCGAGGTGGGTGGGCGCAACGCCGCCGAGGCCGTGGGCGACCAGGACTGGCTGGAGAACACCTTCATCCCCACCGTCGCCAAGCGCGGCGCGGCGATCATCGATGCCCGCGGTGCGTCGTCGGCGGCCTCGGCCGCCTCCGCCACCATCGACCACGCGCGCACCTGGCTCGAGGGGACCCCGCAGGACGACTGGGTGTCGATGGCGGTCCGTTCCGACGGCTCGTACGGGGTTCAGGACGGCCTCGTCTCCTCGTTCCCGGTCACCGTGCGGGACGGCCGGTGGGAGATCGTCCAGGGCCTCGACATCGACGACTTCTCGCGTGCCCGGATCGACGCCTCGGTGGCCGAGCTCGTCGAGGAGCGCGACGCCGTCCAGGCCCTGGGCCTCATCTGACCCCTTCCCGGATCACGGGCGGTCACAGCTCCACCGGGTCCGCCGCCCGAGTCAGCCCACGCAGGCCTGCGGCGGATGCGTCAGGGGCTCATCGCGAGGAAGACGAACGCCGCGAAGAGCGTGAGGTGCACCGCCCCCTGGAGACGGGTCGCCCGGCCGGGGACGACGGTGAGCACGCCGACGACGACGGTGATGGCGAGGAGCACGATCTGGGTGGCGCCGAGCCCCAGCCGCAGCGGCGTCGGGATCCAGATGGAGGCCACCGCGAGCGTCGGGATGGTGAGCCCGATGCTCGCCATCGCCGACCCGAGGGCGAGGTTGAGGCTCGTCTGGATGCGCCCGCGCCGCGCGTTCCGCACGGCGGCGAGGGTCTCCGGCAGAAGCACGAGCAGCGCGATGACGACGCCGACGAAGGACTGCGGCAGGCCCGCCGCACGCACGGCGCTCTCGATCGCCGGCGACTCGAGCTTCGCCAGACCGACCACCGCGACGAGGGACAGGAGCAGGAAGCCCAGCGAGATCCACGCCTCACGCGTCGTCGGCGGGTCTGCGTGCTCGTCCTCGTCGAGCGGTTCGCCGTCCGCGGCCACCGGCACGAAGAAGTCCCGGTGCCGCACGGTCTGGGTGACGACGAAGGAGAGGTAGAGCGCGAGCGACGCGACCGCCGCGAAGGCCAGCTGGCCGGACGTGAACAACGGCCCCACCTCCCCCGTGGTCACCGTCGGCAGCACGAGGCACACGGTGGCGAGGGTCGCGACGGTGGCCAGCGCACCGCCGGTGCCCTCGGCGTTGAACGTGACGATGTCGAAGCGCCTGCTGCCCAGCAGCAGGGAGAGCCCGAGGATGCCGTTGACGGTGATCATCACCGCCGCGAAGACGGTGTCGCGGGCCAGCGTCGACGCCTCGTCACCCCCGGAGAGCATGAGCGTGACGATGAGCGAGACCTCGATGACGGTGACCGCCACGGCCAGGACGAGCGAACCGAACGGCTCCCCGACCCGGTGGGCGACCACCTCGGCGTGCTGAACCGCCGAGAGCACCGCGCCCGCGAGGAGCACGGCCACCACCGCCACCACCGCCGGACCGAGCTCGCGGCCCCACGCGGCGACGAGCGCGATGATCGCCACCACGGGCAGGACGCGCCAGAGCACCGCCGTCGCCGTACGGGTGCCGGTTCCCGGTTCCGTCACCGGCCCACCGCGACGCGCGCGGGCAACAGTGACCGTTCGGCCGCCTCGACGACGTTCGTCAGGAGCATCGCCCGGGTCATGGGTCCCACCCCGCCCGGGTTGGGGCTGACGAAGCCCGCGACATCCCACACGTCGTCCGCCACGTCGCCGGCGACCACGGACTTCCCCGTCGACTCGTCGACCACCCGCGACACCCCGACGTCGAGCACCGCAGCGCCCGGCCTCACCATGTCCCGGGAGATGATGTCGGGCACCCCGGCCGCAGCGACGATGATGTCCGCCTGGCGCACCTCCCCTGCGAGGTCACGAGTCCCGGTGTGGCACAAGGTGACGGTGGCGTTCTCGGACCTGCGGGTGAGGATGAGGCCGAGCGGACGACCCACGGTGAGTCCTCGGCCGACGACGACCACCTTCGCACCCGCGATCGGCACGGCATACCGGCGGAGAAGCTCGAGGCACCCGACGGGAGTGCACGGCAGTGGGGCGGGGTGCCCGAGCACCAGCCACCCGAGGTTCATGGGGTGCAGGCCGTCGACGTCCTTGGTGGGGTCGACGGCGGACAGGATCACGTTCTCGTCGAGGCCGGTCGGCTGCTGGACGATGAGCCCCGTGCACGCGGGGTCCTCGTTGAGCTCGCGAACGACGGCGAGGACCTCCTCCTGCGAGGTGCCGGCCGGCAGGTCGCGG
Organism: uncultured Actinomycetota bacterium; assembly: GCA_963787805.1. GTDB lineage: Bacteria > Actinomycetota > Actinomycetes > Actinomycetales > Dermatophilaceae > Fodinibacter. The sequence goes on along the minus strand of CAWBEJ010000016.1, from coordinate 81,050 downwards.
CGGAGGCTGGTGATCCCGATCTCGGCGCAGTCGCGGTGCTTCGCGCCGACGTACCAGTGGCTCGCGGGGTCGTCGCCGACGAGCACCGTCCCCAGGCCCGGAACCACCCCTCTGGCCGCGAGAGCCCCGACCCGGGCCTTGAGCTCCTCCTTGATCGTGCTGAGAATCGCCCTGCCGTCCAACGCGGTCGCCCTCACCTGCCCGATTGTTCCACGGGACCGGCGACGGCCCGACCGACGACGTGGAGGAGCGGCCTCAGAGCGGGGGCTGGGCCAAGCGGACCAGCTCGAGAGCCTGCTCGGGGAACCACTGCCCGGCCGCCGGGTCGACGCGCCCCCACTCGGGGTCGACGCCGCCGTTGTCCGTGAGACCCCTGGAGCACTGCCCGTCGGACTCGCCCGGGACCTTGACCCACAGGAAGGCGTCGGCCAGCGGGTCGCCGGTGTCGGTGGTCGGGCGCACCCCGAGGCCGCGGTCGGGTGGGTTGCACCAGTCCTGGGGGTCGGGGTAGACGCCGGCCGGCGGGGTCCAGGGGCCCCGGCCGTTGCGGCTGGTGTCGACGACGAAGTGCGTGAGGTCCTGCGGGCCCTGCGGTGCGTTGGCGGCGTTGGTGACGTTGTCGAGGTACCACTGGTCGGTGGCCGTCGTGTCGTCGTACCCACTCGACGGGAAGTACTGGCTCGCGCAGTACTCGAAGTGACCGAGCCGCCAACCGCCCTCGGCCGGGTTGGTTCCGTACCAGAGGCACTGGGAGATCCAGTTGCCGTACGTGAGGGAGTCGCTCGTGGTGCGGTAGTTGGAGACGTTGAGGAAGAAGCCGTCGGCCCGTTCGACGCCCGCCTGGTGGAGGCGGTCGGCGATGTCCCCCACTCCCAGCCAGGCGCTGTGAGTGCCGTCGAGGTAGACGCGCGTGCCGGGGTTGGCCCCGACGGCGTCGACCGCGTAGTTGAGCATCGCGAATCGGTCGCGTGCCGCGGTGTCGGGGTCCGCCTCAGCCGGCCGGCACCACTCCAGGCCGCTGCCCGTGTTGGGCGAGTACCAGGGGATGATGCCGAGGCCATCCGGCTCGAGGAGCACCACCGCCTCGCGGTCGCCGATCCCGGCGGCCAGCGCGTCGATCCACTCGTGGTACTCCGCCACGGTCGTTGCCCCACCGGCTGAGTACTGCGCGCAGTCCCGGAAGGGGATGTTGTAGGCCACGAGCACCGGCAGCTCTCCCTTGCCGGCGGCGCGGTGCGTCACCTGCCGCGCCTCCTGCTCGACCTGCTCGGGGCTGGCGCCGGTCAGCCACACGGCCTGGGGTGTGCGGATCATGGCGGAGATGTCGTCGGCTGCCTCCGTGTCGCCCGAAGCCCGGAGTTCGGCGACCTGGCGCAGGGCGTCCTGGTAGTGCTGCAGCTGCGGCACGTAGAACTGCGTGCCGTCGGGGATCGCCTCGCCCGCCGCAGCGGCCGGGGTGGTCAGGGGGCCCAGGAGGAGCGTGGCGCCAGCGGCGGCCACCCCCGCCAGTCGTGTCATCGATCGCATCGGATCCCTCTCGGAACGACGAGTCGGATGGGAGCGCTCCCACGTGTCACCTGAACCTAGGCCCACCCCCGGGACGCGTCAAGCCGAGCGCGACCCGCGCCACGTTGCTCACAGCGACAGGCGACGGCCGAGGGAAGGCGTCTCGTGCCGTGGTGGCAGTTGGCGCATCGGTGGCGTGGACGTCGGGTCAGTGCGGGACGGCCGTCGCGAGGGCGGCGAGCGCCGCTCGGAAGCACTCGACGGGTGGGGTGACGAGCCCGGCCCCGACCTGGCCGGTGCCCGCGACCCGTCCGGCCATGCCGGTGTTGATCTGCGGGAGGATTCCCGTGCGGAGGACCTTGGTGACGTCGATGCCGGTCGGCGTCCCCCGGAACCCGAGGATCGGGACCTGGTATGCCGGGTGCTCGCCGGTCGTGATCTCGTACATCGTCCGGGTGGCCCGGAGCGCGAACGGCACGTCCCCGCCGACGAAGCGGACGATCGCGGGCGCCGCCGCCATGGCGAACCCACCGATGCCACCGGTCTCGGTGATGGCCGAGTCCCCGATGTCCGGGTTGGCGTCGTCGGGCCCGTAGTCGCCCAGGAAGAGTCCCTCAGGGGTGTTGGCGGGCGCGGTGAACCAGTGGTCACCGGTGCCCGAGACCCGGATGCCGAAATCCGTCCCGTTGCGGGCCATCACGGTCACCACCGTCGATCCCGGGATGCCCTCGGCCGCGAGGGTGGCGAGCTTGCAGGCCGGCATACCGAGGTTGAGGAAGAAGTGCTCGTTCGCGCCGGAGAAGCGCACCGCCTCGGCGATCTCCGTCGACGACGCGTCCGCGGTGATCATGCCGGGGAGCAGCTCGCGAAGGAGCATGAGCGAGCCGGCCCGGTTCCGGTTGTGGCCCTCGTCGCCCATCTGGAGCATCTGGGCGATGACCGACCTGACGTCGATGGGCCCGGTGGCGCGCACCGCCTGCCGCAGGATCGGTCCGAGAACGCGGGTCATCCAGTGCAGGCGCTCGAGGACCTCGGGGCCGTACGCCCCGTAGCGGAGCACCTTGCCCAGGCCCTCGTTGAGCGAGCACCACGAGTCGTTGCCGTGGACGTCGTCGCGCAGGGCGTACAGCCACATCGACGGGCTGACCACCCCCGCCATCGGCCCCACGGCGCCGCGGTGGTGGCACGGCTCGAGCTGGTAGGTCCCGGCCGCGAGATCACGCTCGGCCTCGTCGGCGGACGCCGCAAGCCCCTCGAGGAGCACCGCGCCGACGAGCGCGCCCCGCATGGGCCCGGACGCCCGCTCCCACTCCAGCGGGGGGCCGGCGTGGAGGAACGTGCCTCGCTCCAGGCCGAGGGCCTCGGAGGCGGGGACGACGTCGACGAGCGCCGCATGCGCGGTCGTCATCCGCTCGAACGCCAGCGCGTTCGCGGCCACCCGGCGGGGGTCCCCCATGACCCGCGCGAGGTCACCCTCGGCACCCGGCAGGGGCGGCTGCCACTCGGTCTCGGTGACGTCCACCGCCTGCTCGCGCAGGGCGTCGGCGAGCAGCGACACCCCGGCCGTGGCGAGCACCGGCTCGGTGTCGAGCAGCCCGCGCAGTGGCCGACCCGACCCCGTCACGCCGTCCCCCGGAGAAGCTCGAGGGCATGCCTCGCGGCATGGCCGTTGGAGAGGAACACTCCGGCACCGGCGGCCGTGAGCACCTCCTCGCACCGCGACCGGTCCTGCGGGTCGCCGTCGGTGCCGGTGAGCGACACGACGACCGGCAGTGCCCTGCCCTGGTCATGGGCGGTCCGCCGGGCGGACCGAACGGCATCGGCCAGCTCGTCCGCGGGGTCGGGGTGGGCACCGTGCCCGAGGACGAGGTCGAGGAGGAGGACACCGCACGTCGGGTCGGACGCCTCGACGGCGATCCGCTCCATCCGCAGGGTGGGGTCGATCATCGGGTGCGCGCGCCCCCTGGTCAGGCCGTCGTCGCCGAAGTCGAGGATGACGTGTCCCTCGTCCCGCAGGTCGGGCCCGAGGAGCAGATCGGCCGAGTGCGCGATGTTGCTCCGGATGCCGCCCAGCTCGGTCTCGGCGACGGTCATCGCCTCGTCGGCGAGGGTGCCTCCGCAGAACAGACCGCGAAGCGCCGCCCCCCGGGAGAGCGCCGGGTCCTCCCGGGGCGCCGGCGTGTGCGGCCAGTGCGGGACGGCGACGCCCTCGGCGGTGAGGACCCCCTCCACGGCCTCGGTGAGGTCGGGGCGGCCGGCGCCGAGCACCGCCCAGTGGACCGGCAGACCGAGCTCGCCGGCATACCGCTCCACCTCGGCGAGCACCGCGTCGTCCGGCGGCTTCGACACGAGGATGACGGCCTCGGTCGCGGGGTCTGCGGCGAGCGCTCGCAGGGCCTGCCGGGTGGCGCGGCCACCGACCGCCGCCTGGAGGTCGCGGCCCCCGACGCCGAGACAGTGGCTGATGCCCACTCCGGCCGCGTCGAGGAGGCACATCACCTGCTGGGCGCCGGTCCCCGATGCCGCCACGATCCCCACGGACCCCGGGCGAACGACGTTGGCGAAGCCGAGCGCCACCCCGCCCACGTGGGCGGTGCCGCAGTCCGGTCCCATGACGAGGACGTCTGCGGCGGCCGCGGCGTCCTTCAGGCGCACCTCGTCCTCGACGGAGACGTTGTCCGAGAACAGCATCACCGACAGGCCCGAGTCGACGGCGTCGAACGTCTCGGTCACCGCGTGCTGGCCGGGCACCGAGACCAGGGCCAGGGTGGCGCCGCTCCGGGCGGCAGCGGAACCGAGCGTGCGGGGAGCGACCTCGTCGTCCCCGCCCCCGGTGTCCGTCGTCGCGCGCAGGCCCGCGAGGGTCGTCGCCACCGCGGCGAGGGCAGCCGGGAGCACGTCGTCGGACTCGGTTCGCAGGGCCACGACGAGGTCGTTGGGGGTCGCCTCGGGGGGGACGTCGAAGCCCATGCCACGCAGGACGTCGACGTTGAGCTCGGTCGCCATGGCGACCTGGGCGGCGGTCACGCCGTCCGTGCCCGCCACGGCTCGCGACACCTGCATGAGGCTCACCGAGTCGTGGTAGGTCCCCCGGCGGAGCTCCACGTGGGTGGTCATGCGGCAGCCCGTCCGGCGGACATCGACGCGACGGAGGTCCGGGTCGGTGGGGCCGGGAACCCGTCGAGCGCGGCGCGGATGCCGGTCACGAGGTCGTGGCCGGAGCTGTGCCCGATGTCGAGCACTGGCGGAAGGGCGGCCCGCACGGCCGGCTCCTTCCCCGCCAGCACCGCATCGACGAGCGTGACGAGCTGGCGGGCTGCATACCCGTCGGCGGCCGCCCGCAGCAGGGAGGAGGACACCGCCGTGGTGGCGCCGAGCCGGCGTCGCACGGCGACGGCGAGCCGGCCGTCCGAGCGCAGGCCGTGTGCGACGAGCAGCGCACCAGCGAGGGCATCGTCGCCGGACGGGGTGAGACCACGGCCGCGGCCCAGCAGGTCCCCAACGTGCGGCTCCGGATCCGGTGCGAGCACGGCATCCCGGATGCCGTCCGCCAGCCATCCCGTCGCCGGCTGCGAGTCGCCCAGCGTCGTGCGGGCAACCTCCAGGTCAGGCGCGCCGGCCGACGTTCGAGCCACCCGCGCCGGACGCCAGGTTCGGCCGACGACGAGGTCGATCCGGGGCAGGACCACCCGGCGGAGGCCCACGAGGACACGGTCACCGGGTGCCACACCCCAGTCCAGCGTGCCGGAGCGGCCGGCGAGCCGGAGCGAGGTCGGGACCGGCACGGCATCCGACGTCACGACGGGCAGCACGGTCCCGGCGACGTCGAGGTACAGCCCGAAACGGTATGCCGCCAGCACCGTGGCCGCCGTCGGCGCGCCTTCCACCAGCCCGGCGCTCAGGCTCGACGCTGCGACCGGCACAGCGGTCCGCCTGGGGCTGGGCGACGGCATGAGCCGACGCTAGCGAGGGGTCTACAGTGACCGGGTGGTCATTGTTGACAACGATCTGCCGCCGGACGCGCAGACCTTGCCATCGACCAGCCGGGCGCAGGGCGGCACTGCCGCGCTGCCCGTGGACCTGCCCACCGACCCGGCCGAGCGGGCCGAGATCCTCGCCGGCGTCGTCGAGCGGCAGGCAGCCCTGCTGCAGCGCGAGGACGAGGTGCACCGGGTCCTCGTGCGCATCGTGCTGGGCGGCGGGTCCCTCGCCGAGCTCTGCCACGCGGTTGCCGGCTTCTTCGGCGGCTCTGCGGTGGTGACCACGACCGACGGCCGGGTGCTCGCCATGGCGGGCGGTGAGGGCCAGGTCGAGCGGGCCCGCTCGCTGGACTGCTTCGACCGGACCGGGCGCCTCGTCGTCGAGAACGAGCCGGTGGGGCCTCGCGAAGCCGGGGGGCCGGAGCCGACCCGGGCCTTCGTGAGGATCGTGGCCGGCGCCTCCGACCACGGGCTGCTCGGCGCCTTCTCCCCCGAGCGCCCGCTGAGCGCACCCGACGTCCACATGCTCGAGCGTGCCGCGACGGTCGCCGCGCTCGCCATCACCAAGGAGCAGGCGGTCGCCGCCGTCGAGGGAAAGTACCGGGCGGAGTTCCTCCGGGACGCCCTCGCCGGCCGGGCCGGTGAGCCCGCGGACGCGGTCTGGCACGCGACGTCCCTCGGCTGGGACCTCGCCCGTCCCATGGTCGTCGTCGTCGCCGAGACCGACGAGAACGACGCCGAGACCACCCGGTCCGCCGACGAGGTGCGCGCACTCCAGGAGCGGTTCGTCCGCGCCTGGGTGCAGGCGGTGCGTGCCCGGGACGCCAGCGTCCCGGTCGCCGGGTTCAGCCAGGAGGTCGTGACGCTCCTGCCGGTCTCCCCGCGTGCCGACGCCGACGCGGTGATGCGCACCGTCGGTGAGATCGCCCGGGTCGTCAGCGGGGACGGCGGTGGTGGCCGCCGCACCTTCTCGACCGGCGTCTCGCGCCCCGTCACGTCGGTCGCCGACCTGCCGGTCGCCTACGACGAGGCGCTCAAGGCGGTGCACGTGGGCCGGCAGATGCACGGCGAGTCGGCGCTGACCCACGTCGACGGCCTCGGCATCTATCGGCTGCTCGCCCTCATCCCCGACGGGGCCGACCTGCGCCGCTTCGTCGACGAGTCGCTCGGCGACCTGGCGAACGACGACTCCGCCGAGAACGCCGACCTGCGCCGCACCCTCTCGGTGCTCATCGACACGAACCTCAACGTCGCCGAGACCGCCCGCCGGCTCTTCTTCCACTACAACACCCTGCGCTACCGGATCGCCAAGCTCGAGCGGATGCTGGGCCCGTTCACCTCGGACCCGCAGCTGCGGCTCACCCTGGCGCTCGCGCTGCGGATCCACCAGATGCGCGGCATCTGATTCTGCCTGCTCACCTGCATGCACGTGACGGAAAGCGCGGCTGAGGCGCCGATTCACGCCTCGAGCAATCCCAACGTCTCGACGATCCCCACTGGTCTGCTACCTCACGCGAACGCCCCCACCCGGGGGGCAACGGCGAGCGCGCTGGAAGGTGTTCGTTCGTTCGATGTCACCGATCGGGTTCCGCAGGCGTCATCTGGGTGAGACAGATGAAGGTGCACCCTAGGAGATGGTCGTGATGTGGAAGAACAGCAAGCGGATGATGGCAGGGATTGCGCTGGGAGCCACCTGTCTGATCCTGCTACCCGGGCAGACCCAGGCAACCCCTCCGGGGAGTGTGGTGGGTACGCCGCTCGCCAGGGGGTCGTTCACCGACGACGTCGGCGTGATGTTCAAGCTCTCGTTCGGCGATCGAACCATCGTCGCCGACGCGAAGGATGCCTCTCAGGTGGCCTTCCAGAACTTCTCGTTCGCGCCCGGAGGAACCACGGGTTGGCACTCGCACCCCGGTCCCGTGGTCGTCCTGGTCAAGAGCGGAGCGCTCACCTACTACCAGGGGTCAGGTCCTTGTGTCGGTCGGGTCTACCCAGCCGGCACGGCGTTCCTCGACTCAGGAGACGGGCGCGCGCACATCGCCAACAACGAGAGCGGCGTCACGACGGAGACGTCCGTCGTGTACTTCGGCGTGCCGGAGGGGGCATCACCGAGGATCGACGAGGCCGCGCCGGGCAACTGCGACTTCTGACCACCGGCGCCTCCGTCCCCCACTGGCGAACTGGCCATCCGACGCTGGCGACGGAGGTCGCCCGGCAGCTCATCACACGCGCGGAGCTGGACGCCGCCAACGGCAATGAAGGGCTCGGTAGGAACCGTTCGTTGTGTCCATGTCACCGACCGCCTTCCCCAGACGTCATGAGGGTGGGACGGTCATGGTGACGGAGGTGCCCGTGGTGAACGATGTCGACGTTCGGCTTGACACGGCGGCGGCGTTCGACGTGTTCTACGCCGAGAGCGCTCCCCGTGTGGTGCGTCAGCTGGTGTTGCTCACCGGTGACGTCGCCGAGGCCGAGGACGTGGCCCAGGAGGCGTTCGAGAGGGCCTGGCTGCGGTGGTCGACCGTGCGGGATCTGGAGTCCCCGGAGGCGTGGGTGCGCACGGTCTCCCGTCGTCTGGCGGTGAGCCGGTGGCGGCGGATGCGCAACGCGGGCGTGGCCTGGCGGCGGCACGGTCCGCCGGTCGGGAAGCCCGAGCTCGACCCCGATCACGTGGCCCTCATCGCGGCGTTGGCGATGCTCCCGCGGGCGCAGCGAGTGAGCATCGTGCTGCACCACCTGGCAGATCTGTCCGTGGCGCAGGTGGCTGAGGAGACCGGGGCGAGCGTGTCCGCTGTCAAGCAGCAGCTGGTGCGAGGTCGCGCGGCGTTGGCGGGCATGTTGGCCGAAGATCCCCCCGTGGCGGCCCCGGAACCAGCTCTTGTTCACGGGACGGAGGGACTGTGATGGACGCCCTGACGGAGCGGTTGCATGAGGCGGCCGAGGCGCTGCCGAGTGATATGCCTGCCGCGGATCAGGTCCGGCACCGGGCTGAGCACGCCCGCCGGATCCGCCGGGCGGCGGCGGGGTCAGCCGCGGCCGGGTTGCTGGCGGTGCTCGCTCTCGGTACCGGGATCCTCGGTGGCGGAGCCCGTCCCCAGCTCGCCCCAGCCGGACCTGCATCGCGTGCCTGGGCCTCGCCGGTGGGCAGTGTGTTCACGGACGACCCGGTGATGCCCAGGGCCGGGTGGGTCGCCATCATCAAGGGGGATTACTTCGCGCTTCGAAACCTTGACCCACCCGGCGGGCAGAGCCTGGAGGTCGACGGGGATCTCGTGATCACGGCAAACAGGCCGCGACCCCTTGCGTGCATCACCGACCCGTACGCCCTGGGGGCTGACGAAGTGCACGGAGCCGCCCTCCTGCAGCCCGAGAACCAGGTCGATGCTGTGCCGTCGAGCGGGAGGTTCAACGAGTACGTGCTCTGGTTCGCCGACCCTTCGGACGCTGGCCGTGCGCTCGCCGGGCTCCGTGAAGAGTTCCAGGAGTGCCGCTTTCGGCCGGATCCCACCCATCGTGTCAACTCCTCCTATTTGGCCTATGACGAGCTGCTGATCCCGCCGGTCGACGAACAGTTCACCGGTGAGATCGAACAGGTCCCCACGAACGGAGCGGGCGACGGGTACGGGTATGGCGTGAACGTGGCCCGACAAGGCCGTGTGGTCGTCGTCCACGAGTCACTGGAAGCCTGGTGGGACCGTCCCGCCATCACGGTCTTCGCACTGACGACCTACGCGGTGGATCGGTTGTCACCGACCGCCGCCCCCTGAAGAGAGCCAACCGCACGATGGCCCAACCGTCCCTTCCGACCGCTCCGGCGGAAGCGCTTCACCACGTCGGTCTGGCGGCACACCTGATGCCGGCGAGCGACGAGAGAACCCGCTACGCGGTCGACGCGGCGTTCGCGTGCTCGTCGAAAATCGCAGCCTGAAGCGGGTGCCTTTCGTGCGTGCAGCTCGTCAGGTTGCGCGGCATCTGAGGGCTGCCAAACGGCACCGCGTGCGGCTGTCAACGATTGCCGAGGGTGTCGCATGGTGCGGTCACTAGGTTCCGGGTATCACGGACAGGTGAGCCGCGTCACCGTCGACGCGGACCGTCGAGAGAGGTCATGCCAATGGCGCTGGGTGTGGGTTGGACGCTGAAGGGGGACGGGCGGACGCTCGGGCCCGACGAGGTCGTGGCTCCCGACGAGCGCCTCTCCTGGGGCAAGACGGTCGGCCTGGGCGCCCAGCACGTCGTCGCGATGTTCGGGGCGACGTTCGTGTTCCCGCTGGTCATGGGGCTGAACCCACAGCTCGCGATCATGATGAGCGGCATCGCGACGATCGCGTTCCTGCTCATCGTCGCCGGCAAGGTGCCCAGCTATCTCGGCACGTCGGCGTCCTTCGTGGGTGGTGTCGCGGCCATCCGCGCCAACGGCGGTGACTCGGCCGAGGTGACCGGCGCCATCCTCGTCGCAGGCCTCGTTCTCGCGGCCGTGGGTGCCGCCATCCACTTCGCCGGGTCCTCGGTGCTGCACAAGGTTCTTCCCCCGGTCGTGACGGGCGCCGTCGTCATGCTCATCGGTTTCAACCTCGCGCCGGTCGTGGCCGGCATCTACTGGCCGCAGGACCAGTGGGTCGCGTTCGCGACGATGGCGTTCACGATCCTCTGTGCCGTGGCGTTCCGAGGGTTCATCAGCCGCATCGCGGTGTTCCTCGCGCTCATCTTCGGCACCCTCCTCTCCTGGCTCCTCGACGTCACGGTCGGCCAGATCACCTCCGTGCTCGGCGGTGCCACCGAGGCGACGACGCACTTGCGATGGGACACGAGCCAGGTGGGCGAGGCCGCGTGGTTCGGCTTCCCCGACCAGACGATGATCGCCGCCGACGGCCAGGAGGTCGTCGGGTGGCACGCGCCGAGCTTCAGCATCGCGGCGATCGTCCTCGTCCTTCCCGCGGTCATCGCGCTCATCGCCGAGAACACCGGCCACGTCAAGGCCGTGGCGGAGATGACCGGGCACGACCTCAACCCCGTCATGGGCCGCGCGATCGCCGCTGACGGCGTCGGCACCGCCCTGGCCTCCTCCGTGGGCGGGTCACCGACGACGACGTACGCCGAGAACATCGGCGTCATGGCGGCCACCCGGGTGTACTCCACCGCGGCGTACTGGGTCGCCGCCGCCGTGGCCATCCTGTTCGGTCTGTCGCCGAAGTTCGGCGCCCTCGTCGCGTCGGTGCCCGGCGGCGTCCTCGGAGGCATCACCGTGGTCCTCTACGGCATGATCGGCCTGCTCGGTGCGAAGATCTGGCGCGAGAACGGCGTCGACTTCGGCAACCCGATCAACCTCGTCCCGATCGCCGCGGGCATCATCATCGGCATCGGCAACGTCAAGATGGTCCTCGGCGACAACTTCTCGCTCGAGGGCATCGCACTGGGGACCATCGTCACGATCGCGGGATACCACGTCGCCCGGGCCATCGCACCTGCCGAGGTCCGGGACCGCGCCGGGGGCGCCGCCATCGCGGTGGGCGACTACACGTACGGTGACAGCGACGAGGTGGACGACCTCTACCAGGAGGGATACCCCGGCGACGCCGTCGGCAGGAAGACGGACTCCCGCGGCCCGCATCGCGAGAACCCCGGAGAGCCGGACCACTCGGGCCGGCCCGACCACCGGTAGGTCCGTCCCGCCGTCACCCCGCCCGCGGCTCCCTCCCCGGGCGGGGCGCGCCTTTCCCCAGACCCCGCGAGCAGGCAGGATCGAGCAGGTGAAACCCGGACCGTTCGTGCACCACGCGCCGAGCACGGTCGACGAGGCCGTCGCGGTCCTGGCACAGGTCGGCCACGACGGCAAGGTCCTCGCCGGCGGGCAGAGCCTCATCCCGGTGCTCAACATGCGGCTGGCGAGCCCCGGCCACGTCGTCGACATCAACGGTGTCGCCGGACTGGCCGGCGTCGACGTCGACGAGCGCTGGGTACGGGTCGGCGCCCTCGTCCGGCACGCGGGTCTCGAGCGGCACGCCGCCGCGGATGCCGCCCTCCCTCTCCTGCGCCAGGCCCTCCGCAACGTCGCACACACGGCGATCCGCAACCGCGGCACGACGGTCGGCTCGATCGCCCACGCGGACCCGGCCGGGGAGATGCCCGCGGTCGCCGTTCTCACCGGGGGTGTCGTCGAGGCGGTCGGGCCGGACGGCCGGCGGGAGATCGCCGCCGCCGACTTCTTCGAGGGCCCGCTCGCGACGACGCTCGCCGCCGACGAGCTCATCGAGGCAGTGCGCTTCGGCCGCTTTCCGGCAGGCACGCTCACGGCATTCGTCGAGTTCGCACGCCGCTCGGGCGACTACGCCCTCGCCGGTGTCGCCGTGGCGGTGGAGGTGGAGGACGGGCTCGTGCGAGCGGCCCGGGCCTCGTTCGTCTCCGTGACACCCGTTCCGACGGTGCTCGACCTCGGCCCGGTCCTCGAGGGCACCGAGGCGTCCGCTCCCCTCCCCGTCGGGGTCCTGGAGCTCGTGCGGGCACACGTCGACCCGGAGTCCGACATCCACGCCGGCGCGGACTACCGGCGGATGCTCGCGGGCGAGCTCACCCGCCGTGCGCTCGCCGCCACCCGTCAGCGCGACGAGGGGGCGGCGTGAGCGAGCCGACCTCGGAACAGCTGATCGACATCAGGATCCGGGTCAACGGGGTCGCCCGCTCGGCACGGGCGCCGGCCCGGCGACTGCTGTCCGACTTCCTGCGTCACGACCTGGGGCTCACCGGGACCCACGTCGGCTGCGAGCACGGGGTCTGCGGTGCGTGCACCGTGCTCGTCGACGGCGAGCCGGCGCGGTCGTGCCTGATGTTCGCCGTGACTGCCCAGGCCCACGAGGTGACGACCATCGAGGGCGTCGGCAACGACCCCGAGCGGATGAGCCCCGTGCAGCAGGCCTTCGCGGAGTGCCACGGGCTCCAGTGCGGCTTCTGCACGCCGGGGTTCGTCACCACGATCACGGCATACCTGGAGGACAACCCCGACCCGACCCCCGAGGAGGCGCGGGAGGCCATCTCCGGAAACCTCTGCCGGTGCACGGGCTACCAGAACATCGTCGCGGCGGTCTGCCGGGCAGCCGAGATCCGCCGGGTGACGATCGACGAGCGTGCCGGCCGCGACCTGGGCGAAGGTGTGACGTGAGCACCCGGCAGTTCGGCGAGAGGGTCCAGCGCCGCGAGGACCCGCGGCTGCTCACGGGCAACGGCCGCTACCTCGACGACCTCGGCCACGGTGCCCTGGCGGCCGCCTTCGTCCGCAGCCCGCACGCCCACGCCCGCGTCGTCGACATCGACATCGGCGACGCCTGGGAGGTCGACGGCGTCGAGGGGATCTACACCTGGGAGGACCTCACCGAGCGCACCGCAGAGCCACTTCCCGTCCTCATTCCCCACCCGGCCCTCACCCACGCGCGCACGGGCTGTCCCCTGGCGAAGGACGAGGTGAACCACGTCGGCGAGGCGGTCGCCATGGTCGTCGCCCGGGACCGCTACGTCGCCGAGGACGCCGCCCAGCGCATCCGCGTGACGTACGACCAGCTGCCGGTCGTCGTCGGCATCGACAACGCACGCTCGGGTCGCAACCTGGTCCACGACGACGTCCCGGACAACATCAGCGCACACCTGCTCCAGGAGGTCGGAGACCTCGAGTCCGCGATGGCCTCCGCACCGAACACCCTGACCCTCGACCTCCACATCGAGCGCAGCGCCTCCACGCCGCTCGAGGGCAGGGGGGTCTACGCGCGGTGGGACGCCGACGAGGAGTCGCTGCGCCTCTACTCATCCACCCAGACCACGACTGGCGTCCGGGCGGCGGTCGCGGCCAAGCTGGGGATGCCGCTCGCGAAGGTGGAGTGCGTCGCCCCCGACGTCGGCGGCGGCTTCGGCGTCAAGATCATGCACCCGTGGCCCGAGGAGGTGCTCGTCCCGTGGGCGGCGCGCGCGCTCGGCCGCGACGTCAGGTGGGCCGAGGACCGCCGCGAGCACTTCGTCTCCTCGGCGCACGAGCGCGGCCAGCTCCAGGAGGTCACCGTCGGCTTCGACGACGAGGGGCGCCTGCTCGCGCTCGACGTCCGCTTCTGGCACGACAACGGCGCCTACACCCCCTACGGCATCATCGTCCCCATCATCACGGCGACCCAGCTCCTCGGGCCCTACAAGCCGGGCGCGTACCGGGTCGAGTTCTGGTCGCTCTACACGAACACGGTTCTCGTGACGCCCTACCGGGGAGCCGGGCGGCCGCAGGGCTGCTTCGCGATGGAGCGCACGATGGATGCCATCGCCGCCCACCTCGGGCTCGACCGTGCCGAGGTCAGAGAGCGCAACTTCATCCAGCCCCAGGAGATGCCGTACGACCACGGTCTGATGTTCCAGGACGGCCGGCCCCTGAGGTACGACTCGGGTGACTTCCCGGCAACGCTGGCGAAGGTCAAGGCGCTCGTGGGGTGGGACGGCTTCGCCGCCTACCGGGAGCAGGCCGAGAAGGAGGGGCGCCGGGTGGGCCTGGGGCTCGGCTGCTACGTCGAGGGCACGGGCGTCGGGCCCTACGAGGGCGGCCACGTGCACGTCGAGACCAGCGGCCGGGTCAACGTGTACACCGGCCTGACGACGCAGGGACAGGGCCACCAGACGGTCCTGGCCCAGATCGTCGCGGACGAGCTCGGCGTGCGGATCGAGGACGTGCACGTCACCACCGGTGACACGCGCCGGATGCCGTATGCCGTCGGCACGTTCGCCTCCCGCAGTGCGGTGATGTCGGGGAACGCCGTCGCCCTCGCGGCTCGGGTGGTGAGGGCGAAGGCACTGAAGATCGCCTCCGACGCGCTCGAGGTGGCCGCCGACGACCTCGAGATCCAGGACGGTGTCATCTCCGTCCGCGGTGCCCCCGGCACCGCGCGGATCGACCTGTCGACGGTGGCGGTGCTCTCGAACCCGCTGCGGTACGCCTTCGACCAGTCGGCGCAGGCGGCGACCCAGTTCGCCGGGACGTTCGACCCCGACAAGCCTCCGATCGCGGACGACGAGGAGCCGGGCCTCGAGGGCAAGGACTTCTACTCACCCACCCAGACGACCTTCGCCAACGGTATGCACGCCGCGATCGTCGAGACCGACCCCGTGACCGCGGAGATCCGCATCCTGCGGTATTGCGTGGTGCACGACTGCGGCGTCATGGTGAACCCGATGATCGTCGAGGGCCAGATCCACGGTGGGGTCGCGCAGGGCGTCGGTGGGGCGCTCTACGAGCGGATGGTGTACGACGACTCGGGGCAGCTGCTCAACGCGTCGTTCATGGACTTCCTCATGCCCTACGCCTCCGAGGTCCCGCACATCGAGACCGACCACCTCGAGACCCCGAGCCCGCTCAACCCGCTCGGCGTCAAGGGCGCCGGTGAGGCCGGGACGATCCCGGTGTCGGCCGTTCTCGCCTCGGCCATCGAGGATGCCGAGGGGTTCCCCATCCGCTCCATGCCGATCAGCCCGGCCGAGCTGTGGGCGCTACGGCAGCAGCACGCCACGGCCACGCAACCCGATCCTGCGCAGGAAGGCTCGTCATGAGGATCACCGGCAGCTCCACCCTCGAAGCCCCCGTCGACAAGGTGTGGGAGGCGATCCTCGACCCTGCGGTGCTCGCCCGCTGCCTGCCCGGATGCCACTCGCTGTCCGTGGTCGGGGACGACCGCTACGCCATGTCGGTCACGGCCGGCGTGGCCGCCATCAAAGGCACGTACGAAGGGGAGGTGGCGCTCTCGGACAAGGTCCCCGCCGAGTCGCTCACGATGAAGGCATCCGGCGCGGGCGCTCCGGGGACGATCGACGCGGACGTCAAGGTGCGGCTCTCGCCGTCCCCCTCCGGTGGTACGGACCTCAGCTACGAGGCCGACGCGTCGGTCGGGGGTGCGATCGGCGGCGTCGGCCAGCGCATGCTCGCCGGTGTGACGAAGAAGATGGCCGGTCAGTTCTTCACGGCGCTCGACCGGGACATCGCCGGCCTCGTGCCCGCCGGAACCGCGGCACCGACGGGTGCTGTCGCAGGGTCTGGCGATGTGCAGAGTGCCGCGGGGCCGGTGTACGCGGGCCGGCGCGGAGCGTCCCCGGGTGAGGGGCTCCGGTCCATGGACTCCGGTGCCGGGTTCGCCGTGGGGGTCCTCGTCGGTGGCATTCTGGCCCTGGCAGGCGTCGCGCTCGGCGCCCGGATCGGGAGGAGGCCCTGATGCGCGCGTTCACGGCCGCCGCCGTCCAGGTGGCGCCGCTGCCCGGACCGCTCACCGCGCACTCGGTGCAGGCGAACCTCGACAAGCTCGTCGCGATGACGCGTCGGTGCGTCGAGGCGACGGGCGCAGAGCTCGTCGTGCTGCCGGAGTCCGCGACGACGGGCTTCACTCCCGGTATCCCGGTGGATGAGCTCTGGGAGCTGGTCTCCGAGCTCCCCGGCCCGGTCATCGCCCCCCTCGTCGACGTCGCAGCCGAGCTCCGGGTCCACCTCGTCGTCGGTACCTACGAGCGTGGGCCCACCCCGGAGGTCGTCCACAACTCCTCGGTCCTCGTCGACCCCGCAGGCGAGGTGCTCGGCGTCTACCGGAAGACGCACCCCTTCTTCTCCGAGGGTGTGGGTGGCGGCGGCTGGGTCACGCCAGGCGACACCGTGACGGTGTGCGACACCGCGCTCGGCCGCATCGGCATGATGATCTGCTTCGACGGGGACTACCCGGAGCTGTGCCGCATCCAGGCGGTCCAGGGCGCCGAGGTCGTCTGCCGGCCATCGGCGCTGCTGCGGTCGGCCGACATCTGGGAGCTCACCTCCCGGGCCCGCGCGTACGACAACCACGTCTACGTCGTCGGCGCGAACGCGGTGGGCACCGACCCGGCCGGGGTCCTCTACTTCGGCAACTCCCACATCGTCACGCCCATCGGGCACATCGTGGCCAAGGCGGCCACGCACGAGGGGTGGGTGGCGGCGCGGCTCGACCCGGACGAGGCGCTCGCGTCCCTGACCCCCGGCTCGAACGTCACCCAGGGGTTCGACCACCTGCGGGATCGCAACCTCGACCTCATCCGCAAGCACCGAGCCGACCTCGAGGCGCCCGCGAAGACCTCCTTCCCACACGGCTGAGCCGTCGCGCCGGCGCACGTGTTCGCGGCGGCACGCGGACGTCGCGCCGGGCCGTCGAGCGTCCGTGTTCAGGGCGCCCCCATGACGAGACCCTCGATCGTGTGTCGCTGACGGAGGGGGGCGAGCTCGTCGACGACCCGAGCATGCAGGTGGTTCCGCAGGTCGGCGTCGATGCTGTCCCAGAAGGCTCGGGTGACGGTCATGTCGTGACGCTCGTCGTGTTCGGCGTCACCGTCCACTCCGAGGATCACCACGGGACGCGCGTGGGGGCTGCGGTTCGCCGTTCCGCGGTGGAGGGCGAGGGCCGAGCGCGCGGAGATGTCGCCCCGCCGCGGCATCTTCAGCTGCGAGTGCTGCTCGAAGCGGCTCCATTCCGAGCGCGGCGGGAACATCCCGTGCTCCCAGTCCTGTCCCGGCTCGAAGTGCGTCCCCGGCGCGATCTGGAACGGCCCCATCTCGGGTGTGGTGTCCACGGTGGTGAGGTTGAACGCCAACGAGGTGATCCGCCGGTCACGGTAGGTCGCCGGTGGCGACCGGAAGTCACGGTGCCAGGGCTGGTTGACCGCACCCGCGAAGGGGACGTCGAAACCGACTTCGACGATCCGGTAGTCCGGGCCGAGCACGCCGTGGCAGACCGCGGTGACCCATGGGTGCGTGGCGAGGTCGACGAAGCCGCTGAGCTGCTCGGGGTGGACCTCGACGTACCAGCGTTCCGGGCCACGGCTGATCGCTCCGTGGTCACGGGAGCGGGCGTCGGCGAAGGCCGCCATGACCTCCTCGTGCATCTGGTCGACCCACGGCACGGGGAAGGCACCCTGCCGGGAGGTGATGCTGCTCTCCTCGATGGCACGGACGTCGTCGAGCACGGCAGGAGGGGCGGTGTGGGGCACGGCTACTCCGATCGGACTGTCGAGGGTGGTGCGGGCGCGCGGGGCGGTCACCCGCACATCTGGTGCCCTCGAACCGAGCGTTCCCCGCCGCTCCCAGCCTGTCAAGAGTCGTCGCCGCGTGGGCGCCGCCCCGATGGTTCAGGGTCGCTCGACGCTCGTCGGAGGGCAGGAGTCGACCCCGAAGGCGAGCGGGCTCGGTTCTCGGTGACGTCCCGGGTCAGGGGCGAAGGAGGTAGTACTCGGTGAACTCCCTGCAGCGTCCCTCGTCGTCGAACCGCATCACGAAGCAGTTCTCGTAGGTGCGGACGAACGGCCCCTCCGGCCGTTCCCGGTACCGCGACGTACCGGTGGCGACGACCGTGTCCCCGTCGACCGCGACCGGGTGGTACTCGGCCTCGTAGGTGCCGGGTGCGTCGCGGGTGGACGCGCCGGCGGAGTCGTTCTCCCCCAGCCAGGAGGCGACGACCGCGTCCCGACCGACGACCGGGTCGTCATAGGGGTGGTAGCGGTAGGCGACGTCGTCGCTGAAGAGGTCGGAGACGTCCTCCCGGTCATATGACTGCCAGGCACGGACGTAGCGGTCGAGCCAGGCCTGAGCGGCATCCCGGTCCATCGACCCACGGTAGCGCCGGCCGACGCGCTCGAGCCGGAGGAACCCGTGCGGAAAGTCCCGGTGCTCGAGGATGCGGCGCGTCAGGCCCGCAGCCACGGCCTGGGCAACGCTCTGGTCGACGAAGGTCGGCTGGGTGCACTCGTAGTCCGTGCCCTTCCAGCGGATCGAGCACCCTCCCGCGGCAAGGACGTTGCGCACCCAGTCGGTGCCTCGCCCCCAGGGCAGCGGGATGAGGAAGGCCGAGCCGGCCGGGATGGCGGTGATCGGAACCGAGTACCACCTGCCGCTCCTGCGTCCTCGGTGGCGCAGGACCGACCACAGCGGGTTGAACCGGTGCCCTGCGAGGCGCAGGGCGACCGCGTTGAAGCGCTTCACGGTGGCGGGAGGCGTGGCCACCGCTCAAGCATCCCGCACTGCACCTCGTGCACGAGATGTCGCGCCGCACGGTCGGGGGGCGTCCACTCACCGATCCAGGGAGCTGGGATCCGGCGGGACGTCCACGGAGTGCGCGCGAAGCGTCGGCAACGGCACGATGCGCAGGACCGCCTCGTTCGTGGCGGCCAGCACGACCGGCGCCGCCACGCCGTCCTCGTGCGCGCGCAGCCAGTTGGCCGCCGTGACGCACCACCGATCGCCGGGCCGCAGCCCGGGAAAGCGGTATGCCGGTACTGGAGTGGCGAGGTCGTTCCCGATCCCTCGCTGGTGCTCGAGGAACTCCGGCGTCATCACCGCACAGATCGTGTGGCTTCCCAGGTCCTCGGGGCCGGTGCGGCAGGAGCCGTCCCGGTAGAAGCCGGTCAGCGGGTCTGTTCCGCACGGCTCGAGGTCATCGCCGAGGACGTTGCGTTCCGTCACGCACTCAGCATGGACCGCCACGCCGGCCCGTTCGCGACATCACGACGGGGAAGTCGCTACGCCCTTGACCGTGCGGCCGCGGGTGGCGCCGTTCCCGACCCTCGGCGTGGCTCGGGGGCTCGTGGCCATACTGGGCACATGCCGCCTGACCCGACCCCGCTCACGCTCGGAGTCCTGGGCAGGTCCCGTAAGGAGAACGAGCACCGGCTGCCGCTCCACCCACGACACCTGAGCCGCATTCCCGAGGACCTTCGCGCACGCATCCACCTCGAGAGTGGGTACGGGAGGCGGTTCGGTGCCCCGGACGACGAGCTCGGGCGCCTGGTGGCCGGGATCCGGACGCGTGAGGAGCTCATCGACGAGTGCGACGTCATCCTCCAGCCGAAGCCGCTGCTCGACGACGTGGCCGAGCTCCGGGACGGCCAGGTCCTCTGGGGGTGGCCGCACTGCGTCCAGGATCGAGACCTCACCCAGCTCGCCATCGACAAGAAGCTCACGCTCATCGCCTTCGAGGCGATGAACCACTGGACCACGGACGGCTCGTTCAGCCTTCACGTGTTCCACAAGAACAACGAGCTGGCGGGCTACTGCTCGGTGCTCCACGCGATGCAGATCTCCGGGTCCACCGGGGACTACGGTCCCCGCCTGCGGGCGGTGGTGATCGGGTTCGGTGCCACGGCTCGCGGAGCCGTCACGGCGCTGCAGGCCCTGGGGGTGAACGATGTCGACGTCCTCACCCACCGGCAGGTCGCGGCGGTCGCGTCGCCCATCCACTCGGCACGCATCCTCCACTTCGACAGCGACGACACCACCGACCAGGTGAGCCACGCGGTCACGCCCGACGGAGCCGTGCCCCTCGCCGAGTTCCTCGGCGAGCACGACGTCATCGTCAACTGCGTGCTCCAGAACACGGAACGCCCGCTCGTGTTCGTCACGGACGAGGAGCTCACCCACCTCTCACCCGGCACGGTGGTCGTCGACGTCTCCTGCGACGAGGGCATGGGCTTCAGCTGGGCACGCCCCACGACGTTCGAGGACCCGACGTTCGTCGTCGGTCAGGACGTGCTCTACTACGCCGTCGACCACAGCCCGTCCTACCTCTGGAACGCCGCGACCTGGGAGATCAGCGAGGCACTGCTGCCCTTCCTCGGGCCGGTCATCGACGGACCCGCGGCATGGAAGGCCAACCGGACCATCCGGCACGCCATCGAGGTCCGCGCCGGGGTCGTCCAGAACTCGGCGATCCTCTCCTTCCAGGGCCGGAGCCCGGAGCCCCCTCACCGCCCGTTGGCCGGCTGATCCGTGGGCCGGCTGAGCCGTCGGCCGGCCGGCGGTCACCCGGGGCGGTGTGCCAGGCACCAGCTGCGCTGCGCCTCGTGCTCGGGGATGAGCCAGTCGGGACCGTAGCTCGCCCGCGGGTCGAGCCGGTCGTCTCGAACGGGTGCCAGCCGTTGTACGGCATCGAGGTACGCCCGATCCGCCTCGAACCGCGTGCGCACCTCCTCGTCCGCCGCGACGGCACCGTGCCCCGGCACCAGCACGCGGCACCCCTCGTCGAGGACCTGCTCGAGGACGTCGAGGCCGTGCTCGTAGTCGGCGAGAGGGTCCGCCGCGCCGCTCTTGAGGTCCAGCAGCGGGACCTCGACGTCGGAGAGCATGTCACCGGCGATGAGCACGCCGTCGGCCGGCACGAACAGCGCCGCGTGTCCCGGAGCGTGCCCCCGGTGTTCGAGGACGTGCACCTCGGGCCCCGGCCAGTCCAGGGAGTCGGCGTGCCGTGGAAGGGCATCGAGCACCCCCACCAGGGCGAGGTCGTTGCCCGGTGCGAGGCGGCCCGCCTTCTCCCGGGCGTCGAGCAGGGAGGCCCGGGCGTGCGCCACGGCATCCACGGTGGCGAGGCGGGGCACGTCGCCCAGCCCACGTGTCCACAGCATGTGGTCCCAGTGCGGGTGCGTGCTGAACCCGACGACGGGAGGAAGACCCAGCCTCCGCAGCTCCCCGGCCAGCACCCGCAGCTCGGCCCCGGTCACTCCGGGGTCGACGAGCAGCACGCCGCCGTCGCCCCGCACCACCACGGTGTTGGACTGGCAGAAGGTGCTCGAGCGCACCCAACAGCGGTCCGACACCCGGACGAGCCCGTCAGCCGTCCCCGCCTCGCCCGGACCCCGGAAGCGTTCGTATGCCGCCGCGTCGCCGAACATCACGACACCGTCCCACTCAGGTGGTCCGGCCGCCAGCCCTCTGCTCGATGTTCGGCACGGACCGCCCACGCGGATGGCGTCGCCGCGTGGCGAGTCAGGCGACTGCCGCAACGCTCGCCTGGTCCACGCTCCGCCGACCCGCCACCCCACGCCCGACAACCGCCCAGGAGGCGTAGCTCGCGAGCAGAGCGAGGTCGTGGAACGGGTCCTGTCCGACCACCATGGCGAGCAGGCCGAGCACTGCCAGGAGCAGCAGACCCGTACCCGCGACACGGTGGGAGCCCCGACGCCGGAGCGAGACGCCCCACGTCACCCCGCCGGCGAGGAGACAGAGGAAGCCGAGGAGGAAGGCCACGAACGCGCCCTCGAACGCCTCACCGGTGGCCACCAGCGCCAGGCCGTACACCGTCGCGAAGGCCAGCTCCAGCCAGCACCCCGCACGGACCAGGGCGCTGCCGATGCGGGCAGCCCTCGACCGAGCGGTCGTGGCGGCCCTGAGGTCTCGGCACACCGAGAGGGCCAACGACCAACCGACCAGCTGTGACACGCTGAAGGCCAGCTCACCGGCCAGCCCTCCCGTGTGGCCGGTCGCGGCCTCGACGGCGACCGGGACGGCAAGGAACACAGCGGCGGCGACACCCCTGGCTGGGGTGGATACGGTCATGAACATCGTCGTGCCTTTCGAAGAGTCGAGCGGACTCACACGACGTTAGGAACGCGCCGGCCCCGCGTCGCCTGCCACGAGGACGATCTCGTCGTCTGCCTCAGGACAGATGTGGCGTGACCCGAAGCGGCCTACATTCGACCCATGGTGTGGCGGGGGTCCGGTCGGGGGACGATGCTGCTCGCACTGGCGGTGCTCGTCGCGGCGGAGCTCGAGGCGTGGCTGGCGTCCAGCGGCCAGGACGCCGGCGCGAGACTCCGCGCCGCACTGCTTGCCGCGGCCGTCTGCCTGCCACTGCTCATCGTCCGACGGATGCCGCTCGTCGCCCTTCTCGCGGTGCTCACGGCCGCCGCCCTCGACATGCGGTTCGGTGCCTCCCTGGGGATGTCGTGGGTGGCGCTGCTGGTCGCGACCCACGGGCTGGGGGCGTGGGCCGGCACCCGGGCCGCGGTCGTGGGGGCACTGGCCCTGACCTCGGCGATCCTCGCGATCGACGTTCCCCGGCTGCAGGAGGGCGCCGCGGTCGGCGACGTCGTGCCCGGCTGGATCATCCTCGCCTCGGTCTTCGGACTGGGTCGCTGGATGCGGGCTCGGCGCCATGACCAAGCGGCTCTTCGGGACCGGACGGCCACGCTGGAACGGGCGCGGCAGGAGGAGACGACGGCCGCCGTGGCTCACGAGCGGGCGCGGATCGCCCACGAGCTTCACGACCTTGTCGGGCACGGCCTGGCGGTCATCGTGCTCCAGGCCCAGGCTGCCGACCGCACCCTGACCACCGATCCGGACCGGGCCCGACACGCGCTCCAGGCGATCGCGGGAACGGGACGCGACGCACTGACCGAGCTCCGCCGACTGCTCGACGTGCTCGCGACAGGTGACGACGACGTCATCACACCGACTCCGGGCCTGCGCGAGCTCGACGCCCTCGCCACGCATGTCCGAGAAGCCGGACTTGCGGTCGACGTCCGGGTGTGCGGCGCGCCCCGACCGCTCTCTCCGGGCCTGGACCTGTCGGCATACCGGATCGTCCAGGAGGCCCTGACGAACACGTTGCGCCACGCCGGCCCGGCCACGGTCGACGTCCGGGTCCGATACCTGCCCGACGCCCTCGAGATCGAGGTCGTCGACAGCGGCTCGCTCCCACCCCGGCCGGGGACGCGGAACGGAGGCCGCGTGGGGCACGGCCTCATCGGCATGCGAGAACGGGCGGCCCTCTACGGCGGGTCGCTGGAGGCCGGGCCTCGGCAGACCGGCGGCTTCGCGGTTCGTGCCGTCTTCCCGGTGGAGTCGTCGTGAGACTGCGGGTCCTCGTCGCGGACGACGAGGAGCTCGTGCGCACGGGGTTGGCGATGATCCTCGGTGCCGAGCCGGGCGTCGACGTCGTGGGTGCTGCCGCCGACGGCGACGAGGCGGTGCGCCTCGTCCACGAGCTCGACCCCGACGTCCTCCTCCTCGACATCCGGATGCCGGTCCGGGACGGCCTCCAGACGGTTCGCGCGCTCCGCGCGGACGGCGTCGGGACACCGGTGGTGATGCTCACGACGTTCGAGACGGACGCCTATGTCGTCGAGGCGCTCAGGTCGGGGGCCACCGGGTTCCTCCTCAAGGACGCGCCGGCCGACCGGCTCGTGGCCGCGCTGCGAGCCGCAGCGGGGGGCGACGCGGTGCTCGCCCCCTCGGTGGCGCGTCGCGTGGCCGCGGAGCTCGGCCGGCACCGCCGCTCCGACACGGTCGAGAGCCTGTCCCGGCTCACCGAGCGCGAGCGTGACGTGCTCGACCTCATGGCGGAGGGACTCTCCAACGCCGAGATCGCCACGCGCCTCGTCATCGGCGAGGGAACGGTGAAGACCCACGTGGCGCGGATCCTCCAGAAGCTCGGCGTGCGCGACCGCCTCCAGGCCGTGGTCCTCGCCTACCGCTCCGGCTGACGAGAGGCCGGCCGGCGGCATCCGTGCAGGCGAGGATCACGGCACCGCCGCTGCCGACGTCACTGTGAGTGGGGGTCCCCGTCGTGGTAGGCGGCGTCGTGCTCGGCCTCTGGGTGACCGGCGTCGCGGTCGGCCTGGTCCTCGACATCAGCGGCCGACCGATCGAGGTCCCCCGCCGTCGCCCTCTCCGAGTCCGGCCCGTCGGCGAGGTCAGCGAGCCGGTCGAGCTCGTCGTTGAGCGCACCGAGCACCGCCTTGAGCTGCGAGTGCGCGACGCGGGCGTACGTGCGGACGTACTCCAGCTGCTTGGCCTCCAGTCCGGATGCCGCCCCGCCCTCCTCAGCGGCTCCGGCGACGTCCTGCCCGACACCTTCCTCGTCCCCCGACGCATCGCGGGCCGCCTCGTGGGCTCGTTGGAGGATGTGGCGGTACTGCTCTCGGGCCGTCTGCTCGAGGTCGCGAGCGTAGGACTGTGCCTCGGCGACCGCCTCGTCCGCGGCCCGCTGGGCCTTGGCCAACAGCTCGACCGCGCGCAGACTCACGTCCTGGTAGGCGCGCTCCCGCGTCTCGCGGCGGTCGCGCTCCGAGTCGACGTCGAGCACCTGCTCCTGCTGGGTGTCACTCACAACGGGTCTCCTTGCGCGGATGCGTGCTCGGACATGGCCTCGGTGGCCGGCATGGCCGCGTACTCCTCGACCTGGACGGTCTCGGGAGGCTTGGGGGTCGACATCAGGGCGTCACGAGTGTGGTGGACCATCGCGGGTGAGCCACACACCATGGCGTGGTAACGGCCGTCGAAGGGTCGTTCGGCCGCCACGTCACCGACGAGTCCCCGACGGCCCGGGTAGGTCGGGTCGTCGCTGACGACCGGCGTGTACCGGAACCAGCCTTCCCGCGCGAGGGCGGAGAGTCGGTGTTCGGCGTAGAGGTTCCAGGGGAACCGCACGCCGTGGACCAGGTGGACCTGCCGGAGCGGCCAGCCGCGTCGGCGTTGTTCGACGATGTCGTCGAGGAGGGCCAGGAAGGGAGCCAGGCCGGTGTTGCCGGCCACGAGGAGCAGGTCGGCGTCATCATCGGGCTGGAGGACGAGGCCGGTGCCGACAGGAGCACCGATCCGCACGACATCGCCCGGCCGGACCTTGGAGACGAAGGACCCGCTGACCACGCCTCCGGCAACAGAGGCGATGTTGAGGTCGATCGTGCCGTCCTCCCGGGGGGCGTTCGCCGGGGTGAAGAACCTCCACGACCGGGGGACCTGCGGGATGCACATGGCCATCGACTGCCCGGCCACGTAGGGCACCGGCTCCGACGGACGCAGCGTGAAGGTCGCGACCTCGCGGCTGACCCGTGTCTTGTCGACGACCTCCGCCTCCCACCACGCAGGCTGGACGCTCTCGGACTCCTCGGCGGCGTCGACCATGGTGGAGGCGACGACGCCATAGGCAGCGGCCCAGTCCGCCGCCACCTCGGGCGTCCACCGGTCGCCCAGGAAGTGCGCCAGCGTCCAGAGCAGCGAGGCACCCACGGCGTCGTAGTGCTCCGCCACGACCGAGAACCGGCGGTGGTCGCGGCCCAGCTGCTGGACGAAGGGCACGACCGAGCCGAGGTCGTCGACCGAGCTGACGACGCGCCCGAGGGCAGCGACGAGCCGGTCACGTTGGGCGCTCATGACGAGGGGGAAGAGCTCCCGCAGCTCGGGGTGGGTGATGAAGAGGTGTGCGTAGAAGTACGACGGGACGTCGTCACCGTGCGCCGCCACCTCGGCCCAGGTCGCTTTCAGTCGGTCGGTGTCCACGGACGCCCCGAACCCTCAGGCCTGCGAGACGACCTGGGGCCGCACCGCGGTGAGCACGTCGACCACCCGGCCCCGGATGTCGTCTGGCACGCCCACCTCGTCGAGGATGGCCATGAGGTGCTCGCCGACCCGCGTGTAGTCCGCCTCGTTGATCCCGAGCGGCTGGTGCGCCTCGTCGAGCGGACGACCGAAGTAGTTGTCCGGACCGCCGAGCACGGTCGTGAGCATGAGGACCATGTGACGCTTCTGGCGCGGGATGTCGATGTCCGTGAAGTAGTGGCCCACCTGGTCGTCCGGGACGAGCCGGGCGTACAGCTCGTCGACCACCGCAGTGACCGCGGTGGCGCCGCCGATGCGTTCGTAGTCGGAGGACATGGGCAACCTTCCTGGCAGGGTGCGGCCACGTCGCCGCGCGTTGTGACGTGAAGTCGAGCGTAGCGGCTGGTGCGGGGGACGACATCCCGAGTGTGGCGGACGGGACTCCTGTGACCTCCCGACACCACCGCCCCGGCACGCCGGCCGGTTCCCCGAACCGTGGTGATCTTCGACCGCCTCCCGGCATCCCGTCGGCACAAAGTGCCAACGAAAGGCGACCCGTCACCGGGCTTGAATCGGGCCATGGCCCAGGCACAGCGGCGACGGATCCGGATCGGTGTCGACACCGGTGGCACGTTCACGGACGTCGTCGCCTTCGACGAGGACAGCGGTGAGCTCGTCACGACGAAGACGCCGAGCACTCCCGGCAACCCTGCCGACGGGTTCATCACCGGCGTGGAGAAGATCCTCTCGGTGCTGGGGGCCGACGGACCGGACGTCACGGCGGTGAGCCACGGCACGACGGTCGCCACGAACACGCTCCTCGAGGGGAAGGTCGAGCGGCTCGGCTTCGTGACGAGTGAGGGCTACGAGTTCATGCTCGAGATCGCCCGCCAGGCGGTGCCCGACGGCTACGGCAACTCCTACTTCTGGGTCAAGCCGCCGCGCATCGTGGCGGCCGACCACGTCCGCACCGTCGGGGGCCGCATGGACTTCGAGGGCCACGAGGTCCGTCCCTTCGACGAGGCCTCAGCCGTCGCCGCGGCGGGCTGGTTCCGCGAGCACGGCGTCACGACGATCGGGGTCTGCCTCCTGCATTCCTACGCCAACGACGCCCACGAGCTCGCCGTCCGGGAGGTGCTGCGCCGCGAGCACCCGGAGGCCGTCGTCTCGATCAGCTCCGAGGTCCTGCGGGAGTACCGGGAGTACGAGCGCTCCATGACCACCCTCGTCGACGCGGCGGTGAAGCCCGCCGTCAGCCGCTACGTCTCGAACATCCACGACCGGCTCGACGGCTTCACCGGTGGCCGGCCCATCCCCTTCTCGGTCATGAAGTCCAACGGTGGCGTGCTGTCGGCCGACGAGGTCGTGCACCAGCCGATCACGACGGTCCTGTCCGGGCCGGCGGCCGGTGCGCTGGGTGCCGCTCTCATCGCCCGGCGAGCCGGCTTCGCCAAGGTCCTCACCTGTGATGGCGGCGGCACGTCGACCGACGTCTCCGTCGTGCTCGACGGCGAGCCGACCCTGACCACCGAGGGCACGATCGGCGCCTACCCCAGCAAGATCCCGATGATCGACGTCGTGACCGTCGGCGCCGGCGGTGGCTCGATCGCGTGGGTCTCACCCGAGGGTGCGCTCAAGGTGGGGCCGCAGTCCGCCGGCGCCGACCCCGGACCCCTCTGCTATGGCGCCGGAGGCACCGAGCCGACCATCACCGACGCCCACGTCGTGCTCGGCCGCATCCCGCCGCACCTGCTCGGTGGCGAGATCCCGCTCGACGTCGACGCCGCTCGCATCGGTATCGAGCGCCTGGCCGACGACGTCCACCTGGACCTGGAACGGTGCGCGACGGGCATCCTCGAGATATCCGCCTGGAACCAGGCGAACGCGTTGCGCCAGGTCTCGGTGAAGCGTGGGCTGGACATCCGGGACTTCGTGCTCACGACGTTCGGCGGATCGGGATCGCTGCTCGCGTGCCGACTCGTCGACGTCCTGGACCTCGCGGGTGCAGTGGTGCCTCGGGACCCCGGCACGGTCAGCGCGTTCGGCCTCCTCACCGTCGACGTGCGGAACGACTACGTGCAGACCCTCGTCGCCCGGCACGCGAGCCTGGACCACCCCACCGTGGAGAAGGTCTTCGACGAGCTCACCGCCAAGGCGGCGGCGGCGCTCGACACGGAGGGTTTCGAGCGCGCCGACCACGACTACGTTCGGACCGCCGACCTGCGCTACTTCGGCCAGGCCTACGAGGTCCGTGTCCCCGCCGGGCCGGGTCCGGTGGACGAGACGTACGCGGCCGAGGTCGCGGACCGCTTCCACGACGAGCACCGTTCGCTGTACGGATACGACTTCCGCGACGACCCACGCCAGCAGGTGGAGTGGGTCAACCTCCGCGTCACGGGTGTCGGACCGATCACCCGTCCCGAGCTGCGCCCCCTCCCCGGCCGCGAGCCGTCATCCCCGTTCGTCGGCCACGGCTCACCCCGCCGACGACGGGCCCGAGCCCCGGTCCACCCGCGCCGTCTGCTTCGACCCCGATGACGGCTACGTGGCCACCGAGGTCCACTGGCGCCCGGACCTGCGGGCCGGCGACACGATCCGCGGACCTGCGGTCATCGAGGAGTTCGGCTCGACCGTGCCCGTCCACCCCGGCTTCGCCGTCCGGGTCGACGCGTACGGCAACCTCGTCGTCACGAAGGGGACCCCGTGAACAGCGCGGGCCTGCCCACGGCATACGAGCACGGAAACCGCCTCACGCCGGAGGGCAGCACGGTCGACCCGATCCTCGTCGAGATCGTCCAGGGCACGTTGGCGAGCGTGGAGATGGAGGTGGAGACGGCCATCGCCCGCACCAGCCGGAGCCCGATGATCCGCGACGCGCACGACTTCCGCGCCGGCATCCACGACCGCCAGCTGCGCAAGCTCACCGGGCGCTCCTACTCGGCGCTCGTGCACCCGATCGTGCGCGACTTCCCGCTCGCCGAGATGCGCGAAGGTGACGTCTTCTTCCACAACGACGTGTACGAGTCGGAGGGCGGCATCGGCCACCTGCCCGACCTCTGCGTCACGGTGCCGGTGTTCCACGAGAGCGAGGTCGTCGCGTTCGTCCAGGCGTTCGGCCACCACGACGACATCGGTGGCGCCGTGCCCGGCTCGATGCCGAGCAACGCGCGGACCGTCTTCGAGGAGGGCCTCTCGGTCCCGCCGATCAGGCTCTGGGACGCCGGTGTGCCCAACTCGGCCGCGCTGCGGATCATGACCCGCAACAGCCGGATGCCGGACAGCCTCGCCGCCGACCTCGACGCCGAGTGCTCTGCCTGCCTGATGGGGGCTCGGCGCCTCGCGGAGCTCTTCGCGCGCTACGGACGTTCGACCGTCGAGACGGCATTCGACGCGATCCTCGATGCGACGACCGAGACCTACCGCCGCGAGATCCTCGCCAAGATCCCCGACGGCACCTACGTCTGGGAGGACTACGCGGAGCACGACGGTGTCGACGAGCCCCGGCTCCACGCCCAACGGATCACCCTGACCAAGACCTCGACCGGGGGGCCGGGACCCGGGGACGGCGGCCCCACGCTCCTTCTCGACTTCACGGGCACCGGCCCCCAGGCCAAGGGCCCGATCAACCACTGCGGCGACTACGTCGGCGGCAACTTCCTCAAGAAGTGGCTGGCGCCGATCCTGCGCAACCTCGCCGACAGCCCGGAGCGGATGGCCCAGCTCGACGTCAACGAGGGCGTCGTCCCGCTCATCGAGATGCGCTTCCCGGAGAAGGGAACCCTGCTCACCCCCATCTACCCGGCGCCGACCAACGCTCGCACGTTCGTCATCCTGCGGCTGCTCGGCGTGCTTGCCGGCGTCGTGGCCAAGGCCGTCGACGGCAGGATGCCGGCCGACCAGGAGACGATCCGCTACACCGGTGTCTACGGCAAGGACCGCGACGGCAACGACTACCTCATGCGGGAGGTGCTCGGCGGCGGATCGGGCGGGCGGTACTACGCCGACGGTGAGGACACGATCCATGTCGTCCCGGACTCCCGGAACCTGCCGACCGAGTTCACGGAGAGCCGTTTCCCGTTCCTCGTCGAGCGGCTCGGCCTGGCCGTCGACTCCGGCGGTGCCGGGCGTTTCCGTGGCGGACTCGGCTACGAGAAGCACATCCGGATGCTGGAGGACGCCCACTTCATGTCGATCGCCGACCGCTCGATCCTCGCCTGCTGGGGCGTCAAGGGCGGCAGGGCGGGCCGGCCCTTCGAGGTGACGATCGACCTCGGCGGACCCGATGAGCGCGTCGTGGACGCCCTGTCGGACGGCGAGCCCGTGCTCGCCGGGCAGGTGATCCGGATCCGGACCACCGGTGGCGGGGGCTGGGGCGACCCGCTCGAGCGCCCCTACGACGAGGTGGAGCGGGACCTGCGGTGGGGGAAGGTCTCCTTCGACGGTGCCCGCGGTGACTACGGAGTGGTGGCGACGGGCACCACGGACGATCCGGCCCTCGACGTGCCGGCCTCGGACGCGTTGCGCGCGCAGCTGCGGGCAGTGCGTACCGGGAGGGAGCCCTTCTTCGACCGCGGCCCGGGATACGCCAGGCTCTCCGGGGGCGCCTCCGCCGCGGAGGTCGACTGGGTGTGACGGACCGACGGCAGCGTCCTCGGGCCACCGGCGAGTGGGAGGATCGGGGGATGGACGACGCCGGCTGGCTCGAGCGAGCCATCGAGCTCGCGAGGACCAACGTCGCGGCGGGCGGTGGCCCCTTCGGCGCGGTCGTCGTCCGCGATGGTTCCCTCCTCGCGGAAGGGACGAACCGGGTCACCGCGGACCTGGACCCGACCGCTCACGCGGAGGTCGTCGCGATCCGCCGGGCCTGTCGGTCGGTCGGGAGCTTCTCCCTTGCCGGGGCCGCGCTCTACGCCTCGTGCGAACCGTGTCCCCTGTGCCTGTGCAGCTCGCTCTGGGCACGACTGGACCGGGTCGCCTTCGCGGCAGACCGCCACCAGGCCGCCGCCGCCGGGTTCGACGACGCCGAGTTCCACGACATCCTCGTGGCCCAGGGCGACCCGGCCTCGTGGCCGACGGTCGTCACGCACCTGCCCAGCCCCCGGGCCGAGGAGCCGTTCGACGCCTGGCGGGCATCCTCCGCGCGCATCGACTACTGACGCATCTCCACGCCACCCCCGCTGAAGGCGGTGCACGGGTCGCCCACCTGGGTGCCCGTCGTCGCCACACTGGGGTGATGGCGGAGTACGAGGTCAACAAGGCGGCCGTCGCGTACGTGCGCGAGCTCATCGACAAGCGCCGGTACGTCCTCGACAGTGAGTGGGGTGAGGTGCAGCCCGACGCCGCGACGGAGAACACGTACCTCAAGCGCCACTCGTGGGACGAGTACGCCCGGTGGCACCTCGGCCTCACGAAGGGGGCGACCGACGAGACCAAGGGGAGGTACGCCTTCGTCGTCGGTGACTTCCGCCGCGTCCATCGCAGCGGCCTCATCGCCTGCGTCTACCGGGCCGGCGAGTGGCGGCACAAGCAGGTGGAGCTCGCGGCGCACGACCTCCTGCAGCACCTCGACGCGACGAGCGGCTGACGGCCCGCCCTGCCGAGACGCGGGCGGATGCCGCATGAGTAGGTTGACGGCATACCCGACCGCGGCTCAGGAGGTGGCGTGAGCGGACCTCTCGACGGCGTCGTCGTCGTCGACCTCACCCGTGCGCTCGCCGGGCCCCACTGCGGCATGATGCTCGCCGACATGGGCGCCCGCGTCATCAAGGTCGAGAGCCCGGAGGGTGACGAGTCACGCGGGTGGGGGCCGCCGTTCGTGGGGCCCGAGGACGACCCCATCTCCACGTACTTCCTGTCGTGCAACCGCAACAAGGAGTCGGTGACCGCCGACCTGAAGTCCGACGACGGCCGGCACCTGCTGACCCGGCTGGTCCGCCACGCCGATGTCGTGCTGGAGAACTTCCGGCCGGGTGTCCTGGACCGCCTCGGCTTCCCCGTCGAGCGGCTCCACGACCTCAACCCCGGACTGGTCCTGCTCTCGATCAGCGGCTTCGGCCATGACGGGCCCGAGGGGGGTCGCGCGGGCTACGACCAGATCGCGCAGGGCGAGGGGGGCCTGATGTCCCTGACCGGGACCGACCCCGACCACCCGCAGCGCGTCGGGGTCCCCATCGGCGACCTCCTCGCCGGGATGTACGGGGCGTACGGCGTCGTGTCGGCGCTCCACGAGCGCCACCGCACCGGCCGCGGCCGCGTCGTCCGCACGTCGCTGCTGGCCTCGATCGTCGGCGTCCACGCGTTCCAGGGAACGCGGTACACGGTGGCGGGTGACGTGCCCCGTGCCGGCGGCAACCATCACCCGTCGATCTGCCCGTACGGCCTCTTCACCTGTGCCGACGGCTTCGTCCAGCTCGCCTGCGGCAGCGAGGGACTCTGGCAGCGACTCGCGGCGGGCTTCGGAATCGACCCGTTCGCACCGGGCTTCGCGACGAACCGGGAGCGGGTGGGCAACCGGGACCTCGTCGTCGAGACCCTCAACGCCGCCTTCGCGGAGGTCACCCACGCCGACCTGCTCGCCCGGCTGGCCCGGATCGGCGTCCCGGCCGGCGAGGTCCGCACACTCGACCGGGTCTACGACTGGGAGCAGACGCGTAGCCAGGGGCTGGTCCTCGACGTCGACCACCCGGTGCTCGGGCGCATCGAGATCCCCGGCCCCCCGATCCGCTTCGACGACAACGGGTATGCCGGAGGGCGTGAGACGCACCTGCCCCCGCCGGCCCTGGGTGCGCACAACGAGGCCGTCGTCGCGTGGCTGGACGAGCTCGACCGGGACGGCCTCGGCCCACGCTCCCCGGCTGGTTGACAAGACGGCATGCGGCGTTGGGCACAACTCGACGACGCGGGGAACCGACCTCCTGCCTAGGGTCGACCCATCCACGACCGAGGAGGGTGACATGCGGGTCCTGCTCGCCCTGGGCGGCAACGCCATGACGGGGCCCGACGGCAGCGCCACCCCCGCCGCGCAGATCGAGGCGATCGGGATCGCGATGCGAGCCGCGGCAGGGCTGGTCAGGGCGGGGCACGAGCTCGTCGTCACCCACGGCAACGGCCCCCAGGTCGGCAACCTCCTCGTCAAGAACGAGGTCGCCGCACACGTCGTCCCTCCCGTCCCGCTGGACTGGTGCGGCGCCCAGACGCAGGGAACCCTCGCCTTCACCATCCTCAACGCCCTCGACGCCGCCCTCCGGAGCGTGGATGCCGTCCGCCCGGTCGCCGCCGTCGTCACCCGCACCCTCGTCGACCGCGACGACCCCGGGTTCACGCACCCGACGAAGCCGATCGGCCGCTACCTCCCCCAGGACCAGGCGCAGCCCCTGATCGACCACGGGCAGGTGTGGGAGGACCGTGGCGAGAAGGGGTGGCGCCGTGTCGTCGCCTCACCGGACCCGGTCGAGGTCGTCGACGTCGGCGCCGTACGCACGCTGCTCGAGGCGGGCCAGGTGGTCGTGGCGGCCGGCGGCGGCGGCATCCCCGTGGTCCGGGAGCACGACGGACGACTGCGCGGAGTGGAGGCCGTCATCGACAAGGACCTCACGGCGGCACTGCTCGCCACCACGCTCGGCGCGGACGTCCTCGTCATCGCCACCGACGTCGACCACGCCGCCCTCGACTGGGGCACTCCCCAGCAGCGCGACCTCGGCCGGGTGTCTCTCGTCGACATGTTCTCGTATGCGGCCGACGGCCAGTTCGCCTCCGGGTCCATGGGCCCGAAGGTCGAGGCAGCCACTCGTTTCGTCCGCAACGGGGGGCGCCGCAGCGTCATCACGTCACTCACGCACATCACCGATGCCGTCGAAGGGAGCTACGGCACCGTCATCGAACCCGACTGAACGACAACAGGACCCGACGACCCCGCCGATCACCCGGCATACCAAGTCAGTGCCGGACGACCGGCCGACAGAGAGGAACACGCCGTGCCCGACGCCATCGAGGTCCGCAAGGTCCCCCTGCACACCGTGTCCGACGCCTCCGAGCTGGGCACGCTCATCGACGACGGCGTCCTGGACGCGAGCCGCGTCGTCGCCATCATCGGCAAGACCGAGGGCAACGGGGGGGTCAACGACTACACGCGCATCATCGCCGACCGGGCCTTCCGGGAGATCCTCGTCGAGAAGGGCGCTCCGGCAGAGCGGGTCAGGGAGATCCCCATCGTGTGGTCCGGCGGCACGGACGGTGTCATCAGCCCGCACGCGACGATCTTCGCCACCGTGCCCGCCGACCGCGCGGAACAGAGCGACGAGCCGCGGCTCACCGTCGGCTTCGCCATGTCGGAGCAGCTCCTGCCCGAGGAGATCGGCTACACCGCCATGGTCGACAAGGTCGCCGCGGCGGTGAGCGTCGCCATGGAGCGGGCCGGCATCACCGACCCGAAGGACGTCCACTACGTCCAGACCAAGACGCCGCTGCTGACCATCCACACCATTCGCGACGCGAAGTCGCGGGGGAAGGTGCGTGTGGACCGAGCACACCCACGAGTCGATGGACCTCTCGAACGGCTGCACCGCCCTCGGTGTCGCCGTCGCCCTGGGTGAGATCGCGATGCCTGCCGACGAGGACGTCATGCACAACCGAGGGCTCTACTCGTCGGTGGCCTCGTGCTCCTCCGGTGTCGAGCTCGACCGGGCCCAGGTCGTCGTGGTCGGCAACGCCCGCGGGGTGGGCGGCCGCTACCGGATCGGTCACTCGGTCATGCAGGACGCGCTCGACCAGGACGGTATCTGGGCGGCGATCCGGGATGCCGGCCTCGACCTGCCCGACCGACCGCACCGCAGCGACATCGCCGGCCGCCTCGTCAACGTCTTCCTCAAGTGCGAGGCCTCGCTCGACGGGCGGGTGGCCGGGCGGAGGAACGCGATGCTCGACGACTCGGACGTGCACTGGCACCGCCAGATCAAGTCGTGTGTGGGCGGCGTCACGGCATCGGTGACCGGTGACCCGGCCGTCTTCGTCTCCGTGTCGGCGGCCCACCAGGGACCCGAGGGCGGCGGACCGGTCGCGGCCATCGTCGACCTCGGCGCCGGTGAACCGACGGGTTACCGCCCGCCCACCTCCTGAGCCGGTCGGTGACGTGTCGTCCCAAGCGCTTCGCGGACCACCCGTCACCTGGTCGTCGGGGCGGGGGCCGACGGCCCCCGGGCACACTGGGCGGATGCCGACGACCCGCCGCATCGAGGGACTCGATGCAGCGCGAGGGTTCGCGGTCGTCTCGATGCTCGTCGCGCACCTCAGTCCCGCGGGCGGGGTCTTCACGATCAGTGAGTACCTGACCGCACCGCTCTTCGCGGTGGTCATCGGGGTCGCGATGGGCATCCACCTCGCAGACCGCCAGCCCGCGGTGGGGCAGTTCCTCCTCGAGAACCTGCAGCGAGGAGTGCTGCTCATCCTCGTGGGCGTGCTGCTCCAGGAGATGTACTTCCGGATCATCGTCGTCCTGCCCTATCTCGGCCTGCTCATCATCGTCCTCGCCCCGCTGGCCGTCCTCCTCCACCGCGCCCCAGTGCTGACCCTCGGCCTCGCCGTGGCGGGCGCGGTGCTCGGGCCGATCGTGCGAGCTCGTGTGGACAGGGCCTGGGACGTCGGCGACTGGCCGGCCGGGATTCGCGAGCTCGTCACGTGGCTGGCCGTCGGCGACGCCTATCGCCTGTTGTCGTTCCTCCCCATGGCTCTCGGGGGCCTGGCCCTGGCCACGGTGCTGCGACGGGTGACCGAGGTGCCCGAGGCGTATGCCGCGGCGGGGGTCCTGCTCTCGTCCTCCGTCGTGGCCTACCTCCTCGGCCGTGGCTCAGCGGAGGGCTCGGCGCCCTACTCGGGGGTCACGGCCGAGGTCGTCGGCGCGACGCTCCTCGCGACGGGGGCCGTCGTGGCGTCGTTCGTGGTGCTCCACCTGGCGCGGCGCGCGGGGGTCGGACGGCTGCTCGACCCGGTCCTGGCCACCGGGCGGCTCGCCCTGACGGCATACACCCTGCAGATCCTGTACCTCGCCGTGCTCGAGGTGTTCCGCGGAGGCGCGACGGACGACACCTGGCTGGTCCTCGTCTCGACGACGGTCGTCGTCCTCGGCGCCTGTTGGGCCCTGGACCGGTGGTGGGGCACCGGCCCCCTCGAGTGGGCCGTCCACCGGCTGCGGCCCACGCCGCCTCCGGAGGGACGCCACGTCCGGCGCCCCGCGTTGTGACGCGCCTGTCCTCCCTCGTCAGTGCGCGAAGTGACGCGTGCCCGTGAAGTACATCGTCACGCCGGCCGCCTGCGCCGCCGCCACGACCTCCGCGTCGCGCATCGACCCGCCGGGCGCCACGACGGCGCGCACCCCGGCGTCGAGCAGCACCGATAGGCCGTCGGCGAACGGGAAGAACGCGTCGGATGCCGCGACCGCCCCCCGGGCGCGCTCCCCCGCACGAGACACGGCAAGGTGACATGAGTCGACCCGGTTGACCTGCCCCATCCCGATGCCGACCGAGGCACCGTCGCGTGCGACGAGGATCGCGTTCGACCTCACGGCCCGGACGGCTCGCCACGCGAACTGGAGGTCGGCGATGGTCGCCTCGTCGGCCGGGTCGCCGGAGACCAGCCGCCAGTGCTGTGCGTCGTCCCCACCGGTGACCGCGCCGTCCTCGCCCTCGACGACGGCATCCACGGCATCCCGGTGCTGCAGGAGCAGGCCACCACTGACGGGGCGCATCTCCGCGCCGCCGCGTGGGGGCGCCGCGCACTCCAGGAGCCGCACGTTCTTCTTCGCGCTGAGCACGTCGAGCGCAGCAGGCTCGAATCCCGGGGCGACCACGACCTCGGTGAACACGTCGGCAACGGCATGAGCCATGTCGAGGGTCACGGGGCGGTTGGCCGCGATGATCCCGCCGAACGCCGAGACGGGGTCACACTCGTGTGCCTTGCGATGCGCAGCGGCGATGTCCGCCCCCACCGCGATTCCACAGGGGTTCGCGTGCTTGATGATCGCGACCGCCGGCTGGTCGCCGTGGTCGTAGGCCGCCCGCACCGCGGCGTCGGCGTCGACGTAGTTGTTGTAGGACATCTCCTTTCCGTGCAGCTGGCGCGCCTGCGCCAGTCCCGGCTGCGGCACGAAGCCGCTCGTGTAGAGGGCTGCCCGCTGGTGGGGGTTCTCGCCGTAGCGGAGCACCGATGCCTTGTCCCAGGTCGCTCCCAGCCAGGCGGGGAAGCCTGAGCCGTCCGAGGTGTCGATGTAGGCGTTGCCCATCCACGAGGCCACGTGGACGTCGTAGGTCGCCGTGTGCATGAACGCCTCGGCCGCGAGGCGCTTGCGCTGCTCCAGCGTGAAACCGCCGCCGCGCACGGCATCCAGCACGGTCCCGTAGGTCGAGGGATCGGTGACGACCGCGACGCTCGGGTGGTTCTTGGCCGCCGCACGGACCATCGAGGGGCCGCCGATGTCGATCTGCTCGACGCACTCGTCGGGCGTGGCGCCAGAGGCAACCGTCGCGACGAAGGGGTAGAGGTTGACGACGACGAGCTCGAACGCCTCCACGCCGAGGTCCGCGAGCTGGGTCAGGTGCTCCGGCTTCCGGGTGTCGGCGAGGATGCCGGCGTGCACCCGCGGGTGGAGCGTCTTCACCCTCCCCTCCAGGCACTCGGGGAACCCCGTGAGGTCCTCGACCGTCGTGACCGGGCAGGCCGAGCGACTGGATGAGGGCGGCCGACCCTCCCGTCGAGACGAGTGCCACCCCGGCGTCGTGCAGGCCGCGGACGAGGTCCTCCAGGCCGGTCTTGTCGTGGACGGAGACCAGGGCGCGGCGGACAGGTCGGACGTCCTCCGAGGGTCCGGGGGTGGAGACGGCGGCGGACATGAACACTCCTCGTGGGTCGGTCGGTCGCGCGGGGCACCCAGGCGGGCGATGCCCGACCACACTCCCCGGTGGTGACCCACCCGCGCCAGTCGTCTGGCGTGATCCTAGCGAGCCGTCCCGCTCGGCCACCCCAGCCGCGCTACACGCCACCGAGGACGCGGTCCACCTGGAGGACGACGACGACCCGCTGCGGGTTGGGCCGCGGCACGCGGTAGCGGACGGCATAGCGCTCCTCCGCATCCCGAACCGAGTCGTGGTCCTCGAGCACCCGGGTGACCCCCTCGAGCGTGATCCACCGGCGGCCGTCCAGCTGCGAGATCGCCGCTCGCCGACCGGCACGCGCCTGACGCACCTTGGCGCTCGAACGGCTCGCGATGATCCGGGCGACCAGGGCGTCACCGTCCCACGTGAAGCCCACCGGCACGACGTGGGGCGAGCCGTCGGCCCGCAGGGTCGTCAGAGTGGCGAGGTGCCGCTCGGCCATGAAGACGACGGATGCCGGCGACAGCTCTGAGGGGTGGGTCGCCATGCCGCGAGTCTGTCACCGGCCCCGGATCGGCCTGCAACGGCCCGGCCCCTTGGGTCCTGCCAACTCTGGGGGCGGCGACGCAGAGGCGGCACCACAGTGGTATTCCCGGCCCGAGTGCCGCCGGCCACGAGGACGCTTGGCCCTCGTGGGAACAGCGGGGGGAAGAGCGCGCCGCCGGACAGGCAGTCGGGCACGAGTGGCTCACTCGACCACCGGTCCCACGCGTCATCGGGCAATTCGCAGGGCTGACTTCCTGTCCGTGTGCTCGCTCACCCGTGGCAGGGACCGGAGGTCGCCGCGGGTGTCCCAGCGAGACGGGGCTGGTCCTCCGGGAGACCGGCCGCCTACTCGGACGGGGTGAGGTGGAGCAGGAACCCTTGAGCCGGGGCGAGCACCGGAAGCGCGAGCCCCACGGTTCCGAGAAGCGCCCCCGAGAGGACGAGCCCGTCCTCGACCGCGGCACCCCACCACGCCGGCGGGGCCGACTGAACCGTCGCCGGCATCCCGGCCTCCCGACGTACCCGCACGCGGTACGACCTCCCCGGGTCCAGACCCGGCAGCGGGAGTACCCCAGGGCTCGTCCCCCGCCCAGCGGTCACTGACACGACCGTGATCGCGGCCTCGGACCGGTCGGCTGCGACGACGCCGCCGACCACCAACGCCGGGTCCGGGTGGTCGGACCGCACGACGTCGCCGCTGTGCAGCAGCGGCCGCAGCTCCCGGTACAGCGCCGACCACTCGCGCAACGCGTCCAGCTCCTCGGGCGTGCACGTCGTGATGTCCCACTCGAGCCCCGCGTGGCCCTGGAGAGCGACGAGCAGCCGGAGCGACAGGTCGACCTCCCGGTGCGTCGTGTGCGCGCGCGGCGGGCCGACGTGGGAGCCCATCCGCTCCGGTGGCACCAGCAGACCGGTCCACCGCTGGATCGAGACCCGTTCCAGGGCGTCGTTGCAGTCCGACGTCCAGACCCGGTCCGTCCGGGCCAGCACCCCGAGGTCGACCCGGCCGCCTCCGCTCGAGCACGACTCGATCTCCAGGTCCGGATGCCGCTCGCGCAGCGCGTCGAGGAGCGCGTACGTCGCGCGGGTCTGGGCCCGCACGGCGGGCCGGTCGACCAGTCCCCCCTCGCGCCGGACCGCCTCGTGCAGGTCGCGGTTGTGGTCCCACTTGACGAAGTCGACGGCATACCGACCGATGACCTCGCTCATCGCCGCCAGCACGTGGGCGAAGGCCTGCGGGTTGGCGAGGTCGAGCACGTGCTGGTGGCGGGACGGCAGCGGCGGGCCGGCGACCGGACCGAGCACCCAGTCCGGGTGCTCGCGGACGAGGTCCGAGTCGAGGTTCACCATCTCCGGCTCGAACCACAGACCGAACTCCATGCCCAGGCCCTTGACGTGGTCGACGAGCGGGTCGAGCCCGTCAGGCCACACGTCGGTCGCCACCGCCCAGTCACCGAGCCCCCGGCGGTCGTCGCGACGGGTTCCGAACCAGCCGTCGTCGAGCACGAACCGCTCCACGCCGATGGAGGCGCCCACGTCCGCCAGCGCCGTGAGGTGGTCGAGGTCGGTCCGGAAGTAGACCGCCTCCCACGTGTTGAGCACGAGTGGGCGCGCACTGCGCCGGTATGCCGGCTGCGCGCGTTGGTGGCGCACGAGCCGGTTCGTCAGCCCGTCCAGTCCTTCGGTGGAGTGGACGAACACGACCGGCGGCGCGGCGTACGACTCACCAGGTGACAGGCGCACCTCGCCCGGCGCGAGGGCCTCTCCACCTCCGAGCACAGCCGCCTGGGCGCCCGCCCCCTCGGGAAGGCGCTCCACGAGGTGCTCGTGGTTCCCACTCCAGGCGACGTGCGTCGCCCACACCTCGCCGGACCGGAACCGGAAGCCGGCCGTGCCGCAGACGAGGAGGAGGGTCGCGTCGTGGCCGGTGCGACCGCGGCGACCGGTTCGCAGCCAGGTGCCGTCCGTGAGTGGATGCCGTTGCGGCACCCGCTCGCGCACCCATCGCCCGGTGAGGTCGAGGACCTCGTCGGCGCGGGTCGGCAGGGGCAGAAGGACGCGGAGTGCGGCGACCTCGAGCTCGGTGTCCTGCGCCGAGGTGTTCGTGAGCACGGCGTCGACGACGAGCACTCCGTGCTCGTCCAGGTCGTAGTGGAGGGTCACCTCGAGCCCGACGTCGGCAACCGCGCGCACGGTCGCTCTCCGGCCGTCGGCCTCGAGGGTTGAGGTCCACCGAGGGGCCGCCTGACCACCGCCGCGGTGCCCGGCATACCCGGGTGTCCCGAGCCAGCCCTCGCCGGGACTCGGGAGCACGGTGAGACGCCATGGTTCGTCGAGGGCGTTGTGGGGCACCGGGCCACCCAGGACGGTGACGAGGTCGACGGCCGAGGCGTCGGGGAGGTCGGCACCCCAGTGCAGGACCGACGGCAGACCATCACCGTGCGCAGCAAGGATCAGGGCGCTGCCCCCGCCCCGCAGCACGGCGTGCGTGCGGGTCATCCCTTGGTCGACCCCAGGGTCAACCCGGCGACGAACTGCTTCTGGAGGACGAAGAAGACGATGAGGACGGGCAGGGCCACGATGATCGACCCGGCGGCCACGAGGTTCGTGTCCGCGAAGAACTGCCCGCGCAGGTTGTTCAGGGCGCTCGTCACCGGGTACTTGTCACCGCGGGACAGCAGCACGGTGGCCCAGAAGAACTCGTTGTAGATCCACGTCACCTGCAGGGTCGCGAGCGCCGCCAGCGCGGGCCTGACCAAGGGCATGGTGAGCTGCCAGTACTGGCGCCACACGCTCGCGCCGTCCATCTCCGCGGACTCGTAGATCTCGTACGGCAGGGTCTTCATGTAGTTGCTGAGCACGAAGGCGCAGAACCCCAGCTGGAAGGCGGTGTTGACGAGGATCAACGCCCAGAAGCTGTTGAGCATCGTCCCGCTCTCGCTCATGAAGGTCGGCAGGGGGATCTCCTTGAACATCCGGAAGACCGGGATGAGGAGCGCCTGCGGGGGCAGGAGGTTCGCGGCCAGGAAGACCCCGAGCAGGGTGAGGTTGAACCGGTACGAGAACCGGGACAGCACGAAGCCGATGACGGACGACAGGAAGAGGGTGAGCAGCACCGCGGGCACGGTCACCAGCAGGGAGTTCTTCAGGTGCAGGCCGAAGTTGCCGCGGCTCCAGGCCTCGCGATAGTTGTCGAGGGTCCACCCCCCGAAGGAGAAGTACCCGTTGGTCTGCGTGTACGAGTACTCCCGGAAGGAGTTGTAGAGCGACCACAGCAGGGGGAACAGCCACAGCACCGCGAGCACCACCATGACCACCGTCGCCACGGTGCCGCGGCGTCGGTTCATGACCCCTCCACCGTTGCCGCGCTGCGCCGCCCCGGGCCTTTGCACCGGT
This sequence comes from uncultured Actinomycetota bacterium, assembly GCA_963787805.1. GTDB lineage: Bacteria > Actinomycetota > Actinomycetes > Actinomycetales > Dermatophilaceae > Fodinibacter. Next base: position 39,657 of record CAWBEJ010000016.1, on the reverse strand, counting down.
GCCGGAACCGCTGTCGTGGCGCTCATCGGCGCTCCTCCCGGAAGACGATCCGCAGGTAGATGGCGATGAACACCGAGGAGATCACCATCATGATGACGGCGAGCGCCGATCCGAAGCCGTACCTGGTCGCCTCACCGATGACGTTCTGGGAGACCAGGGCGGAGATGAGCTCGAGCCCGTTGCGGCCCTTGTTGATCACCCACACGAGGTCGAACGCCCGGAGCGACTCGATGACGACGATGACGAGCACGATCATGTTGATCGGCCGCATCACCGGCCAGATGACCCGGAAGAACGTCTGCGTCTCGCTGGCCCCGTCGACGGCGGCCGCCTCGCGCAACGTCGAGTCGACGCCCTTCAGACCGGCGAGGTAGATGAGCATGATGTAGCCGGTGTGTCTCCAGGCCGTGGCCGCGAGCACCGCCCACAGGTTGACGTCCGGGTCGCCGTACCAGTCGATGTTGGATCCGAAGACCTCGTTGATCAGTCCCTGGTCCGTCGAGTAGAACAGCTGCCAGATGAAGCCCGTGAGCGCCAGCGACAGCACCACGGGAAGGTAGAAGGCGGTCTGGTAGAAGCGGCTTCCCCACATCTCGCGATCGAGGATCACGGCGAGCAGGATGCCGAGGATGGTGGGCAGGACGAAGAGGAAGACGAGCCAGATGAGGTTGTGTCGGATCGCCGGCCAGAACGGTGGGTAGATCGTCGCGATGTCGGTGTAGTTCTTCGTCCCGACCCACTCGATGGCGCTGAATTGGAACCCGTTCCACTTGGTGAAGGACAGGTACACCGACGCCATCGCCGGCAACCAGACGAGCCAGACGACGAGAACCGTTGGTATCCCGATCATGGCCCAGATGACCAGCCGGTCTCGAGGCGACCTCTTCCTCTCGACCCGGCGCGAGGTACGGCGTGCCGTGCGTGTGGCCATGATGCCCTCCCCGACCTCGCGTCAGCCGAGGATGGACTCGGCCTGCTGCTGGATTCCCGCGGTGATGGAGTCGATGTTGTCCGGGTTCTTGAGGAACTCCTGGATGGACGCGGTGATCACCGTGTTCGCCAGATCCGCGTTGGTGTCCCGGTCGAGGAACTGCGCGATCGACTTCGCCTTCTGGACGAGCTCGGCCGACTTCTTCTGCAGCTCGCCGTAGGTCTCCGTGCTCGCGTTGGCGTTCGCCGAGATGAACGGCGCCGAGCCAGCCTTGTTGCCCGCGTCTGCGGCCTCTGCGGTGCCCAGCCAGGCGGCGTACGCCTTCGCGGCCTCCTGGTTGTCGTTGGCAGCGGAGACGCAGAACCCGTCGATGGGGGCGTCGAGCGCGTCGGAGCCGATGGCCTCGTCCATCGCGGGGAAGGTGAAGAAGTCGAGGTCGTCCGCCGCCTCCTTGGTGACGCCGTCCACGACGAACGTGCCGAGCAGGTACATCCCGCACTCGCCGTTCCCCATGGACGTGGCGGCCTCCTGCCAGGTGCGGCCCAGGGCGTTCTCCTGGTGGTAGGGCAGCAGCGTCTTCCAGGTCTCGAAGACGTTCTTGACCTCCGCGCTGTCCCACTTCTCCTTGCCCTGGCACAGCCCCATGTGGAAGTCGTAGCCGTTGAGCCGCATGTTGAGGATGTCGAAGGTCCCCATCGGGGCCCAGGCGTCCTTGGCGGCGAAGGCGAACGGAGTGACCTTCTTCCCCTGCATGTCCTTCATGAGCGCGTTGAGCTCGTCGAGCGACGTCGGAGCCGTCCACCCGTTCTTCTCGAAGATCGACTTCCGGTAGAAGACCGCCCACGGGTAGTAGCTGATCGGCACGAAGTACTGCTTGCCGTCGGACGCTGTCGCGGACTTCTTGAACGCGTCGCTCATGCCGTCGATGGGCCACACGTCGCTGACGTCGGAGATGAGGCCGTTCTCGGCGAACTGCGACATGCGGTAGCCGGCGAACCACGTGAAGACGTCGTCCGGGGTGCCCTGAAGGTAGGTGTTGATGCTCTCCTGGAAGGTGTTGTGGTCCACGGCGTTCACCGAGACGGTCGCACCCGTCTTCTTCGTGTACGCATCGGCCATCCCCTGGAGCCGCTCGTAGGCGGGGCCGGAGCCCTTGGCCTCGTTGATCCCGAACTTCACCGGCCCCGCCTTGGCGCTGGCGCCGCCGGTGGCGGAGGGGGAGGCGTCCTCGCCGCAGGCAGTGAGGAGGGTCGGCACGCCGAGCAGAGCGGCGGCTCCTACCGATCCTCGGAGGAGGGTTCGACGGTCGACTCCGCGGACCGAGGCGGGAACGAGGCTCGCGAGGTGCTCGCGGTTGGCCGGGCGTGCCATGGGCTGTCTCCTTTGACGTCCTGTTCCTGACACTTTCGATCAGAAACCCACACTGGTACCGGCGAGTGTGTCGGCGGGGTCGTGCGGGTGTCAAGGATGTCGAAGGAGCCGTGACCCGACCGTCACCCGACTCTCAGATTGGTCCCGGACCGGTCGGACACACGGAGGACGCCTCTCCCGGCCGACAGCCTGTGCATTTGTGTTCGAAAGTGTTGACACGCCATCGACGCGATGAACAAACTGGCTCGCATGCGTGCCTGGCCCAGCGACCGAGTCGCCTTCGGTGGCGACTACAACCCTGAGCAGTGGCCGCGGCACGTCTGGGACGACGACATGCGCCTCATGCGCGAGGCCGGTGTGAGCTTCGTGTCGCTGGGCGTCTTCTCGTGGTCATGGCTGGAGCCGACCAAGGGTGAGTACACCTTCGAGTGGCTCGACGATGTCATGGACCTGCTCCACGAGAACGGGATCGCGGTGGACCTGGCCACCGCGACGGCGACTCCGCCACCCTGGCTCTCCTCGGCATACCCGGAGATCCTTCCCGTGGACCGCGAGGGACGCACGCTGTGGCCCGGGAGCCGGCAGGCATGGTGCCCGTCGTCCCGGTTGTTCCGTCAGATGGCCCTGACCCTCACCGACCGCGTCGCCTCGCGCTACCACGACCATCCCGCGGTGGCGATGTGGCACGTGTCGAACGAGTACGGCTGTCACAACCTGCCCTGCTACTGCGACGACTGCGCGGTCGCCTTCCGGGAGTGGCTCGAGAGGCGGTACGCCACGCTCGACCTGCTCAACGAGGCCTGGGGCACCGCCTTCTGGAGCCAGCGCTACTCCGCATGGGACGACGTGCTGCCCCCCCGGCATACGACGACGTTCAACAACCCGACGCACGTGCTCGACTACCACCGGTTCGGGTCCGACGGCTTGCTGGACTTCTACCTCGCGGAGCACGAGGTCATCCGCCGGTATTCCGAGAACGTCCCCATCACGACGAACTTCATGACGCTCAGCGGGTTCCGGATGCTCGACTACCACTCGTGGGCGCCGCACCAGGACGTCATCAGCACGGACCACTACCTGGTCGACTCCTTGCCCTACCCGCGCGCCGAGATGTCGTTCCACGGTGACCTCACCCGGGGACTTGCCGGCGGTGGGCCGTGGATGCTCATGGAGCACTCGACGAGTGCCGTCAACTGGCAGCCGGTCAATCCGGCGAAGGACCCGGGCCAGACGATCCGGGACTCGCTGACCCACGTCGCCCGGGGCGCCGACGACCTGGGGTTCTTCCAGTGGAGGCAGTCGCAGGCCGGTTCGGAGAAGTTCCACTCGGCCCTCGTGCCGCACGCGGGGGAGGACAGCGACCGGTTCCGGGAGGTGTGTGAGCTCGGGGCGATCGCCGCCCGGCTCGGCGAGCTGCGCGGCTCTCGCGTGGAGGCGGACGTGGCCATCCTCTGGGACTACGAGGCGCTCTGGGCCGTGGCCGGGCCGTGCCTGCCCTCCGGGATGCTGGACTACGTGACCGCGGCGCACACCCTGCACCGGGTCCTGCGCGACCACGGCGTCACCTGCGACGTCGTCCACCCACAGGCCGACCTGTCGGCATACCGCGTCGTCGTCGTGCCGACCCTCTACCTCGTCGCCGACGAGTCCGCCGCCGCCGTGCGCGCCGCCGCGGAGGCGGGGGCGCAGGTCGTCGTCACCTACTTCTCCGGCATCAGCGACGTCGATGACCACGTTCGGCTCGGGGGCTACCCAGGGGCCTTCCGGGATCTGCTCGGTGTTCGGGTCGAGGAGTTCTTCCCGCTGCGTCCCGGCGAGACGGTCGACCTTTCGGGCGGCGGGAGCGGCTCGCAGTGGAGCGAGGACGCCCGCGTCACCGACGCCGACGTCCTGCAGACGTATGCCGCTGGACCGCTCGCCGGCCGTCCAGCGGTGACCCGACGCAGAGTCGGCGCCGGGACGGCGTGGTACCTGGGGACGCTCCCCGACGACGGGACGCTCGCCGCGCTCCTCGACGACATCACCACCGCCGCGGGCGTGGCTCCCGTGGTCGAGGTGCCGGCGGGCGTGGAGGTGGTGCGCCGACGGTCAGGCGACCACTCGTGGCTCTTCGTCCTCAACCACACCAGCGAGCCGTGCGACGTCGCGACCACGGGCCATGATCTCGTCGCCGACCGCGCGGTGGGCCCCACCCTCCGGGTGGATTCCGGGCACACCGCCGTGGTGCGGGAGGCGTGACCGTGCTCGCCAGCCAACGTCGCGCAGCCATCCTCGCCATCGTCGAGGAGGCGGGCGCCGCCCGCGTCTCCGAGCTCGTCGAGCAGCTCGGGGTGTCCGACATGACGGTGCGCCGCGACATCGAGCGGCTGGGCAACGAAGGTCTGCTCCAACGGGTTCACGGAGGTGCGCTCGCCCTCGTGCCCCGAGCCGCCGACGAGCCCGGCTTCTCCGCGAAGTCGGCGCTGATGACCGCGGAGAAGCGGGCGATCGCCGCCGCCGCCGCGCGGCTCGTCGAGCCGGGTGCGACCATCGGGATCTCGGCCGGCACGACGACCTACGAGCTGGCCCGCACCCTGCGCAACGTCCCCAACCTCACCGTGGTGACGAACTCCGTGCCGGTGGCGCAGCTCCTTCACGAGTCCGCCGCTCAGGGTCACGTCGTGGTCCTCACGGGTGGGGTGCGCACACCGTCGGACGCCCTCGTCGGGCCCGTCGCCGTCGCTGCGCTCGAGGGCCTTCATGTCGACCGGCTCTTCCTCGGAGCGCACGGAATCGACCGCACCGCGGGGCTGACGACGCCCAACCTCGTCGAGGCGGAGACGAACCGAGCCCTGGTTCGAGCCAGCCGGTCGGTGTGTGTCCTCGCTGACCACACCAAGGTCGGCATCGTCGGGCTGTCGACCTTCATGAACCTCGGCGACGTCGACACCCTCATCACCGACGCCGGCATCACCCCGCGAGCGCGGGCCGTCCTCGAGGACACCGTGGAGCTCCTCATGCTCGCCGAGGTGGGGGCGGCTCTCGTGGCGCGGGGGGATGACCGAGGTCGCGCCTGACCCTCGGAGCCCTCGGACCCTCGGAGCCCTCGGACCCTCGGCACGCGTGCCTGGGCCGTGGCGGCTCGACCACGCTCCACCACACCCATGGCGAGCCGTTGTCAGGCGTCGGCCGACGCAGGCGTCAGGCGTGCTGCCAGGACCTGTCCGCCGCGAGCCGCCGGACCACGTCGACGAGCATTTCCCGCTCCTGCACCTTGATCCGCTCGTGCAGGCTCTCGAGGGTGTCCCCGTCCTCGACCCGCACCGCACGCTGGTCGATGATCGGCCCGGTGTCGACCCCCGCATCGACCCAGTGGCAGGTGCACCCGGTCACCCGCACACCGTGCTCCAGGGCGTCTCTCACGCCGTGCGCCCCGGGAAAGCTGGGCAGCAGCGCCGGGTGCGTGTTCACTGCCCGGTGAGCACCGAGGACGGCGGGCCCGAGGACCCTCATGAACCCCGCCGAGACGACGAGGTCGGGCTCCGCGGCGGCGATCTGTCGCTCCAGGTCGAGGTCCCAGTCGGCTCGGGTCATGTAGTCCTGCACCCGCGCGACGAACGTGGGGATGCCGTGCCGCTCGGCCCGCTCCACTCCTCCCGTTCCGTCACGGTCTGCGCCCACGGCACGAACTCGGAACGGTGCACCAGCGGTGGCCGAGGCGTCGAGGAGGGCCTGCAGGTTGCTGCCGGACCCGGACACGAGGACGACCAGCCCCAGCGGAGTCCCTGCATCGTGAGCGGGCAGGTCGGCACTCACCGGCGAAGCCGCCAGGCGTCGCGCACGACGACCACGACCGCCCCCAGGAGCAGCTCGGCGAGGAGAGTGAGGACGAGCCATCCCGCCGGCGCCCCCACCGAGGAGAGCCGGAACTGACCGACGGACCCGCCGGCGATCACATCGAGCGCACCGAGGGAGAGCGCGGTCGTGAGGCAGGCGGATGCCGCGACGGCCAGCTTGGTGCGCAGCCGGGACAGCCGCGCGACCTCGGCCAGTGCCCTCCGGGCGACCAGCCCGCCCACCACCACGACGCCGAGGCTCGACAGGGCGGCGAACCACGGGAAGGCGCCCGGCTGCGGCAGCGCGGCAAGCACGGGGACCATCGGGAGCAGGCCACTCTCGGCCCCGGACCACGTCACGTCGCTGCCGTCGACCACCTGGAACCCCGGGCCGGCGAGGAAGGACACGGCCCAGAGCGCGAGGTTCGGCAGGGCCAGGACCTGGGCGGCGAGGAGGACGACTCCGCCGAACGCCGTGGCGCCCACCTGCTCCGAGATCGTCGACACCTCGTCCCAGGCCAGACCGACGAGGGCGACGACGATGAGGAGCCCGAAACCGAGGAGCGCGCCGGCTCCCCACAGGCCGGCACGCACGCCGCGCCGGACCGCGTCGGGGACCCGGGCGAGACCGAGCCGAGGACCGACGACCTCCGGGTCGTCGAGCACGACAGCGCGCAGTGCCAACGCCATCCCGGCAAGCGGCACGAGCACCGCGGGGGCGAGGAGCGAGAGCCCAACGACCCGGAAGGGTCCCGTGGTGGCGAGCGCGACGGCGGCCCCCACGACGACGGCATACGCCACCCACCACGCGGCCAGAGCCGCCCCGAGGGACCGGGGAAGGAGGCCGCCCCAGTGCTCGCCGTCCGTCGAGACGTCGACCATCGCCTCGCGCGCACCGAACCGGGCGACGACGACGAGCAGGGCCAGGCCCAGCAGCGGGACGACGGAGATCGTCACCGGCCCGGCCGTGAGGTGCGCACCCGACGTCAGGAGCCACAGGGCCGTCCCGGTGCCCATGGCGTCCCATACGGTGCCGGTGGCCATCGGCTCGACGAGCCAGGCGATGACCGTCGGCCCGAGGACGAGCAGGAGGGACGCGATCCCGGTGACGAGGCCCGCGACCGCTCCCCGGCGCCACGCCCTGCCGGCCGACCCAGCGGGTGCGATGTGGCCCGATGGGTTCGCGCCGCGTGCCGGGTCGCCGGCGTCGGAAGGCCCCGGCAGGGCTGCGCGGAGGCGGTCGATGACGGTCATCGCGTCCAGTGTGCGCGAGAAGCGGGACGCGATGTCCGAGCAACGCCGGGGCCGCCGCCGCAAACCTTCCCGCCTGCCCCACTCCGTGCCTCCCCGACCTCCCCAACCTCCCCGACTTCGTCTGTCAGCGTGTCGCCGACACGGCGCGTCGGCGACACAGCGACAGACGAAGTCGGGGAGAAGCGTGGGGTGGGTGGGCCGGGAGCGAGGTCAGGCGTGGAGGCTCTGCATGATGCCGCGCATGAGCTCGGCGGTCTCGGAGGGTGTCTTGCCCACCTTGACCCCGGCCGCCTCGAGGGCCTCCTTCTTGGCCTCCGCGGTGCCGGACGAGCCGGAGACGATCGCGCCGGCGTGGCCCATCGTCTTGCCCTCGGGGGCGGTGAAGCCCGCGACGTAGCCGACGACCGGCTTCGAGACGTGCTCCTTGACGTAGGCCGCCGCCCGCTCCTCCGCGTCGCCGCCGATCTCGCCGATCATGACGATCGCATCGGTGTCCGGGTCGTTCTGGAAGGCCTCCAGACAGTCGATGTGCGTCGTCCCGATGATGGGGTCGCCGCCGATGCCGACCGCCGAGGAGAAGCCGAAGTCCCGGAGCTCGTACATCATCTGGTAGGTCAGCGTTCCCGACTTGGAGACGAGGCCGATCCGTCCGGGCCCGGAGATGTCGGCGGGGATGATGCCCGCGTTGCTCGCGCCGGGGCTGATGAGGCCGGGGCAGTTCGGGCCGACGATGCGGGTCGTGCCCTTGTCCTTGGCGTAGTTGTAGAACTCGGCGGTGTCCTTGACCGCGACGCCCTCGGTGATGACGACGGCGAGCGGGATGCCGGCGTCCACCGCCTCGACCACCGCGTCCTTGGTGAACCGGGCCGGGACGAAGATGACCGTCACGTCGGCGCCGGTGGCCTCCACCGCCTCGGCGACGGTCCCGAAGACGGGGACGGTGGCGCCGCCCTCGAACTCGACCGTCGTGCCGGCCTTGCGCGGGTTGACCCCGCCGACGATCGAGGTGCCGGAGCGCAGCATCCGCTGTGTGTGCTTCATGCCCTCCGAGCCGGTCATGCCCTGGACGATGACCGTGGAGTCTGCGGTGAGGAAGATGGCCATGGGTGTCTCGTGTCTCTCTTCGCGCTCGAGGGTCAGTTGGTCGAGGCAAGCTCGGCGGCACGGCGCGCAGCGCCGTCCATGGTCTCCTCGATGATGACGCGGGGGTGGTTGCGCTCGGCGAGGATGCGCCGGCCCTCCTCGACGTTGTTGCCGTCGAGGCGCACGACGAGGGGGCGGTCCTCCTCGTCGCCGAGGGCGTCGAGAGCCCCGACGATGCCGTTGGCGACCGCGTCGCACGCCGTGATCCCACCGAAGACGTTGACGAACACACTCTTGACCTGCGGGTCCGACAGGATGATGTGGAGACCGTCGGCCATGACCTCCGCGCTGGCGCCCCCGCCGATGTCGAGGAAGTTCGCCGGCTTCTGGCCGCCGAACTCCTCTCCTGCGTAGGCGACGACGTCGAGGGTGCTCATGACGAGCCCCGCGCCGTTCCCGATGATGCCCACCGAGCCGTCGAGCTTGACGTAGTTGAGGTCCTTCTCCTTGGCCGCCATCTCGAGCGGGTCCGTCTCGGTGGTGTCCTCGAGCGACTCGTGCTCGGGATGCCGGAAGAAGGCGTTCGCGTCGAGCGAGACCTTGCCGTCCAGCGCCACGATGTCCCCCTCGGCCGTCTTGACGAGGGGGTTGACCTCCACGAGCGTGGCGTCCTCGTCGCGGTAGACGCCCCAGAGGGTCTTGAGGACCGGCTCGATCCTGGCGGCGGTGTCGCCGTCGAAGCCCGCCCGCTCCACGATCTCCTTGGCCTTGGCGTCGTCGATGCCGATGTTCGGGTCCACCGGGACACGGGCCAGCGCCTCCGGCCGCTCGACCGCGAGCTGCTCGATGTCCATCCCGCCCTCCTTCGAGCACATGGCGAGGTAGGCGCGGTTGGCGCGGTCGAGGAGGATCGAGAAGTAGTACTCCTCGTCGATCCGGGCACCCTGCGCGATCATCACCTGGTGCACGGTGTGGCCCTTGATGTCCATGCCGAGGATCGCCCGCGCGTGCTCCGCCGCCTCCTCCGCACTCTTGGCGACCTTGACCCCGCCGGCCTTGCCGCGGCCCCCGGTCTTGACCTGGGCCTTGACGACGGTGACTCCCCCGCTCGTGGCGCCGACGCGGTCGGCCGCGGCACGGGCCTCCTCCGCCGTCGTCGCGACGGCTCCTGCGAGCACGGGCACACCGTGCCTCTCGAACACGTCACGGGCCTGGTACTCGAAGAGATCCACGAGGCGATCCGTCCTCACTGTCGGGAAGGTGGTCCGCTGCGGAGCCTAACGGTGGCCATGGAGCGCCTGCTCCCCAGAGTCGGGCGGAACGGCCCGCATCCCGCGAACGGTCGACCGGGGCGACGACCGGCGGGCGGTGCCGAGCCTCCGGTGCTCGGTCGCCGGACCCGCAACGGGGACCGGGGGAGAGCACGCGGCCGAGCCGCTTTCCACGGAGTGCCCGCCGTCGCGGGCGTTCGCCCGTACAGTGATCGCGCCATGGCGCCCCCGACGCGGCCGACCGCCGTCCACCCCGCCGAGGGCCCCGCAACGACGCGGGTCCCGGTCACCCGGCGCGCCCGGACCGTGGTCCCGAGCGCCGCCACGGTGCTGGACCCCGCGGTGCTCGCCGGGGCGGCCGTCGAGGCGGCGTGGCTCGCGGCGCACCTGGCCACCTGGCCCGTGGGCCTGGTGACCGGCCGCCGGCGACGGAGCGGCCCGGCATACCGGCTCGAGAACCTGCCCCCCGTGCAACGGGGCCTGCTGGTCTCGAACGTCGAGGCGGCCGGCACGCCGATCCTGTTGGTGCACGGAATCGTCAGCAACCGGTCGATCTTCATGCTCCTGCGGCGTGGCCTGACGCGCCGTGGCTTCTCCAAGGTGTTCGCCATGAACTACCTGACCCTCGCCACCGACGTCCGGACCGCGGCCGCGCGGCTCTCGGTGGAGGTGGAGCAGGTCGTCGAGGAGACGGGCTTCGAGAGGATCCACATCGTCGGCCACAGCCTCGGCGGGCTCATCGCCCGCTACTACGTCACCCGGCTCGGCGGCGACGTGCGCGTCCACACGCTCGTCACGCTGGGCACACCGCACGACGGCACGTATGCCGCGTATGCCGTGCCGACCCGACTGATGCGGCAGATGCGGCCCGGCAGCGGACTGATGCGAGAGCTGGCCCGCCCGGTGCGCGGTTGTCGGACGAGGTTCATCTCCTACTGGTCCGACAGCGACGCCGCCATCCTTCCCCAGGACTCCGCGGCGCTCCGGCACCCCGATCTTCGCGCCACGAACGTCCGGCTGCACGGGGCGGGCCACCTCACCCTGCCGATGCTGGGCGAGGTCGTCCACGGCATCTCGAACGCCCTCGCCCACCTCGACGCGGACGGCACGACCGTCACCCCCGGCGTCACGCCGCTCGCGGCACGGGTGCGCACGTCCCGGCCGACACACTGAAGCCCTTCTCAGGCGGATAGTTTGTATTACGGATTGATCACGGTACGGTGGGCCAGCCCTTCATCCAGCCGTGAGGTCCTCCCCCTGTGAGTTCTTCGTACCAGGGGCGCCACTACGCCGGACGCCACCGTGTCCGGCGGAGCCATGTGCGCCTCCCCCGTGCGCTCTCCGCGAGCTTCGTCCTGCCGACCACGGCAGCCGCTGCACTCGTCGTGACGGCAACCGGGGCGACGGTGGCCGAGTCGGCCCCCCTCACGCTCGACCTCTCCGGGCAGCAGACGGCCCAGGCCCGCACCGAGCAGGCCTCCGACGAGGCCATGGTGACCGACCTCGCCACCCGCCGGCAGGCCTCCTCGATGCAGACCGCCGCACTGCAGGGCCGTGTCGAGGCACAGCAGCGGGCCGCCCGTGACGCCAAGCGCAAGGCCGCCGCCGCCGCCGCCTCACGGGCCAAGGCCGAGCGTGAGGGCAAGCGCTGGGTCAGGGCCATCCGCACCGGGCACATCACCTCGGGCTTCGGCTATCGCTGGGGCGAGACCCACGACGGCCTCGACTTCGGCGCCCCCACCGGCACCCCGCTCTATGCGATGTCCAAGGGCACGGTCATCCTGGCCGACTACGTCTTCAGCTTCGGCAACAAGGTCGAGATCCGCTACTGGGACGGCACCGTCTCCTGGTACGGCCACCTGAGCGAGATCAGCGTCTACGAGGGTCAGACCGTCATGCCGGGCCAGTTCGTCGGCGAGGTGGGCAACACCGGCCACTCGTTCGGGTCCCACCTCCACCTCGAGATCCACCCGTCCGGCGGCGACAACCCCATCAACCCCTACCCCTGGCTCAGGGACAAGGGCCTCCTCGGCTGACCCTCGGGTGCCCAGCGGGCTCGGCGGGGATCAGAGCTTCTCGAGCGGGGCGAACCTCAGGACGAACCGCTTGACCCCCAGCTCCCCGCCGAAGTCCACCTCGGCCTGGGTCTTCTCGCCCTCCCCCAGCGTCCTCACGACCGTGCCCAGCCCGTAGGTGTCGTGCGTCACCCGGTCGCCCGGTGACAGCGCGATGATCGGCCGGTTGCCCGGCGAGCGCACCCCGGGCCGCGCCGCGAGCATCGCCACCGCCGGCCGCTGGTCGCGACGCCCGATGGCCGCCGCCCCCGAGAGCACGCGCTCCCACTGCACGAGCTCGTCCGGGATCTCGTCGAGGAACCGGGACGGCGGGTTGTACTGCGGCGCGCCCCAGGCGGAACGAACCGCCGCACGTGAGAGGTGCAGCCGCTCCCTCGCGCGAGTGATGCCGACATAGGCCAGCCGACGCTCCTCCTCGAGCTCCTTGGCGTCGCCGAGGCTGCGCAGGTGCGGGAAGGTGCCGTCCTCCATGCCGGTGAGGAAGACGACGGGGAACTCCAGCCCCTTGGCGGTGTGGAGCGTCATGAGGGTCACCACCCCGGCGGCCTCCGCCTCGTCGGTGTCGGGGATCTCGTCGGCGTCCGCGACGAGCGACACGCGCTCCAGGAAGTCCTCGAGGCTGAGCACCTCGCCGGTCTCCCGGCGGGCGTCGTCGAACTCGCGGGCGACCGCGACGAGCTCGGCGAGGTTCTCGACGCGCGACTCGTCCTGCGGGTCCTGGCTGGCGCGGAGCTCTGCGAGGTACCCCGACCGGTCGAGCACGGCCTCGAGGAGGTCGGACACACCGGCCTCCTCGTCGTCACGCACCCTGCCCACGTCCTCGAGAAGGGCCGTGAACCCCTTGATGGCGGCCACGGAGCGGGTCGCGATGCCCGGAGCGTCCTCCGGACGACCGAGGGCGGCGACGAACGGGATGCGCTCGCGCTCTGCCAGCGCCGAGACGCACGCCTCCGCGCGGTCGCCGATGCCTCGTTTCGGCACGTTGAGGATGCGGCGCAGGTTGACGGTGTCGGTGGGGTTGGAGAGGACGCGAAGGTACGCCAAGGCGTCCTTGACCTCCCGTCGCTCGTAGAACCGCGTGCCGCCGACGACCTTGTACGGCAGGCCGACCCGGACGAAGACCTCCTCCAGGGCGCGTGACTGGGCGTTCGTGCGGTAGAACACCGCGACGTCGCGGGGACGCACCCCGCGCTCGTCGCCCAACCGGTCGATGGACCGGGCGACGAACGACGCCTCGTCGTGCTCGTTGTCGCCGACGTACCCGACGATCCGGTCGCCGTCCCCCGTGTCGCTCCACAGGTTCTTCTTCCGGCGGCTCTCGTTGCGCGCGATGACCGCGTTGGCGGCCCGCAGGATCGTCTGCGTCGACCGGTAGTTCTGCTCCAGCAGGATGGTGCGGGCGTCGGGGTAGTCCTGCTCGAACTCCTCGATGTTGCGGATGGTCGCCCCGCGGAACGCGTAGATCGACTGGTCGGCGTCGCCGACGACGACGAGCTCGCTCGGCTCGACACCGTGCTCGCCCCGGCTCTCCTGCGACCCCACGAGCTCGCGGACGAGCTGGTACTGCGCGTGGTTGGTGTCCTGGTACTCGTCGACCATGACGTGCCGGAACCGTCGTCGGTAGTGCTCGGCGACGTCGGGGAAGGCCTGGAACATGTGGACCGTCGTCATGATGAGGTCGTCGAAGTCCATCGCGTTCGCCTGCCGCAGCCGACGTTGGTATGCCGTGTACGCCTCGGCGAGCACCTGCTCCTGGTGCGGGCTCGCCTCACCCACCTGGCCGGCATACGCCTCGTCGTCGACGAGCTCGTTCTTGAGGTTGGAGACCTGGTGGCTGAAGGACCTCGGGTTGTAGCGCTTCGGGTCGAGGTCCATGTCGCGCAGGACCATCGACATCAGCCGCTGGGAGTCGGCGGCGTCGTAGATGGAGAAGGTCGAGCGAAGCCCCACCTTGTCGGCCTCCCGGCGAAGGATGCGGACGCAGGCGCTGTGAAAGGTCATCACCCACATCGCTCGGGCCCGGCCACCGACGAGCACCTGCACGCGCTCGCGCATCTCGGCGGCCGCCTTGTTGGTGAACGTGATCGCCAGGACCTGGCCGGGCTGGACGTTCCGGGCCGCCAGGAGATGAGCGATCCGCTGGGTGAGGACGCGCGTCTTGCCCGACCCGGCGCCCGCCACGATGAGCAGCGGGCCACCCTCGTGGAGCACCGCCTCCCGCTGCTGGGGGTTGAGCCCGACGAGGAGCTCCTCGGGGTCGACTGCGGAGCGGGAGGAGCCGGGTTCCCCCTCCGGACCCCGCCCCGCAGCGGCCGCCTCCGCCCAGGTCGGGACCCCCGCGGCGTTGACGAGAGCGGCGTGGGCGCTCGCATGTGTCGCCGGGTCCACGTGGGGGTCGTGGGGTGCGCCGCCGAGGTCCAAGCCGTCGAAGAGGGTGCTCATCTCGGGGTCAACCCTACGTGGCGGGACCGACCCGCCCGGTCGGCTCGCGGGCCGGCGCGCCCGGGGACGCCGAAGGGCGGCCGGGACCACCACCGAGGTCCCGGCCGCCCCGGGCGGCGGCGCTCACCGGGGAAGGACCAGGAGGGCCGCCGCAGTGCGGCTGCGGAGGGTCAGCCGCACCAGGGGTAGTCGAAGAGGACCCCACCCGCGCGGTGGTCCTCGAGCACGACCGAGAAGGGGAGGTTCGCAGGCAGGCCGCTCGTGTCCACCTGGGCGTAGGCCTCGACGGCGGCGAGCGGGACACCGTTGGCGACGAAGTAGTTCAGCGGGGCGATCGTCTTGAGGGTGGCGATACCGGCGGCCTGGCAGCGGCCGTCGGCGGGCGCGGCCGAGGCGGGGGCGGCGGCGAGGGCGGCGATGCCGGCGGCTGCGGCGATCGAGGCGGCGATGCGGATGCGGGTGCTGCTCATGGTCTTCCTCCTGGTTTGGGCCGACGACGTCCGTCGAGCCGTTGCCGCGACGTTAAAGGTTTGTCGAGTCCTTGTCGAGTGCTTGTCAAAGGTTTGCCATGAACCTCCTCGCTCGGCAGCGAGGGGTCGACCGGCCCGGGTCCGGAGCACGCGCGTCGCCGGCGACGCCGCCCCACGCGCGAGGATTCGAGCCGCGCGTCGCGGCGGACGGCATACCGTGTCGGGCATGGCGTCGCGCAAGGGTGAGTTCGGGGAGCCGGTCGTCCTCGACGTGGAGGGGTTCGACGTGCGGGTCTCGAGCCCGGAGCGGGTGTACTTCCCGGCCCGCGGTGAGACCAAGCTCGACCTCGTGCACTACTACCTCTCGGTGGGCGACGGCATCGTCAACGCCCTGCGCGAGCGGCCGTGCATGCTCCACCGGTTCCCCGACGGCCTGGCGGGGCCGAAGGTGCACCAGAAGCGACTCCCCCGGGGGGCGCCCCCGTGGGTGGAGACGGTGCGGCTGCACTTCCCGCGCTACGGCCTCCACGCCGACGAGCTGTGCGTGACCCGGCTCGCCGACGTCGCCTGGGCCGTGCAGATGAGCACCGTCGAGTTCCACCCGTGGAACAGCCGCCGGGCCGACACGGAGAAGCCCGACGAGTGGCGCATCGACCTCGATCCGATGCCGGAGGCGCCGTTCTCCCGCGTGCGCCGAGCGGCCCGGGTCGCCCACGAGGTCCTCGACGAGCTCGGGGCCACGGGGTGGCCGAAGACGAGCGGCGGTCACGGGCTGCATGTCTACGTGCGCATCCGCCCCGACCACGGCTTCGGTGATGTCCGCCGCGCCGCCCTGGCCTTCGCCAGAGAGGTCGAGCGCCGGCTGCCGGACGACGTCACGACGACGTGGTGGCGCCGCGACCGAGACCCCGCCTCCGTCTTCGTCGACTACAACCAGAACGCGCGGGACCACACCATCGCCGCTGCGTACTCGGTGCGGGGCAACGACATCGGCACGGTGTCGACCCCCTTCCGATGGGACGAGCTCGACGACGTGGAGCCGCAGGACCTCACGATCGCCACCGTGCCGCAGCGGTTCGCGGAGCTCGGCGACCTGCACGAGGGAATCGACGAGGCGGTCTTCGACATCCGTCCGCTCCTCGACTGGGCCGACCGTGACGAGGCCGAGGGAGCTGCGGTGCCCCCCGAGCCCGAGGACGACACCGGCCGCCCCTGATGGACCTCGTCGTCCGACCGGGCCCGGGAGTCCCTCAGGGGTTGACGATCCCGGGCGGCGAGCTCGTGGAGCGGTTCTCCCGGTCGTCCGGCCCGGGCGGCCAGGGGGTGAACACGGCCGACAGCCGCGTCGAGATCGAGCTGGACGTGCTCTCGGTGCCCGGCCTGAGCGCCACCCAGCGCGCTCGGGTCGTCCGTGCCCTCGAGAGCCGGCTCGTCGACGGACGGCTCCTCGTCGTGGTCGCGTCCGAGCACCGCCAGCAGCGCCGCAACCGGGTCGCGGCCAGGGACCGGATGGCCGAGCTGCTGCGCGACGCGATGGCCCCGCCGCCACCGGCGCGCCGGGCCACGAGGCCGACGCGCGGCTCGCGCGAGCGGCGCCTCGCTGCGAAGCGCCGGCGCGCCGAGATCAAGGCCCGCCGGTCACGGCCCGGCCAGGAGTGATGAGCGGCCGCCCGCCGCAGACCCCTCCGGCAGGGCCGCGAGGGGTGGCCAGTGGCCCTGCGTCGCCGGTCCCGAGGGGCACCTGACCACCCCTCGTCCGCGGTGCCTCTGTCGCCGGGCCCGTGGACCACCGAGGCTCAGCCTCCGACGAGGCGGACGACCTCCTCGGCGCATCCCCACGAGAGGGTCACGCCGGCGCCGCCGTGGCCGTAGTTCGTCACGACGACCCGACCGCCCACCACCTCCCTCCGCAGGCGAACCGCGGGGGCCACCGGACGCAGCCCCACCCGGCTTCCGAGCACCTCGGCCTCGACGAGTGCGGGCACGGCTTCCCGCACCCGGGCGACGATCGCCGCGTGCACCCCGGCATCCGGCTCGGTGTCCCACGAGCCGAGCACGTCGGTCCCCCCGCAGACGACCCACTGGGGGTGCGGCACCGCATAGACCAACCCGTGCGGGTGCGCGTCGTCGACCAGCCAGCGAGCCAGCCCGGGGTTGGTCAGCAACGCGACCTGACCCCGTGACGGAGTGGGCTCGGGGTCGCCGACGAGCACGCCGGACCGGAGTCCGGCGGCGACCACGACGACGTCACCCTCCACGGCCGCCAGATCGTCGACCACACCGAGGTCGAACCGCACCCCCGCTCCGGCACAGCGGCCTTCGAGCCAGGACAGGAACACCGGCATGGTGACGACCGGCAGGGTCACGACGACCGCACCGGTCGCTCCGGCCGGCACCTCGCCCGCCCGCGCCCCTCGCCACCCCGGCACACCCGCGGTCCACCACCGGTCCTGGCCATGCCTCTCGACCACGACTCCCTCCCGCATCACGACGCCCGTCGCCCGCTCGGCAGCGAGTGCGGTGAACCGCTCGAGCGCGACGAGACCCCAGCCGACGACCCGCTCGCGGGGCTCGACGTGATACGGGAACCACAGCCCTCCCGCGATGGCCGAGACCGTCCGTTCCACCGGCAGGTCCCGCAGGCAGGACACCTGGTGCCCCGCCTGGGCCAGCCGCAGGGCGGTGGTGAGCCCGACGACCCCACCACCGACGACGGTGACCCGACCCATGCCGGCATCCTCGCGCACGGCGCTCCCCTAGCGTGGAGGCATGGAGCGGCTCGACCCCCATCCCCTCACCGGCGGCCTCTTCCCGTCGCCGGTGCCACCGGGCGTCGGGTGGCCAGGTGACCCGGCGACCACCGACACCCCGGTGGCCGGCACCGCCGCCGCCGTCCGCCGCCTCGCTGCGGGGTCCACCGACGTGGCCGAGCTCCAGGCGCGAGTCTCGGTGTGCCGGGCCTGTCCCCGCCTGGTCCGCTGGCGGGAGGAGGTCGCCAGGAGCGGTCGACGCGCCTCGTTCTCCGACCAGCCCTACTGGGGACGTCCCGGCCCGTCGTTCGGCGACCCCGGCGCTGAGGTCCTCCTCGTGGGTCTGGCCCCCGCCGCCAACGGCACCAACCGCACCGGACGGATGTTCACCGGGGACCCCTCGGGCGACTTCCTGTATGCCGCGCTGCACCGCACGGGCTACGCCGCGCTGCCGACGTCGGTCGCGTCGGGCGACGGCCAGGTGCTCACCGGCATCCGCATCGTCGCCGCGGTGCGGTGCGCTCCTCCGGGGAACGCGCCGACACCTGCCGAGAAGGAGACCTGCTCGGCCTGGCTGAGGCGCGACATCGAGCTCGCCACACCGCGGTTGCGCGCGATCCTGTGCCTGGGGGCGATCGGCTGGGAGGCCGCGTTGAGCGCCGCCCGAGGTCTGGGCTGGGCGGTCCCGACACCGCGACCCAGGTTCGGGCATGCCGCGGAGGTGCCGCTGCGGACGTCGGAGGGGCGCGGCGTCCGGCTCGTCGGCTGTTACCACGTCAGCCCGCACAACACCTTCACCGGGCGGCTCACCGCCGACATGCTCGACGACGTGCTGCTGTCGCTGCGAGGTGGGGACGGCGTGGCAGCACCGTGAGTGGTCCTGCGGCGCCCTCGTCGCCTAGCGTCGCCCCATGATCCGGCTCGAGCGTCCGCAGGTCCGCTTCCACCGGAGCTACCTTGCGGCGCACGACGAGTTCGGCGGCGCGAAACGCGACGGGGACGGTGTCTGGGTGGAGCCCCCGGACGGGAAGGACTATGCCGGGATCCGGTTCACGCACGACGAGATGGAAACACCTGATGGCTTCGAGCGCTACGTCCGCTGGCGGCTCGACAGCTCGCGCGAGGACGCACCGCGCGGGAGCGGGCACGTCCCGAGCACGTTCTTCTGGATCGTCGACGACGCCGACCCGGACACCTACCTCGGCTCCATCTCGGTGCGCCACCGGTTGACGCAGTTCCTCCTCGATGTCGGCGGTCACATCGGCTACTCGGTGCGTCCCAGCGCGCGTCGGCGGGGGGTGGCCACCGAGGCGCTGCGCCTCGTGCTTCCCCACGCGGCGGGCCTCGGCATCGACCCGGCCCTCGTGACGTGCGACGTCGACAACGTCGGGTCGGCGCGCGTCATCGAGGCGAACGGCGGGGTTCTCGAGGACGTCCGCGGGATCAAGAAGCGCTACTGGGTGCCGACGACGAGCCGGCCCTCCGGCCCGGTCGACCCGTCCTAGGCTGGCGGCATGATCGAGCGCACCGGGCCGGCCCTCGTCGTCACCCGCCACGGAGGCCGGGAGGTGCTGGCGGTCGAGGACCGGGCCGTGCCGGCCCCAGGCGCGGGCGAGGCCGTCGTCGAGGTGGCTGCCGCAGGGGTCAACTTCATCGACGTGTACCAGCGGGAGGGTGTCTACCCGGGGCCGACGCCCTTCGTCGCGGGCAACGAAGGTGCCGGCATCGTCGTCGCCGTCGGCGAGGGGGTGGGCGGTCTCGTCGAGGGGGACCGGGTCGCCTGGCCACAGGGTCGCGGCAGCGCGGCGCGGTATGCCGTCGTCCCGGCATCCGCCGTCGTCGTGGTGCCGGAGGCGGTCGACCTGGAGACGGCAGCCGCCGTCATGCTCCAGGGCCTGACCGCCCACTACCTCACGACGAGCACGTATGCCGTCCGCCCGGGTGACGTCGCCCTCGTCCACGCCGCGGCCGGCGGGGTCGGCCAGCTTCTCGTGCAGTCGATCCGGGCCCGTGGAGGCACGGTCGTCGCGACGGCGGGGAGCCCGGGCAAGTGCGCGACGGCGTCCGAGCTCGGCGCCGAACACGTCGTCAACTACCGGGAGGTCGACGACCTCGCCGCCGAGGTCCACCGGCTGACCGGCGGCCGCGGGGTCGACGTCGCCTACGACGGCGTCGGCAAGGACACCTTCGACGCGTCACTCGCGTCCCTGCGCCCCCGTGGGATGCTCGCACTCTTCGGGGCGGCCAGCGGGCAGGTGCCGCCCTTCGACCTCCAGCGGCTCAACTCCGGTGGTTCGCTGTTCCTCACGCGGCCCACGCTGGGCCACCACATCGCGACCCGCGAGGAGCTGGAGTGGCGGGCCGGGGAGGTCCTGGGCGCCGTGGCCGGTGGCAGCCTCCGGGTGACGGTCGGCGGACGCTACCCCCTCGCCGATGCGGCGGATGCCTACGCCGACCTCGAGGGCCGGCGCACGGAGGGCAAGCTGCTCCTCCTGCCCTGACGAGGCACTCGGGGTCCGCCGGTGCCCGAGGATGCCGCGTCAGCGCCAGAGGACGGCGATGGCCGTGTTGAGCAGCGCGAGGGCACCGGCCGCGGTCACGAGCTGTGCCCGCGAGCCCTGTCCCTTGCGCTCCCTGGCGGCGGCGATCTCCGCACAGGCCACGACCGCGATGGCCACGAGGAGCTTGACGGCGACCTTGGTGGTGTCGAGCTCCTCGTCCAATGCCTCGTTGAGCCCGACGAGAACGAGACCGGTGACCAGCTGGGCCCGCGCGCCCCAGACCAGGGCGGGGGTCGCGACGCCGCGGGCCACGAAGATCGCACTGCCGACGACCGCGGCCATCCCGAGGAGGTGGGCGAGGAGGAAGAGCTGCTCGAGGATCTCCATGGCGGTCACCCTAGGGGCCAGGGCCAAGGACGCCGGGAAGCCACCACCGGGGGCACGGGCGCGGCCGCCCCGTCGGACGGCCCGTCAGAGCAGGCGCCGGCCCATGGCCCACGCGGTGAGCTCGTGGCGGGAGGACAGCTGCAGCTTCCTGAGCACCGAGGAGACGTGGGTCTCCACCGTCTTGACCGAGATGAAGAGCTCCTTCGCCACCTCCTTGTACTGGTAGCCACGCGCGATGAGCCGCATGACCTCGCGCTCCCGTGCGGAGAGCCGGTCGAGCTCCTCGTCGACCTCGGCGATCTCCCCGGCGGCCGCCCCGAAGGCATCCAGCACGAAGCCGGCGAGCCGCGGCGAGAAGACCGCGTCCCCGTCGGCCACGCGCCGGATCGCCGTGATGAGGTCGCGCGCGCCGATGGTCTTGGTGACGTACCCCCTGGCGCCGGCCCGGATGACGGCGATGACGTCCTCCGCGGCGTCCGACACCGAGAGCGCGAGGAAGCGAACCGGTGTCCCACCGGGAGTGTCGACCCCGAAGCAGCCGTGGATGACGTCGACCCCGCCGTGTCCCGAGCCGCCGGGGAGGTGGACGTCGAGGAGGACGACGTCGGGTCGCTCGGCCCGGATCACGGCGACGGCGGCCTCGACGTCGGGCGCCTCACCGACGAACTCGCACGCGGGGACACCGCCGGTCGCCATCGCCTCGGTGAGCTCCGCGCGCACTCCGGTGCGGAACATCCGGTGGTCGTCGACGAGAACGACCCGAACGGGGCGGCCGGGCGCGGACCCGCCGGTGGAGGGGGGAGTGCTCATGGGACAGCTCCTTCGATCGACGGGAGCCGCAGCTCCACCTCGGTCCCGTCCTCCCGCTGGCGGACGCGGGCGGTTCCCCCGTGCCGCTCCATCCTCCCGAGGATGGACTGCCGGACACCGAGCCGGTCGGGGGGCACGGCGTCGAGGTCGAAGCCGTCGCCGCGGTCGCGCACGAAGGCCTCGACCCCGGACGGGCCGATCTCCACGTAGGCCGTCACGGGCCCTCCGCCGTGCCGCACCGCGTTGAGCAGCGCCTCACGCATCGCCTGGGCGAGGGCCGCGCCGTGCGGCTCCAACGGCCGGTCGCCCGTGACGACGAGGTCGACCGCCACGCCGTGGACGTCCTCGACGTCGTGGGCCACCTCGGTGACCGCTGCCGCGAGGGTGGACTGTGAGCCCTGTGGTCCGGCATACAGCCAGGACCGCAGCTCACGCTCCTGGGCGCGGGCCAGGCGGGTGATGGCGGCGGCGTCGCCGGACTGACGCTGGATGAGGGCCAGGGTCTGGAGGACCGAGTCGTGGAGGTGCGCTGCGATGTCCGCGCGCTCCGTGGCGCGGGCCGCGGCGACCTGCTCCCGGCGGAGGTCCCCGAACAGCCGCAGCGCCCAGGGGGCGGCGATGATGAACGTCCCGACGAGCACGGCCACGGCGGCCAGCAGTGCGTCCCAGACCGCGGCCACGGACTCACCCCGCGTGACGAGCACGAGGATGCCGGCCACGCTGAGGCCGGCGCCCAGGGCCACTCGCATCCATCCGAACCGGCCCTGACCCGAGCCGAGCCACCGGGAGCGCTGGGCGTCGTCGAGGTTGGACCACGCGACGATGGCGCCGCCCGCGATGGCGAACAGGGGGAAGAGGACGGACCCGATGACCGAGCCGCCGAGCACCGGCGTGAGGAGGACGGCTCCCACGACGACGAGGACGCCGCCGGCGGCCACGACGGCTCCCCACTGCCGTCGCTCCATCGGGAGGGTGCCGGCGACAGGGTCGCCTGCCGGGTTCGTGCCGTCGTCCTCGGGCGTCAACGCCCAGAGGAAGACATAGGCGGCGATGCCCGCGCCGCCCGCGAGCGCGAGACCGACGAAGCACCACCGCACGAGGGTCACGGAGAGCCCGAGGTGGCGGGCGACCGCGGCGCTGACGCCGGGTGTCCAGCCGCGCCCCCTCGACCTCACGAGCGGCGGCCGGGGCGGGCGTGGTGGACCGGCCGGCGTCGCGAAACCTCCGTGCCCGCCACCGACGCCGGCTGCCGAACCGGCGGCTCGGCTCCCGCCGGAGGCGCCGGCCGCGCCGGCCGGGTCGGACGCAGCGACCGCGCCCGCAGCGCCCGCCGCACTGGCCGCGCCGGCCGGGTCCGACGCACCGAATGACGCTCCGGTCGGTGAGGTCACCTGGGGCGCCGGGGGTTCGTGGGGTGTCGGCACCCCACCATCCTGACGCACGCGAGCGGGGACCGGGGCCCGTCCCGGGGTCCGGTCAGGGAGGGCTCAGGGTCGACCCTCATGGCGGCACCCCCCCAGCGGGACCACGCTGGAGGCATGACGCAGAACCCGACCCACGACGCACCCCCGCAGGGGACGTCCTTCCTCGACGACATGTTCACCCGGCTCCGCGGCAGCGGCTTCTACCGGGACACCGACAGCCGCTGGTTCGGTGGGGTGTGCTCGGGCCTGGCCCAGCGCTTCGGCGTCGACCCGGTCCTCATCCGGGCCGCCGCGGTCGTGCTCGTCTTCCTCGGTGGCCTGGGCCTCACCGCCTACGTCGTGCTGTGGCTCCTGCTGCCGGACCGCCGCGGCGACGTGCTCGCCGAGCGCGCCGTCCGCCAGGGGGACGCCGGCCCGATCGCCCTGCTCGTCCTCGCCGCCCTCCTCGTCGTGGGCGGGCTGTTCTCCATCGGGCAGGGCGACGGCTGGTTCGCCCCGCTCTGGCTCATTCCCGTCGCCGTCATCGCCTGGCTCGTCATCAGCCGCGACCGGTCACGCCGGGGGGTAGCGCCGGGCGCATTCGACCCGGGTGGGCAGCCGTCCTACGGCCCGGTCCCTCCCGGCACCCCGCCGCCCCCGCCGTCGTCAGGAGACGTCGCCATGTCCGCACCCCCGATGAACCCCGCCCCTGCCGCGCTTCCGGCCACCGGCAGCTACGCCGCCCCCCAGGCCGGTCCGTACGCCGGTCCGTATGCCGGTGCGCAAGGCCCGTACGGCCAGTCCGGTCCGTACGGGGGCTCCCCCGCCGTTCCCTACGGCGGAGGTCCGGTTCCCCCGGCGCCCCCGCGCCCGGTGGCCCCGGCCCCGCCGCCGCGACCCCGCCGGCGCCGGCCGAGCGCCTTCGTCGGCCTCGTGTCGCTGGGCCTGGCCCTCGTCGGGATCGGCCTGGGCGCAGGCCTGGACGACCCGATCGGCTTCCCCGGGACGTCCGCGACGCTCGGCTTCCTCATCGGCCTCGTCGGGGTCTCGCTCGTCGTCCTCGCCCTCGGCGTGTCCGGCCGTGCGTCGGGGTTCAGCGGCTTCCTCGCCGTCGTGCTCGGCCTCCTGCTCGTCGGGTCCTCGGCGTCCTCGCAGGTCGCCATGGACGTCGACGGTGGCGTCGGCGACCGGATCTGGGTGCCCACGGCCACCTCGACCCAGACGACCTACGAGCTCGGCGCCGGGGACGCGACCCTCGACCTGACGCAGCTGAGCCAGGGCGACCTCGGCGCCACCCCGCGGCGGCTCGCGGTCGAGATGGGTGCGGGCGACCTGCGCATCCTCGTCCCCGCCGGTCTCACGACCACGGTGAACGCCGAGGTCGGCGTCGGCAGCATCCGGCGCGTCGGTGTCGGCGGCGCCGAGATCAGCGAGGACGCGGGTCCCGCCCGCAGCGTGACCACGACCGTCGGCGACGGTCCCGTCCAGGTCGTCGTCGACGCAGAGCTCGGCTTCGGCTCGATCACCATCCAGGAGCAGTCATGACCACCACGCCCGACGTCCCCCGCGACGACTCGCTGTCCGACGAGGTCCTCGGCGAGAGGAACGACGCCCACGAGGTGTCGACCAGCGATACGTCGCCCGCCTCCAGCGCCCCGGACCCGACGCAGGCCCCCAGGTCCAGCGCGACGGAGCCCGCCACGTCCAGCGCGACGGAACCCGCCACGTCCAGCGCGACGGTGACCGCCACACCCGCGGCACCGGAGGCCACGCCACCGGCGCCCGCCGAGCCGGCGTACCTGCGTGGCCCCGCGCCGTTCGCCATCGTCCTCGGCCTGCTGGGTCTCGTCGTCGCCGGCGTGACCCTCGCTGCCGAGCTCACGGACGTCACCGTCCCCTGGGACGACCTCGGCCCCTGGACGGTCGTCGCCGCTGGCCTTCTTGTGCTGCTCGTCGGCGCGATCGGGCTGCGCGCCAGCCGTCCTCAGGACTGAGGCCGGCCATGGTCGCCCTGCGCCAGCCCCACCGCGCGCAGGGCGACCGGCACGCTGGCGACGACCGGCAGGGCATCCAGCTCCTCGAGCGGCACCCATCGCGCATCGGACGTCGACCCGCCCACGTCATGGACGACGGGGCTGGTCGGCCGTTCGCACCGAGCGACATGCAGGAGCCGGACCGCGTGGTAGTCCTCGAGGCCTCGGGCGGAGTGGCCGACCCAGTGCTGGGTCATCACCTCGACCAGCCGCACCTCGTCGACGACCTGACCCGTCTCCTCGGCCACCTCGCGGACGACACCGTCGGCCGGCGACTCCCCGGGCTCCAGTCCTCCGCCGGGCAGGTTCCAGCGTCCACCGGCGCCGGTGCCCTGGGACAGGCGGGTGAGGAGCAGCCGATCCTCGGCGACCACGACGGCGTACGCGGCCACGCGCTGGTGGGGGACGACCTTCTCCCGCTGACTCGGCGTCAGACCCGGGCCGGACGTCCGGACCGCAGGGTCCGGGGACCCCTCCGCTGGACGGCGCACGACGGCATACCGCAGCGTGAGGTCACCGAGCACCCCCTCGGCGGCGACGGCCGTGACCGACCAGCCTCGGGCGGCCAGGCCGGCGACGGGATCCTCCCCGTGTCCGAGGACGAACGAGACCACGACGCCTCCCGCACGCTCCCCGGAGACGGTGATCACCGCCCGGGCACCCCGGCCCGGTGGTACTCGGCCACCGTCTGCCGGACGACGCCCGGCCAGTCCTGCGGCGGGGGGGTGCTGCGCAGGTGAGCGCGCATCGACGTCCGGAGCGCGTCGTCGCCGACGAGGTGCGCCAGGGCACCGGCCAGCATGACGTCGGAGTCGCCGAGGAGGCCGTCGACCCCGTCGGTCAGGAAGTCGTCGGCCCCGGTGCCGCGGGTGGCGACCACGGGCACGCCGGCAGCCCTGGCCTCGAGGGCCGCGATGCCGAAGGCCTCCAGCCGGGCGGTCGAGAGGTAGACGTCGGCGCTGTGGTGGAGCCGACGCAGGGCCTCACGGTCCACCCGCCCGGGCAGACTCACCCAGTCCATCCCGCGGGTGCGCAGGTAGCGCTCCATGAGGCGCCGCTGTGGGCCCTCACCGACGAGGGTCGCGCGCATCGGGACCGTGCGGTCGAGGATCGCGCGGGCGCCGCGGAGCACGTCCAGCGTGGCGAGCGGCCGCTTGCGGGAGACGAACCGCATCGCCGACACGACGTGCACGGGTCGGCGCGCGTGCTCGGTCCCGAGGCCCTGCCCGGAGGTCGCCTCGCCGGACCGGTCCTGCGCTCCGCCGGCGCGCCACCACGACGCCTCGACGCCGTTGGGGACCACGTCGACCCGGGCGTCACCGGCGACCGCGCTGACCCGGGCGGCAGCCATCGACGACACCGAGTTGAGGGCCACGCCGCAGGAGGCCCAGCGGGCGAGGTGGCCCAGCATCCGGAACACTGGACCGGAGCGGTCGACGACGCAGTGGAAGGTCGCAGCGACGGGCAGGCGAAGGTCGACGGCCACCGGGACGATGTCCGTCGAGAAGGGGCTGAGGACGCCGAGGTGGGCGTGGACGACGTCGAAGCGACCGCCTCGCAGCCGGCGCCGGACCTCGCCCGGAGCGAACGGGTTGACCGGCAGGCCGAACGGGAGGGGGAGGGCGAGGCGGTGCACCGGTATTCCGTCGTCGCCGGTCTCCGTCGTTCCCGCTCGCTCGCCGCGTGCACCGGTCGTCGCGGTGAAGACCTCCACCTCGTGGCCGGCCGCTCGCAGGTGACGGGACAGGTCGCGCACCTGGCTCTCGATGCCCCCGAGCCGCGGCACGTAGCAGTCGGTGACCATCGCGACCTTCACGGCCGAGAGCATGCCATGCGAGAGGATGGGCTCCGATGACCCGCACGATCGTGGCGTTCCACGCCCACCCGGACGACGAGGCCCTCCTCACCGCCGGCACGATGGCCCGCGCGGCGGCCGCCGGCCACCGCGTCGTGCTCGTCCTCGCCACCGATGGTGGCGCCGGCCTGGCGGCGGAGGATCTGCGGTCGGACGGCGCCCTGGGGACGCGCAGGCTCGCCGAGGCTCGGGCATCGGCGGTCGCGCTGGGGGTCGCCCGCGTCGAGTGGCTGGGGTACGCCGACAGCGGGAGCGGCCCGGAGCCCGAGGCCGACCTCCCGGGCGTGTTCCGGTTCTGCCGCGCGCCGCAGGAGGAGGCCGCGGAACGGCTGGCCGCCGTGCTGAGCACCGAGCGTGCGGACCTCCTCCTCAGCTACGACGCCAACGGCGGGTACGGCCACCGCGACCACGTCCGCGTGCACGAGGTCGGCTCCCTCGCGGCCAGCCTGGCCGGTACTCCCCGCGTGCTCGAGGCCACGGTGCCGCGCGACACGATCGTGCGGGCGGTGCGCCTGGTCGGCAAGGTCTACCGCTTTCCCGAGGAGTTCGACCCGGCGTCGTTCGAGCGCGCCTTCTCCTCGCGCGCCGAGGTCACCCACCGGATCGACGTCCGGCGGCACGTGGCGGCCAAGCGCGCCTCGATGCAGGCGCACGCGTCCCAGACGACCGGAGGTGGCGCGGCATCCGTCGGGCAGGGCGGCCAGACCGGGGACCGGACCCTCCAGGCGTTCCTGCGCATCCCACGCCCCCTCTTCGACCTCGTGTTCGGGCGCGAGTGGTTCCGCGACCCCGCGCTGGCGCCGGGCGGACCGGTGCGCACCGACATCTTCGAGGGGCAGTGATGAGCGCGCGAACCCGGCAGGTGCTGCAGCTCGTCGTCGGTCTCGGGCTGGCCGCCGCGCTGCTCATCTGGGGGCTTCCCTACTTCGCGAAGACGTCATGGGCCGACATCTGGGAGGTCATCCGCACCATCCCGCTCAGCCACGCCCTGGCCTTCCAGGCGCTGATGCTGCTCGGGCTCTACAGCTACACCTTCACCTTCACCGGATCACTGCACGGGTTGTCCCACGGCAAGGCGCTCATCGTCAACCTCTGCGGCTCGTCGGTGTCGAACCTGCTTCCCGGTGGCGGGGCGGTCGGCCTCGCTGCGACGTACGCGATCTGCCGGTCGTGGGGCTTCTCGCGTCGCGCGACGTCGACGTCGGTCATCGTCACGGGCGTCTGGAACGTGCTGGCCCGCATCGCCCTGCCGGTCGTCGCCATCGCTGCCCTGTGGTTCGGCGGCGTCACCCTGCCGCCGACGCTCACCGAGCTCGCCGTGGCCGGCATGCTCACCGGCCTGGGGATCCTTGGAGCGCTGGTCGCCATCATGGTCAGCGAACGGGCGGCGCAGGCGATCGGGCGTGGCCTCGACCGGGTGCTGGGGCCGCTGCTGCGACGGCGGCGCGCCGCGAAGCTCAAGGCGAAGGCGGCAGCAGCGGCCGCCGCCCTGGTGAAGGACTCGACCGGCTCCGAGCCGGCGGGGGCGGGCCGGGTCACCCCGCCGATGAGCATCCAGGAGCTCGTCACGGACCTGCGGGCCCGGATCATCGACGTGGTGGGAACCGGCTGGCTGTCGATGACGCTCGGCATCGTGGGGTACTTCGGCGCCTACTTCGCCCTGTTCGCGCTCATCATGCGTGAGACCGGAGTGACGCTGCCCCTCAACCTCCTGTTCGCCGCCTTCGCGATCGGGCGGCTGCTCACGGCGGTCGGCATCACCCCAGGTGGGATGGGCCTCACCGAGACGGCCACGGCCGCGGTGCTCGTCGGCTGGGGCGCAGACCCGGCCGGGGCCACCGCCGGTGTCGTGCTCTTCTCGATCTTCACCCACCTCATGGAGGTGCCGTTGGGCGGGCTCGGCTGGCTGCTGTGGACGGTCAGCCCGAAGGTCCAGCCTCCCGCCGAGGGCGAGGAGCCGGCCTTCCTGCGCGCCGCCCATTGACAGGCGACGTCGGGGGCACGGCGATCCAGGACCACCGCTCAGGGGCGGAGGAAGACCAGGGCCATCGGAGTCTGCTGGTTGCCCTGGCCGAGCGGGTTGTCGGCGAACATCTCCTCGAAGCGCTCGTCGTCCCCCGGGACGTCGCTGCCCAGGACGTTGCGGCCGATGTCGTTCGCGTCCATGACGACGGTGCCCGCGAAGGTGGACCGCCAGGGCTCCGGCACCCGCTCCCGGATCGCCGCGCTGAGCCGAGCCGCGACGGCATCCGGGTCCTTGGGCGCGAGCTTCGCCGAGACGTTGGAGGGGTATGCCGAGTACTCGGTCGGGCCGTCGATCGCACTGATGTCGTTGCCGACGAGCTCGTAGAACGTCCCCCTGCGGCCCCTGAGCTTGCCGATGGCACCGCCGGCAGCGGCATACAGGACGCGCGGCAGGCCGGCCTCCTGGATGGCCAGCTGCATCGTGAACGGGCTGCCGAGTCCGATCCCCGCGGGGGTGCGGGTGACGTAGCGGGACAGGACGCGCGCCGGGCGGCCGACCTTGATGTCCCACACGAAGTAGGACCGGCCCTGGGTGATCGCGACGACCTTCTCCGAGATGAAGAACCACCACGTGCCGCGGGTGGTCTCGGCGTGGTCAGGTCCAGCCTCGGGAAGGGCGGCGAAGAACGCGTCGACGTGCTCGAGCACGCGGGCGTCGAGGTCGTCGTCCCTGGTGAAGAGCGCGGTACGGAGGGGGTAGCGGCGCACCGACTCACCCCGCTGCGTGACGATGTCGAGGGCCCGTCCCTCGTTGGGCTCGAAGTCCGTCTTGACGCGCGGCTCCTGGTCCACGTGGGCGGCCTCCCCCTCGGGCTCCCGCGCGTCGATGAACTCGCGCATCCACAGCTCGAGGTTGAGCAGGCGCCAGAAGGTCATCGTGTCGATGTCCGTGGTGCCCTTGATCCAGCCCTCGAACGCGTGGAGCACCTCGGTCTGGTTGACGTACGGCCGGTTGGCGAACGACTCGCTGAGGAAGATCGAGTAGAAGTGGTTCTTGAGCCTCATGAACCACTCGCCCTGAGGAGTGGTGAACCCGATCTTGTTGCGCCGGCGGTTGATCGACTCCGGCAGAAGGCCACGAGTGGCGTCACGGAGGACCCGCTTGTTCCAGCCGTCCTTGATGATCGCCTCGTCGGAGAGCCCGAAGACGTACTTGACGACCTCCTTGTCGAGGAACGGCACGCGACCCTCGAGGGAGAAGTGCATCGTGTTCTTGTCCTCGTACCGGAGCAGGCTGGGCAGCGAGTTGTGGAAGAGGTCCTGGACGAGGCGCTTCTTGAGGTTCGACTGCTCGACCTCGAAGCGCTCGTCGCGGTGCGCGGCGAGGAAGTCGGCGGAGAGGAGCTGCGTGACCGGGACCGCCTTCTTGAACGTGAGCTTCGCCTTGAGCTTGAACCGACCGAGCCGGTAGAGGACGTCGAGGCTCCTCGCCAGCTCGGCCGCGGCGACGGTCGCGCCGCGGGCCCGGAGCTGGCGCAGGTAGACGAAGTAGTACGGGATGTAGCCGGCCATCATCTCGTCGGCGCCCTGGCCGTCGAGGAGGACGGTGACGTGCTTCGTCGCCTCCCGCATCACCTGGTACTGCGCATACGGGCCGGAGGAGATGAGCGGCTCCTCCTGCGTCCGGACGAACTCGAGGAGGTCGGCCTTGAACTCGTCGGCCGTCGGGAGGACCTTGTGCGCGTCGACGTGCCCGGTGCAGATCTGGAGCACCTCGTCGACGTAGCGCTCCTCGTCGTTGATCGAGCCGGGGAAGACGGCCGAGAACGTGTTCTGCCGGGTGCCGACGGAGCGCGTGGACACCTCCTCTCCCTCGCCCAGGAGCTGGTTGATGATGACCGCGACCGCGCTCGAGTCCAGACCGCCTGACAGCGACGTGCCGACGGGTACCTCGGACTGCAGCCGCAGGCGCACCGACTCGACGAGCAGGCGCTTGTACTCCGCCGCCGCGGCGTCGTCGTAGGGCCGCTGCTCCGCGGCCAGCTCGAGCAGCTCGTCCTTCAGTCGGGTGAACATCCGCCGCTGGATGCCGGTCGCGTCGACGGTGAGCATCTCGCCCGGGGCCAGCCGCTCGATGCCGTCGAAGAACGTCTCGGTGCCGTCCTCGTGCGCGCGGAAGCGCAGGTAGCGATAGACGGACCGGTCGTTGACCCTCTTCTCGTAGAGGCCGCTCTGCAGGATCGGGGTGATCTCGCTCGCGAAGAGGAGAACGTCGGCCGGCGGCATCCCGTCGACGGTGCCGCCGGGAGCGGCGACGCGGGCGACGTAGAGCGGCTTGATGCCGAAGTGGTCACGGGCGAGGGTGAGCCGCTGCTCCTGCCGGTCCCAGAACGCCAGACCGAACATCCCGTTCAACCGGTCGAAGGAGCTCGGCCCCCACTCGGCGAAGGCCTCGAGCACGACCTCGGTGTCGGAGTCGGTCCGAAAGGTGCGGCCGAGGCCCTCGAGCTCGCGACGGAGGTCGAGGTAGTTGTAGACCTCGCCGTTGTAGATGAGGACGAAACGGCCGTCGGCGGTCTCCATCGGCTGCTGTCCGTGCGCCACGTCGATGATCGACAGACGCCGGTGGGCCAGGCCGCAGAACCCGTCGGTCAGCACTCCCTCACCGTCCGGGCCGCGGTGCCTGATGCAGTCGTTCATGCGCTCCAGGAGCGCCGTGTCGGCGGAGAGACCGTGGTAGCCGGCGATGCCGCACATGCGTGGAGACGTCCTAACGTCCTCGGGGGAGGTGCTGCCGCCATCCGCTCCGGATGCCGACGTCCAAGCCTGCCACGGATGCGGTGCCGGTCCGATTCCGCCCCGCGTCGCCTCCTCAGGCGGGCAGGTGCGCGTCGAGCCAGCGGATGAGGTCCGCCGTCACCTCGTCGCGGTTGGTCTCGTTGAAGATCTCGTGCCGCGCGCCGGGGTAGAGCGTGCAGGTGACCTCCTCGACCCCCACCGAGCGGAACTGCTCGGCCACGGCACGGGGGCCCTTGCCATTGTGACCGGAGGGGTCCTTGTCGCCGGAGAGGATGAGGATGGGGAGGTCACGACGCACGCGGGCCACGTGGCGCCGGTCGTTGCTGTAGCTGACCCCGGCAGCCAGGTCAATGAAGAACCCCGAGGTCGCCGTTCGGCCACACAGTTCGTCGGCGATGTACTTGTCGACCTCTGCCTCGTCGCGCGACAGCCAGTCGTAGTCCGTCCGGTTCGGCTTGAACGCCGCGTTGTAGGGCCCGTTGAGGAGATTCTGGAGCAGGGAGCTGACATGGCGCCGGCCACGCAGGCGCGCTTCCGTCAGGGCGAGGAGCGGGCCGAGCTTGCCCAGCCAGCCGGGGTCCCCACCCGTGGCGGAGAGCACGAGTCCGGCAAGGTCCCGGCCGTCCTCGATGGCGTAGCTGCGGGCCAGGTACGAGCCCATCGAGTGCCCGAGGAGGAAGACGGGCAGGCCCGGGTGCTCCTCCTGGGCGATCCGGGTGACCGACCGGAGGTCGCCGACGACGAGCTCCCAGCCGCCCTTGTCCGCGAAGAAGCCGTGGTCCGCCTCGGCCGCGGTGCGGCCGTGGCCGCGGTGGTCGGTGGCGTAGACGGCATACCCGTCATCCGTGAGCGCCTGGGCCAGCCGGGCGTAGCGGGCCGAGTGCTCCCCCAACCCGTGCGCGATCTGGACGACGGCCTTCGGGGGTCCGTCGGGGAGCCAGCGCTGGGTGTGCAGCGGCGTGCCGTCGCTCGCCGTGACCGTGGTCGTGGTGCTCTGCATGGTCGCCGTCCTCGGTTACCGATGGGTATGCCGGGGCCAGCCTGCCATGCCGCCCTCGGCGACGACAGCAGCATCCCTCGTGGCCGCTGCGGACGTCCTCGTCGATGGTCACGGGGTCGAGCCATGCTCCAACCGTGGCCCCCAGCGGCTGGAGGACGTCGATCGGCGAACACCACCACTGTGGACGGAGCTCCTCTCAGGCGTCGTACTCGTCGGGCAGCCGCATGGCCGGGCCACCGACCTGCAGTCCCAGCGGGACGGCGCGTCCTCGGGGCTCCTCCCACTCCTCCTGGCGGCCGAGCGCGGTCAGGTCGAGGTAGGCGTAGCCGTTGTGGAAGTCCTCGATCCCTCGCCCGAAGGTGGAGTAGGTGTGGAAGACCTCGTCGCCGACTCGCAGGAACGCACTGATGCCGGGGAGCTCCGAACCGTTCATGTCCTCGGACCAGGGTCCCCCCGTCCACGGCGTTCCGGACTCCGCGAGCTCGCTCTCGGTGCGGAAGTGGAGCAGCACAGGTGCCACCCGGTCGTCGAGGGTCGCGTGGAAGTCATAGTTGAAGTCGCTGCCGTACGACGAGTACCACGGGAACGTCCATCCCATCCGCTCGCGGAACGCGTGCAGCTTCTCGTAGGGCGCGCGGGACACGGCCACGAGCGTGGTGTTGCGCACGTGCAGCTGCCTCAGCCTGCCGATGCCGTCGGCGGCGGACGAGCAGCTGGCGCACCCCTGGTCCCAGTCGGGACCGAACATGAAGTGGTGCATGACCAGCTGCGGCCGGTCCTCGAACAGGTCGAGGAGGCTGACGGTGCCATCCGGTCCCTCGAACGTGTAGGGCTTGTCGATCCGGACCATCGGCAACCGGCGACGGTCGGCATTGAGCCTGTCGCGGGCCCGGGTCAGCTCCTTCTCCTTGGCCAGGAGCTCCCTGCGGGCGACGAACCACTCCTCGCGTGACACCACGTCCGGCAGCTGACCGTAGACGAACATCGAGCCACCTCCTCCCTGACCGATTCTGGGCCCGGCAGCCCCGTGGCGGTAGTGCCCCGTCAGAGACCGATGGCTGTGGCGGCGAGGGAGTACCGACGCGCTTCGTCCTGCACGTCGATACCGCTGGCTCGCGAGGTGACGCGTTCGGTGGTCGTCGCCATCCTGAACAGCAGGGCGCGGGCCACTGCCCCGACCGACACCCGGGACAGCTCCAGGACCTCCGCCGGAGCATCGTGCCAGCAGAGTGCGTCGGCGAGCACGATCCCTTCTGCGTACGGGGTCGGCCGCCAGTAGGGCGAGATGTCGAGAACTGCCGGCGGGAACCCCGGCGCGACGAGCACGTTGGTCGTCAGGTCTCCGTGGACGACCTGCGGGCGACCCAGCGGTGTGAGGCCCGCGTGCAGCCGAGGCAGGACATCGGCGAACTCCGGCACGATGCGGACACTGCGCTCTCCCCATGCCGCTCGGTCCGCGAGTGCCCACCAGTCCGTGCGTGCGTCGACGCAGTCGGGGCGGGCCAGGTGCGCGACCGCCCGGTGGAACGCCCGGCCGGCCTCGATGACCTCCGCGCACGACGAGGTCATCGACAGATCCGGGTGGGCACCATCGAGCCGGCGCCACGCCACCCAGCCCTCGCACACCCATTCGCCGTCGCTCGTGGGGAGAGGCGGCGCCAGCCGGAAGCCGTCGGACACCACGTCGGCCATCGCAGTGGCCAACCACTCGTGCACGGGGCCGCCTCCCGGCTTCATCACCACGTCCCCGGCGACCCATGTCGTCCCTCGGCCACCTGGCAGCGGCCGAGCCGGGATGTCGCCCACCCCGAAGGCGTGCAGCACCGCGAGCGGGGGGTGGATGGCGGGCATACGCAGACGGTAGGACCTTCCTCTCCTGCGAGCCTGCGCTTCGACACCGGATCCTCTCGCCGTTCCGGCGCAGGGCCTCCACCACCACGGAAACGCGGTGGCTCGATGCCGTCTGCATCGGCGAGGCTGCAGGGATGACCAGCAGTGACGTGTGGGACGCGCAGACGGCCGCCCGGTACGACGAGGACTCGCGCTTCATGTTCGCCCCGGCTGTCCTCGACCCCGCGGTCGACTGTCTGGCCGGGCTCGCCGGCAACGGCGCGGCGCTGGAGCTCGCGGTCGGGACCGGCCGGGTCGCCATCCCTCTCGCCGAACGTGGCGTTCCGGTGAGCGGCATCGACCTCTCGCGCCCGATGGTCCAGCGACTGCACGAGAAGCGGGCGGACATCCCCGTGGTCGTGGGTGACATGGCGAGGGCAACGGCAGCGGGGCGGTTCTCGCTCGTCTACCTCGTCTGGAACGGTCTCGGGAACCTGCGCACCCAGTCCGAGCAGGTGTCGTGCTTCCGCAACGCCGCTCGGCACCTCGAGCCGGGCGGACACTTCGTTCTCGAGCTGTGGGTCCCGGGCATCCGCCGCTTTCCGCCCGGTCAGGCGGCCGTCCCGTTCCACGTGGGCCGCCGTCACGTCGGCTTCGACACCTACGACATGACGACCCAACAGGGCACGTCCCACCACTACCGGCGCGGCGCGGACGGGGTGATCACGTATGGGGCCAGCCACTTCCGGTACGTCTGGCCGGCCGAGTGTGACCTCATGGCGCAGCTGGCGGGTCTTGAGCTGGAGCGCCGGTCGGCGGACTGGCTCGGCGGCCCCTTCACCGACGACAGCGAGAGCCACGTCTCCGTCTGGCGCAAGCCCGCGTGAGCATCGCCTCCCAGCCGCTCCCACGTCCTTCCGGCGGGTCGCCCGGGGTCCGGGCGCCGGAGGTCATGGATCCCGTGGGTGCCGGCGCCTCACTCCCACTCGATGGTGCCCGGCGGCTTGCTCGTCACGTCGAGCACCACCCGGTTGACCTCGCGCACCTCGTTCGTGATGCGCGTGGAGATCCTCGCGAGCACCTCGTAGGGCACTCGGGCCCAGTCCGCCGTCATGGCGTCCTCCGACGAGACCGGACGCAGGACGACGGGGTGGCCGTAGGTGCGACCGTCGCCCTGGACGCCCACCGAACGGACGTCGGCCAGCAGCACCACGGGGCACTGCCAGATCTCGCGGTCGAGACCGGCGGCCGTCAGCTCCTCCCGGGCAATGGCGTCCGCGGCCCGCAGCACGTCGAGTCGCTCGCCCGTCACCTCGCCGACGATCCGGATGCCGAGGCCGGGGCCGGGGAACGGCTGGCGCCACACGATGCCCTCCGGGACACCGAGCTCCAGGCCGACCTGGCGAACCTCGTCCTTGAAGAGGAGCCGCAACGGCTCGACGAGCTTGAACTGCAGGTCGTCGGGCAGGCCGCCGACGTTGTGGTGTGACTTGATGTTCGCCGTCCCAGTCCCGCCGCCCGACTCCACGACGTCCGGGTAGAGCGTTCCCTGGACGAGGAACTCGACGGGGTGGTCTCCAGCCACCTCGTGTGACCCCACGACGTCCCGGGCGGCCTGCTCGAAGACCCGGATGAACTCACGGCCGATGATCTTGCGCTTCTCCTCGGGGTCGGACACCCCGGCCAGAGCGTCGAGAAACCTCTCCCTGGCGTCGACCACCACGAGGTCGACGCCCGTCGCGGCCACGAAGTCCGTCTCCACCTGCTCCGCCTCCCCCGACCGCATCAGGCCGTGGTCGACGAAGACACACGTCAGCTGGTCACCGACCGCCTTCTGCACGAGAGCGGCGGCGACCGAGGAGTCCACCCCGCCGGAGAGGCCGCAGATGACGCGGGCGTCGCCGACCTGCGCCCGGATGCTCGCGACGAGGTCCTCGACGACGTTGGCCGCGGTCCACTGTCCTGACAGGCCGGCCCCGCGGATGAGGAAGTTCTCGAGCACCTGCTGGCCGAAGGTGGAGTGCAGGACCTCGGGGTGCCACTGGACGCCGTACAGCCGGCGTCCGTCGTCCTCGAAACCGGCGACCGGGGCACCGGACGTCGTCGCGGTGACCGTCATCCCCTCCGGTGCCTCGGACACCGAGTCCCCGTGGCTCATCCACACCGACTGCTCCGACGGCTGGCCGTTGAAGAGCGTCGACGACGTGTCGAGCACCTCGGCCGGGGTGGCGCCGAACTCCGAGAGGCCGGTCTTCTCGACGGTGCCCCCGAGTGCCTGCGCCATGGCCTGGAAGCCGTAGCACATGCCGAACACGGGGACCCCGGCGTCGAGGAGCGCCGGGTCCAGGGAGGGAGCACCCTCCTCGTAGACCGAGGACGGCCCGCCGGAGAGGATCAGCGCAGCCGGCTCCTTGGCGAGCATGTCGGCCACCGGCATCGAGTGCGGGACGACCTCGCTGAAGCAGTTGGCCTCGCGGACCCGTCGGGCGATGAGCTGTGCGTACTGGGCTCCGAAGTCGACGACGAGCACCGGCCGGTCGGCGAGGCGGATCGGCTCGCCCCCCTCGACGACGACGTGGTCGGCCGCCTCGGTGTGCGGCATACCGGAGTCCGGGCTGGGGGCGTCGCTCACCCGGCCAAGGCTACTGGCGGGCGCCCGCCAGCCCGAGCTCGACCTCACCGGCGATCTTCCGCTCCACCCAGAACGAGAGGAAGGGCACGCAGCCGGCCAGCATGACGAGCACCATCTTCGTCAGCGACCAGCCCACCTTGAAGCCCAGCAGCGCCGTCGCCACGAGGTAGAGCAGGTAGATGAAGCCGTGCGGCTGGGGCCACCAGTGGAGCGGGTTCTCCTCGCCCTTCATGCCGAAGCCGTACGAGAGCACCATCTCGACGACGAGCACGAGCAGGCCGACGCCCACGACGAACGCCATGACCTTGAAGAAGGTGAGGCGGGACCGGGTGCCGTCGACGTCGTCCACCCTCCCGACGGACCCGTCCGTGGCCGGCGCGGCGGGGGGCGAGCTGTGCGGTTCAGGCGTCGTCACGCGACCCATTGTTCCCCGCGGGAACCCCGGCGTCCGCGCCGGCCTCCCGGCGGGCCTCGTCGCGCACCATCCGGACCCAGAGCCAGAGCGCGAAGGCCGCGAAGACCCACCACTGCAGGGCGTATGCCGCGTTGCGCCAGCGGATGCCCGTCTCGCCCAGCGGCGTGGGCACCTTCGTCAGCTGCGGACCGGTGGCCGGCGTCTCGGACTCGAGGAAGAGGAACGCGTTGTACAGGTCTCCCGGCCAGGTGTTGACGAGCAGCGACAGGTCGACCGAGCCGATCTGGCCCTCCGTCACGGGCCGGTCCTCCGGTGACTCCCCGGGGGCGACACCACCAGCGATCCGCAGGGAACCCTCGGGCGGCGGCCCGGCATCCTCCTCGTCCTCGACGAAGCCACGAACCACGGGGAGGGTCGCGCCGCTGCCGTCGACGACGAAGGGCGTGAGAACCCAGAGGCCGGTGGTCCCGTCGAGCCGCCGGTCGGGGACGAGGAGCTGGCCAGAGGCGGCATACCGCCCGCTGGCCGTCACCGGGCGCGACGAGAGGTCCTCACGGAAGGGGGCGTGCGGCTGGAGCACCGAGGTGAGCTCGGCCGGGAGCTGGGCGCGGGCCTGCTCCACGGCCTCCTTGTGTGCCGTGCTCTCCGCGACACCGAGCTGCCAGCGACCCAGCCAGACGAAGCACGCACCCACGACGAGCACGAGCCCGAGCAGGCCGAGGAGCCTCGGTCGCACGGCGGTCCTCAGCACCCCTCGAGGCTACGTCACGGCCGTGTGCGGGCAGCGGCGCTAGGGTCGGCACAGGCTGCGGTCCGTCGTCGCAGCCCGCGGTGCACGGCCACCCTCGTCCGCCGCACGGTCGGCCGGTGGAAGGAGCAGTCGCCATGGCGGGTTTCCTCGGACGGCCGCGAGAGCACGACGACCGCATGCCGCCCGGGCAGTACCTCACGAGGGACTTCCCGGTGCTCACGGCGGGGCCCACGGAGGAGGTGAGCCGCGACGAGTGGCAGCTGACGATCACCGACGGGACGTCGACCGGAACGTTCGACTGGGACGGGCTGCACGCCTTCGGCCTCGAGACCCTCACGACCGACATCCACTGCGTCACGCACTGGTCGAAGCTCGGCACCACGTGGCGTGGGGTGCGGGTCTCCACGCTGTTCGACGTCGTGGGGGTCGACGACCTGCCCTACGCGCTGGTGACCAGCCAGGGCGGCTACACGACGAACCTGTCGCTCGAGGACCTCGTCGGGCGCGATGCCATGATCGCGGTGGAGTTCGAGGGCGAGCCCCTCGAGCCGGAGCACGGCGGTCCGGCTCGGCTGCTCGTGCCACACCTCTATCTGTGGAAGAGCGCCAAGTGGGTCAACCGGATCGACCTCGCCGAGGAGGACACCCCCGGTTTCTGGGAGGCGGCCGGCTACCACAACCATGGCGACCCGTTCCTCGAGCAGCGCTACCACGGTGACTGAGTGGCCGACGGAGGCAGGGGCTCGGTCCCCGGTGCCCCGCGTCGCGCCGCTCCTCCAGCTCGCCTGGCGGGAGGCCACCGTTGCCGTCGTCGTCGAGGAGACCCCGGACGCCCACACCCTGGTCCTCGACGTCCCCGGCTGGCCCGGCCACGTGGCGGGCCAGCACGTGGACGTCCGGCTGACGGCGCCCGACGGCTACCAGGCGACCCGCAGCTACTCGCTGGCATCCGGGCCCGGCGAGCGGGCTGCCCTGACGGTGCAGGAGGTCCCCGGTGGCGAGGTCTCGTCCTACCTCGTGCGCGACATCACCGTCGGTGAGACCGTCGAGCTGCGAGGCCCGATCGGTGGGTACTTCGTCTGGACCGGCGCCCGCCGGCCGCTGCTCCTCGTCGGTGGCGGGTCCGGGCTGGCGCCCCTGCGCGCGATGTGGCGTGCGGCAGACCGCAGGTCGCCGGTCGTCGTCGTCGCCTCGGTGACCGCACCGGCACGCCTGCTGTATGCCGTGGAGCTCGCCGAGCGGGTGGCCGGGGGGGACATGTCGGCGACGGTCCACCTCTCCCGCGCCGACGTGCCCCGCGACGAGGATCGCGCGGGGACGCCGCTGGGGCCGCTCACCCTCCGGGCGGGTCGGGTGGATCCCACCACGGTCACCGAGGCGGTGACGGCGTGCGGCGGGAAGGGGGCCGACCCGGGTGTCTTCGTGTGCGGCCCGACGACGTTCGTCGAGGCGATGATCCACCTCCTCGAGGGCGCGGGTCTCGACCCCCGGTCCATCCGCGCCGAGCGCTTCGGCTGACCCACGACCCGACGCTCCGGCGGCCAACGCACCTGCCACGCACGGCATCCGGCCACATCCACACCCTCTCGGACAGGAAGCAGACAGGTGGTCTGACATGAATCACTACGTCGACGGGAACGCCGTCCTCGGCGCGTTCTCCCTGGCGCTCGGCACGGACCTGTCCGAAGGGTCACTGGAGTGCGCAGGCTGCGGCAGCAGCCACGCCATCGCGCAGACGAGGGTCTACCTCCGCTGTCCCGGGATGGTCCTGCGCTGTCCCGAGTGTGGCGGCGTCGAGGTGGTCATCGTCGAGA
>CAWBEJ010000015.1:0-173017 GCA_963787805.1 uncultured Actinomycetota bacterium | reverse complement strand
TGGTACGTGCAGGTGGCTGCAGAGATCAGTGGACTGCTGAACGGGCCCCGGCAGATGAGTGCGCTGGACCGCATGAAGGCAGTGGAAGAGGACATCCGCGCGGCGCTCGACTGGTGCCTCGCCTCGACCGTGGCACCGGCCAGCGAGCGCGCCGAGTGCGGCTACGCACTGCTGGAGCCCATGAACTCCTACTGGTACCGCTTCGGGTACATCGCAGAGGGACGGGGCTGGCACGATCGTGCGCTGCGTCTGCTTGCCAGCGACGACGTGCCCGATAGTCCACAGGTCGTGGACGCGCTGCACGGCGAGGGCGTCCTCGCGGTGCAGCAGCTGGATCTCACTGCCGGCAGCGAGGCCCTCGAGCGGGCCCTGGCCATGGCGCATCGCCTCGGTGATCTGCACCGGGAGGCCCGGGAGTCCAACGGCCTGGGCATCGCCCGGCGCGAAGCCGGTGACGTGAACCAGGCGCGCGTCCTCATCGAGCGCAGCCTGTCCATCGCCCGACAGATCGGCGATCGCCATCGGGAAGCGACTGCGCTGAGCAACGTCGTCCACATCCACATGGACCTCGAGGACTTCGCAGCGGCGGTCGAGGCCGCACGCACGGCGATCGCCGCGGACAGGGCGCTCGACGACCCCTGGGGGGTCGCGATCAACCAGTGCAACCTCGTGGTGGCCCTGCTCCACTCCGAGGGGCCCGGGCCCGCGCACGAAGTACTGCTTGACGTGGCAGCGGACGCGATAGCCCTCGGCGACATCGAGTTCTCGATCGACGTGATCGACACCTCCGCAGCGATCTGGGCCGGGCTGGGACACGCCGAGCAGGCGGCCACCCTGCTGGGCGCGGCCGAGAAGCAGCGGAAGCTCGCGGGCCTCCCCCGTCCCGAACCGGATCAGCAGCACCTCGACCGCTTCATCGACCCCGCCCGGCGATCGGTCCCCGAGCAGGCCTGGATCGGCGCCCTCGCACGGGGAGCCTTGCTGACGATCGAGGATGCCGTCTCGCAGGCAACGTCGGACAGGTCGATTCCGACACCCGCCTGACCCTCGAACACCGGGCCGGGCAGGCGCGACCACGGGCGGAAGACTGGACGACGGATCACACACGGAGGAACCGTGGCTGGGGCATGTCGTTCGACGGCCGATCGAGGGGCTGCCGCCGCACGGCATCCTGACGTAGCGTGAGGCGATGAGCGAGCCTTCCTCACGACCGAGCGTCCGGCCCCGAGCACCGTCGGGGAGCTGCGCGCCACCGGTGAGGTCGCCCGCTCGGTCCACGCGGAGATCCGCGACAACCTCCTCGCCGCACTGGCGGCGGGACGGGACCCCTGGCCGGGACTGCACGGCTTCGCCTCCAGCGTCATCCCCCAGCTCGAGCGGGCCCTGCTCGCGGGCCACGACGTCGTCCTCCTCGGTGAGCGGGGGCAGGGGAAGACCCGGCTCCTGCGGAGCCTCGTGGGCCTGCTCGACGAGTGGTCGCCGGTGCTCGCCGGCTCCGAGCTCGGGGAGCACCCGTTCGAGCCCATCACCGTGGAGTCGCGGCGCCGGGCCGCCGAGCTGGGCGACGCCCTGCCCGTCGACTGGCGGCACCGCTCGGAGCGGTATGCCGAGAAGCTCGCCACCCCGGACACGAGCGTCGCCGACCTCATCGGTGACGTGGACCCGATGCGGGTGGCCGAGGGTCGGCGGCTCGGTGACCCCGAGACGATCCACTTCGGGCTCATCCCGCGCAGCCACCGCGGCATCGTCGCGATCAACGAGCTCCCCGACCTCGCCGAGCGCATCCAGGTGGCCATGCTCAACGTCATGGAGGAGCGGGACATCCAGATCCGTGGCTACGTCCTTCGCCTCCCCCTCGACGTCCTCGTCGTCGCCAGCGCGAACCCCGAGGACTACACGAACCGCGGACGGATCATCACCCCCCTCAAGGACCGGTTCGGCGCGGAGATCCGCACGCACTACCCGCGTGACCTCTCCGACGAGCTGGCGGTGATCCGCCAGGAGGCGCGGCTCGTCGCCACCGTGCCGGAGGCCCTCGTCGAGATCGTGGCGCGCTTCACCCGGGCCCTGCGCACGTCCCCCGCCGTCGACCAGCGCTCGGGCGTCTCCGCACGGTTCGCCATCGCCGCCACCGAGACCGTGGCCGCCGCCGCGCTCCACCGAGCGACCGCCCGTGGGGAGGCGCAGGCCGTCGCCCGCATCGTCGACCTTGATGCCGCCCTCGACGTGCTGCGCGGCAAGGTGGAGTTCGAGTCCGGTGAGGAGG
This sequence comes from uncultured Actinomycetota bacterium, assembly GCA_963787805.1. Classification (GTDB taxonomy): domain Bacteria; phylum Actinomycetota; class Actinomycetes; order Actinomycetales; family Dermatophilaceae; genus Fodinibacter. Next base: position 170,751 of record CAWBEJ010000015.1, on the reverse strand, counting down.
GCCGCGAGCGTGAGGTGCTCAGCCACCTGCTGCGGACGGCGACCGCCGAGACGGTGCGCCACCACCTCGGCGGCATCGACCTCGGGCTGCTCGTCGGTGCCATCGAGGACGGTGCGCTCGTCACGACGGGTGAGCGGGTCACCGCCCGCGAGCTCCTCGACGGCCTCCCCGTGCTCGGGGAGTCCGCGCTCTACGACGAGGTGTGCGACCGGGTGGGCGCGAGAACCGACGGGGAGCGGGCGAGCGCCGTCGAGCTGGCGCTCGAGGGGCTCTACCTCGCGCGCCGGATCGCCAAGGACAGCGCCGACGGGGAGACGGTCTACGGGTGAGCGGCACCGGTCGAAGGTCCCGCTACGCCCGGTATGCCGGGGGGCCGGACCCGCTCGCGCCGCCGGTCGACCTGCGCGAGGCCCTCGACGCCATCGGTGAGGACGTCATGGCCGGCGCCTCACCCGAGCGCGCGATGCGCGAGCTGCTCCGCCGCGGGTCGACCTCGCGCACCGGGCTCGACGACCTCGCCCGGCAGGTGGCCGCTCGTCGCCGGGAGATGCTCCAGAAGCACTCCCTCGGCGGCACCCTCGACGAGGTGCGGCGGCTCCTCGACGAGGCGGTGCTCGCCGAGCGCAAGCAGCTCGCGCGCGACCTCGACGACGACGCGCGCTTCGCCGAGATGCGGATCGAGGGCCTGCCACCGTCACCGGCGGCGGCCGTCACCGAGCTCGCCGACTACGACTGGCGCAGCGGCGAGGCCCGCGAGAAGTACGAGCAGATCAAGGACCTCCTCGGTCGTGAGCTGCTGGACCAGCGGTTCGCCGGCATGAAGCAGGCCCTCGAGAACGCGACGGACGAGGACCGCGCGCAGATCGAGGAGATGCTCCGGGACCTCAACGACCTGCTCGCCGCCCATGCCCGGGGCGACGACACCACCGAGCAGTTCCGCGACTTCATGGAGCGGCACGGAGACTTCTTCCCCGAACGCCCCGAGACGGTCGAGGAGCTCGTCGACGCCCTCGCTGCCCGGGCCGCCGCCGCCCAGCGGATGCTCGCCTCGATGACGGCGGAGCAGCGCGCCGAGCTGGCCGCACTCTCCCAGCAGGCCTTCGGCTCCACGAGTCTCATGGAGCAGCTCGCGCAGCTCGACGAGACCCTCCAGTCCCTGCGTCCGGGCGAGGACTGGGACGGGTCGGAGCAGTTCAGCGGCCAACAGGGGCTGGGTCTGGGTGACGGCACCGGGGTCCTCCAGGACCTCGCCGAGCTCGACGGACTCTCCGAACAGCTCGCCCAGGCGCACCCGGGAGCCCGGATGGACGATGTCGACCTCGACGCCCTCGCCCGCCAGCTCGGCGAGGAGGCCGCGGTCGAGGCACGCGCCCTGTCCGCACTCGAGAAGGCGTTGCGCGACAGCGGCTACCTCACCCGGGCCACGGACGGCACGCTGCGACTCTCGCCCCGGGCCATGCGTGAGCTGGGCCGGTCGCTGCTGCGCGACGTGGCGGGGCGGCTGTCGGCCCGGCCGGGAGCGCGCGACATGCGGGCGGCCGGAGCCGCCGGGGAGCAGAGCGGGGCGAGCCGCCCGTGGGAGTTCGGCGACACCGAGCCCTGGGACGTGACGCGCACGATGACCAATGCCCTGACCCGCACGGCCGGGGGCGACGCCGACGGGCGCACCGGCATCCGGCTCGACATCCGCGACGTCGAGGTGACCGAGACCGAGGCTCGGACCCGGGCCTGCGTGGCCCTCCTCGTCGACACCTCGTTCTCCATGGCGATGGACGGCAGGTGGGTGCCGATGAAGCGCACCGCCCTCGCCCTGCACCAGCTCGTGTCCACCCGCTTCCGCGGCGACCACCTCCAGCTCATCGGGTTCGGCCGGCACGCGCAGGTGATCCAGGTCGAGGAGCTCACGGGGCTCGACGCGAGGTGGGAGAAGGGGACCAACCTCCACCACGCCCTGCTCCTCGCGAACCGTCACTTCCGCCGGCATCCGCACGAGCAGCCGGTCCTGCTCGTCGTCACCGACGGCGAGCCGACCTCGCACCTCGAGCCCGGCGGAGAGGTGTTCTTCGACTACCCGCCGCACCCGCGCACCATCGCGCTCGCCGTCCGTGAGCTGGATGCCGCCACGCGGCTGGGGGCGCAGACCACCATCTTCCGCCTCGGCGAGGATGCCGGGCTGGCCCGCTTCGTCGACGGCATGGCCAAGCGTGTGGGCGGCCGCGTCGTCGCCCCGGAGCTCGGCGACCTCGGGGCAGCAGTGGTCGGGTCGTACCTCGGCTCGCGCGACCCGTCCTCGGCCTTCGGCTCCTCGTACCGGGAGCTCTTCGGCGGACGCGGCTTCTGGGCCGAGTGAGAGGCCTCCCCGCCGGGCCGATGGAGTGAACGTCTCCTGACGACGCCACGCCTGTAGGCGCAGGACCACCCGGGTGGTTCCGTGCCGCGGGTGGTGTGCGCCCCTGCGGTCAGCGGGGACTCTGGCGTGGACACAGGAGGCCGCCGTGGCATCGACGTACTGCGTGGTCGTCAGCGGCCGGGTACCACTCGGGTTCCCAGCCGCGGCGCGACACCGGTTCGACGACGTCTGGGTCCACACGACACCAGCACGCACGGTGATCGAGTGCTCCGTCAGGGACCAGGCCCAGCTTCGGGCACTGCTCACCCAGCTGTGGGACGTCGGCGTCGAGGTGCTGCTGATCTCGCGGATGAGTGACGAGACGACGAGGAGGAATCGTCATGGACGCACTGAGAAGTAACATCTTCGGGCAGCCGCGAGGCCACACGGACAGCGGTGGATGGAGGAGTGCGCCCGCAGCCCGAGCGTCCGGCCACTGGCCGTGGCTCTGGCTCGTCGTGGGCACCGCCCTCCTACCGTTCGCCAACCTCCAGACGCTGGTTCCGCTGACCGCCTGGTTGGCGCCCGTCTTCCTGCTGCGCTTCAGCCGGAGCCAGCGCGCAGTGGTCGGTCTTCCGGTGCTCGTCGTCGCCATCGCCGCCGCACTGCTCGTCGGTCTGCGAGGTGGCTTCTTTCCGATGGCCGAGGGGGCCGGCTACTACCTCTTCGTCGCCGGGCTCGCGATCGGTGGTGCCCTGCCGTTCGCCCTCGACCGGCTCGTGGCACCGCGACTGACCGGTCTGGCTCGCACGCTGGTGTTTCCTGCCGCCGTCGTGGCGTTGGACTTCATCGGCACGAGTGGCAACCCGTTCGGTGCTGCGGGCAGCACGGCCTACTCGCAGTACGCCTCCCTCCCCCTCCTGCAGATGACGTCCATCACGGGCATCTGGGGGCTCACCTTCCTCGTCAGCTGGCTGGCTCCGGTGGTGAACGACCTTTGGGACCAGGACTGGAAGCCGTCAACTGTCAAGGTGCCCGTCGTCCTGTTCCTCGTCGTGACGGCATCCGCGCTCGTGTTCGGCGGCGCCCGAGTCGGGTTCGGTGCGCCCGGTGGCGACACGGTTCGCGTCGCCGCGCTGGCACCCGACCGCCGGCTCTCCGAGCTGGCGTACTCAGCCCCGGACCTCCGCGGCGCCAGCCCTGAGCAACGCGCCTCCGTGCGAGACGCGCACTTCCAGCCGGTGATCGATGAGCTGTTCACCCGGTCCGCGGGCGAGGCCCGGGCCGGCGCTCGCATCATCGCCTGGTCCGAGGCAGCCGCGCGGACCCTGGAGGAGGACCAGGCCGCCGTCGTCGCGCGGGCCGCCGACCTCGCCCGAGAGCACGGGATCTATCTGCAGGTCTCGATGATGGTGCAGCTCATGCTGGATGACGATCACGACGGGCCGGTGAACGAGAACCACGCCGTCCTCCTGGACCCACGAGGATCCGTCGTGTGGGACTACCAGAAGTCCAAGCCGGTACCGGGCGACGGTCACGACGCCGGACCTGGGGTGGTCCCCACCGTCGACACCCCGTACGGCAGGCTCGCCACCATCATCTGCCAGGACGACCTTTTCCCGGCGCTGGTCCGCCAGGCGGGGGCAGCAGGTGTCGACATTCTCCTCGTTCCCTCCAGCGACTGGGACACGATTGCGCCCTGGCACGCGCAACAGGCGCCGTTCCGCGCGGTCGAGAACGGCCTGGCGCTGGTCCGACCCACCCGTCAGGGAATCTCCTTGGCGAGCGACTCGCAGGGCCGGCTGCTCGCGCATAAGTCTGACTACTTCGTCGGCGCGGACCAGACGCTGGTCGTCTCCGTGCCCACCCGAGGCCAGCAGACCTTGTATGCCGCGACAGGGGACTGGTTCGCCGTCGCGGCGATCGCCACCTTGGCCGGGCTAGCGGGCTTCGCCCTGCGCGCCATGGTACGCGCCCGACGGGCGCGTCACGTGCTCGATGACGTCGCCTCAGACGAGACCGAGAGTCCTGGCCCGCGCGACCGCCTCCTGACGCGATGACGCCCCGAGCTTGCGGTAGAGGCTCTTGGTGTAGCCCTTCACGGTGTTGACCGACAGGAAGAGGTGGTCCCCGATCTCGCGTTGGGTCGCGTCTCCGGGCAGCTCGCGCAGGATCGACAGCTCACGGTCAGTCAGGTCCTCGTGCAGGCGACCTGCCCTCCTCGCCGCCCGGACCGCTCCTCGACCCAGCCGGCCCTCGACCACGTCGAGCCGACGCAGGTCGCCAACTCGGGCCTGCGCGGTGTCCTCGAGGTCGCGCGCACGGGCCACCGTCCGCCGGGCCGCCTCGCGGTCGCCGCTGGCCAGGTCCGCCGCAGCCAGGCTGCTGAGGGCCGCCGACCGGTCGACGGGACGCCCCCACACCTCGGCGAGCTCCGCGGCACGGCGAAGAAGGTCACGGGCGGCCGCCAGGTCACCTCGGCCGAAGGCGATCCGGCCCTCGACGAGCCTCAGCCAGGTGATCGAGGCCGCAGCAGCATCGCCCCACGACTCCTCCACCACATCGGCCGGTCCACGGACCTCGTCGCAGATCGCGGCGGCCTCCTCGACCTCCCCGATCTCGAGGAGGTTGATGGCGAACAGCCCGGCGCTCTGCAGGAGGGCAGGGGTGGGCAACAAGGCCCGGGAGGGCTGGCGCCAGGCGTCGGACAGCAGCACCACGGCCTCTGCGTGCTGACCGGCCCGCATGTGGGCGCTCGCGAGCGCCGCACGCGCCAGCACGTAGCCGGGCAGCTTGGGGTCGGTCTCGAGCTCGACGGCCCGGCCGCCCTCGGTCAGGGCCACCGGGGTCGCTTCAGCATCGGCCCGCCCGTAGGCGGCACTCATCGTGAGGAGGCACGCACGGGCGCTGGCCCAGCCGTCGATCGAGACGGCGTCCCGGTCGAGCATCGGCTCCGCGGCGTCGCACCAGTGACGCACGCGCTCGAAGCGACCGCAGAGCACCGCCGCGTAGGCCAGCATGACGAACACCTCCGCATCGGCGACGCCAGCGGCGGACGCGGCCTCCTCACCCAGCTGCAGGTATGCCGCTGCCGTGCCTCCCTCGAAGAACCAGGCCTGCTCCGACCGCAACACGTCCATCGCCCGAGCCCCTTCGCCGGCAACGAGCAGGTGCCGGACGGCCTCGTCAACCTTCCCCTGTGCCAGAAACCAGTCGGCGGCCCGGGTCAGCAGTATCGGCACGGACTCGGGATGCGTCGCATCGAGCTCACGCCGCAGCGCATCTCGGAACAAGCCGTGACAGCGGTACCACCGCCGACCCTGGTCCAGGGCTGCGACGAAGTGAGAGGAGCTCTCGAGGTCCGCGAGGATCCGGTCGGACCTCGTGCGCACGAGCATGGCGTCGCACAGCTCACCCGACAGCCGCTCCACGACGGAGGTGTGGACCAACAGTTCTCGGTGTGCCTTTTCGAGGTGGTCGAGGACCTCGGTCCCGAAGTACTCGAGGATGTGCCGGTCGTCCCCGCGCAGGCTGGCGAGCGCGGCGGTCCCGCCGTCGGCGCTGCGGACCGCGAGCGCCGCGAGCTGCAGTCCGACAGCCCACCCCTCGGTCCGTCGCCAGAGGAGCTCCTCGAGAGCGGGTTCGAGCTCGACGTCGCTGACGCCGGTGACCATCGCGGCCGACTCCGCAGCCGTGAAGGCGAGCTCCTCCGCCCTGATCTCCGTCATGCGACCCCCTCCTCGCCACCTGCCGAGCGGCAACGGAGGATCGGCCCGTCCTGCCATGACGATGCGCAGCGAGGACGGCAGGTAGGTGATGAGGAACTCCAGCCCCTCGATGAGCTGCTGGTCGCCGAGCACATGCACGTCGTCCAGCACCAGGGTGTACTCCGCCGTGCTCGCCGCGAGGTCGTTGAGGAGCACCGGCAACGTGACCACGGTCGGCGCGACACCAGGTGCCGACAGGGTCGCCAACGCCCTGGCTCCGACCTCCGGCGCGACGCGGCAGAGAGACGTCAGGGCATAGGACCAGAAGCGAGTCGGCTCGTCGTCTCCGTGGTCCAGCGACAGCCACGCTGTCCGCTGGCGCACCTGGGGCTGCGCCGCCCACTGGGCGAGCATGGTCGTCTTCCCCCACCCTGCCGGAGCGACCACCACGCACAGCGGCATCTCCGCGGAGGCCGACAGCCGGTCGTGAAGCCGTCGGCGCACCACGGCACCCCGGCGCACCGGGGGGACGGCGTACTTCACGGAGAGGAGGTCGTCGTGCGGCGGTCCCATGGCGACCGCCTTCCGTGTCCGACCCGGGCTCGCGCCCCACTGTCGATCCAGTATGTCGCCGGACCCGGACACCCCGCTTGCACGCGGGTCGGTGAGGTGGGAGCGTCGCCTCCAGCGCTCCCCGACCAGCGCGGCGCTGGAGGTGGCGAGCATGCCCGTCGACAACGACCTGTACGACCGATACGGCGAGGGGTGGTGGGACGAGGACAACCCGCTCAACATCCTCCACGGCAGCATGACCCCCGGTCGGTTCGCCTACTTCAGCGAGGTGCTGACGCAACGACGACGTCTCGACCCGACCCGTATGCGAGCTCTCGACATCGGGTGCGGCGGAGGGTTCATGGCGGAGGAGTTCGCGCGCCTGGGGTGCCACGTGGTCGGTGTCGACCCGTCGGCCGTGTCCATCGAGACCGCTCGTCGCCATGCCGTCGCCACCGGTCTGGACATCGACTACCGGGTGGGGTTCGGGGAGCGTCTGCCCGTGGCGGACGGGGCGTTCGATGTCGCCTACTCCTGTGACGTCCTCGAGCACGTGGCCGACCTGGGCGCGGTGATGAGCGAGGTCGCCCGGGTTCTGGCGCCCTCAGGGGTCTTCCTCTTCGACACGATCAACCGCACCAGGACGAGCCGACTGCTCGGCATCAAGGTCATGCAGGAGTGGCGGATGACCCGGTTCATCGACGCGGACCTGCACGACTGGAACATGTTCATCACGCCCGCCGAGCTGACCGAGGCCCTGCGCCGGTCGGGCCTGCTCGTGAAGGAGGTCGTGGGGCTGGGGCCGAGGTCGAGCAGGCCTCGGGTCCTGCTGGACTTCGTCCGAGCCAACCGCGGGAGCATCTCCTACGGAGAGCTGAGCCGTCGGCTCGACGTCGGGCGGGTCACGAGCACGAACATGTCCTACATGGGCTTCGCCACGAAGGCGGGATGACCTCGGCACTACGATCGGGGCGTGCCAGGGCAGCGCAGGGACCCGCGGGTCGACGACTACATCGACGCTCTTCCGCAGTGGCAGCGAGCGGTGGCGCAGCGCGTCCGCGACCTCGTGCACCGGGCCGACCCGGAGGTCGAGGAGGTCATCAAGCGGCGGGTGCAGCCCTACTTCGTGCTCGAGGGCAACATCTGCGCGCTGCTGGGGGCCAAGGACCACCTCAACGTCTTCATCTACGACCCGATCGCGCCCGACCCGCACGGTCTGGTCAACCAGGGTCGGAACAACGCCACCGCCCGAGGGATCCAGATCCGCCGCGACGACGAGCTGGACGAGGCGGCCCTGCTGGAGCTGTTCCGTGCCGTCATCGCGAACAACCGCGCGGGCGGGTGGCGCCGGGTCCAGTCATCGCATGACGTCGCGACCCGCCCGCTCAACCGAAGCGGCGACGGCTCTCCAGGGCCTCGCGCAGGGCGTGGTCCGCGTCGACGAGGGCGCGTCGCACACCCGGTGTGAGGTCACCTCGCTCGAGAACCGCGCCGGAGACCACCGCCGTGCCCTCCTCGACGAGGGTCGTGGGGTGGATGGCCGCCACGACCCTCGACATGGCGTCGTCACCCATCCGGCCCGACATCCCGACGACGAGGTCTCCGACAGCGGTCGAGATAGGGGCGGACGAGGTCGTGGGTCGGCGCCACCCAGAAGCCGCCGGCGATCGAGAGCGCGGCGTAGTTGGAGAGAGACTCGTCGTCGCGAAGCGCGGTCCAGGCCCACTCCTTGGCGTCGGCCGTGGGACGGACCGCGCGGACGCCGAGCGCCGCCAGCTCGCCCGCGAGCGAGCGGTCCGCGGCTTCGGCTGCCTCGATCTCGGCCTCGGAGAGCTCACCGAGGGTCGCCAGTCTGCGCAGCACCGCCCACCGGAAGTCGTCGTCGGCGACGAGGACCGAGGGCAGCCCTTCGCCCCGCGACCAGCGCCGGAGCCGGTCGAGGTCAGAGCCGCTGCGCGCCCAGACCCGCGCGGCGAGCACCGCGAGCGCGTCGCCCTCGGTACCAGGCACCGCCGCGGACCGGTCCAGCAGCTCGTCGGCGGCATCCGCGACCCGGTGCCGCGCCGCCGGCTGCTCGCCCAGGGGGAGGAACATCGGCACGATCTGGTTGGTGACGACGAGCGCGGACCGGGCCAGCACCGCCGAGGCGGTCTCTCGCGGCCACGCCGCGCAGAACACGTCGAGGGCGTGACGGGGGTCGACCTCGGCGCGGTGGACGCCGCCGAGCAGAGCCACCCACAGCACGGAACGCGCCTGCAGGTCCGGGACGTCGTCGAGCCCGCCGACGAGGTTGTCGAGCGTGCGGGGATCGAGCGACACCTCGGCCCAGGTGAGGTCACCGGCATTGGGGACGACGATGGCCCCCGGCGGCAACGCGTCCAGACCGGGCACCGGCGTGCGGTCCCCGTCGACGACGACGTGCACCCGCGAGACCTCGGCCGCCCCGACGAACACCGCGACGTCGACGGTGTGCGGTCGCTCGACGGGGTGGTCGGAGGGGGCCGTCCGCACGAGGACGTCCCCCTCGAGGGTGAGGCGATCCGCCCCTGCCGTCTCGAGCCACGCCGAGCTCCAGGCCGCGAGCGACCGACCCGACGCCTGCTCCATCGCGGCAAGGAACTCGGCGAGGTCCCCGTTCCCGAACTCGTTGGTGGAGAGGTGCGCCGTGACGCCCCGCAGGAAGGCGTCGTCGCCGATGTGCGCGATGAGCTGGCGGAGCACGGAGGCGCCCTTCGCGTAGGAGATGCCGTCGAAGTTGCCGAGCGCCGAATGGGCGTCGGGAGCCGGGGACCCGGCCACCGGATGCGTGCTGGGTGCCCGCTCCGCCGCATATCCCCACATCTTGCGGATCACCCCGAACTCCACCCAGGCGTCGGTGAACTCGGTGACCTCCGTCAGGGCCTCGTAGGCCATGTACTCGGCGAAGGACTCGTTGAGCCACAGGTCGTCCCACCAGTGCATCGTCACGAGGTCCCCGAACCACATGTGGGCCATCTCGTGGGCGATGGTGTTGCTGCGTTGGAGCACCTCGTCGGGGGTGGCCGCGCCCCGGAACACCATCGTGTCGCGGAACGTGACGCACCCCGGGTTCTCCATCGCGCCGGCGTTGAACTCCGGCACGAAGACCTGGTGGTACTCACCGAACGGGTACCGGATGCCGAAGAGCCGGTGGTAGTGGTCGAAGCACGCCCGGGTCGTCTGCAGCATGTGCTCGGCCTGCTCCCGCAGGTGCGGCGCGAGGGACCGCCGCGCGTGGACGCCCAGCGGGATGCCGTCGTGCTCGGCCCGCACGGACGCCCACGGCCCGGCGCACACGGTGACGAAGTACGTCGCCAGCGGTGGGGTGGCTGCCAGGGCGGTGCGGCCGGGAGCGGTCCGGGTCGCGGCGCCGTTGCCGAGCACCGTCCACTCCTCCGGCGCGGTGACCGTCAGGGTGTAGGGCGCCTTGAGGTCGGGCTGGTCGAAGCACGCGAAGACCGTCGGCGCGGCGTCGAGGAAGAGGTGCCCGTACACGTAGTCCTCCCCGTCCGCGGGGTCGGTGCTGCGGTGCAGGCCCTGGCCGTCGTGGCTGTAGGCCATCGTCGCCTCGACGTGGAGCACGTTGTCGGGCCCGAGCTCGGTGAGGAGCAGCCGTCCGTCGCTCAGGGATGCCGCGTCGAGGGCTCGTCCGTTCAGCGTCGCCGAGACGAGCTGCCGGGGCCGGACCTCGACGAAGGTGTCTGTCCCCGGCTCGTGGCACGAGAAGCGGATGCAGGTACGGGAGCCGAAGACCTCGGTGCCGCGGTCGAGGTCCAGGTCGACCTCCATCGCGTTGACGGTCAGTCGGGTGGCGCGGGTGGTGGCCTCGGAACGGGTCAGCGACGGCATACGCCCAGCCAACCAGAGAGGTCGATCACGGTTCGGTCACAGGGGTTGCACAGAATAAGTTAGTAAAGTTTACTAACACCTGTGAGCAGCACCTCGCGCCAAGCCCGGCCCTCCGCGGCCGTCGTTCCAGCCGACGGTCGTCGGCAGAACCTGTCCCTCGTCCTCCAGACACTGCGCCGGCTCGGTCCGACGAGCCGGGCGCAGCTCGCCCGGGAGGTGGGAGTCACGAAGGTGACGATGTCCGACCTCGTCGCCGAGCTCATCGGAAAGGGGCGCGTCCTCGACGTGGGGCCCGACGTGCAGGCCGGCCCCGGCAAGCGCGCCACCCTCGTCGACCTCGACCGGGCCCGGCTGCTCACCCTGGCCGTCGACCTGTCGGTGCCGGCCCGGCTCCGGGCGGCGGTCCTCGACATCACCGGTGAGGTGCTCGTGCGCGAGGAGCGGCCCGCGGCCGTGGACGCCGCCCAGGGGCGCGGTGTGGACCCCGCCGTGGTCGTCGACCTCGTCCGTGCCACGATCGCCCGCTCCCCCTACCCCGTGCTCGGCATCGGGATCGGAACACCGGGGCTCGTGGACCGGCACGGCACCGTCCGCACCGCCCCGAACCTCGGCTGGACCGACGTGCCGCTGCGCGACCTCGTGGCGGACGCGACGGGCGTTCCCGTGCTCGTCACGAACGACTCCGACGCCGCCACGCAGGCCGAGCTGAGCGCCTCGCCGGGGAGCGAGGACATGGTGCTCGTGCACGTCGGTCGCGGCGTCGGCTGCGGCATCGTCACGGGGGGCCATCGCGTCGCCGGCGCCCACCACGCGGCGGGCGAGATCGGTCACGTCACCGTCGGCACCGACGGCGGCGAGGACTGCCCGTGCGGAAAGCGAGGCTGCCTCGAGACGTGGCTGTCGATACCCCGGCTCCGGGCGGCGCTCGACGCACCGGACGGGCGCGACGTCGTCGAGGTCGGGGGCGAGCGACTCGGGGTCGCCCTGGCGCCCATCGTCGCCGCGCTCGACCTCTCCGAGGTCGTCCTCGCCGGTCCGGAGGAGCTCATGGCCCCGGTCCTCCCCGTCCTCGAACGGACCCTCTCCGAGCGTCTGCTCGCCAACCCCGACTTCCCGCTCTCCGTCCGGCTCGCCGCGTCGCCGAAGGACATCGTCCTGCGCGGCGCGGCCGCACTCGTCCTCTGGGACCAGCTCGGGGTCGTCTGACCCCACCCCTCCGCACCTCGGTGCACCCCAGGGGCCGCCAGGCCCCACCGCCCGAAAGGAAGACCGAATGAACCGGCGTCTGCCCCTCGTCGCGCTCACCAGCGCGGCACTCCTCCTGACCGCGTGCGCGAGTGGTGAGTCGTCGGACACCCCGGCGGCCACCACCTCGACGTCCAACGCGGACAAGACCGTCACCCTGTGGCTGGCCGGCGGGGACACCCCCGACGAGCTGCGGACCTACCTCAAGGACACCTTCAAGGCCAAGACCGGCGCCACCCTCGCGGTCGAGGAGCAGTCCTGGGGTGACCTCGTGACCAAGCTGACGACGTCGCTCCCGGATGCCGAGAACACCCCGGACGTCGTCGAGCTCGGCAACACCCAGTCCCCGACCTTCACCAACGTCGGCGCCTTCCTCGACATCTCGGACCAGTACGACGCGCTCGGTGGCGACAAGCTCCTGCCCTCGTTCGTCGAGGCGGGGTCGGTCGACGGCAAGAAGTACGCGCTCCCGTACTACTTCGGCTCGCGCTACATGTTCATGCGCAAGGACGTCTGGAATGAGGCCGGGGTCGAGCAGCCGAAGACCCTCGAGGAGTTCAACGCCGCGGTCGCGAAGATCACCTCGGAGAACCCCCGCGACATCAAGAACTTCTCCGGCTTCTTCCTCGGTGGACAGGACTGGCGCAACGGCATCTCCTGGATCTTCGCCAACGGCGGCGAGCTCGCCAAGAAGGAGAACGGCCAGTGGGTCTCGACCCTCTCGGACGCCAACTCGCTCAAGGGGCTCCAGCAGCTGCAGGCGATCTACCGGTCCGCCAGCAAGGCGCCGTCCGACGCCAAGGACCAGTCGCCGTGGCTCTACATCAACGACACGGACCAGATCCTCGACGAGAACCAGAAGCCGACCGGCAAGACCTCGCTGACGGCGGCCACCATCATGGCCCCCGGCTGGGCACACTGGTCGATCGGTGACCTCGTCAAGAAGGACGGCAAGGACGTCCGGGAGTGGAACCCCGACAAGTTCGGTACCTTCGTCCTCCCGGGCAGTGACGGCCAGCCGGCCCCCGTGTTCGCCGGTGGCTCCAACATCGCGATCTCCGCGAAGTCGCAGAACCCCGAGCTGTCCAAGGAGCTCATGAAGATCATCTTCTCGGCGGAGTACCAGGAGAAGCTCGGTGCCGCGGGCCTGGGCCCGGCGAACTCCGACTACGTCTCCTCCCTCGGTGACGACGAGTTCGCGAAGGCGCTCACCGACTCGGCATCCAACTCCAAGCTCACTCCGGCGGCACCGGGCTGGGCGGCGGTCGAGTCCTCGATGGTCATGGAGGAGTTCTTCGGCAAGATCCGTGACGCGCAGGACCTCTCGGCGCTCGCCAAGGAGTACGACGCCAAGATCACCCCGATGCTCAACCTCCAGTGAGCACCACCCCGGCGGTCGGCGCCCCGCCAGCCGGCCGCCGGGGCGCCCGAACCCCGCGCAAGGACCGCCCGATCGGCTCCGGAGGGCGCCGCCTCCCCCTGCTCCTCATCCTGCCCACGCTGGTCCTGCTCGTCGCGGCGCTCGGCTACCCGATCGGGTGGCAGCTCGTCACGAGCTTCCGCGAGTTCGGGCTCCTGCAGCAGTTCGGCGCGCCGCCGGCGTGGGTCGGCCTCGACAACTACCGTGCCCTCGTCACGGATCCCGAGCTGTGGCAGGTCGTCGTCCGCTCACTCGTCTTCTGCGTCGTCACGGCGGTCCTCACCGTCCTCGTCGGCGGTGGGCTCGCCGTCCTCATGAACGCCCTCGACCGGCTGCCCCGCCTGGTCCTGCAGGTGTCCCTGCTCCTCGCCTGGGCGATGCCCGTCGTCGCGTCGATGACCGTCTGGATCTGGATCGTCGACTGGCGGCGCGGACTGCTCAACTGGCTCCTCACCCGGCTCGGCGTGGAGGCGGCCCAGGGGCACAACTGGCTCTCCCAGCCGCTGTCCTTCCTCGCCGTTGCCTGCGTCATCGTCGTGTGGATGAGCGTGCCGTTCGTGGCACTGAGCATCTACGCGGGGCTCACCCAGGTCAGCGCCGAGGTCATCGAGGCAGCCACCATCGACGGTGCGAGCTCGGTCCAGCGGCTGCGGCACATCATCCTGCCGCTCATCGCCCCGGTCCTGTCGATCGTCATCCTCCTCCAGCTCATCTGGGACCTGCGGGTCTTCACCCAGATCAAGGTGCTCCAGGATGCCGGGTCCGTCGCCAACGAGACGAACCTGCTGGGCACGTACGTGTACCAGCTCGGGACGGGCAAGGGCGACTTCGGATCGGCCAGCGCCGTCAGCGTGTTCATGCTCGTCCTCACGGTCGCCCTCAGCTGGTACTACGTCCGCTCGCTCATGAAGGAGGACTCCTGATGCGACGCTCGCGCACCTCCCGGACGCTGCTCACGGTCCTCGCCCTGGCCGTCGCACTGCTCTGGGCCTTCCCCGTCTACTGGATGCTCAACTCGGCCTTCCTGCCCAACGTCGTCCTCCAGTCCACGACGCCCACCTTCCTCCCCTTCGGCGGCTCCGTGGACAACTTCCGCGTCGTCGTCACCGACCCCGCCTTCGTCCAGGCCCTGGCCGTCTCCCTCGTCGTGACGCTGACGACGGTCGTGGCCGCGCTCATCGTCGCGTTCCTCGGTGCCCTGGCGATCAGCCGCTTCCGGTTCCGCGGAAGGGCCTCGTTCGTCGTCGCGCTGCTGCTCATCCAGATGCTGCCGGCCGAAGGGCTGTTCATCGCGCAGTACAAGATGATGTCCTCGCTCGGCCTGCTGAACCGTTCGCTCGGCCTCGCCGTGCTCTACACCGCCGCCGTGGTGCCCTTCACGATCTGGATGCTGCGCGGGTTCGTCGCCGGCGTCCCGGCCGACCTCGAGGAGGCCGCCATGGTCGACGGCCTCTCGCGCACGAGGGCGTTCCTCAGGATCACCTTCCCGCTGCTGGCACCCGGGCTCGTGGCCTCCGGGGTGTACGCCTTCCTCCAGGCCTGGAACGAGTTCACCGTCGCGTTGGTCATCATGACGGAGGAACAGGCGAGGACCCTGCCGCTGTGGCTGCGGGGGTTCGTGCAGGCGAGCGCGAGCCGGGAGACGGACTGGGGCCAGGTCATGGCGGCCTCGACCCTCGTCGCGCTCCCTGTCATCGTCTTCTTCCTCATCGTCCAGGGCCGGATGAGCAGCGGGCTGGTCGGCGGGGCGGTGAAGGGATGACCCTGTCCGCGGACGTCGCGGCCACCCTGCAACCCGGTTTCGTCGGCGCGCACCTGCCCGCCTGGCTCGAGAGCGCGCACGCCGGCGGCCTCGTGTCGGTGTGTCTCTACGGCGACAACGTTCCGGATGCCGCGGGGTTCGCAGCGCTGTGCACCACCCTTCACGAGCGGATGCCGGGGGTACTCCTCGCCGTGGACGAGGAGGGTGGAGACGTCACCCGCCTCCACTACCCCGCCGGGTCGCCCGCCGTCGGCAATGCCGTGCTGGGGCGGCTCGACGACGAGGGGACGACGCGGGACGCGGCGGCCGCGATCGGTGAGGAGCTCACGGCACACGGCATCGGGCTCGACCTGGCACCGGTGGTCGACGTCAACTCCTCGCCGGACAACCCGGTCATCGGCGTGCGCAGCTTCGGCGCGGAGCCGGAGGCGGTCGGTCGCCACGGGGCAGCCTGGGTCGGGGGTCTCCAGTCGACGGGCGTCCTGGCCTGCGCCAAGCACTTCCCCGGCCACGGCGACACGGTCGTGGACTCCCACCACGGGCTCCCACGGATCGGCGTGCCGCTCGAGGTGCTCCGCGAGCGTGAGCTCGCACCGTTCCGCGCTGCCGTCGCGGCCGGCGTCGCGACGGTCATGACCTCCCACATCGTCGTCGAGGCACTCGATGGTGAGCGTCCGGCCACGTTCTCTCCCACCGTCCTCGCCATCCTGCGCGACGAGCTGCGCTTCACGGGGGTGATCGTCAGCGACGCCCTCGACATGGCGGGAGCGAGCGCTCAGACGGGCATTCCGGACGCCGCCGTCCGCGCGCTCGCGGCCGGGGTGGACCTGCTGTGCCTCGGGTCCCGGACCACCGAGGAGCGGTACGCCGGCGTCCACGCCACGGTGCTCGACGCGGCCCGTTCCGGCCTACTGGCGCCGGGACGGGTGACCGAGGCGGCCGATCGGGTGCGTTCTCTCGCCGCCCGCTCTGCCACGTCGTTGTCGCGCCCACCGGGGACGCCGACACGGCCCACCCCTGAGGAGCTCCCGGCAGACGTCGTGGCCCGGGCGTTCCGGGTCACCGACGAGGCCCGGCGGTGGATCTCGCGACCCGGTCCTCTCCGCGTGGTGCAGGTGGACTCCGTCGCGAACCTCGCTGTCGGACAGGTTGCCTGGGGGCCCGCAGCTCTGGGGGCGGCCGTTGCAGGAAGCGCCGTCCCGCCGGGCGCCCGAGTCGCCGTCGTGGCCCGGGCGGTCGAGCCCGCTCACCCCGCGCACACGGTGGTGCGACGGCTGCGGGGGGCGGGCCACGCGGTGATCCTCGTCGAGTGCGGCTGGCCCCGAGGCGGCGCCGACGTCGAGACCTTCGGCGGGTCTCCGGCCGTCGCCCGAGCCCTGCTCGCGGTCCTCCGGGGCGAGGTGTCCGTGTGAGGCTCGGTATCGACATCGGCGGGACGAAGACCGCGGCCCTCGTCCTGGACGCGGCAGGCGAGGTCGTCGCCCACGTCGCGGCGCCGTCCGGGCACGGCACGGCCCAGACGCTGTCGACCGCGGTGGACGTCGCCGACCGAGCCGTGGCCGAGGTGGGCGGGTGGAGCGAGATCGACCACGTCGGAGCCTGCATGCCGGGACTCGTGGACCCCGAGACGGGTTGGGCGCGACACGCCGTGAACCTCTCCGTGCAGTCCCTCGACCTCGCCGGTGGCATCGAGGCAGCCACCGGCCGGCGGCCCCACGTCGACAACGACGTCAAGGCCGCCGCGCTCGGCGCGCACCACGCGGTGCGGCCGCACGTCCCGGCCGGCACGACGGCATACCTCAACGTCGGCACCGGGCTCGCTGCGGCCTTCGTCCACGGTGGCAGGGTCGTCCGGGGTGCCGGCGGCGCCGCCGGGGAGATCGGACACATCCCGGTGGGCACGGGCGTCCCCTGCTCCTGCGGTCAGGAGGGGTGCCTGGAGACGATCGCCTCCGGGACCGCCCTGCTGCGGTTGTGGCCACGGCCCGCCGGTGAGCTCTTCCCCGCCGCCTCCGCCGGGGACGAGCACGCGGGGAACGTCGTCGCCACCCTGGCCCATGGCGTCGCCCTCGCCGTCCAGGTGCTCGTCGTCACCGGCGCGGAGCTCGTCGTCATCGGCGGCGGTCTGGCCCGCGACCGGCATGAGCTCGAGGAGGCCATCCGCGCGGACATCGGCCGACGGGCGGTGGTGTCACCGTTCCTGCGGCGCCTCGACCTCGTCTCGCGCGTCGTGGTGCTCGAGGGCGGCGTGCCCGTCGCAGCCATCGGGGCGGCCCTGCTGCCGGGACAGATCGAGCAGGTCGGGGCGGGGGTCTGATGGAGGTCGTGGTCAGCCGCACCCCCGAGGAGACGGCCCGCCGGGCGGCCGCGGCCGTCCTGGCCGAGCTGCCGTCGGGGACCGGCCGGCAGCCGGTTCTGGGGCTCGCGACGGGCTCCTCGCCACTCGGGCTCTACCAGGAGCTCGGGCGGGCCGTCGCCTCCCGGCGCGCGGACTTCTCCGCGGCGCACGGGGTGGCCCTCGACGAGTACGTCGGCCTGCCACCCGGTCACCCGGAGGGATACCGGCAGGTGCTCCTTCGCGAGGTCTGCGGCGTTCTCGGGCTGGCCGCCGAGCGGCTCGCCGTCCCGGACGGGTCCGGTCGAGACCTGCCGACGCTCAGGGCGGCGGCCCGGGCGTTCGAGGACCGGATCACGGCGCTCGGGGGGGTCGACGTGCAGGTCCTCGGCATCGGCGCCAACGGCCATCTCGGCTTCAACGAGCCGGGGTCGGCGCTGACGTCACGCACCCGGGTGAAACGGCTCTCGGAGCGGACCCGCCGCGACAACGCCCGCTTCTTCGCGCAACCCGAGGACGTGCCGACGCACTGCCTCACCCAGGGGCTGGGCACCATCCTCGACGCCCGCCGGCTCGTCCTCGTCGCCACCGGGGACACGAAGTCGGATGCCGTCGCCGCGGCGCTCGAGGGGCCGCTCACGGCATCCGTGCCGGCGTCGGTGCTCCAGTGGCACCCCGACACGGTGGTGTGCCTCGACGAGGCGGCGGCGGCCGGACTGCGCAACCGCCAGTACTACGACGACTCGGCGGCCGGACTTCCCCCTGGCTAGTGCACGCCTCCGTCGGCTCCCGCGTCTCCCATGTCCACCGTCTGCGGCGGCGGGTCGTGTGGTGCGGGTGTCTCACCGTGATGCGACGCCAGGTACTTCGCGCCGTAGTACACGCCGACCACCACTGCTGCTCCTGCCAGTGCCCATCCCATGGCATCCACCTTCCGAGCCTCCGGCTCACCCGTCAGTGTCCTCCCGACCGTCCGAGGTCGTCCAGCCCTCGTCGGGGCGGATCGTCAGGGGTTGATCCGGTGGCCGTAGGCCATCTGCTCCAGCCGCGCGATGCGCTCGGCCATCGGCGGGTGGGTGGCCATGAGCCGGGAGACGTCCTGGGCGCGGAACGGGTTGGCGATCATCATGTGGCTGGCGTTGACGACCTGCTGGGTGGGGGCGAGAGGTGCCCGGGCCACGCCGAGCTCCAGCTTGCGCAGGGCGGAGGCGAGAGCGAGCGGGTCTCCGGTCAGGCGGGCGCCGTCCTCGTCGGCGTCGTACTCCCGCGTGCGGGAGATCGCAAGCTGGACCACCATGGCCGCGAGCGGAGCGAGGATGGCGAGCGCCAGGCCCGCGACGGGGTTGCGGTTCTCGTCGCTCGACCCCCCACCGCCGAACATCATCCCGAAGGAGAGGAACTGGCCGATCGTCGAGATGACACCGGCGATCGCCGCCGCGACGGAGCTCGTGAGGATGTCCCGGTTGTAGACGTGCATGAGCTCGTGTCCCAGCACCCCGCGCAGCTCCCGCTCGTCGAGCAGGCCCAGGATCCCGACGGTGCAGCAGACTGCGGCGTTCTCGGGGTTGCGGCCGGTCGCGAAGGCGTTGGGCGCGGAGGTGGGAGAGATGTACAGGCGGGGCATCGGCTTGCCGGCGGCCGTCGACAGCTCGCGGACGATCCGGTACATGGCGGGTGCTTCGGCCTCGCTGACCGGGTGGGCATGCATCGCGCGGATCGCCAGCTTGTCGGAGTTCCAGTAGCCGTAGAACGTCGTCGCGACGCCGATGAGGGCGAAGACGAGCAGGAAGATGCTGCTGCCGAAGTACTGCGCCACCATCCATCCGATGGCGAGGAGGATGGCCCACATGCCGCCGAAGAGGGCGGCGGTCTTCAGGCCGTTGTTGTGGCTGTGCATGTCGTCTCCAACGCTGCGAGGGGCCCGGTTCGTTCCGGTCAGGAGAGCAGGTCCAGGAGCAGCGCCGGCAGGGCGCTGAGCAGGATGAGGAGGGCTGTCCCGAGCACGAGGACCGCGCGGGAGCCGCCGCCCGCCACGTCGGGCGGGGCCGGCTGCGCCGGTTCGCCGAGCAGCAGCGCGAACCACCGGAGGTAGACGGCGATGCCCAGCACGACGGCGACGACCGCGACGACGACGAGGGGCCACAGGCCGGCGTCGACGGCCGGGCCCAGGGCGACGACCTTCGCGACGAGCCCGATGACCCCGGGCGGAAGCCCCGCGAGGACCAGGAGGGCGAAGGCGAGTGCCCCACCGGTGAGCCGGTCACGACGCAACAGACCACGGAACCGGGCGAGTGGACCCGTTCCGACGCGGGCCACGGCGGCGAAGGCGACCATCGTGGCCAGGGCGTAGACGAGGACGTATGCCGCGGACGCACGGATGCCGCTCGCGCTGACGGCAGCGACAGGGAGGACGACCCAGCCGGCCTGAGCGACCGTCGACCACGCGAGGAGGCGCGTCGCGTCGTCCTGTCGCAGCGCCATGACGTTGCCGAGGAGCATCGAGGCGGCTGCGACGATGCCGACCACCACGGACACCCGGGCCGTCTCCCGTGCGGCCCCGGTGAGGGCGGAGGCGACCACGAGAAGCCCTGCCGCCGCGGAGATCTTCGACATCGTGGCCAGTGCGGCGGCGACCCCCAGGTCCGCCGTGGAGTACGCCTGCGGCGTCCAGGCGTGGAACGGGACGAGCGAGAGCTTGAAGCCGAGCCCGCAGAGCAGGACCGTGACGGCGAGCACCAACACCGTCCGGCGGTCGGGATCGCCCCACGCGGCCGAGACGGTGTCCGCAGCGAAGGCCGCGTCGCCGGTCGCCGTGAGCCACAAGGCACTTCCGAGCACGAGCAGGGCGAACGACGTCACCGAGGTGACGAGGAGGCTGAGCGCCCCGTGAGCGGCAGTGCGGGTCCCACGCATCGCGACGAGCGCGACCAACGGCACCGTCGCGAGCTCGAGGGTGACGAGCCAGGCGCCGATGTCACGCGCGGCGGCGACCGCGGCGCCACCGGTCGCGGCCGCCAGGAGGAGCGCCGTCGTGACGGTCGTGTCACGAGGGCCGCCACCGGCGTCATGGAGCAGGGCGAGCGCGGCCGCCGCGGCGAGCAGGATGCCGGCCTGCAGCGTGCCGGTGGCCGGGCCGGACGTCCACAGGCACGCGCCCTCGGGTGCCGGGAGGCACAAGGTGCGCAGCGGTTCTGATGCCGGTCGCAGACCGGTGGCGAGCGCGGCACCGGCCGCGACGAGGAGCACCGCGATCCCGAGGAGCGGCGGCCATCGCCGCCTCCCCGGGAGGAGGGCGTCGCCCACGAGGACGAGGAGCGCTGCCAGGGCGGGGAGCAGGGCGGGCGCGAGGACGAGGACGTCGACGCCGACGAGAGCAGGATCGGTCACCGAACGCCGCCCATCCCGGCGACGGCATCCGCGGTCACGGCCAGCAGCGGGCCGGGGAGCACACCGAGGGCGACGACGCCGAGGGCGAGAGCCGTGAGGACGACGGCCTCCACGCCACGGGTGTCACGGGTGGTGGCAGCCTCGGCGTCGGGTACGTCGCCGACCCACACCCTCCGTGCGACGCGCAACGCGTATGCCGAGGCGAGGGCGGCACCGACGGCCGCGACGACGGCGCACCCGACGAACAGTCCATGGGGCCGGTCGGCGGCGGGGGCCCAGGCGGCATACACGGCGAGCAGCTCGCCCCAGAAGCCGGCGAGACCGGGGAGCCCGAGGCTGGCCGCCAGGCCGAGGACGAGCACGAAGCCGAGCCGCGGTGAGGTCTCGCGCAGCGCCGGCCGGGCGACCGACAGGTCGACCGTCCCCCAGCGCTGCTTCAGCCCGCCGACGAGCACGAAGAGCAGGGCCGAGACGACGCCATGGGCGATGTTGGCGAACAGGGCCGCCTGCAGACCCGTCTCGGTCCCCGCCGCGAGGGCCAGGACGACGAAGCCCATGTGCGCCACCGACGAGTAGGCGATGAGGCGCTTGAGGTCACGCTCGACGAGGCAGACGAGCGCTCCCCAGACGATCCCCACGACGCCGAGGACCGCGAGAACCGGACTCAGCCGGGCGAAGCCGTCGGGCACCGTCGCGACCGGAAGGCGGACGAGACCGTAGGTGCCCATCTTGAGGAGCACCGCGGCGAGGAGCACCGATCCCGCCGTGGGTGCGATGGTGTGCGCGGGGGGCAGCCAGGTGTGCACGGGGAAGACCGGGACCTTGACCGCGAGCCCTGTCACGAGCAGCGCGGCGACGAGGAGCTGGCGCTCGGGAGAGAGAGCAGCACCCGCGCCGGCCGCGAGCTCACCGAGGTCGGACGTGCCCGCAGAGGTGACAAGGGCGAGGATGCCGACGAGCATGAGGGTCGAGCCGAAGGCGGTGTAGAGCACGAACCGGTGCGCCGCGTCGGCGCGGGCGTGGTCGTCGTGCCGGTCGCCGTAGCGGCTGATGAGCACCCACATCGGCACGAGGACGAGCTCGAAGGCGACGAAGAAGAGGACGGCGTCACGAGCGGTGAACGTCGCGAGCGCGCCCGCCTCGACGAGCAGCAGGCAGCCCAGGAAGGTCGCCGGGGTGCCACCCTCCGGCACCTCGACCCACGCGTGCGCGACGACGAGCGCACCGATGGCGGCGGTGAGCAGCACGAGGGGCACCGAGATCCCGTCGAGGCCGAACGAGAGCCGCACGTCGAGGTCCGGAAGCCAGGGACGGTCGATCCCGTGGCGGGTGACGGCCGCGGCCAGGGCCAGCACGAGGGTCAGACCCGCGGCAGTCGCTGCGAGGATGCGGGCGGCCGCCATCGGCAGGGCACGGCCACCGGTGACGAGCCACAGACCGACCGCGGCCGGGATGGCGAGGAGCAGGGTCACGACCACGCGAGCACCCCTGCGAGGCCCAGGAGGACCACGGCCGCGAGAACGAGGCCGACGGCCGAACCGGGGCGCTCCCCACGGTGGGCCCGCGCACCGGCCCACCCCGCGACCCGCGTGGCGACTGCGGTGCCTCGGACGTAGGCGTCGACGACCTCGGTGTCCAGGAAGGAGACGAGCCTGGCAAGCGCCAGAACCGGGTCCGCGACCACTTTTCGGTATGCCGCGTCGGCACCGAGCCCACGGTCGGCCAGCGGGATGAACCGTGGGACGAGCACCTCGGCCGGGTCACGGTCGAATCCGCCGCGGAGGGCGACGAGCATCCCCACGACGACCGCGAGGGTCGTGATGACGACCCAGGCGAGGGAGAACTCCCCGACCGAGAAGGCGTCGGTGAGGAGGACGAGCCCGCCGAGGACGCTGAGCAGCACGAGCCCGGACAACGCGGCCTGCACGGCGGGTGGCAGGCGCGGGGACGTCCGCGCCGGTCGCACGTGGGCCGTGAGGAGGAGGTAGGCCCGGGTGCAGTACGCCCCGGTCAGGGCCGCGGTCGTGAGGAGGGCCACGAGGACGACGAGCCCCGGCCCGCCGTGGACGGCGCCCTCCCAGGCGACGGCGACGACGTGCTCCTTGGAGAGCCCACCCACGACCAGGGGCACGCCCGCGAGGGAGAGGAGGCCGAAGAGGAGCGACACCCGGAGCAGCGGCGCTGCCGCGGCGCTGCCGCGTAGCGCGTACGCGGTCGTTCCTCCCGCGACGACCGCGGCCCACCCGAGGGCGAGGAAGAGGAGCGCCTTGAACACGGCGTGCGACCAGAGATGGAACAGCCCGGCGTCAGGCCCGGCCTCGATGGGCGCGGCGGCCAGCGCGGACAACATGACGCCCACCTGGCTCACCGTCGACCATGCGAGCAGGCGTTTGAGGTCGCTCTGGGCGAAGGCGAGCGCCGCCGCGAGCACCATGGTGAGGGAGACCGAGATGCCGAGCACCCATCGGGCAGCCGGGCTCTCGGCGAGCAGCGGGAACAGGGCGGCGAGGACGACGGTGCCGGCGGCCACCATGGTCGCGGCGTGGATGAGCGCGCTCGCGGGGGTCGGGCCCTCCATCGCGTCGGCGAGCCAGTCCTGGAAAGGCAGCTGGGCCGACTTGCCCAGCACTCCGATGACGATGAGGGTGAGGAACAGCGCCCGAAGGGTGTCGTCGGGGGCGTTGCACTCCAGGAGCACGTCGCCGATCGGGGTCCCGGACCCCACCCCGCCGTCGATGCAGGCCGTCGGCCGCGCCCAGGAGGCGACGACGTACTCGAGGCTCGTGGTGCGGGCGCCGGCCGCCAGGCCGATGACGCCGAGGAGGAATCCGATGTCCGCGAGCCGGGTCACGAGGAACGCCTTGTGGGCGGCGCGCCGGGCGCTGTGCCGCCGCGACCAGTGTCCGATGAGGAGGAACGAGCACCAGCCCATGACCTCCCACCCGATGAGGGTGAGCACGAGGTCGCCGGAGTGGACGACGAGGAGCATCGCCGAGGTGAAGAGGGACACCGTGGCGGCGAACACCGGGTACCGGTCGTCGTCCACCAGGTACCAGACCGAGTAGACCTGCACGGCGAGGGCGACGAGGGCGACGATGAACGCCACCGCCGCGCGCGAGGGGTCGGTGACGACGTCGAGCGGTACCCAGAGCTCGCCGGTCCGGATCGAGGGCCCCGCACCCCTCACCGGCTCCTCCCCCTGGACGGCCCACGCGAGCAGAGTGAGGAGGAGGGTGATCGCGCCGGCCCCGACCGCCACGGCGCGGGAGAGCCGGCGGTCGCGCCCGACGAGGAGACCGGCGAACGACGCCAGCGCGGGGAGGAGGACGACCGGCCAGGGGTTCACGGCGCCTCGCCGCTCGGCTCGGCGAGGTCGATGCGTGCTCGTTGACGGTATGCCGTGAGGATGACGGCGAGGGCCACCACGACCTCCGCGGCCGCGATCGTGATGACGAAGAGCGGGAGGACGCTGCCCGCGGCCCATCGGTCGCCGCCCGCAGCCTGGGCCGCCACGAGCAGGACGAGACCGCCACTGAGCACGAGCTCGACGCCGACGAGGAGGAGTACGGCGTTGCGCCGGACCGTGATCCCGAACGCACCGAGACCGACCAGGGCCGCCGCGAGGAGGTAGGGGCCGCTGAGGTGGATCACGGGGCCGCCTCACGGGGGATGCGCGAGACGGCGAGAGCGGCCACGAGCGCGACGAGCAGGAGCAGGGACAGCAGCTCGAACGGCCAGACCCAGGTGCCGAAGATCTGCCCCGCGACCTGGGTGCTCGTGACCTCGGCGCGGTCAACGGCGCTCCCGGTGAGCGGGAGCAGGACCGACCCGAGGAGCACTGCCACGGCTGCCCCCAGGGCGGCACTCCCGGCGGTGCGCCATGGGCCTGCCCGGTGCTCGAGGTCGGGGCCGATGGGGGCGCGGGTGAGCATGAGCGCGAAGAGGACGAGCACGACGACGGCCCCCACGTACACGAGGACGAGCACGAGCGCGACGAGCTCCGCACCGAGCACCAGCAGCGACCCGGAGACCCCGAGAAGGGCCACCACGAGCCAGAGGGCGGCGTGGACGACATGGCGCGTCGTCACGGCGAGGAACGCTCCGACGACCGCGACGAGGCCGGTGGCCGCGAAGGCCGTGTCGAGAGCGGTCACCGCGCGTCCCCGTCGGCGGGGGGTCCCGCGGCCGGCGGGGTGTCGTCGGGCACGGACTCCGGAGTGCCGGTCAGCGGCTCCTTCGCGGTCGGGGGACGGGTGCCCGTGCCCGCCGGGCGCGGACGCACGGTTCGCGGCATCCGCGCTCCCGGACCACCCGCGTCCGCTCCCGGGGCAGCACCGGCGCCGCCGAGCAGCCCGGCTCCGCGGGCCGGCTTGCTGGCGGCGGCGACCTCGCCGGGCTCGGCGGCGCGCTCGTCGAGCGCCGGCGGGGGTGGGACGGTCGCCATCCACTGTCCGAGCCGGTCCTTCTCGTGGATCAGGTCGCGGATGTCGACCTCGGAGTACTCGAACTGGGGGCTCCAGAAGAGGGCGTCGAAGGGGCAGACCTCGATGCAGATTCCGCAGTACATGCACAGTGAGAAGTCGATGGCGAAGCGGTCGAGGACGTTGCGCTGGCGGTCGCGGCCTCCCTCCGTCGTCGCGGGGACCGTCTCCTTGTGGGAGTCGATGTAGATGCACCAGTCCGGGCACTCGCGGGCGCACAGCATGCACGAGGTGCAGTTCTCCTCGAGCAGGGCGATGACCCCCCGGCTCCGCGGCGGGAGATCGGGTGCGACGTCGGGGTACTCCGCCGTGTGGGTGGGCCGCATCGCGGTGCGGGCGGTCGTCGCCAGACCCTTGAGGATGCCGGGCAGCGGGCTCACCAGCCGATCACCACCCCGGCACCGGTCAGCAGCAGCTGACCGAGGGCGATCGGGACGAGCCAGACCCAGGCGAGCCGTTGCAGCTGGTCCTCCCGCAACCGGGGCCAGGCGACGCGGACCCAGATGACGACCACGGCCACCGCCAGACCCTTGAGGAGCGTCCAGAGCCACCCGAGCTCGTCGGGGAACGGACCGTGCCAGCCCCCGAGCCACAGCGTCGCGAAGAGCAGGGACACCACGACGATCCCGGCGTACTCCGCGAGGAGGAAGAAGGCGAAGCGCAGCCCGGTGTACTCCGTCCAGGCCCCCATGACGAGCTCGGCGTCGGCGACGGGCATGTCGAACGGCGGGCGCTGCAGCTCGGCACAGGCGGCCACGAGGAAGACGAGCGCGCCCGGCAGCTGCCACAGCAGCCACCAGGGGGACCAGCGGTCGGTGAGGGTGGCCAGCGAGAGGGAGCCACCGGCGAGCGCGATGGAGGCCACGGCGAGGACGATCGGCAGCTCGTAGGAGACGAGCTGGGCGGCGGCCCGGAGCCCGCCGAGGAGCGCGTACTTGTTCGCACTCGCCCACCCGGCCATCAGCGTGCCCAGGGCCCCGACCGAGGTGGCCGCGAGGACGAGCACCACAGAACCCGGGACGTCGACGGTGGCGACGCCGGGGTGGACCGGGATGGTCGCGAGAGCGACGAGGTAGGGGATGAGGGCAACCGCCGGAGCGAGGCGGAACACCCACCGGTCGGCCGCTCGTGGGGTGATGTCCTCCTTCTGGACGAACTTCACGCCGTCGGCGACGAGCTGGGCCCAGCCGTGGAAGCCCCCGGCGTACATCGGGCCGAGGCGTCCCTGCATGTGCGCCATGACCTTGTGCTCGGCCTGCCCGACGAGCAGGGGCAGGAGGAGGAACGCCGCGAGCACGGACGCGGATCGCACGGCCACCTCGAGGAGGCTCATCGTGGGCCCCACTCGGCCGGTGGCACACCCGGCGCGGCCACCCGGCGGCGGCCAGGCGACTTGGCGGACTCGTGACCCTCGCCGGGCTCCTTGCCACCCGGCCACGGCTTGGACGCTCGCGCGGCGAGCTGGAACGACTTGCGCAGGGGGGTGCCCTCGAACCCGTCGGGCAGGAGGAGAGGTCGGATCGCGAGGCCACTGCCGTCGTCGAACCCCGCGAAGTCGATGCCGAACATCTCGTGTGTCTCGCGCTCGTGCCAGGCCGCCCCGGCATACACCCCGGTGACGGACTCGACGGGCTGGCCGTCGGCGACGCGCGTGACGAGGAGCACGCCCCGCAGCGCTCCCGGCGTGCTGACGTCGAGCAGGTGCGCGGTGACGTCGAACCCGGGGGCCGCGTCGTCGTCGGTGCGGTCGACGGCGCTCAGCCAGTCGAAGAATCGGTAGCCCTCGGTCCGGGCGGCGAGGAGAGCAGCACGCCACTCCCCGGCCTGGACCACGCGCGTCTCGTCCGCCACCCGGGCAGCCTATCCACCAGGCACCGGGCCGGCGCTGCCGACGTGCGGGCGTCGCTGGAGGTCAGGCGGGCTGTCGCCAGACCGGGGCGATGTCCTTGCGGTAGCGCCGACCGAAGAGACCCGTCATCACGGCGAACACGGGGGGCGGCACGGCGATGGATGCTCGCTCCTCGGGCGTGGCGCCGTCGGTCACCCAGGCGAGGAACTGGCCGGCACCGGAGCGGTTGCGCTTCCGGAACTCCCGGGACATGGCGACGACCTCGGGATGGTCGTGGTGCGTGAGGTAGAAGGGCTCGAGCTCCCGCTCCTCATGGTCGAGGTGGTCGACGGTGGCACGACGCAGCCGCTCGATCGCCTCCCTCGCGGCGGCGGCCCGGGCGGCGCTCGGATCGCTCCGCAGGGCCGTCATGGCGTCGCGCGCACCCTCGAGTGCAGCGACCATGACGCCGTGCTCGGCATCCATCTGCGCCAGCAGGTCGGCGGCGACGCCGGCACGCTCGAGGTGCGGCCAGGCCACCTCGTGCTCACCCTCGTGGTGGTCGGTCAGCTGGGCGTCGAAGTTCTCCCACGCCCGGCCGAGCTGCGCCGCCCGGGCGGAGTCGCCCGCCGGGAAGCTCTCCAGCGCGCCGGCGAAGCGGTCGAGGTCGCGGCGGACGGCCCCGTGGATCACCTTGTTCATGCTCATCGTCGCCATCGGCCCAGCGTAGGGACACCTGAGCGGTCGCGCAGCAGGTTCGGGCCCTCAGGGTCGTTCGCCGGGAGCCGTCGGGAGGGCCACCTGGGCCGCGACGACGGCCAGCCCCGCGACTCCCACGAACCAGCCCCACGCCGAGAACCCCGACCTCACGAGTCCGTATGCCGTGCCCAGGCACAGGGCCGCTGCGACGACCAGCCGCGCCCCCGCTGCCAGTCGGAACCTCGCCTTGGGTGCCATGAACAGCCCCCAGAGCAGGACCACGGCCGCCGTGCCGGCGAGCGCCGCGAGCCACGCGGTGAGGCCCCCGCCGACCGCCGAGTAGGCGATCGCCCCGACGCCACCGAACAGCGCCAGCTCCACCGCGAACGCGACCACCGCGAGCACGACGAGGCCCGGTGTCGACAGGACGGCTGGACCGTGCCCGGGTGTGGGCCGGTCGCTCACGGCTTGGCAACCAGGTCGCGGGTGACCTCGGCCGCCTCGGCCGTGCGGTGGCCGGCATACCGCTGGTCGCGGTCACCCGTCCGGCCCGGTTGGCGGGCACCGATGGCGGCACCGCTCACGCGCTCCGCCGCGATCTTCTCCTGGAGCCGGATGATGCCCTGCAGGAGCGCCTCGGGGCGAGGCGGGCAACCGGGAACGTAGACGTCGACGGGGATCAGCTGGTCCACTCCTTTCGTGACGGAGTACGAGTCCCAGTACGGCCCACCGGTGTTCGAGCAGGCACCGAACGAGATGACGTACTTGGGCTCCGGCATCTGGTCGTACAGTCGCCGGATCGCCGGTGCCATCTTGTCGGTGACGGTGCCGGAGACGACCATGAGGTCGGCCTGCCGGGGACCCGGAGCGAACGGGATGACACCGAGGCGGATGAAGTCGTGCCGACCCATCGACGTCGCGATGAACTCGATGGCGCAGCAGGCGAGACCGAAGTTGAAGACCCACAGGGAGTAGCGGCGGCCCCAGTTGAGCACGACGCGGATCGGCTTCGGTGCGTGCTCCGCGACCGGCCCGACCCGCGGCATGGGCAGGTCGACCGTCATGTGAGGTCCCAGCGCAGCAGACCCCGCCGAGCGGCGTGAACCAGACCGACGAGGATGACGCCGACGAAGACGACGACCTCGACGAGCGAGGCGACGCCCAGACCGGGGTCCCGGATCACGAGCGCCCACGGGAAGAGGTAGACGGCGTCGACGGCGAAGACCACGTAGAGGAACGCGAAGGCGATGTACCGGATCTGGCTCTGGGCCCAGCCGGCACCGACCGGGTCGACACCCGACTCGTAGGTCCGCAGGCCCGTCTCGGTGACCGCTCGCGGAGCGAGGAGGCGGCGGGCCACCATCGCGGCGGTCACGAGGAGGACACCCGCGAGGACGACGCCCGCTGCCGCCGCGTAGCCCTCCATACCGGCCAGCGTAGTGCGCCCCGGTGGACATGGGACATCGGCCACGATGTGCTGGCGTCGTGACGACGACCCCGCCTCGCGTGCGCTGGGCCGTGGATGTGCTCGACCTTCGGGCGGGCGACCGCGTCCTCGAGGTCGGCGGCGGGACCGGCGCGTCGGCACGGCTGGTGTGCGAGGTGCTGACCACCGGTCACCTTCTCGCCGTGGACCGCTCGGCGGCGGCGACCGCTCGGATCTCGAGGTCGTGCGCCGACCTCGTCGAGGCGGGTCGCCTGACCGTCGTCACGGGTGACCTCGCCGGTCTGGACGTGCCGTCCGGGTCGCTCGACGTCGCCTTCTCGGTGGACGTCAACACCTTCTGGACCTCCGATGCCGCTCGGGAGCTGGCGGTCCTGCGCCGGGTGCTGGCGCCGCGAGGTCGGCTCGCCGCGTGCTACGGCACCGACGGCCCGACGTCGTCCCGACTTCGAGAGCGCATACTCGACCCCGTCGCCGCCAACGTCCGGCGAGCGGGCTTCGTCGACGTCGAACAGCGCCTGGAGGACGACGGGGGTGGAGTGACGGCTCGAAACCCGTGAGGGTCAAGGGCAGCCGTTCCTCGAAGTGGAGGCCAACGTCGGTCGCGGAGGCCGCGCTGACGCCGATCGCGGATGACGAGTGTCCGTCACAACGCCGCGAAGGGGCACCGGCAAACGCCGCCGGGCAGTCACGCGTGGTTGACCGGTACCTGTCGAACGGGCCACCAGCGTCGTGACCCACGCGAACTTCACCTCCACAGGCAGATGGGCGCCCGGCGGCCGCTGGACGCTCTGGTGCACGTGCGCCTGACTGCGGAGGTGCCGCAGGGAGGAGCGACGAAGGGTGGTGCATGGAATGCGCTTGAGCGTAGGCTCGGCGGCGCGATTCGGGTCTCGGACCTGACCGCAGTCGGAGGAGGAAGCCATGCCCAGGTCCGTCATCGCCGCCGTCAGCTGCCTGATCTTGCTTGGGGTGGCGGTCGCTGTCCCGGCGGGTGCCCAGGCCCGGGCCGAGCCGGTTCGTTTCGCCACCTTCAACGCCTCACTCAACCGCAGCTTCGAAGGGCAGCTGGTCGGCGATCTGTCGACCACGACCAATGCCCAGGCGCGGGCGGTGGCGGAGATCATCCAGCGCACGCGCCCAGATGTGCTGTTGATCAACGAGTTCGACTTCGTCGAGGACGGTCAGGCGGCCGAGCTGTTCCAGGACAACTACTTGTCCGTCGGCCAGATGGGCGCGGACCCCATCGACTACCCCTACTACTACGTGGCGCCATCGAACACCGGCATCCCGTCTGGCTTCGATCTCAACAACGACGGCGTGGTCGGCGGGCCGGATGACGCCTTCGGGTTCGGTTTCTTCCCGGGCCAGTTCGGCATGGTCGTCTTCAGCCGGTACCCGATCGATACCGACGCCGTGCGCACCTTCCAGATGTTCCTGTGGCAGGACATGCCCGGCGCCCTCCTCCCGGACGACCCCTCCACCCCCGAGCCGGCGGACTGGTACTCCCAGGAGGAGCTGGAGGTCTTCCGCCTCTCGTCCAAGAGTCACTGGGACGTGCCCATCCAGGTCGGCGCCCGAGAGGTCCACTTCCTGGTCAGCCATCCCACGCCGCCGGTCTTCGACGGTCCGGAGGATCGCAACGGAACGCGCAACCACGATGAGATCCGGTTGTGGGCCGACTACGTCACTCCCGGCCCGACGTCCGACTACATCTATGACGACGACGGCGTCTACGGCGGCCTGAAACCTGGCTCCATGTTCGTCATCGCCGGCGACCAGAACAGCGACCCGCTCGACGGTGACAGCATCCCGGGTGCGATCCAGCAGCTGACCGAGCACCCGCTGGTCAACACCGAGGTCACCCCCGACAGCGAGGGCGCGGTAGAGGCCAGCCTGCTGCAAGGCGGCGCGAACCTGACGCACCAGAGCGACCCCCGCTTCGACACTGCCGACTTCAGCGACACAGCGCCCGGCAACCTTCGCGCGGACTACGTCCTGCCCCGAGTGAACCTGCGCATCCAGGACGCCGGCGTGTTCTGGCCACGGCAGGATGACCCTCTGTTCAGACTGACCGGCGCCTTCCCCTTCCCCAGCTCAGACCACCGGCTGGTCTGGGTCGACCTCAACATCCCAGGAACTGCCGCTCGCGGCACCTGAAGTGGCCTGCGGTCCGATCATCGACTTCTACACCGACGCCATCGCGGACTTTGGCGTTCACCCTCGGCGCCTCGCAGAAGGTCGACTCGCGGCGAACAGAGACGCGCGGTCATCAACCGCTCTGGGACTGTCCGATCACAGCGCCTCTGACGTGACACGCCGGCCCTCCTGGCTGGGAGAGTCACCGCGTTGAGCGAGGCCCTGACGCCGGTGGGCCCCTTCACGCAGGGAGCCAGAAGGCGGATGTCGCCACTCGCCGTGGCGCGCTGCGAGACGCCAGCGACCCGGCGTGGGCGCGCCGTGGTTGACTCGTGGTGGGCACTCCCGCGAGCGAGCGAGGATGACATGGCGACGTTGGTGCAGCGAGTCTGGAAGGCCGGCAACGCGGCGGCCGTGTGGATGTACCGGCGCACGGGCGGCAAGGTCGGCGGCAGGGCCAAGGGCGGCAGCCTGGTGCTCCTGCTCACCGTGGCCGGACGAAAGTCCGGGCTGCCGCACACGGTGCCCGTGGCGTATGTCGAGCGCGACGGCAACTACTACCTCGCGGCGACCGCGGGAGGTCAGCCGAAGGAGCCGCAGTGGATCCGCAACCTGCGCGCCGCCTCGACCGCGACCATCGAGGTGGGACGCGACAGGAGGACGGTGTCCGTCGACGTCCTGCGCGGAGCTGAATCGGACGCCGCATGGAAGGACGTCATCGTTGCGACCTACCCCTCCTTCGGCCCCTACGAGGCGAAGTCGGGTCGGAAGATCGCAGTGGCGCGCCTGACTCCCACCGCGTGAGCAAGCGGCGTTCGCATGTCGGCGCGTGGCGGAGCCATCTCTGCGGCCCCAAGGCGGCTTGATGGACGCAAGGAGGGTAGGACTCGCGGCGGAAGGACGCACGTCGGGCCTCGACGCCATCGAATCGGAGTCCGGCGCCCGAACCCCCTCACTCGATCCGACACCATTGAAGACGGCGGTCGGTTGCCGATACGGTCTTGGCGTGGCGGGCGAGTCGTTCATGGTGGTGGAGCGGCGCAAGGAGCTGACCTACCTGCTGTGCCTGGCTGCCGAGTTGGAACACGCGTTGATGTGCGAGTACCTCTACGCCGCGTTCAGCCTGAGAAGCACAGCGGGTCCGGGCCTTCGCGATGGTCAACTCGCGGCCGTGGAGCGTTGGCGCCA
The DNA here is from genome assembly GCA_963787805.1 of uncultured Actinomycetota bacterium. GTDB lineage: Bacteria > Actinomycetota > Actinomycetes > Actinomycetales > Dermatophilaceae > Fodinibacter. The sequence continues at coordinate 138,368 of CAWBEJ010000015.1, read as the reverse complement.
GGTGGTCCTTGACGTCGCGGCCGAGGAGATGCTGCATTGGGCGGTGGTCCAGAATCTGCTGACCGCCGTTGGGTCTGCGCCCTTTGTGAGCCGGCCACACTTTCCCCACCAGGCGAAGGGCTACCCGCCCGGTGTGCAGCTTCGCCTGCTCCCATTCGGCGAGGCGGCGTTGGAGCACTTCGTCTACCTGGAGCGCCCGGAAGGCGTGGAGCGGGCCGACGCCGTGGGGTTCGAGCCTGCTGGGCCGCGGCTGGCACCCATGGGCCCCGAGGAGATCGTGCCGCGTGGTCAAGAGTTCGCCACGCAGGGTCACTTGTACCGTTCGGTGGAACGTGGTTTCGAACGTCTGGTTGACGTGCTGGGCGAGGATCGGCTGTTCATTGGGCCTGCCTTCCACCAGGCCGAGGAGACCACCTTCGGCTGGCCCGACCTTGGACCGATCACGGACCTGGAGGGTGCCAACCGGGCCATCGAGCGCATCGTCGAGCAGGGCGAGGGGGCGACAGGCGACTGGGCGACCGCCCATTACGGCCGCTTCCTCGACGTGCTCGGTGAGTATCAGGCGATGCGCAAGGCCGACCCCGCCTTCGCACCGACCTACCCCGTTGTGGCCGCCGGGATGAGACCGGTGGAGGGGATCGAACCGGAGGTGTACATCACCGACCCCGCCACCGGCGGGTGCTCCGACTTGTTCAACGCCGTGTACGAACTTCTGCTGCAGATGATCGCGCGGTACTTCGCTTTCGGCCACGAGACACCCGAGCAACGCCAGGTACTCGCCTCCACGTCCGTCGGCCTCATGTTCGGGGCCATCAAGCCGCTCGGCCTCCTGCTCGCCAGCCTGCCCGTTGGATCGGATCATCCCGCTGCCACGGCGGGAGCCAACTTCCAGCTCCCGTACCGGGCCAGCTTTCTGCTCCCGCACCGCCGCGCGGCCTGGATCCGGTTCGCCGAGCGCCTCGACGAGCTGGCCACCTTCGCTGACGGCCTCCATCCGGCCACGGGCGGTGACGTGGTGACGGCGGTCTCAGGAGCCCTGGCTCGGGCGGCCTCGGATCTGACGGCTTACGTCGAGGCGGTCTGATGGGGAACACCGTACGGTCGAGTGTGACGTGTGGTCGCCGCGGCCGCTTCACACGCCTCTCGGACGTTCGCGGTCGGCCATAACCCAGTGTCTGGCCCACTAAAGACCAACGGAGTCACCGTGGCCACCCGGTCATGCCGCCTCCACACGCGCTGGACTGGCGGCGATGTGACGCGGTGCGAGTTCGCGCCGAGCTGTGACCAGCTAGCGCTCCATCGGCTGACTGCCTCGACGGTCTTGGTCATCACGCAGTGGTTCTTGCCCTTGGCGCGGTCGTCCACGAAACCCGCCTCCTCACCGTGGAAGACCAACGCGGCGTGCGCGACCCCGTCGCGGACCATGCGCTCCTTGTACGGGCGGTTGTCCTCGTCCTGTTCGCGGTCCTGGGGATGGAACCAGGTGCACCAGCAGCCCGAGAACAGGCCGGAGTTGCGTTCGACCATGGCGGCGAAGTCGTCCCAGGTCGTCTCGTCGAGAGCCTTGATCGAGTACCCGTCCATGTCTGCCCCCTGAGCTGGGTCGGATGGCTGCCAGCCTAGGCACCCATGCCGTGGCTGTACCGAACGGAGCGGGCAAGGACTCTCTCGAACTGGGCAGCGTGATGGGCTGCGTCCAACGGGGCGACTGGGGCGCCCCCACGTGGGCCCAGTGCTCCCTCACCCCTCGAGCGGGACAGAAGCCAGCCCCTCTGACGTGACAGCCTCCAGCCCCCCGACCGCACGGCATCCCGCGAACCCCGACCTCTCACGACTCCCGCAGCGCATGGGTCGTCCGGGCTTGGGCGGCCGATGCGCTCCCCTTGAGCCTCTCCAGCGCCGCGAGGAGGTCGATGCGTTCCCGGTCACCCAGCGACCCCGGGTCCACCCCGCCACGTCGGACACGGAGCTCCCGGACGAGCTCGGCCGGCGACGACGCACGCCCCGCTCGAGCTCGCCGAGTCGCCCCCGCGCGCTTCGCCTCGCCCCACGGCCGCCGTTTCCCTGTCACGGAGAAATCGTACAGACGTCCAGCGCCAGTGCCTCGAGGCGGGCTCGCTGCGATCGCCCACCCGTCCCCGGGGGTCCTCGACGACGGGCATATCCACGCACACCGGCCCGTTCACCCTCTGCGCAGTGGGTGGACAGACGAAATCGACCCCCTGCTGAGACGTACGATGGAAGGCGCTGCCACCGCGGCACACCGGTGGCACAGCGTCTCTTTCCTCCCGCCGACACCCAGGGTGAACAGTGAGCAGCAAGACCGTCCAGGCGCTGGACCGCGTGGTGATCCGCTTCGCCGGTGACTCCGGTGACGGCATGCAGCTGACGGGTGACCGGTTCACCTCCGACACTGCGGCATTGGGCAACGACCTGTCGACCCTCCCGAACTTCCCTGCGGAGATCCGCGCGCCCCAGGGCACGCTGCCGGGCGTCTCGAGCTTCCAGCTCCATTTCGCCGACCACGACGTCCTCACCCCGGGCGACGCACCGGACGTCCTCGTCGCGATGAACCCGGCGGCCCTCAAGGCGAACCTCGGCGACGTCCCCCGCGGCGCGACGATCATCGTCAACACCGACGAGTTCACCTCCCGCAACCTCGCCAAGGTGGGCTACACGACCAACCCCGTCGACGACGGCACCCTGGAGTCCTTCCACGTCCACCCGGTCGCGCTGACCTCGATCACCGTCGAGGCGCTGGCCGGCTTCGACGGCCTGACGCGCAAGGAGAAGGAGCGCGCGAAGAACATGTTCGCCCTCGGCCTCCTGTCCTGGATGTACACGCGGCCCACGACCGGCACCGAGGCCTTCCTCACGAGGAAGTTCGGCGCCCGCCCGGACATCCTGGCCGCCAACCTCGCAGCCCTCCGGGCGGGCTGGAACTACGGCGAGACGACCGAGGACTTCGCCTCGTCCTTCGTCGTCGCCCCGGCGAAGATGCCGCCCGGCACCTACCGCAACGTCACCGGCAACACCGCGCTCGCCCTCGGCCTCGTCGCGGCGGCGCACCGCGCGAGCCTCCCGCTCGTGCTCGGCTCGTACCCGATCACGCCGGCATCCGACATCCTCCACGCGCTCGCGGCGCTCAAGCGGCACGGCGTGACGACTCTGCAGGCCGAGGACGAGATCGCCGGCATCGGCATCGCCCTGGGTGCCAGCTTCGGCGGCGCGATCGGGGTCACGACGACCTCCGGGCCCGGCGTGGCACTGAAGTCCGAGACCATCGGCCTCGCCGTGTCGCTCGAGCTGCCGCTCATCATCGTCGACGTCCAACGCGGTGGCCCGTCCACCGGCCTGCCGACGAAGACCGAGCAGGCCGACCTGCTGCAGGCGATGTTCGGCCGCAACGGCGAGTCCCCGTTGCCGATCATCGCCCCACGGACCCCCGCCGACTGCTTCTCGGCCGCGATGGATGCCGTGCGCATGGCCACGACGTACCGCACGCCGGTGTTCCTCCTCTCCGACGGCTACCTCGCCAACGGCTCCGAGCCGTGGAGCGTCCCGTCGGTCGAGGACCTCCCGGACCTGCACGTCGCGTTCGCGAGCGAGCCCAACGGCACGGACCCCAAGGGGGAGCCGGTCTTCCACCCCTTCCTGCGCGACGAGGAGACCCTGGCCCGCCCCTGGGCGGTGCCCGGCACGCCCGGCCTCGAGCACCGGATCGGCGGCATCGAGAAGGCGGACGTCACGGGGAACATCTCGTACGACCCGGACAACCACGACCGGATGACCCGGCTGCGGCAGGCCAAGATCGACGGCATCTCGGTGCCCGACCTCGACGTCGACGACCCGGCCGGCGACGCCCGCGTGCTCGTCCTCGGGTGGGGCTCGACGTACGGCCCGATCGCCGCCGCGACCCGCGTCGTCCGCAACTCCGGCCGCAGCGTCGCGCGAGCCCACCTACGCCACCTCAACCCGTTCCCGGCCAACCTGGGCGACGTGCTGCGCTCCTACGACCGCGTCGTCGTGCCCGAGATGAACCTCGGCCAGCTCGCCATGCTGCTGCGCGCGGAGTTCCTCGTCGACGCCCGTTCGCACACGTCCGTGCGAGGTCTCCCGTTCTCCACGGTCGAGCTCGCCGACGTCATCTCGACCACCCTCGAGGAGCTCTCATGACCACCATCGACATCGGTATGCCGGTGAGCGGCCTCCGCTCGGTGCCGCACCTGACGCAGGAGGCGGCCAAGCAGACCAAGCGCGAGTTCACCTCCGACCAGGAGGTGCGCTGGTGCCCCGGCTGCGGCGACTACGTCATCCTCGCCGCCGTCCAGGCGTTCCTGCCCGAGCTCGGCCTCAAGCGCGAGAACATCGTCTTCGTCTCCGGCATCGGGTGCTCGTCGCGGTTCCCCTACTACCTCGACACCTACGGCCTCCACTCGATCCACGGGCGCGCGCCGGCCATCGCCACCGGCCTCGCCACGTCGCGCGAGGACCTCTCGGTGTGGGTGGTGACCGGCGACGGCGACGCCCTCTCGATCGGGGGCAACCACCTGATCCACGCGCTCCGGCGCAACGTCAACATGACGATCCTGCTCTTCAACAACCAGATCTACGGCCTGACCAAGGGCCAGTACTCCCCTACGTCCCGGGTGGGCCAGGTCACGAAGTCGACCCCGGCCGGCTCCGTGGACAACCCGTTCAACCCCGTGTCCCTGGCGCTCGGCGCGGAGGCCACCTTCGTGGCGCGCGCCTTGGAGTCCGACCGTGCCGAGCTGACGACGATCCTCAAGGCGGCGGCGGAGCACCGCGGCACGGCCCTCGTCGAGATCTACCAGAACTGCCCGATCTTCAACGACGGGGCCTTCGAGGTGCTCAAGGACCGCAGCCAGCAGGAGGCACGCATCGTCCGCCTCCGCAGCGGCGAGCACGTCACCGTCGGCGCCGAGGGTGATCGCAAGGTCCTCGTGCGCAAGGGCTCCGGCGTCATGAAGTTCATCCCCGAGGACGAGGCGGCCACCGGCGAGTCGGGTGCTGTCGTGGCCCACGACCCCACGCTCGACGACCCGTCGCAGGCGTTCCAGCTGTCGCGGCTCGACACCCCCGAGATGACCCATGTCCCGATGGGGATCTTCCGGCAGGTGTCCCGCCCCACCTACGACGACCTCGTGCGCGACCAGGTGCGGGCGGCCGTGGACACGGCCGGGCGGCCCGGCGGCCGATGCCGACCTGCGTGAGCTGCTCCGCGGGCGCGACACCTGGACCGTGGAGTGACGGACCCGCCCCCGTCCGGCGCGGGTGGCGGTGACGAGGCGGAGGTGCGGCGCGGCACGGCATACGCGGTCCTCGCCTACGGGATCTGGGGGCTCTTCCCTCTCTACTTCGCGGCCCTCGAACCGTCCGGGGCGTGGGAGATCCTCGCCCACCGCGTCCTGTGGACCCTCGCCGTCTGTGCCCTCGTGCTGCTTGTCCGGCGAGACCTCGCCTGGATCCGGCCCTTCGTCTCGAGCCGCCGCCTCGTCCTCGGCGTGACGGTCGCCGCCTTCCTCATCGCGGCCAACTGGCTGATCTACGTGCTCGCGGTGCTCACCGGCCGCACCTACGAGGCCGCCCTCGGCTACTTCCTCAACCCCGTCGTCACGGTCGCCCTGGGCGTCGTGGTCCTCGGCGAGCGCCTGCGCCCGCTCCAGCGGGCGGCGGTCGCCATCGGCGCACTGGCCTCCATCTACCTGGCGGTGGCCGGCGGGGTGATCCCGTGGATCCCCTTGAGCCTGGCCGTGTCCTTCGGCCTGTACGGACTGGTGAAGAAGAAGGTGGGCGCACGCCTGGACGCCATGCACTCGCTCGCGGCGGAGACCGCGGTGCTCGCCCCGGGTGCGGCCGTGGTGGTGCTCGTCCTCGCGGCGCAGGGAGCGACCACCTTCGCCGGACACGGCGCGCCGCACACGACGTTGCTGGTGCTGGCGGGGGTCGTCACCGCCGTCCCCCTGCTCCTCTTCGCGGCGGCGGCACGGCGCATCCCTCTCGTCAGCGTGGGCCTGATCCAGTTCATCACCCCTCTCCTGCAGCTCCTCGTCGGCGTGCTCGTCCTCGGCGAGCACGTCAGCGGTCGGCTGTGGATCGGCTTCGGCATCGTCTGGGTGGCCCTCGCGCTCGTCACCGTCGACTCGGTGCGCGCCGCCGGAAGCGCCCGCTCTGCTCGATCGACCCGTCGTGCGGCAGAGGCGCGAGAGGGCGACCGGTCCGAGATGGCCGAGCCCTCACCGTGAGCTCCGACGACGTGACGGCGCTCGTCCTGGCGGGCGGGACGTCGCGACGCTTCGGGTCGGACAAGCTCGCCGCCCCACTGCGCGGCTCCACAGTGCTGGACCACCTGCTGGCGTCGCTTCCGCAGTCCTGGACCGTCATCGTCGTCGGCGCCCCCCGCCCGACGACGCGCCGGGTGGAGTGGGCTCGTGAGGACCCAGCGGGTGGCGGCCCCTTGGCGGGGGTGGCTGCCGGCGTCGCGCTCGTCCGCACCGAGGTCGTCGCCGTGGTCGCCGGTGACATGCCGTATGCCGGTCCGCCTCTCGCGGAGCTCGTGGCCGCGCTGCGGAGCCAGCCGCCGGACGTGGCCGCCGTCGTCGCCACCGACGACGGTGGTGTCGCCAACCCGCTCCTCGCCGCCTACCGGACGGCGTCCGTCGCCGAGGCGATCCCGACACCGGCGCACGGGCACCCCGCCAAGCTCCTGCTCCGGCTGCCCCACACCGCGCTCGCCGTCCACGGCGTGGCCGCCCGGGACGTGGACACGAGGAAGGACCTCGACGAGCTCCACCGCCCGGACTGACCACCACGCAGGGAATGTGGGTCAGCTGGGCTTGGGGGCCCCCGGGCGCGCGTAGCGCCACCACGTGATGCCCACGCACATGACCGCCCAGGCGATGCCGATCGCGTAGAAGGCGACGGGTCCGAGGGTCGTCACGCCGATCCCGAAGAAGAACGGGCCGAAGGCGGCGATCGCCGCGGTCCACCCGATGACGCCCCCCGCCTGCCGGCGTTCGAAGATCATCGGCATCTGCTTGAAGGTCGACGCGTTGCCGATGCCACTGAAGAGGAAGATCGCGAGCATCCCGTAGAGGAACTGGTCGAAGCCCGCCTCGAGCGAGCTCGCCGAGCTGGTGTCCGGGGTGAGCGCGGGAATGGTGTACGCGATCGACGCGATGAGGCCGATGCCGGAGACGAGGGTCCACCTGGCACCGCCCATGCGGTCCGTGAGAGGGGAGAAGGCGACGCGGGCCCCGGCGCCGACGAGGGGGCCGAGGAACACGTACTTCACGACATCCGGGACGGCGTACCCGGCGACGAGAACCGTCGCCGAGGCCCCCGTCCCCTCCACGATGTCGCTGTTGCCGCTGCCGTAGAGGTTCGCCATGAGGAGCCCGAACTGGGCGGCGAGACCGGAGAAGGTCCCGAAGGTCATGATGTACAGGAGCGTCATCAGCCACGTGTCGAGGTTGCGAAAGATGTCGAACTGCTGGCGGATGTTCGCCGTGACCGGAACGGACCTCAGCATCTTCCACGCGAGGATCGCGCCGACCACCATGAGGGGGATCCACACGAACGCCGCGTTCTGGTACCAGACGGTCTGCGGCTCCCCGCCCGGCACCGTCATCTGCTGGCTCCCGCCGAAGACGGCGAGCGCGGAGATCGCGATGAGATAGGGCGTGAGCAGCTGGACGAGCGAGACGCCGAAGTTGCCGAGACCCGCCTGGACGCCGAGAGCGGTGCCCTGCATCCGCCTCGGGAAGAAGTACGAGGTGCTCGGCATGAAGCCCGAGAACGCACCGCCGCCGATGCCGGCGAGGAAGGCCAGGACCATGAGCTCCCAGTAGGGGGCGGTGGGCGACTGCACCCGCACGCCCCAGCCGAGGGTCGAGGCGATGAGCAGGAGCGTGGTCAGGGAGACCATCCTGCGCGTGCCCAGGATCGGCGGCAGCACCATCCACACCAGGCGAAGGAGGCCGGCGGCGAGCCCTGGCATCGCGGCCATCCAGTACAGCTGGTTCCGGGTGAACTCGTACCCCAGGGCATTGAGCTTGGGGATGATGGCGCTCGGCAGGAACCATGCGACGAACGCGAGCGTGAGGCAGAACGTCGTGATCCACAGCGTTCGCCAGGCGAGCGACCTGTCCCAGGTCTCCTCGTTCTCGGGGTCCCAGGACTCCAGCCATTCGCCCTTGCGAGTCGGGGCGGTGGTCATCGGCTCTCGAATTGCATGATCCGCGTCCTTCAAATCGGTCCGAGCCGGACGTTACACCCGGTCTGTCCTCGGATTCCAGTGAGGAAAGGCTTCCCTACGACACTCCGTCGTAGGGCCAATACCCTTGCAGCGAGGGCCAAAGGTGGCAGGCCGCGCGAGAGGTCGGTTGCTGCTACGGTGTCGGGACCACGGAGGATCGCGAGTCCTCCAAAGGAACGGAGCAGGACGATGAGCCTTGCCGGGGATCGCAACGCGGCCGCGCTGCTCGCGTCTCCGGTGCGACGGCGCCTCGTGGACGTCCTCGCGCGCGTCACCGAGGGTGACGACCCGGGGCCGCTGACTGCGACCGAGCTCGCCGCCGAGGTGAGGCTGCACGTCTCGACCGTCCGCTTCCATCTCGACCAGCTCGTCGCCGTCGGCCTCGTGGAGTCCCGTTTTCGTCGCCAGCCGGGCGTGGGGCGACCGCGCAAGGTCTACTCCGTGGCGCCCGCCTCGTTCGCCGAGCTCTCGCGGGGCGGTGAGGTGGAGTCCCTCAGACTGCTGAGCGCACTGCTGGCCACGACGCTCACCGACCGCCTTGCGGACACGACGCGGACGCCGGCGGAGGCGGGGCGCCGCTGGGCCCACGAGCACGTCGCCCGGGTGCCCGGTGCCGCCCCCGCAGAGACGCCGGGGCAGTGGCTGGGGCGGATCGCCGGGATGATCGACGTGCTCCAGGAGTGGGGCTACACGCCGGAGGTCGCGACGTCTCGTGGAGGCCGCACGGCTCGGGTGACCCTGGCGCACTGTCCGTTCCTCGAGCTCGCGCGCCGCCATCCCGCCGTCGTCTGCGGCATCCACCGCGGCCTCATCGCGGGGTCGCTCGAACAGCTCGGCGAGCCCGAGCCGGAGGTGAGCCTCGTGCCGTTCGTCGACGCGACGACGTGTCTCGCGCACATCACGACGAGGACCACCTTCCGTCCCCCAGCCCGGAAGGAGCCCGCATGAGCACCGGCCTCGACGGACCGCTGACGAATGCCCTGGTCGGCACCCGCCGCTACTTCACCCGGTCGGAGGTGTCCGACGACAACCGTTCCATCCACGCCAAGGGCGGGCGCGCCGGTGACGCGTTCTACCGCGACCGCTGGAGCCACGACAAGGTCGTGCGCAGCACACACGGCGTCAACTGCACCGGGTCGTGCTCGTGGAAGGTCTACGTCAAGGACGGAATCATCACGTGGGAGGCGCAGCAGACCGACTACCCCTCGACCGGCGCTGACCGACCGGAGTACGAGCCCCGCGGCTGCCCGCGCGGCGCGGCGTTCTCCTGGTACACCTACTCCCCCACCCGGGTTCGCTTCCCGTACGTCCGGGGGGTGCTGCTCGAGATGTTCCGGGACGCGCGGCGCTCCGTCGGCGGCGACCCGGTCCTCGCCTGGGCGTCCATCGTCCAGGACCCCGACAAGGCCCGTCGCTACAAGTCGGCCCGGGGGAAGGGCGGGCTGGTCCGCTCGACGTGGGAGGAGGTCGTGGACATCGTGGCGGCGGCCCACGTCTACACCGTGAAGCGCTGGGGGCCGGACCGGATCGCCGGGTTCTCGCCGATCCCCGCGATGTCACCGGTCTCCTACGCCTCCGGGGCTCGTTTCCTGGAGCTCATCGGGGCCCCGATGCTGTCCTTCTACGACTGGTACGCCGACCTCCCCAACGCCTCGCCGCAGATGTTCGGCGACCAGACCGACGTGCCCGAGTCGGGCGACTGGTGGGATGCCGGCTACCTCATCATGTGGGGGTCGAACGTGCCGCTCACCCGCACTCCGGACGCGCACTGGATGACCGAGGCGCGCTACCGAGGGCAGAAGGTGGTCGCTGTCGCCCCCGACTACGCCGAGAACGTCAAGTTCGCCGACGAGTGGGTCGCCGCTGCACCGGGGACCGACGGAGCCCTCGCCATGGCGATGGGGCACGTGGTCCTCAAGGAGTTCTTCGTCGACCGGACGGTCGACTTCTTCACGGAGTACAACCAGCGGTACACCGACCTGCCGTTCCTCGTGGCGCTGGAGCCCGAACCCGCGGATGCCGGTGCGGACGACGGAGGCGACGGACCGGGATACCGGCCGGGGAAGTACGTCGTCGCCGGTGACCTCGACATCCCGGAGAGCACCTCCGAGAACGCCATGTGGAAGCCGGCCGTGCTCGACGCACGCACCGGCGAGGTGGCGATCCCGCACGGGTCGCTCGGCTTCCGCTACGGCGACGAGGGCTGGGGGCGGTGGAACCTCGAGCTCGGGGACATCGAGCCGGTGCTCTCCCTGCACACCGCCGCCACCGAGACCGCCCGGGTGGTGCTGCCGCGCTTCGACTCCTACGACGGCAAGGTCGCGCACGTCTCACGCGGCGTGCCGGTGCGACGGATCGGCGGTCGCCTCGTCACGACGGTGCTCGACCTCATGCTCGCGCAGTACGGCGTGCGCCGAGAAGGGATGCCGGGTACGTGGCCGACCGGCTACGACGACCCCTCGACGCCGGCAACGCCCGCATGGCAGGAGGAGATCACCTCGGTGCCCGCCGAGCAGGTGGTGAGGCTGGCCCGGGAGTGGGCCCAGAACGCCATCGACACCGGGGGCCGCGGCATGATCCTCATGGGCGCCGGGACCAACCACTGGTTCCACTCCGACCAGATCTACCGCGCGATGCTCGTGCTCACGACGATCACGGGCTGCCAGGGCCGCAACGGGGGCGGATGGGCGCACTACGTCGGGCAGGAGAAGGTGCGCCCGATCATGGGCTTCCAGCACATGGCGTTCGCGCTCGACTGGCAGCGCCCTCCGCGCCACATGAACCAGACGGCGTACTGGTACGTCAACACCAGCCAGTACCGGTACGACACCTTCACCGCCGACGACGTCGACGCGGGCACCGGTGTCTTCGCGGGCAAGGGGGTCATGGACCTCCTCGCCCAGTCGGTGCGGCTCGGCTGGACGCCGAGCTACCCGACGTTCAACCGCAGCAGCCTCGTGCTCGCCGACGAGGCGGACGCCGCCGGGATGGCGCCGGCCGACTATGTCGTCGACCAGCTCAGGACCGGTGCACTGAGGTTCGCCGTCGAGGACCCGGAGGCGGAGGAGAACCACCCGCGGATCCTCAGCCTCTGGCGCGCCAACCTCTTGGCTCCAGCGCCAAGGGGAACGAGTACTTCCTTCAGCACCTGCTCGGCACCGACAGCGCGGTCACCGCCGGCAGGCGCCGCCGGAGAAGCGCCCGGAAGGCATCGTGTGGCCCGACGAGGTGCCCGAGGGCAAGCTCGACCTCCTCATGACCATCGACTTCCGGATGACGAGCTCGACCCTCTTCTCCGACGTCGTGCTGCCGGCCGCCACCTGGTACGAGAAGCACGACATCAACACCACCGACATGCACCCGTTCGTGCACTCGTTCAACCCCGCCATCTCGCCGCCCTGGCAGTCCAAGACCGACTGGGAGGCGTGGAAGGCGGTGGCCAAGAGGTTCTCCGACCTCGCGGTCGACCACCTCGGCACCCGCCGCGACGTCATCGCCAAGCCGCTGTGGCACGACACGCCCGAGGCCATGGCCACCGTCCACGGCGTCGTCCGCGACTGGCGGACGGGCGAGGTGGAACCGGTGCCGGGCACGACGATGCCGGTGCTCGCCGTGGCCGAGCGCGACTACGCCGCGGTCCACGACAAGATGACGTCGATCGGCCCGCTCATGGAGTCGGTCGGCATGCTGACCAAGGGGGTGCCCTACGACGTCACGCGCGAGATCGGCATCCTCCGCACTCGCAACGGCGTGGCGCACACCGGCGCCGGCGCGGGGCAGCCGCGGCTCGAGACCGACATCCACGTCGCCGACGCGATCCTGCACCTGTCCGGAACGACGAACGGGCACCTCGCGACCCATGGGTTCAGGAACGTCGAGAAGCGTACCGGCACGACACTGCACGACCTCGCGGCCGAGCACGAGGGCAAGCAGATCACCTTCGCCGACACGCAGGTCGCACCGGTGCCCGTGATCACCTCGCCGGAGTGGTCCGGATCGGAGTCGGGTGGGCGGCGCTACGCCCCCTTCACCATCAACATCGAGCGGCTCAAGCCGTTCCACACGCTCACCGGGCGGCAGCAGTTCTATCTCGACCACGACTGGATCCTCGGGATGGGGGAGGCCCTCCCGGTCTACCGGCCGCCGCTGAACATGACCGAGCTGTTCGGCGAGACGGCCCTCGGCGAGGAGAACGCCCTGGGCGTCTCGGTGCGCTACCTCACCCCGCACAGCAAGTGGTCGATCCACAGCGAGTACCAGGACAACCTCTTCATGCTCAGCCTCTCGCGCGGCGGGCAGACGATCTGGATGTCGGACGTCGACGCCGGGAAGATCCGCGTGCGGGACAACGACTGGGTCGAGGCGGTCAACCGCAACGGCGTCGTCGCCGCCCGTGCCATCGTGTCGCACCGGATGCCGGAGGGCACCGTCTACATGCACCACGCCCAGGACCGGCTCATCGACGTGCCGCTCACCGAGCGTGACGGGAAGCGGGGCGGCATCCACAACTCCCTGACGAGGATCATGATGAAGCCCAGCCACCTCATCGGCGGGTACGCGCAGCTCTCCTACTTCTTCAACTACATCGGCCCGACGGGGAACAACCGCGACGAGGTCACGATGATCCGCAGGCGGACCGCCCCGGTCGAGTACTGAAACCCCCACGACGTTCACTCGACAGGAGAGTGCGACATGCGCGTCATGGCTCAGATGGCGATGGTCATGAACCTCGACAAGTGCATCGGGTGCCACACCTGCTCGGTGACGTGCAAACAGGCCTGGACGAACCGCGCCGGCACCGAGTACGTGTGGTTCAACAACGTCGAGACCCGTCCAGGCCTGGGCTACCCCCGGGGATACGAGGACCAGGAGGAGTGGCAGGGCGGCTGGGTCCTGCGGGGTGGACGGCTCTCGCTCCGCGCCGGCGGCCGGCTCAAGAAGCTCCTGACGATCTTCAGCAACCCGAAGATGCCGTCGATCCACGACTACTACGAGCCATGGACATACGACTACGAGACGCTCCTCAACGCCCCCGCCCAGAAGAACTTCCCCGTCGCGCGGCCGTACTCGCTGATCTCCGGCAAGGCGATCAACATCTCGTGGAGCGCCAACTGGGACGACGACCTCGGCGGCTCCCGTGAGCACGCGGCCAAGGACGTGATGCTCAAGGGCATCGAGGACAAGGTGAGGATGGAGTTCGAGCAGACGTTCATGTTCTACCTCCCGCGGATCTGCGAGCACTGCCTCAACCCCTCGTGCGCAGCGTCGTGCCCGAGCGGCGCCATCTACAAGCGCGAGGAGGACGGCATCGTCCTCGTCGACCAGGACCGCTGCCGTGGCTGGCGGATGTGCATCACCGGGTGCCCGTACAAGAAGGTGTACTTCAACCACAAGACCGGCAAGGCCGAGAAGTGCACCTTCTGCTACCCCCGGGTCGAGGTCGGCATCCCGACCGTCTGCTCCGAGACCTGCGTGGGGCGCCTTCGGTACATCGGACTCGTCCTCTACGACGCCGACAAGGTGCTCGCGGCCGCCACCACGGACGACGACGAGGACCTGTACGAGTCCCAGCTCGGCGTGTTCCTCGACCCCGAGGACCCCGAGGTCCGCCGCGAGGCGGAGCGGGCCGGCATCCCCGGTGACTGGGTCGAGGCGGCTCGCCGCAGCCCGGTGAAGCGGCTCATCCTCGACTACAAGGTGGCCCTGCCCCTGCACCCGGAATACCGCACCATGCCGATGGTCTGGTACATCCCCCCGCTGTCCCCCGTCGTCGACATCATCAAGGAGACCGGCCACGACGCCGAGAACCATGACAACCTCTTCGGGGCCATCGACGCGCTGCGCATCCCCGTCGAGTACCTCGCGAACCTCTTCACCGCCGGAGACGTCGACCCGGTCGACCGGGTGCTCAAGAAGCTCGCTGCGATGCGGTCCTACATGCGCGACGTCAACCTCGGCCGTGACCCGCGCGACGAGATCCCCGAGAAGGTCGGCATGGCCGCCGAGGACATGTACGAGATGTTCCGCCTCCTCGCGCTCGCCAAGTACGACGAGCGCTACGTCATCCCCACCGCCCACGCCGAGCAGGCGCACTCCCTGGAGGAGCTCGCCACGGACTGCGCCGTGTCCGAGTACGACGGAGGTCAGAACGACGTGTTCGGAGAGGGGTCCGGCATGCCCACCCCGGTGGCCGTCGAGAACTTCCACATGCTCCAGCAGCGGCAGACCAGCGACGAGCTCGTGAGCGGCGGCGGCAAGCGAGGCCGTGTGAACCTCCTCAACTGGGACGGGAGGGGGCTCCCGAGAGGTCTGTTCCCCGACGGCGACCAGGTCGGGACGTCGGACGGCTCGGCCGCCTCGCGCGAGGAGGGCTGACCATGAGGTGGCGACGACACCGCGACGCCCGTCCTGAGATCGAGGACTCCGCCCTGGCCGCCACGTGGCAGGTGGTCTCGCTGCTCCTCGACTACCCGGACGAGGTGCTCGTGGACCGGGTGCCCCTCCTCCGCGAGGCCGTCGCGGAGCTGCCGCCGGCTCAGCGCGAGCTGCTGCTGCCGTTCCTCGACCGGGTCTCCGGGGGCGACCTCGTCGCCCTCCAGGCGGACTACGTCGACACCTTCGACGTCACCCGGCGGTGCTCACTCCACCTCACGTACTTCACCCATGGGGACACTCGGCGTCGCGGGGTGGCCCTCGTCGAGTTCAAGCAGGCCTTCCGCCGGGCGGGCGTCGACTTCGACACCGATGTCGAGCTGCCCGACCACCTGTGCGTCGTCCTCGAGTTCGGGGCCGTGCAGGACCGACAGGTCGCCTGGGAGCTTCTGACCCGGCACCGGGTCGGCATCGAGGTCCTGCGCGCCGGGCTCGCCCGCCGACACTCGCCCTGGCTGCCGGTGCTCGAGGCGCTGCGCACCACCCTGCCGGTGCTGGACGGCGACGACGAGGAGGCCCTCGTGCGGCTCGTCGCCGAGGGGCCGCCGCAGGAGGAGGTGGGCCTCGAGCCCTACGCGCTGGACCCCCGCCTCAACCCGCGTCCCGAACCCGCCGACACGACTGCCCTGCTCGGTCCGACCATCCCGGTGGGAGTCCCTCGATGAGCACGTTCCTGTGGGTGATCTTCCCCTACGTCTGCCTCGCGATCTTCGTCGTCGGACACCTCTGGCGCTACCGGTACGACAAGTTCGGCTGGACGACGCGCTCGAGCCAGCTGTACGAGGACCGGCTGCTGCGGATCGGCAGCCCGCTGTTCCACTTCGGGATGCTCGGCGTGGTCCTCGGCCACGTCATGGGCCTCGTCGTCCCCCAGGCGGCAACGGATGCCGTGGGGCTGAGCCGGTCGGCGTACCACACCCTGGCGCTGGTGGGCGGCATCCCCGCGGGCATCGCGGCGGTGGCGGGTCTCGCCATCCTCGTCTACCGTCGGCGCACCACCGGGCCGGTGTTCCGTGCGACGACGACCAACGACAAGGTGATGTACCTCGTGCTCGGGTCCGTCATCGTCCTGGGCATCTGGAACACCATCGCGGGCAGCGTCTTCCACTTCGGCGGCGAGTACAACTACCGGGACGGCGTCTCCCCCTGGTTCCGCAGCATCTTCGCCTTCGCCCCGCAGCCCGAGCTCATGGCGCAGGCACCCTTCGGCTTCCAGGCGCACGCCTTCCTCGCGTTCCTCCTCTTCGCGATGTGGCCGTTCACCCGGCTCGTGCACGTGTTCTCGGCACCGCTGGGCTACGTGACCCGGCCGTACCTCGTCTACCGGTCGCGCGACGAGCGGCCGGGTGCCACGACCGGCAGTCGGGCAGCCAGGCGCGGCTGGGAGCGCCCCGAGCTACAGAAGAAGTGAGCGCCTGCTGAGGGTGCTCGTCGCCGCCGGGCAGCAGCGGACAGGGGTCGCCGGCGTGCACGGCTCCCGCACCGGGTGTCCGGGAGCGCTGGCGGGGTAGGGCCCGGCCGTGACGAGGACAGTGATGACCGCGCGGGCCCACGAGCTGCCCGGGTCCGCTCGGCAGGTGGTCGAGGCGGCCGCATCCGCAGGCGGCCTCACCCTGGCGGCGGCGTTCGGGGCGCTGGCTCGCCTGCGGGGCGGGCGGCCGCTGCACCCGCAGGGCGCCACGTATGCCGCGACCGTCGCCATGACCGGCCAGGGGCGCAGCGGCGTTTCCTGGCTGGACGAGCGGGGGTTGCACCGCGTCACCGTACGAGTGTCGCGGTCCGCTGGCCTGCCGCTGTGGATGCCGGACGTCTACGGGATCGCCCTCCGGGCCACCATGGCCGACGAGGGGGTGGTCGACCTGCTCTTCGCCACCACGGGCGACACGCCCACCGGCCGGTTCGTCCTGCGCCCTCGACGAGGGGTGGAGAGGGGTCCCCTGACGACGTTGCTGCCCGTGCGCTCGGAGGGTGGACCCCTGATCCTGCGGCTCCTTGCGGCCACCACCGGTCCCGTGGAGGAGCTGTCCCTGCCCACCACCTTGGCGCTGTCGTACGCCACCGGGAGGGGCGCCTGGCGCGACGTCGGCGTGCTCGCCGTCGGCGCGCCAATCGGACCCGACGCCGAGGCCGAACGGCACGACCCCGTGGTGCACGAGCTGCCGGGCACCGAGCAGTACCCCGTCCTGCGGCGGCTCCGGGAGCCCGCCTACCGGGCGGCACGCAGCGTGAGGACGTCGCCCGAGCCGCCCGAGGACCACGCGCGACGGTGACTGCTGGCCGACGTGGAGTCAGTCGCCGAGCACGTGGCTCAGGTGGGGGTTCGCGAAGCGGCGGCCCGGGTCCAGGCGGTCGCGGATCCTGCGGAAGTCGTCGAACCGCGGGTAGAGCTCGGCCAGCCGGTCGGCGCCGAGGGAGTGGACCTTGCCCCAGTGCGGGCGCCCGGAGTGCTCCGCGACGATCGCCTCGAACGCCTCGAAGAGGGGACGGGAGTCCATCCGGTGGTACTGGTGCACCGCCACGTACGCGGTGTCCCGCCGGTGGGCCGTGGACAGCCAGATGTCATCGGAGGCGAGGAAGCGCACCTCGACAGGGAACGGCACGGGCGCCGCGGTGCGCGCGAACCACACGCGGAGCTCCTGGATCACGGCCTCCACCGAGGCGCGGGGCACCGCGTACTCGCTCTCGACGAAGCACACCTCGCGCGACGACCCGAACACCCTCCACGAGTCGTCCGCGAACTGCCGCGCACCGAGCGCTCGGGCGGTCAGCCGGTTCATGCGGGGGACGAGGTGCGGTCGGGCGGTGGCAAGGCGGTTGGCGACCTCGAACACCCGGTTGGCCAGGAGGTCGTCGTCGAGCCTGGCGCGCCAGCCCGCCAGTGGTCCGGGCCCTTCCCCGGGACGGACGCGGTCGTTGCGCTTCACGAGCACCCGGTCGGTGTGGGGAAACCAGTGCAGGTCCAGGTGGTCGTGGGCGTCGGCCTCCCGTTGCAGGTGCGGAAGCAGGGCCTCCAGCGACTCCCCCACCTCCTTGGCGTGCAGGCGGAAGGCCGGGACGCACTGGAGCTCCACCTCGGTGACGACGCCGAGCGCGCCGAGCCCGACGCGAGCGGCGGCGAACACCTCTGGTTCGGTCTCGGCCGAGCAGGACATGGAGGATCCGTCCGCGAGCACGAGGGTGAGCCCGCTGACCGCCGCGGCGATGCCGTGCAGGCGGGTCCCGGTGCCATGGGTGCCGGTGGCGATGGCGCCACTGATGGTCTGGCGGTCGATGTCGCCGAGGTTGGGCAGAGCGAGCCCGACCGCCTGCAGGGCGGGGTTGAGCACGTGCAGCGGTGTCCCGGCGAGCACGCACACCCGCCGGCGCTCGGCGTCGACCGTGACGATGCCGCTCAGCCGGTCGAGGTGGAGGAGGAGGCCGTCGGTGGCCACGAGCGGGGTGAAGGAGTGGCCGGACCCGGCGACGCGGACCTGCGCCCCCCGGCGCCCGGCATCCACGACGGCGGTCGCGACCTCGTCGGCAGTGGTGGCGTGCTGCACCTCCGCAGGTCGGGCGAGCACCGTGCCGGCCCAGTTCCGCCACGGCTCGCTCACCCGAAGCACCGCCCCTCGCCCCGGTAGCTGGGCACCGAGTCGACGAGCCGGCCGCCGGACACGAGGTGCACCGTCGTGAAACGCTCGAGCAGCTCACCCGCCTTGGCGCCGCGCATCCAGACGCGGTCACCGAGCCGCAGGTCGTCGGCGTCATCGCCGCGAAGCGGGGTCTGCACCTCACCCGTTCCCTCGGCGCGCACGAGGGACAGCCCCCGGCGCACCGGTGAGGGCACCCGCGACCACCCCGGCTCCCCGCTCGCGACGTAGCCCCCGCCGTAGGTCGTGACCAGCCGCGCAGCGGGTCGCCGGACCACCGGCAGGGCGAAGGCCATGGCGGGTTGCGGCCGGAAGTCGTCGTAGCCGTCGAACAACGTCGGACCGTAGAGTCCCGACCCGGCGGCGAGCTCGGTGACGACGCGGTCCTTGCCGAACAGGTGCAGGCTGCCCGTGCCACCGGCGTTGACGAACCGCAGGTCGACCTCCTCCCGGACCGCGTCGACGACCGCCGCTCGACGGTCCTCCAGGTGCCGGACGGACCGGCGCTTCACGGCGCGCACGTGCGGCCCGGCATCCGGCAGTCCCGCCACCTGCGCGTCGTAGAACATCAGGCCACGCACCTCCAGCCCGACGCCCGTCGCCGCGCGCACGACGGCGAGTGCGTCGACGGCGGAGCGCGTCGGAGACCGCCGGACGCCGACGTGCAGCCGGGACAGACGCAGCGAGGCGTCCACGTCGACGGCGACACCCAGACCGGCGACACCGGCACCCAGCACCTCCCGGAGCCAACGGACGTGTTCGACGCTGTCGATCGTCACGGTGACCTCGGATCGGAGGAGGTCGTCGGTCGCCACCTCGTGCAGCGCCGGGACGTCGACGCTCGGGTAGGCGACGAAGAGGTCGTGCACACCCTCCCTCGCCAGCCACACGGCCTCCGGCACGGCATACGCCATGACGCCGACGAACCCCTGTCGACCGAGGACGCGGTCGAGCAGGGCGCGGCACCGCACCGACTTCGAGGCGACCCGCACGGGGAGCCCGCCGGCGCGCCGCACGAGGTCGTCGGCATTGGCGTCGAAGGCGTCGAGGTCGACGGCGACGAGGGGTGTGGGCAGATCCGCGGTTGCCGTGTCCCACCGGTCGTCGCCTCTCACGCTGCCGACACTAATGCGATGCTGTGCCGGTGACCGACGACCTCGACACCTTCGTCGGTGACCCCCCGCGCACGAGAATCCACCGCGCCTGGGTCGTGGCTGCCGTCACCCTGGGCGCACTCGTGGCGGCGGCCGCCTTCCGCTCCTCGACCGGCGTGCTCCTCGTGCCGATCGAGGAGGAGTTCGGTTGGTCGCGCGCGATGACGTCCGGTGCGGTGAGCCTCAACCTCGTCCTCTACGGCCTCACCGCACCCTTCGCCGCCGCGTTCATGGAGCGCTGGGGCATCCGGCGCACGGTCGCGACGGCGCTGGTCGTCGTCGGAGTCGCCAGCTGCCTCACGACCGTCATGACGTCACCCTGGCAGCTCTGGCTGCTGTGGGGCGTCTTCATCGGTGTCGGCACCGGCGCCATGGCCCTGGTCCTCGGAGCCATCGTCGCCAACCGCTGGTTCCACACGCACCGCGGCCTCGTCATCGGGATCTTCTCTGCGGCGAACGCCACGGGCCAGCTGCTCTTCCTCCCCGTCATCGCGCGCACCGCCGCCGACCACGGCTGGCGTGCCGCGGCGGGGATCGTCGGAGTGCTCTCGCTCCTCATGGCGGTCCTCGTCGTGCTCCTGCTGCGAGACCGGCCATCGGAGCATGGCCTCCTCCCCTACGGCATGCCCCCGGGAAGCGTCGTCGAGGCGCCGGCCCGGTCGACGACCTCCGCTGCGCGGGTCGCCGTCGACGTCCTCAGGACGGCGAGCCGGCGCTGGGTCTTCTGGGCGCTCGTCCTCACCTTCTGGGTCTGTGGCTGGTCGACGAACGGCATCATCCAGACGCACTTCGTCCCAGCCGCTCACGACCACGGGATGCCGAGCACGACGGCCGCGGGCCTCCTCGCCGTCGTCGGCATCTTCGACATCGTCGGCACGGTCGCGTCGGGCTGGCTCACCGACCGTGTGGACCCCCGCTGGCTCCTCGTGGCCTACTACGCCGGTCGGGGCGCGTCGCTCCTCGCCCTCGACGCCGTCCTCGCCCCGGGCATCGAGCCGAGCATGTGGGTCTTCATCGTGTTCTACGGTCTCGACTGGGTCGCCACCGTGCCGCCGACGGTCGCCCTGTGTCGCACGCACTTCGGGCTGGTGGACTCCGGCATCGTCTTCGGCTGGGTCTTCGCGTCGCACATGGTGGGCGCCGGGGTCGGGGCGAGCGTCGCCGGATGGGTGCGTTCGAGCCAGGGGGACTACCACTGGGCGTGGGTCGCGGCCGCGTTCCTCTGCTTCCTCTCGGCCGCCGTGGCACTGTCCATCCCGCGGGTCCGGGCGACGCCGGACGACGGGCCGGGACCCTCCGGGCAGCATGGTTCGGACGTCAGCCGACTCGGGTGACCACACCCGTCGCCAGGGCGTGGAGTGCGTCCTTGGCGTCGCTGCCGGGGAGGCGGACGAGCACGTGCTGCGCCGAACGTGCGACGGCGTGGGTGTGCTCGCGAGCACGGTCCATGGCGGGGTGGACCCGGAGCAGGTCCAGTGCCTCGCTGACGGCGGCGTCGTCCGTGAGGTCGCCGGTGAGCAACCCCCGCAGGCGTGCGTCGGCAGGATCCGTGGAGGCGAGCACGTGGAGGACGGGCAGGGTCCGCTTGCCCTCGCGCAGGTCCGTGCCCGGCCGCTTGCCGGTCTCGTCCGTCTCCGACGCGATGTCGATGAGGTCGTCGGCGAGCTGGAAGGCGACGCCGAGACGCTCGCCGTACTCACTCATCGTCCCGACGACGTCGGGTGGGCACCCCCCGAACATCGCGCCGTACCGGGCGGCGGTCGCGATGAGCACGCCCGTCTTGTCGGCCAGCACGTGGAGGTAGTAGTCGACCGGGTCGGTGCCCGCCGGGGCGGGGCGGGCATCGCGGATCTGTCCCGAGCACAGCCGCACGAAGGTCTGGGCCTGGATCTTGACCGCGCCCGGACCCAGGTCGGCGACGATGTCCGAGGCGGTGCCGAAGAGCAGGTCGCCGACGAGGATCGCCGTCGAGTTGCCGTAGGCGGAGTTCGCGCTGGGTGCGCCGCGCCGCAGGTCGGCCTCGTCCATGACGTCGTCGTGGTAGAGGGAGGCGAGGTGGGTCAGCTCCACGCCCGCGGCGGCGGCCACGACGCGCTCGTCGATGCCGCGGCCGAGCTCGGCCGCCAGCAGGGTGAGCAGCGGCCGGAACCGCTTGCCACCCGCGGAGGTGAGGTGCGACCCGGCCTCGGCGATGAAGGGGTCGTCATGGTCCACCCGGAGGGCGATGAGCTCGTTGACCGCGTTGAGGCCATCGGTGAGCCGCGCGCGCAGGCGGTCCGAGGCGCCGGGCAGCTCCAGCACCGAGGGGGTGCCATGCTGCGCCGGTTCCGCGGTCACCGGCGTCACAGGAGGAACTCGGACGCCGAGCTCGCGAGGTCGAGGGCCAGCCCCGGGATGACGCCGGCGACCACGGTGACGAGGACACCGACGGTGATGGCCACCGTCGAGGGGATGGACGGCGCGAGAGCGACGACGTCGTTCGCCGTCGGCTCGGTGAAGTACATGAGCACGATGAGACGGACGTAGACGAAGGCCGTCACCGCCGACGCGAGGACCGCGATGACGACGAGCACCGTCCCCGTCGTCCCGGACGCCACCGCGGGGGCGAAGGTCGCGTACTTGGCGGTGAACCCCGACGTCAGCGGGATGCCCGGCGAAGGCGAGGAGGAGGAAGGCGAACGTCCCTGCCACGACCGGGTGTCGTCGTCCGAGACCGGCCCACTGGGAGAGGTGTGACGCCTCGGATCCGCCCTGTCGGACCATCGCGACGATGCCGAAGGCCGAGACCGTCATGAAGCCGTAGGCCACGAGGTAGAAGAGGACACCGCCGATCCCGGCCTGCGAGAACGCGAGCACGCCGACGAGGATGAAGCCCGCGTGCGCGATCGAGGAGTACGCGAGGAGCCGCTTGACGTCGGTCTGGGTCACCGAGAGGACGGCGCCGACGACCATGGTGAGGGCCGCGACGACGACGAGGCCCATCTCCCAGTCCCAGCGGTTCGCGCCGACGCCGACGTAGGCGAGCCGCAGGAGCGCCCCGAACGCGGCGATCTTGGTGCAGGCCGCCATGAACCCGGTCACCGGGGTCGGCGCGCCCTGGTAGACGTCCGGAGTCCAGGAGTGGAACGGCACGGCACCGACCTTGAACAGCAGGCCCACCATGGTGAGGACGACTCCCGGGACGAGGAGGCCGTCGAGGTCGCCGGATGCCGTGGAGATGGCGGTCGAGATCACCTCGAGGTCACCGGACCCGGCATACCCGTAGAGGAGTGCGGCACCGAAGAGGAAGAACGCGCTGGAGAAGCCGCCGAGGAGGAAGTACTTCAGGGCCGCCTCCTGGGAGAGCAGGCGGCGGCGGCGGGCCAGACCGGTCATGACGTACAGCGGCAGGGAGAGCACCTCGAGGCCGACGAACATCGTGATGAGGTCGTTCGCGGTGACGAACACCATCATGCCGAGGACCGCGAAGAGGGCGAGCGGGAAGACCTCGGACGTGGCGTAGCCCGCCCGGGTCGCCGTGTCCTCCTGCGCGGATCCGGGCGTCGAGGACCCCATCGGCGTGAAGGCGTCGGACCCGACCCCGCCGAAGCGTTCGGCCATGACGAGGACGGCGAGACCCGACAGGACGAGCAGGGCGCCCATGAGGAAGAGCGACACGCCGTCGACGACGACGGAGCCACCGAGGGTGACGGTCATCGAGTCGCGCGACCACACGAGGAGCACGACGAAGGCGGCGAGGAGGGTCAGTGTCGTGAGCCAGACCTGCACGCCGTGCCGGCTCCGGCGCGGTGCGTACGCCTCGACGAGCACGCCGACGAGTGCGCCCGCGGCGACGATGAGC
Organism: uncultured Actinomycetota bacterium; assembly: GCA_963787805.1. Taxonomy (GTDB): domain Bacteria; phylum Actinomycetota; class Actinomycetes; order Actinomycetales; family Dermatophilaceae; genus Fodinibacter. The sequence goes on along the minus strand of CAWBEJ010000015.1, from coordinate 115,034 downwards.
ATCGGCGCGACAGCGGCGTAGTCGACCTGCACGGCCTGGAACTCGGCTGCGGGCATCACTGGTCGCTCCCGGAGGCGGTTGCGGGCGTGGGATCGGAGACGCCGACGAACTGCAGGGTCCGGTCGACGGCCGGGTTGACGAGGTCAAGGACCGGCTTCGGGAAGAACCCGAGGAGCAGGAACGAGGCGATGAGGGGGGCCACGACGACCCTCTCCCGCAACGACAGGTCGCGAGGTGTCTCGCCCTCACCGAAGGTCGGCTTGGGCCCTGTCATGAGGCGCTGGTACATGAGGAGGATGTAGAGCGGGGCGAGGATGATGCCCGCTGCGGCGATGACCGCGGCGACGCGGTAGCGCATGAACGCCCCCTGGAGCACGAGGAACTCCGAGACGAAGGACGAGAGCCCGGGCAGGGCGAGGCTCGACAGCCCGACGACGAGGAACGTCCCCGCCAGCACCGGCGTGACCCGCTGCCAGCCGCCGTAGTCGGGGATCCGCTTGGACCCGCGGCGGGCCACGAGGAAGCCGGCGAGGAGGAAGAGTCCGGCCGTGGAGAACCCGTGGTTGACCATGTAGAGGCTCGAGCCCGCACCGCCGACGCTCGTCAGCGCGAAGATGCCCAGGACGATGAAGCCGAAGTGGCTGATCGACGTGAAGGCGATGAGCCGCATCATGTCGGTCTGCCCGATGGCGAGGAGGGCTCCGTACACGACCGAGATGACGGCGAGGGCGATGACGACCGGCGTCGCCCACTGGGACGCCTCCGGGAACAGCTGGAGGCAGAAGCGGATCATCCCGTAGGTGCCGACCTTGTCGAGGACGCCGACGAGGAGCACGGCGACGGCGGGACGGGACTCCGTCGCGGCATCCGGCAGCCAGGTGTGCACCGGCCACATCGGCGCCTTGATCGCGAAGGCGACGAAGAACCCGACGAACATCCACCGTAGGGCGGCGCGTCGAGGCGTCGAGGTTGCCGGTGAGGTTCTCGACGAGGAAGCCTTCTCCGCCACCCGGTCCGGCCACGAAGACGCCGATGACGGCCACGAGCATGACGAGGCCGCCGACGAGCGAGAAGAGCAGGAACTTCACCGCGGCGTACTGGCGGCGGGGCCCGCCGAACATGCCGATGAGGAAGTACACCGGGATGAGCATGGCCTCGAAGAAGACGTAGAAGAGGAACACGTCGGTCGCGGCGAAGACGCCGACCATGAACGCCTCGAGCACGAGCAGCAGCGCGAAGTAGCGCTTCTCCCGGCCGGACCCCTCCTCGCTGACGTCGTTCCACGCCGCGAGGAGGCAGACCGGGGTGAGGATCGCCGCCATGACGATGAGCGCGAGGGCGATCCCGTCGACACCGAGGGCGTAGGAGACACCGAACTGCGGGATCCAGGGCCGCACCTCGGCGAGCTGGAACTGCTCCGTCGAGCCGGTGTCGAACCTCGCCCAGGCCAGCACGGCCAGCACGAGGGTGACGAGCGACGCACCCAGCGCGATCGGCTTGGCCAGCCTCGCGGTGTTCCCCGGCAGGACGGCGACGACGATCGCGCCGACGAGGGGCACGACCACCATCAGGGTCAGCAGGGGCACGGAGTTCACTGGATCACCCACAGGGCACCGAGGACGGTGACGACGCCGGTGAGCATCGTCAGGGCGTACGAGCGCGCATAGCCGGTCTGGAGGCGACGCAGCCGCGAGGACAGTCCGCCGACGAGGGCAGCGAGCCCGCCCACGGCACCGTCGACGCCTCGCGCGTCGGCGAACACCAGGCCTCGGGTGAGGTGGATGCCTGGACGCATGAAGAGACCCTCGTTGACCGCGTCCTGGTACAGGTCGACCCGGGCTGCGCGGGTGATCGCCGTGGCCTTGGGCGCCACCTCGGGAACGAGGTCCCTGCCGTAGCGCACCCAGGCGTAGAGAGCGCCGACCGTGACGAGCCCGAGGGTGATGCTCATGATGAGCCACACCGGCATGACCGAGTGCTCCTCGCCGTGCTCGCCCACGACCGGCGCCAGCCAGCTCGTGATGGCGCCGGTCGGCCCGAGCACGAGGCCCAGCCCTGCGGAGCCCACGGCGAGCACCATCATGGGCACGGTCATCGTGCGGTCGGGATCGTGGGGGTGGGGGTGGGGGTCCTCCTCCCAGCGCTGCTCACCGTGGAAGGTCATGAAGAACAGCCTGGACATGTAGAAGGCGGTGATGCCGGCGCCGAGCATCGCGACACCGCCGAGGACCCATGGCCGCCATCCCTTCGCCGACGAACGCCGCCTCGATCACCGCGTCCTTGGACCAGAAGCCGGAGAACGGTGGCACCCCGAGGATCGCGAGCCAGCCGAGGCCGAACGTCACCCAGGTGATCTTCATGAAGGTCGAGAGGCCGCCGTACCTGCGCAGGTTCACCTGGTCGTTCATCCCGTGCATCACCGACCCGGCGCCGAGGAACAGGCCCGCCTTGAAGAAGCCGTGCGTGAGCAGGTGGAAGATGGCGAACGCGTAGCCCACCGGTCCCAGCCCCGCCGCCAGCATCATGTAGCCGATCTGGCTCATCGTCGATGCCGCGAGGACCTTCTTGATGTCGTCCTTGGCGCAGCCGACGATCGCCCCGAAGAGGAGGGTGATCGCTCCCACGAGCGCGACGGCCAGCCGCGCATCGGGCGCTCCGTCGTAGATGGGGTTGGAGCGCACGACGAGGTAGACGCCGGCGGTGACCATGGTCGCCGCGTGGATGAGGGCCGAGACCGGTGTGGGACCTGCCATCGCGTCGCCGAGCCAGGACTGGAGCGGGAACTGGGCCGACTTGCCGCATGCCCCCACGAGCAGGAGGAGGCCGATCGCCGTGAGCGTGCCCTGCGAGGCGTTTGCCGCACCCTCGGACACGGTGGCGTAGTCGACGCTGCCGAAGGTGACGAAGATGACCATGATGCCGATCGCCAGGCCCAGGTCACCCACGCGGTTGACGAAGAACGCCTTGTTGGCAGCCGTCGCGTAGGCCGGGTTCCAGTTCCAGAAGCCGATGAGGAGGTAGGACGCCAGGCCGACTCCCTCCCAGCCGACGAACAACAGGAGGTAGGAGTCGGCGAGGACGAGGAGGAGCATCGACGCGATGAAGAGGTTGAGGTAGGCGAAGAACCGCCGCTTGTCGGGGTCGTTCTCCATGTACCCGATGGAGTAGACGTGGATGAGCGAGCCGACGAACGTGATGAGCAGGACGAAGCTCGTCGACAGCGGGTCCATGAGCAGCCCGACGTCGAGCTGGAAGGCACCCGCCGGGACCCAGTTCCACAACGTGAGCTGCTGGGCCCGCTCCTCCGTCGGGAGCCCGAGGAGCTGCAGGAACACCACCAGCCCCACGACGAAGGAGCCCCACGAGAGCCCCGTCGCGAGGAGCGGCCCCATCCGGTCGGTGCGTCGGCCTCCGAGGAGGAGCACCGCGGCACCGACCAGCGGCAGCGCGATGAGCAGCCACGCCACGGAGGACGCCCCGCTGGCGTCGACCGCGGACAGCCCGCTGTCCGCGGCGGAAAGTGAGGTCACGGGTGCTCCTTACAGCTTCAGCAGGTTCGCGTCGTCGACCGAGGCCGAGCGGCGGGAGCGGAAGATCGCCATGATGATCGCGAGGCCGACGACGACCTCCGCCGCGGCGACGACCATGACGAAGAGGGCGAGGACCTGACCGTCGAGGTTCCCGTGGATCCGGGCGAACGTCACGAAGACGAGGTTCGTGGAGTTGAGCATCAGCTCGACCCCCATGAAGACGATGATCGCGTTGCGTCGCGTGAGGACCGTCGCGCCCCCGATGACGAAGAGGATCGTCGCGAGGTAGATGTAGTTGACCAGGCTCATCGCTCGCTCTCCTCGGTCATGTCGCGCTCGATCGCCGCCTCGGCCTCGAGGTACACCTCAGGGGACAGGACCTGCTCGCGGGCGGTCAGCACCCGGGAGAGGGACAGCGGGGACGGCGTGCCGTCGGGCAGGAGGGCCGGAGTGTCCGCCGCGTTGTGGCGCGCGTAGACACCCGGCGCGGGAAGTCCGGCCAGGTTCTCGCCCTCGCGGAAGCGGCGCTTGCTCCACTCGCGCTGGTTGGGTCCCTTCCCGAGCCTCTCGCGGTGCGCGAGGACCATGGCGCCCAGGGCTGCCGTGATGAGCAGGGCGCTCGTCAGCTCGAAGACCCACACGTAGCGGCCGAAGATGAGCTGGGCGACGGCGGAGACGTTGCCCGTCTCGGCGTTGATGGCCTCCACGCCGGCCGCCTCGCCCCAGGTGACCTGACCGATGGCCGAGGCGAGGATGCCGCCGAGGCCGATGCACAGCAGTGCGGTCACCCAGCGCTGACCGGTGAGGGTCTCGACGAGGCTGTCCGAGGAGTCGACGCCGATGAGCATGATGACGAAGAGGAACAGCATCATCACGGCGCCGGTGTAGACGAAGATCTGGATCACCCCGAGGAACTCCGCGTCCTGGGCGATGTAGAACACGCCGAGGATGATCATCGTCAGCGCCATGCCGAGCGCCGCGTGGACGGCCTTCCTGGCGAAGACGAGACCGAGGGCCCCCGCCACGGCCAGTGGCCCGAGCACCCAGAAGAGGACCTGCTCCCCGCCGCCGGTCACCGGGTCACCTCCACGTCGTCCGTCGTCGGGGTGTGCTCCTCGACGTAGGAGCGCTGCGCGTCCGTGGCCGACGAGACCTTCCCCAGGTAGTAGTCCCGCTCCTCCATACCGTCGGCCATGGGGAAGGGCGGGCGCACCATCCCCGGCTGGAGCGGGGCCAGGAGCTGGTCCTTGGTGTAGATGAGGTCGGCGCGGTTGTCGTCGGCGATCTCGTAGAAGTTCGTCATCGTCAGCGCCCGAGTGGGGCACGCCTCGATGCACAGGCCGCAGAAGATGCACCGCAGGTAGTTGATCTGGTAGACGCGTCCGTAGCGCTCTCCCGGGCTGAACCGGCCGGCCCCACCCTCGGTGTCGTCGTTGTCGGCGCCCTCGACGAGGATGGCGTCCGCCGGACAGGCCCATGCGCAGAGCTCGCACCCGATGCACTTCTCGAGTCCGTCGGGATGCCGGTTGAGCTGGTGCCGTCCGTGCCAGCGCGGCTGGGTCGGGCGCTTCTCCTCGGGGTACTCCTCCGTGGCGACCTTGCGGAACATCGTCGCGAAGGTGACCCCGAACCCCCCGACCGGGGCGAAGAGGTCGGAGAGGAAGCCGGACTTCTTCTGCTCGTCAGCCACGAGTGGCCTCCTTGGTGTCGCTGCCGGCCGGGAGGGCCGCGGCGGTGAGTGAGGGCTCCCTCAGGCGCTGCCCCGGAAGGGGCGGCACCGGGTATCCCCCGGCGTAGGGGTCCACGTCGTCCGGGACGGCCGGGTGCGCCGCCGCCTCCTTGGCCTCCGCCCGGCGGTCCCAGAGCCATCCACCGACGAGGGCCAGGACGGCGATGGCTCCGACGAGGAAGAGCGAGACGACGGGGAACCGGCGTCCGGCCACGTCGACGCCCCCGCCCAGCCAGCCGTTCTGCCCCGCGCGGAAGACCGCGACGAGGACCACCCACGCGAGGGTGGCGGGGATGAGGAACTTCCAGCCGAAGCGCATGAACTGGTCGTACCGCACCCGCGGCAGCGACCCACGCAGCCAGACGAAGACGAACATGAACATCCACAGCTTGACGGTGAACCAGAGGACGCCCCACCAGCCCTCGTTGAGCATCCCGTCGTTGATCGCGGCGATGCCGGGGGGTGCCTGCCAGCCGCCGAGGAACATCGTCGTGGCGAGGGCCGCGACGGTGAACATGTTGATGTACTCGCCGAGGAAGAACATCGCGAAGCGCATCGACCCGTACTCGGTGTGGAAGCCGCCGGTGAGCTCGCCCTCGCCCTCGGCGAGGTCGAAGGGCAGGCGGTTGGTCTCGCCGACCATGGTGATGACGTAGACGAAGAAGCTGAAGAACGCGGGGATGATGAACCACAGGTCGCGCTGGGCGCCGACGATCTGCGAGGTCGACATCGAGCCCGCGTAGAGGAAGACGGCGACGAGGGAGAGCCCCATCGCGATCTCGTACGAGATCATCTGGGCCGACGAGCGCAGGCCACCCATGAGCGGGTACGTGGACCCCGAGGACCAGCCCGCGAGGACCACGCCGTAGATCCCGACGCCTGCGATGGCGAGGACGAGCAGGACCGCGACCGGGGTGTCGGTCAGCTGGAACGGCGTGCGGTGGCCGAACATCCACACGTCGCCCGCGAGCGGGATGATCGAGAACGCGACGAAGCACATCGTCGCGGTGATGAGCGGCGCAAGGGTGAACACGAAGGCGTCCGCGGCCTTGGGTCGCACGTCCTCCTTGAGCATCGACTTCATGCCGTCGGCGAGGGTCTGGAGGAGCCCGAAGGGGCCGTTCCGGTTCGGTCCGGGGCGCTGCTGCATCCGCCCGATGACCCGTCGCTCGAACCAGATGACGAGGAGCGTGGAGATGAGCAGGTAGACGAAGACGATGAGTGCCTTGACGGCACTGAGCCACAGGGGCGTGTCGCCGAAGTCCGCACGTGGGTTGTCGGTCGACTCGGCCACGAGGGATGCCGTCTGGGTCAGTGCCAGCACGGTGCTCATGCCTGTCCCTCCTTCGTCACGGAGACGAGCGCGCCGGGCGCCCCTGCGAACGCGGCCCGCAGGTCGCAGCCCGGGGAGTTCGTCGGTAGCCAGATGACGTGGTCGGCCATCTCGTCGACGAGGACCGGCGCGGTCACCGCCTGTTCCCCGGCGCGCACGGTGACCGAGTCGCCCGCGACGACGCCGAGCCCCTCGGCGGTGGCCCTCGAGACGCGGGCCACCGGCGTCGGAGCGGTCCCGGCGAGGAACGGCTCCCCGTCCTGGAGCGACCCGCGGTCGAGGAGGTGGCGCCACGTCGCGAGGACGAGGGTCCCCGGCTCGACGCTCGGGACGTCACCGGCATCCACGGTCGGCGCGGCGGGGCGCTGGCCCTGCCACGTCCCCAGGGCGTCGATCTCGGAGCGCACCTCCCGCAGCGTTCGGGTGCCGAGGAACTCGCCCATCTCGTCGGCGAGCATGTCGAGCGCGCGGTAGTCCGAGACGTGACCGGTGTCGAGTGCGGGCTCGAACACCCTCTGCCGGCCCTCCCAGTCGAGGAAGGTCCCACCCTTCTCGGCGTGGGCCGCGACAGGAAGCACCACGTCGGCGACGGCCGTCACGGCCGAGGAACGGATCTCGAGGGAGACGACGAACGGGCGGGCGAGCCGCTCGGCGGCGCCCGGCACACCCAGGTCGGCCGGGTCCACCCCGCCGACGACGAGGGCGCCGAGCTCACCGGACCCGGCAGCGTCGAGGATGCCGGCCGTGTCACGGCCCGGCGACTCGGGCAGCGCCGGCACGTCCCAGGTCGACGCGACGTGGGCGCGTGCGGCGGCGTCGGTGGCCAGGCCCCCGCCGGGAAGCAGCGTCGGGAGGGCCCCCGCTTCCAGGGCGCCGCGCTCGCCCGCACGGCGGGGCACCCACGCCAGCCGGGCCCCGGTGGCCTCGGCGAGGGCGGCCACGGCGCTCAGTGCGCCGGGCACCATCGCGAGCCGCTCACCGACGAGCACGACGGCACCGTCACGCAGGGCCTCTCCCGCCGCCGCGACGACCTCGCTGCCGGAGCCCTCCGCCAGGGCCCGGAGAACCTCCGGCTCGGTGCCCGGAGCGGTCGGGATGAGCGTGCCGCCCATCTTCGCGAGGCCTCGGGTGGCGACCGGCGACACGGCATACACGGCGGTGCGGTGCCGGAGGAAGGCCTTGCGCAGGCGAAGGAAGACGATCGGGCTCTCGTCCTCGGGCTCGAGGCCGACGAGCAGGACGCTCTTCGCCCGCTCGAGGTCGGCGTACGTCACGGCACCGGTCTCCGGGGTGACCCCGGCGACCTTCGAGGCGAGGAACTGCGCCTCCTCCGCGGAGTGGGGACGGGCCCGGAAGTCGACGTCGTTGGTGCCGAGCACCGTGCGCGCGAACTTGCCATAGGCGTAGGCGTCCTCGACGCTGACGCGGCCGCCGACGAGCACCCCGGTGGACGACGCGGCGCGCAGCCCGCGCGCAGCCCTCTCGAGCGCGTCGCGCCAGGAGACCACCCGCAGCTCGCCGTCGTCCCCGCGGACCATGGGGAGATCGAGGCGGTCGCCGAGCGAGGTGTACGCGAACGCCCATCGCCCCTTGTCGCAGTTCCACTCCTCGTTGACGTCCGGGTCGTTCCACGCCATCCGGCGCAGGACGGCACCACGCCGGTGGTCGGTGCGGATCGCACAGCCGCTCGCGCAGTGCTCGCACGCGCTCTCCGTGGAGACGAGGTCGAAGGGGCGAGAGCGGAAGCGGTAGGCGGCACCGGTCAGCGCCCCCACGGGGCAGATCTGCACGGTGTTGCCGGAGAAGTAGCTCTCGAAGGGCTTCTCCTCGTAGATGCCGACCTGCTGGAGGGCACCCCGCTCGACGAGCGCGATGAACGGGTCACCGGCGATCTGCTCCGAGAAGCGGGTGCATCGGGCGCAGAGGACGCAGCGCTCGCGGTCGAGGAGCACCTGGGACGAGATGTTGATGGGCTTGGGGTACGTGCGCTTGACGTCCTCGAACCGCGAGACGGCACGACCGTTGCTCATCGCCTGGTTCTGGAGGGGGCACTCGCCACCCTTGTCACAGACGGGGCAGTCGAGCGGGTGGTTGATGAGCAGCAGCTCCATGACGCCCTTCTGCGCCTTGTCCGCACCCTCGGAGGTGTACTGCGTGAGAACGAGCATCCCCGGGGCGACGGCCATGGTGCACGACGCCTGGGGCTTCATCCGCCCGGGCGGGCCCTGCATCTGCTTCGGCTCGCCCGGTATGCCGTCGGGTCCGGGCGGACCCGGCATCCAGACCTCGACGAGGCACTGGCGGCAGGCCCCCACCGGGTCGAGCCCGGGGTGGTCACAGAACCGCGGGATCTCGATCCCGGCCTGCTCGGCGGCGCGGATGATGAGGGTCCCCTTGGGCACCGACACCGGGACGCCGTCGATGGTCAGCGTGACGAGGTCGGCCGCCGTCGGAGCGGCCGGGGTGGCCGGCCCGGCCGGCGCGGTCTTCTCGGGCGTGGTCGTCATGCGGACACGCTCTCCCTGTGGTCCTTGGCGAAGAGCGTCGACGCCTTCGGGTCGAACGGGCAGCCACCCTCGGTGAGGTGGGCGACGTACTCGTCCCGGAAGTACTGGATGGAGCTCGTGATCGGGCTCGTCGCCCCGTCACCGAGTGCGCAGAAGCTGCGGCCGAGGATGTTGTCGCAGATGTCGAGGAGCTTGTCGAGGTCCTCCTCGTCGCCGACCCCGGACTCCAGCCGGCCGAGGATCTGCTTGAGCCACCACGTGCCCTCGCGGCACGGAGTGCACTTGCCGCACGACTCGTGCTTGTAGAAGTCGGTCCACCGGTCGACCGCACGGACGACGCAGGTCGTCTCGTCGAAGATCTGCAGCGCGCGCGTGCCCAGCATGGAGCCGGCCGCTCCCACCGACTCGAAGTCCAGCGGCACGTCGAGGTGCTCGGCGGTGAAGAGCGGGGTCGAGCTGCCGCCCGGCGTCCAGAACTTCAGCTCCTTGTCGGGGTCGCGCATCCCGCCGGCCATGTCGAGCAGCTCGCGCAGGGTGATGCCGAGCGGCGCCTCGAACTGGCCCGGGTTCTTGACGTGGCCCGAGAGGCTGAAGATGCCGAAGCCCGTCGACTTCTCGGTCCCCATGCCGGTGAACCAGTCCACGCCCTCGAGGATGATGCCGGGGACGGAGGCGATCGACTCGACGTTGTTGACCGACGTCGGCCGGGCGTAGAGGCCCGCGACACCGGGGAACGGGGGCTTGCTGCGCGGCTGGCCGCGGCGGCCCTCGAGGCTGTCGAGGAGGGCGGTCTCCTCGCCGCAGATGTAGGCGCCGGCGCCCGCGTGGACGGTGATGTCGAGGGTGGCCCCGGAGCCGTGGACGTCCTCACCGAGGTGACCTGCGGCATACGCCTCCTCGACCGCGCGCAGGAGGCGGCGGTAGACGTGGACGACCTCGCCGCGCAGGTAGATGAAGGCGTGCTCGCAGCCGATGGCGAAGGAGCTGATCGCGACGCCCTCGACGAGCACGTGTGGGTTGGCCAGCATCAGCGGCACGTCCTTGCACGTGCCGGGCTCGGACTCGTCGGCGTTGACGACGAGATAGCGCGGTCCACCGTCCGGGGGCGCCATGAACGACCACTTCATGCCGGTGGGGAACCCCGCACCACCGCGCCCGCGCAGCGAGGAGTCCTTGACGGCCTGGAGGATGGCGGCGGGCTCCATGCCGAGCGCCTTCTCGAGGGCGCGGTACCCACCGTTGCGCAGGTAGGTGTCGAGCGTCCAGGACTTCGGGTCGTCCCAGAACGACGTGAGGATCGGCGTGAGCGTCGTCGTCATCACGAGTCCTTCTTCTTCTTCGTGGTCGAGCCGGTCGTGCGGGTGGAGGTCTCCTCCTCGGCCGGCGTCTCGTCGGCCTCGTCACGCTCCGCCGCCGGCTCCGCCTTCCTGGCCTTCGCGTCGTCGCTGGCGGGGGTCACCTCGGTGCGGCCCATCCTCGTGCCGCCGGCGGCGCCGGCCGGTGACGCCTCGGTCCCGCCGGTCTCGGCGGGTCCACCAGTCTCAGCGGTTCCACCGGACGCGGCCGGCGAACCCTGGTGTCGGGACGACTCGCCCTCGGGAGCGGTCCAGCCCTGTTCCTTCGCGAGCGCGAGACCCACGAGGGATGCCGGGCCCGCCCCGACGCCCTCGTCGGCGCGACCGTCGGGAAACCCGGCCAGGACGCGGCTGACCTCCTTGAAGGTGCAGACCCGGTTCGGACCGCGGGTCGGGCGCACCACCGCCCCGGAGCGCAGGTCCTCGACGAGCCGGATCGTCGACTCCGGGGTCTGGTTGTCGAAGAACTCCCAGTTCGTCATGACGACCGGGGCGTAGTCGCAGGCGGCGTTGCACTCCACGCGCTCGAGCGTGATCTTGCCGTCCTCGGTCGTCTCGTCGTGGCCCAGTCCGAGGTGCTCGGAGACCGCCTCCCAGATCTCGTCGCCACCCATGACCGCGCAGAGCGTGTTGGTGCAGACGCCGACGGTGTACTCCCCGTTGGGGTGACGCTTGTACTGCGTGTAGAACGTCGCCACGCCGGACACCTCGGCCGTCGTGAGGTCGAGGATCTCGGCACAGAGGTCGATGCCCCGCCCCGTGACGTAGCCGTCGACCGACTGGACGAGGTGCAGCAGCGGCAGCAGCGCGGAGCGCTTCTGCGGATAGCGGGCGAGGACCTCCGCGGCGTCCGCGCGGAAGCGCGCCTCCACGTCGGCGGGGTAGGGCTGCCTTGGACTCCTCGCTGACGGTGAGGTGCCCTGAGGCGGTCTGGAGGCCGAAGTCGTGGGCCATCAGCGGTCCACACCTCCCATGACGGGGTCGATGGAGGCCACCGCGACGATGACGTCGGCGACCTGGCCGCCCTCGCACATGGCCGCCACGGACTGGAGGTTGTTGAAGCTCGGGTCGCGGAAGTGGGCCCGGTAGGGCCGGGTGCCACCGTCGGACACGAGGTGGCAGCCGAGCTCCCCCTTCGCCGACTCGATCGGCACGTAGGCCTGCCCCGGGGGAACCCGGAAACCCTCGGTGACGAGCTTGAAGTGGTGGATGAGCGACTCCATCGAGGTCCCCATGATCTCGCGGATGTGGTCGAGGCTGTTGCCCATGCCGTCCCCACCGATGGCGAGCTGGGCGGGCCAGGCGATCTTCTTGTCCTCCACCATCACCGGCTGTCCCTCCGTGCGCTGGAGGCGGTCGAGGGTCTGGAGGACGATCTTGAGGGACTCGTACATCTCGTCGATGCGGATCCGCAGGCGGTCGTAGGCATCGCAGCCGGTGCGGGTGATGACCTCGAAGTCGTAGGTCTCGTAGCCGCAGTACGGCGCGGACTTGCGCAGGTCGTGCGGCAGTCCGGTGGCCCGGAGCACGGGACCGGTGACGCCCAGCGAGATGCACCCGGTGAGGTCGAGGTATCCGACACCGACGGTCCGGCCCCGAAGGAGCGGGTTCTCGTTGAGGAGGAGCTCGAGCTCGTGCAGTCCGTCCCGCAGCTCGTCGACGACCTCGCGCACCATGTCGACGGCACCGTGGGGGACGTCCTGCGCAACGCCGCCGGGGCGGATGTACGCGTTGTTCATCCGCAGCCCGGTGATGGCCTCGAAGACGCGCAGGATGCGCTCGCGCTCACGGAAGCCCACGGTCATGACGGTCGTCGCGCCGAGCTCCAGGCCGCCGGTTCCCAGGGCGACGAGGTGGGAGTTGATGCGGGTGAGCTCCATCATCATCACCCGGATGATGCTGGCGCGCTCCGGAATCGTGTCGGTGATGCCGAGCAGCCGCTCGACCGAGAGGCAGAACGCCGCCTCGTTCATCATCGGGGTGAGGTAGTCCATCCGGGTGCAGAAGGTGACGCCCTGCACCCAGTTGCGGTACTCCATGTTCTTCTCGATGCCGGTGTGGAGGTAGCCGATGCCCGCCCGTGCCTCGGTGACCGTCTCGCCGTCGAGCTCGAGGATGAGCCGGAGGACACCGTGCGTCGAGGGGTGCTGCGGGCCCATGTTGACGACGATGCGCTCCTCGTTGAGTGCGGTCGCCTCGTCGACGAGGTCGTTCCAGTCCCCGCCGGAGACCGTGAAGACCGGCGCGTCACCAGCGTCCTCGTCCACCGACGCACCGTAGGCGTCGACCGGCGAGAACGCCCCGGCCCGGCGGTCCTCGTCGATGGTCTCGAAGAGGTGGGAGTCCTGGTCGTGGGTCGTCATCAGCTGTACGCCCTCCGCTCGTCCGGCGGCGGGACCGTGCCGCCCTTGTACTCGACGGGGATGCCGCCGAGCGGGTAGTCCTTGCGCTGGGGATGGCCGGGCCAGTCGTCGGGCATGAGGATGCGGGTCAGCGCCGGGTGGCCGTCGAAGACGATGCCGAACATGTCCCAGGTCTCCCGCTCGTGCCAGTCGACACCCGGGTAGGTCGAGACGATCGAGGGGATGTGCGGGTCGGCATCCGGTGCGGTGACCTCCAGCCGGACGCGCCGGCTGCCGTGCGTGATGGACACGAGGTGGTAGACCGCGTGGAGCTCCCGCCCCTCCTGCTCGGGGAAGTGGACCCCGGAGACCCCCGTGCACATCTCGAACCGCAGCTCGGGGACGTCACGCATGGCGCGCGCGACTGCCGGGAGGTGCTCCCGGTGGACGAAGAGGGTCAGCTCACCCCGGTCGACGACCACCCTCTCGACCGCGGCCTCGAAGGACTGCCCGTCGGCGGTGCCGAGCGCCTGCGCCAGCCGGTCGGCCACCTCGTCGAAGAAGGAGCCGTACGGGCGCGGGCTGGCGCCGGGGAAGAGGACCGGCTGCACCACCCCGCCGTAGCCGGTGGTGTCCTGGCTGCGGGCGCCGAACATCCCCTTCCGCTCCGCGATCCGCACGGGCTCCAGGTCGTCGCTCGTGAGCTCGCGCCAGGTGCCGACGTTCGCGCTGTGCGCGGGCTTGAGCGAGTCGGGCTGGTCGTCGGTGCGCGTCTGGGGGGAGTCGATGACCTTGTCGGGGATGGGCTGGACGGGAGTGTCGTCGGTGTTCTTCTCGTCGCTCATGCGAGAAGGTTCTTCCCGGTGGGAGCCGCCAGGTGCGCGAGGTGGTCGTGCGTGGGAGCCATGAGCGAGGTCGGCGTCGCGGCGAGCGCAGCCTCCTCCGCCGCCCGCGCCGCGGCGATGCGGTTGACGCCGAGCTTGCTGTTCTGGATCTGCCCGTGCAGCTCGATGATCGCGTTGAGGAGCATCTCCGGACGGGGCGGACAGCCGGGCAGGTAGATGTCGACGGGGATGATGTGGTCGACGCCCTGGACGATGGCGTAGTTGTTGAACATCCCGCCGGAGCTCGCGCAGACGCCCATCGAGATGACCCACTTGGGGTTGGGCATCTGGTCGTAGACCTGGCGGACGACGGGAGCCATCTTCTGCGAGACCCGGCCGGCGACGATCATGAGGTCGGCCTGGCGGGGGGTGGCGGCGAAGCGCTCCATGCCGAACCTGGAGATGTCGTAGTCCGGCGTTCCGACGGCCATCATCTCGATGGCGCAGCAGGCGAGCCCGAAGGTGGCCGGCCACATCGACGCCTTGCGCATGTAGCCGACGACGTTCTCGAGCGTCGTCAGGGCGAACCCTGCAGGCAGCTTCTCCTCGAGTCCCATCACGTCTCCTTGGCGACAGCGGGCGGTGCGGTGGCCGGCTCAGGATGCGCGTCCGGCATACGGGTCGTGGTCATCAGTCCCATTCGAGCCCGCCGCGCTTCCACACGTAGGCGTAGGCGACGAACACGGTGAGGACGAACAGGACCATCTCGACGAGGGCGAACAGGCCGAGCTGGTCGAACGCGACGGCGAACGGGTACAGGAACACCGACTCGATGTCGAAGATGATGAAGAGCATCGCCGTGAGGAAGTACTTGATCGGCACCCGTCCACCGCCCTCCGCGCGGGGGGTCGGCTGGATGCCGCACTCGTACGCCTCGAGCTTCGCCCGGTTGTAGCGCTTGGGACCGACGACGAGGCTCGTACCCACTGACAGCACGGCGAACCCGAAACCCAGGCCTAACAAGATGAGGAGTGGGACGTAGGGGTTGCTCATCGCAGGACAACTCCCCTTTCGGTGCTCGTGTGCGTCGGGCAGGCACAAGTCGTCGGGTCGACAGACGGCGTCCCCGTCATCCTAGGGGGCTCGGGGAATGCCGCACTCGACGAGGTACCGGCGGTGCTCACCGTGCGCTCCGACGCGCTGCGGCGCTCCGTGACGGGCCCTCGCGGGTGCTTGTGAATGTCTTCACGACCGCCGCAGTCTAGGACGAGGTGCGGCGTTCCTGCACGAAGGGCTTCCTAACCTTCGGCATGCGGCTCCGCTGCCTTCGTCGCCCGGTGGAGAGCGACGATCCCCCCGGTGAGGTTGCGCCACTGCACGTCGGTCCAGCCGGCCCCGACGATGCGCTCGGCCAACGCTCGCTGGGCCGGCCAGGCCTGGATCGACTCGGCGAGGTAGACGTAGGACTCCGGGTTCGAGCTCACGGCTCGCGCCACGGCCGGGAGCGACCTCATGAGGTAGTTGGTGTAGAGCCGGCGGAAGGCTGGCACGGTCGGCTGGCTGAACTCGCAGAGGACGAGCCTGCCACCGGGTCTGGTCACGCGGAGGAACTCCCGCAACGCGGCATCCGGGTCGGACACGTTGCGCAGCCCGAAGCTCATCGTGACGACGTCGAACGAGCCGTCGGCGAACGGCAGCCGCATCGCGTCCGCCGCCGTGAAGCCGAGGTCCGGACGGCGTCGCCGACCCACCCGCAGCATCCCGAGCGAGAAGTCCGCCGGGACGACGGCGACGCCGGAGTCGGCGAAGGGCTCACTGCTCGTGCCCGTCCCGGCGGCGATGTCGAGGACCACCTGGCCGGGCGTCGTGCCGCAGGCCGCGACGACCGCCCGGCGCCAGAACCGGTCCCGGCCGAGGGAGAGCACGTCGTTGGTCACGTCGTACCTCGTCGCGACCTCGTCGAACATCGCGGCGACGTCGCGGGGGTCCTTGTCGAGGGAGGCACGGCTCATGACGGCCATCCTCGCACCGGGCGCCTCGGGCCCGGATCGGGCGGGGTCGTATCCTCGTGCGCGATGACCTCGTTGCCCGTGGGTGGCCGGCCGACCGACTCGATCGCCTCCGCCGTGCCCCTCGTCTCGCGGACCGTGCCGCTCGATCCCGAGCTCGGCGCGGCCCTCCTCGCCCTCGTCCCCTCGGGTGGGGCGCGCGAGGTGTGCTCCTGGGTGCGCCGCGGCGAGGGGGTGGTCGGGTGGGGACGGGCGGCCAGCCACACCACGTCGGGACCGAACCGGATGTCCGAGCTCGAGTCCTGGTGGTCCGGGCTCGTGGAGAGCGCCGTCGTGCGCGACGAGGTGGACCGCCCGGGCACCGGGCCGATCGCCTTCGGCTCGGTCTCGTATGCCGCCCACTCACCGGCCGGGGCGGCCCTCGTCGTGCCCGAGGTCGTCGTGGGCTTCCGCGCCGGCGTGGCCTGGCTGACGACGGTGGGAGTCGAGTCGGCGCCGTCGGTGGCCGCCGTGCCGGGCACCCCACACGTGGTCCGGCAGCAGCCGCCGGAGGCTCCGCGCGACGTGGCCTTCGCCGACGGGGCGCTCTCGCCCGCCCAATGGGCGGGCACGGTCCGCGAGGCGGTTGCCCGCATCACGGCCGGGACGCTGGACAAGGTGGTGCTGGCGCGCGACCTCGAGGTGACGACGTCGGCAGAGCTCGACGTCCGCTGGCTCCTCCAGCGCCTCGCCGAGCGATACGACACGACGTGGGTCTTCGCGGTCGACGGGCTCGTCGGCGCCACCCCGGAGCTGCTCGTGCGCCGCGAGAAGGGGCTCGTCACCTCGCGGGTCCTCGCGGGCACCATCCGCAGGACCGGTGACGACGAGCACGACCTCGCCCTCGCGGCCTCCCTGGCCCGGTCGAGCAAGGACCTCGAGGAGCACGAGTACGCCGTCCGTTCGGTGTCGGACGCCCTGGCTCCGCACTGCTCGTCGATGAACGTGCCGGAGGCCCCCTTCGTCCTCCACCTGTCGAACGTCATGCACCTCGCCACGGACGTCGCGGGTGTCCTCGTCGACGACACGTCGTCGCTGGCCCTCGTGGAGTCGCTCCACCCGTCGGCGGCGGTGTGCGGCACCCCGACCTCGGAGGCGGACGCCGTCATCGCGGAGCTCGAGCGCATGGACCGTGGGCGCTATGCCGGTCCGGTCGGGTGGATCGACGCCACGGGCGACGGGGAGTGGGGCATCGCGCTGCGCTGTGGCGCCATCTCGCGGGAGGACCCGTCACGGGTGCGGCTCTTCGCCGGGTGCGGCATCGTCGCGGGGTCGGACCCCGAGGCCGAGCTCGCGGAGTCGGCGGCCAAGCTCGTGCCGATGCGTGACGCGTTGACCGCCCCCGCCTGACCCGCCCTCGAGGCGGTCAGGTGAAGGGCGGGCGGGCGTCGGCGGCCACGGACCGACGACCGGCCCATCGCCAGACCCGAGCGGAGCGGTCCCGGTCCTCCTCGGTGACGAGGTTGCCCATCCAGCGCAGTGCGAGGGTCATCAGCCAGTCGCTGCGCATGCCGACCGGCCCCAGCGCGGCCAGGGTCCGCGGCACGGTGAAGATGCCGGCGAGTCGCCGGGCGATGGAGAAGGCCTCGCCGTAGTGGTCCTTCAGCAGGGCGGGCCAGGTCGTCGCGAGGTCGGAGTCGAGCGCCTCGACGACGAGCCGGCCGGTCTCGAGGCCGTAGTCGATGCCTTCGCCGTTGAGCGGGTTGACGCAGGCGGCCGCGTCGCCCACGAGGGCCCAGTTGGCGCCGGCGACGTGGCTCACGGCGCCCCCCATGGGCAGGAGGGCGCTCGTCGGCATCCGTTGCTCGCCGGTGAGCCCGAAGTCGGCCCTGCGCAGGTCGGTGTAGTGCTCCATGAGTGGCTTGATCGCGACGTCGGCCGGCCGCTTGGTCGTCGCGAGCGTCCCGACGCCGACGTTCACCTGTCCGCGGCCGAGAGGGAAGATCCAGCCGTAGCCCGGGGAGCGCCTCCCCCTCCTCCGACCGCAGCTCCAGGTGGCTGCTGATCCACGGGTCGTCGGCACCGCTCGGAGTCGACGTAGCACCGCCCGGCCACGGCATACACGGTGTCCTTGTGCCAGGTGCGGCCGAGCACCTTGCCGAGCCCCGAACGGACGCCGTCGGCCACGACGAGCCGCTCGCACTCGACGTCGAAGGTCTCGTCACCGCGGCGGAAGGTCACGGCCCGCACCCGGCCACCCTCGACCCGGGCGTCGACGGCCTTGGCGCCCTCGAGCCCCGTGGCTCCCGAGCCGACGGCCTGCGCGCGGATGCGGTCGTCGAGGTCGGTGCGCGGGACGGCCGAGCCGTGGTCGGGCAGGGACCCGCCGGGCCACGGGAGGTGGAGCGTCTGGCCGAACCCGTGCGCCCGCAGGCCCCGGTTGACACTGTGCTCGCGGACCCACCCGCCCAGGCCGAGGAGGTCGAGCTCGGCGACGGCCCTCGGGGTCAGCCCGTCGCCGCAGGTCTTGTCCCGGGGGAACACCGCGGCGTCCGCGAGCACCACGTCCCGGCCGGCGCGCGCGGCCCAGGCGGCGGCCGACGCCCCGGCCGGTCCGGCGCCGACGACGAGGACCTCGGTGCGCTGGGGGGTCTGGGACACGCTCGCATTCTCGCAAGACCCTTCTCGGCGCCCGACATCGGTCGGCTCACTCCGCGAGAGAGCGCGGCCCGCGGCCACCCGCCGCCCGTCAGCCGCGCAGGGTACGAGCGGCGAGCGCCCGCAGGTCGGCGTGCGCCCGTCGGTGGCTGGCGCGGTCCACCGCGACCTCGACCACCCGGATGCCGTCCGGGCGCGTCCGCACCGCGGTGGCCAGCTCGGCGCTCGTCACCGCGAGGTCATGACGGACGCCGTGCGCCCGGCAGAGTGCCGCGAGGTCGGCGCCGGTCGGGGTGCCGAACACCCGCTCGAAGTCGCCGGCGTGCTCCGGCGCTCCGGGCTCCAGGGTCGTGAAGATGCCACCACCGTCGTCGTTGACGACGACGACGGTGAGGTCGGGAGCCGGCTCGTCGGGGCCGAACAGGAGGCCGTTGGCGTCGTGGAGGACGGTGAGGTCGCCGAGCAGTGCGTATGCCGGTTGCCCCGGCCGGGCGAGCGCCGCACCGACTGCGGTCGACACCAGCCCGTCGATGCCGGCGAGGCCGCGGTTGGCGAGGACCTCCGCACCCACGGCCCCGGGTGCGCCGAGGTCGAGGTCACGGACCGGGTTCGACGACCCCACGACGAGCAGCGCGTCGTCCGGCAGGGCGGCGGCAACGGTCGCCGCGACGCCCAGTCCACTGGGCCACGGGAAACCCCTTGCGCGCCACGGCGTCGCCGAGCTGTTGCCCGGCACGGTGCCAGGCCCGGGACCACCCGCCGTCGCCGCCGGGGGCGTCCTGACCGGACCCCCCCGGTTCGGCACGCAGGGAGCCCGGCCGATGCACCTGCGCCGCGACGTGGGACGGGTCTGGCCAGGGCCCCACCTCGGCAACGATGTCGACCCGCAACCCGGGCCGTCGGAGCAGCGCTCCAACCGCGCGGGTCAGCGTGGGGCGCCCCACGACGACGACCCGCTCCGGCGCGTGCTCCTCGAGCCAGTCCGTCGCCGTGAGGAGGAGCGGCCCGTGGGGCAGCGCTGCTCCCCGCACCGATGCGGGGCCGAACGGCTCGGCGACGACGGGGTGACCCCGCTCCCCCGCCCACCCGACCGCGAGCACGGCGAGCCGGGGGTCCCGCGTGTGCCCGATCACGACGAGGGTGCGCTCGACATGGGCGAGCCCGTGGTCCGCCGCGTCCCCCGCGACGGCGGTCCCGACGTCGGTCCGGACCCACGGCCCGCCGTCGGGCCGGCCGTCGAGGGAGTCGGGCCAGGCCGGTGCGGCGCCGTCCGGCACGAGCGGCTCGCGCAGACAGACGTTGAGGTGGACCGGCCCGGGAGCTTCGCCGCCCCACCCCGTCGCCGCTGCGAGCGCGCGGCACACCGTGCTCCGCCAGAAGGGCGTGAGCCCCGGGCGCACCACCGGCGCGGGAAGGTCCGCGGCATACCTCGTCGCGGAGCCGAACACGCCGGGCTGGTGCGTCGTCTGGTTCGCGCCGGTCCCCCGCAGCTCGTGGGGCCGGTCGGCGCTGACGACGACGAGCGGCACGCCGCCGTGGTGCGCCTCGAGGACGGCCGGGTGGAGGTTCACCACGGCGGTTCCCGACGTCGTGACGACGGCGACGGGTCTCCCCGAGCCGGAGGCCAGTCCCACCGCGAGGAACCCGGCGCTCCGTTCGTCGACGCGCACGTGGAGCCGGAGGCGAGCGGCCCGCTCCGCGCCGAGCACGGCATACGCGAGAGGGGCCGAGCGCGAGCCCGGGCACAGGACGACGTCGCGGACACCGTTTCTCACCAGCTCGTCGACGAGGACCGTCGCGAGCGCGGACGAGGGGGTCACGAGCGTGGATTCTGCCACCCGGCCGCCGACCGGCCGCGAGCTCGGCCGCTCAGCGGAGCTCCTCCGTCAGCCCGGCGCGGATGGCGAGGATGGCGGCCCGGACCCGGTCGCGGCTGCCGGTCTTGGCGAGGACGTTCGTCACGTGTGACTTCACGGTGCTCTGTGACAGGAACAGCCGCTCGGCGATCTCCGCGTTGTTCAGGCCCGCGCCCACCAGCGCGAGGACGTCGAGCTCGCGGGACGTCAGCCGGTGTGCCGCCACGTCTGCCGGGGCGGACTGCGTCTCACCCCGCAGGCGCGCCATCACGGCCCGGGTCACTCCGGGCGACAGGACGGCGTCGCCCGCGGCCACCGTCCGCACGGCGGCCACGAGCTCCTGCCCGCTGCAGCGCTTGAGCAGGAAGCCCTGGGCGCCGGCGGCGATCGCGTCGATGACGTAGACGTCGTCGTCGAACGTCGTCACGACGATGACGGCGGGTGCGCCGGGGATCGTGGCAAGGGCGCGGGTGGCGGCGAGTCCGTCGAGGACCGGCATGCGGATGTCCACGAGGGCGATGTCGATCCGCCTCCCGTCGCGGACGGCGTCGACGAGCTGCTGCCCGTCGGAGGCGTGCAGCGCCACCTCGACGTCCGGCTGGGCGCCCAGGATGAGCGAGAAGCCCTCCCGCACGAGCTGCTGGTCGTCGACGACCGCGACCCGGATCACCCTGCGCGTCCGATGATCCGGTCGGGCAGCAGCACCTCGACGACCGTGCCGCCGCCATCGCGACCACGGATCTCCCACACCCCGGACAGGGCGCTCACCCGCTCGCCGATACCCGTCAGACCTGCGCCTCGGGTCGGGCCCGACGGCGGCCCGACACCGTCGTCGCTGACGCACAACCGCACGTTCGTGCCGCTGCGGCTGACCTCCACCCAGGCATGGGTCGCGGAGGCGTGGCGCACGACGTTCGTCAGTGACTCCTGGACGATGCGGTATGCCGTCAGCTCACGCACGTCGTCGAGCGCCAGGTCGGCGCCGAGCCGCACCTCGACGTCCACACTCTGCTGACGCAGGGGGGCCGCAAGCACCTCGTCGATGTCACCCAGGCGTGGCGGAGCGGAGACCGCGATCGGGTAGGCCGGGTCGCGCAGCTGCACGACGAGTGCGTCGAGCTCGCCGAGCGCCGTTCGCCCGAGGTCACCGATGGTCGTCAGCGCGACCCGTGGGTCGCCGACCTTCCCCGCCTCGGCCTGGACCACCATCGCCGTGACGGTGTGCCCGACCGCGTCGTGGAGCTCCCGTGCCAGGGCGGTGCGCTGCTCCAGCCAGCGGGCCTGCTCCTCGCTGGATCTCGTCCGGGCGCGCAGCACCCGCGCCTCCCGGGTCAGCTCGGTGGAGTGGACGAGGACGCGCACGAGGATGCCGAGTGCGAGGCCGATCAGCGCCGCCCCGAAGGGTGCCAGGTCCGAGGTCCCGGGGTGCAGGACGACGGCGAGCACCGCACCGGTGAGCCCGGCCAGCAGGGCCGGCCACGGCGGGTCCCGGCGGTCGTGCGCCACGGCGAGGTACAGGAGCGCGGCGGCCGCACCCTCGAGCGGGGCGACGGGGACCCAGGCGAGGGCCACTGCCGCGGCAGCGGCGATGAGGTGCTCGCGCCAGCGCGGCAACACCCACGCCAGCATGGTGAGGGCAGTGAGGACGAGGCCGACCAGCGCACCCTGCGGCTCACGAGCCGAGACGACCACGGAGATCACCGTGACGACGACGGCGGCCCAGAACAGCAGCGTGCGGACCGCGGACACGTCGGAGAAGACGTCGCGGATCCGTCCCAGCGCGAGGTCGACCGTCGAGCGCATGCGCTTCCGAGCCCGGACAGTGGCCGACACCTTGTCAGTGTGGGGGATCCGGGGGATGCGGGAGAAGCCGGAACGGCCGCCCACCTCGGATTCGGTACCCGGGTGCCGGATCACATCGGTACCAGGGTCCGGCGTGGTCCGGACCGGGGTCGGTTCTCGCCTGCACCTCCGTTCGAGACCGTTGCGTCATGTCCTCCATCCGACTGCTGCAGCCGCTCGAAGCCACCGCCGGAGTCGCCCTCGGCACGGTTCCCAACATCATCACGGTCGTGCGCACGGTCGCGGCCGTCGTTCTCGGCGGAGCGGGAGTCGCCGCACACAGCCTGGTCCTGCTCGCCGTCGCGTATGCCGTGTACTGGGTCGGGGACATCGCGGACGGCTGGTGTGCCCGGCGACTCGGTCAGGAGACCCGGATCGGGGCCGTCCTCGACATCGTCAGCGACCGCGCCTGCACGTCGGTGCTGTGTGTCGGGCTGGTCGCGCAGTTCCCATCGGTCGAGCCGGTTGCCGCGGTGTTCCTGCTGACGTTCATGTTCCTCGACCCGATGCTGTCACTGTCGTTCCTCTACTGGCCGCTGCTGGGCCCGAACGACTTCCACCGCGTCGACCGCCTCGTCTGGCTGCTCAACTGGTCCCTCCCCGGCAAGGCGGCGAACACGGGCGGCGTGGTCCTGGCCATCGCCCTCGGTCAGTACGGCCTCGCCCTGGCGGTCGCCGTCGCGGTGCTGGCCGTCAAGCTGTGGACCGCGGTCCGTCTCCAGGGACTGCTCCGCGCCCTTCCGGCCACGGCCTTCGCGTGAACCCGGTCACGGCGTGAACGCGGTCACGGTCGGGCTCGCACTCGCCACCGGAGTGGGGTCCGCGCTGGTCCCGGTGCTCAACGCGGAGGCCTGGGCGCTCTTCGCGGCCTCGGGCCCGAGGGACACCCTTTTCGCCGTGGTGCTCGCGCTCGCGGCCGGGCAGACGGTGGGCAAGCTCGTGCTCTTCGAGAGCGGGCGCCGCGGACGGGACTGGCACCCCTGGCGGCGTCGACCGGTGTCCGCCCGCACGGCCCGGTGGACCGAGCGCGTCACCGGGTGGCTCACCTCGCGACGTTCCGGACCTGCCCTGGTGCTGGCTGCTGCGTCGATCGGCGTTCCGCCGCTCGCCGTCGTGAGCGTCGCCGCCGGTGCGGCCGGTCAGCGCAGGCGGGTGTTCGTCCCGCTGTGCCTGGTCGGCCGGACCGCGCGGTTCGGCGTGCTCGTGGTTCCCCTGGCCTTGCAGGGCTGAGCCGCCGTTCGCGTCGCTGCTCAACCCCGGCGGATCTGGAACTCCGACACCGAGCGGACCGGGACGCCCAGGAAGTCCCCGGCCGAGGCCCGCCACGCGTCGAGCCCCGGCACCGTGCCGTGCGGAGCACCCTCGGCCGCCCCCAGGGTGCGGACGTAGGCCCCTCGCGCGTGGCTGCTCAGGTCGACTGCGGCGGGACCGTGGGCTGCCCGCACGGTCACCCAGGCGGAGTGCGACGGGTTGGGTGTGAGGTCGAGGCGAGGCACGGGGTCGTCGGTGTGCTCGACCGACAGCACACGGACGCTCGGAGGCACGGTGAAGATCCCGATGGGCGCTCCCGAGGTGACGACGTGGGTGACGCGGTGCCGCGCCGTGAACGACGGGTCGCTGGCGAGGGCAGCGGCGAGGATGCCGCCCTGGCTGTGCCCGACGAGCGCCACCGGATCGCCCGCGCTGGAGCGCCGTGAGCCGGCCCGGGCGCGGTCGAGCGCGACCACCACGCCGGCCGCGGCGACGGTCGGGTCGCCGGTCACGGCCCGCACGTCGGTGGTGACGTCGAAGGGGTTCGTCCCCGGCCTGGCAGACCACTGCTGCGTCCCGGGGATCACGACCACCCACGCGGCCCCGCCGTCCCCGCGGGTGGTCTCGAGGACCCGCACGCGCCCGCCGTCGAGGCCCTCACCGGCAGCGAGGAGACCGGCTCCCCCGCCGAGGCGGCCCACGCCAGAGGTCGCCGGCAGGTCCGGGACGGCGACCGATGGGCTCACCGCCGCGACGACCGGCACGGCACCGACCCCGTCGCTCAGCCATCCACCTCGCGCCGCGAGGTCCGCACCGGCCCGAGCTCCGTCGATCACCGCGAGGACGGACCCCTCGACCTCGGCGTACGCCCGTGCCGCAGCCAGGAGGTGCACCGCGAGCGCATCGAGAGCGAGGGCCTCACCCCACGCACCGCCCGGTCCGACGAGGCGGATGACCGCCGCCTGCACCCGCAGGAACCCCCATCCGACGGGGGCCGCCGCAGCGTCGCCGACCCCGCCGTAGCCCAGGGGCCGAGAGCGGCTCGGACCGGCGAGCGACCCCGGGGATCGCGGCGGCGAGCCGCGCAGCCTCCTCCCGGACCTCGTCGGCCAGCTCCTGGGTCAGGGCACCGACGGCGAGGAGGGCGTCGGACCGAACGGCGACCCGGGTCAACCGCGCTCCTGCAGGGCTGCCATGAGTGCGGCGACGTGGTCCGCCAGGCGAGCGGCCTCCTCCATCTCCCGGGAGAGCGCATGCAGGCCCGTCACGCGCAGGGTGACCCGTTGCTGGAAGTGCTCGGCCGCCTCGCCCTGCCACCACACGAGGGCATTCCGCCCGAGCGCCGCCCTGCGGGCGTCGAGCCGAGCGGCGGCTGCACGCAGCTCACGCGAGAGGTCGCGCAGGTGATCCTCCCCCTCCATGACCAGCCCCCTCCAGCCTGCGACAGCGCACGGTGGGTCCAGCCCATCGCGCGTGCCGGCCCGGCGACAGGAGGCCCTCCTGCCCTGTGGACCGTGCCGGGCTGTGCCCACGGATGTGGACGGCCCGGCATACGCTGACCGACATGCCGCACCACGACCTCGTCATCATCGGCAGCGGCTCCGGGAAACTCGCTGCTCACGCCGGAGCTCGAAGGGCTCGACGTCGCCATCGTCGAGGCCGGCACCTTCGGTGGCACGTGCCTCAACGTCGGCTGCATCCCCACGAAGATGTTCGTCGTGCCCGCCGACCGGGTCGTCGACGCCGACGACGCGTCCCGGCTGGGGCTCGCCTTTCCCGGCGCCCGAGGTCGACTGGCCCGGGATCCGCGACCGCATCTTCGGGCGCATCGACCCCATCTCCGCGGCGGGAGAGGCCTACCGGCGCAGCCAGGACGACGTGACGGTGTACGCCGCCAGCGCGTGGTTCACCGGTGACCGCCGACTGTCGCTGTCGACGGGTGAGCAGCTCACCGCAGACCGGGTGGTCGTGGCCTCCGGGAGCCGGCCCCTGGGGCTGCCGGTCCCCGGCCTCGAGGAGGCCGACCCCGCGCGCGGCCTGCACACCTCCGACACGGTGATGCGCCTCGACGCGCTGCCACCGCGGATGGTGGTCATCGGCGGGGGCTTCGTCGCCTGCGAGATGGCCCATGTCTTCTCGGCCCTCGGCGTCGCGGTCACCGTGGTCCAGCGCGGGACCCGCCCTCCTGCGCCACCACGAGGTCGAGGTCTACACGCGCTACACCGAGGTGGCGCAGAGGCGGCACGACGTGCGCCTCTCGACGACCCCCACGTCGGCCGAGCACGTCGACGGCGTGTGGCGGATCGCGCTCGACGGCCCCGGCGGCCCCGCGAACGTCGAGGCCGAGGTGGTGCTGCTCGCCGTCGGCCGACGCCCGAACACGGACCTCCTCGCCCCGGGCGCCGGAGGGCTGGAGTGCCGCGACGACGGCCGGCTCGTGGTGGACGCCGAGCAGCGCACCACCGCCGCGGGGGTGTGGGCGCTCGGCGACATCTGCTCAGAGCACCAGCTCAAGCACGTCGCGAACCAGGGATCGCGGATCGTCGCGCACAACCTGGCGGTCGACGCCGGCCGCCTGCCCGGTCCGCCTCGCAAGGACGACGGGCGCCCGGTGCCCCACGCGGTCTTCGGGCACCCGCAGGTGGCGTCGTTCGGGCCGACCGCCGAGGAGCTGCGGACCGCCGGTGTCGCCTTCGTCAGCGCGACGCACCCCTTCGGCGACGTCGCCTACGGCTGGGCGCTGGAGGACACCACCGGCCTGCTCACCGTCCACGCCGACCTCGCCGGACGGGTCCTCGCAGCGCACGCCATCGGCCCGCACTCCTCAACGCTCATCCAGCCGCTCATCCAGGCCGCGACCTTCGGCCAGCACGCACACGACGTCGCACGCGGGCAGTACTGGATCCACCCCGCCCTCTCGGAGGTCGTCGAGAACGCGCTGCTGAGCCTCCCCCTCTGATCTCTCGCTCACCGACCGCCCTCCTCGAGGTGGCCCCAGCAGCTGGCGACCCGGGCTCGCCACCACGCCACCCGGTCGTCGTCGGCCGCCCAGCGGTCGAGGAGCTCAGGGGCCGCCGTCACCCGGCCCACCGTCAGCGCGCCGGACGAGGGGAGCAGCGAGGGCGCGACGACGTCACCAGCCAGGAGGGCGACCGTGCCGAGACCGCAGGCGTGCTCCAGCGAGGGAAGGGCGGCTGCGAGGGCGACGCCGGCGGAGATGCCGACGCTGGTCTCGAGGGCCGACGACACGACCGCCGGGAGGCCACAGGCCGCCACCACGTCGAGCGCCGCCCGCACGCCGCCGAGGGGCGCGACCTTGACGACGACGACATCGGCCGCCTCGAGCATGCGCACGCGGATGGGGTCGCCGGCCCTGCGGATCGACTCGTCCGCGGCCACGGGCACATCGATCCCATTGCGCGCCAGCGCGATCCGCAGGTCGCGCAGGTCCTCGACCGTGCGGCACGGCTGCTCGGCGTACTCGAGGTCGTAACGCGCCAGCCGGCCCAGGGCATCCGTGGCGTCGTCGACGGACCACGCCCCGTTGGCGTCCACGCGGACCCGCCCTCGCCGGCCCAGCACGCCTCGAACCTCCGCCACGCGGGCCAGGTCGTCGTCGAGCGTCTGCCCCGCCTCGGCGACCTTGACCTTGGCCGTCGTGCACCCGGGGAAACGCGCCAGGACGCCGGCCACCCGGTCGGGGGTGACCGCCGGCACCGTCGCGTTGACCGGCACGTGCTCCCGGACGGGCTCCGGCCACGGTTCCCAGGCCGACTCGACGGCGGCAGCCAGCCACCGGGAGGCCTCTCGCGCGTCGTACTCGAGGAAGGGTCCGAACTCGGCCCAGCCGGCGGGCCCCTCGACGAGGGCCACCTCACGGGTCGTCACTCCTCGAAACGGCACCCGCATCGTCACGGCGACCACCCGCATGCTCGCGAGGAGGTCACCCAGCGGGGGCACCGGCATACCGACACCGTATGCCGAGGCGACCACCCACAGCCCCGGAGAGGTTGTCAGCAGGCCCGGCTCCGCCGCCCGGATAGCCTTGCCGCCGTGAGCGCGATCCCCGGTGTGAGCCAGACGTTCGACCCCTCCGCGTGGACGGAGGTCCCGGGGTTCGACGACCTCACGGACCTGACCTACCACCACGCCGTCGGCCTCGGCTGCGTCCGCGTGGCGTTCGACCGTCCTGAGGTGCTCAACGCCTTCCGGCCCCACACCGTCGACGAGCTGCACCGCGTGCTCGACCACGCACGCCGGTCCGCCGACGTCGGCGTCGTCCTCCTGACGGGCAACGGACCGGGACCGGAGGGCACCGGCAGCGCCGGAAAGTGGGCCTTCTGCACGGGGGGCGACCAGCGCATCCGCGGTCGCTCCGGGTACCAGTACGCCGCCGGGGAGACCGCCGACACCGTCGACGAGCGACGGGTCAGGGCCGAGGGTGGACGCCTGCACATCCTCGAGGTCCAACGCCTCATCCGCACGATGCCCAAGGTCGTCGTCGCCGTCGTCGGCGGCTGGGCCGCCGGCGGCGGGCACAGCCTCCACGTGGTCTGCGACCTCACGCTCGCCTCCCGTGAACACGCGCGGTTCAAGCAGACGGATGCCGACGTCGGCAGCTTCGACGGCGGCTACGGCTCCGCGTACCTCGCGAGGATGGTCGGCCAGAAGTTCGCCCGGGAGATCTTCTTCCTCGGGCGCACCTACTCGGCCGAGGACATGCACCGGATGGGCGCGGTGAACGTCGTCGCCGGCCATGCGGAGCTCGAGTCCACCGCTCTGGAGGTCGCAGCCGAGGTCATGGGCAAGAGCCCGCAGGCGCAGCGCATGCTCAAGTTCGCGTTCAACCTCGTCGACGACGGCCTCATGGGTCAGCAGGTCTTCGCCGGCGAGGCGACCCGGCTCGCGTACATGACGGACGAGGCCGTGGAGGGGCGCGACCAGTTCCTCGAGAAGCGCGATCCCGACTGGTCACCCTTCCCCTGGTACTTCTGACCGGCTCCTACCCGACTCAGCCCGACCCGCCGATGTCGACGGCATACGCCTCGTAGATGAGGTCCGAACCGCGCTGACGGTGGCGGACGAGCCGGTCGAGCAGGCGCGTCGCGGCCTCGCGGTGTCCGGCGAGGTCACCGGCGTCGTGCATCCCCTCGTCGCGTTGCGCGAGGAGGCGCTCCACCTCGGCGAGCAGCTCGACGTGGTCCTTGAGCTGGAGCTCCACCCCATGGGTGAGGCGCGGCGCCGAGGTTCGGATGTCGGTGTAGAGAGCACCCTCGGCCTCGGTGAGCCCGACGTGGTCGCGCAGGTCGTGGGCCAGCTCGGTGAGGGCCGCCCGCACCCGCCGGCGCCACGTCACGCCCAGCCCGATCGGGAAGGGCGAGAGCGGCCTCCAGAGCGGCCATGGCCTCCCCGAGCTCGGCCCGGTGGGCGCGGAGCTGGTCGAGGTATGCCGCATACGCTGCGTCCATCGCGCACCTCCCGCCGTGTGTCCATCGTCGCAGCAGCGGCGGTCGGACGCGACCCTAGAGTTGGGGTCATGGAGGTGGAGCCGCTCGCGGTGCCGACGGGACCGGGCGTCGTCCGGGTCCTCCCCCGACTGGCGGAAGCCATCCGCGGAGGGAACCCCGTGCTACCGGTCGCCGCCGCCGCGCCGCCACGCCGGCTCCCCGACCACGACCCCGCGGACCTGCCCGAGGACCTCGCGGTTGTCGTCGGAACCTCGGGGTCGACGGGCACCCCGAAGCGCGCCCTCCTCACCGCCGGTGCCCTGAGGGCGAGCACTCGCGCCACCCATGCGCGACTCGGGGGGCCCGGCCAGTGGCTGCTGACGTTGCCGGCGCACCACGTCGCGGGCCTGCAGGTGCTCCTGCGCTCGCTGGACGCGGGCACCGAGCCGGTCGTCCTCGACCTCACTCGCGGGTTCCTGCCGCGGGTCTTCGCCGAGGCGACCGCACGGCTGGACCCGGGCGCGCGCCGCTACACGAGCCTCGTCCCGACCCAGCTCGTCCGGCTCCTCGACGACCCTGTCGCCGGCGAGGCGCTGCGGTGCTACGACGCCGTGGTCGTCGGGGGAGCCGCCACGCCTCCCCGGCTGCTGCGGAGGGCGGACGCCGCGGGGGTGCGGGTCGTGACGAGCTACGGCATGAGCGAGTCCTCGGGTGGCTGCGTGCACGATGGCCGGCCGCTCCCGTGCACCGAGGTCGCCTTCGACGAGGAGGGGCGGATCCACCTCGGCGGGGCGACGATCGCGCACGGCTACCTCGGGCGTCCCGACCTCACGGCGGCGGCGTTCGGAACCGACGAGGACGGCATCCGGTGGTTCCGCACCGACGACGTGGGGCGCACCGACGAGCACGCCCGCCTCCGGGTCGACGGCCGGGTCGACGACATGATCAACACCGGAGGCCTCAAGGTGGCTCCACGGCTCGTCGAGGACGCGATCATCGAGCACGTCCCGGGCGTCCGCGAGGTGGTCGTCGTCGGGACGCCGCACGCCGAGTGGGGCGAGGCCGTGAGCGCGCTCGTGGTCCTCGAGCCGGATGCCGTCCGCCGCGGGCTCACGGCCGCCGACCTGCGGGCGCACCTGCGCGGCATCCTCCCCGACCACGCCCTCCCGGTCCGCGCCGCGACGGCGGAGGAGGTTCCCCTCGCGGGCCCCGGCAAGCCGGACCGCCGCGCGGTGGTCGCGATCCTCACCGTGGGATGATGGCGCCGTGCTCCGCTACCTCCCGGTCCTGCTCAGCCTGGCGCTGACGGTCTACTGCACGGTGGACGTGATCCAGACCCCCGAGCCCGAGGTCCGCAACCTCCCGAAGCTCGCCTGGCTCGGGGTCGTCCTGCTCTTCGCCGTGGTGGGGCCGGCGGCGTGGCTCATCGCCGGACGCCCGCGCACCGGTCGACGGGCGATCCGACGCCCTCCCCGACCCCAGGGTCCGGACGACGACCCCGAGTTCCTCAAGGGGATCTGACCAGGCGGATGGCAAGCCTCTCGCAGTGGGTCGCCGGTGCACGCCCGCGCACCCTCCCGGCCGCCGTCGCACCGGTCGTCCTCGGCACCGCCGCCGCCCACCTGCTCGGTTCCGCGGACCTGGCGCTCGCCGTCCTCGCGCTCATCGTCGCGCTCTCCCTCCAGGTGGGCGTCAACTACGCGAACGACTACTCGGACGGCATCCGGGGCACCGACGAGGCGAGGGTGGGGCCGGTGCGCCTCGTCGGTCAGCGGCTCGCCCCCGCCACCACCGTGCGGCTCGCGGCCTTCATCTCCTTCGCCTGTGCGGGCCTCGTCGGGCTGGGCCTCGTGGCGCTCTCCGAGGCCTGGGTCATGCTGCCGCTGGGGGCGCTCGCCGTGGTCGCCGCCTGGCGCTACACCGGCGGGGAGAACCCCTACGGCTACCGCGGTCTCGGCGAGCTCTACGTGTTCGTCTTCTTCGGCCTCATGGCCACCCTCGGCACGCTGTACACCCAGGCGGGGGAGCTGTCGTGGTTCGGCCTCCTCGGTGCCGTGGGAGTCGGTGCCCTGGCCTCGGCCATCCTCGTGGCCAACAACCTGCGCGACATCCCGACCGACACCGGAGCACGGCAAGCGGACCCTCGCCGTGCGCCTCGGTGACCCACGGACCCGGCTGCTCTACGCCGGGCTCGTCGCCGTCTCGCTCGGGGCGCTGGTCGGCATGGCGTTCTGGGAGCCGTGGGTGCTCCTCGGGCTCGTCGCCGCCCCCCTGGGTCTGCGCCTGGTGCGTACCGTGCTCGGCGGTGCCGGCGGCCGGGACCTCGTCCCCGTGCTCGCCACCACGGGTCTGTACGAGGTGGCGTATGCCGTGCTCGTGGCCCTGGGCGTGGTCATCGGCGTCGCCCGAACCTGACGCCTCTCAGGGGTGCCGACCGCGCGCACCACCGCGCCCCTGGCACCCCCGCGCCGACGCTCCCTCACGCACCGGGTGCCGAGCGCGCGCACCACCGCGCCCCTGGCACCCCCGCGCCGACGCTCCTTCACGCACCGGGTGCCGAGCGCGCGCACCACCGCGCCCCTGGCACCCCCGCGCCGACGCTCCTTCACGCACCGGGTGCCGAGCGCGCGCACCACCGCGCCCCTGGCACTCGTCACGTCGCGGACATACGGGGGCCTGCCAGGTCGTGAACCGCGTGGACCACTGCCTGGGGGTGGGTCAGGGGCACCATGTGCCCGGCGCCGGGCACCGTCGTCACGGAGGCGTCGGACGACCGGGCGAGGTGTGCGCACCAGCGCTCGGACGCGATGCGGTCGTACGCCCCGCGGATGATGCGTGTCGGCGGGGACGGCGGCGTAAGGCCCACGTCGGTGCGATAGCGCCGCATCTGGTCCATTCCCCGCGCCATGGACCCGACTCCCGTCGCTCGGTACTGCGGCGTCAGCACGCCGACCTCCCAGAGGGGTTCGTGGGATGCCGTGCGCAGCCACTGCGCCACCATGCGCGGCCACGTCGCTGCCGTGGGATCGGTCGTCGGTCCGACGAGCACCAGGCCCCGCACCACACCGGTGTGCCTGGCCGCCTCCACGACGACCGGGCAGCTGGCCGAGTGGCCGACGAGGACGAGGTCGCCCCCACCCGGCAGGCGCGTGACGAGCCGCTCCGCCTGGGCCTCGACGCGAAGATCTGCACCGACGGCGGCTGGGAGTCCCATCGCCGGGAGCGGCACCACTGTTCCCACTCCGGCGAGGCGGCTGAGGACACGGCTCCACGCCCGCGCGTCGAGCCCGAGCCCGGGCACGAGGACGACCTCGGCAGCGCGGCCGCTCAGCGGAAGGTGCCGTCGTCGGGGGAGGTCTCCGAGTCCTCGGCGTCCTCGTCACTCGGCGTCCCGGCCGGCCGGGTGCGCTTGGCGGCGCTGCGCTCGTCGATCTTCGCGGCGAGCTGGGCGGAGTAGTCCTCCCGGAACCGGCGGAGCGCGAAGTAGGAGATGAGTGCGGAGAGGAGCGCCGCACCGACGACGAGGAGCAGCACGTCCTCCTCGCCACGCAGGCCGAGGAGCCACAGCAGCGCGAGGCAGCCGAGGAAGACGAGGAGGCGGAGCAGGGTGTAGCGGAGCACCGGGAATCAGAGTCCCGAGTAGGAGTGCTGGCCGACGAAGAACACGTTGACGACGGCGAAGTTGACGAGGATGCAGCCGAATCCCACGAGGGCGATCCACACGGCGTTCTGCCGCTTCCAGCCGGTCGTCGCGCGGGCGTGGAGGTAGGCCGCATAGACCACCCAGATGACGAAGCTCCAGACCTCCTTGGGGTCCCAGTTCCAGTACGACCCCCAGGCCTGCCGGGCCCAGATGGCACCGGCGATGACGGTGAACGTCCACAGCGGGAAGGCGACGATGTGGGTTGCGTAGGTGAGCCGCTCGAGCGAGCGGGCGTCGGGCAGCCGGTCCATGAAGGAGCGCCGGCGCGGGGTCGCCGACTCGAGCCGGTCCTGCACGAGGTAGAGGATGCCCAGGGAGAAGCCGATGGTGAAGACGGCCACCGAGAGGGTCGCGACGGTCACGTGGATCACGAGCCACAGGGAGCGCAGCGACGGCATGAGCTCGGAGGCGTCGGTGTACCAGACGGTGATCGCCAGCCCGAGGGTGAGCAGCACCGGGGTCACGACGAAGAGTCCCAGCCAGCGCAGGTCACGGCGGGTGGCCCACGCGCAGTACGAGACGAGGACGAACATCGCTCCCACGACGGCGAACTCGTACATGTTCCCGAGGGGCCAGCGCTGCACCTCTGCGGCCCGGAGGACCACCCCCGCCACGACGAGGACCGTGCCGAGCACGGTGAGGGCCCACGCCACGCCCCCGGCCTTGCGGGCGGCGACCGGCTCCGGCTCAGCACCGGGACGACCTGGCCGGCCGCCGCTGTCCACGACCTCGCGCGCACTGCCACCGACCGGCCTCGCGGTGGACCCGTCACCCGGCCACGCCGCCACGAGCTCCCGGTCCGATGTCGCCGGGGCGGCTGCACGATCGCGGGAGGGCACGAGTCGGGCGAGGTACACGGCATACGCCACCATGGCGAGAGTCAGCACCACCGTCGCCGAGTAGATCGACGTGTTCGAGAGCTGGGCGAGCGTCGTGTCGGTCATCGCGTTCCTTCGAGTGCGGTCAGGAGGGCGTCGATCTCGTCGGCCATCCCGTCGTCGTCGTCCTTCGCCAGGCCGCCGACGGACACCACAGTACGACCCGGCTGCTCCCCCGGCCCAACGCGCACGAAGACCCTTCGACGCCGGATGACGAGCGAGGCGACGAGCCCGGCGAGGGACAGCAGTGCCGCCACGAGAGTGAGGCCCTTGCCGGGATCGGTGCGGATGGACAGCCCCGCGAAGCGCTCGACGCCGTCGAAGGTGACCGAGCCCCGCCCACCCGGCAGCTCGAACGACTCCCCGGGCCGCAGGAGGATCCGGAGCTGGTCGGCGCCGTCCGCGGCGGGGATCGCGGTCATCGCCTCGGTGTCGAGGGAGTAGACGGACTGGGGCCGACCGCTCGGGAAGAGCTCGCCCTCGAATGCGGTGAGCGCGAGCTGGGGGTCGAGCGCGTCCGGGAAGACCGAGTGCGGCCCCCGCGCGTCGTCGATGACCCCCGTCGGCAGGAAGAAGCCGGCGAAGCCCAGCTGTTGCGGCGACGCACCCGGCACCTTGACGGCGCCGACCGACGTGTAGTTGTTGTCCTGGGCCAGGAACGGCGTCGCGTCCGAGTAGAGAACCGCCCCCTCACCGTCGCGGACGGTGATCCGCGGGGCGTACCCGTTCCCGAGGAGGAACACCGTCCCCGCGCCGGTCTCGAGCGGGCCGTTGACCCGGATGGACGCGCTCCTCGCTGCGGCCCTCGGCATCGGTGAAGGTGGTGCTCGCCTCGAAGTCGCGGGGAGCGCCGAACTGCCCCCGGCCGGTGGTCTCCGTCTCGAACTCGACCTCGAGGTCGTCCAGCCGCACGGTGAACGGGCTGAGCGCGTTGACGTCGACCCAGGGCCCCGGGCTGAACGTGTCGTAGCGCGACAGCGTGTTGGCGAAGGTCTTGCCGACCGGCACGATGACGTCGCCCTTCCAGCCGAGGAGGTGTCCCCAGGCGACGCCGACGAGCACACCGATGAGGGCGACGTGGAAGACGAGGTTCCCCGTCTCGCGCAGGTAGCCCTTCTCGGCGGAGAGCGTCGCGCCGTCGTGGGAGTGCACCCGGTAGCGCCGCCCGAGCAGCGCTCGACGGAGCTGCTCCCGCACGTCCGCAGGGTCGCCCTGGACCTCGTCGGTGCGGTGGGCGGCGAGGCGGTCGAGGTGGCGGGGGGCGCGCGGCGGGGACGACCGCAGCTGGTGCCAGAGAATCCTCGTCCGCGGGATCACGCAGCCGATGAGGGAGACGAAGAGGAGCAGGTAGATCGCCGCGAACCACGGTGACGCGTAGACCTCGAAGAAGCCCAGCCGGTCGAGCACGGGACCGGCGCTCGGGTGGTCGGCGATCCACGAGGCCGTGCGTGCGGGGTCGATCGAGCGTTGCGGGAACGTCGACCCCGGGATGGCGCCGATGGCGAGCAGCAGGAGGAGGAAGAGCGCGGTGCGCATGCTCGTCAGCTGGCGCCAGGTCCACCGGAGCCACCCGCGCCCGCCGAGCCGCGGTTGGGCGACGTCCGGGCGGTCGTCGGTGCGGGTGCTCACAGGGCCACCTGGAAGCCACTCACGAGCTCCGCCTGGAGCCAGCGGTTGAGGTCCTCCCACACGCCGGTGACCAGCAGCAGGCCCACCCCGATGAGCAGGAGGCCACCCACGACCTGGATGCCGCGGTGGTGACGGCGCAGCCACGCGGAGGCCCGACCCGCATGGTCCAGCCCTGCGGCGACGAGGACGAACGGCAGTCCCAGGCCGATGCCGTATGCCGTCGCGAGCGCCACGCTGCGTCCCACGTCGGGGTCCGTGGTCGCCGTCGCCAGGACGAGGACCGCGGCGAGGGTGGGGCCCGTGCAGGGAGCCCACCCCAGGCCGAAGACGGCGCCGAGGAGCGGCGCCCCGACGAGCCCGGCGCGCGGTCGCCACGCGATCCTCGCCTCGCGCTGGCTGCCCAACCCGAGGAAGAGGAGCCCCATGGCGATGACGACGACGCCACCGACGCGCATGAGGATGGTCCGCTGCTCCACGAGCACGCGACCGGCCGTCGTGAGGAAGATCGAGCCGAGGACGAAGACGACGGTGAAACCGGCGACGAAGAGCAGGGCGCCGAGCACCATTCGTCCGCGGGCGCGCTCGGCGAGCGGCTCACCGGTGAGACCCGTGACGTAGCCCAGGAAACCGGGGACGAGCGGGAGCACGCAGGGGCTGGCGAAGGAGACCAGCCCGGCGAGGGCCGCGACGCCGACGGCGAGCGGCAGCGCCCCCGAGGTGACCGTGTCACCCGCGGCGAGCACGACAGCAGGGGCGGCAGCGGGAGTCACGTCGTCACCCGTCACGACGTCGTCGACGAGGCCGCGCAGCGTGCTCGCGGAGACCGGGCCGTTGACCCGGGCCGCGATCCGACCCTCACGGTCGAGCACGAGCGTCGTCGGGACGGTGGGCGCCTTTCCCTGGAGGGCGAGGATCAGCACGCCCCCGGACCCCTCGTCGCTGAGGCTCGGGTAGGTCATCCCGGCCTTCTTCGCGAAGGCGGCACCGCGGGCCGGGTCCTCGCGGAAGTTGATGCCCATGAACCGCACGGGCGCCTGCTCGGCCTCGAGCTCGGACCAGACCTTCTGCAGGTCGGGGGCCTCGGCGACGCACGGGGCGCACCACGACCCCCACACGTTGACGACGAGCACCTCGCCCCGAGCGGAGGCGCTGTCCCAGGCGGTGCCGTCGAGCAGCTCACCCCTCAGCTCCACGGGCTCGGCCCGGTCGGCCTGCGGGATCGTCTCGACGGCTCCGTCACCCGAGACGTAGCCCTTCTGGTCGCCCGCCTTGGCCTGGGCCGCGATGGAGTTCGGGTCGTCGGTGCACGCCGTGCCACCGAGGAGGAGCACGGCGGCGGTCAGGAACCCGGCATACCAGGAGGTGGTGCGTGGGCTCATGCGCCGGCCCCTGGCTGGGCCTGGTCGAGCAGGGCGGCGGCCGGCTCGCTGTACGACAGGGTCAGCAGCTCGTTCCCGAGGAACGTGAACGACGTGAGGGACGCCAGTGCGCACTCCCGCCGAGCCGGGTTGTGGGCGAGGGGGCGCCCCTCGGTCGCGAGGCGGATCATCCAGATCGGCGCCTGGTGGCTCACGATGACCGCCTCGTGGCCGCGGGCCGTGGCTCGGGCGTCGACGATCGCGAGGCGCATCCGCTCGACGATCTCGACATACGGCTCACCCCAGGACGGCCGAAAGGGGTTGATCATCTTGGGGTAGAGGCGGGGATGACGCAGGATCCCGGACCCGCCTGCGACGGGCAGACCCTCGAAGTCGTTGCCCGCCTCGATGACACGCTCGTCGAGGACCACCTCGACGCCGTGCGACAGCGCGATGGGGGCTGCCGTCTCCCGGGCGCGCTCGAGCGGGCTGGAGACGACGTGCGTGACGTCGTGGTCGCCGAGGTGCTCGGTGGCGAGCTCGGCCATCCGCCCCCCGAGACCGGAGAGGTGGTATCCCGGCATCCGGCCGTAGAGGAGCCGGCGCGGGTTGTGGACCTCCCCGTGGCGCAGCAGATGCACCACGGTGCGCTCCGGGTCGCCGGGAACGGGACCACCGTGCTGGGAGGGGGAGGGCATGGCGCCGATTGTCGCAAACCGGGCTGGGACCCGGTCACCCCACCCGAGCGGTGCTCAGGCCGTCGCGGCGGCTGCCGCAGCGGCGGGAAGTGCCGAGACGACCCTGCTCGAGGGCCCGCTCGTCGTGTGCGCCGGAGACGAACCACGACTCGAAGGCGCTCGGGGGGAGATAGACCCCCGCGTCGAGCATGGCGTGGAAGAAGCGCCCGAAGGCCGCCGTGTCCTGGGCGCGGGCGTCGTCGTACGTCCGAACCGGTCCCTCGCGGAAGAACACCGAGAACATCGACCCCGCCCACTGCACGCAGTGCGGAACCCCTGCGGCGGTCAGGGCCTCCGAGGCGGCCCCGGCGACCGCGCGGGACACCGTTCCCAACCGGTCGTACAGGGCGTCGTCGCAGCCCTGCAGCGTCGCGAGTCCGGCGGCCGTGGCGACCGGGTTGCCCGAGAGGGTGCCCGCCTGGTACACCGGACCGTCCGGCGCGAGGAGCGCCATGACGTCGCGGCGGCCGCCGAAGGCGGCTGCCGGGAAGCCGCCGCCCATGACCTTGCCGAAGGTCATGAGGTCGGGAGCCACGTCGACACCCTCGAGTCCCCACCAGCCGGCCGCACTGCACCGGAAGCCGGTCATCACCTCGTCCGAGACGAGCAGCGCACCGTGCTCCTCGGTGATGCGGCGCAGGGCGGCCGTGAAGCCGGGCTCCGGGGCCACCACACCCATGTTGCCGGCGGCGGCCTCGGTGATGACGCAGGCGATCTGGTCTCCACGGGCGGCGAAGACCGCCTCCACCGCCGCCGCGTCGTTGTACGGGACGACGAGGGTCTCGGCGGCCATCTCGGCGGGGACCCCTGCGGAGTCGGGCAGGGCCAGCGTCGCGACGCCCGAGCCGGCGCTGACGAGGAGCGAGTCGACGTGCCCGTGGTAGTGGCCGGCGAACTTCACGACGAGCGAGCGGCCGGTGTAGCCCCGGGCGAGGCGGATGGCGCTCATCGTCGCCTCCGTGCCGCTCGAGACGAGGCGCAGCTGCTCCACGGGGGGGACGCGGGCCACGATCTCCTCGGCGAGGGCCACCTCGTTCTCCGACGGCGTGCCGAACGAGAACCCGTTCTCGATGGTGCGGCGTACCGCCTCGAGCACCAGCGGGTGGGCGTGCCCGAGGATCATCGGGCCCCAGCTGCACACGAGGTCGACGTAGTCGCGGCCGTCGGCGTCGGTGAGCCACGCCCCGGCGCCGCTCGCCATGAACCGGGGCGTGCCGCCGACCGCGCGGAAGGCGCGCACCGGCGAGTTCACCCCGCCGGGGGTCACCGCCCGGGCCCGGGCGAGCAGGGCTGCGGATGCCGGTGCGTCGGTGGCATGGGGCATGGTTGCGGTGTGGTCCGGGGTCA
Organism: uncultured Actinomycetota bacterium; assembly: GCA_963787805.1. Lineage (GTDB taxonomy): Bacteria > Actinomycetota > Actinomycetes > Actinomycetales > Dermatophilaceae > Fodinibacter. Next base: position 76,720 of record CAWBEJ010000015.1, on the reverse strand, counting down.
CGGCCCCATTGTCCGTCAGCCGGGTCAGCAGGCGGGGTCCGGCATCGCGGGATCGGCGGCATACGCGTCCCGAACGGCCTGCATCGCCGCCCCGAGGGCGGCGAACTGCTCCGGGCTCAGGACGTCCACGAGGTGACGGCGGACGCTCCCGACGTGGATGACGGCGAAGGTCTCGATCGCCGCTCGACCGCGGTCGGTGAGGCGCAGCAGCACTCCCCGGCCGTCGTCGGGCGCCGGGGTCCGCACGACCCAGCCCCTCCGCTCGAGGCGCGCGGCGGTGTGGGTCACCCGGCTGCGCGACTGGACGATGAGCGCGGCGAGCGCCGACATCCGCAGCTCACCTCGGGGCGCCTCCGAGAGCATGGACAACAGCTCGTACTCCGAGAGGCTGATGCCGGCAGCCTGGAGGTCCCGGTCGAGGGCGATGTCGAGCTCGCGGTTCCCGCGGAGGTAGGCGCGCCACGACACCTGCTCCTCAGCAGTCAGCCACTGCACCTCCTCGTCACCCGACATGTCACCCATCGTCGCACGTCAGCGCCCTGAGCCCCGGGGGGTGCCCGCCGTCGAGCTCGACCCCGGCGGTGTGATCCAGGCCACATCTGACTCGATCTGGAATGGATGAGGTGGCCGCTTTAGTTGAACAGTCAACTAGCGCGGCTAGGAACCCCACACGACAAGGAGCACGACATGACCGTCAACGCCACCACCCTCACCGGTCTCTCCGCCGGCACCTGGACCATCGACCCGACCCACACCGAGGTCGGCTTCGTCGCCCGCCACCTCATGGTGACGAAGGTCCGCGGCTCGTTCGCCGACGTCTCCGGCACCGTCGTCGTCGCCGAGGACCTCGCCCAGTCCGTCGCCGACGTCACCATCCAGACCGCTTCGGTCTCCAGCGGCACGGTCGACCGTGACGCTCACCTGCGCAGCGCCGACTTCTTCGACGTCGAGAACCACCCGGAGATGACGTTCCGGAGCACCTCCTTCGACGGCCGGACGCTCACCGGCGACCTCACCATCAAGGGCATCACGAAGCCGGTGACCCTCGACGTCGAGTTCAACGGTGTCGCCACCGACCCGTGGGGCAACGAGAAGGCCGCCTTCGAGGCCCACGGCGAGATCAACCGCACCGACTGGGGCCTGACCTGGAACGCATCCCTCGAGACCGGTGGCGTCCTGGTCTCGGAGAAGATCAAGCTCACGCTCGACGTGCAGCTCGCGAAGCAGGCCTGAGCACTCCGTCCTGCACGACCCTCCACCACTCGCTCCCGACCCTGCTGCGAACAGCAGGGTCGGGAGCGAGTCGTCGTGGCGCCAGAGCACGTCGCGCGTCAGAGGCGCGCGGCGGCCTCGAGCGCGTGGTAGCTGAGGATGATCTGCGCGCCGGCCCGGCGGATGTGCAGCAGCGACTCCATGAGCACCCGCTCACGGTCGATCCAGCCCTGCGCCGCCGCCGCCTCGATCTGCGCGTACTCCCCCGAGATCTGGTATGCCGCCACGGGCACCGGCGACATGGCGGCGGCCGCCGCGACGACGTCGAGGTGAGGACCGGCCGGCTTGACCAGAACGATGTCGGCGCCCTCGGCGATGTCGAGCTCGAGCTCGCGCAGCGCCTCGGTCGCGTTGGCCGGGTCCTGCTGGTATGCCGCGCGGTCACCGACGAGCGACGACTGCACGGCCTCCCGGAACGGGCCGTAGAGACCCGAGGTGTACTTCGCGGCATACGCGAGCAGAACGGTGTCCGCGTGCCCGGCAGCGTCGAGGGCCGCGCGGACGTGGCCGACCTGCCCGTCCATCATCCCGGAGAGCCCCAACACGTGGGCACCGGCGGTGGCCTGGGCGAGGGCCATCGCGGCGTAGCGCTCGAGGGTCGCGTCGTTGTCGACCGACCCGTCCTCGGCGAGCACGCCGCAGTGACCGTGGTCGGTGAACTCGTCGAGGCAGAGGTCGGCCATGATGACGAGGTCGTCGCCGACCGCCTCGACGAGGTGCCCCAGCGCGACGTTGAGGATGCCGCGCGCGTCGTCGGCGCCCGAGCCGGTGGCGTCCTTGTGCTCCGGGACACCGAAGACCATGATCCCGCCGAGGCCCGCGTCGACGCAGCGGCGCGCCTCGTCGACGAGGGTGTCGAGGGTGTGCTGGACGACCCCGGGCATCGACGAGATGCGCACGGGCGTGTCGATGCCCTCCCGGACGAACACCGGCAGCACGAGGTCTGCCGGGTGCAGGCGCGTCTGGGCGACGAGCCGGCGCAGGCCGGGCGTGCGACGCAGTCGCCTGGGTCGGACCGCCGGAAAGCGCGCCTCCGTGCTCACGTGGCGCGGCGACGGCCGCCGGGCCGGCGCTGACTGGGTCGCAGCACGGCTTCACCGGCCTCCTGGGCTGCGAGCGCGAGCGAACGGCCGTGGTCGGCGAGCGCGTCGACGAGCGCGTCCGCCGTGGGCTCCGGGGCGAGCACGTCCACCCGCAGCCCGTGCTCCTCGGCGGTCTTGGCGGTCGCGGGACCGATGCACCCGACGACCGTGCTCGGGTGCGGCTTGCCCGCGATGCCCACGAGGTTGCGCACGGTCGAGCTGGACGTGAAGAGCACGGCGTCGAACGAGCCGTTCTTGATCGCGTCGCGGACCGGTGCGGGGGGCGGGGCCGCACGGACGGTCCGGTAGGCGGTGACGTCGTCGACCTCCCACCCCATGTCCTGGAGCCCGGCGACGAGCGTGTCGGTGGCGATGTCGGCGCGGGGCAGGAAGACCCGGTTGATCGGGTCGAGGTCGGGGTCGAACGAGGGCCACTCGTCGAGGAGCCCCCGGGCGGACTGCTCACCGGTGGGCAGCAGGTCCGGCGTGATGCCCCACTCGCGCAACGCGTGTGCGGTGACGCCGCCGACCGCGGCGACCTTGAGACCGGCGAACGAGCGGGCGTCGAGGCCGAACTCGTCGAACTTCTCCCGGATCGCCCGCACCGCGTTGACGGAGGTGAAGCCGACCCACTCGTACCGACCCGTCACCATCCCCTTGATCGCCCGTTCGAGCTGCTGGGGGGTACGGGGCGGCTCCACCGAGATGGTGGGAACGACATCCGCGCGTGCACCGTGGTGCTCCAGGCGCGCGCTCATCGCACCCGACTGCTCCTTGGTGCGCGGCACGAGGACCGTCCAGCCGAACAGCGGCTTGGTCTCGAACCACGACAGCGTCTCGCGCAGACCCACGGTCGACCCGACGACGGCGAGCACCGGGAAGCGCCCCTCGGCCATCACCCCGGCCGCCTCGCCGAGCGTCGTGACCGTGGTTCGCTGCTCGGTGCTCGTGCCCTGCTCGGTGACGGCCACCGGGGTGCCCGCGTCGCGACCGGCCGTGAGGAGGGCGTCGAGCGTTCCGGCCGCGCTGTCCGGCTGTCCGAGGACGACGACGGTCACACCGGCGTCGACCGCCGCGGTGAGGTCGGTCGTGCGAGTGCCCGCGGCGACGACGAGGACCGCGGTCGAGGCACTCGACGTGAGCGGGATCCCGGCATACGACGGCACGGCCGTGACCGAGCTGACTCCCGGGACCACCTCGATGGCGATACCGGCCTTCGAGCACGCCAGGGCCTCCTCGGCCAGGCCGTTGAAGACGGCGGGGTCCCCGTCCATGAGACGGACGACGAGGCCGCCCGGGTGGGCCTTGGCGGAGCGGACGACGAGCTTCGCGCGTGACGCCTGGGTGAGCCGCTCGCCGTGCTCACCGTGCCCGGCGTCGACGACGTCGACCTCCGGACGGCACCAGCGGGCGACGACCTCGTCACGGGCCACCTGGTCGAGAACGACCGCGTCGGCCGCTGCGAGCAGCTCGCCGGCACGGACGGTGACCAGGCCCGGGTCACCGGGGCCCGCCCCGACGAAGACGACCCGCGCGGGGGTGCGGGGAGCGGAGGACGGGGAGGTCGAGCGCGAGGGGCTCACAGGGCACGCTCCGTGGCGATGTGGTCGGCGAGGGGATTCCGGTCGGAGGTCTCGGAGATGAGGTCGGCGGCACCGTCCTCGAGGAGGAGTCGGGCCAGGCGGTGGCCCAGTGCTGCGGGGTCGGCGACCTCTCCCACGAGCGACCGGCGCAGGTCGGCAGACCCGTCCGGGGCGGCGACGGCGGCGCGCAGCGACAGCTCTGGGCCGTGGGTGCCCTCGACGACCTCGGCGAGCGCCCCGACGGGCGCCGTGCACCCGGCCTCGAGGTCGGCGAGGAGCACCCGCTCGGCCGTCGTGCAGGTTCGGGCATCCTCGTCGTCGAGGGCGGCGACGACCCCGGCGGTCGCCTCGTCACCGGCGCGAACCTCGACGGCGAGGGCGCCCTGGCCGGGCGCGGGCAGCATCTGGATGGGGTCGAGGAGCTCCGTGGCGTCGTCGATCCGGCCGATTCGGCGCAGCCCCGCCGCCGCGAGGACCACGGCGTCGAGGCGGCCGTCGGCGACGGCTCGCAGCCGCGTGTCGACGTTGCCGCGCAGGTCGACGACGACGAGGCCGAGCCCCAGCGCGGCGAGCTGGGCGCGCCGCCGTGGTGAGCCGGTGCCCACGGTCGCTCCGGCAGGAAGCTCGCCGAGGGTGAGCCGGTCGCGGGCGACGAGGGCGTCGCGCGGGTCCTCGCGCACCGGCACCGCCGCCAGGGTCACCGCCGCATCGGGGGTCGTGGGCAGGTCCTTGAGCGAGTGGACGGCGACGTCCACCCGCCCCTCGGTGAGGGCGGAGCGCAGCGCGGAGACGAAGACGCCGGTCCCGCCGAGCTGGGCCAGCGGCGTGGTGCGGTCACGGTCGCCGTCGGTGGTGATCTCGACGAGCTCGACGTCGTGACCGAGCGCCCGCAGGCGGTCGGCGACCCACGTCGACTGGGTCATCGCGAGGGTGGAGCGGCGGGTGCCGAGGCGCAGGGTGGTCACGTCTCCTCCCCGGGGATCGTCGGCGGTGCGCCGACGAGCGACACATCACGGGGGTCGAGGTCGAAGAGCTCGCTCAGGGCTCGCGCGTAGCTGCCGCCCTGTCCGTCACGGGCGAGCTCCTTCACCCGGACGGTCGGGGTGTGGAGCAGCTTGTCGACCACCCGCTCGACAGCGCGGCGCACCTCCGCGCGCTGGGCGTCGTCGAGGCCCGGCGTCCGCCGTTCGAGACGGCGGAGCTCCTCCTCGACGAGCTCCCCCGCCCGGGCGCGCAGGGCGGTGACGGTCGGGGCGACCGCCTCGGCCGAGCGCGCCACGAGGTATCCCGCGACCTCGGCGGTGACGAGGTCGGTGGCCTCCGCCACCTGAGGCGCCGAGCCGGCGTCGGCGAGATCCTCGGCGAGCTCCGCCAGGCCGACGCGCAGCACGGCCGGCACCTCCGCGACGCCGAGGTCGATGTCGTGCGGCAGGGCGAGGTCGACGTAGACCTGCGGGCGCCCACCGCGCACGGCCATCGCGTCGCGCACCTGGTCCGCCGTGACGACGCACCCTCGAGCTCCGGTGGAGGAGATGACGACGTCGGCCTCCGCGAGCGCCCGGCCGAGGTCGGCCAGCGGTCGGGCCATGCCGCCGACCCGCTCGGCCACCATCCGAGCCCGGTCGTGGTTACGGTTCGCGACGACCACCGTGTGGGCGCCCAGGCGGGCCACCGTCGTCGCAGCGAGGGCGCCCATCCCGCCCGCTCCGATGACGAGGACCGCGAGGTCGCCCAGGCCGCCGAGCTCGGCCTCGGCACGGCTGAGGCCGGCCTGCACGAGGGAGCCGCTCACGAGGTCGATGCCCGTGTCGGTGTGCACCCGTTTGGCGACGCGCAGGGCCTGCTGGAGCACCGCGTTGAGAGCAGGCCCGACATGACCGTGGCGCTGGGCGCGAGCGAGCGCGCGCCGCACCTGGCCCAGGACCTGGGCCTCGCCCACCGCCATGGAGTCGAGCCCGGCGGCGACGCGAAAGACGTGCGCGATGCCCCGGTCCTCGTAGTGGACGAAGAGGTGGGGCTGGAGCTCGGCGCGATCCACCGAGCACGCCGAGGCCAGGACGGCGGTGATGTCGGCGACGGCACCGTGGAAGGTGAGGCACTCGGCATACACCTCGGTGCGGTTGCACGTCGAGAGGACCACGGCCTCGCTGACGTGCTCGGAGCGCAGCACCGCGGCCTCGAGCGCGGTGCGGTCCTCCGGCGCGAGTGCCACGGACTCCAGGAGCGAGAGCGGGGCGCCGTGGTGGGACAGCCCCAGGACGACGAGGCTCACACGACCACCTCCGGCGCCGCGACCCGCTGGCCGTGGAAGGCGAGGATCTGCAGCTCGGTCGACAGGTCGACGGTGCGCACGACGACCCCGTCGGGAACCGACAGGACAGCAGGCGCGAAGTTGAGGACCGAGCGCACCCCGGCGTCGACGAGGTCGTCGCAGGCCTCCTGGGCACCGGCGGAGGGAGTGGCGATGACCCCGATGGCCAGCCCGTGGTCGACGACGAGGTCGGGCAGGTCGCCCATCGGCCGCACCACGTCGCCGGCGACCCGGTCCCCGACGACACGTGGGTCGCCGTCGAGCAGGGCGATGACCCGGAAACCCCGCTCGGCGAAGCCGCGGTATGCCGCGAGCGCCCGTCCGAGGTTTCCCATGCCGACGATGGCGACCGGCCAGTCCTGGGTGAGGCCGAGGGCGGAGGTGATCTCGGACGCGAGTCGCTCGACGTCGTAGCCCACACCGCGCACGCCGTAGGAGCCGAGGTGCGAGAGGTCCTTGCGCAGCATGGTGGAGCTGACGCCCGCCGCGGTGGCCAGCTCCTCCGAGCTCACGGAGGGGATGCCGTTCCGGGCGAGGGCGGTGAGGGCACGCAGGTATCCGGGCAGACGGGCCACCGAGGCGTCGGGGATGTCCCGGCGGGTCGTCGCTGCGGCGGACACGGGCGGTCACCGACTCCTCTCGCGGACCCGCCGCGCCGGTGCTGCGGCGCCCGGGCACAGAGGTGCGCCCGCCTGCGGGTATGGGAGCCAGCCTACGTTCTTGTGAACTCCTGCACAAAGTCGTCCGGGGACCCCGTGAGGCACGACACCTCCCGGTGTGCTACGGGCTGCACCGCGGGGCGCCGCTCCTCCCTCAGGACGTCGCGGATGCCGCCGGGAGGAGCCCCAGCCAGCCGGCGGCCCGGACCACCTCGACGTCGAAGACCTCGTCTCGTCGCTCGGGGACGACGGCGCCGGTGAGCTGGCCGAAGAGCTCGAACGAGACCGCCCCGAAGAGCCAGGTCCAGGCCATCAGCGCTCGCACGGCCCACTCCTGCGTGGTGCCCGGGCCGAGGAACTCCACGAGCGGAGCGAGGCCCTCCGCCGCCTGCGGGGGCACCGGTGGACCGACGTCACCGGGTATGGGGCCGGCCGAGGACCTCAGCGCGTCCTGCAGAAGAGCCGCGAGCAGCCGCGTCACCCTCGTCGCAGGCACGATGGTGTCCTGCGGCGCCGCATAGCCGGGGACCGGCGAGCCGTAGACGAGCGCGTACTGCGAGGGGTGCTCGAGGGCCCACGCGCGGACCGTCCGAGCGATCTGGTGCCACCGGCCGTGCAGGTCGTCCCTCGGGACGGCATCCTCGGCCCGCTCCACCGCGGCACCGAGGGCGTCGTACGCGTCGATGATGAGGGCGGTGAGGAGCACATCTCGGTTCTCGAAGTAGCGGTAGACGGCAGAGGACGCCATCCCCAGCTCGCGCGCGACGGCTCGCAGCGACAGGCTCCCCACCCCCTCCGTCGCCAGGTGCTCCCTGGCGACGTCGAGGATCTCGGTGCGCATCTGGGCGCGGGCGCGGGCCCGCACGCCCTGGGCCCGACCTGTGCTCGTCGACATGGCGGAAGTCAAGCACACAATGGAGATCAGTGCATTGCTTTGTGATCACTGCTCTTGCATTTCGGCCCCGAAGGGTGTTCACTGATCGCCAACGAGATCACTGATCACGAAGGAGCCACCATGAGCACCCACCTCGTCGTCGGAGCCGGTCCCATCGGCACCCGCACGGCCCTTCAGCTCGCCGGCGCCGGTGAGCAGGTACGCATCGTCACCCGCTCCGGCGGCGGCCCGGACCACCCGGCGGTGGAGAAGGTGGCGGCAGACGCGTCCGACGCGCCTCGGATGCGTGCCCTCGCCGACGGCGCGGTGGCCGTCTACAACTGCGCCAACCCGACCTACACCCGCTGGGACACGGACTGGCCACCCATCGCGGCCGCCCTCCTCGACGCCGCCGGATCCTCCGGAGCGGTGTTGGCGACGGTGGGCAACCTCTACGGATACGGCCGGGTCACCGGCCCGATCACGGACACGACCCCGCTGGCGCCGTCCGACCACAAGGGCGAGGTGCGGGTCCGGATGTGGCGCGACGCCCTCGCAGCGCACGAGGCGGGACGGGTCCGGGTCGTCGAGGTGCGGGCGAGCGACTACGCCGACGCGGGGGCGAACTCGCACCTGGCGCGCAACGCGCCAGCGGTTGTCGGGGGCAGGACGGCGTGGGTCCTCGGTGGCGCCGACGCGCCGCACACCTGGACGACCACGCACGACACTGCACGGCTGCTCATCGACGTCGCGGCGGACGAGCGGGCGCACGGCCGGGCCTGGCTCGTGCCGAGCGCCCCACCGCGGAGCCAGCGCCAGGGGCTGGAGGACATCGCTGCCGCCGCCGGGGCGCCGGCGCCGACGGTGCGCGTCCTCGGTCCACGAGCTCTGCGGGCCGTCGGGCTCTTCTCCCCGATGGTGCGTGAGCTGGCGGGAACGGCCTACCAGTTCACGGACCCGTTCGTCGTCGACCACTCGGCCACCGTCGACCACGTCGGCTGGCAGCCCCAGGAGTGGTCGGAGACGGTGGCCCGAGTGGTTCGGGAGGCTCGCCCGGCGACGGCAGGGGCGCGCTGACGCGGCCGGCCTTCGGCCTCCTGCTCCTGCGCCGACGGGTGGCGCCGGTCGCTCAGGCCGATGCCGGCGGAGACGACAGGGCCGCCCTCAACCGGCCCTCGTCGACCCGCCAGTAGTCGTGCTGGCGCCCGTCGACGAGGGTCACGGGAATCTGTTCTGCCCACTCCTCGCGCAGCTCTGGCTCGAGGTCGATGGAGCGCTCCTCCCACCCCACCCCGAGGTCGGCGGTCACCCGTTCGACGGTCTCGCGAGCGACGTCACACAGGTGGCAGCCGGCGCGGCCGATGAGGGTGACGCGGATCGGGTGGGGTGGTGCCGCTCCGGTCATCAGAAGAACACCGACCGCCGCTGCATGAGGAGCGTGTACAGCGTCTGCTGGATCGTCTCGCGCACCTGGTCGGTGAGGTCGAAGACGAGCATCGGGTCCTCCGCCGCGCCCGGGGCCTGGGTGTCCGTGGCGATCGGCGCGCCGAACTCGATGACCCACTTGCTCGGCAGCGGGATGAGCCCGAGCGGGCCGAGGATGGGGAACGTCGGGGTGATGGGGGCGTAGGGCAGGCCGAGGAGACGGGCCACCGTCCCCATGTTGCCGAGGATGGGCGCGATCTCCTCGGCGCCGACGACGGAGCACGGGATGATCGGCACCTGCGCGCTCAGGGCCGCCGACACGAAGCCACCCCGGCCGAAGCGCTGCAGCTTGTAGCGCTCGCTGAAGGGCTTGCCCACCCCTTTGAACCCCTCGGGAAACACCCCGACGAGCTCACCGTGGGCGAAGAGCCGCTCGGCGTCCTCGTTCGTCGCCAGGGTCGACCCCGACCGACGAGCGATCGTGCCGAGGAAGGGCGTCTGGAAGACGAGGTCGGCACCGAGTGCTCGCATGACCCGGTGCTGCGGGTGCTCGTCGTGGATCGCCAGCTGCACCATGAGCGAGTCCAGGGCGATCGTGCCGGAGTGGTTGGACACGACGAGCGCACCCCCGGTCTCCGGGATGTTCTCGATGCCCCGTACCTCCACCCGGAACCAGTGCCGGTAGATCGGCCGGAGCATCGGGTAGAAGACGTTCTGGGTGAAGTCCGGGTCGTACCCGAAGTCGTCGACGTCGTAGTCGCCGTCGATCCGGCGACGGATGTAGGCGAGCACCTGGGCGATGCGGCGCTCGACGTCCTCCGGGGCGATGCCCGCCGCCTCGGCGCCCAGGCGCAGCAGCCCGACGACCGTCGCCAGGGCGTCTCCGACGTCGGGCAGGGGAAGCCCGGAGTGGCTCGGTGCCTCGGTCACCGTCGGGTCCAGAGGTGGCTCTGCGATCCGCAGGTGTGGCCGCTCGGCGTCGCGCCGGGCCTTCTCACGTGGACCCAGCCGGGACCGCGTGCCGGCGGATGCCGGAACCGCTGGCCGCGTGCGTCGCTCACCAGCCTGACGCGAGGCCCGGCGCGAGGGCGCCGAGGTCACCGTGGGGGCGGGACGGTGAGGGCCTCGGACACCAGGGGTGGGCTCCGCCCCGGACGCAGCCGCTCGCTCCCGCGGTGTCGAGGTCGCCACGTCGGGCGGGGCGGAAACGACCTCCGTGGTGACGGCTGCTCTGGGGGCCCTGGCCCTCCTCGTGGCTGCCGTCGTCGGGGTCGCGGTGGTCGTCGTGCTCGTCGCCGGTGCCTTCGTCGTCCTCGCCTTCTTCGCCGGTCGCCTTCGTCGCCGCCGGCTTCCTCGCCGCCGGCTTCTTCGCCGCCTTCGTCGTCGTCGCCTTCGTCGCCGCAGCCTTCTTCGGGGGTTCCGTGATCGCCGGCACGAGAGGTTCCGCGCCGATGAGCGGGGTCGTGCGCCGCCGGGCCCGCTCACCCGATGCCCGGGCTGCTCCCTCGGCGAGCGCTCCTCGTCGAGCAGCCATCAGCGCCTTCCCCCTGTGCCGAGACTCCGCAGGACCGCCTGGCTGGCGGTGCCGGCGACGCCGCTCACGGCATCCCCGATGATCGCCGCGGCCGGCACGGCCGGCCCGACGCTGCGCGCGAAGTCCTCGAACGCCCCCCTGGACGTGTAGCGCGGCTCGAAGCCGAGGACCGTGCGCATGCGGCGCGTGTCGAGCCCCCGGCCGAAGGCGAGGAAGGACATCTGGTCGGGTGAGAAGTCGGCCAGGCCGAGGCGCTTGGCGAAGGAGCCGGCGATCCCCGCCGCCGGCAGCGGCAGCGGCAGCACCGGACGCCCGACGATCGATGCCGCCTGCAGCACCGTGACGACACCGTCGCCCGCGAGGTTGACGACACCGTCCGCGTCGCCGGTCGTGCCCTGCACCAGCGCGTCGATGGCGTCGTCCTCGTGCATGAACTGCATCCGGGCGTCGTAGCCCAGCGGCACCGGGACCACCGGCAGGTTGAAGTAGTCGGTGATCGAGGTGCGGATCCGCGGGCCGACGATGTTCGCGAAGCGCAGGGTGAGGATGTCGGTGTCCGGTCGACGGCGGGCGAATCCGCGCACGTAGCCCTCCACCTCGATGGAGTCCTTCCCGAAGCCACCGGAGGGTGAGCGCTTGGCGCCCATGTCCTCGGTGAACATGGCGGGGTCGCGCGGCGTCGAGCCGTAGACGGCGGCGGAGGACTTGACGACGAGCCGGCGCACCGTGCGCGACTTCTGGCACGCGGCGAGGAGCTGCATCGTCCCGATGACGTTGATCTCCTTCTGCGGTGTGCGTCCTCCCACGAAGGTCGGCGTCGCGATGACGTTCATGTGCACGACGGTGTCGACCCCGGTGGTCTCGATGACCCGGGCGATCATGGGGTTGCGGATGTCGGCGCGGACGAACTCGACGTCGCCGATGTCGTGCGCGGGCGGGATGACGTCGACGCCGACGACCCGCGCGACCGAGGGCTCGGCGCTGAGCCGTCGCGCGAGCAGGCCCCCGAGGTACCGGGAGACACCGGTCACGAGCACCACCGAGGCCACGCCCTGCTCCTTCACGTCGGGACCGACACCTCCGACCCTACCGAGGGTCACCGGCGGTGACCGGTGTCCTCCGCCTGCCGACGGCGGGCGGGCCACCCGCAACACAAAGGTCCCCGGGGCACGGGGACCTTGACGTGCAGAGGTGACGTCGGGGTCACTTCTTGTTGCGGCGCTGGTGGCGCGTCTTGCGAAGGAGCTTGCGGTGCTTCTTCTTCGCCATCCGCTTGCGCCGCTTCTTGATGACCGAACCCATGAATTGTCCTCGTCGCTATGCGTCACGTGCGGCTGCCCACCCTACCGGCACCGGAGCACCCACCCAAACGCGAGGGGCGGCCCGCAGCGCGGGCCGCCCCTCGGCGTGATGGTGCGTCGATCAGGCGGTGTCGACGAACGAGCTGCGCAGGTAGGTGTGCACCTCGTCCTCCGGCACGCGGAAGGACCGGCCGACGCGGATGGCCGGGAGCTCCCCGGCGTGGACCATGCGGTAGACGGTCATCTTCGAGACTCGCATGATCGTGGCGACCTCCGCGACGGTGAGGAACCGCACCTCCGCGAGCTGGCGCTCCGTGGACATCGTGACCTCGATCTTCTGCTCTTCCACAGGGCCGGGAAGTTCCGACATGGTGCCTGCGGACGTGCAAGCGCAACCATAGGGGCAGTTGTGACGACTGGGGAAGGGATTGACCGACATTCATGCCGCTGTCCAGTCGACACGCCGGTGACGTGTCGACGAGAGTCGTCAGCCCCGCGGCGCGTGGACGGGCCGGCTCAGTCGAACCAGGGGTCGAGACCGTGGTGGCTGAACGTCGCCTGGCGGGTCGCGAGGATCGCCCGGTCCACGGGGTTCTCGGGGTTGTGCCCCATCGACCACGGTTGCACCCAGATCGGCAACCCGCTCGCCGGGAGGTCTCCCATGAGTCCAGGGGCAGGCCGACCGAAGGTGCGCTCGACGTGGTCCAGGTACTCGTCGGGAACCCTGGTGCCCGCGGGCAGCGGGACGTGCGCGGCGATCGCGGTGAGGTGGGTCCACGACCGCGGGACGACCTCGACGAGCTCGTAGCCGCCTCCCCCGAGCGCCACCCACCGCCCCGCGCTCACCTCGTGGGCGAGGTCGTGGAGCGACTCGTGAGCCCGCCGCTGGGCGTCGACGGTGATGGCCAGGTGGGCGAGCGGGTCGTGCATGTGGGTGTCGCACCCGTGCTGGCTGACGAGCACCTCGGGCGCGAACGCCCGCACGAGCGCCGGCACGACGGAGTCCAGCGACCTCAGCCACCCGGCATCCCCGGTGCCGGGTGGGAGGGCGACGTTGGCCGCCGTCCCGAGGGCGTCGGGTCCGCCGATGTCTCCGGGCCAGCCCGTGCCGGGGAAGAGGTTGCGCCCGTTCTCGTGGAGGGAGATCGTCAGCACTCGCGGGTCGTTCCAGTACATCCGCTCGACGCCGTCCCCGTGGTGCACGTCGATGTCGACGTAGGCGACGCGCTCGACGCCGTTGTCGAGGAGCCACTGGATGCCGACGGACACGTCGTTGTAGATGCAGAAGCCGCTCGCGTGGTCGGCCATGGCGTGGTGGAGCCCGCCGCAGTAGTTGACACCGTGCTCGGCCTCGCCCCGCCAGACCCGGCGACACAGGTCCAACGTGCCCTGGGCGATGCGCGCCGAGGCCTCGTGCATCCCGAGGAACGCCGGGTCGTCATCGGTCCCCAGGCCGCGGCTGACGTCGGCGTTGCCGGGGTCCTTGGAGGCGGTTCGCACGGCATCGATGTAGTCGCGGTCGTGGACGGTCGCGAGGACGTCGTCGTCCGCGACGCCCGGGCAGAGGAGGTCGACGTGGTCGAACACGCCGAGGGCACGGCAGAGGCGGGTGGTGAGGTCGAGGCGGGCTGGTCCCATCGGATGGGTCGGACCGAAGTCGTACGCCGTGAACGCGTCGTCCCAGATGACGCTCGTCCGTGGGGCCATGTCTGCACGCTACTCGCGCGCGATGGCGTGGCAGGCTGGAGGCCCTTGTCACCGATGAGAGGCGGCAGCATGTCGCGCAACAGCGCCCACGACGACGACGTCCTCGTCATCGGCCTCGGCCGCTTCGGGGCGGCCTCGGCGCTCGAGCTGCGGCGCCTCGGCCACAAGGTCACCGCGATCGAGAAGGACGGCTTCCTCGCCGAGAAGTTCCTCGGCCGGCTGAGCCACGTCATCCACGGCGACGCCAGCGACGTGGGGGTGATCCGTGACGCCAAGGCCGGACGCTTCCGCATCGCGGTCGTCGCCATCGGCTCATCGGTGGAGGCGTCGGTGCTCGCCTGCGCCAACCTCGTCGACGCCGGCATCCCCGACATCTGGGGCAAGGCCCTCTCCCCCGAGCACGCGCGCATCCTCGACCGCATCGGCGTGCACCACATCGTCCGGCCCGAGGCCGACACCGGCCGCCGCGTGGCGCACCTCGTCGGTGGCCGGATGCAGGACTACATCGAGTTCGACGACGGCTTCGCGATCGTCAAGATGCGTCCGCCCACCGAGGCCATCGGGTTCACCCTGGAGCAGAGCGCCATCCGCAGCAAGTACGGCGTGACGATCGTGGGAGTCAAGGCCCCTGGCGAGGACTTCACGTATGCCGTGCCGTCGACGAAGGTGTCGGCCCACGACACGCTCATCGTCAGCGGACCGACGACCCTCATCGAGCGCCTCGCGGCTCGCCCCTGACCGGGTCCCGTCGCCCGGAACCGAGCCTGGTCAGAAGTCGGCGATGCCCCCCCGGTCACCGGCCAGCGGCAGGGTCATCGCGACCTCCTCCTCGCCGTCGTCCTCGGAGACCACGCGCATCGGCCGGCGCTGGGCCGTGGGGCGGAAGCCGAACCCGCTGGCGAACGCCACCGCACGGCCGTTCTCCGTGCCGACCCAGTAGAGGAGCTGGCGGTTGCCCGCGGTCGCGGCCGCGCGGGCGCCCGCCCGGACGAGCTCGGTGGCCACCCCGCTCCCACGGGCGTCGGGGTGCACCCAGAGGCCGAACAGCTGTGCCACGCCGGGGTCGTCGGCGGCGCCCACGCTCGCGATCCCGAGGGCGACACCCTCGCGTTCGGCGAGCAGGCGGGTCGAGCGCTGCATGCGGGTCCGCCAGAACTCCTCCGGCTCGGCGGCCTCCTCCTCGTGGGTCGCGACGAACGCGTCCGGGGACTCCTGGAGGGCGGTGAGGCGCACAGAGCGGTAGCGCTCCCACTCGTCGACGCCCAGCGACCGCACGGTGATGTCTCTCATGGCGGCCACTCTCCCACGGCCCCCGTGGGCACCGGCAACCCGGGCGGGCGAACGGTCACGCACCGCCGGGGAGCTCGAGGACCATCATCTCCTCGGTCACCGAGGGGTCCCACGGCATCCGCTCGACCCGCCCGGTGGGCCGGAACCCCATCCGTCGATAGAAGGCCCAGGCCCGGCGGTTCTCGTGCGCCACGTCGAGCACGACCCGCCGCCACCCGGACGCGGCGGCGTGGGTCAGGGCCGTCCCGACGAGCGTCGCGCCCACCTCGGTCCCGCGCGCGACGGTGGCGACCCACATGCCGACGAGGTGCACCTCGTCAGAGGGCTGCTCGTCGCCGTGCCAGAGGCCGACCGTCCCCACGGGTCGGCCACTCTCGAGGGCGACCCAGGTCGGACCCATCGCCGCCACCCGTTCGCGCCACTGCTCGTCGGTGCGCTGGGCGGCCTCGGCGTACGTCGCCCAGAACGCCCGCGGGCTGTCGATGAGCGCGGCCAGCCGGACGTCGCGGTAGGTGCGCCAGTCCTCTGGAGTGACCCGGGTGACCCGCGGCCTGTCGGCCGGCTCCGGGGTCCGGTCCGGCGACGCGGCCTCAGTCACCGGCGAGCTCGCGGGAGCGCGTGGCGGCGGCCTCCATCGCGGTGATGAACGCGGCCCGGACCTTGTGGTCGTCGAGCTCGCGCAGGGCGGCGGCGGTGGTCCCACCGGGAGAGGTGACCTGCTCGCGCAGGACCGTGGGGTGCTGCCCGGTCTCCCGCATCATCGTCGCGGCGCCGTACAACGTCTGCACGACGAGCTCGGTCGCCGTCGCGCGCGGCATCCCCAGGACGACACCGGCCTCGATCATCGCCTCGACGACGTAGAAGATGTAGGCGGGTCCGCTGCCGGAGATCGCGGTCACGGCGTCCTGCAGCTTCTCGGGGACCTCGAGGACCTTGCCGGTCGCTGCCAGCAGGTCCTCGGCCTCGCGCAGGTGCGAGTCGTCGCAGTGCGCGCCGGCACTGACCGCCGCCATGCCCTGGTCCACGAGCGCCGGGGTGTTCGGCATGACGCGCACGACGGCGCGGCCCTGGGGGAGACGCGACTCCAGGTAGGTCGTCGTGATGCCGGCGGCGAGGCTCACGACGAGGTTCGCCTCACCGACGTGGTCGTGGATCTCGTCGAGAAGGCCACCCATGTCCTGCGGCTTGACGACGAGCACGAGGGTGTCCGCGATGGCAGCGGCCTCGGCGTTGTCGAGCACCCGTACCCCGTAGCGCTCGGCGAGCTCGGCGGCCCGGTCGGGCCGTCGCTCGGTGATGACGAGCTCGTCGGCCGCACGCCCGGCACGCAGCAGCCCCGAGAGCAGCGTCTCGCCCATGACGCCTGCGCCGAAGATCGCAACCGTTCCCATGGGACGCGAGTATGCCGCCTGCACGGACGTCGGCCTGCAGCCGTTCCGTCAGCCGGTGCTCACCAGGGAGCGGAGGAAGAACTGGACGTTGGCGGGGCGCTCCGCCATGCGGCGGACGAGGTAGCCGTACCAGTCCTCGCCGAAGGGCACGTAGACGCGGAGCTGGTGGCCACGGTCGGCGATCCGCATCTGCTCGTGCGGCCGGATGCCGTGCAGCATCTGGAACTCGTAGGTGTCCGGGCTGCGACCGTGGTGGCCGGCCAGGGCCTGGGCGATGTCGATGAGGCGGGGGTCGTGGCTGGCGACCATGGGGTAGCCATCCCCGCTCATGAGGACCTTGAGGCACCGGACGTAGGAGAGGTCGACGTCGTCGCGGTCCTGGAAGGCCACCGATGCCGGCTCCTTGTACGCGCCCTTGCACAGCCGGACCCGGCTGCCCTCGGTGGCGAGGTCGCGGCAGTCCGCCTCCGTTCGGTGGAGGTACGACTGGAGCACGGCGCCGACCGACGGGAAGTCGACCCGCAGCTCGCGCAGCGCCTCCAGGGTGCGGTCGGTCGTCGTGTGGTCCTCCATGTCGAGGGTGACCGTCGTGCCGACCCGCGTGGCGGCCTCGCAGATCGCCCGGGCGTTCTCGAGGGCGATGGCGTTCCCGTCCTGCGGGAGGGCCTGGCCGATCGCGCTCAGCTTGACGCTCACCTCCGCAGCCCCGTACGCCGCGAGGTCGGCATCGTCGAGGGCGTCGAGGAGCCGGACGTAGGTCGTGCGGGTCGCCTCGGCCCGAGCCCGGTCCGTCGTGTCCTCACCGAGGTAGTCCAGCGTCGTCAGCCGGTTGGTGGTGCGCAGCTCGCCGGCCACCCGCACGGCGTCGGGAACCGTCTCCCCTGCGACGTAGCGCGCGACGACGGCCCGGCTCACCGGCGCCTTGAGCACGGCCGTGCGGACGAGGTCGGAGTCGGAGAGCTGGAGCAGCGCTCCCCGCAGCAGGTCACTGGGGTCCACGCCGCTCAGGCTAGCCGCCGGGCGGTTCAGGGGGTCCGGCGGCGCAGGGTGAGACTTCCCAGGGCGAGTGAGAGGACGATCCAGAGCGCGATCACCCCGAGGCTCACCGCCACGTCGCCCAGCGGGTCGCTCCGCACGGTGACGTCCTTCATGGCGTCGACCGCGTAGGAGAGCGGCAGGACGTCGGAGATGGCCTCCAGCGCCGGGGGCAGCAGCTCTCGTGGCACGAGCAGTCCGCAGAGCAGGAACTGCGGCAGCACGAACGCAGGCATGAACTGGACCGCCTGGAACTCGGTGCGCGCGAACCCGCTCGCCAGCAGGCCCAACGCCGTTCCCAGCAGGGCGTCGAAGAGCGCGATGACGACGAGCAGCCACAGCGGTCCGGCGATGTCGAGACCGCAGACCCAGACGGCGAACACCGTCGCGACGACGGCCTGGACGAACGCCATCGTCCCGAACGCGAGGGCATACCCGACCATGAGGTCCCCCTTGCCGAGCGGTGTCGTCAGCAGGCGCTCCAGCGTGCCGGAGGTGCGCTCGCGCAGGGTCGCGATGCTCGTGACGATGAACATGACGACGAAGGGGAAGACCCCCAGCAGCGCCGGCCCGATGCGGTTGAAGACGTCACCGGGGAGGTCGGCGTAGATCCAGGCCAGCAGCCCGAGCAGCACGACGGGCACGAGGATCATCAGGGCCACGGTGCGGTGGTCGCCGCGGAGCTGGCGCAGGATGCGAGCGGCCGTCGCAAGGGTGATCCGGGCGTTCATGCCGCCGCACCGCCGTCACGGGTTGCGGCCTCGTCGATGAGCGCGAGGAACGCCTGCTCGGCATCCGTGGCGCCCGTGCGCTCGAGCAGCTCGGGGAGTGTCGAGTCGCTGAGGATTCGCCCTTCGCGCAGGAGGAGCAGCCGGTCGCAGCGAACCGCCTCGTCCATGACGTGACTCGACACGAGGACCGTGCGGCCCTGCCCCGCCAGCCGGCGGAAGAGGTCCCAGAGGTCGCGCCGCAGGACGGGGTCGAGACCGACGGTCGGCTCGTCCAGGACGAGCACCTCCGGGTCACCGACGAGGGTGCAGGCGAGGCTCGCCCGTGACCACTGGCCACCCGAGAGGTTCTCGACCAGCGCGCCCGCGTGGTCGGTGAGGTCGACGGCCTCGATGGCGCGGTCCGCCGCGTCCTCGTCGACGCCGAGCACACGGCCGAAGTAGCGCACGTTGTCGCGCACGGTGAGGTCGCCGTAGACGCTCGGTGCCTGGGTGAGGTAGCCGACCCGCTGCCGCAGCGCCGGTGACCCCGCCTCCTCGCCCAGCACGGACACCGTGCCGCCGGCGATGACCTGGACGCCGACGACGGCCCGCATCAGGGTCGACTTCCCACCGCCACTCGGGCCGAGCAGGCCGACGACCTGACCTCGGGGGACGGTCACGCTGAGGTCCGGCAGCACCTCGCGGTCCCCCCGAACCACGCGCAGGTGCTCGATGACGATCGAGTCGTCGGGCGATATATTCGTCATGTGGGGAATTTTGCCACCATCACGATCCGACCGCAAGCGCACCCGGCGGCCGGCCCCGGCTAGCGTCGTCCCATGTCCCTGCTCACCCCGTTGCACCGGCCGTACCCCGACGACGTCTACACCGCCGACGGCGGAGAGGTGAGCGCGTGGCTCCGCCCGGCGGACGCGGCGCCCGAGCTGACCTACACCAACGGCGGCAGCTGCGAGTACCTGGCGACGGGCGACGCCACCGGCGGGCTGTACGGTCTGTACCGGTGGTCCTTCGGCGAGGACGAGTCGGGGCCGGACCCCCATTTCCACCGGTCGATCACCGAGTCGTTCTACGTCCTCGAGGGCAGCGTGCGGCTGTTCGACGGTGCCCGCTGGGTGACCGCCCGGGCCGGGGACTTCCTCCACGTGCCCGAGGGGGGCATCCACGGGTTCCGAGGCGGCGACCACGCCCGGATGCTGCTGCTCTTCACCCCCGGCGCGCCCCGGGAGGACTACTTCGAGACGCTCGCCGCCCTCGGCCGGGGCGGCCGGATGACCGATGACGAGCGCGCCGCCTTCATGCTCCAGCACGACACCTTCTGGGTGTGACCCACCGCCAGACTCGAACATCCTCCGACTCGACGGCATCGCACGACGGCCCCTCCCGCCGTCCTGACGCGCTCGGCTCGGTTGCCGGACGCTAGGCCGAGGTCGCGAGGTGCAGCCGGGCGAAGGCGAGCGCCTCGGCCAGGTCGAGCTCGCGCTGCGCGTGAGTGACGCGTCGGGTTGCGACCTCGACGACCACGTGACCTGAGTACTCCTGCGCCGCAAGGGTCTCCAGCACCGAACTGCAGGGCTGGGTTCCACGGCCGGGCACGAGGTGTTCGTCTCGCGGCGACCCGACGCCGTCGGCGAGGTGCAGGTGGGCGAGGCGGGGACCGAGGTCCTCGACCATCGCCATGGCGTCACAGCCCGCGGTCGCGGTGTGCGACAGGTCCAGCGTCACGTGGTCGTACGGCTGCGGAACCGGGTCCCAGTGGGGAAGGTACGCCTCGACCTCGGAGGAGCGGGGGCCACGCCACGGGAACATGTTCTCCACGGCCAGCGTGACGCCGGAGTCGTTCTCCCGCAGGGCGACACCGTCGACGAAGTCGCGGGCGTAGTCCCGCTGCCACCGGAACGGAGGGTGGAGCACGACGGTGTCGGCACCGAGGTCGCGCGCGAGCTCGATGGAGCGCTCGACCTTCTCCCAGGGGTCGGTTCCCCAGACCCGCTGCGTCACGAGGAGGGTCGGGGCATGCACGGAGAGGACGGGTGTGCGGTGGTGGTCGGCCAGTGCACGAAGGGCGCCGGCCTCGCGCGTCACCGGGTCCGTCCACACCATGACCTCCACGCCGTCGTACCCGAGCCGGGCGGCCAGCTCGAAGGCGGTCGCACAGTTCTCGGGATAGACCGATGCCGTGGACAGCCCCACCCGCGCCCGCGGGACCTCGACCGGCTTGGGCGGACCGGTCCTGCGGCGGCCCCCGGTCACCACGCCTAGCTCATCCTGTCCAGGTGCCGGAGGATGATGCCCTCGCGCAGCGCCCAGGGGCAGATCTCGAGGCGGTCGAGCGCGAGGAGGTCCATCGTCGCCTCGGCGACGATCGCGCCGGCGAGCAGCTGACGGGACCGGGGGGCGGAGACACCGGGCAGTCCGGCCCGTTGGCTCGCCGACATGCCGGCGATCTCGGGTAGCCGGTCGGCGAGCGTCTCGCGCTCGAGGACGCGCGCGGCATACATGCCCTCGGCACTCGGCGCCGCGCCGCAGACCCGTGCGAGTGAGCGCATCGTCTTCGACGTCCCCACCGCGAGGTCGGGGGTGCCCGCCTTGGTCAGCGGGCGCAGCTCGGCGGCGATCATGGCCCGCACCTGCTTGCGGGCTTCGCGCACGGCATCCTTCTTCGGAGGGTCACCGTCCAGCAGGTCGCGGGTCACCCGCCCCGCCCCCAGCGGCAGCGACAGGGCGACGTCCGGGTCCTCGTCCATCCCCTGGGCGAGCTCGAGCGAGCCACCACCGATGTCGGCGACGAGGAGGGTCCCCGCGGACCAGCCGAACCAGCGTCGGGCGGCGAGAAAGGTGAGCCGCGCCTCCTCCTCACCGCTGAGGACGTCGAGCACGACGCCCGTGCGCTGATGGACGGCGTGCAGGACGTCCTCACCGTTCGGGGCCTCGCGGATGGCGCTCGTCACGAAGCCGCTGAGGTTCTCGACGCCCTTGTCCTCGGCGACGTCGAGACACTCCTGGACGAACCGGGCGAGGCTGTCGAGACCCCTGTCGGCGATGAGCCCGGTGTCGGTGACGTGCTCGGAGAGGCGCAGGTCGATCTTGTGCTTCGACGCCGGCAGCGGTTGGGCGCCGGGGTGGGCGTCCACGACGAGGAGGTGGACCGTGTTCGATCCGACGTCGATGACCCCGAGGCGCATGGGCCCAACGTAGTGGCTGCCCCCACCCGCCCATAGGCTGGGCGGGTGCCTGAGATGCCGCTCGACATCGCCCGGACCTGGGCCGAGTTCGACGATCCCGGGAATGCCGGCCAGCGCTTCCGGGCCGACCTGACGTGGCTGACGTCCAGCTGGACCTGCATCTTCGGCGCCGGCTGCCGCGGCATCTACGCCGACCGACCGGACGACGGCTGCTGCACCCTCGGGGCGCACTTCACCGACGATGACGACGTGGCCCGGGTGCGGGCGGTCGTCGCCGAGCTCGGAGAGGACGAGTGGCAGCACCACCCGGGTCATGGACCCCGCGGTGACAAGGACCCGTCCAGGCTCTCCGCCTGGACGGAGGAGGAGGATGACGACACCCGCAAGACGAAGGTCGTGGACGGGGCGTGCATCTTCCTCAACCGCCCGGGCTTCCCGGCCGGAGCCGGCTGCGCGCTCCACCAGCACGCCGTGCTG
The DNA here is from genome assembly GCA_963787805.1 of uncultured Actinomycetota bacterium. Taxonomy (GTDB): domain Bacteria; phylum Actinomycetota; class Actinomycetes; order Actinomycetales; family Dermatophilaceae; genus Fodinibacter. The sequence continues at coordinate 54,866 of CAWBEJ010000015.1, read as the reverse complement.
ACCGGCAGCCCGCCGCACGAGGCCAAGCCCGACGTCTGCTGGCAGCTGCCGATCCGACGGAGCTACCGCACCGTCGAGCAGCCCGACGACACCTCCTACCTCGAGGTCACCATCGCCGAGTACGACCGTCGCGGCTGGGGCCCCGGGGGCCACGACCTCGACTGGTACTGCTCGAGCAACACCGAGGCGCACGTCGGCGCCGAACCCGTCTACCGCAGCAACCGGGCCGAGCTCACCGCCCTCATGGGAGAAGCGGGGTATGCCGCGCTCGTGGTCCGCTGTGAGGCGCACCTCGACACCGTGAAGCGCACTCGCTCCGCGGGCGCCCGGCAGCTCATCCCGCTCCTCGTGCACCCGGCAACGGTGGAGGCGGGCACGGTCGGTGGCCGTCGTACCCGGGTCCCGCGCAAGCGCGTGGCACCGCCTGTTGCAGGGGCGAACGAGCCGGCGCATCCCGTGGGGGGCACGTCCTCGGCCAAGGCGGCGCGAGCGGCGAAGGTCGCCAAGGCGGCGAAGGCTGCCGGGAAGGGCAAGGCCGAGCGGAAGGGGCACCCGACGGGGGCGGTGAAGGTCCGGGGAAAGGGCACCGTGCCGGACCTGCCGCCGACGTCGGTGACAGCCGTCCAGGCAGCGACGTCGGCGGCGAGGAAAGCGCGCCGCTCGTCGTGATCCGCAGCCCCAACATCTGGGACTCGCCCGACGTCTACGAGCTGGAGAACCTCGCCGCCGACCAGGCGGGCACGATCGAGGCGGCGGTCGACGCTCTCCGACCATGGCAGGGGGCGGACGTCCTCGACGTGGGCTGCGGCACGGGCTTCCACCTCCCCCGGCTGGCTCGGCTGGGGGCGCGTGTCGTGGGCGTCGAGCCCCACCTCCGCCTCGTCGTGAGGGCGCGCGAGCGGGTGGCGTCCTTGGGGCAGCGCGCGTCCGTGCTCGCCGCCAAGGCGGAGTCACTTCCCTTGCAGGACAACAGCGTCGACATCGTGCACGCACGGTGGGCGTACTTCCTCGGCGCGGGCTGCGAGCCAGGGCTGGCCGAGGTCGGCCGGGTGCTCCGCCCCGGCGGCATCGCGTGCATCCTCGACAACGACGCCACTCGGTCGACGTTCGGCGGATGGTTCCGCCGCGCGTACCCGGCATACGACCCGGTTGCGGTGCAACGGTTCTGGGACCGACAGGGTTTCGCGACGGAGAGAATGACGATCGAGTGGACGTTCGACAGTCGAGAGGACCTGGCGGCCGTCGTCGGGATCGAGCTCCCGCCGGCCGTGGCCGAGGCGGTCCTCGCCGACCACGACGGGCTCGCCGTCGACTACGCCGTCACGTTGCGCTGGCGCCGCTACTGAGCCGGTGTGCCTGGGCCGGTCTCCGCCTCCAGGAGGGTCTTGATCGCGTCGAGGTCCTTGCGGTTGGCTCGCTCGATCGCCCGGCGCATGACCGGTCCGGCAACCGCGCCGAACCCGCGCGGGGACCCGTGGTTGCGAAGAGTCATCCGGGTGCCACCCTCCACGTCCTCGAACGAGTACGTCGTCGTCATGGGGAACGGCCCCGATGCCGTGCTCATGGTCATCCGCTCCCCCGGCACGAGCTCCAGCACCTCGTAGGTGTAGTCGATCCGGCGCCCGAGGAAGGCCGCGACGAACCGCATCCGGCTGCCGACCCGCACCGGCGGTTCGGTGAGCAGCTCGACCGAGCGGATGTTGGCGTACCACCGCGGTGCGTTGAGCGGGTCGGTCGCGAACGCGGCGACCTGCGCGCGTGGGCGAGCCACCACGGCATCCGTCGTCACGTCGACGTCCACGACGCCACCTCCTGTCGGTCGACGGCGCGAGACTTCTCGTGGAGCCTCTTCGGACCCTACCGCCGGCGAGGCCGCCCGCCCACGAGGAGATCCCATGAGTGAGTACCCCCAGCTGCTGCACACCGTTCTCGACACCACCGACGTCCGAGGGCTGGCCGAGTTCTACCGGGAGCTGCTCGGGCTGCGGTACCGCCCCGGTGACGCCCCGCCCGGCGACGGCGAGCCGGACGACGTCGACTGGCTGGTGCTCACGACGGAGGACGGCACGCGGGTGCTCGCCTTCCAGGAGGTGACGTCACTGACCCGCACGACGTGGCCCGACGACACCGTGCCGATGCAGCTCCATCTCGACTTCACGGTGCCCGATCGCGAGTCGCTCGAACGCCAGCGCCGCCGAGCCGAGGGCCTCGGCGCGGAGCTCCTGTCCGACCGCACCGACGACCCGGACGAGCCCCTCTACGTCCTCGCCGACCCGGCCGGTCACCCCTTCTGCATCTTCGTCGGCTGACGACCGCCCTCGGGGTCCAGGTCCAGGGCGATGTCGAGGATCGGCGAGGAGTGCGTGAGTGCTCCGACCGAGAGGTAGTCCACACCGGTGGCCGCGTACGCCCCCGCGACGTCGAGCGTGAGGCCGCCGGTGGCCTCCACCTCGACGGTCTCGCCCGTCGCCCGCACGGCCTCCACGGTCCTGCGGAGGAGGTCGGTGGACATGTTGTCGCACAGGAGGAACCTGGCCCCGGCGGCCACGGACTCCAGTGCCTCCTCCGTCGTCGTGACCTCGACCTGGACGGGGACGTGCGGGAACGTCTGCCTGACCGCCTCGTGGGCCGCCGTGAGGCCGCCTGAGGCGATCTTGTGGTTGTCCTTGACCATGGCGACGTCGTACAGGCCCAGCCGCTTGTTGGTGCCGCCGCCGCAACGAACCGCGTACTTCTCCAGGGCCCTCATCCCGGGAGTGGTCTTGCGCGTGTCGAGCACCGTCGCTCCGGAGCCCCGCAGCTCGTCGGCCCAGCGACGCGTGTGGGTCGCGACGCCGGAGGTTCGGGACAGCACGTTGAGGGCGGTCCGCTCGGCAATGAGCGTCGTGCGGGTCGAGCCGCGCAGCGTTCCCAGGTGGTCACCGCGCACCACCCGCGTGCCGTCGTCCGCGTGCAGGTCGACCCACACCGCACCCGTTCCCAGGCGGGCATCGACGGCCTCCACGACGAGGGCGACGACGGGCAGCCCTGCCACGACACCGTCGGCGCGTGCCACCAGGTGCGAGAACGACTCCTGGCCCTCCGGGATGGTGGCGAGGGTCGTGACGTCGGTGCCACCGTCGAGGTCCTCGTCCAGGGCCCGCTCGACGAGCAGGCGGGCGTCGGCCGACGGGAACCCGTGGTCGGTCATGCCACTCCCTGGGGCTGGGCGGGATGGGAGTCGACGGGTCGCTCCGTCACGTCGAGCCCACCGCCCTCGGCCCGGCTCGTGGTGAGGTGGGTGAGCCACCGGGTGTCGTCCCGATCGGGGAAGTCCGAGCGCACGTGCCCGCCGCGGGTCTCCTCCCGCAGGTGCGCCACGAGGGACAGTGCCTGACCCAGGTGGAGGAGGTTCGTCGTCTCCCACGTCGGGGGACCGGGCTCGGCCTGCGAGGGTGCCAGCGCGGCGAGGCGGGCGAGGTGCTCGAGGGCCTCGTCCGTCGACTGCGCGGATCGCACCGGTCCGGCACCGCGGGTCATCGCCCGCTGGAGCTCGAGGCGGTGTGCCGCGTCGAGCACCGCCGCCCCACCGGCATCCGGAGCCGGCTCGCGGAGCGGGAGCTGCCCGGCCGCGATCCGCGCGGTGACGTCGTCGGCGATCCGGTGGGCGAAGACGAGCCCCTCGAGGAGCGAGTTCGACGCCAGCCGGTTGGCACCGTGGACCCCGGTGCACGAGCACTCGCCGCACGCGTACAGGCCGTCGACGGAGGACCGTCCCAGCAGGTCGGTCTCGACCCCGCCCGACGCGTAGTGCTGGGCCGGCGCCACCGGTAACAGCTCCGTCACCGGGTCGAAGCCCAGCTCGCGACATCGGGAGACGATCGAGGGGAACCGCGCTTCGAGGAACGCCCGTCCGAGGTGGCGGGCGTCGAGCCAGACGTGCTCAGCGCCGGAGTCGCTCATGACATCGAGGATCGCTCGCGCCACGACGTCTCGTGGCGCGAGGTCCGCGAGGTCGTGCCGGCCGGCATGAACCTCGCGCCGTCGTCGTCGACGAGGAAGGCGCCCTCCCCCCTCAGCGCCTCCGAGATGAGGGGCTGCTGGCCGGTCGATCCTTCACCGAGGTAGAGCACGGTCGGGTGGAACTGCACGAACTCGAGGTCCGTGACGCCGGCCCCCGCGCGCAGGGCCGCGGCCATGCCGTCGCCCGTCGCGACAGGTGGGTTGGTCGTCGAGGTGTAGATCTGGCCCAAGCCGCCCGTCGCGAGCACGACCGCCCGACCGTATGCCGCGCCGACACCGTCGACCTGGCCCTCGCCGATGACGTGGAGGGTCACGCCGCATACGGCGCCGTCCGCGGCGGTGAGCAGGTCGACGACGAGCGCGTGCTCGACGACCTCGATGCCGGGGTCGTCGACCACCCGGTGCAGCGCGGCGATGAGCGCCCGCGAGATCTCCGCACCGGTGGCGTCGCCGCCGGCATGGGCGATGCGGTCGCGGTGGTGACCGCCTTCCCGGGTCAGTGTGATCTCTCCCCCGGGGTCCCGGTCGAACTCCGCGCCGAGGGCCACGAGCTCGCGCACGCGGTCCGGGCCCTCGGTGACGAGTGCCCTCACGGCCTCGACGTCGCACAGCCCGACCCCGGCGACCAGGGTGTCCTGGAGGTGCTCGTCCGGCGTGTCCTCCGGGTCCAGGGCGGCGGCGATCCCACCCTGGGCCCACTCGGTCGACCCGGCCGAGAGCACCGTCTTCGTCACCAGGAGCACCCGGTCGACCCGCTCCCGAAGCCGGAGGGCACAGGTGAGCCCGGCGATGCCCGAGCCGACGACGACGACGTCGGCGCTGGTGGTCCACCCCGGCGGAGGAGCGGTGAGGCGACGCGGCAGCGACACGGGTGCGGGCGGCATACCGGCGGTCACACGTCGGCGCGGGCGTAGGGCACGTCGGAGAAGACGTCGAGCACACCCCCGCCGGGTCCGACGAGCACAGGAGTGTTGTCGATGAGCCGGGTGGTGCCCACCCTGGCGGCGACGGCGAGCAGCGCCTCCCCCCGGTACCACTCCGGCACGTCGGCGAGCGTGTGCGGATGGACGAGGACGAGGTAGTCCACGAGCGCGAGGGGTTCCTCGACCAGGACCTCGCGGGCCGCGCGGCGGACCGCCGACGGTCCGAAGGCAGCGGCCTCGGCGCCCGCCCGCAGCGCCCGGCTGAGGCACAGCGCGACCTCGCGGTCGGAGGCTGTGAGGTACATGTTCCGGCTGCTCATCGCCAGCCCGTCGCCCTCGCGCACGGTCGGCACGGACACGACGTCGACCGCGAAGTCGAGGTCGCGCACCATCCGCCGGATGAGGAGCAGCTGTTGCGCGTCCTTCTGGCCGAAGTACGCGCTGCGGGCTGCCGTGAGGTGGAAGAGCTTGCCGACGACGGTGAGGACGCCGTCGAAGTGGCCGGGGCGCGAGGCGCCCTCGAGGATCTCGCCGAGGGGGCCCGCCGACACCCGCACGCCGGGGTCACCGTCCGGATAGACGACGTCGGGGGTCGGGGCGAACACGACGTCCACGCCTGCAGTCGTGCAGATCGCCATGTCCGAGTCGAAGGTGCGGGGGTAGCGCGAGAGGTCCTCCTTGGGCCCGAACTGGAGTGGGTTGAGGAAGATCGTCACCACGACGTGGGCGTGCCGCTGGCGCGCGGCCCGGATGAGCCGCGCGTGACCGTCGTGGAGCGCCCCCATCGTCATGACGACGGCGACGTCTCGGCTCGACAGCGCCTCGCGAGCGGCCTTGAGCTCCTCCCTGGTGTGGGCGACGACGGGGGTGGCGAGGGCGGTGGTCACTCAGTGCTCCTGGTCGGCGAGGACGTCGAGGAGCGGTTCGGCCGCCGCCGGGCGCAACCGCCCGCTGTCGAGGGCACGCAGCGCGGTGGCGCGGGCGAGTGCGACGTAGGTCCTCCGGGTCTCGGGCGAGAGCCGCTCCAGCTCGCGCAGGTGGTCCTCCACGGTACCGACGTCGCCGCGCGCGACGGGTCCGGTGAGGGCGGCGTCACCCATCCGCAGGGCGTTGTCGAGCGCCGCGCGCATGAGCGGTCCGACGACGCGACGGGGCTCCTCCACCCCGGCACGGGCGAGCAGCTCCATGGACTGCGTCGTCAGCGTGACGAGGTGGTTGGCGCCGTGCGCGAGTGCGCAGTGGTATGCCGCCCGGTCGCCCTCGGCGACCCACACCGGGTCGGCTCCCATCTCCACGACGAGCGCCTCGGCGACCGGACGCAACGCCTCGTCGCTCGTGACCCCGAAGCTGCACTCCGTGAGCCGCTCCAGGTCCATGGCCGTGCCGGTGAAGGTCATCGCCGGATGGAGCGCGAGTGGGAGGACGTGGTGCGCACGGGCCGGCTCGAGGACACCCACCCCGTGACGACCACTGGTGTGGGCCACCAGCTGACCCGCCTGCCAGGCGTCCGTGGCGGAGAGGCCGGCGACGAGCGGTCCGAGGGCGTCGTCGGGCACGGCGAGGAGGACGAGCTCGGCGTCCGCGACGATCGACGGGACATCGACGAGGGGCACACCGGGCAGCAGCGAGGCGGCGCGTGCGCGGCTCTCCCCGGACACCGCATACGCACCGGTGACCCGGTGACCGGCCCGCGCGAGCGCCGCCCCGAGGACCGCACCCACCCGCCCGGCGCCCACGACCCCCACCGTGAGGCGGGCGGGGTGCTCGATGCCGTCCACGGTCGAGCAACCTACCCCTCTCCCGCCTGGTGGGGTGCGCCGGCGGTGCTGGGCGACCCCTGGCAACGGGACGGCGGAAGGGCGGGACGGCACGAGGACGAGGCCGCGTGAGCACCACGCCGGGATACGGTGCGGGCGTGATGGTTCCGTGGAAGGAGGCCTGGTCCACGGCGCTCTACGGTCCGGACGGCTTCTACCGCGCCGGCACCGGCCCGGCCGGCCACTTCACGACCTCGACGCACGGGCCGCTGGGCCCCGTGCTCGCCGACGCGCTCGGCGTCCTCGCCGACCGCGACGGGGCGACCCAGGTGGTGGACGTCGGCTGTGGCCGCGGGGAGCTGCTCGTCCACCTGTACGCCGCGCGGCCCGACCTGCGGCTCACCGGGGTCGACGTCGTCGAGCGGCCGTTCGGGCTGCCGGGAGCGATCTCGTGGCTGAGCGCATCCGGAGGCGCCTCCCTGCCCGACGCGCTGTCGGACCTCGAGGACGCCCTCGTCGTCGCGCACGAGTGGCTCGACGTCGTGCCGTGCACCATCGCCGAGGTCGTCGCCCCGGGCCGGCTCGCCCTCGTGCTCGTCGATCCCGTCAGCGGGGTCGAGTCCGTGGCCGCCGATCGTCCGACGGCGGAGGATCTCGCGTGGTGCGCCCGGCACTGGCCGGTCGACGACCTTCCGGTCGGGTCCCGGGTCGAGGTCGGGCTCTCTCGTGACCGCGCCTGGGACGACCTCGCCGCACGGGTGCGACGGGGCACGATGCTGGCCGTCGACTACGGGCACACGCGCGACTCGCGACCGGCGGGCGGCACACTCACGGCATACCGCGGTGGCAGCATCGTCGAACCGGTGCCTGACGGGTCGTGCGACCTCACCGCCCACGTGGCCGTGGACTCCCTGGAGCACGACGAGCTGACCACCCAGCGCGACGCGTTGCGGTCCCTCGGCGTCGACATCGGGTCCCCTGCCCTGGCCCTCGCGCGCACCGACCCGTCGGCCTACCTCACCGGTCTGGCACGGTCCTCCGCTGCCGCGGCACTCACGGAGCCGGACGGACTGGGCGGTTTCCGATGGGTGTACCGCCGGGTCGGGCCGTCGTAGCTCAGCCCTTCTTCTTCTTCGCCTTCGGCGGGAACGTGGCCACGTGCGCCCGCGCCCGCTCGACCCACGCTCCCGCCTCCTCGTCGCCCATCGTCTCGGGCAGCGTGAGGTAACCGGGCATCGGGCGCTCCTGCGGGCCGAAGGCACCGGCCCCGATGCGCTCCAGCTCGGCTCGCGACTGCTCGTCCACCTTCACGCCGACCCCCGAGCCGAAGAGCCCTGCGAACATGTTCCCGTTCACGAAGGCACCGAGCTGACCGAACATCGGCTTGACCTCGACCCCTGCGACGGCGGGCACGAGCGAGCGGAAGCGGTCCTTGTCGTGGTCGGTGGCCTTGGGCATCTGCACCCTCCCCATGGTGAGGCAGACTGGCTCCCGTGACCAGCGAACTCGACGTCGGCATGGGTGCCGGAGGGCTGGCCACCGCGGACATGGTGCTCAACATCGGGCCCCAGCACCCCGCCACCCACGGCGTCCTGCGCCTTCGCGTCGTGCTCGACGGCGAACGGATCGTGTCGGCGGAGCCGGTGATCGGCTACATGCATCGGGGGGCGGAGAAGCTCTTCGAGGTGCGTGACTACCGGCAGATCACCGTGCTCGCCAACCGGCACGACTGGCTGTCGGCGTTCTCGAACGAGCTCGGGGTGGTGCTGGGAGTGGAGGCCATGCTCGGCATGGAGGTACCCGTGCGGGCGGTCTGGCTGCGGACGCTGCTCGCCGAGCTCAACCGCGTGCTCAACCACCTCATGTTCCTCGGGTCCTACCCCCTCGAGCTCGGCGCCATCACCCCCGTCTTCTACGCGTTCCGCGAGCGCGAGGAGCTCCAGGCGGTGATGGAGGAGGCGTCGGGGGGCCGGATGCACTACATGTTCAACCGGGTCGGCGGGCTCAAGGAGGACGTGCCGGCCGGCTGGCTCGGGCGGGTCGCCTCGGCGGTCTCCGCCGTCCGCGGGCGGATGCCGGAGCTCGAGTCGCTCATCGTCGGCAACGAGATCCTGGAGGCGCGCACCCGCGGTGTCGGGGTCCTCGACGTGGCGACGTGCACGGCATACGGCGTCTCCGGACCCATCGCCCGCGCGAGCGGCCTCGACATCGACCTCCGGCGCGACGACCCCTACCTCGCCTATGCCGAGCTGTTCGCCCCCGGCGGGCCGGGCCGGGTCGTCACGCGCTCCGAGGGCGACTGCCTCGCGCGGCTCCAGGTGCTGCTCGAGCAGGTGCACGTCAGCCTCGACCTCGCCGACGCCTGCCTCGACACCCTGGCCACGCTGCCCCCTGGACCCGTGAACCAGCGTCTCCCCAAGGTGCTCAAGGTGCCCGAGGGCGAAAGGTACACGGCGACCGAGAACCCGCTGGGCTTCAACGGCTACTTCCTCGTGTCACGCGGCGAGAAGACGCCATGGCGGCTCAAGCTGCGCTCGGCGTCGTTCAACAACGTCCAGGTGCTGTCGCAGGTGCTGCCCGGCTGCCTGGTCGCCGACATGGTGGCGGTCCTGGGCTCGATGTTCTTCGTCGTGGGGGACATCGACAAGTAGAGATCCTCCTACGATCGCCTCGTGAGCGGCCACCGGATCTTCGCCACGAGCTTCGCGAGCATCTACCCGCACGACGTCCACAAGGCCGAGCGGAAGAACCGGCGCAGGGACGAGGTGGACCAGGTCATCTCCTGGCTCACCGGCTACGACGCCGCGGGTCTGGAGAAGGCCATCGCCGACGAGGTGGACCTCGAGACCTTCTTCGCTGCGGCTCCTCGGATGAACCCGCACGCGTCCCTCATCACGGGTGTGATCTGCGGCCATCGGGTGGAGGAGATCGAAGACCCGCTCCTGCAGAAGATCCGCCACATGGACAAGCTGGTCGACGAGCTGGCGCGAGGAAAGCCGATGGCGGCGATCCTGCGCGACGGCCGCACCGCCGCCACCTAGGACCGAGACGTCGGTCCACGGCTGCTGGACTGGGAGGGGCCTGCACGCCGACGACGACGCGAACGCTGTCGGAGAGCCGGCATCGCCGTAACGTTCGGCTGTGATGTTCAGCCGGGACCTTCGGGCTGGCGTTGCGGCTGGCGACATCACCGTGACGATCCGCCTCTGGAGCCGCCCGAAGGTCAGGACCGGCGGCCGATACCAGAGCGCCGGGGTCGCCATCGAGGTCGACTCGGTCGAGCTGCTTCCGTTCTCCGCCGTGACCGATGACGACGTCCGCTCGGCCGGTGAGCGTGACCGAGAGGCGCTGCGGGTGCGTGCCGCCCATGCCGGCCCGATCGACGACGACACCCTCGTCTACCGGATCGAGTTCCATGTGGTCTAGCGCCGGCCGAAGGCCGCGTGAACCCGATGTGTGCTTCTCTGGACACGGCAGCGCGCACCAACGAGGGTGCGCGGCCGTTGTGGGGTGAGGTGGGCACGACATGAGGCTGACGACGACGACCAACGTGTCGGTCGACGGAGTGATGCAGGGTTTGGGGGGACCCGACGAGGATCGCCGCGGTGGTTTCGACCGGGGCGGATGGGCCATACCGCTCCTTGACGCCGAGGCCGGGGAGTACCTCAACGAGGCCTACGGAGTAGAGATCTTCGCCGGCTATGGGAGGAGGCAGACCGAGCACGAACCCGGTCGCCGCCCCGCTCAACAGCCGCCCGAAGTACGTCGCGTCGACGACGCTCAGCGAGCCGACCTGGCCGGGCACCACTGTTCTGACCGGCGACATCGCCGCAGCCGTCGGTGATCTGAAGGCGCGTCAGGACGGCGAGCTGCTGGTGCCCGGCAGCGGTGCCCTCGTCCGCTGGCTCCTCGCCCATGACCTGGTCGACCAGCTGGACCTGCTCACCTATCCCGTGGTCGTCGGCCAGGGCGCGCGCCTGTTCCCCGACTCCGGTCCGGACGCCGCACTCGAGCTGGTCAGCTCGCGGACCACGGCCCGAGGCATCACGATCTCGACCTATCGACCGCGGGGCCGTCCGGAGTACGCGTCGTCCACGCTCGACCCGGACGAGGTCTTCTAGCGGCGCCGTCACAGCTGCAGGATCGCCGCCGAGACGAGGTAGGACGCGGCCACCCCCCGTGGGTCGTGGAGGTCTCCAGGATCGTCCAACGTCGCCTTCGAGCGCGCCCGCACGGCGGCGCCGGGATCCTCGGACACGAGGTCCACGCACAGCCCCGCGACCACGGCGCTGGCGTCGTGGTCGTCCAGACCGTCAAGCGCCAGACCGTTGTGGAGCAGGGTCGCCGCCTCCTGGAACACCTCACGAGCCATCTCGAGGTCCACCTCGGGCCGGAACCGGGCGACGTCGTCTGCGGTTGCCAGGAGCTGGTCGAACGGTGGTTCCGCGGTGCTGGGCGGCATGGCGCGAGCCTCGCAGCCCGCCCGTCCGACGACAAGTCAGTATGCCGCCAGCCCTCCTTCTACGCTGTGACGTCGAACGTGAAATGGACCCCAGCGTCCAGCGTGCCATCGGGTCTCTGCGGCTTGTACTCGAGGTCGACCTTCGCGAACGTGAGCACGACGCCCTCGACCGTGGCGTCACCCTCGGCAGTGACGCTCGTGGAGACGCTCGTCACGAGGACGTCCGTCATCGTGACGATGAGGTACTCCTGCTGGCCCGTGCCGGCCTTGCGGACCGTGATCGTCGCATCCCTGATGTGCTCACCCCTGGCACACGCCTTCATCAGCAGTGGCGACGCCTTGTCGACGTGGTGGGTGAAGCTGAAGTCGTGGAGGCTCGCCTTGCCCGCACCCGCGCCGCCACCATGGCCCGGGGTGCCGGACCCGGACACCCCCCACGCCCACGACAGCACGTCGATCTCGTCCTTGTGCCTCGCATCCCGCGACTCACCCTTGATCGTCCCGATGCGGGCGAAGATCGACATGGCCATGACCCTCCTCCATGGCGGCGTGGCCTGACGAACTCACGGTCGCCCTGCCACTGGCCGGTGTCAACCTCGGGTCCGCGCACGTACTCGACTAGTGCCTGACGACCCCGTAGGTGAGGTGGGTCGCTCGCGGTGACTCGACGACCTCTCGCTGCACCAGTGTCGTCAGGCCGACGAGGTCGAAGAGACGGGTGCCCCCACCGAGCAGGAGGGGCGAGAGATGGATGCGAAGCTCGTCGACCAGCTGTTCCGCCAGGCTCTGGTCGATGACGTTCGCGCCGCCCATGATGACGACGTTCTTGTGGCCTGCTGCTGCTCGGGCCCGTTCGACGGCGGCGCCTACTCCTCCGGTCACGAACTGGAACCTCGACTCGAGGCGGACGTGGGCGGGCGGTTCGTGGGTGACGACGAAGCACGTCGGTGCGGCAGCCTGGTCCTGGTCGTGTCCGTAGCCGACGTCGTCGTTCCACCCGTTCGGCCCGTCCACGACGTCGAACAGCCGCCGCCCCATCACCACGGCGCCGGTGGACTCGAAGCTGTCCGCCAGCACGGCTTCGTCGACCGGAGAGCGCGGTTCTTCGAGCACCCACCCGTGGATCCCCTCTCCGTCGATGCCCAGCCCGTTGTCCGGGCCTGCGCCCGGGCCGGTGACGTATCCGTCCAGTGACATCGAGATGTCTGCGATCACCGTGCTCATGGCTCGCTCCTCATTGCTCGCTCCTCATGGCTCGTCCGACTCGATCATGCCCGCTCCCCCACCTCCGACTCACTGAGACAGGAACCTCCCGTGTCGTGCCCGGCCCCTTCGTCCAGTGCGCCTCGGCCCTCCTGGGGACATGAGTACGTTGGGCCGATGGCCCCAGGAGCTGTCCGACCGTGATCCTGCCCGAGGAACGCGACCCGCGCTTCATCACCATCCGCCGCGGTGGGTCGCTGACCGACTCCGACCACCGGCTCCTTGCCGTGTGGGCGGCGTCGTGCGCTGAGCACGTTCTGCACCTCTTCGAGTCGGTGCGGCCCTCGGACCCGCGGCCTCGCCACGCGATCGGACATGTTCGTGCGTGGGCGCGCGGTGAGATGCGGATGTCTGAGTCCCGCGCGGCGGGTGGCCATGCCATGGCCGCGGCACGGGAGCTGAGCGGAGCCGCACGTCACGCTGGATTCGCAGCCGGTCAGGCGGCCGTGGTGGCGCATGTCGCCGCCCACGAGCTCGGCGCCGCGGCCTACGCGATCAAGGCGGTGCGTGCTGCCGCGCCCTCGGGCGAGGACGAGGAGGCCGGGCGGCGGGAGTGCCGCTGGCAGCGCGAACAGCTGCCGGCTCCGATCCGTGAGCTCGTCCTGGACGACCAGCGGTTGAGGAACCACCTCTGTTGGTCGGTGTTCGACTGCTGACGAGGGTGCCGATCGCGCGGCAGCGCGCGCGTTCGGCACGACTGGCTCGGCATCCGAGCCGGCGGTCAGGGATCGCGCTCCTCCTCGTCCTCGTCGCGCGGCTCGACGCGGCACCAGTGCTGAGCAACGAGCCCCGCCGCCGCCAGCGCCAGGGCCGCGAGGACGAGGAGCACGAGCGGCACGATGCGCGACCGGTTCGCGACGAGCGACAGGTCACCGGCGACGACCGCGACCTGCCCGGCATACCAGCCGGCGGCGGCCGACCCGGTGAGGGCGGCCGCCTGCGCGAGGACGACCGTGCGGGCGGCGCGGAGCGGGTCGAGCGACGTCGTGGCCCGGCCCTGGAGGTAGCGGCGGACCGGTCTGGCAAGCCACAGGACGAGGCCGCCCATGACGATCAGGAGCACACCAGCCAGCGTCGGCGGGCGTGGCACCAAGGACCCGTCACGGGTCAGGAGCGTGAAGATGACGAAGGACGTGATGCCTGCCACCACAGCCGCCAGGATCAGTGTCTGGACGCGGATCTCTTTGTGCCGCATCAGATCTGGAGTCCTCCGTCGGTGGTGGGCGGGATGTCGTGCCGATGCACGCCGCTGCTGTCGAGCTCCCGGACGAGGGCCGCCACGGACCGGGCGTCGTTCCCGACACGGAGGGTCGCGGCAGGGTCCACCTCGAGCCACGGCACGAGCACGAACGCCCGCTCGTGGGCACGAGGGTGCGGGAGCATGAGGCTGGTCCGGTCCGACGTCACGTCGGTGCCCGACGTCGGGTCGCCGTACTGGATGAGGTCGAGGTCCAGGGTGCGCGCCCCCCAACGGACGTCCCGCACACGGCCGAAGCGCGCCTCCACGCCGTGCAGCTCGCGCAGGAGCGAGGTCGGCGACAGGGTCGTCGTCGCGGTGAGGACCGCGTTGACGTAGGGCGGCTGCTCCGGTCCACCCACCGGCTCGGTGTCGTAGAACCCGGAGGCCGCGACACCGGTGAGGCCGACGTCCGGTCCCAGACCGCGCAGCGCGGCCCCGAGAGTCACCTCTGGCGGATCCTCGCCGCGCGAGAGGTTGGCGCCGAGGGCGACGACGACGGGCACCGGCACCCGCCGCCGGGTCAGGGAGACCGCGACGTCCTGGAACGGGACCCCCACGGGGGCCTGTGGCTTGTGCACCGTGACGGTGACCTCGTCGACGGCCGCATGAGTGAGCACGTCAGCGGCGACGAGCTCGGCAACGCGCTCGATGAGGTCGTGCGGCTCTCCCTGGATGCGCGCAAGGACCGCCGCGCCGATCTCACCGTAGTTCACCGTGTCCGCCAGGTCGTCGCTGGCGGCGGCGGGGGCGAGGTCGACGACGAGCTCCACGTCGACGACGAACTCCTGGCCCTCGCGCCGCTCGTGCTCGAACACGCCGTGGAAGCCCGTGCCCCGCACCCCGAGGAGGCGGACGCGGTCGCGGGCCATCCCGCCCCCGCTCACGTCGAGGCCCGGAGGGCGTCGGCCACGTCGAGGGCGTCGACCGTGCCGGCCACGTCGTGGACCCGCACCGCCCAGACACCCTGCTGTGCGGCATACAGGCTGGTGGCCGCGGTCGCGACGTCACGCTGGAGCGGCGGCCGCACGGTGTCGGGTGTGCGCCCCACGAGGCCGAGGAAGCCCTTGCGCGACGTCCCGAGCAGGACGCGGTGGCCGAGCGCGGTCAACGCCTCGAGGTGCCGCAGGAGCTCCCAGTTGTGGTGGGCCAGCTTGGCGAAGCCGAAGCCCGGGTCGACGACGATGTCCGTGGGTCGGATGCCGGCCGCGACGAGGGCCTGGACCCGCGCCGACAGCTCGGCGGTGACCTCCGCGACGACGTCGTCGTAGTGCGCCCGCGCCTGCATGTCGAGGCTGTGCCCGCGCCAGTGCATCGCGACGAACGGCACCCCGCGCGCCGCGACCACGGGGGCCATGTCCGGGTCGGCCAGGCCGCCGCTCACGTCGTTGACGAGCACCGCCCCGGCATCGAGGGCAGCGGCGGCGACCTCCGCACGCATCGTGTCCACCGAGACGGGCACGAGGGAGCTCAGCTGCTCGATGACGGGGAGGACACGGCGTCGCTCCTCGTCCGGGCTGGGCCGCTCCGCCCCGGGACGGGTGGACTCCCCGCCGACGTCGAGGAGGTCGGCGCCCTGCGCCACGAGCTCGTGGCCGTGGGCGACCGCCGCCTCCGGCGTGAACCAGGCACCTCCGTCGCTGAACGAGTCGGGAGTGACGTTGACGACGCCCATGACGAGAGGGCGGCCGGCGGCGCGTGCCTCCGGCAGGGTCACGGGCGGGTCACCCCTTGCCGCCGAGCAGCAGCGACATCGCCTCGGCTCGGGTGGCGGGGTCCCGCAGCTGGCCGCGGACCGCTGAGGTGATGGTGCGCGAACCCGGCTTCTGGACGCCGCGCATCGACATGCACAGGTGTTCGGCCTCGACGACGACGATGACACCCCGGACGTCGAGGTACTGGACGAGCGCGTCGGCGATCTGCGTCGTGATCTGTTCCTGGACCTGCAGGCGCCGTGCGAAGACCTCCACGAGCCGGGCGAGCTTGCTGAGCCCCGTCACGCGGCCGTCGACCGCCGGGATGTAGCCGATGTGGGCGACGCCGTGGAACGGCAGGAGGTGGTGCTCGCACGTCGAGTACATCGGGATGTCCCGGACGATGACCATCTCGTCGTGGTCGATCGAGAACGTCTTCGCCAGGACCTCAGCCGGGTCCTGCCAGAGCCCGGCGAACAGCTCCTGCGCCGCGCGGGCCACCCGCCTGGGGGTGTCGGCGAGGCCCTCGCGCTCGGGGTCCTCACCGATCGCGAGGAGGAACTCGCGCACCGCGGCCTGCGCCCGTGGGACGTCGACGGGCCCGATCATCGCGGCGCTGCCGGCATCGTCCCTCGGGTCAGGGCTCGACACGACCACCCTCGGGCACCTCGACGACCTTGGTCGGGGGGTGCTCCTCGGGCCGCGGGTCGGCCCCGTTCTCGGCCGCCTTGTCGATGGCGGCCGCGGTGCTGGGGTCGGGTGGGGTGATCGTGGCGCCGGGCGGGGCCGCGACGCCGTTGTGGCCGTTGGCCGCCGCCTGCTCCGCGGGGGTGAGGACCGGCGGGAGGTCGGACAGGGTCCGATGGGCGCTCGAGAGCCAGGTCGGTCGCAGCGGACGCTTGACGACCTTGTCGAAGATCCCGGCGAGCTCGCCCTGGTTGAGGCTCTCGCGTTCGAGCAGCTCGAGCACGAGGGTGTCGAGGACGTGACGGTTGTCGTTGATGACGTGCCATGCCTCGTCGTGCGCGTCGTCGACGAGCTTGCGGACCTCTTCGTCGACGATGGCCGCGACCTGCTCGGAGTAGTCGCGCTGGTGGCCCATGTCGCGGCCGAGGAACACCTCGCCCTGCGACTGGCCGAGCTTGATGGCTCCGACCCGCTCGCTCATGCCGTACTCCGTGACCATCTTGCGGGCCATCGCCGTGGCCTTCTCGATGTCGTTGGCGGCACCGGTCGTCGGGTCGTGGAAGATGATCTCCTCCGCGACGCGACCGCCGAGGGCGTAGGCGAGCTGGTCGAGGATCTCGTTGCGCGTCGTCGAGTACTTGTCGTCGGTCGGCATGACCATCGTGTAGCCGAGGGCACGGCCACGCGGGAGGATCGTCACCTTGGTCACGGGGTCGGTGTGGTTCATCGCCGCCGCGACGAGGGCATGGCCGCCCTCGTGGTACGCCGTGATCTTCCGCTCCTTCGCCGACATGATGCGCGTGCGCTTCTGCGGGCCGGCGATGACGCGGTCGATCGCCTCGTCGAGCACCTCGTCGTCGATGAGCTTCTTGTCGGTGCGCGCGGTGAGCAGGGCCGCCTCGTTGAGGACGTTGGCCAGGTCGGCTCCGGTGAAGCCGGGCGTGCGTCGCGCGACGGCGAGCAGGTCGACGCCGGTCGCCATCGGCTTGCCCTGTCCGTGCACCTGGAGGATGCGGTGGCGGCCGATCATGTCGGGCGCGTCGACCGCGATCTGCCGGTCGAAGCGTCCCGGGCGCAGGAGGGCGGGGTCGAGGATGTCGGGTCGGTTCGTCGCCGCGATGAGGATGACGTTCGTCTTGACGTCGAAGCCGTCCATCTCGACGAGCAGCTGGTTGAGCGTCTGCTCCCGCTCGTCGTGGCCGCCACCGAGGCCGGCGCCACGGTGGCGCCCCACGGCGTCGATCTCGTCGACGAAGACGATGGCGGGTGCGTTCGCCTTCGCCTGCTCGAAGAGGTCGCGCACGCGGGAGGCACCGACGCCGACGAACATCTCGACGAAGTCCGACCCGGA
Source organism: uncultured Actinomycetota bacterium (assembly GCA_963787805.1). Lineage (GTDB taxonomy): Bacteria > Actinomycetota > Actinomycetes > Actinomycetales > Dermatophilaceae > Fodinibacter. The sequence goes on along the minus strand of CAWBEJ010000015.1, from coordinate 37,490 downwards.
GATCGAGTAGAAGGGAACCCCGGCCTCGCCGGCGACGGCACGGGCGAGGAGCGTCTTGCCGGTGCCGGGCGGGCCGTAGAGCAGCACACCCTTGGGGATCTTGGCTCCCACCGCGAGGAACTTCGCGGGCTCGGCGAGGAACTCCTTGATCTCGTGGAGCTCCTCGACGGCCTCGTCCACGCCGGCGACGTCGGCGAAGGTGACCTTGGGGGTGTCCTTGGTGGCGAGCTTGGCGCGCGACTTGCCGAACTGCATGACCCGCGAGCCGCCGCCCTGGGCCTGGCTCATGAGGAACCAGAAGAGGCCCACGAGGAGCAGGACGGGGAAGAAGCTGATGAAGATGGTCCAGAAGGCGCTGTCGCCCTCGACCTTGTCGTCGTAGCCGTCGGGCAGGTTCTTGCGCAGGGAGTCGACGAGCTGCTCCGCGCGGGCGTCGACGAACTCAGCCCGGACCCGCGTGGCGCCGCTGACGTCGTTGGCCTCGTCGCTGAACGTCTGGCCCTCCCGCAGGTCCAGGGAGAGCACGTTCTCGGTCGTCATGACCGCCGACTTCACCTTCTTCTCGGCGATGAGCTTCTCGGCCTGCGCCGTCGTGATGGTGGTGTAGCCGCCGCTGCCGTCGAACGAGAAGACCGTCAGCATCACCACGACGACGGCCAGGACCCAGAAGACCGGGGTCCGGAAGATGCGCTTGAAGTCCATGTGGGTACGGAGCGGACGCTCCGGTCCTCCTGCTCGTCGTCACGGGGCCGAACGGCGCACACACCGGTCGGGACGGGTACACGCTAGCAACGAGCCCCATGGCCCCCGTGTTCCGCTCCAGCCGGTGGTTCGACGGTGCCCGGACGAGCTCACGCACCGGCTCGTGGGGCCGAAGGTCGGATGCCGTGCCGGTCACTCAGCTGTAGACGTGCGGTGCCAGCGTGCCCACGACGCGAAGCCCGCGGTATGCCTCGTCGTAGTCGAGGCCGTAGCCGACGACGAACTCGTTCGGGATGTCGAACCCCACCCACCGCACGTCGACGTCGACCTTGGCGGCATCCGGCTTGCGGAGCAGGGTGCAGATCTCCACGGATGCCGGGCTGCGCGACTCGAGGTTGGACTTGATCCACGAGAGGGTCAGCCCGGAGTCGACGATGTCCTCGACGATGACGACGTGTCGACCGGAGATGTCGATGTCGAGGTCCTTGAGGATCCGCACGACCCCGCTGGACTTCGTGCCCGACCCGTAGGACGAGACGGCCATCCAGTCGACAGGGACGGACATCGGCAGCGCTCGCATGAGGTCCGCCATCACCATGACCGCGCCCTTGAGGACGCCCACCAGGAGAACGTCCTTGCCCTCGTACTCCGCCGCGATGAGCCCGGCCAGCTCGTCGAGCTTCGCGTGGATCTGCTCCTCCGTGATGAGGACTCGTTCGAGGTCGGCTCCCATGTGGGCGGCGTCCACTGCGGCTCCTGGTGTGGTGGGGCGCGGGTGAGGTGCCTATTCAACCGGAGCGGGCGGTCCGATGGTGACCCGATCGTGGGAGCGGTGCACCCGTAGTCCACCGGGAACGTGCACGGGGCCCTGCCCACGCCATCCGGTGAGCAGTCGGTCACAGGCTGCGGTGTGTCTCGTGGCCACCTGTCCCGCAGGGGCGCCGGCCGCGAGGAGGAGGCGCCGCCAGACCCGGGTGCGGACCGCCCGGGGCAGCGCCGCGAGTGTCTCGACCCGCCAGGGCCCGTCGCCGAGCTCCGCAACCGCCGAGTCGGCGAGGGCCTCGAGGTGCTCGGCGTCGTCGCGCAGGAGGTCCGCCGTGCGCGCCAGGGCCGCCGTGACCCCTGGGCCGAGGTCGCGCTCGAGGTCGGCGAGCGCACGTCGGGCCCGGACGCGCAGGTGGGCCGGGTCCTCGTTCATCGGGTCGTCCCACCACCGCAGCCCCTCGGTCTCGGCCGCGGTGCGGCACTCCTGCCGGGTGATCCCCAGAAGCGGACGGCGGTACCGGCCCCGGGCGGCCGGCATCCCGGCCAGGGAACGGGCGCCGGAACCGCGGGTGAGCCCCAGCAGCACCTGCTCGGCCTGGTCGTCGAGGGTGTGGCCGAGGAGCACCAGCGCCGCGCCGTGCCGGTCGGCCGCGGCGTCGAGGGCGGCGTAGCGGGCCACGCGTGCCGCCGCCTCGAGCCCTCCGCCACCCTGGGGGACGGTCACGGCGACGACCTCGACAGGGTCCAGGCCCAGCCCGGTGAGGCGCTCGGCGGCCTCCGCGGCGATCACGTCGGACCCTGCCTGGACACCGTGGTCGACGACGACAGCCCCGACCCGCACGCCGAACGCGGGCGCCTCGAAGGCCGCCGCCGCCGCGAGCACGGTCGAGTCGGCACCTCCGCTGGCGGCGACGAGCACGAGGTCCCCTGGTCGTCGGCCCAGGAGGGCGGACCTGACGGCGTGCCGGATGGCCGCGGTCGTCGGGTGGGGGCCGGGCACCGTGGCTCTCAGCCGTGCACGCGCCGGACCCAGGCCGTGGGGTCCTCGATCTCGCGGGCCAGGGGCAGGGTCTCCGGGGACGCCCACACCGCGTTGAAGCCGTCCACGCCGACGGTGTCCTGCACACCGCGGACGAAGATCGCCCCGTCCCGGTACTGCCGCATCTTCGCCTCGAGGCCGAGCAGCCGGCGCAGGATGCGGTCGGGAGCGCCGGCTCCCTTGCGACGCTCGGTGAACCGCGCGCGGATCTGCGCGACGGTGGGGATGTGGGCCGGGCCGACGTCGTCCATGACGACGTCGGCGTGACCCTCGAGGAGCGACATCACCGCGGTGAGCGCGGCCATCTTCTCGCGCTGTTCGGGCGTCGTGAAGAGGTCGACGAGACCGGTGCTGCCCTCTCGCAGCAGCTCAGGGAGCTTCTCGGTGAGCCGGCCCGTCAGCTCCTGGAGCCGCTCCGCGTCGGGCGCGAGGTCGACGGCGAGAGCGCGCGCCTCCGACACGAGGTGGTCCCTCAGCCAGGGGTTCGCCGTGAACTGCACCCGGTGCGTCTCCTCGTGCATGCAGACCCACGCGCGGAAGTCGTCGCGGTCGACCGCCAGCTCCTCGGCGATGGACATGATGTTCGGCGCGACGAGCATGAGCGTCGGTGTGCCGCCGGGCGCGAGGTCGTACTGCCCGAGCACCTTGGTGGCCATGAACGCGAGGAGCGCCCCGGCCTCCGCGCCGGTGATCTTGCCGCCGATGGCCTGCGCGGTGGCCCCTGGTGTCTGGCCGCGCTTGGCGATGATCTCGTCGAAGGTCGGGTCGAGCATCGCGCTCATCGAGCTGGCGTTGACCCCGATCCATGTGGCCCGGTCGACGACGAGGGCGTCCGGCGCGTCGCCGGGCGTCTCCATCCTCGCGGTCTCTGCGACCGGCCCGCGGGCGGTGGCCGCGGCCACCCGGATCGCAGCCACCTCGGCCTCCGCCTCGGCCTGGCTGACGGTCGGCCCGGCGGGCACGAGCGTCCTGCCGGTCGTCTTGGCGAACTCCCAGTCGACGTACCCCACGCGGGTCCTGCCTCTCCCTCACACCGCCGGTCAGCGGCAGCCGCACCTGGTCAGTGCGGCGACGATCCGGTCCAACGCGGCCCGCGCCCGCTGCGTTCCCCCGTAGGTCTCGGGGAAGTCGTCGACGAGCACGACGAAGGTCAGCGGGCGACCGTCGGCGTCGACCGTCGTGCCAGCCAGCGCGGAGCCCGCCCGCAGCGTCCCCGTCTTGGCGCGGGGGACGCCGACGACGTCGACCGTCGCCTCGGAGGTGAGGCGGCGCCGCATCGTGCCCGACAGCCCGGAGACCGGCAGCCCGGCGACGATGGCGCGGAGGCCGTCGACCTCGTCCACCACCGCCAGCCGCAGCACCCCGGACAGCGTCGCGGCGCTCGCGGCCTGGTCCGGGCTCAGCCCGCTCGCGTCACGCAGCACGAGACCGGCGGTGGGCACGCCGTTGGCCGTCAGACGCTCCACGATGTATGCCGCCTCGGCGCCATCCGGTGTGGTGGGCCGCCCCGCCGTCGCCGCGGCTTGACGGACGAGGTTCTCCACGAGGGCGTTCTCGCTCCTGTCCAGCGCCAGGTCGAGGACCTCCGAGTAGGTCGCGGAGTCCACGCCGCCCAGGACCACGGCGTCGCGGGGTGCGGGTTCGTCCCAGGCCGACCGCGGCAGCAGGCGGCTCTTCACGCCGGCCCTGGCCAGCGCCGTGGCGAACGCCTCGGCGACCTCCTGCTCCGGCTGGGGCGGTGCGGGCCGACCGGCGCGCGGCAGCTGCGTGGCGAGGCCGGTCATGACGACAGCCTGCGTGAAGCCGTCGCGGACGTCGTTGGGGTTCCAGGACGCGGGGTAACGACGGCCCCGGGCGTAGCTGAGGTCCAGGCGGAGATCGACCGTCGTGCGGCCACTGTCCAGGAGGGCGGTCGCGACCTGCACGGCGAGGTCCCCGAGGCCCGCCCGGCCCGCCACCTGCGCCGCGTTGCCCTTCCCGGGTGCAAGGAGGGTGTCCCCCGACGCGACGAGGACGACCTCCGTCGAGCCCGGGGCGGCGACGGCCTCGGTCGTCATGGTGTCGTCGAGGTCGAGGCCGTCGGCGACGGCGAGCGCCGAGAGCAGCTTGACCGTCGACGCCGGCACGCGGGCCCGGTCGGGGTCGAGGGCCCAGATCTCCTCACCCGTGATGCCGTCCCGGACGCTGACGCCGAGCCCGCCCTCGAGCGCAGGGTCGTCCGAGGCGCTCGTGAGGGCGGACCGGAGCCCCGCAGCCGTCGGCGCCGGGGCGTCCGCGCCCGTGGCGGTGAGCACCGGGTCGACCGAGGCGGCAGGCGAGGGGACGAGCACGGGGGCCTGGCCGCCGGACGAGGTCGGCGCGGGGGCCGCCGCCGGCCGGTCCCGGGTCAGCACCCCCGGAGCCACGTCGACGACGTCGGCGACGGCATACCCCGTCAGGAGCAGGAGGACGGTGGCCGAGGCGAGCAGGACCCGTCGCACCCGCACCTCCTCCGTCCTGCGGTGCACGCATGCGCCACACTGGGGCGAGCCTAGGTCACCGCTGCAGAGGGAGAAGCTCGTCGTGGAGTTCGACGTCACCATCGAGATCCCCAAGGGCCACCGCAACAAGTACGAGGTCGACCACGAGTCGGGCCGCATCCGGCTCGACCGGATGCTCTTCACCGCGATGGCCTACCCGTCGGACTACGGGTACGTCGAGGAGTCGCTCGGTGAGGACGGCGACCCGCTCGACGCCCTCGTGCTCCTCGACGAGCCGACCTTCCCCGGCTGCGTGGTCCGGGCGCGGCCGATCGGGATGTTCCACATGCGCGACGAGGCCGGCGGCGACGACAAGATCCTGTGCATCCCCGCCGGTGACCCCCGCAAGAACCACATCCGCGAGATCGACGACGTCAGCGAGTTCGACCGCCTCGAGATCCAGCACTTCTTCGAGACCTACAAGGACCTCGAGCCGGGCAAGTCCGTCGAGGGCGCGCACTGGGCGGGCCGCGAGGACGCCGAGCGGTGCATCGCCGAGGCCCTCCAGCGGGCCCGTGAGGCCGGCATGACGACGGCGCGGTGGCGGATGCCGGAGCACGAGCCGGGCGGTGTGCCGGCCTCGTCGGCACAACGCACCGCGGACGAGGTCTTCGCGGCCTCCGAGAAGGCTCGCAGCGAGCTGGCGACGAAGGACCGCCCACTCAGCGACGACTGAGCGCCGGTGGCCCGGGCTGGCCCTGCTCGTTCCCAGCCAGACCTCCACCTCCTCGGCGGTCGGCTCGACCCGTGGCAGCCGGGGTGGTCCCACGCCGACTCCTGACCCGGCCCCACCGGCTCCGGCACCGGCCGGCTCACGGGGTGTGCTCCGTGGCGAGCGCGCCGAGCAGCGCCGCCTCGAACAGCTCGACCGAGCCCCCCAGCGACGTGAGGACGCCCGGCCCGAGCAGGACGGCGTGGCTGCCGTCGGACCGCACGCCGAGCACGGCGGGCAGGCCGGATGCCGCGGATGCCGTGCGCTCGCCCTCCGTCGTCTCGTTGCGGTGCACCAGGCGCAGCGGGAGCGGGAGGCGCGCCGTCATGGCGTCCCACTCCGGCTTGCGTCGCACCGACCTGTGCGTCACGTCGCAGAGGGCGCACTCGGTCCGGCCGAGGAGGTGACCGACGACGTACGCGACCTCGCCGAGGACGCCGCCGTCCGCGGCATACACGCCGACGACCTCGACCACGGGCTCTGGCATGGCGGCAGGCTAACCCGCGGGCACGGCCGGCCACGGGTCCTGTCGAGGCCCGCCCGTGGCGGGGACGGCGGCGGACGGGTGCGGACGCGACCGTCCCCACCCGCCCGCGAGCCGGCTCAGCGCTGCCCGAGGCGACGGAGAGTCGCGACGCGCTGCTCGTACTCCTTCTCGTCGATGTCGCCGGCGGCGAAGCGCCTCGCGAGGTCGGCCTCGGCGGACTCGACCCCGGACCGGTGTGGGCCGCCCCAGCCGCCCCACATCCGACGGCGTCCGAACGCACCGAGCACGAGGAAGAGCAGGAGCAGGAAGAAGAAGAACCCGAAGAAGGGGAAGAACGGGTACCACCCGTGGCCATCCGTGTAGTGGGCGGGGTGGGCGGCGAGGGTCTGGGCGATGGTCGAGACGGCGGTCATGGTCACTCCCGTGGTCGGTGGCTGTGTGCACGTCCATGCTTCGCCGGCTGGCGGTCAGGCGAATCCCCCTGCGGGAGGCATCCGGCGCACTCCCTCCGCGGTATGCCGTCAGTCGCGCCGTCGGCTCAGAGCTCGGACCACCCCGGTCGGACGAGGCCCGACTCGTACGCGAGCACGACGAGGTGGGCTCGGTCCCTCACCCGGAGCTTGACCATCGCCCGTGAGACATGGGTCTTCGCGGTGGCCGGCGAGACGACGAGCCGGTCCGCGATCTCGTCGTTCGAGAGTCCCTCGCCCACGAGGGTGACGACCTCCCGCTCGCGCTCGGTGAGCACACCCATCTGCTCCGCGGCCCTGGCCCCACCCGGCCGGCTGCGGGAGGCGAACTCCCCGATGAGCCGTCGGGTGACCCCTGGGGACAGGAGCGCGTCGCCGCCCGCCACCGCGCGGACGGCCCGGAGCAGCTCGGTCGGCTCGGTGTCCTTGACGAGGAACCCGCTCGCGCCGCTGCGGATCGCCTCGAAGACGTACTCGTCGAGGTCGAAGGTCGTCAGGACCACGACCTTGGTGTCGGCCAGCTCCGGCTCGGACGCGATGACCCGGGTGGCGACGAGCCCGTCCATCCCCGGCATCCGGATGTCCATGAGGACCACGTCCGGGCGCAGGGTCCGTACCAGCTCGAGTGCCTCGTGCCCGTCCGCCGCCTCCCCGAGCACCGAGATGTCCGGCTCGGCGTCGAGCAGGGCACGCAGGCCGGCGCGGAGCAGCGCCTGGTCGTCGGCGAGGACGACGCCGATCACGACGCGTCCCCCGTCGTCGGGAAGGTGGCGGTCACGCGCAGGCCCCCGAGCGGCGAGGGGCGGACGTCGAGGCGTCCGCCCAGTGCCGTGGCGCGTTCGCGCATGCCGCGGATGCCGTGTCCCTCCTCGGGCTCGTCGATCCCGCTCCGGCCGGACCCGTCGTCGTCGACGCGGACGACCAGCTCCCGCGGGTGGTGCTCCACGGTGACCTCGGCACGCGTCGCCCCGGCGTGACGGACGACGTTGGTGACGGCCTCCTGCACGACGCGGTACGCCGCGACCTCGACCCCCGAGGGGAGGGGACCAGGCACCCCGATGACGTTCGAGGTGACGTCGAGGCCGGCATACCGGCTGCGCTCGACGAGGTCGTCCAGCGCCGCGAGGGTCGCGGACGGGTGGCGTGGGGCGGGTCCATCGCCCCCGCGGAGCACGTCGATGAGGGAGCGAAGCTCGGTGAGCGCCTCCTTGCTCGCGCCCTTGATGACGCGCAGCGCCTCGTCGACCTGCTCGGGCTGCTGCTCACGCAGGTGGAGGGCGACGGAGGCCTGGACGTTGATGAGGGACATGTGGTGGGCCACGACGTCGTGGAGGTCCTGCGCGATGCGCAGCCGGTCCTCGCCGGCCCGACGCCGGCGCTCCTCGGCGAGGGCTCGCCGGTACGTCTGGACGCGTTCCCGCCTGACCCGCACCACCTCGGCGAAGGCCAGCAGGAGGAGGGTCCAGGCGAGGGTCGCCGTGGCGCCGATCCACGACCACGTCCGGGCGGGGTCGAGGATCACCGCCGTGGTGTGTGCAGCCAGCACACCGGCGGCGACGAGCCAGGCCGTGGCTCGGTGGCCGGTGACCACCGAGGCGACGAGGACGACGACGAGCGACACGACGACCGGGCCGTACGGGTACCCGAGGACGAGGTAGGCGGCGGTGACCGCGCCCACGACGGCGGTGACCGCGACCACCCCCACCCGGCCCATGAGGACGGCGATCGCCACCGGGCCGGCGACGAGGAGCGCAAGCGCGAGGGCGTCGAGCGGGCGGCGTTCGGGCTGACCTTGGGCGGCCCCGAGGGTGCCGAGCACCTGGAACATCGTCAGGGCCACGGCGAGGAGCAGTCTCGAGGGCCGCCAGGGACCGCGGGACGCCCCGTGGGGAGACCACGGGCCCCATCGGTCCGCGCCTTCGAGGCCCGGCACGGGCGGCGTGCGGTGGCTCGTGCCGGACATGCCTTCAGCGTAGGGATCGCGGCCCTGTGCGCTCGTCGGCCGCGCGGCGCACCTCGGACTACTCCCCGGGTGGTACCCGTGCCGGCGCGGAACTCCGGCGGTGACGCGGAAGCTTCTGCGTCCCCAGCCATCTCCCGCGCCATCACCGTGACGGCGCGGACGTCCGGTGGGGCGACAACGCCGGTGCGGCGCACGTGCACCAGCGCGCGGCCCCGGTGGTGCCAAGGGCGCGACATGCGGCGCGTTCGGCACCACAGCGCATCCGAACGCCTCCCGCCGCCGTCACCCGTGCGCGACTCGACAGCCATGGACAACGGAAAGGCCCACGACGGACGTCGTGGGGCCTGACCTGCCGTGCTGCGCGGAGCCGCCTAAGGGAATCGAACCCTTGACCTATTCATTACGAGTGAATCGCTCTGGCCGACTGAGCTAAGGCGGCGGGCGCCCGATCGGGCTCGGGCACGCCGGACGAGTATACGAGGCCAGCCGCGCGACCGCGAAACCCGGCACGGACGCCGGGAAGGTCAGCAGCGCAGTCCGTCCTTGGGCACGGTTCCCTTGAGGTAGAACCGGTCCACCGCCGTGTCGACGCAGTCGTTGGACCGGGCGTACGCCGTGTGGCCGTCGCCGTCGAAGGTCAGGAGGGAGGCGTCCGCGAGCTGCTCGCGCAGCCGCACCGACCACTCGTACGGCGTCGCCGGGTCTCGGGTCGTGCCGATGACGAGGATCGGGTCGGCCCCCACGGCGGAGACCTTCTTGGTCTCACCCGTCGCCGGGATCGGCCAGTAGCCACAGGGGAGCGATCCCCACATCATGTACGTGGCCCAGGTCGGTGCCGCCTCCGCGGCCTCCTCGGCGAGCCGGCGGCGTTCGTCGAGGTCCGCCGTCTCGGGCTCGTCCAGGCAGTTCACCGCGAAGTAGGCCTCGAGGAGGTTGTCCGCGTACTCACCCTCCGGGTTGCGGTGGGCGTACTGGTCGGCGAGCTGCATGAGCCCCGTGCCGTCTCCGCCGATGGCGAGACGCATGGCGTCGACGAGGAACTCCCACTGGCCCTGGTTGTACATCGCCTTGGCGATGCCGACCGAGGCCCAGCCCTCGGTGAGCCGCGGCACGCTGTTGTCGCCCGTGCGTGGCAGCGGGCTCCGGTCGACGGACGCGAGGAACGTCCGAAGGCCCGCCATCACCTCGTCGACCGACCCGCCCATCGGGCAGTCGCCCTCCTCGACGCAGAACGCCGCCCAGGCGCGGGTGGCGCGTTCGAAGCCGGCCGCCTGTCCCATGGCCACCTCGGCGGTCGTCGCATCCGGGGGCACGACGCCGTCGAGGACCATCCGACCCACCTGCTCCGGGAAGATGTCGGCGTAGGTCGCACCGAGGAGCGAGCCATAGGACTTGCCGAGGTAGGTCAGCTTCTTCTCGCCCAGGGTGGCACGCAGGACATCCATGTCGCGCGCGGCCTCCGCCGTCGACACGTGGGCCAGGAGCGGCCCTGCGCGATCGGCGCACCCCTGGGCGAACCCCCGGGACGTGCGTGCGAAGGCCTCCTCCTCCGCAGCGTCGTCGGGCGTGGGATCGGCGGTGAGGAAGGTGTCGAGCTGGGGGTCGGTCAGGCAGTCGATCGGCGAGGACCTGTCGACGCCTCTCGGGTCGAACCCGACGACGTCGTAGGCCTGGCGAACCCCCTTCGTCAGCATGAAGTCGGCTGCCCTGGCGTAGTCGACACCCGAGGCGCCGGGGCCTCCGGGGTTGACGACGAGCGAACCGATCCGCTTCGACGCGCGCTTGGCGGGGACCTTCACGACCGCGAGGTCGATGGTCTGACCCTGGGGGTTCTCGTAGTCGAGGGGCACCTCCAGCCTGGCGCACTGCGCCCCCTCGCACTCATTCCACTCGAGCCGCTGGCGCGTAGAACCTCGCCAGCTCCTCTGATCCTGGAGGCGGGGACTGCGGGGAGACGGAGATCGACGGCGCACCCGCGTCCCCCCGGATGCCGTCCACGACAGCGCATCCCGAGAGGCCGACCGTCGCGAACATGGCGGCCACGAGAGCAACGGCGGGGCGGCGGTTCATGCGCGCACGATAGGCGAGCCGTCTGCGAAAAGGTGCCACGGGACGGTCACGATCCGGTCGTCACCGCGGCAGTCGAAGGTCGAGGGCCATCGCCTCGAGGGCGAGGAGCGGGTTGACGTTGGCACCGATCCGCTCGCGCGCGGTGCCGATGGCGTCCATCGCCCGGAGCAGGTCGTCGGGCCCGAGGAGCTCACCGACGCGCTGGACGACCTGCCTGCCGTCCTCGTTGACGAGCGCCGTCCCGGCGCCGGTGCGCAGCACGAGCGCGTCGCGGTAGACCGACAGGAGGTCCACGAGGGCCCGGTCGACGACGTCGCGGGTGAAGCGAGTGGCTCGGGCCTTCTGCTCCTTCTCGAGCGAGGTCAGCTGCGAGCGGATGTGGGGCGGTTGGGTCCGGGCGGTGGGGTCTGCGCCGAGGACCTCGAGCAGCCGGGCCCGCTCGGCGGCGTCCCGCTCCCCCGACGCTGCGGCGGACTCCTCCGCGGCGATCGTCATGAGGTCCCCGGCGGCGCCCATCGCGTCCCCGACGCTGACGATCCTCGTCGCCATCGTGACGACGTCGTGGCGCCGGATGCGCGCGTGCTCGTCACGGGCGAGCCGGCGCGCGAGGCCCACGTGGGACTGAGCGGCGCGGGCGGCGTAGAGGGCCATCGGCGGGTCGACGCCGTCCCGCCTGGTGAGGAGCTCGGCCACGGCCTCGACGGAGGGCGTGCGCAGCCGAACATGGCGGGACCGCGACCGGAGGGTGATGATGACGTCCTCGACGGAGGGTGCGCAGAGCATCCACACCGTTCGAGGCACCGGCTCCTCGAGGGCCTTGAGCAGAGCGTCGGCGGCGCGCTCGGTGAGGCGGTCGGCGTCCTCGACGACGATGACCCGGTAGCGCCCCACGGACGGCCGATGGGCGGCGAGCGCGACGAGGTCTCGCGCCTGCTCCACCTTGATCGACAGCCCCTCCGTCGCGATGACGTCGACGTCGGCGTGGGTGCCCTCGAGCGCAGTGCGGCACTCGCGGCACGTCCCACAGCCGCCGTCGGGACAGAGCAGCGCCGCGGCGAAGGAGCGGGCAGCCACCGAACGCCCGGATCCCGGTGGGCCGGTGAAGAGCCAGGCATGGGTCATCGCGGCCGGGGTCCGCACGGCGTGCTCGAGGACCGCGACGGCATCCTCCTGACCGATGACGTCCTGCCACACCGTCACGGGTCCACCACCCCCATGGCCGCGAGCCGGCTCATCACGAGATCGTGGAGGCCTTCGGGCGGGTGGGTGCCGGCGACGACGAGATAGCGCTCCGGGTGTCCCGCCGCCATCGAGAGGAAGTGCTGTCGGATCGCCTCGTGGAAGCTGTCCGCCTCCGACTCGAGGCGGTCGTGGGTACCGCTGCGGCGCCGTCGCCCCTCGTCGGCCGTGATGTCGACGACGACGGTGAGGTCGGGGACGAGGCCTCCCACCGCCCACATCTGGAGGTCGTGCACCTCCGCCGCGCCGAGGTCGCGCCCGGCGCCCTGGTAGGCGACGGAGGAGTCGGTGTAGCGGTCGGTGATCACCACCTCCCCCCGGTGGAGCGCCGGCCGGACCAGCTCGTCGACGTGGTGCGCCTTGTCGGCGGCGAAGAGCAATGCCTCGGCCCGGGCGCTGACGTGGTCACCGTGGAGCACGAGGTCGCGGATGGCCCGACCGAGCTCGGTGCCCCCCGGTTGGCGGGTCACCGTGACGGTGCGGCCGCGCTCGCGCAGGGAGTCCGCCAGGAGCCGCACCTGTGTCGACTTGCCGGCGCCGTCGCCCCCTTCGAAGGCGATGAACAGCCCGTGGTCACGCGTCACGGGGGCGAGCCTAGGCCAGCGCCGGGACACGGCGGGCACGGCATCCGGCGTCGGCTGGACGATCCGTCGAGAGGAGGCAACACGCCGATCCCGAGGCACGCCCCGCCTGCGTGTTGCCTCCTCTCGTCGAGGTGACCCGGGTCGTCAGGCCTGCTCGTGCCGGTCGGCGTTGGCGTGGATCGCGGCGTGGACGTATGCCGCGAGGCCCGGCGCCAGGTCCTCGTACGTCTTCGTGAACCTCGGGTCGGCGACGTACATGTCGGCCAGACCCCGGTGGAAGGTGTGGTCGAGGTCGTAGAACCACCGCGCGATGTGCGCACGGTGCTCCTCGGCGGCATCCATGGCGGCGTCCGAGGCCGGGGACGCTCCGGAGCGCAGCGCGGCGACGAGGGCCGAGTTCACGGCCTCCCCTTCGGTCTTGATCCGCTCCCAGTCGGACGTCGTGTATCGCGTGGTGCGGGACGCGGACTGCTTCCAGGCGTCGGTGTCGCCCCACCGCTCCTCCGCCTCGGCCTGGTACTCCTCACGGAACCCGTCGCCGAACAGCTCCTTCAGCTCCTCGGTCGTGGCAGGTCGTCGTTCCATCTCTCTCTCCAGTGCTCGGTCGATGGCCGTGACGAGCTCCTCGAGCTCGCCCAGCCGGGACACGACCGCGTCGCGCTGACGCCGGAGGTGCTCCTCCGGTGTCCCCACGCCCTCGAGCAGGGCCCGCACCTCGTCGAGGGGCATGCCGAGCCGTCGGTACGTGACGACGGTCGCGAGCCGGGTGAGGTCGGCATCCGTGTAGAGGCGGTACCCGGCGTGCGTGCGCGCGCTCGGCACCACGAGGCCCTCGGCGTCGTAGTGGTGCAGGGTGCGCACCGTGACGCCGAACGACTCGGCCACCTGCCCCACGGTGAGCTCCACCCGTGCAGTGTGCTGGCCCGTCGCGGTCATGTCACCACCGTGACGCCTGACGTCGCGTGAGGGTCAAGTCGATGCCGAGTGAGCGCGTCAACGTGCGGCCCCGAGCCGGGACGGTCGCCAGGGAAGCCGGATGCCGTCACTGTCAGCCCTGGGGGGCCTCGAACCAGTTCGCCAGTCCCGCCGCCATGCCGAGGTCACCGGTGGCCTTGATCTTGCCCATCATGAACATCATCGCCGGGCTCCCGGCGCCGGACAGCATCTTGAGGAACTCCACCGGGCCCATCGTCAGCGAGAGGTTCGGCGAGGAGGTCGGGTCCTTCTCGACCGAGCACGTGCCGTCGTCGACCACCACGGCGTAGGTGTCCGCCGAGTCCCCCGGTCCGCCGGTCACGTGGAAGTCGATCCTCGCACTGCGGCCACCGGCCTTGTCGGGGCGGAACTGCTGCGGGAAGCGAGAGAAGATGGCGTCGAGGAGGGCGCCACGGTGCTCGCCGCCGAGGTCCGCGCGGATCTCGTCGTCGGACATCCCCTTGACGAGGGTGACGAACTCCGCCGGCTGGAGGCTCGCGAGGGTCTGGGGGTCGAGGGCCATCACATCTCCGAGGTGGTGCCCGGGCCACGCCGGCCCAGGTCGGTCTCCCGAAACTACTCGTGGGTAACCCCGCGGGCAAGTCCCCCGGTCTCGACGCGTGGCCTGTCGGCCAGCCGTTCCAGCAGGTCGGCGCCCTCCTGACCGGCGTCATGGCCACGCATCTCCTCACCCACCCGAGCTGCAGCGGTGCGGTAGGAGGGGTGACCGAGCACCCGCCGCACCGCCGCTCGGACGCGCCGAGGACTCGGGCGCGTGGAGCGGATCCGCACACCCACCCCGCTCCACCGGATCCGGGCGCCGGTCTCGGCCTTCTCCTCGGTGGACCCGGCCTGGACGAGGGGCACCCCGTGGTGGAGTGCGGTCGTCACCCCCGTGTAGCCGCCGTTCGTCACGCACACGGCGACGTGTGGGAGGAGGAGGTCGTACGGCACGAACGGGGCGACTCGGGTGTTGGCGGGCACCGGTCCACCGAGCACGGCTTCCAGACGCTCCTGCGGCACGCCGCCCGTGGTCGCGACGACGAGCACGTCCTCGCGCGCGAGGGCACGCACCGCCGGGACGACGAGCTCGCCCATGTCGGGACGGATGCTTCCCTGCGTCACGTGGACGACGGGCCGCGTGGCGGTCCGCAGCTCCGCCCACCACGGTGGCGGCACCCAGTGCTCGGGAGGGTCGGGCCGCAGGGCACCGACCCAGTGCACCGATGGCGGCACGTCCGCCGCGTGGTACTCGAAGGACGGCGTGCACGCCTGCAGGTGCAGCAACGGGGACACCGACACCTCGAGGACGCTCCTGCCGTCCGGCGGCAGGCCGAGCTCGGCGCGGAGCCGGTCGTACCGTTCCTGCGCCTCGGCGAAGACCCAGCGGCGGGATGCCGTCCGCACGGCGTGGTTGCGCAGACGCGAGGCCGGGCCGTGCATGGGGAGGAGCCCCGGCCCGAACGCGGGCGACCTCCCGTGGGCTCGTGGAAGAGGCCCGTCCCCGAAGGTCGCGACCGGGACACCGAGGAGCTCACCCAGCAGCCCCGCGCCGTAGGTGAGCCCGTCGCAGAGGATCGCGTCGACGGGCTGGGCCGCGACCACCGGTGCGAGGTCGGCGACGCGGTGCGCGGCCTCGCCGACGAACACGTCGGCGTACGCGCGGCCGATCGCGCGCGGCCCCCGCAGTCCCGCCAGCTGCGGGAACTCCTCCAGCAGCCGCTCCCCGTCGAAGTCGCGGGTCGCGGCATACGGCACGGGGGTTGCGCCCACTGCCGCGATCGCCTCGTGGAAGCGACGGCTCGCGAACCACAGCACCTCATGGCCACGCTCGACGAGCCGTGCCGCGAAGGGCATCGCGTTCCGGGTGTGCGCGGGAACCGGGATGGTGGCGAAGAGGAAGCGGGACATGGCGAGTCGATCGAGGGAGCTGCCTCAGGCCTGCTTCGTGGCAGAGGTCCTGCGGACCGTGGCCTTCGCGGCAGCGCCCTTGCCGGCGGTCGCCTTGCTCGCGGCCCCCTTCTTCGCCGTCGTCCTTCTTCGCTGTCCCCTTCTTGGCTCCCCTCGTCGCAGTCCGCTTCTTGGCCGGACCCTGGGCCCGCTTGTCGGCGAGGAGCTCGTAGCCGCGCTCCCGCGTGATCTTCTCCGGGTCGTCGTCCTTGCGCAGCGTCGCGTTCGTCTCACCGTCGGTGACGTACGGCCCGAACCGACCGTCCTTGACGACGACCGGGCGGCCGGACACGGGATCGGTGCCGAGCTCGGCGAGCGGCGGCTTGGCCGCGGCGCGGCCCCGCTGCTTGGGCTGGGCGTAGATGGCGAGGGCCTGCTCCAGGGTGACCTCGAACAGCTGCTGCTCGGTCTCGAGGGACCGGGAGTCGCTGCCCTTCTTGAGGTAGGGACCGTATCGGCCGTTCTGGGCGGTGATCTCCTCCCCTGTCTCGGGATCCGCGCCGACGACCCGCGGGAGCGAGAGGAGCCGCAGGGCCGTGTCGAGGTCGATCGTCGCCAGGTCCATGTCTTTGAACAGGGATGCCGTGCGCGGCTTGACCTTGGCGGCCTTGCCCCGTCGGGGCGACGCGTCGTCGGCGTCGGGCAGCACCTCGGTGACGTAGGGCCCGTACCGGCCGGCCCTCGCCACGACGTCGTGCCCCGTCACCGGGTCCTGCCCGAGCACCCGGCCGTCGTCGGCTGCCGTCTCGAGCAGCTCGCGCGCCATCGCCGGGGTGAGCTCGTCCGGGGCGATCTCGTCGCTGATCGTGGCACGGCGCGGCGCCGCCGGGGCGTCGGGGAGAGCCGCGGCGGCATACCCGCCGGCGTCGGTGACCTCGCCGGTCGTCGGGTCGACACCCGCGGGCACGACCTCCTCGACGTACGGGCCGTAGCGGCCGACCCGCACGACGATGCCCTCGCCGATGTCGATCGTGGAGATGGCGCGCGCGTCGATGTCCCCGAGGTCGGCCACGAGATCCCGCAGGCCCTCGGCCGAGGTCGCCTCGTCACCGAAGTAGAACCGTCGTAGCCACGCGGCACGCTGTTGGTCACCACGGGCGATGGCGTCGAGGTCCTCCTCCATCGAGGCGGTGAAGTCGTAGTCCACGAGCCGCGAGAAGTGCTCCTCCATGAGCCGTGTCACGGCGAACGCCAACCAGCTGGGCACGAGCGCCGAGCCCCGGTTGCTCACGTAGCCGCGGTCCTGGATGGTGCCGATCGTCGACGCGTAGGTCGACGGGCGACCGATGCCCTTCTCCTCCATGGCCTTGACGAGGGTCGCCTCGGTGTAGCGCGGCGGTGGTGACGTCTCGTGGCCGAGCGCCTCGGTGCGAACGACCCGGAGCAGCGCGCCCTCGCCCAGCCGTGGGAGGCGGCGCTCCTCCTCCGCCTCGTCCTTGCGGCGGGCCGCCTGGCGCTCGTCACGGCCCTCCTCGTACGCGGCGAGGAAACCGCGGAAGGTGATGACGGTGCCGCTCGCGGAGAGCTCGACCGTCCGGGCCGGGGCACCCTCGTCGAGGGTCGCGCCGAGCCGCACGGATGCCGTCGAGCCGCGGGCGTCGGCCATCTGCGAGGCGATGGTGCGCTTCCAGATGAGCTCGTACAGGGCGTGGTCCTCCCCGCGCAGCTCGCCGGCCACCTGGGCCGGGGTCCGGAAGCGGTCGCCCGCCGGGCGGATGGCCTCGTGTGCCTCCTGGGCGTTCTTCACCTTGCGCTCGTAGTGACGCGGTGCGTCGGGCACGTAGTCCGCCCCGTAGAGGTCGCGGGCCTGCTGGCGCGCGGCGGCGAGCGCGGCATCCGACAAGGTGGTGCTGTCGGTGCGCATGTAGGTGATGTAGCCGTTCTCGTACAGGCGCTGGGCGACGCGCATGGCGTTGCGACTGTTGAGCCGCAGCTTGCGGGAGGCCTCCTGCTGGAGGGTGCTCGTCGTGAACGGCGCGCTCGGGCGCCTCGTGTACGGCTTCTCCGAGACCTCGGCGACCCGGACGTCGGCGGCCCGAAGGGCGTTCGCGATGCCGGTCGCAGCCACCTCGTCGAGCTGGGTGGCCTTGGCGTTCGTCAGCGTGCCGTCGTCGGCGAAGTCCCTGCCGGTGGCGACCTTGCGGCCGTCCACCCCGGTGAGGCGCGCGGTGAAGAGGTTCGCCTCCGCGTCCGGGGTGAGCTCGGCGTCGACGTCCCAGTAGCTCGCCGAGCGGAAGGCCATCCGCTCGCGCTCACGCTCGACGACGAGCCGCGTCGCGACGGACTGGACCCGGCCGGCGGACAGTCCGGCCTTGACCTTGCGCCAGAGCACCGGGCTCACCTCGTAGCCGTAGAGACGGTCGAGGATGCGCCGGGTCTCCTGCGCGTCGACGAGGCGCGTGTCGACGTCCCGAGTCGTGTTGGCGGCCCGCTGGATCGCCTCCTTCGTGATCTCGTGGAAGACCATCCGCTTGACCGGCACCGTGGGCTGCAGCGTCTCGAGCAGGTGCCAGGCGATGGCCTCGCCCTCGCGGTCCTCATCCGTGGCGAGATAGAGCTCGTCGGCGTCCTTGAGCAGGGCCTTGAGCTCGCGGACCTTCTTCTTCTTGTCGGCGTCGACGACGTAGAAGGGGTCGAAGTCGTCCTCGATGTTCACCCCGAACTTGCCGAAGGGCCCCTTCTTGATCTCCGCCGGCATCTCGCTCGGCGTCGGGATGTCGCGGATGTGCCCCACCGACGCCTCGACGTCCCAGTCGCTGCCGAGGTAGCCGGCGATGGTCCGCGCCTTCGCGGGGGACTCGACGATGACGAGCTTGCGTCCTGGGCTCACGGGTGCACCTGTCCGATCCGTCCGGCCACGTGCAGCGGATTCGTCGCTGCTCCGACGTGGGGGACGCGCACGACGGTAGCGCCCGGGTGGCTCATCCGTGCAACCCGGCCACCCGTCAGATCCCCAGCGCCGCCGCCGCGGCGGTCCGCATGACGTCCCGGTCCGGGTCGACGCCGGTCCAGTGCCGCACCGCGAGGGCGCCCTGGCCCACGAGCATCCCGAGCCCGTCGAGCGTCGTCGCACCGCGTCCTTCAGCGGCGCGCAGGAGCGCGGTGCGCGGTGGGGAGACGACGACGTCGGCGACCACCAGGCCCTCGCGCAGGCTCTCGAGCTCGAGCGCGACCATCGCGTCGCCGTCGCCGAAGCCCACCGACGTCGCGTGCACCACGACGTCGGTTCCGGCAGGCACGGCATACGGCCGGTCCCAGGGCACGGATGCCGCGGGCACGCCTGTCCCGGCGGTGACGAGCCTGGCGAGCTCGGCGCCGCGCCGCTCGGTCCGGTTGACGACGGTGACTCGGGCAGCACCGGCGAGCGCCGTCTCGACGGCGACCGCTCGGGCAGCACCACCCCCTCCCAGGACGACCACGTCGAGCCCGGCCGGGTCGACGACGGTGCGGAGCGACTCGACGAAGCCCTGGCCGTCGGTGTTGTGCCCGACGAGGTGTCCGTCGGTGGCCACGACGGTGTTGACCGCTCCGATCACCGCTGCCGACTCGGCGAGGCGGTCCAGGTGGTCGAGGACCGCGACCTTGTGCGGAAGCGAGCAGTTGAAGCCCGCCCAGCCCATCGCCCGCGTCCCCGCAACGGCGGCGCGGAGGGCACCGGACGTCACGTCGCAGTTGAGGTAGCGCGCGTCGATGCCGTGGTGACGGTAGGCGGCCTCGACCATGACGACCGTGGGGTTGCCCGCGGCCGGTGTGGAGAAGGACCCGGTGTGGATGCCGACAAAGGTGGCGGTCATGGCCTCGGTGGTGCACCGGTGCCGAACCCGCTGAGATCGAGGCGCAGGACCACCTCTCCCTCGTCGACCTCACCGGTGGGCACGAACCCGAACCCCTCGTAGAAGGGCTGCGGCGACCCTGGCCCGGGGACGCAGCTCGTGAGCAGCTCGCTTCCGCCGTCGTCCAGGACGTCCTGGCACAGCAGCGCGAGGGCGGCGCGGCCGATGCCTCGGCGCTGGTGGCGCTCGTCGACGAGGAGCTTCCAGAGGAAGTACGGACCGTGCAGGCCAGGGGCCGGCTCGACGTTCCAGCTCATCATGAGGAAGCCGGCGGGCTCGTCGTCGACCAGCACGGCACGGGGCCAGGGCTTGCCCTCGGGCTCCTGTGCCGCCTCGACGAACGAGTGGGCCACGCTGGAGACGAAGTGCTCCTGGCCGGGGGCCACTCGCAGGGCGCGGACGGCGTCCTCGATGTCCGGCGTGATCTCGACGAGCGAGACGTGGGGATGGTCGCCGCCGGGCCCCCTCGGCACGTGCTCCGGACTCGTGGCGGGCGGCACGTGGTCTGAACTCGTGGCGGGCGGCACCCGTTCAGGACACCATGGAGGGCGCGCCGCCGTCGAGCGGAATATCCACCGGGTCATATGGTTGAATGTTGTACTACCTTGCGAAGGAGACGTGATGTCCAGCACTGCCACGCCGACCCGGCAGCCGGTCCTCTACCTCAGCCACGGTGCCCCGCCGCTCGCCGACGACGCGACGTGGACCTCCGAGCTGTCCCGGTGGTCGGGCGCACTGAGCCGCCCCAGCTCCGTGCTCATCGTCTCCGCGCACTGGGAGCTCGCCCCGATCGCCGTCTCGGCCACGACGGGCGACGTGCCCCTGTACTACGACTTCTGGGGCTTCCCGCAGCGCTACTACGAGGTGACCTACGACGCCCCGGGCGCTCCGGAGCTCGCGCGATCGGTCGCGGGCCTGCTCTCCGGGGCGGGCGAGACGCTGCACGAGGACCCGGCTCGCGGGCTCGACCACGGGGCCTACGTGCCGCTCAAGGAGATGTTCCCGGAAGCCGACGTCCCGGTGCTCCAGCTGTCGATGCCGACCCTCGACCCGCACCGGCTGTTCGCGCTGGGCGAGCGTCTGGCCCCCCTCCGCGAGGAGGGCGTGCTCATCGTCGGGTCCGGGTTCACGACGCACAACCTGCGCTGGTTCAACCCCGGTGCGCCCTCCGACGCGCCGCCGCCGACGCCCTCGGCCGAGTTCGACAACTGGGCCGCCGAGGCGGTCGGCAAGGGTGACGTCGACGCGGTGCTCGACTTCCTCGCCAAGGCCCCCGCGGCACGCGAGGCCCATCCGCGCACGGAGCACTGGGCGCCGCTCTTCGTGTCCCTCGGCGCGGCCTCCGCCTCCGGCGGTGTCGACGCCGACAGCGTCATCGACGGCTTCTGGTACGGCCTCAGCAAGCGCTCCTGGCAGTTCGCCTGACGTCCTCCGGTCGGGCCTCCCGGGCGCTGGTCACCGGCGGAGATGGGTCTCGAGGAAGACCTCGATGCGACCCCATGCGTCCTCCGCGGAGGCCGGCTCCGGCCCGGTGCGCAGGAGGACCCGGCTGACCGGCGCCACGTACCAGGGCTGGTTGTCCTCGTCGTTGAGGAAGGAGTGGCCCGCGTCCGGGTACTCCTTGACGTCGTGCGCGATACCCCTGTCCCGCAGGGCGTTGTCCAGCTTCTCCGCGGCTCCGGAGAGATAGCGGTCCCGCCCGCCGTAGCTGGCCACGACCGGACAGGCTCCGTCGAGCACCGACGGGTCGTCGGGCAGGGCGCCGTAGTTGACCACGGACACATCCCATCCCGGCCGTCCCGCGAGCACGAGGGCGAAGCCCCCGCCCATGCAGAAGCCGATGACACCCACCGCGCCGGAGCACGACGGGTGCGTGACCACCGCGGCCCTCGCCGCTGCGATGTCGTCGAACGCCTGGCCGTGTCCCCGCCGCAGGGCGCGGAACGTTCGCAGCGAGACAGGCCGTGCGGCGCCCGCGCGACAGCAGGTCCGGCGCGAGGACGACGTACCCCATCGCCGCCACCCGGTCCGCGGCTCGGCGCATGACGTCGTCGATGCCGAAGGCCTCGTGCACGAGCACCATGCCGGGCCACGGGCCCTTTCCCGTCGGCATCGTCCGGTATGCCGGGAGGTCGCCCACCGTCGTCATCTCACCCGTGCGCGCAACCCGCTCGACCACTGCCACCCTCCCCGTCGAGAGCACCACCGCCCGGTGGCGTGGCGGTCACGCTAACGGAGCAGTGCGTGCCTCACCGTCCGAGCGGACGCGCGAGTTGCGCCTCCGCGGAGCCGGTCTCGTCGATGTCGGTGGCCGCCCCCGCGAACTGCGCGGCGTACAGGGCGGCGAACGGACCTCCCGCGGCGAGCAGTTCCGCGTGCGACCCGCGCTCGACGATCCGGCCCTCCTCCATGACGAGGATGACGTCGGCGTCGCGGATGGTCGAGAGGCGGTGGGCGATGACGAAGCTCGTGCGGTCCGAGCGCAGTGCCGACATGGCGTGCTGGACGAGCAGCTCGGTGCGGGTGTCGACCGACGACGTGGCCTCGTCGAGGATCAGCAGCGACGGCGCGGCGAGGAAGGCGCGGGCGATCGTGATGAGCTGCCGCTCACCGGCGCTGATGTTGTCCGCCTCGGCGTTGAGCACGGTTTCGTAGCCGTCGGGGAGGGCGTGGACGAACCGGTCGACGTAGGTGGCTCGCGCTGCCTCCAGGACCTCGTCGTCGGTCGCGTCGGGTCGGCCGTACGCGATGTTCTCGCGGATGGTCCCGCCGAACAGCCACGTGTCCTGGAGGACCATGCCGATCCGCGAGCGCAGGTCGTGGCGGGTCAGGTCGGTGATGTCGACACCGTCGAGGGTGATTCGCCCACCGTCCAGCTCGTAGAACCGCAGGATGAGGTTGACCAGGGTCGTCTTGCCTGCACCTGTGGGCCCGACGATCGCCACGGTCTGGCCGGGCTCGACGACGAGGTCGAGGTGCTCGATGAGCGGGGCGTCGGCGCGGTAGGAGAACGAGACGTCCTCGAACGCGACCCGCCCACGCGTGCCTCCGACGACGACCGCCGAGGCGGTGTCCGGATCCTGCTCCGGCGCGTCGAGGACCGCGAAGACCCGCTCGGCGGAGGCGACCCCGCTCTGCATGAGGTTGGCCATCGAGGCCACCTGGGTCAGCGGCTGGGTGAACTGCCGCGAGTACTGGATGAAGGCTTGGACGTCACCGAGGCTCATCGCGCCGCTCGAGACGCGGAGTCCGCCGATGACGGCGATGACCACGTAGTTGAGGTTCCCGATGAACATCATCGTCGGCATGATGCTGCCGCTGATGAACTGGGCCCGGAAGCTCGCGTGGTGGAGGGCGTCGTTGCGGACCGCGAACTCGCGGTCGGCTTCGGCCTGCCGGCCGAAGACCTTGACGAGCTCGTGCCCGGTGAAGGTCTCCTCGACCACGCCGTTCACCTCGCCGGTGCTCTTCCACTGCTGGACGAAGTGCCCCTGGCTCCGCTTGCCGATCGCGCCCGTCACGGCCATCGTCACGGGGATCGTCACGAGGGCGATGACGGCGAGCAGGGGGGAGATCCACACCATCATCGACACCATCGCGACGACCGTGAGGAGGGAGGTGAGGAGCTGGCTCAGGGTCTGCTGGAGGCTCTGCGCGACGTTGTCGATGTCGTTGGTGACCCGGCTGAGCAGCTCACCGCGCGGCTGCCCGTCGAAGTACGGCAGCGGGAGCCGGTTGAGCTTGTCCTCGACGTCCCGGCGGAGCCGGAAGATCGTCCGGTTCACCGCGCCGGTGAGCAGCCGGCCCTGGAGCAGCTGCAGCAGCGCGGCCACGACGTAGATTCCCAGCACGACGAGCAGCACCCGCCCGAGCGCCGGGAAGTCGATGCCCTGGCCGGGGACCACGTAGTCCATCGCCGCGAGCATCTCGGCGACCCGGTCCTCGCCACGGGCACGCAGCTCCTCGGCCGCTTGCTCCTGGGTCACGCCGGCGGGGATCTGGCTGCCGAAGACCCCGGCGAAGACGAGGTCCGTCGCCGTGCCGAGGATCTTGGGGCCGATGGCGTTGAGGAGGACGCTGCCGACCGCCAGGGCCACGACGGCCCACACGATGACCCGCTCTGGGTCCATGAGGCGGAGCACGCGCTTCGCGGACGGGACGAAGTCCTGCGACTTCTCCGCCGGCATCCCGATGGTGGCGTGCGGCGGCCCACCGCGGCGGACGGCCGCCGGGCCCCGTCGCTCCTCGGCGGCCTTCTCCTCCGCGGTCTTGAGCTCGCTCATGCCGCGTCCTCCATCGCCTGCTGGCTCTCGACGATCTCGACATAGGTGGGGCACGTGTCGAGGAGCTGCTGGTGCGTGCCACGTCCCACGACGACCCCCCCGTCGAGGACGACGATCTGGTCCGCGTGGATGATCGTCGACACCCGCTGGGCGACGACGAGGACAACCGCGTTGCGGGTCACGGGTCGCAGGGCGGCGCGCAGTCGAGCGTCCGTGGCGACGTCCAGGGCCGAGAACGCGTCGTCGAAGAGGTAGACGCCCGCCTTGCTCACGAGCGCCCGGGCGATCGCGAGCCGCTGGCGCTGACCGCCGCTGACATTGGTTCCTCCCTGGGCGATCGGCGACTCCAGACCCTGTGGCATCGCGCGGACGAAGTCCTCCGCCTGCGCGACGCGCAGCGCCTCCCAGAGCTCGTCGTCGCGTGCCTCCGGGTCGCCGTAGCGCAGGTTCGAGGCGACCGTGCCGCTGAACAGGTAGGGGCGTTGGGGGACGAGGCCGATGTGCGACCACAGGTCCTCGGGGTCCGCGTCACGGACGTCGACGCCACCGACGAGGACCTTCCCGGACGTCACGTCGTGCAGGCGCGGCACGAGGCCGAGCAGCGTGGTCTTGCCCGCGCCGGTCGACCCCACGACGGCCGTCGTCGTCCCGGGTGCCGCGCGCAGCGAGACCTCGCGCAGCACCGGCGCCTCGGCGCCGGGGTACGCGAACGTCACGCCGCTCAGCTCGACCGAGACGGGCCCGCGCGGGATGGCGACGGGGTCGGTGGGCGCGTGGACGGAGGACTCCGTGCCGAGCACCTCCTGGATCCGCGCGGCGGAGACGGTCGCCCGAGGGATCATCATCGACATGAAGGTGGCCATCATCACCGACATGAGGATCTGGATGAGATACGCCATGAATGCGGTGAGCGAGCCGATCTGCATGTCGCCGTCCTCGATCCGCAGGGCACCGAACCAGAGGACCGCCACCGTCGAGGCGTTGAAGATGACCGTGACCACGGGGAACGCCAGGGCCATGAGCTTTCCGACGGCGAGGGCCGTCCCCGTGTAGGTGCGGTTGGCGACCGCGAACCTCTCCCGCTCGACGTCCTCGCGGACGAAGGCCCGCACGACCCGCACGCCGGTGATCTGCTCGCGCAGGATGCGGTTCACCGAGTCGACCGACTTCTGCATGGCCCGGAAGTGCGGGACCATCCGGACGATGATGAGCCCCACGGCGACGGCGAGCGCCGGCACCGCGACGGCGACCAGCCAGGAGAGACCGGCGTCCTCGCGCAGCGCCATGAAGATGCCCCCGACCATCATGAGCGGCGCGGAGACCATCATCGCGAGGAACATGTAGGTCACCTGCTGGACCTGGGTCACGTCGTTGGTGCTCCGGCTGATCAGCGTCGGCGCACCGAACCGGGACAGCTCCTGGGCGGAGAACTGCCCCACGCGGCGGAAGACCGAGGACCGCACGTCGCGCCCGAGGGATGCCGAGGTCTGTGCGCCGATCCGGGTGGCGGCGATGGTCGCCGCCACCTGCACGAGGGACACGACGAGCATGACGGCGCCGGCCCGGAGGATGAACGCCGTGTCGCCCACGGCCACGCCCTCGTCGATGATGCGTCCGTTGAGGCTGGGCAGGTACAGCGAGGCGAGCGTCGCCACGAGCTGGAGGACCAGGAGAACGGCGAGCGGGACGGCATACGGCGTGAGGTAGGTGCGGGTGAGGCGGTAGAGCATCAGCGGGACCTCCGGGTGCCGTCGAGGACGACGGAGACGATGTCGCCCGGCGTGAGAGGGCGGGTCGGGAACATCGGGTGGACGCTCGAGAGCGTGAGGTGGGCCAGGAGGTTGACGACGTCCTCGGCCGGCAGCCGCAGGGTGGCGGCGTCGTCCCCGATGAGCTCGACGAGCGCCGCGTCGATCTCCGGATCCGACGTGCGCCGGACCGGGCGGGCGTGAGCGGGCGGGGTGAAGCCCGACGAGTGCAGCACGGCCATCATGCCGATGAGCCGCTCGACGTGCTGCTGCATCACCGTGACGGCTGCGACGAGGCGGTCCTCCAGGGGACGTGACCGGTCCACCGAGCGAAGCTCGTCAAGGGCCTGTGTCGTGTCGAACGCCGCTGCGGCACAAGCGTGCACGAGCTCATCCTTGCTCCCGAAGGCACGGAAGACGGTCCCTTCCGCGACACCGGCGGCCTCGGCGACCTGTCGGGTGGTCACCGTCGCGCCGTGCTCGCGCAGGAGGGGAAGTGTCACCTCGATGAGCGACGCGCGTCGCTCCTCGGGGCTCAGGGCGGGGGCGCGGGGGGTCACCCGCACCACCTTAAATGAGTGAGTGCTCACTCACAAGCGGTTTCCGCCCTCCTGTGAGGTCGGGACGTTCCCGGACGAGCAGGCCGTCCTTGGCGGCGTCCCGGACGAACGCGGCGATCTCGGCACGCACCGCCGCCTCCTCGAGGTCGAGCAGGCCGGCGATCGCGGCCGCGGCGGCACCCGCGGCGAGGTCGCCGTCGCAGACGGAGGCGAAGGCGGCGGTGACCGTCGAGAGGGTGAGGTTCCGGCGCAGGCCGCCCCCCTGGCGCAGGAGGATCACGGTGGGATCGGCCGCACCGGGAACGGTGTGCCGCTCCTCGTGGACGTCCGTGGGCGCACCGCCAGGGCACCTCGAGCACCGCGGCGTCGTCGTGCTCCGCGAGCCACGTGCGCGCGTCGAGCCCGGCCAGGATGGCCGGCCCCATCGGGGACTCCACCGGCCACGGCACGTCCATGAGGTCGACCCATGGTGGCCGCTCCGTGCGCGGGCGCTGCAGGGTGAGCACGCCGAACCCGATCGCCTCGACGTGACGGGCCGCGAAGTCGTCCAGCCAGGCGGCGTACATGGTGTTGAAGTCGGCCGTGCCGGGATGGTGCCCGCCGTCGCGCGCCCACGTCTCGGCGTACTCCGCCGGGTCCTGGACCTCACGCTGCACGACCCACGCGTCCAGGCCGGTGCCGTCGAGCCATGCACCGACCCGCTCGGTCCACGTCGCGCCGCGGGGAACCTCCCAGTTCCCGAGGAACTGGGCGATGCCGCCGGGCTCGAGATGCTCCCCGACGGCCCCGACGAGGTCGGCGACCACCTCGTCGCCGGCCGCTCCCCCGTCCCGGTACTCGAAGAGCGGCACGGCACCCGAGCGGGGTGTGATGACGAACGGCGGGTTGCTCACGACGAGGCCGAAACGCTCTCCGGCGACCGGGTCGAGCATCGAGCCGGCCCGCACGTCCCACTCCGCCTCGTCGAGGGCCGCGGTGAACCGCGCGTAGGCGAGGGCGCGCGCCGACAGGTCGGTCACGACGACCTCGTCGGCGTGTGTGTCGAGGTGCAGCGCCTGCACCCCGGAGCCGGTGCCGACGTCGAGGGCGCGCTCGACGTGGGGCCTCGGCGTCCACGAGGCCAGCGTCGCCGACGCGCCACCGATGCCCAGCACGTGCTCGCGGTGCAGTGGTGAGCCGGTCGCGAGCTCGCCGAGGTCGGAGGCGACCCACCAGTCCACGCCGTCCGCGGCATACGGACGCACGTCGCACAGCGCGACGACGGCGTCACCCTCTGGCGCGACCAGGCCGAGCGCGACCGCGCCGTCGACGCCCAGGGTCGGCAGCGCGGCGGCGGCCTCGCGGACGTCGACCGGGTCTCCCAGGGTGAAGAGCCGGACGAGCGTCGCGCAGGGCTCGTCGGAGACGGCCGTGACGCGCTGCGCGGGAAGGGCCTGCGCCCGGTCGAGCGCGGCCGAGGCCATCGGCCCGAGGAGCTCGGTGACGCCGGCGACCGTGAACCGGGACCCGACGAGGTCGGCACGCAGGGCGGGCAGGAGGTCGGGGTCGACGCGGGGCGTGGAGGCGCTCATCGAGGACGAGCGTATGCCGTCCCCTCACGGGGCCGGGTGCCGTGGGGGCCGGGTCCCAGCGGAACCCGGCCCCACGACGTGCGCCGCTGTCAGACCTGGGCGGGGTGCGGCTCCTGCGCCAGGGCGGCGTCGGGGTCGTGGTCGCCGCCGATGCCGATGTCCTTGCTCTTGGAGTAGGCGACGGCGGCGATGACGATGACGAAGGCCACCGCGGCGATGCCGTAGCGGAGCGGCCCTGACGCACCGTCGCCGAGGGTGAGGGCGACGATCGCGGGGGCGATGAGCACCGACACGAGGTTCATCACCTTGAGGAGCGGGTTGATGGCCGGGCCGGCGGTGTCCTTGAACGGGTCGCCGACGGTGTCGCCGATGACGGTCGCGGCGTGCGCCTCGGAGCCCTTGCCGCCGTGCGCGCCGTCCTCGACGATCTTCTTCGCGTTGTCCCACGACCCGCCGGAGTTCGCGAGGAACACCGCCATCAGAGCACCGGCGCCGATGGCGCCGGCCAGGAACCCGGCGAGTGGGCCGATGCCCAGGCCGAAGCCGACGGCGACCGGCATGAGGGCGGCGAGCAGACCGGGCGTGGCGAGCTCCCGCAGGGAGTCGCGCGTGCAGATGTCGACGACTCGGCCGTACTCCGGCTTCTCGGTGTAGTCCATGATCCCGGGGTGCTCGCGGAACTGGCGACGCACCTCGAAGACGATGGCACCGGCGGCCCGCGTCACCGCGTTGATGGCCAGACCCGAGAAGAGGAAGACGACCGCCGCGCCGATGAGAACGCCGACGAGGACGCTCGGCGTGACGACCTGGAGGTCGAACATCAGCTGGATGCGGCGCTCCGGCGCCTCGGTGAGCCCACCCGCGTCGGCGATCCGCTGCACCTCGCCCTGCCACGCGTTGTTGTAGGAGCCGAACAGGGCGGTCGCCGCGAGCACCGCCGTGGCGATCGCGATGCCCTTGGTGATGGCCTTCGTCGTGTTGCCGACGGCGTCGAGCTCGGTGAGGATCTGGGCCCCCTCCGCGTCGACGTCGCCGGACATCTCCGCGATCCCCTGGGCGTTGTCCGAGACCGGGCCGAAGGTGTCCATCGCGACGATGACCCCGACGGTCGTCAGCAGACCGCATCCGGCGAGCGCGACGAGGAACAGGGCCAGTGCCACCGAGCCGCCGCCGAGCAGGAACGCGAGGTAGACGGCGCCGGCGATGATCGCGGCCGTGTACACCGCGGACTCGAGGCCCACGCCGATGCCCGAGAGGACGACGGTGGCGGGGCCGGTGAGGGAGGTCCGCGCGACGTCGAGGGTCGGGCGCTTGTCGGTGCCGGTGAAGTGCCCCGTGAGCCAGAGGATGACCCCGGCGAGGACGATGCCGATGACCACCGCGAGGAACGCCGCACGGCGCGGGTCGCCGCTGAGGGCGTTGATGCTCTCGTCGGATGCGCCGAGCTCCTGGAAGGTCGACGGCAGGTAGATGTAGGCGGCGATGCCCGAGAGCACGGCCGACACGGTCGCCGCGATGTAGAAGCCGCGGTTGATCGCCTTGAGGGCGTTCTCACCCGGGCGGGCCTTGGTGATGTAGACACCGAGCAGGGCGGTGACGGCACCGATCGCGGGGACGATGAGCGGGAAGACGAGGCCGTATTCGCCGAAGGCGACCGAGCCGAGGATGAGCGCGGCCACGAGGGTCACGGCATACGACTCGAAGAGGTCGGCCGCCATGCCGGCGCAGTCGCCGACGTTGTCACCGACGTTGTCGGCGATCGTCGCGGCGTTGCGGGGGTCGTCCTCGGGGATGCCGGCCTCGACCTTGCCGACGAGGTCGGCGCCGACGTCGGCTGCCTTGGTGAAGATGCCGCCGCCGACACGCATGAACATCGCGAGGAGCGCGGCTCCGAAGCCGAAGCCCTCGAGGACGGTGGGGGCGTCGCCTTCGTAGAGGATGACGACGACGGCGGCACCGAGCAGGCCCAGGCCGACCGTCGCCATACCGACCACGCCACCGGTGCGGAAGGCGATGCGCATCCCGAGGTCACGACCCCCCTCGTGACGCGCCGCGCTGGCCACCCGGACGTTGGCCTTGACCGCCAGGCTCATGCCGAGGTAGCCGATCGCGGCGGAGAAGAGCGCTCCCACGATGAAGAAGCCCGAGCGCCCCCAGCGCACGGAGCCGGTGTCCGCCGGGAGCAGGAGCAGCAGACCGAAGACGAGCACCACGAAGATCGCCAGGGTCTTGAACTGCCGTGAGAGGTAGGCCTGGGCCCCCTCCTCGACGGCCGCGCCGATCTCCTGCATCTTCTCGGTGCCGGGGTCTGCCGCGAGCACCTGGCGGCGGAACACGAACCCCATGACCAGCGCCACGATCGCGATGGCCGCGACGGTGACGACGAGCGTCAGGTTCGTGCCGGCCAGTTCCAGGGCAGAGCTCGACTCGGCGGAAACGAGTGCGAGGGGTGCCATTCCATCCTCCTTGACGGGTGTCTTCGCGTCCCCGGGCGAAGGTCACGCCGATGGGCAGGGACGCCCGGGCGCACCCTACCGGGCGCGGGTGGCGAGCGCCCCACCGGACGCACGGTGACGCAGGTCACCCGGGGGGTGGCTGCACACTGGTCGCGGCGACGTCACGCCGCGAGGGCGTTCTCCAGGGAGTCGTGGATCCCGAACACCTTGTCGAGGCCGGTGATCCGGAAGACCCGCAGGATCCGCTCGTTGGAACACACGATCCTCAGCCAGCCGGAGTGGTTGCGGACCAGCTTGAGCCGCCCGACGAGGACCCCGAGCCCGGTGGAGTCCAGGAAGGACACCTCGTCGAGGTCGACCACGAGCTGTGCATGCCCGGCGGCGATCTCCTCGTCGAGTGCGGCACGAAGTTGGGCGGCGGTGTAGACGTCCACCTCTCCGACGACCGTGACGACACTGACGTCGTCGTGGCGTGACGTGGTCACGGACAGCTCCACGGGCGTGGCTCCTCTTGAATGCTGCAGGTCATGGACCCGTCGTGATTGTCGGGATGCAGGATTACCGTAACGGCAGTGTCCACTCCTGCCCAGCACTTGGCCTTGCTGACAGCGCGGACGAGGGGTGCGCCCCTTCTCCACGTCGAGCGCGTGCCTGCCCGGCCCGCGCGACTGGCGGAGTGGCCCACCACGCTCGCGCCCGCGGTGCTGTCGGCCTTCCTGGCCGCCGGGATGGATCGGCCGTGGACGCACCAGCGTTCGGCGATCGACCTCGCGGAGACCGGCCGGCACGTCGTCCTCGCCACGGGGACCGCGTCCGGCAAGAGCGTCGGGTACCTGGCACCTGTCCTCACCGCAGCGAGCGAGGGCGCGCAGTCGGCGGGTGGCCGAGGGGCCACGGCGATCTACCTCGCGCCGACGAAGGCGCTTGCCGCCGACCAGCTCTCGAGGATCGAGACGCTGGCGGTCCCCGGGGTCCGCGCGGCGACGTACGACGGGGACACCCCGACCGACGAGCGTCGGTGGATCCGCGACCACGCCAACGTCGTCCTCACCAACCCCGACCTCCTGCACCACTCCCTCCTCCCCGGGCACGAGCGGTGGTCGCGCTTCCTGCGGTCGCTCCGGTACGTCGTCGTCGACGAGTGCCACGTCTACCGGGGGGTCTTCGGGTCGCACGTCGCCTCCGTGATCCGCCGACTGCGCCGGGTAGCCGCTCGCTACGGCGCCTCGCCCACCTTCGTCCTGGCCTCGGCCACGGTGAGCGAGCCGGCCACCCACGCCTCACGCCTCATCGGGATGCCGGTCACGGCCGTGACCGACGACGGGTCGCCGCGTGGCGCGATGACGTTCGCGCTGTGGGAGCCCTCGACCGAGGGAGGACGGCGGCGCTCGGCCACGACCGAGGCTGCCGACATCCTCGCCCGGCTGGTGCTCGACGGGGTGCAGGCCGTCGCCTTCGCTCGCAGCCGTGCCGGGGTGGAGGCGCTGGCGGCGAACGCGCGACGTCAGGTTGAGCAGGACGACCCTGAACGGGCCCGGGGCGTCGCCGCCTACCGTGGCGGCTACCTTCCGCAGGACCGTCGGCAGCTCGAGCGGGGTCTCCGGGACGGGTCCGTGCGCGGCCTCGCGGCGACGAACGCGCTGGAGCTCGGCATCGACGTCAGCGGGCTCGACGCCGTCGTCATGGCCGGTTGGCCCGGGCGCCGGGCGAGCCTGTGGCAGCAGGCGGGGCGGGCCGGACGCTCCGGCGAGGAGTCGCTCGCGGTGCTCGTCGCCGCCGACGACCCGCTCGACACCTACCTCGTGCGTCACCCCGACGCGGTGTTCGGCGAACCGGTCGAGGCCACGGTCATGGACCCCTTCAACCCCCACGTGCTCGCGCCGCATCTCGCCGCCGCCGCCGCGGAGCTGCCGTTGGGCGAGAGCGACCTGCCGATGTTCGGGCCCGACACCGGCCGGCTGCTCGACGCCCTCGTGGCGAGGGGCATCCTGCGACGTCGCCCGTCCGGATGGTTCTGGGCGCGCGACGACCGACCGGCCGACCACATCTCGCTGCGGGGTGCCGCCGATGTCGTCGCCGTCGTGGAGGCGCGCACCGGGCGGGTCATCGGCACGGTCGACGAGGCGTCCTCCCATGCCCAGGTGCACACCGGCGCGGTGCACCTGCACCAGGGCGAGACCTGGGTGGTGACCGACCTCGACCTCGAGGCGCGCGCCGCCCACGTCGTTCGGGGTGACCCTGGCTGGTCGACATACGCCCAGTCGGTGAGCCGGTTCGACATCCTCGACCGCGAGAGATCGGACCGGCGGGCGCGGGTGGACGTGTCCTTCGGAACCGTGCGGGTCACGACACAGGTCACGGGGTTCATGCGGCGCCTGCCATCGGGCGAGGTGCTGGGGACCCACCCGCTCGACCTGCCCGAGCGTGCCCTGACCACCAAGGCGGTGTGGTGGACGGTGCCTCAGGACGTGCTCGCCGCGGCCGGGGTCCCCGAGAGGACCATCCCGGGAGCCCTGCACGCCGCCGAGCACGCGGCCATCGGGATGCTGCCGCTCGTCGCGACGTCGGACCGCTGGGATGTCGGGGGCGTCTCCACCGCGCTGCACCCCGACACCGCCGAACCCACCATCATGGTCTTCGACGGGTACCCCGGTGGCGCCGGATTCGCGGAGCGCGCGTACGGCGCCTTCGAGGCGTGGGTGCGCGCGACCCGCGACGCCGTGCTCGGCTGCGCCTGCGCCACCGGCTGCCCTGCCTGCGTCCAGTCGCCGAAGTGCGGGAACGGGAACGAGCCGCTCGACAAGGCCGGCGCCGTCACCGTCCTGGAGCTCGCGCTCGCCACCTCCGCACGGGTGAACACCCGGGGGCTGAGCCGTACCTCGCCTGTCCATGGCGGGTCGTCGGCGCCTCGCGCTCGCTAGGGTCGAACGCATGGTTCTTCTCGGCGTCATCCTGGTCCTGCTGGCGGCAGCCGCCGGCGTCGTCCTCTTCGCCGGCACCGCCCAGCTCACCGACACCGTCGACATCGACGTCCTCGGGGGCACGCTGAGCCTGCCGCCCCTCACCCTCCTCGTGACCGGGATGATCGTCATCTCCGTCTTCTGGCTCGGTTGGGCACTCATGCGGGGCGGGCTCCGTCGCTCCAGGCGCCGTCGCGTCGAGGCCAAGGAGGCAGCGGCCGCCGCCGAAGCGCACCGCATCGAGGAGGAGCGCCGGCTCAAGGAGGAGTTCGCGATCCGCGAACGTCAGCTGCTCGACGACCGCCGCCGACGCGAGGACGAGAGCGCTGCGCTGGGACACGACCCGGACCTTCGGACGGACGACGGCCGGGTGGAGCAGGCACGGCATTCGGCCGACACGGCACGCCGGGAGACGGCTCCGGACGCCGGCCTCGACGACCGTACCCACCGCGCCGACGGCACCGAGGTTCGCGACGCCGCTGACCGGAACGCCGGTGACCAGGTGACTCACGACCGCGACGGCCGTCCCACCTGACCGCAGGCGCAGCCCTTTCACGAAGGGCTCGCCCGAGCCGCGCGCGACCTCACCGGTCACGACGCCGGCGCGGCGCGCCGCGGTGGCGCGGTCCGGGATGCCGGCCCACGGGGCCGACCATCGCAGCGGCACCGACGCCCGAACCTCCACCGAACCGTCGTGGAGCACGCCGCATCGGGTCAGGGTGGCACCGTTGGCCCTCGCCACGGATCTGCCGTCCCCACAGCTCGGCCCTGCCCCGCTGGGGAGTGGTCCAGCGGCCGCCAGCGCCGAGAGGTCGGCCGCCGAACGAGCACGGTGCACGTCGAGCACGACCGACACGACGAGCAGGGCACCGGTCAGGAGCACGACGAGCACCGCCATCGCCCCGACGGTGAGCACCGTGGCGCTCCCGCGCTCCTCGGCGCTCCGGGTCGCCGTGCGAGGAACGCGTTCGGACCGGCGCCCCGACCCTCTCATCGGGGCACCTCCAGCCTGGCCACGGCCGTGGCGGACGGAGCCGCGACCATGCCGAGGCTCCCAAGGGTCGTCGGCGGGCGACCTGTCACGACCACCGACACGCGCCCTGGTCCGGTGGTGGTGGTCACCTGAGCACCCTCCGGGGCAGCGGCTCGGACCTCCTGCAGAACCGGTCCGGCTGCCTCACCCCGGGCGAGGAGCCGCGCGCCGAGCCGCGCGGCGTCCACGCAGCGCACCTGCGCCACACCGAGGTCCAGCGCTGCCAGGGCCACCGCGAGGACGAGCACGAGGCTGGGAAGCGCCACCGCCAGCTCGGCGGTGGCCGCTCCCCCCTCCCTGCGGCGCCGCGCCCTCACGACCCCGTGCCGAGCGCGCCGACGATGATCCCCGACAACGCGCTCTTCACCGGTCCCGACCGCACGATCGTCAGCAGCAGCGCGGCGAAGGCGACCGCCGCCACCGTGCCGACGGCATACTCGGCCGTCGTCATTCCGTCCTCCCCGAGCTGGCGGACCCGCTGCACGAGCCGCCCCGCCGAGCGGACCCTGCCGACCCTGCCGACCCCGGACCCCGCGGACCCTGGGACCGGCGGACCAGTCTCGTCGTCATCTCGATCTCCCCTCCGTCAGTGGCGCGGCTCTCGCGCCGTGCGACCACCTTCGCCGCACGCTGGAGCACCGGGTGATCGGCCGCCGTCTGTGGACGCCGGGTGACGCCCGCGCCCCCTGTGGACGCTCCAGGGGCCCCGGCCCGGGTCGCCCTCCCTGTGGACGCCCTCTCGGGTCCTCGGAGCCCGAGCCGCCGATGTCGTGGCTCACGCACCGAGTCCGCCCAGGAGCCGCAGCACCACCGGGCCCACGGTGGTGCACACGAACCCGGGCAGGAAGCACAGCCCGAGCGGGAGCACGAGCAGCACTCCGGCACGGCTGACGGCCGCCTCCACGCGGCGCACCTCTGCCTCACGCATCCGGCTGGCCGCGGCGTCGAGGAGCGCGGCGGGCGCGGCACCGGCAGCGTGGGCGGCATGCCAGGCGACGGCGGCCGCCGTCCAGCCCGGACCCACGTGCGTCCACGCCCGGTCGACCGGCTCTCCCCACCGATGCGCGGCAGCGACGACCGCCAGGTCGCGTCCAGCAGGTCCGGGCTCCACGCCGGAGACGGCCTCGAGCGCCTCCACCGAGCCGACGCCGCTGCGGAGAGCGGCGGCCACGAGCGTCAGGGCCGCGGCCGCCTCCTCGATGGTCGGTGCCCTCGGTTCGGACGCACAGGCGCCGCGACACGGCCCCGAGGCTGTGGGCGGACTCGACCGGGTCCCGGCCAGACGAGGATGCCCAAGGCCGCCAAGGCTGCCGCGAGGAGCATCACGGCGGACCCGCTTCGGTGACACCGGCTCGCGCGGCGCGGCGCAGCAGCGCTCGAGCCCACCACCAGCCGACGGCGGTGAGGAGCAGACCGACGGACGCCGACAGCGCCGCCACCGAGGAGCCGTAGAGCGACGTCGGACCGACACCAACGAGCGCGCCGGCCGCTGGACCCGCCATCGGCAGGGCCGTCAGCAGCCACATCGAGGCCCGCGGGCCCGCCACGACGGCCGCCGTCCGCTCCCGCGCCGCACGCCGGTCCCGGACCGTGGCTGCAGCGGCGGCGGTCACGGCTGACGCGCTCGCGCCCACCACCTCGCTGAGCTGCCAGGCGGCGACGAG
Source organism: uncultured Actinomycetota bacterium (assembly GCA_963787805.1). GTDB lineage: Bacteria > Actinomycetota > Actinomycetes > Actinomycetales > Dermatophilaceae > Fodinibacter. The sequence goes on along the minus strand of CAWBEJ010000015.1, from coordinate 1,907 downwards.
GAGCGCCAGATCAGCCGGGTCCGTCCCCGACGCGTCGCCGGGCCTGCGAAGAGCCGGAGCCACCCCGGTCCCCTCGGCGACGGACGCCTCGATGCGGCTCGCCAGCCACGGCGCCCCGGAGACGACGGTGGGTGAACGAGCCGAGGCGAGGGCCGCCGACGCGAGGTCGAGCCCCGCCTCCAGGCCGACCGCGACGACCTCGGCGAAGTCCGCCACCCAGTCCACCCCGTCGCGTGGCCGGTGAGCCCGGCGGCGCAGCAGGCGAGACGATCGAGTTCCGGCCGAGCGGACCTGGCGCTGGCCGGCAGGGGCACCCGGCAGCCGACCCCGGACCGGCCAGACGAGCACCGCCGCACCGAGGATGACCGCGGCCGTCGTCAGCACCCGACGTCCCGGCGCAGGGACCGCAACATGGGGACGAGGTCGAGGAGAAGCTCGAGCCCCGGGCCCGGCCGGAGACCCGCCTCCCCACTCACGAGGGCCACGACGACTCGAACCGTTCCCCGGTCCTCGTGATCGGGGACGAAGACCCCGACCCGCTCCACGTGCCGCACTCCCCCTCGGCGGCTCACGTGGACGACCGCCTGGAGCGACCCTCGCAGCTGCGCGTGGACGGCGGCGCGTGGCAAGCCGGCGAGCGCCGCGAGTGCCTCGATCCTCCCTGGGACCTCCTCGGGCCCGTTGGCGTGCACCGTGCTCATGCCGCCCTCGTGCCCGGTGTTGAGAGCGGCGAGCAGCTCGCGGACCTCCGGCCCCCGCACCTCCCCGACGACGAGGCGGTCCGGACGCATCCGCAGGGCCTGCCGGACGAGGTCGACGAGGGTCACGGCTCCCCGGCCCTCGACGTTCGGCGAGCGGCCCTGGAGACGGACGACGTGCGGATGTCGCGGATCCAGCTCGCGGACGTCCTCGACGAGGACGAGCCGCTCCTGCGGGTCGCACTCCGCGAGGAGGGCCGACAGGACGGTCGTCTTGCCCACCCCCGTCCCACCGCTGACGACGAGCGACACCCTGGCGTCGACGAGGGCGCGCAGCACCACGGCCATTCCCGGTGAGGCCGCACCCAGCGCGACGAGGGTCTCCACGCCCTCCGGCCGCTGGCGGGCGAAGCGCAGGCTGACATGCGGACCGCCGTCCGCCAGGGGCGGCAGGAGCGCGTGCAGGCGCACCCCTCCCGGCAGCAGCCCGTCGACCCAGGGCTGGGCGTCGTCGAGACGTCGACCGGTGAGCCCCGCCAGGCGCACCGCGAGTGGACGGAGGTCGTCGGGTGGCACGCGCATCCCCGCCTCCACGACACCAGCCCCGCGGTCGACCCACACGGTGCCATCACCGTTGACGAGGAGGTCGGTGACCGAGGCGTCCGCCGCGAGACGGGCGAGCGGCCCCATCCCGACGAGCTGGTCGAGCAGTGCCGTCACCGCGGCCGTGCGCCCGTCGTCGCCGAGAGTGCCTGCATGCCCGTCGGCGAGGTGCTCGATCGCCGCCCGACTCGGCGGCGCGCCTGCTCTGATCGAGCGCACGACGTCCCGTCGAAACGGCTCCGCACGAGCACTCACGAGGCGGTGGCGACGTCGTCGACGACGGCCGCCACCGCGTCGGCGCAGCGGCGCACCGCGTTCCGGTTCGTCCCGGGGAAGAGGCCGCGCTCGACATCCCGCGGGACGGCCCCGTCATGCCGGAGGTGACCGACGTGTGGGACGCCCAGGTGCACCACGACGTCGTCGACCACCGCCGCTCCACCCCGACCTCCCCTGGTGACGAGTCGGAGATCCGGTCGGCGCGGATACGCGACATCGGGCCGGTCCACACCTGGGTCGTCCACCGCGTCGTGGAGTCGTTGGACGACGGCGTCGGCGTCGGCGAGTCCACGGGTGGTGAGTGAGACGAGCACCACGACGAGCGGCCCA